>NZ_CP080507.1:542500-1801732 GCF_019464535.1 Horticoccus luteus | reverse complement strand
AGCAACATCCCCGTCATCATCCCCGCCGGTCCTCCACCTACGATGCAGCAACGCGTCGCGATTTGGCCGGTCGCCGATTCAGCGGATGGTTTCATCGCAGGCTGGCGCAGGACCGCGCCGCACATCCGCCGCGACCCGCTCCCATCTTCGACATCTTGCACGCGCCCATTCGCACCGCGGTCGGCACGGGACCGTCGGGCGAAAGACAGGGAGCACGCGTTGCCATGGCACAATGAGACGTTGAGAGATTGATCGCCGCGATGGCTGCTCACGGACCGTTCGCCGATGAGCCATCCACGGCGACGATCAAACAAACCGCGATGATGAGCGCGAGGACAATGAACATGGTGCTCCTGTCCAACGAACGGCGAACCGTGGTGCGGACACGTGAACGAATCCCATTTCCGCGCACCGCGTTGCCACTGCGGAAAATCCTGCTATCCGTCGCCCATGGACTCCGCCGCCTCTGATCGCACCGCGCTCGCCGCGGGCGATCTCGCGCGCATTCGACGCTTTTTGCCGTGGCTCGTGGCGATGGCGTTGTTCATGGAAAATCTCGATGCCACGATCGTGAACACGGCTGTGCCGACGATGGCCGAAAGCCTGCGCGTCGAACCGCTCAGTCTCAAGGCGGTGCTCACGAGTTATACGTTGAGTCTCGCCGTTTTCATCCCCGTGAGCGGCTGGTTCGCGGACCGCTTCGGCACTTGCCGTGTCTTTCGCGTCGCCATCTGGCTTTTTCTGCTCGGCTCCCTCGGCTGCGGACTCGCCCCCAGCGTCCCGCTCCTCGTCGCCGCGCGTGTCCTGCAAGGCATCGGCGGCGCCATGATGACGCCCGTCGCACGTGTCGCTTTGGTGCGCACGTTTCCTCGTTCGGAGATGCTGCGGACGATGAACTACGTCATCATCCCCGCCCTGCTTGGCCCGCTCCTCGGCCCTTTTACAGGTGGCCTGATCGTGCACATCACCTCCTGGCGCGTGATTTTTTTCGTTAATATTCCGCTCGCGCTCTTTGGCCTCTGGATGACGCGGCGCTTCATGCCTGACTACCGCGATCCGGAGTCACCACCTCTCGACCGCGCGGGTTTTTTCTTATTCTGCAGCGGCATCGCGCTCGTGTCCTATGTGCTCGAAGTCTTCGGCGAGCATAGCCACCCGGCGAGCCAGCTCACTGCCATTAGCGTCGTCGCGGTCGCACTTCTCGCCGGTTACGGCTGGCACGCGCGCCGCGTGGTCAAACCGCTGCTTGAACTGGCGCTGTTCAAGGTCCGCACCTTTCGCGTTTCCGTGCTCGGCGGGTTTGTCACCCGTCTCGGCTTCGGCGGCATGCCGTTCCTCCTTCCCTTGCTCTACCAACTCGGCCTCGGCTACGCGCCGTGGCAGGCGGGATTGCTCACCGTGCCGCAAGCACTCGCCGCGATGGCGATGAAGATCATCAGTCGTCCCGTCCTCCGGCGCTTCGGGCATCGCACCGTCCTGCTCGCCAACACGCTTGTTCTCGGCCTTACGATGATGCTCTTCACCCAGATCGATCGCGGGGCGCCGCTCCTCGCCATTCTTGCGTTGAGCTTCACCCAAGGCTTCGTCGCCTCGCTCCAGTTCACGGCCATGAATTCCCTCGTCTATGCCGACATCGACGACGTCGACGCGAGCAAGGCCGGCAGTCTCTCCAGCACTGCGCAACAACTCTCTCTGAGCTTTGGCGTCGCCCTCGGCTCCCTCATTGCCGGCTATTTCCTCGGCCACGTCGACCAGACCAACGCCGCCCAGACGATTCCTGCCTTGCACAAAGCATTCTTCGCGCTCGGTGCCGTCACGATCGTCTCCTCGCTGACGTTCCTCGGCCTGCACGCTCACGACGGCAATAACATCAGCAACCGCACGCCGCTCCCGCCACCGCGCGGCCAGATGCGCGCGGAAAGTCGCGCCGCCATCGGCACCGAAGGCCGGCCCGCACCGGGAACGGCCTGAGGAGCCGCGTAGTGCGGGGCCGCACCGCACGATCAGGGCCGGCCGCGTAGGCGCGCGGGAGCCTTTCGGTCATGCAGCGTGACCATACGCGAACCCGCGTCCATGTCCGTTGCGCCCGCTGAAATCTCGATCGCCCTCACCATGTTTCGCCGGCTCGATTTCATGGCGGCGGCGTTGGATTCTGCCGTCCGGCAGACGCTACCCGTCAACGTCTGGGTGCAGGACGATGGCTGCGACCGACCCGCCGAAGTGCAGCGCCTTCTCACCGCCGCGCCCCGCCCGGTCGGATATCGACGCAATCCCCAGCCGCGGGGAATCTTTGGCAATATGAACGCCGCTCTCGCGGCGTGCCCGACGCCGTGGCTTTCGATTCTTCACGACGACGATCTCCTCGCGTCCGATTTTGTCGCTCGCCTCGTGAATGTCGCCGCAGCGGCCCCGGGCGCTGCCTTGTATTTTGGCGGCACGATTTTCATCGATGCGCAAGGCCGGCGGTTGCGCGAACGCGGACTGCCACGCGGTGAAGCGTGGCGCCGCGTTTCGCCGGAAACCTTTGCCCACGGCAACCAGTTTCCCTTTCCCGGCCAATTGATCCATGTGCCCACAGCACGGGCCCTCGGCGGATTTCCCACGCATGCCCCCTTCACCGGCGATTGGGATCTCTGGTTCCGCCTCGCCCTCGCGGGCGGCGCAGTGCAGGTCGGCGCGCCGCTCGCCCGTTACCGGTGCCACACCTGCGACCGCGTGACCACGGAAATGCAGCGCGCCGGGCGCACCGTTCCCGCTTGCATCGTGCAGACGCGCGTCAACCTCGCCCGTCTGCGCGCCACCGGCCGCCCTGCGTGCTTCGATCGGCAACGCTTCCTGCAAGAGCATCCCCTGCGCGCCCGTGATATACTGCTCGTCGCCGGCAGCTGGTCACGTCGCGCGTTGCGCTACCACCGGCAGATGCTCTTGCGCTCCCGCTTCACCTCCCGCAACGAACGCTGGCTGCGACTCTGGAGTCGCGTAACTGGTGATCGCGGCCTGCGCCTGCTCTCCCGCATCTGGCTCTTCACACGTTCGCCCGGCATGCGCCTGCCCGCGGGATCTCGACGCGCAGTCTCGCTTTGACGGGTTTCTCTGCGCGCGCCATTCTTTCCCGCGTCGCGTCCGCGCCGGGCGCGTCTGCCCTTACCCCATGCGTTTCCCTGCCCGTCCGCGCCCGACCGCACTCCTCGCTCTGGCCGTCTCCACGACCTTCCTCGCGTCCCCGCTCTCCGCGCAGCGCACCAACAAACCGCTTCTCCACGGCAAGCACTGGGTCGCCGTCACGGGCAAACCCCTCGCCGCCACCGCCGGCGCCCTCACTTTCGCGAAAGGTGGCAACGCCATCGATGCCGCCTGCGCCATGCTCGCCGCCACCTGCACCATGTGGGACACCCTCTCGTGGGGTGGCGAGACGCAGGCTCTCCTCTACAACCCGCGCACACAACAGGTCATCGCCCTCAACGCTCTCGGTGTCGCGCCCACGGGTGCGACCGTGGACTTCTTTCGCGCCCGTGGCCTGGCCTACCCGCCTGAATACGGACCGCTCGCGGCCGTCACACCCGGCACACCCGGCGGCCTGCTCACCCTGCTCGCGGAGTATGGCACGCTGTCTCTCGCCGACGTGCTCGCGCCCGCGATTCAAATGGCGGACGGCTATCCGATGGAAGCGCAAGCCGCCGACACCATTGAGCGTTTCCGCAGCCGCATCGCCGCGTGGCCGTATTCCAAACGCGTTTTCCTCCCGCACTTGGACGAAAGAAACCCTGCCCAGCGCGCCGCGCCGCAGCCCGGCGAAATTTTCCGTCAACCCGAACTCGCCGCGATGCTGCGTTCCCTCGTCGACGCCGAACACGCCGCCCTCGCCGCCGGCAGCGATCGCACGACCGCCATCATGGCTGCCTATGATCGCTTCTACCGCGGCGACATCGCCCGCGAACTCGTCCGCGCCACCCAGGAGCAGGGCGGCCTCATCACTCTCGAAGATCTCGACCGCTGGCGCGTGAAAATCGAGAAACCCGTCTCCACCACCTACCGCGGCGTCGACGTGTATAAGCTCACGACGTGGACGCAAGGCCCCGCCCTTCTCGAAACGCTGAATCTCCTCGAACACGCCGACCTCCGCGCGATGGGCTACAACAGCGCCCGCTACATCCACACCGTTTATCAAGCCATGAACCTCGCGTTCGCCGACCGCGATTTCTACTACGGCGACCCCGCCTTCCCACCCGCCGAACCCATCCGCGGCTTGCTTTCAAAAGACTACGCAGCCGCCCGCTTCGCCACGATCAACCCGCACCACAACGACACGAGTGCCCGCCCCGGCGATCCCTACCCTTACCAAGGAGAACAAAATCCGTTTCGCGATCTCCTCGAGAAGTGGACGCCCACGCCAGCGACCTCCGCCGGAAAACCCGCCGGCTTCCAAGTCTCCGCGACTTTCACGCCCGACGAAAATTTCCGCGCCGGCACTACCTCCATTCAAGCGGCCGACGCCAGCGGTTGGGTGATCTCCGTCACTCCGAGCGGCGGTTGGATTCCCGCGGTGATCGCCGGCCATACGGGTGTGGGCCTCTCGCAACGCATGCAGAGCTTCGTCCTCGATCGTGCGATGAATCCCTTCAACGTCCTCGAACCCGGCAAACGCCCCCGCGTGACACTCTCGCCCTCTCTCGCGTTGAAAAATGGCCGCCCTTTTCTCGCGTTCTCCGTGCAAGGCGGCGATTCGCAGGACCAGAATCTGCTCCAGTTTTTCCTCAACGTCGTTGAGTTCGGCATGAATGTGCAGCAATCCGCCGAAGCCGCCAACTTCGCCAGCTACCAAATGCAGTCCTCCTTCGGCGACCATCGCTCCGAACCCGGCCGCCTCGAAGTTCGCGACGACGTGCCGCCGTGGGTCCGCGAGCAACTCACGCAGATGGGCTATCACGTCGAACCTCTTCCGCGCGTCTACTCACCCGTGACCGCAATCTACATCGATGCCGAACACGGTGCCTTCGAAGGTGCCGCGTCCGACACCGGTGAAGACTACGGCATCGCGTGGTGAAACCCGCCGTCTTGCTCCGCCCCCAGACGTGCGCGCCACACCTCTCCGCGCGACGACGCGTGCCGCGTCAGTTCGCCAAGCCCCAAGTCTCCGGTGGCTCGAACGCGCGCCGTCCGAGCCCGGGATCGTCCGTCGACAATCGCCGGGCGAGCTGCGCCACCTGCAATTCAAATTCCGCCTCGCTCAGCAGCTCATCCCATACTTCGAGATCGTGCAGCAACTGGCTGTCCAACGCCGCACGCATTCCCGCGCCGCGCCGTCCACCGATCGCGTCCGCGACTGCCAGCAACAATTGCCGCCTCGTCTTTGACATGCCTGCTCCTCGCGCCGGCCGGCGCACCTCACACCAGCTTCGCGTCGAGCGTGATTTCCGCCGCTTTCAACAGCCGCGAAATCGGGCAGCCCTCCTTCGCCCCCTTGGCGATTTCCGCAAACTTCTCCGCGGTGATCCGCGGCACCTTCGCCTCCGTCGTCAAATGGATGCGCGTCACCGTCCAGCTCGTTTGCGGATGGTTTTCGAGCGTCACTTCCGCCGTCGTCGCAACGGAGTCCGCGGTGAACCCCGCCTTGTCCAATTCCATCGACAGCGCCATGGAGAAACATCCCGCGTGCGCTGCGCCGATCAGCTCTTCCGGATTGGTGCCCGGGCTGCTTTCAAAACGCGTCGCGAATGAATACGGCGTGTCCTTGAGGACAGCGCTGGCGGTGGAAATTGTGCCGCGACCTGACTTCAGATCGCCGCGCCAGAGAGCGGAGGCTTTTCTTTTCATGGTATGAATTGCCGCCGGGCCCTTTGCCCGGCGATCGCGGATCCTAAAACAACTTCCACCGCCTAGCCAGCGCCGCGGACACATTGCTGGGCTCGCCAATGGCTCGGCGTCTCGCTTCGCTGATCTTCGTGGCCGTTCCCTTCATGTTTCTCGCTGCCGCCATCGTCTCGCTTTGGGCGGGCGGCGAAACGTCGTTCCTGCGGCGCCGCGGGTGGTTCTGGTTCTGGGCGCTGGCGCTTTTGACGGGCTTGCAAACGCGTGTGCTCGATCCCCTCGCATTCCTCTGGATCGCCGGATTCGCCGCGGCGGCCTGCGGTTTCGCCTCCGCCTCTGCGCATCGTGGCGCACGCCTGGCCGCCGCTGCCGCCGTCCTGTTGCTCGCCGCCGCGCTTATGCTGCATCGGCTGCCCGGCTTTCACAACCCGCGTGTCCTCGATGCGGTCCGCTTCACGCCCGACGCCGTGCCGTTTACCCTTTATCTCAACTTCGACAAAGTGGTCGTGGGTTTGCTTCTGCTGCGCTGGTGCCACCCGCGCATCGGTTCCTTCGCCGAATGGCGGACCATGCTCGCCGCCACCGCGCCACGCGCGCTCGGGGTGATGGCAGTCGTCCTCGGCGTGTCACTCGTCACCGGCTACGTTCGCTGGGCCCCGAAGGTCCCTGCCGCCACCGCTCTCTGGCTCGGCGTGAACCTCCTCTTTACGTGCATGGCCGAGGAGGCGGTTTTCCGCGGTTTTGTGCAGGCGCAATTGCAGCGGCTGTGGGGACCCTCGGTCGCCGGGCGCTGGTTCGCCTTGGTCGTTGCGGCGGCGCTTTTCGGCCTCGCGCACGCGGCGGGCGGTGCGGTCTACGTGTTTCTCGCCACGATCGCCGGCCTCGGCTACGGGTGGATTTACCTGCGCACGGGTCGCATTGAAGCAAGCATCCTCGCTCACTTCGCGCTCAACACCGTGCACTTCTTTGCGTTCACGTATCCGGCGCTTCAACATCCCTGACGCAGCGCGCTCCGTGCACGTTAGCCACCGCCGAGCGATTCACGCAACTGCGCCAATTCGTGCTTCAACGCCGCAATTTCCGCTTCCAGCGCCGCCAGCCGCCGCTCCGCCTCTGCCGGCAGGGCGATTCCGACGACCAGCGGCTCCGCCGGCCCGCTCAACTCCGCCGCTGCGATTGTCGGCGGTTCGCCGGTGAAAAGTTGCACCCAGCGCGCCTCCTTCTGTCCGGGCTGCCGGGGTAACTTGCGCACCAACGGTCCCGCCGGACGCGCCGCCAGTTCGCCCAACATCGTGTCGATCTCCCCCAGATCCGGCATCGCGCACATCCGCTCCGCATTGCCGCGCAAACCTGCGCTCGTTTGCGGACCCCGCAAAAGCAGCTCGGCGATCATCGCGCGCGCCGGCGTTTCCATCGGAAATTCCGCGTCGAGCCGTTGCTTGAACTTCTTCACGCGCGCCTCCGCGCCCGCAAAAAACGTCACGAGTTGCTTGTGCCGCAAGTGCTCCAGCGCCACTTCCACTTCGCTCGCGCCGGCACTCAGCAGCGGCGCACGATTATTGCGCTGGTTGCACGCGTTCACCAACGCGTTCAGCGTCAGCGGATACACGTCGGGCGTCGCCAGCTCCTTTTCGATCAAGCAACCCAGCACCCGTGCTTCGAGCACTGACAACGGGGGCTCGATCGGCAGTGGTGCCGCCGCTTCCGCAGGCGTAGGCGCAGGTGACGGCAACGCACTCTCGGTGGACGCAGGAAATTCAGCACTCATCCCGCCAATCTCGCGTGTTCGCTCGCTGTCGCAAGCCCTCCGTCCGGTCGTATCGTTTCGGCGGTCGCACAGGACGGGCCCCGACTCCGCCGACCGTTCATCGTCGGCTCGGCAACGCCAATGCGCGATAGCTGACGACCGAAACCACCACCGGCATCGCGGCGACCAGCGCGAAAAAGACGAGCTCAAGGCGCGGCGCGTTAAAGAGAAATCCCGTCGCCACCACGGCCGCAGCGCCGGCAAGAAATGCGGGCGTGAGACTTCGAAACGCCGCCGCGCTGCACACCAGAAAAACGGTGCTCACCAGCGCCACGATGGGCGGCACCACCGCCCACATCACGCCCAACACAAAACCCACCGGCGCCACGCACACGTATTTCCGTCCCCGCACCGGCATGCGATAAAAGACCGCCGCGAGCAGGAGCCCATACGTCACCAACGCCGGCGCCAGAGCATCCGCTCCGACCGCCCGAGGCGCCGCCCTGAACCCATGCTCCCGCAGTAAATACGCCGCGACCCAACCGCTCAGGAAATCCAATCCTTGCGCCCATGTGAGCCACCAGAGCGGCGTCGGCTTGTGCTCCATGCTGTCCGGCGGATGTGAAAGCGTCCGCAAAAGCCCGTTCGCCGGAAAGAAAAACCTCACCGGGAAAAACAGCAGCAACCCCGCGACGATCACGATAGGCCAGGCAACGTTCACCTCTTCCACGTCTCGACGCCCCGCTCTGCTCGTCAACGGCGATTGCGTCTAATGCACTCACCTTGCGCATTTTTTGGTAAAAAATAGGGCATCCACCTTACCTCTCCGGCGCCTCTATTCGACTCCGCGTCGATTTCTGTAAGTCCCAATCGAAAGAACTTCCGCTCTCCTAAAACCTAAACGCGCGGCCCCATCCTGGGGCGCTCACTGCGCCTAGGTCCGCTGCAATCGGAAATCGTTGGCCGAACAGTCGCGCGGCGCGCGGCAAAAAATGGTGCACCCGTAGGGAGTCGAACCCCAAACCTTCTGATCCGTAGTCAGACGCTCTATCCAATTGAGCTACGGGTGCGTGAGAAGGTGGAAAAAAGGTGGGATTGCGCCGGGAGTGCAAGCGCGAATTGCAGCGAAAAAACCGTCGCGCCTCAGCCCTGCGTCGGGCGCCAGTCGATCAACTCCATCTGCAGGAGTCGCCGATGGTTGAAGTGATTCCACGCCAACTCCACTGCGAGGTCGATCGGCTGATTCAGCGGCGGCAAACGATGCGCCTGCTTCCACGCCACGCCATGCACACGTCGCACGCCGTTATCCACCAAGAACCGGAAATGCAGTTCCTTGAACACTTCCGGGCGATGCCGCAGCACGATTCCGCGCAATCCGAACACCGGCTCGGGATTGCCCTGCCCAAACGGATGCAGGCCCGCCAACTCGTCCATCAGCGCCTCGCGGATGTGCTCCAGTTCCAGCCAGCACGCGATCTGGAGCTGGCGCTCCGCAATGTCGCCACCCGCGTGCGCCGTCACCGCCGCGGCAAAACGCGCGCGAAACTCCGGCAGATTCTCTTTCTTCAATGCGATGCCCACGGCCATCGGGTGCCCACCCCAGCTCGAAAGCTGCTCGCTGCACTGGCCGAGCACCTCCACCAAGTTGATGCCGTCCACGCTCCGCCCGGACCCCTTCGCGAGCTCGCCATCGTTGCCCAGCACCACGCACGGGCGGTTGTATTTGCGCGAGATCCGGCCGGCAACGATTCCCACCACGCCCGGGTGCCAGGTCTCGCCGAAGAGCACAACACCCTGCGACGACAGAAACTGCTCCTCCACGAGGCGCTCCGCTTCCTCCGTGATCTTGCGCTCGATGTCCTGTCGCTCGCGGTTGAACTGATCGAGCTGCTGCGCCGTCTCCCGGCAGAACGTCTCATCGTCGTTCAACAGCAACTCCACCGACAACGCCGCGTCGGCGAGCCGCCCGCTCGCGTTGATCCGCGGGCCGAGGCGGAACGAAATATCCACGGGCAGCACGCCCTGCGCAGGGCGCATGCCCGCCACATCCATCAACGCCCTCAAACCCGGCCGCTGCGTCTCCTGCAAAATGCGCAACCCATGACGCGCCAGAATGCGGTTCTCCCCGCGCAGCGGCACCAGATCCGCGACGGTCCCCAGCGCCACGAGATCGAGCTGCTCGCGCAACTTCAGCTCAAAGGCCACCGGGTGGTTTTCGCTGCGCAGTTGCTTGAGCAATCCATGCGCCAGCTTGAACACCAGGCCGACCGTGCAGAGGTTGCGCCAAGCCACATCGTCCACGCTGCCTTCCGCGTCGATATGCGGGTTCACCAAAATCCCTTGCGTCAGCGGGCGCTCCTTCGAGCGATGGTGGTCGATTACGATGACATCGATCCCCTGCGCACACAGGTAGGCCACTTCTGCATGTGAATTCGTGCCGCAATCCAGCGCCACGAACACCTGCGGCCTCCCCTGCTCCAGCGCGCGATCGATCGCGCTCCGCGACAACCCGTAACCATCGTCGGCACGCCGCGGCACGATGAACCGCGGACTCAAGCCAAAGCGCCGCAACACGCCCACGAGCAACGCCGTGCTGCTCACGCCATCCACATCGTAATCGCCGAGGACCACCACGTCCTCGCGCTGCGCGATCGCCAGCCGCAGACGCGTCGCCGCTGCTTCGAGATTGCGCAGGAGAAACGGATCCGTGAGCCCGGCGAGCGCTGGCTGCAGGAACTGCGCCGCCAGCTCGCTCCGGGCCACGCCCGCGCGCAGCAAGAGCTCCGCCAGGACGGGGCTCACGCCCGCATCCCGGCTGAGCGCTCCGACCTCCTCAGCGGGCAGCGCTGTGTGGGTCCAGCGCATCGGCGCAATCATCAACCCGCGGGCCTCAGTCAGAGGCCCGGCTCGAACCGGCCCATTCGTATTTCGGCGCGATATCGTGATGCGCTTCCACGTGCTTCCGGTCGCCTTTGTGCCACCAGTAGAAGAGCGGGCTCGCGATGAAGATTGACGAGAACGTGCCGGTCACGATGCCCACCAGGAAGGTGAACGCCAGATCGTTGATCACGCCGCCGCCGAAAATGAACAGCGCCAATGCCGCGAGAAATGTCGTCAAACTCGTCAGAATCGAGCGCGTGAAAACCCGGTTCGTGGCGAGATTGATGACATCACGCAGATTCAAATTCGGGTTCTGCTTCAACTCTTCTCGGATTCGGTCGAAGACGACGATCGTATCATTGATCGAGTAACCGACGATCAGCAGGATCGCGCCCACCATCGGAGCCGTGAACTGCCGGCCCACGAGCACGAAGATACCCACGGTCATCAACACGTCGTGGACCGTCGAGACGACCGCGCCGAAGCCGTAGCCGATTTCAAAGCGAAACGCGACATACACCATGATGCCGATGATCGAGAGACCGATCGCCATGAGCGCATTCCATTGGATTTCTTTGCCGATCGAGGGCCCGATAGCCGTCTGACCGACGAGATCATAGCCCGCGTTCGGGAACGCGGCTTGGAACGCCTTGACCGCTGCCTCGCCCTTGCCGGATTCGGTCTGCACGTTGAGCGTTTCCAGCCCGCCGCCGATCTCGCTGTGATAGACCGGCATCACTTCGCCGATCTTCGCGCTGTCCGCGGCTGCTTGCAGCTTGGCGATATCGACATGCTGCTTGAACGAAAGCGTCATCACATCGCCGCCAGCGAAGTCGATGCCGTAAACCTTGTGGCCTTGATAAAACAACGCCGCCACGCCGACCAGCACGAGCACCCACGACGCGGTGAACGCGCGCCGGCCGTATTTCACGAAATTGATCTTCGGCGCCGGCAGGTTCAGCGTGATCATCCGCTTCATCAGTTGGGAGCCGATCGAGAAATCCAGCAGCATTTCGCTAACGATCAGCGCGGTGAACATGGTCGAGAAAATACCGATCGTGATCGTGATGCCGAAGCCCTTCACCGGACCGTTGCCAAACGCCACCATCAGCAACGACGTGATGAGGGTCGTCAAATTCGCATCGATGATGGTCGTGAACGCCTTGTCGTGACCGGCGTGAAAAGCCGCCGGGAGCGATTTGCCCGCCCGCAGTTCTTCGCGCATGCGTTCGAAAATCAGAATGTGCGCGTCAACGGCCATACCGACGGTCAACACGATACCGGCGATGCCTGGCATCGTCAGCGTGGCGCCGAAACTCGCCAGCACGCCGAGCACGATCAGGATGTTCAACGTCACGCTCAACACCGCGATCAGGCCCGACAGCGTGTAGTAGCTGATCATGAACGCCGCGACCAGGGCCACGCCGATGACCGTGGCGCGTTTGCCGCTCGAGATGGCGCCCGCTGCGAGCGACGGTCCAACTTCATATTGCTCCTTCACGACCAACGGCAGGTCGAGCGGGTTGTTCAATACGTTGGCCAGATTGAGCGCTTCGCGATCGCTGAAGGTGCCGGTGATTTCCGCGGAATCGCTGTCGATTTCCTCGCGCACGGTCGGTGCCGAATAGAGCTGGCCATCGAGTACGATCGCCAGGCGCCCCAGACGGCCGGCCTTCTGACCGGACTCCGCGATGGTGCGCGTGATGTCGGCAAACTGCTTTTTGCCCTCCTTGGTGAACTGGAGAATGACCTCCGGTTTCCCATACATGTCCGCCCGAACAAAAGAATTGGCGATCGCCTTGCCGGTCATCTCCGGGATGCGTTTCACGAAAAGTTGCTCCGACGAGGTTTCGCCGCGGCGATCCTCGTTATCGAGCGTCATCTCCTGATAGCCGGGCGGAGCATCGACGCCGGGACCGGGCGTGACGTTCGGATTCACCACGCGAAAATCGAGCAGCGCGGGCTTCTTGATCAGATCGACGATCTCCGGATTGTCCTTCGTATTGATGCCGGGCAATTGGATCTCGATGCGGTTATCGCCGACGGCACGGATCAAGGGCTCCGAGACGCCAAATTCGTTGATGCGCTTGTCGATGATGTCGATTGCCTTGCTGATCTTCTCCTTGCGCACGTCCGGATTGTCGGCCGTCGCGGCGCGCTCATCGATTTCGAGCGTCACGGCCACGCCGCCCGCCAGATCGAGGCCCTTGTGCAGCTTGCTCTTCCGCATGCGGTCCAGCTCGTGCAGCACGAGGTCGTCGCGCTTTTCGACGTTCTTCAACGTCTCTTCCAATTTGAACTGCGGAAAATACACCGACAAATCAATGCGCCGCGCCCGGGCGATCTGCCGCAACGCCACGTAGTCGCTGGGCGCCTGCCCCGACTCGCGGAGCGCGACCGCCTCATCGACGAGCTTGGCGAATTCCGCCGGTTTGGCGCCGGCCTGCGCCTTCGCGTATTTCGCGAAGTCCTGGTCTTTCATCGGAAGAAGCGTGGTCAGCGCCCAGGCCGTGATGACGACACTGAGCACGATCTTCCAGAGGTTGCGTTTGAGCATGGTAGGTCTGGTTTAAAACGGGTGGCGAACGGAGCGCAGAGCGGTCGCGCGCTTACTTCTTGTCGGCCAACGTGACGCCGTCCTTGCGCACGACGGAGGTGATGAAGCCCTTGCCGACCTCGATTTTCGTGTTGTCCGCAATCCGGATCACAAAGCGATCATCCTTCACATTCGTGATCGTGCCGAAAATTCCGCCGGTCGTCACAACCTCGTCGCCACTGCTGAGCGCCGCGAGCATCTTCGCATGCTCTTTTTGCTTCTTCCGCTGCGGCGCGATCATCAGGAAATACATCGCGGCAAACATCAGGCCGAAGAAGATCAGGCTCGGCATCATACTCTGTCCCTGCGCACCGGGTGCTTGGGCCAACATTGAGAGCGTATCGGTGAGAGGGACCATTTTCGTCATTGCGTGTAGCGGGATTTGAAAAAAGAAAACACGCACTTAACTGAATCGGCATTCGCAAAAGCAAGCTATAAGTCCCCCACTCCCCATCGCATTGAAAAGCAAATCCGCATCCGCCTGGTCGGCCGCCAAGTCCGAAGAACATTACGGCTTCAAGCGCTGGGGCAACGGCCACATTTCCGTCGACGAAGCCGGCTTCGTCAACGTCCAGCCCCGGGCCGACGGCCGCGGGATTCGCATCATGGATGTCGTGCAGGAGGCGCTCGGCATGGGTTTGAGCGCACCGATGGTCGTGCGTTTCCAGGACCTCCTTCGCCACCGCGTCATCCAGCTCAACGAGGTCTTCCACAAGGCCATCCGCGAAGAGGAATACCAAGGCAACTACCGCGGTGTGTTCCCCATCAAGGTCAACCAGCTCCGCGAAGTCGTCGACGAGATCATCGCCGCCGGCAAGGACTACAATTACGGCATCGAAGCCGGCTCCAAGCCCGAGCTCATGATCGCCCTCGCCATGCACGAGGGCGCCCAACGCCTCATCATCTGCAACGGCTACAAAGACAACGATTACATCCGCCTCGCGTTGATCGGCCGTAAACTCGGCAAAAAGATCATCATCGTCGTCGAACAACTCGCCGAGCTCGATGACATCATCCGCCTCTCCGAGGAAACCGGCGTGAAGCCCATGATCGGCTTCCGCGCCAAACTCCAGACCCGCGGCGAGGGCAAGTGGTCGTCCTCCACCGGCGACAACGCCAAATTCGGCCTCAACACCGCTGAAATCCTTTTCGCCATCGAAAAGCTTCGCGCCGCCAAACTCACCTCGGCGCTCCGCCTCGTCCATTTTCACATCGGCTCCCAAGTCCCGAACATCCTCACGATCAAGAACGCCGTCATCGAAGCGACGCGCTTCTACTGCCAGCTCGCGAAGATGGGCTTCCCGATGGGTTACCTCGACGTCGGCGGCGGCCTCGGTATCGATTACGACGGCTCGCGCACCAACTTCGAGAGTTCGATGAACTACTCGATGGAGGAATACGCCCGCGACGTCGTCTCCAACATTCGCGACATCTGCACCAGCTCCGACGTGCCCGTGCCCGATATCGTCAGCGAATCCGGCCGCGCCATCGTCGCGCCACATTCCCTTCTCGTCGTCGAGGTGTTTGAACGCATCAACAAACGCGAATCCCTCGGCCAGCAGCATCAGCCCAAGGAAAAGCACAAGATCGTCACCGACCTCGAGTTCATGCTCAAAAACAAGGGCAAGCTCGGCCGCCTCGAGCGTTTCCACGACGCCATTCAGAAAAAAGAGGAGGCGTTTTCCCTCTTCAACCTCGGCTACCTCGACCTCGAAAACCGCGCCGCCGCCGAATCGCTCTTCTGGCAGATCTGCGAAAAGATCGACCTCGAAGGCAAAAAATCCGGCTACCAGCCCGAGGAGCTGCACGATCTCTCCACCCTCCTCGCCGACCAATACGTCTGCAATTTCTCCGTCTTCCAATCGCTGCTCGACCACTGGGCGTTGAAACAGCTCTTCCCCATCGCGCCGATTCACCGCCTCGACGAGAAACCCTCCGTCAAAGCCATCCTCGTCGACATCACCTGCGATTCCGACGGCAAGATATCCTCGTTCATCGATCTGCAGGACGTGAAGGACTACCTCACGCTCCACCCGCTCAACGGCAAACCCTACTACCTCGGCATCTTCCTTACCGGCGCGTATCAGGACATCATGGGCGATCTCCACAACCTCTTCGGCCGCGTCAACGAAGTGCACGTGTTCCTCGAAGAGGATGAGCCCAACGGCTTTTACATCGAAGAAGCGCTCAGCGGCTCGCGCATCGCCGACGTCATCGAAGGCGTGCAATACCAGCAGGAAGATCTCTGCCGCAAAATGAAGGCCCAGATCGACGCCGCCACGCGCAAAGACATGGTCAAGCCCCGCGAAGGCGTGCGCCTCCTCGAACTCTACGAGAGCCAGATGCTCAACAAAACCTACCTGCACATCGAGCCGAAGAACGGCCGCAAAAAGAAGAAAAAGCCGTAAGCCCCGCCTGCTCCGGTACAAAACCCGCCGCCCGCCACGGCGGGTTTGCTTTTGCCGCCGCTAGTGCTCAAATGAGCACTATGTTAACCGACCGCCAGCAAGAGGTGCTCGACTTCGTGCAGCAGCACCAGCGCCAGCACGGCGTCGCCCCTTCCCTGCGCGAAATTCAGGCCCGCTTCGGTTTCGCCAGCTCCTTCGCCGCCAAACGCCACCTCGACGCCCTCGCCCGCAAAGGCGCCCTCCGCCGCCTCGCCGGCAAAGCCCGCGGCCTCCTCCCCGCCGGCCATCCCCGCCGCGGCGCCCTCGCCGAAATCCCCCTCTACGGCACGATTCCCGCCGGTCTCCCCGTCGCCGCCGAGCAGCAGCCCGACAGCTATGTTTCCCTCGACACCGCCGCGCTCGGCGTGCGCAGCAACACCCGGCTCTTCGCTCTCCGCGTCCGCGGCGACTCCATGACCGGCGCCAGCATCCTCGATGGCGACACCGTGTTTCTCACGCCCCGCGAACCGCGCCCGCGCGACATCGTCGCCGCGCTCATCGACGGCGAATCCACGTTGAAACGCTTCCTCATCACCCGCGGCCGGCCGTTTCTCCGGGCCGAGAATCCCCTCTACCCGGATCTGCTGCCCGCCGCCGAACTTGTCATCCAAGGCGTCATGGTCGGCCTCCTGCGCCGATCCACCGCTTGAATCCGCCTTCCGTCGCTTCTCTTCGTCATGGCCCGGCCCGCTCAGCTCGCCGCGCTTCGGCATCTGCTCGCCGAACGCTTTCCTTCCGTGCCGCGCACGGTCGGCCGCGTGCTGCCCACCGGCGTGGAGGCGATCGACACCACCGCCGGCGGCCTGCCGCTCGGCGCCCTCACTGAAGTCGCCTGCACCGCGCCGAGTTGCGGCGGGCACCTGCTGCTCGCGCAACTCCTCGCCGTCACGCGCGCCAACCGCCTCCGCGTCGCGTTGATCGACAGCACCGACTCGTTCGATCCCTGCTCCTTCGACGACGATGCCCTCGCGCACCTGCTCTGGGTGCGCTGCGCCTCCACCGCGCAAGCGCTCCAGTGCGCCGATCTGCTCGCGCGCGATGCCAACTTCGGCCTCGTCGTCCTCGACCTCCGTCGCGCCCCTGCCGCCGATCTGCGCCGCATCCCCGGCCCGCAATGGTATCGACTGCAACGCGCCGTCGAACCCACCGATCTCGCCCTCGTCGTGGAAACACCCCGCGCCTCCGTGCCCAGCGCGCAACTCCGCCTCGCGCTCTCCGCGCCGCACGCCTTTGCCGCGCTGCAACACGAGCGCCCCGCACTGCAAACGCACCTCGCGCCCTCCCTGCAACGCCAGCGATCGCTCTCCACCGGCGCGTTGAGCGCGTGAACTCGCTCCCTCCTCCGTCGCCTTCGCTCTCGCCGTGTTCGCTGTCCTTCATCTCGCCGGCTTCGCCCTGCAAGCCGTGCTGCGCACCGAACCCTCGTCCCGCGCCGAACAACCCGCCGCGCTCTTTGACGGCACGAAGAAAAAATCCCTCGTCCTTGCCGTCAACGCCCCCGCCCGCGCCGCCGGCGTTGAGCTGGGCATGACGGCGCCCCAAGCCGTCGCCCGCTGTCCCGCGCTGCTCATCCGCACGCCCGCTGCCGCCGCCGAAACCGAGGCGCGCGCCGCTCTGCACGCCGTCGCCTTCACGCTTTCGCCGACGATTGAAGACACCGCGCCCGGCATCAGCACCATCGACCTCAAAGGCCTCGACGCTCCGCAACAACACCTCCTCGCGGCCAACGCCCTCACCGCGCTCGCCGACCTCGGCCTCACCGCCACAGCCGGCCTCGCCCGCACGCCCCTTCTCGCCCTCTACGCCGCCCGCTCCGCCCCCAAAAGTCTTTCTCCCTCCGAAAAGTCCTCCTCCGTCCGCCCTCTACCGTCCGCCCTCCACGCCGTTCTCCCCGCCGACGAATCCGCCTTCCTCGCCCCGCTCCCGCTCGCCACCGCCGACCCCACGCCCGAACTCGCCGCCGTCCTGCACGATTGGGGCGTGCGCACGCTCGGCGACCTCACCGCACTGCCCCGCGACGACATGGTCCGCCGCTTCAGCACCGCCGGTCTCGCCCTCTGGCAACGCGCCGCCGGTGGCGCCCCGCGTCCGCTGCATCCCGTCGCGCTCCCGCAAACCTTCGCCGCCGCCCGCGAGTTTGAAGAACCCGTCGCCACGCTCGAACCGCTGCTGTTTCTCCTGCGTCGTTTCGTCGATCGCCTCACGCTCGAACTGCGCGCCAGCCAGCACGTCGCCGTCGAACTGCACCTCGCGCTCTCGCTCGAAGACGACACCACCTGCGCCCGCGATTTTCGTCTGCCTGCGCCGACGGCCGACGCCGAAATTCTCTTTCGCGCGCTCCACACGCACCTCGAATCCCTCTCGACCGCCTCCGCCATTGTCGCCCTGCGCCTGACCCTCACACCCGCGCGCCCGCTCGTGCGCCAGCACGGCCTCTTCGAAACCGGCCTCCGCGATCCGCACGGCTTCGCCGAAACCCTCGCCCGCGTCAGCGCCCTCGTCGGCCCCGACCGCGCAGGCACGCCGCAACGCGAAGACACCCATCGCCCCGACGCCTTTCGCCTCAGCGCGCCGTCCGCCCTCGTGCCCGCGCCCGCCGCGCCGCCCGTGCATCCGCCGCTCGCGCCGCCCCTGCGCCGCTTCCGCCCGCCGCTGCCCGCGCGCGTGGAGTTCACCGCCGACCGCCCCACGTATGTGTGGACCGAGCAATTCCAAGGCGAGATCACCGCCTGCTCCGCCGCGTGGACCAGCAGCGGCGAATGGTGGCAACGCGACCGCGCCTGGGTCCGCCGCGAACGCGACATCGCGCTCCACGACGGCGGCCTCTACCGGCTGCTCTGGTGTCAAGAACGCCACTTCATCGAGGGCGAATATGACTAGCCGCGCCGCTTCCGCTCCCGCCTACGCCGAACTCCACGCGCGCAGCGCCTTCAGCTTTTTGCGCGGCGGCTCCCTGCCCGAAGACGTTTATCGCGCCGCCTCCGATGCCGGCCTGCCCGCCGTCGCACTGCTCGACCGCGACGGCGTCTATGGCGCGCCCCGCTTTTACGCCGCCGCCCAGGAAAACGCGTTTCCCGTTCAACCCCGGGTCGGCGCGGAAATCACGATGGAAGACGGCACCGTCGTCCCGCTCCTCGCCACCAACCTCACCGGCTATCAAAATCTCTGCCAGCTCATCACCGAAGCGAAACTCACCGCACGCGATCCCACCGTGGTGGACCATGTGCTCCGCGCGCGGTCCGGCCTCACACCGAACGCCGAGCCAACCTTCGCTTCGTCCGCCGCGCCCTCGCCCCGCGACCGCAAACGCCCGTGTTTCGCCACGTGGGACGAACTCGCCCGTTTCTCCGCCGGCCTCGTCGCCCTCACCGGCGATGAAGAGGGTCCCGTCCGCCGCGCCTGGCGCTCCGGCGGCGGTTCCGCCGCGGCGTCCGCCCTCGCCCAACTCACCGCCATCTTCGGCGCCGACTCCGATCCCGCCTGCGCCCGTCTCTTCGTCGAAGTGCAACGCCACCGCGTTCGCGGCGAAGAACGCGAAGTCGCCTTTCTCCGCGACCTCGCCGCCGCTTCACACCTCCCGCTTCTCGCCACCGGCGGCGTGAACTACGCGCGGCCTGCGCACCGCATCGTCGCCGACGTCTTCACCTGTCTCCGCGAACACACCACCCTCGACGCCGCCGGCCGGCGCCTCGCCGTCAACTCCGAGCGGCACGTGAAATCTCCTGCGACACTTCACGCCCTTTTCTCCGACCTCCCCGACGCGCTCACCAACACGCTTCACCTCGAGCAGCGGCTCGCGTTCACCATCCAGAATCTCGGGTATCAATTCCCCACGTTCGCGCCGCCGAATGGCGAATCGATGGACGCCTACCTGCGCGCTCTCACCCTCGCCGCCGCGCCCCAGCGGCTTCGCGGTCCGCTGCCGGACGCCCTGCGCCGGCAGGTCGACAAGGAACTCGAGCTCATCGCGCGCCTGAATTTCTCCGGCTATTTTCTCATCGTCTGGGATATCTGCCGCTGGGCCCGCGAACACCAGATCCTCGTGCAAGGTCGCGGCAGCGCCGCCAACAGCGCCGTCTGTTACCTGCTTGGCATCACCGCGGTCAACCCGCTGAAACACCGCCTGCTCTTCGAACGTTTTCTCAACGACAGCCGCGTCGGCGCCGACGGCCGCCCCTCGTGGCCCGACATCGATCTCGATCTCCCGAGCGGCGACCGCCGCGAACGCATCATCCAGGAAGTCTACCGCCGCTACGGCCGCCGCGGCGCCGCGATGACCGCCAACGTCATTACCTACCGCGGCCGCAGCATTGTGCGCGAAGTCGGCAAGGTCCTCGGCTTCGGCGACGACGCGCTCGATCGCTTTTCCAGTCTCTACGCCAACGGCGATTTTCCGCAAACCCTCCAGCTCCAGGAGCAGCTCGCGCTCTCGGGCATCGCCGCGGAACACCCGCGCGCCGCCGCCCTCGCGCAGTTGCATCACTACTTCAGCCGCGCGCTTCCCCGCCATCTCGGCCAGCACTCCGGCGGCATGGTGATTTGCCAGGGCCAGCTCGATCGCGTCGTCCCTCTCGAACCCGCCACGATGACCGACCGCAGCATCTGCCAGTGGGACAAGGACGACTGCGAAAACCTCGGCATCGTCAAAATCGATCTCCTCGGCCTCGGCATGATGGCCGTTTTGCAGGAAACGATCGAGCTCTGCGCCACCCGCGCCGACGGTCCGCACGCCCTCGACGACATTCCGGAAGACGATCCGCTCACCTACGAAAAAATCCGCGCCGCCGATACCGTCGGCGTCTTCCAAATCGAAAGCCGCGCGCAGATGGCCACGCTGCCGCGTTTCAAACCGCGCAACCTTTACGACCTCGCCATGCAGGTCGCGATCGTGCGCCCCGGCCCGATTACCGGCTCGCTCGTGCATCCGCTCATCCGCCGCCGCGATGGCCGCGAGCCGGAAGATTATATCGACCCCAGCGTGGAAGACCTCGTCAAACCCATCCTCAGCCGCACGAAAGGCGTGATTCTGTTTCAGGAGCAGATGCTGGAATTATCCGTCGCGCTCGCGCACTTCACCGGCGGTCAGGCGGAGCAACTCCGCCGCGCCATGGGCTTCACCAAAAATCCGCAACGGCTCGACCGCGAACTCCAAAAACTCGCCGATGCGATGCGCCAGGCCGGTCGCAACGAAACCGTCGTCGCCAAGGTCTGCCAGTCGGCGAAATCCTTCGCCGCTTACGGCTTCCCCGAATCGCACGCCATCGGCTTCGGCATGCTCGCGTATTTCAGCACGTGGTTGAAAAACCATCGCACCGCCGAGTTCTACGCCTGCCTCCTCAACAACCAGCCGATGGGCTTCTATTCGCCCGCCACGCTCCTGCAGGATGCGAAACGCGGCGGCCGCGAACTCAAGGCCCTGCCCGTCTGCGTGCAACACTCCGACTGGTCTTGCACTGTCCTCGACGCCCACACGATCCGGCTCGGCCTCCGCTACGTCAAAGGCCTGCCCGAAGCCGCCGTCACCGCCATGCTCGCCGCGCGGCGCGTCAAACCCTTCGCCTCTCTCGACGATTTTCTTCGCCGCACCGATTTCTCCCCCGCCGCCCGCCGCACGCTCGCCGCCACCGGCGCGCTCAACAGTTTCTCCACCCACCGGCGCGGTGCGATGTGGCAGGTCGAGGCCGCGTGGTCCGACGACGAGGCGCTGTTCAAATATTTCGCCGACACCGGCGCGGCGGATTCGCCGCTCGCGCCCATGACACTCACGGAACGCCTGCACGCCGATTTCCACCACACCGGCCTCACCACCGGCCGGCATCCGATGGCACTCATCCGCGCGCGCCTGCCCGATGTCTGCCGCGCCGCGGATCTGCCCAATTTCAAAACCGGCGAACGCGTGACGATCGCCGGCTCCGTCATCTGCCGCCAGCGCCCCGGCACGGCTTCGGGCGTGGTGTTCATCAGTCTGGAAGACGAGACCGGCATCGCGAACGCGATCGTCGCCGCGCCCACGTTCGAACGCGACCGCCTCATCATCACGCAAGAAGCGGCGCTGCGCATCACCGGCCGCCTGCAAAACGAGGCCCACGTCATCCACGTGAAAGCCGAACGCATCGAACCCCTCCGCGAAGCCGCGCTACCGGAGCAAGCCTCGCACGATTTTCATTAACCCGCCCGTCTCCCCGCGCCCGCCGAGGTTTTCGTTCGTGTCTATTCGTGGTTCAACCAACGGCCCGACTCAGTCCTCGAACTCGCGCACGCTGAGCGACTCCCCGTTGTCTTTCGCCCCCAGTTGCAGGAAAAACGGCGCCGCGACTTTCGCCCACGGATCCGCCTTGCCGTGATGGCCTGCGTCGTCGCCCCAGCAGAGCCGCAACATTTCCGTGTCGATCACGCCCGGATTCAACGCCACCGCGGCCATGCCCTCCGGCAGATCCTTTGCGAGCGCCTGCGTGAGTCCTTCGATCGCAAATTTCGACGCGCAATAAGGCGCCACGCCCGCCGACGTGCTGCGTCCCCAGCCTGAACTCAGATTCACGATCACTCCCCGTTTCGCCGCCACCATCGCCGGCACGAAATGCCGGATCACGTTCGCCACACCACGCACATTCACATCAATCACCTTCGTGAACTCGCGATCGCCGACCTCCCACAACGGCGCCGGCTGGTTCATCACGCCGGCGTTGTTGATCAACAGATCCGGCGCGCTGTCCCGCTCCAGCACCTTCGCCGCCCAAAGTGCGACTTTGTTGTCGAGCGCCACATCCACGACCGAAAAATCGTGCGGCGCCTGGTGCGTCATGCGCAGGTCGAAAATCTCCTCCCCGCTGCGACCGCAGCCGATCACCGTGTGCCCGCCGCGAATAAACTCTTCCGCCAACGCCCGACCCAGACCACGCGTGACACCGGTGAGAACAATTTTCATCGCCCCACCGCACGCCGCATTCGCCCGGCCGTCAAGCCGCGCCCCCGCTGCCGCCCTTCGGGAACGTTCGTCCGACCATCCGCAGCGGAACGCATCAGCGTCTCGTTTCCGACCGCGGTCCGTCGCCCAATTGCAAGCCGCCGCCGGCGCGCACTACCGGCTCTGCAGACTGAACTTGTTCAAGCCCGTCTTGCGGCAGGCATCCATGACAAACGCCAGTTTCTTCAACTGCGTCGTCTCGTCCGCCCTGATCAGCACCGGAATATCTTTGTCCACTTTGCGCACTTCGCGCAGCAGCTCGAGCAACTGATCATCCGTCACGTCTTTGCCGTTGAAGGACACCACGCCCTTGTTGTCGATGCCGATGGTCACCGTGCCCTTGAACTCGTTTTTGCCCGCCGTCTCCACCTTCGGCAGCGTGATGTTCAACGTCTGCTGCGACGTGAAACGCATCGTCACGAAGGCAAACAGCACCAGCATCACGAGCACGTCGATCAGCGGCACCAACGGTAGCTCCGGGCGGCGCCGGCGCTTGACGCGAAGTCCACTCATCGCGATTCCACGCTCGCCGGGGCGGCCGAAACCTTGCCGTGGCGCGAGATCACGCGCTCCAGCAACACGTCCAGCTTCGCGGCATGCTTGTCGACCAGCCGCTGCAGAAACCCGTTGCCGACCAGGGCGAGGACAGCCACGCACAGCCCCAGCAACGTTGCCGACAGGGCGTAGCCAACACTCTCGGTAAATCGCACCGGGTCGGGCATGCGCGTGTCCGGATCGATGACGTTAAACGCCGTCAACAAACCCGACACCGTGCCGATCAAACCGAGCAATGGCGCGCCTACGTAAATCGTGTCGAGGTAGCTTACACCCCGCTCCATCTTCATGATTTCCAATCGGGCGTAAGCCTTCGCCCCCTCGGCGTCGCCCGGGTGCCGCTCCACGAAATCAATCACGCGACCCAGCGCGGAATGATTGCCGCCCGCGATCATTTTCCCTTGCAGCACGGCGTCGGTCAGATCGTCCGGCATCACCTCCGAATTGCGCAGCGCGAACGCCCGCTCGAAGATGATAAACACCGCGACGACGGAGCATCCGAGCAGCGGGTAAGCCAGCAAGCCGGCTTCTTTAACGACACGAGCCCAATCGATGATGGCCAAAACCATGGAGGTAAAATTGTGGAGAGTGGGACGTTGAAGCCCAGCAAATGTTCAGAAAAAAGGAAAGGCAGTCCGGTGCCGGACTGCCTTGAGGACGTCGAGAACGGAATTTCGTTACGCGGCGAGATACGGCAGTCGTGCCGCCGTGGCCTTGACCGCCGGCAGGCCATCCAGCAGCTCGCCGATGGCGTCCCACCGGCCGTTGATCAATGCGTCGCGCGCGGAATCTCGGATCGTGCACGGCACCTTGTCGCCGCCGAACCGGATCTCCCGACCGACCAAGTCGATCGTCACCTCCAGGCCCGGCTGCGCTTCCACCGCCGCTGACACCTTCGCGATGTCTTCGCGGCTGGCGTTGACACAAACCAGGCCGATCGTCGTCGAATTGCCAAAGAAGATCTCGGCAAAATTCTCCGCCACGACCGCCTTGAAGCCCGACTTCTCGATCGCCTGCGGCGCATGTTCGCGCGACGAGCCGCAACCGAAATTCGCGCCGGAGAGCAGAATCGTCGCCCCCGCGAACCGCGGATCGTTCAACGGGTGCGGTTGCAGTTGGCCATCCGGACTGTGGCGCACGTCGGCAAAGAGGCCTTCAGCGAGACCGTCGAAGGTAATGCATTTAAGATAACGCGCCGGGATGATCCGGTCGGTATCGATGTCGTTACCCGGCACGTGCACCGCACGACCGGAGATTTGGGTGATTTTTGCGAGAGCCATGATGATTCCTTAGTTAGCCTCCACACCGAACACTTCGCGCGCATCCGCCACCGCGCCGGTCACGGCGGCCGCGGCGACCATGAGCGGACTCATGAGCAGGGTGCGGCCAGTCGGCGAACCTTGCCGGCCTTTGAAATTGCGATTCGACGAGCTCGCACAGAGCTGATCGCCAATCAACTTGTCCGGGTTCATCGCGAGGCACATCGAGCAACCGGCCTCGCGCCACTCAAATCCCGCATCGCGAAACACGCGATCGATGCCGAGTTCTGCGCAGAGCAGACCCACGCCCTGCGAGCCCGGCACCGCGATCGCCTTCACGCCGGGCGCCACGCGTTTTCCTTTGAGAAACCGCGCCACTTCCTGGAAGTCGCTCAAGCGCCCGTTCGTGCAGGAACCGAGAAACGCCACGTCGATCTTCGTGCCTTTGATCGGCGCGCCGGGGTGCAGCTTCATGTAGGCGAGCGCCTCCTCGATGTTTGCCTTCTCGTCGGTTGTCCGCGCCGCCGCCGGATCCGGAATCTTCTCCGCGATGGAAATGCCTTGTCCGGGATTGATGCCCCACGTCACCGTCGGCGCGATCTCGGCTGCGTCGATCGTGACGACATCGTCATACGCGCAACCTGCGTCGCTCGCCGTCGCGCGCCACCGCGCCACCGCTTCATCCCACGCCCCCGCTTTCGGTGCGTAGGGCCGGCCCTTCAAGTAGGCGAATGTCGTCTCGTCGGGATTCACGTAGCCCACCCGCGCTCCGCCTTCGATCGACATGTTACAGACCGTCATCCGCTCCTCCATCGTGAAGCGGTCAAACACCTCGCCGCCGTATTCGTAGGCAAAGCCCGTGCCGCCGTTCACGCCCAGCGTGCGGATGATGTGGAGAATAACGTCCTTCGCATACACGCCCGGCCGTAATTTTCCCGTGACGTTGATCCGGCGCACCTTCAACGGACTCAACGCCATCGTCTGCGTCGCGAGCACATCGCGCACCTGGCTGGTGCCGATGCCAAAGGCGATCGCGCCAAATGCCCCGTGCGTGCTCGTGTGCGAATCGCCGCACGCGATCGTCGTGCCCGGCTGGGTGATGCCTTGCTCCGGGCCCACGATGTGGACGATCCCTTGCTTGCCCGTCGAACGATCGAAAAACGTGATGCCAAACTCCGCGCAATTTTTGCGCAATTCCTTGATCATCGCGTCCGCCAGCGGATCGGCAAACGGCTCCGCAAACTGGTCGGTCGGCACGATGTGATCCACCGTGGCGAAGGTCCGTTGCGGCATCGCCACCTTCAACCCGAGATCGCGCAGCATCCCGAACGCCTGCGGGCTCGTGACTTCGTGAATCAGATGCGTGCCGATGAGGAGCTGGGTCTGGCCGTTGGCCAGCTGGCGCACCGTGTGCGCCGCCCAGACTTTTTGAAACAGGGATTTTGCCATGAGAAACGGTGCGCAGCCTACCAGAGCGTTGCCATGCCGGGAAATACTTATTTGCGTGTCAGTGATGCCGCGCGAGTATCAGTATCCCTTTGAGCTGCGCCACCTCGTTTACTTTCGCGAGGTCGCCCGCCAGCTCCACTTTCGTCAGGCCGCGGAAACGCTCGCCGTCGCTCAGCCCGCCCTCAGCCGGGCAATCGCGCAACTCGAAGCCGCCCTCGGCTGCCCGCTGCTCAACCGCACGCGCCGTGGCGTGGAGGTCACGCCCGCCGGGCGCCTGCTCCTTGAGCGGATGGAGCCATTGTTGCGCGGCCTCGCGGCTTTGCCCGCCGAGCTCCGTGCGCTCGCGACCGGTCAGACCGGCCATATTCGCGTCGCGTTCACGGGTCTCGCCATGGCTACCGTCCTGCCGGGCATCCTCCGCGAATTCGGCCGCCGCTTCCCGGGCGTGCGCGTCGAGCTCAACGAATCGCCCACCTCCGCCCAGCTCGCGGCGCTGCGGGCGGGTGAGGTGCACTGCGGTTTCTTCCACCCCGCGGGGCCGACCGCCGGCCTGCGCACACGCGTGCTCCTGCACGAGCGCAACGGCGTGCTGCTGCCTTCCTCCCACCCGCTGGCTTCGGCCGCCACCGTGCGGTTGCGGGCCCTCGCAGACACCCCGTTTGTACTCTTTCCGCGCTCTCACAACGCGGGCTTCTACGATCGCATCCTCGCCGCGTTCACCCGGGCCGGGGTGACTCCGCGAATCGCCGATGAAGTCTGGCCGCGCACCAACGCCATCGGCCTCGTGCGCGCCGGCCTTGGCGCCACCTTCATGACGCCGTCCGAAGCACGCCACTTGCCGCCCGATGTGGTTTTCCACGCCCTCGGAGGACCCGCGCCTGAGAGCCGGCTCGTGCTCGGTTGGCGCGAAGACGCCACCGCCGAACCCGCCCTCGCGTCTTTTCTCGCCGTCGCCGCGGGCGACCACACGCCCCAGGCTTCCGCCAAAGGAACCCGCCGGCTACGCATATCTGCGTAGGTCAACCTCGGGACGTTGACTCCCCTCCGCGCGCAAACAGGGTAATTCTCCATGTCCAGCGCCCTTCTGCGACGAACTGCGTGGCTGTTATTTGTCCTCGCCGCGTTCGCCCCGTTGCCCGCGTTCGCGCTCTCCGAGGAAGGCCGGCCGTTGATCTCGCGCTATTCGCCGAAGGACTACCAGAGCCACTACCAAGTCTGGTGCGCCACGCAGGCGAGCGATGGCCGCATGTGGTTTGGGTCGTTAAATGGTGCCGTCCTTTTCGACGGCCATAGATGGACCAAGGCCGCCGTGCCCACCTCGTGGGTTCGACAACTCGTCGAAGGACCACAAGGCCGGATGTTCGTCGGCGGCGAAGACGTTCTCGGCTACATCGAAGCCGACGGTTTCGGCGGTTGGCGTTACATCTCGCTCTTGGAAAAGGTGCCCGCCGACGCGAAGCCGGTGGGGCTCGGGCGCCGCGTCGTGCGCGTCGGAAACGACATCTACATCGCGTGCGACCGGGCCGTCTTTCGTGTTCGCGGTCACGACGTGCACACATGGACTTTCGAGCCCGGCATCCGCAACGCCGTGGATGTCGTCGGCGGCGAAGTATTTCTCTTGCGCGGCAAGGAAGGGATCCTGCGCCTTCGTGGTGATAAGTTCGAACCTTGGACCATACCCAGCGCGATGGCCAACCCTCAGTATGCCTTCCTCCTGCCGGTCGACGGGCCCGGCGCGCTCCTCGCATTGGGGCAGGATGGACTCTTCCGGCTCGATGCCGCCGGTCACGCGACCCCGTGGGGCACCGCCGCCCGCCAGGCCGCCGGTGATGCGCAATTTTTCAGCGGGCAACGGCTGCGCGATGGCAGCTATGCGCTGGCAACGATCAATGGCGGCGTGATTCTCCTCTCCGCCGATGGCGAAACGGCGCAGCAAATCGCCGCGGCGGACGGGCTCACGAGCGATGTGGTGATCGGCCTCGGCGAAGATCGGGAGCGCGGGCTCTGGGCCGCCACGCAGAATGGCATCACGCGCATTGACCGCACAGGCGCGGCGACCGTATTCGACGACGCCAACGGGCTGGGCGAAGCCATCACGCAAGCTCTCGTGCGCCACCGCGGCACGTTGTTCACTGTTTTTGGCAACCGCGTGCTCCACCTCATCCCCGCCGCTGCAAAGGGCCGGGCGCATTGGGAGCCGCTTTCGGAACTGCCCCCGCAACAAAAATACAACGCTCTCGTGAGTCACCCCCGGGGCCTCATCCTCGGGAGCACCGGAGTGCAACTCTTCGCTGACGGCACGATCACGCCGCTGGTGGACTCGGCGGTCAACGTCACCTCGCTCGCCGTTTCCTCGACCGATCCCGAACGCATCTTCGTCGGCTGGGATCACTACGTCACCGCCCTGCGATTCACCGACGGCCGCTGGCACGACGAAGGCCGGATCGAAGGCATCGACGGTGAACCGTATTCGATGGTCGAGGAAGCCGATGGCACGCTGTGGGTCGCCACCGCGACGCGCGGCGTTTTCCTCGCACGCAAAGCCGCGGAGGCGTCGAGCTGGGCCCACGCCCGCGTCAAAAATTATCAGGCAGACAACAACGGTCTCCCCGCGGGCCACGGTTGGGTGTTTGTCGAGCAAACACCGTTCGGATCGCGCTTCGCCACGGAACTTGGGCCGTTCAAATACGACTCCACCTCCGATCGCCTCGTCCCCGACGAAGCGTTGCTCGCCGCCGGCGGAAAACTCCGCCTCTTCGAAGCGTTCATCCGCGCCGACCGCGGCGACGCGTGGGCGACCAACGGCTCCAATCGCCTCACGCCCGAACGCCCTCTCGTGCGCCTTCACGCCACCCGGACCGGCGCCGTCGAAATGACCGATGCGCCGGCCGCCATCGCCTCGCTTCTCGGACAAAGCGGCTTGCAACTTGGTCTTTTCGAACCCGCACCAGACGGTGGTGTTTTGTGGGCGCGCGGCTTGGACAAACTCATCCGCATCGATCTCGCGCGCCTGCGCGCGCCCGACGACGCGGTGGCACCCATCCTCACCAATTTTACCGCCGAGGGCCGCCCGCAATCGCTGCCCTTCGCGCCGACTGCCGCAGCCGCACTCCACTACTCCACCGAACCAATGGTGATTCGTTTCGCATCCACGCGATACGCTCCCGGCACTGGCCCCCGTTTCCAAAACCGCCTCGCCGGCTTTCGCGAAACGTGGTCGGCGCCGAGCACGGAAACCGAGACAGTGTTCACGAATCTCGAAGGCGGGCCATTCGTCTTCGAAGTCCGCACGGTCGATGGCGATGGACATACCAGCCCCGCCCGCGCCCTTGCCTTTACGGTCGCTCCGCCCTGGCAACGCAGCTCCGCCGCGTATGCCGGCTATGGACTGCTCACCCTCGGCGCGGTCTTCGGCCTCGTGCGCTGGCGCACCGCCGCGTCCGAACGCGAACGCCGCCGACTCGAAAAACTCGTCTTTGATCGCACCGCCGAATTGCACGCCGCCACGGAATCGGCCGACACCGCGAACCGCGCCAAAAGCGTTTTCCTCGCCAACATGAGCCACGAGCTGCGCACGCCGCTCAACGGCATCATTGGCTACTCGGACGTGCTGCTGCGCTCGGCCGAACTCGCTCCGCGCGACCGCGAGCGCGTCAACGTCGTCGCGCAAAGCGGCGAGCATTTGCTGCGCATGATCAACGAAGTGCTCGATTTCTCGAAGATCGAAGCCGGCAAAATCGAGCTGCGCCCCGCACCGTTTCACCTGCCCCAGTTGCTCAACGACGTCGCCGCCACTTTGGAACCGCGCGCCAACCAAAAACGCCTCCAGTTCGCTCTTGAGACCGCCGGCGACCTGCCGCGGCAGGTGATCGGCGACGCCCAGAAGCTCCGCCAGGTGCTCGACAACCTTCTCGGCAACGCCGTCAAGTTTACCGCCCGCGGCAGCGTGACGCTCCGCGTCGATTGCGCGGACGGACTCGTGCATTTTTCTGTCGTCGACACCGGCGTCGGCATCACGCCGGCGGATCAAGTCCAACTTTTCCAGCCGTTCCATCAAGCGGCGGACGCGCGCCCACCCGAGCCCGGCACCGGTCTCGGCCTCGCGATCGCCCAGCGCTTCGTGCAGCTCATGGGCGGCACGATCACCGTGGAAAGCGAACTCGGATGCGGCAGCACCTTCTCCTTCTCACTCGCGCTCGAACCGCTCGCCGTCGACGCCGACGCCTCCGCGCCGACCATGCGCCAGCCCCTCGCCTACGCCGGTCCGCGGCGACGGCTTTTGATCGTCGACGACGTGGCAGTGAATCGCGCTGTGCTCGTGGAGCTGCTCACCCCTTTGGGTTTCGCTTGCGAAGAAGCCGACACGGGACTCGCCGCCCTTGCGAAATTCGATGCGCAAGCCTTCGACGCGGTGCTCGTCGATCTGCGCATGCCCGACATGGATGGGATCGCCATCACGCGCGCCCTGCGCACGCGCCCTGCCGCCGCGCGCATCGCCATCGTGGCGATGTCCGCCTCGGTGCTCTCGTTCAATCGCGACGAAGCGCTTGCCGCGGGTTGCGATGACTTTCTGCCCAAGCCTTTCCGCCAATCCGAACTGCTGGCGAAACTCGGCCTCCATCTTCGGCTCACTTGGCGTTACGAAGAATCATCGTCGCCGTTCAGCTCCACCGCACCGGGTGACGTTCCTCTGCGCGATCTTCGGCAACTCCTCGATCTCGCGCGTCGCGGCGAAATTCGTCCGCTCCGTGAACACCTTGCGGTCCTGCGAAAACAATTCCCCACCGATGCCGGGCTGCGCGAGTTGGAGATCGCCGCCACCGCCTTCCAGATGGAAGCAATCCGCCGGCAACTGGCCGGGCGCCTCGGCGATTCGCCCGTGACATGAGCCCGCCCGCCAAGGTCCTCGTGGTCGATGACACGCCGGCCAACATCTCGCTCATGCTCGATGCCCTGAGCGACGCCGGTTACGATGTGCTCGTCGCCGAAAGCGCGGCCAGCGCCCTCGCCCTGCTCGCGCACAACACCCCTGATCTCTTCCTGCTCGATGTGCTGATGCCACAGGTGAATGGCTTCGAGCTTTGCGCCATCTTGAAGCGCGATGAGCGGTGCCGCGAGGTGCCGGTTCTGTTCATGACTGCATTGCACGACGCCGCGGAAAAAGTCCGCGCATTTTCGGCCGGCGCCGTCGATTACATCACTAAACCCGTGTATCCCCCAGAGGTGCTGGCGCGTGTCGCCGCCCATCTCCAAATCCGCGCGTTGCAACGCTCCCTCGCCGACGAACTCGCGCTGCGCATCGAAGCGGAGAACGAGTTGAGCCAGTCGCTCGATCGCGCCGTCCTCCTCGTGGATGCCGCCGGGCGCATCGTCTTTTCGACCCGCCGGGCGGAGAATCTCCTGCACCAGCATTTCCCGGCCCGCGACGCCGGCGCTCTCCCGGCGAATCTGGCTGACGCCGAGTCCCCGCTTGATGTCCGTCGTTTCGCGGAAACCGGGCGCACTGATCTCGTGCTGCTCATGCTCGACGAGAAACGCTCCACTCTCGGCCCGCCGGCCCTGATTGCGCTCGGCCTGACGCCCCGCGAGGCGGAGATTCTGTATTGGATCGCCCAAGGGAAAAGTAATCCCGACGTAGCAACCATTCTGGGCGCCAACGTCCGCACGGTGCACAAGCACGTGGAAAATATTTTCCGCAAACTCGGCTGCGAAACACGCACCGCCGCTACCGTCGCTGCGTTGGAAATTCTTCGGCCGGACGCCCGCTGATTCCGTCGCGCCGCGTCGTACCGCCCGGCCGCGCGATGGTGGAATTAGGCTACGCACGTCTACGTATTCCGCAGGTCTCCCGAGGCCGTTAGACTCGGCGGGTCATGAAATTTCTCACCGTTCAGCGCGCCCTTTATTGCGCGTTCCGTTCCGTCGCGAGGTTGGTCCCGCTCGCGCTCGCCGTGCTTCCGTTGCTCGCCCAGCAAAACTGGCAGTGGGCGAATTCTCTCCCGGCCTCCATCGCGTGGAAGGACGCGGCTTACGGCCACGGTCTTTACGTCGTTGTCGGTGCGGACGGCACCATCGCCACCAGTCCGGACACCGTTACCTGGACGATTCGACGCATGAGCACAGCCAACGTGGTGCTCAACTCGATCGATTACGGAGACGGTTTGTTTGTCGCCGTGGGCATGGGCACGCCGGACGCGTCGGGTGCCGGCCTCGTGATGACGAGTGCCGACGGCATCAACTGGACCATCAACTCCACAGTCGCAGCCTCCTACAACGCGCAATATCACACTGTCGTGCATGGCGACGGACTCTGGGTCTTGGGCGGCGGCGCCGCCGCTCGCGCCCGTGTCCTGACCAGTCCCGACGGCCTGACGTGGTCGCCGCTTGCTGCCGACACCGTGATCATCCCGGAAGGCAGCGCCTACGGCAATGGCCGCTTCGTGGTGGCCGGCAGCGGCAACTCCGTTATCACGAGCGCGGACGGTGCCACGTGGACGCAAATCGCCGTCGCAGGCAGCATCGGCAATTCGGCGCCTTACATTTCGGATGTCGCCTTCAACGGCACTATGTTCATCGCCGTCGGCCGCGACAACAATTTCAACGCGGTCGCCTACACGTCGACGGATGGCACGTCATGGACCATTGCCAACGCGCTCGCGGGTGGCGGAGGCGGCGTGGGACTCATCTCCGTATGCGCTTCGCCGACCGCCGTGGTGGGCGCCGGCGGCAAACTCGTCTTTTCCAGCCCGGACGGCGTTTCCTGGACAAAACAAACCTCCGCCCTTCCCAATTCCGCCCGCCAGCTCGGCGCGCAATTCGAAGGCGTCTCCTGGACGGCCTGCGCCAACAACGTTTTTTTCGTTTTCGGCTCCTACGGCTCCATCACCACGTCGCTCGATGGCGTGACTTGGACACGGCAGTCGACCGGCACGATCAACGACCTAAGCGGCCTCATCTTCGACGGCACACAATTCGTCGCGTCGGGCGCCGGGGGTACGATCCTCACCAGTCCCGATGGCGCGACGTGGACCCAAATCAACACCGGCACCACCGCCAACTTCGGCCGCCTGACCTATAACGGCACGCGTTACGTCACCGCTGACTACGCCGGTATCTATCACAGCTCCGACCTCACCACCTGGACCAATGTCAGCGGAACCCAGTATGAGCGCTACAAAGACGTCGCCTGCGGCAACGGCAAATTTGTCGCCGCCTACGACGCCACTGCCCTCGGCGCGCGCACCAGCGTCGATGGCGTCACGTGGAGTGCCGCCGTCGGCATCGCCTCTTCCGGCGGCAACACCGTCGGCCTGGTCTTCGGCGGCGACAAATTCGTGCTCGCCATGCTGGGCTACGGTTCCACCGCGCCTAAACTCTTCACCAGCGCCGACGGCATTGCATGGTCCAACACCACGCCGACCGGCATGACCGCCAGCCCGGAGTCCATCGCTTACGGCAACAACCGCTTCGTCATCCTGAACAGTGATCGGCAATCCGTCACAAGCCCGGACGGAACCAACTGGACCATCAACGCGCTGCCGACGACTTTTGCGCTGAGTAGCGTTAAGTTTGTCGGGCATCAGTTCATCGCGCGCAGCGCCGGCTATGGCGCCGCCGCCTACAGCAGCGCAGACGGCGTGACCTGGACACCTGTCGAAAACTCGTTTGCTCCGAATTCTCTCATCGAACGCACGGTCGCCCACGACTCGGTCGTCGTCGGCATCGGCTCTGCCGGCACCATTCTGCGGGGCGACCTCCTCGTCGTTGCCGCGCCGCCAAGTTACCTTTCCAATCTTTCCGTTCGCGCCGCGACCACCGCGGCGCAGACACTGATCGTCGGCTTCGTCGTCGACGGCGGCGCCAAGCCCATCCTCGTCCGCGCCGCCGGCCCGGCCCTTGCGCAATTCGGTGTCGCCGGCGTGAGCGACCCGAACGTGACGCTCTTCGACGGTAGCACGGTGGTGACTTCCAACGACAACTGGGATCCCTCGCTCGCCTCAACCTTCGCGAGTCTCGGTGCCTTTGCCTTCGACGCCGGCAGCAAGGACGCGGCGTTTTTGCAGCCGGTCAGCGGCCCCCACACGGCGCAAGCGACCGCCACCGACACCGGTTCCGTGCTCGTAGAAGCTTACGACGCCGGCCCGGACGATGGTCGCAAGATGGTTAATCTCTCCACGCGTTTCCGTGTGGGCACGGGCAACGATATTCTCATTGCCGGTTTCGTGCTCGGCGGCGCCGGGCCTCGCCAACTCCTGATCCGCGCTGTCGGCCCCACGCTCACCACCTTCGGCGTCGCCGGCGCCCTCGCCGATCCGCAACTCTCGGTCTACGATGGCGGCTCGCCGATCGCTGCCAATGATGACTGGGATCCCTCCCTCGCCAGTTCGTTCACCACGGTGGGTGCCTTCGACCTTCCGCACGCGAGCAAAGACGCCGCGGTGTTGCTCACGCTGCAACCCGGCAACGCCTACACCGTGCAGGTTTCCGGCGTCGGCGGCACCACCGGAGAAGCGCTCGTCGAGATTTACGCGATGCCATGAACGTGCGCGTCGCGCCCGCCCGCTCGGGCGCGACGCTGCATCATCTACGCACGTGTGCGTATTTTCGGGGCGAGCCAGTTGCCTTAAATTTCGGCCCCATGCACCTCCTCGCTCGTTCGCTTGGCTTGCTTCTCGCCCTCGCCGCGGTCTCCGCGTTTGCCCAGACACCCACGTTCACCGTCGTCAACACCGGCCTCGACGCGACATTTGGCAATGCCGGCAAAGCGGTCCTTGATCCTCAAGCCGTCGGATTTGTCGGCGTCGCCTATGGCAACGGCCTCTTCGTTGCAGTCTGCGCGTCGACCAAGGAAACCGTCATCCGTTGGGCGACGAGCCCGGACGGCACCACCTGGACCGGGCGAAGTCAGGCGCTTCCTGACAGCACGCTCGTCACCTTCCAGACCTCGAAGGTTCACTACCTTAACGGAAAATTCATTTTCTTCACGGGCTTCGGCGACACCCTTGGCGGCGTGGCCGGCACTACGTGGTGCTACTCAAGTGCCGACGGCCTGACGTGGACGGCGAACAAAGTCACCGATGGTCGGATCAACGTGCAGGAGTTCGATGCCAGCCCGACGCTGTATGTCGCCGCCGCCAGCAACGGCGCTCAAGTCGCTTCGACCGATCTCGTCACGTGGGTGTCTCGTCCCGTCGTGGCCAACGCGGTCGGCTTCGACCATCTCGATCTCGCCTATTCCAACGGAAAATTCTTCTCCAGTATCAATGGCTTCGGCGGCACGACTTATTCCAGTTCGGACGCCGAAACATGGACGGCGCTTTCCAGCCTGACGGTGCCGGGCGGCAGCCGCGTGGAGGCCGGCAACGGCATCCTCGTGGCCTCGGCGAACGGCTTCCAATACCGGAGCGCCGACGGGGTCGCCTTCACCAAACTCACGACCACTGCGCCGACCGGCTGGTTTCCGCCCGGAGGCACGCCGCGCTTCACGAGTGCAGGATTTGTCGCCCAATCCGTCGATCTCTCCACCGGCAAGAGCGGTTACATGGTTTCGGCTGACGGCGCGAGTTGGACGCCCGTCGGATATCTGCCCGCCAATCCGACGCCCCAGTCCGGCTTTTTGGTCCGCAGTTATCTCCCCTACGATATCGCCTACGGTAACGGCACATACGTGCTCGTCGGTCAGGATAACTCTCAAGCGGCGTTCAGTATTCAAAACCTCCCTTTGGTCCTGACCGTCACGGGCGCCGCCGCGCCGGCACCCGCGGTCATCACCACGCAGCCGCAATCTCAGTCGGTCGTCGCCGGCGGCACGGCGGTCTTCACTGTCGTCGCAACCGGAGGGACCAGCTATCAGTGGAAACTCAACAACGTGGCCCTCACGGGCGCGACCAGCGCGACGTTGATGGTGCACAATGCCACTTCCGCCAACGCCGGCTCCTACACCGTCGATATTGCCAACGACGTGGGCACCACGACGAGTTCGGCCGTCACCCTCACGCTCGTCGATGCCTCGAGTGCCGGGCACATCGTGAACGTATCCATCCGCGGCTTTTGCGGCACGGCCGACCAGGCGCTCATCGTCGGCACCGTCGTGGGCGGACCGGGTGCCAAACCGACGTTGGTGCGCGCCGCCGGCCCCACTCTCGGTGACTACGGCGTATCCGGCGCCCTCGCCGATCCTCAATTGCGCCTGGCCGTGCAAGCGACCGGCGCGACGATCGCGGAAAACGACAATTGGGCGGGCGATGCCGATATCGTTCAGCTCAGCGCTCGAGTCGGTGCCTTCCCGTTCGCGAATGTCACCAGCAAAGACGCCGCGCTTTATGCTCCCGCTCTCGAACCTGCACCCTATTCGATCGTGGTTACCGGTGTCGCGGGCGGCACGGGCCCTCTTTTGGCGGAAGTATACGATGCGCAGGAAATCACCGCCTACAATGCTACGTCAGGCCGGTTGATCAACGTCTCGGGTCGGGGCTACGTCGGTAGCGGCAGCGATATCATGATCGCTGGTTTCGTTGTCCGCGGGGCGACCAGCCTGAGGGTTCTCGTGCGCGGCGTAGGTCCGACTCTTGGTTCCTACGGCGTTGCCGGTACGCTCGCTGATCCTACGCTGACGCTCTTTGCGAACGGCAACGCGACCGCCATCGCCGCGAACAACGATTGGGAAACCAACGACGGCCCCGCGATCGCGACCACTTCGAGCACGGTTGGCGCCTTCCCGCTCGTGGCCGGATCGAAGGATGCCGCCTTCATTCTCACGTTGGAACCCGGCGCTTATACCGTGCAACTCGCCGGCGCCGATGCCACGACGGGCGTCGGGCTCATCGAAGTCTACGAAATTCCGTAACCCTTCTTTTTCGCGGCACCGATCAAACGAAAAGCCCCGGGGCCGGCTTGCGGCTCCGGGGCTTTTTCGGCCACAGATGGCTGGCGCTTTCAGGGAGCCACGCCGGTGTCGGCGGCGGGCGTTTGCTGCTGAAAGACCAGCTTGTCGCCTTCGCGCGAAACGGTCACGGGCTCGCCGTCTTTGACGTCGCCGCGCAAGATCGCTTCCGCCAACGGATCCTCGAGATATTGCTCGACCGCGCGGCGCAAGGGACGCGCGCCGTATTTCTCGTCGTAGCCTTTCTCGATCAGAAGCGCCTTCGCTTCCGCCGTAAACTCGAGCGTGATCTTCCGTTCCGACAGCCGTTTCGAGAAATTCGCGGTTTCGAGCTCCACGATTTTCACGAGATCATCCCGCGTGAGCGGATGGAAGAAGATGATGTCGGAAATGCGGTTGAGGAACTCGGGCTTGAACACCCGCTTCGACTCTTCCAGCACCTTCTCCCGCATCTTCTCCGAATCATTGATGTTCGTAGATGCCGCCGCAAATCCCATCGACGTCTGCCGCTGCAGCAAATGCGCGCCTACGTTCGACGTCATGATGATGATCGTATTCCGGAAATCGACCGTGCGCCCGAGGGAATCCGTGAGGCGGCCGTCTTCCAAAATTTGCAACAGCAGTTGAATGACGTCGGGATGGGCCTTTTCGACTTCGTCGAAGAGCACCACGGCATACGGCTTGCGCCGCACGGCCTCGGTGAGCTGCCCACCCTCTTCGTAGCCGACGTAGCCCGGAGGCGAGCCGACCAAACGCGAGACGGCGAACTTCTCCATGTATTCCGACATGTCGATCTGGATGATCGCCTCTTGGTTGCCGAACATCTGCGCGGCGAGTTGCTTCGCGAGCATCGTTTTGCCAACGCCCGTGGGCCCGACGAACATGAACGAGCCAATCGGCCGCCGAGGATCCTTGAGGTCCGCCCGGGAACGACGGAGCGCGCGCGCAATCGCACTGGCCGCCGCGTCCTGACCGATCACGGTCTTTTGCAGCTCCTTTTCCAGGGCGAGCAGCTTCTCGCTGTCCTTCTTCTCCATCCGGTTCAGCGGGATGCCGGTCCAATCGGCGACGACCTGCATCATCAGCTCGTCGTCGATCTCCACCCGCTTTTCATCGCGAGCTTTCTTCCACGACTCCGTGATCTCCTCCTGTTTGGCGCGCAACTGCTTCTCATGGTCGCGGAATTTCGCCGCTTCCTCGAAGCGTTGGGCAGCGATCGCCTGCTCTTTCTGAGCGCAGACTTCGTCGATTTCCTTCACCATGTTTTCCACATCCGGCGGACGGGTCAGCGCGGCGATGCGTGCGCGGGAACCGGCCTCGTCCATGACGTCGATGGCCTTGTCGGGCAAAAACCGTCCGGTGATGTAGCGATCCGACAACTTCGCCGCCGCCTCGATGGCGCGGTCGCTGAAGGTCGCCTTGTGGTGATCTTCGTATTTGCTCCGGATTCCCTTCAAAATCGTGATCGTGTCTTCGACTGACGGCGGTTCGACCTTCACGCTTTGGAAGCGGCGGTCGAGCGCCGAATCCTTCTCAATGTATTTCCGGTATTCGTTGAGCGTCGTCGCGCCCACGCATTGCAACTCACCGCGCGAAAGCGCCGGCTTGAAGATGTTGGACGCATCCATCGCGCCTTCCGCGGCGCCTGCACCGACGATCGTGTGCATCTCGTCGATGAACAGGATGACATTTTTCGCGCGTTTGATCTCGTCCATCACTGCTTTGATCCGCTCTTCGAACTGACCGCGGTATTTGGTGCCCGCCACCATGAGGGCGAGGTCGAGCGTGATGACCTTTTTCTCAAACAGGATCTCGGGGACGTTGCCGGCCACGATTTCCTGCGCGAGTCCTTCGACGATGGCCGTCTTGCCCACGCCGGCTTCACCGATCAGCACGGGATTGTTCTTGGTCCGCCGGCAGAGAATCTGGATGACACGGCGAATCTCGTTTTTGCGACCCACGACCGGATCCATCTCGCCCTTGCGCGCGAGTTCAGTGAGGTCGCGGCCGAACGCTTTCAACGCCGGTGTCTTGACCTCTTTTTTGTCCTCGCCGCCGCCGCCGCCGCTGCGGACCGGACCGTTGCCCGCCGCCGATTCCTCGCCGCCGCCACCGCCTTCACCGGCGGAAAACTGAGGATCGAGTTCACGCAAAATTTCGTTGCGGGTGCGTTCGATGTCGATGTCGAGCGACTTGAGCACGCGCGCGGCCACTCCTTCGCCTTCGCGCAATAAGCCGAGCAAAATGTGCTCTGTGCCGACGTAGGAATGGTTGAGCGCCTTCGCCTCCTTGCCGGCGAGCGCGAGCACCTTTTTCACGCGGGGTGTGTAAGGGATGCTGCCGGCGGGTTTGCTTTCCTGCCCCGTGCCGACCTGCTTCTCGACGGCTGAACGCACCGTCTCCAAGTCGAGACCCATTTTCTGGAGCACGCTCACGGCGACGCCCTGACCGAGCTTGATCAAGCCCAGCAGCAGATGTTCGGTGCCCACGTAGTTGTGGTGAAACCGGTCGGCCTCTTTCCGCGCCAGCGCGAGCACCTGCTGCGCCCGCGGGGTGAAATTATTCATCGGTTCTTGTGACATGAAATGGTAAAGGGGTTAATTGTTGCCGTTGCGTGAAGGAGAGAACTCGGGCCGGCCGAAATTTGCAAATTCGGTGCGGAGGCGCGCGGCCCGCAAAAGGTCGCGCTGGCTCGGGTCACATTCGCCGCGTTGGGCATGCTGCAAATGCCCGGGCTGCGCCTCGATGAGGAGGCGGTCGATAATCGAACGTTGCTCCGCAGGGAACACGCCCAAGTCGGCACCCAGGCGCACGAGCGACAACAAGTTCATCGCTTCACTCGAACTGAGCATGTGGCTGTTTTGCAGAATGCCGTAGGCGCGGCCGATCTTGTCGAACAGCTTGCCGGCGTCGGACTCGATCAACTTTTCGCGGGCGTTGACTTCGTGATCGATGATCGACTGCAGCACACTGCCGAGGCGTTTGATGATCTCTTCCTCCGCCTCACCGAGCGTCGTCTGATTGGAGATTTGGAAAATGCTACCACTCGCATCCGAGCCTTCGCCGAACAAGCCGCGCACGACCATGCCGAGTTGGTTGACCGCCCGGACGACTTTCTCCATCTGCCCCGCAATCACCAGCGCCGGCAGGTGCATCATCGCGGAAGCGCGCATCGCCGTGCCGAGATTCGTGGGACACGCCGTCAGATACCCAAGCGTGGGCGAATAGGCGAAATCGAGCCGCTCCTCCAGATTGGAATCGAGATCGTTAATGGTATTCCACGCCCGCTTCAGTTGAAGTCCCGAGCGCAACACTTGAATCCGCAGGTGATCCTCTTCGTTGATCATCACCGCGACCGCTTGATCCCGGCTGACCACGAGGCCGGCGCCGGATTTGGCGCCGCTTAGCTCGCGACTGATCAAATGCCGTTCCACCAGAATCTGGCGTTCAAGATCTGAGAGATCAGCGAGCGCCACGTTGAGGCCGCGGCGCATCGCCGGTGCGCTCGCGACGGCCGCGCGGCAGGTTTCGAGGATCGCCGCCTTGTCTTGCTCGTTGGCCCAGCCGGGGAACGAACGGCGGTCGAGGTTGCGAGCCAAACGCACGCGCGTCATCAAGACGATCGCCGTCTTGCTCCCCGCTGAATCGGTGAGCTCGGACGGACTGTCGATGAGCGTGGCAATATCCATGGCGTTAGCGCGACGGCTTGGTCGCGACGGACTGTTTGACTTGGTTGATTTCATCGCGGCAGCGCGCTGCATCCTCGTAACGCTCAGACTTGATCGCATCGCTGAGATCGACCTCCAGTTTCGTCAGGCGGTCGTAAAGTGATTTCCGTTCGAGTGCCCGTTGCGGCACTTTGCCGGTGTGCACGGTGCCCTTGTGCATGTTGTCGAGCATTGGCTCGAGAATGCCTTTGAATGTCTCGTAGCACGCGGGACAGCCGAAACGGCCATGCTTCTTAAAATCCGTTTGCGTGAAACCGCATTGCTCACACCGCACGCCGGTCGTCGCGGCCTCGGGATTGAGGGAAGCTTTTAACAGCAAATCAGCCAGCGAGAACCCGCTGGGGTCAGTGACGCCCTTCGCCTGCGCACACGCTTCGCACAGGTCGATCTTGTGCACTTTGTTGTTCACGATCTGCGTGAGGTGCACGGTCGCCGGTTTCGAGCAAAGATCACATTTCAGCGGGTTGGCCATAGTTTGAGCGTCAGAAGTTCTGTGCAGTTAACATGCCATGGTGCCGCCGGGGTGGCAAGAGGCGGGACCTTCAATTGCTGCGCCAATGCGCATCCAGTGTGACACCGCGTGCGGGCAAAGGTGTCGCACCGAACACACTCGCGAGAGTGACCGGGCAAACGTCAAATGCGCGTGCCTTCAACCAGCACACGCCGACGAAACGACGCCAGCACCTGCTGCGTGATGGGCCCCGGTTTCCCCGTGCCGATCTCCCGGCCATCGAGCTTGACCACGGGTATCACTTCCGCGCCCGATCCCGTGAGAAACGATTCGTCGGCGCACCAGATATCATACCGCGTCACGTTTGCCTCGCGCATCGGGACGCCCAGCTCTTTCGCGATGTCGAAGATCGTCCCACGCGTGATGCCCTTGAGGGCTCCTTGCGAAGCCGACGGCGTGATGATCTCACCTTTGTGGACGAGAAAGACATTGTCCGCCGTGCACTCCGCCACATAGCCCTGATCGTTCAACATAATCGCCTCCAACGCGCCGAACTGCTTCGCCTCGATCTTGCCGAGGATGTTGTTCATGTAGTTGAGCGACTTGATCGTGGGCGGCAGTGCCGCCGGATTGATGCGGCGAGTCGGCACCGTCACGATGGCGAGACCATTGTCGTAGTATTCCTGCGGATAGAGGGAAATCTTGCTCGCGATGATGAATAACGACGGCTTCGGGCACAGCCACGGCGCGAGGCCGAGGTCGCCCACACCGCGCGTCACGACCAAGCGAATATACGCGTCCTTCAATCCGTTTTGGCGGCACGTCTCGCACGTCGCTGCGCTCAAATCCGCCCGCGACAGCGGCAATTTCAAGAGGATGGCTTTCGCGGAATACTCGAGCCGCTCCAGGTGCTCTTCGAGTCGGAAAACGTTCCCGCCATACAGCCGGATGCCTTCGAACACCCCGTCGCCGTAGAGCAATCCATGGTCGAAAACGGAGATCTTCGCCTCTGCTTCGTCCACGAATTTGCCATCCAGGTAAATTTTCATTTCCCCAGACTACGGGGAGCCCGAAAACTTTGTCCAGTCTGCGGCGGCCTTTCTGCCTTGTGTCCACGAAGTTCTTTCCCGCACTCTGCCGCGCCCTACCTCATGCAGAAACTGTCCCGTTACCCCCGGGGTTTTACGTTGATCGAGTTGCTGACTGTGATCGCGATCATCGGCATCCTCGCCGCCATCATCATCCCGACCGTCGGCACTGTCCGCGACAAAGCGCAACGCGCCGTCGACGCCAATAATCTCCGCGAGATCGCCAAGGCCGCGATGATTTATGCGGCTGACAACAACGATCGCCTGCCCGACCCGAACAGCTCTCCGGCCCCGTCCATCACCGGCGAGAAAGTCTACGTCTGGGCCGGTCTGCTCGCCAAGTCGGGCGCATTGACCGACGGTTCACTTTATTTTTCCAAAACCGACCCGAAAAGCGACGGCACCATTCCCGCGCTCGTGCTGGACGGCGCTGACTCGTCGAAAAACACCCTCAACGCCGACTTCACCGCCAAGACACCCAGCATCGAGATGGTCGGCGGCCTGAAAATGAGCGACCCCGCAACCACGCCTGTCGCCTTCACCCGCGGCCTCGCAACCGATGGCAAATGGGACAACAACTCCGACGGCAACGGCACCTCGGTTTACGGCGAAATCGGCGGCTACATCGCCTTTTTGGGTGGCAATGTTCAGTTTTACCAAGACCTCGGCGCGACCGCCGCCACCGGCAAACTCACCCAAGGCAACGGCAAGTTGACCAACAACATTCTCCAAGCGATTCCCCGCACCTCCACGCAACGCGTTTACGGCAAAGGCGGCACGATCGGCACCAGCGCGGGCACCCCACCCGTCGCCCCCAACTAGACGGCCTTCCTTCTTCATCGTTCTGCGCCCAGCCCACCTGCTGGGCTTTTTTGTTTTCCCTCCGGCACTCGCGCCACTTATTGCTTTCCGACTACACCCATGACAGCCGCCGGGCCTTCCTCGCCTTTGACCTACGTGGTCGGACATCGCAACCCCGATGCCGACGCGATCTGCTCCGCCATTGCCTACGCCGCCTACAAAACGGCGTGCGGCGAACACGGTTACGTGCCGGCGCGGTGCGGCAACTCCAACGCGCGCATCGATACGATTCTCTCGCGGTTTCACCACCCGCTGCCGCTCTACCTGAGCGACGTCTCCCCGCGCGTTCACGATTTGATGACGACCGAAGTCGTCTCCGTGCCGCCGACCGCCACCTGCGCGGAAGCCTTGGAGTTCATCGATCGCTTTGACCTGCGCGTGCTGCCCGTCGTCGATGAAAATCGTCGTCTCGCGGGCACAGTCTCGGTGTTCACGCTGGGGCACTTCTTTCTTCCCAAGGTTAATGAGCCAAAGCTCATGCGGAAAGTGCATACGAGCCTGGCCGACTTGGCGCGCGCGCTGCGCGCCCGCGTGCTGCACATGGTCGAGGAAAACCGCACCGAAGACCTCTTCGTTCGCATCGGCGCCATGGACATAACGTCGTTCTGGCGCATTTCGCAGGCCGAAGGCATTCCGCCCGGTCAGTCCGCGATTATCGTCGGCGACCGCGTGGACATTCAGAACAAGTCCATGGACATCGGCGTGCGGTTGCTCGTCATCACCGGCAACCTGCCCGTCTCCGACGAAGTCGTCGCCCGGGCCCGCGCTTGCGGCGTCAGCCTCATCGTTAGTCCGTATGATTCGGCCACCACCGCGTGGGTGATTCGCACCGCGGGGCGAATCTCGAAACTGATGGATACCAACTTCACCATCGTCAGCCCCGACACCCGCATCGCCGACATGCGGAAGAAACTCGCCGTCTCCTCCGCCCCGGCTTACATGGTCCTCGCCGACGACGGCCGGCTCCTCGGCGTGCTGTCCAAATCGGATATTCTTCGCCCCGTTCCCACCCGCCTCGTTCTCGTCGATCACAACGAGCTCACGCAGGCGGTTCCCGGCGCCGACGAAGTTATGATCACCGAGATCATCGATCACCACCGTCTCGGACCGCTCGCGACGCCCCAGCCAATCTTGTTTCTCAACGAACCGATCGGTTCAACGAGCACCATCGTCGCCGGGCTCTTCCGCTCATCCGGTCACACACCGGATCCCGACCTCGCCGGCCTCATGATGTCGGGCATTATTTCCGACACGCTCCTGCTCCAAAGTCCCACGTCTACGTCCAAGGACGCCCAGCTGCTGGACTGGTTGTCTTCGATCGCACAGGTGCAACCCAAGGAACTGGCCGAACTCATCTTCAGCTCGGGCTCGGTGATTCTGGCCAGCGCTCCCGCGAAGGTCGTGCGGTCCGATTTCAAGATCTACGAAGAGGACGGTGTGCAGTTCTCCGTCTCCCAAGTCGAAGAACTCGGATTTAATAACTTTTGGGCCAACGCGAAAAATCTCGCCGAAGCACTGACCGAACTCACGCACAGCGAGAATCTCGCCTTTGCCTGCCTGTTGGTCACCGACATCAACACCCAAAACTCGCTCATGTTGGTGAAGGGCGACCCTGAAGTCATCCGCCGCATCTCCTATTCGCACGTGGAGCAGGACCGGGTGTTCGATCTGCCGGGAGTCGTGAGCAGAAAGAAGCAACTCATTCCCTACCTCACGAGTTTGCTGAAGGAAATGACTGCGGAAGGCGTGCTGCCCTCGCCCGCCCGCAACCGCCACGGTTAACGCAGCATCCTTCCGCGCGCGGCTGCAACGGAGCGTTGCATCGCGCTGCCCCGAGCTGCATCGTTTTCCGCTATGACCGTCGAGCCCACTGAATCTGGCCCCACGCCTGGCGCGCCCAGCGATTTTATTCGCGACATCGTTGCCCAGCACGTCGCGGAGAAGCGCTACTCGAAGATTGTCACGCGGTTTCCGCCCGAGCCCAACGGATACCTCCATCTCGGCCACGCCCGGTCCATCTGTCTGAATTTCGGTATCGCCCGCGAAAACGACGGCCAGTGCAACCTGCGCTTCGACGACACCAACCCGGTCAAAGAAGACATCGAATACGTCGACGCCATCGTTGCTGACATCCAGTGGCTCATCGCCGGTTGGGCTGACCATTGTCTTGGTTTTAAACCCAAAGGCGCCCACCCCGCGCGCATCACCACGGATGGCCGCCCCGACTATTTGCTGGCCGCGGTTCCTCCCGGGCCCGGCACCGAAGCGTTTTTCGCGTCAGACTATTTTGAGCAACTGTTCGAATACGCGGTCACCTTGATCGAGAAAGGCCGCGCCTATGTTTGCGACCTCACCCCCGAGGAAACCGATCAGTATCGCGGTGCCCCTGATCAGCCCGGGCGCGACAGCCCGTGGCGCAACCGCTCCGTGGCGGAAAATCTCGACCTGTTCCGCCGGATGCGCGCCGGAGAATTCCCCAATGGCGCCCGTTCCTTGCGCGCCAAAATCGACATGGCCTCGCCGAATGTCTGGTTGCGCGATCCCCTGCTTTACCGCATTCGCCACATCCCGCATCATCATGCCGGCGACAAGTGGTGCATCTATCCGCTTTACGATTATGCGCACTGCCTGAGCGACTACCTCGAAGGCATTACACACAGCTTTTGCTCCCTCGAATTCGTCGTCCACCGCCCGCTCTACGATTGGGTGCTCGAGAGTCTCGACCTGCCCCGGCCGCTGCCGCACCAATACGAATTTGGCAAGCTCCTCCCGAGCTTTACCATCATGAGCAAACGCAACCTCCTCCGCCTCGTGCAGGAGAAATTTGTGCGGGGCTGGGATGATCCGCGTCTGCCCACGCTCACCGGTCTCCGCCGCCGCGGTGTCACCGCCGCCTCGCTCCGCCGCTTCGTGATCGGCACCGGTGTCACGACTTACCAAGGCATCGTCGATCTCGCGCTTTTCGAGCACGTCGTGCGCGACGATTTGAATCAATCCGCCATCCGCCGCTTCGGCGTGCTGCGTCCCATCAAGCTCGTGCTCACGAACCTCGCTGCCGATGAGGTGATCGAATGCGAGGCCGTCAACGACCCGCAATCCGCCGCGCCTTCCTCGCGGAAGATGGCGCTCACGCGCGAAGTATTCATCGAAAGCGACGATTTCGCCGAAATTCCACCGCCGAAATATTTCCGCCTGAAGCCCGGCGGTGAGGTCCGGCTCAAATACGCCTGCCTCATCAAATGCGAGGAAGTCGTGAAAGACGCCACCGGCCAGCTCGTCGAATTGCGCTGCACCGCCGATCTCACCACCCGAGCCGGCGGCCCCAACGCAGACCGCAAAGTCAAAGGCACCATCCATTGGGTGAGCGCCACGCAAGCCGTCGACGCGGAAGTGCGGCTCTACGACCGCCTTTTCACGGTTCCCGAGCCAGCGTCGGAGCCCGACTTTACCACGGTCTTGAATCCGCACTCCCTCGAAATTGTGACGGCAAAACTGGAGCCCGCCCTCGCCACTGCCACGCCCGACGAGCGTTATCAATTCGAGCGCCTCGGCTATTTCACGGTGGACGCCAAAGACTCGCAGCCAGGCAAACTGGTCTTCAACCGCACCCTGACGCTGAAAGACACATCGGCCAAACCGGCCGTGCAAAAGAGCTAATCGCGCGAAATTCGCGAGAGTCGCTTCGAATCCATCCGCCAGCCCGGCGCATCCTTGGTCGCACGCGTTCCGACGACGGGTGCGAAATCCCACGTTGAGCTTCCGCCTTTCTGCGGCTGGCAGGCGCAAGAGGCCTCGGCGCGCGGCATCGAGCGCCGCGTAGGCCTAATACCAACCTGAGCTTCACGTCCGCGCTCAACGTCGCAGTCGAGGCGAGCAACGCCTCCACAGGCGGCGCCACAGCCTAAGGCTGCGACGTTGGACACCCCAAAAAAAGATGCCGCCGAAAACGAGTTCTCCGCTTACGCAGACTTACCGATGCCGTGCGCCCGAAAACCGATCGCCGTCAACTTTGCCAGGTCGAGGATATTTCGGCCGTCGAAGATGAACGCGGGTTTCGCCATCGCTTCGTGGATCTTTCCGTAATCGAGCGTCTTGAACTCATCCCACTCGGTGACGATCGCAATCGCGTGCGCGCCTTTCGCAGCCTCGTAGGCGCTCTGCGCGACACTTAACCGCTCCTCCGGCAACTCCTGGGCACCTTCCTTTTTCGCTCCGCCCAGCACGTCGCGCCGGATTTCATCCGCCGGCACTTTAGGATCATACACCACCACCCGGGCGTGCTCCGAAAGCAGATCGCGACAGATATTGATCGCCGCGGATTCGCGCGTGTCGTTGGTGTCCTTCTTGAACGCAAAACCCAGCACCGCGATTTTCTTGTCGGCCACCGTGTTGAAAAGTGCGCGCACGATCCGACCGGCGAACCGGTGTTTCTGCCAGTCGTTCATCTTGACGACACTTTCCCAATACGAAGCCACCTCGGGCAGTCCGAAGTGCTCGCACAGGTAGACGAGGTTCAGGATATCTTTTTGAAAGCAGGAGCCACCGAAGCCGACGCTCGCCTTCAAAAACTTCGAGCCGATCCGGCTATCCTTTCCGATCGCATTAGCCACTTCATCAACATCCGCGCCGGTCGCCTCACATAACGCGGAGATCGAGTTGATCGAGGAGATGCGCTGCGCCAGAAACGCGTTGGCCACCAATTTTGAGAGCTCCGACGACCACAGATTAGTTGTGATGATCCGCTCGCGAGGCACCCAGCGTGCGTAAACATCGACGAGCTTTTGCACCGCCGCGTCGCCGTCCGGCACACGCTCGCCGCCAATCAAGACGCGATCCGGGCTGATGAGATCCGCCACCGCCGTGCCCTCTGCCAGGAACTCCGGATTGGACAACACCTGAAACTTCGCTCCCCGCGTGTTGGCGGCGAGGATGTCTTTGATCGTCTCCGCCGTTTTCACCGGAATGGTGGACTTTTCGACGATGATCTTGGGACCGTCCGCCACCTCGGCGATGGTGCGCGCCACGGACTCGATAAATCGGAGGTCGGCCGCGCGTCCGCTCCCCACTCCGTAGGTTTTAGTCGGCGTGTTCACCGCCACGAAAATGATGTCAGAGTCTTTGATGGCACCGCGCACGTCGGTGGAAAAATGCAGGTTTCTCCCGCGGGCTTCGCGCACCACTTCATCAAGTCCCGGCTCGTAGATGGGCAGCGTGTCGGAATTCCACGCCGCGATCCGCGCCGCGTTCATATCCACCACCGTCACGGTGATGTCCGGCGCCTTGAGCGCGATCATGGCCATGGTCGGGCCGCCTACGTAACCTGCGCCAATGCAACAAATTTTCATATCTCAGTAAGGGATTTGTGTTCGGTGAAGTTGAAAAAACCAAGGCCGATTTTCTGGCGCGTGCATGAAGGAATCACGACGCAAAAAAAACGTGGGCGAATCGCCCACGTTCGTTTCCTTGCTCCCACTGACCCGTCAAGCGGGCGTCGGTGCCGGACTGGACCCGGGAAGCGTATCGGCTGCCGCATTCTTCTCCGGCGGACGCTTTTCGACCGGCTTGGTGTCCTGCTTCGTGAGCGGATCGCGAAAAACCGGCGTCTGGATATTTCCGTGCTGGAGAATCTCCAAGACGTGTTTGCCCTCGATCGTCTCGAATTCGATCAACGCATTCGCGATCTTCTCCAACGCGTCGCGCCGTTCGGTGATGATCTGCGTGGCGCGCTGATATTGCTCATCGATGATGCGCCGAATTTCCTCGTCGATCCGACGCGCAGTCTCCTCCGAATATTTCTCGTTCCGCGTGATTTCCCGCCCGAGAAACACGGTGTCGTGGTTGTCTCCGTAAGCGATCGGGCCCAACGGGCTCATGCCCCAATCGCACACCATGTGACGCGCGATTTTCGTCACCTGCTTGATGTCGCCCGCGGCCCCGCTCGAGATGTCGCCCAGCACCGTTTCCTCGGCGATCCGGCCGCCCAAACCCATGGCGATTTGATTCAACATCCGTTGTTTCGCGTGGGTAAGCACATCCTTTTTCGGGATAAACATCGTGCTGCCAAGGCTGCGCCCGCGCGGGATGATTGTTACTTTGTGGACTGGCAGATAGCCGTCATCGAGCACCCCCTGTACCAAGGCATGTCCCGCCTCGTGAAACGCCGTCAGTTTCTTCTCCTCGTCGTCCATCAAACGACGGCGTTCGCGACCAAACTGCACTTTCTCGCGGGCATCATCCACATCGATCATCTCAACCTTCTTTTTATTGCGCCGCGCGGCGAGCAGCGCCGCTTCGTTTAACAAATTGGCGAGTTCGGCACCGGAGAGGCCCGGCGTCCCGCGTGCGATGATCGAGAGTTCGACATTCTCCGCCAACGAGATCTTCCGCGCGTGAACGCGAAGAATCTGTTCCCGCCCCACCAAATCCGGCAGGTCCACGTAAATCTGGCGGTCGAAGCGCCCCGGGCGCAGCAGCGCACTGTCGAGCACATCCGGCCGGTTCGTCGCGGCAATGATGATCACGCCCTCGGTGGTGTCGAAGCCATCCATCTCAACCAGGAGGGAATTCAACGTCTGCTCGCGTTCGTCGTTGCCGCCGCCGAGGCCCGCACCGCGCTGACGGCCCACCGCATCGATTTCATCGATGAAGATGAGACAGGGCGCATTCTTACGGCCCTGCTCAAACATGTCGCGCACGCGGCTGGCGCCCACGCCGACAAACATTTCGACGAAATCCGATCCGCTGATCGAGAAGAACGGCACCTCCGCCTCCCCGGCCACGGCTTTCGCCAGCAACGTCTTACCGGTGCCCGGAGGCCCGACCATCAGAATGCCTTTCGGAATCCGGCCGCCCATCTTGGTGAACTTCTTCGGGTCCTTCAGAAATTCGACGACCTCGGCCACTTCTTCCTTCGCTTCGTCGCAACCCGCCACGTCAGCAAAAGTCACTTTGTCACGATCGCGCGTGAGTAGTTTGGCGCGGCTTTTGCCGAAGCTCAATGCCCCGCGGCCCGCCTGCTTGAGCTGCCGCACAAAGAGAAAATACAGCAGTCCGATAATGATCAGGAAAGGCACCACCTGCGCCGCGATTTGCGTGAGCAGCGTCGTCGCCGGTTGCTCCGCGAACACCTGCGCCTTCTGCAAACGCTCCATGTTTGAATCCGTCAGCCGCCCCGCCGCGCGAAACTGTTTCGTCATCGTGCTGCTGCCCGGGGCTTCCGGGATCGACTCCTTCAACTCGCCGGTGACAACCGCCCAGTCGCGCCCGCCGCTCGCGTCCGGTCGGATCACGCCTTCCTTGATTTTGCCGCCTTCAGCGAGCTCGACCACCTGCTGAATCTTCAGCGTCGCCGGCGACGTCATCCGCCCGGGCGTCCAATACAGCAGCGCCATGGCCGCGACGAAAATCGCGAACCAGATAAATAGCACTTTCGGCTGAAAACGATCTGGCGGCAGATTCTTTAAAGGCCGACGCTTCTTCTTGTTGTCCACTTCAGGCATTTGAGGATTAAACTAAGTGTTTTCGACTGAGCCGCCAAGCTGGATGTTCCCCGAGTAATGTCAATCGGGCCGCCGCGATAACGCCGCGCACGCTTTAGCGTTGGGCCTTAACGACCTTGCGGCGTTCGATGCACAGTAAGCCACGGCGGATCACTGCGAATACATCGCGTCCCACGCTGTGGCGCGCCGCCCCCCCACGCTCGATCGCCTGCAATAACGCGTCCACCGCCTGACGCGAAAGCGCTCGCACAAGCTGGTGCTGCGCCAGCCACCGGGCCAACGCGCGGCGCTTGACCGCCCGCGGGCACCCGGCGATCGCGGCCAGCCGCAGCGCGCCCGCCGGAGTGAACAGCGGCAGCCTCTCCGTCCACTCTTCCAACGCCGCATCGTCCTCTTCGATCAACTCCCGCGCGAGCGCCGCCCCTTGAAGGACATTGCGCCCGGCGACAGCTTCGCTCCACGCCGGCACCACGCTGCGCCGGATCCGATTTCTTAGAAACGTCGCGCGTGCATTCGATGCATCTTCGCGCCACGGAATGTTGGCCCCCGTTAGCGCCTGCGTGATTTCTGCTTTGCTCAACGTCAACAACGGTCGGAGGTGCACGCGCCTTCGGGAAATCGCCTGCACCGGGCGCGGCGCCGCCAAGCCTGCGGTTCCGCTGCCGCGCGCCAGGCGCATCAAGAGTGTCTCTGCAATATCGTCCTGCTGGTGGCCGAACCAGATTGCGCTCTCTTTCTGCCGCTCGAGGACCTGATCGAAAAACGCCATTCGCGCCGCGCGCGCCGTGGCTTCACTCACTTTCAACGGCCGCTCGTCCCATCGGCCCATTTTCAAGGCCAACCCGAGCCCGTGACAGACCTCGGCGCAAAACCGTGCGTCCATCATCGATGAACGTCCGCGCAACCGGTGATCAAAATGCACAACGCGAAGTCTGCGCCGCTGCTCGGGCCAAAGGCCCCACAGCAGCAGCAGCACACTCAGCGAGTCGGCGCCGCCCGAAAGCGCCACCGTCCAGGGCGTCGCCCGATTTCTCGGGTGCACAGCCCACGCGACTACCCGCGGGTGCAGCCGCTCGCGCGGTAACACCTCCGCCAGTCGGACCGCGGCCGACGGCCAGTCGATGAGGCGCCGCGCCATGCGTCTTTACCTACGCAAACCGCAACGTCTCTTTGCCGAAATACGGCACGAGCGCCGCCGGGATGCGTACCGTGCCATCCGGCTGGAGATTATTTTCCAGCAACGCCGCCACAATGCGCGGCACCGCCAGCCCCGAGCCGTTCAACGTGTGCACCAGCTCCGGTTTCCCACTCTCCTTGCTGCGAAACCGGATCTGCGCCCGCCGCGCCTGAAACGTCTCGAAATTGCTGCAACTGGAGACTTCCAGCCACCGCTTCTGCCCGCCCGCCCAGACTTCCAAATCGTATTTTTTCGCCTGCGCAAAACCCAGATCGCCACCGCACATCAGCAGCACGCGATAAGGCAGTTCGAGTTTTTGGATCAACCGCTCGGCATCTTCCCGCAGTTTGTCGAGTTCGACGTAACTCGACTCCGGATGGACCCACTTGAGCAGCTCCACCTTGTCGAATTGATGCACCCGATTCAGTCCGCGCACATCCTTGCCGTAGCTCCCCGCCTCGCGGCGGAAACACGGCGTGTAAGCGCACCGATAGACCGGCAGCGCCTCTTCGTCCAAAATCTCGTCGCGGAAAAAATTCGTGAGCGGCACCTCCGCCGTCGGCACGGCGAAGAGCCGGTCGGTCGTCTCATACATCTGGCCTTCCTTGTCAGGCAACTGCCCGGTCGCCGTGGCACTCGCTTCATTCACGAAGATCGGCGGCGCCACCTCCACGTAACCCGCCCGCGTGTCCTCCTCCAAAAAAAATTGCAACAGCGCCCGCACCAACCGCGCCCCATCGCCGATGAAGAACGGGAAACCTGCCCCCGTCACCTTGGCGCCACGCGCAAAATCGAAAAGCCGCTCGAACCCCGGAATCTCCCAATGCGGACGCGCCGCGGGATACGCCGCATCCTGAGCGCCGTGCAAGGCATAGACCACGTTCTCCTCCGGCGTGCGCCCTTCCGGCACCGAGCTGTGCGGCAGGTTGGGCAGCGAAAGCAATGCCTCGCGCCATTTCTCCTCCAACTCCTTCAGCTTCGCGTCGCCTTCCTTCGCGCGGGCGGCGACGGTTTTCATCTCCTGCACCTTCGCGATGAATTCGGGCGACCCTTTCGGCAGCGCCGCCATTTCTGCATTCGCGGCCTTCTGTTGGGCGCGCAAATGCTCCACCTCGATCAAACGCGTGCGCCACGCAGTATCGACGGCGAGGACCGCATCGAGATCGATATCGAGGTGCTTTTTGGCGATGGCGGCGCGGACGATGTCCGGCGAATCGCGGAGAAGTTTGGGATCGAGCATGGGAAAATTATTCGCTGCGGCGGCCTCGCGAGCCTTTGCCTTCGAGTTTCTGCAAACGCGCGAAGACATCCTTCGCCGTCAGTAATTTCAACGCGCCGACCGGCGCCTGAATCACATGATTCGTCGGCGCGTCCGGCGGAAACGGGCCATAGAGCCGCGGGTCGGTCGGCCCAAATATCGCCAGCGTGCGCACGCCCAACGCCGCCGCCAGATGCATCGGTCCGCTGTCATTGGAAATGACCCAATCCGCGCTCTTCACCAACGCAGGCAGCGACAGCAGGCTCGTGTTGCCGGTCAGATTCAGGAACTGCGCGGCGGGAAATGCCCCGCGATCCGCGACGACATTGCTCCCCGCCCACACGACCTTGCGGTTGCGGTCGGAGCGCAACACCATCTCCGTGAGTTGCTTGAACCCATGCCAGCATTTCTCCGCGCGCCGGCTGTCCGGAAACATCAGCACCGGCTTCCCGCCGCTCCGCCCTTCGACGAACTTCAGATTCAACCCTTCCGGCGCACGAAATTTCAATGTGCCCCGCAATTCCGGCTTTGCCCCCAGCACGCCGCAAAACTGCAGCAAGATCTCCAGCGCGTGGCTCTTCCGCCCATTCGGCGGCAACGGCACTTTCTCGTCGTAAAACAAACTCGACCACTCCCGCGCGTCGGTGCGGCCGACTTTCTTTTTCGCGATCGTCCGCGAGGTCATCAAACCCGTGCGCAGCAACCCTTGCAGATCAAAAACGTAATCGAATTTCGTTCGCCGCACCTCCCGCATCAGGCGCAAAAACCCTTTCGTGCCGCCGCTGCGCTCGAAGACAAAAACTTCATCCACCGCTTCGCACGCCCGCACCAACGGCGCGAAGATGTCGCGCACGATCCACGAAATGCGCAAATCGTCACGCTGCGCCTTCAACGACGTCGCGACTTGCAGCGCCTGGACGATGTCGCCCAGCGAGGAAGGTTTGATGATGAGCAGTTCGATCATTGTAAGCCCGCGCGCCGCAGAATCTGCTTTTAACCACGCGAGCCTCTCGTTTCATGGTTTTTCCCGCTGAAAATCAAATGCTAATCCGGCTCCCGCGTGCTTAAACTGCTTCTGCAGATCCTCGGCTGGCTCACGGCGCACTCGCCCGTGCCGCTGTTGCGGGCCCTCAGCGCCGCCTTGGGCGACGCGATGCTGCTCGTTCTCCGCCGTCGCCGACGCCTGCTCTTCTCCAACCTCCATCACGCTTTCCCTGAGCGGAGCGATGCCTGGCGCCGCGGCATCGCCCGCGCCTGCTCCCATCGGCTGGTGGAATCGGGTTTACTCTCGCTGGCGATGCCGTTTTTCAGCGCCGAGCGCACGCAACGCATCGCCTCGGTCTCACCCACGATGCGCGCCCTCTCCCGGCGGCAGGTGCAAACCTCCACGCCCACGCTGATCGCCACGTTGCACTTCACCGGCTGGGAAATGCAGACCGCGCTCCCACTGCTCCTCGGTGCCGACTCTCCCGTTTTCAACACGATCTTTCGTCCCCTCGACAATCCCGTCCTCGACGCCTGGGTGCGCCTGACTCGCGAGCGATTCGGCGTAAAAATGCTTTCCCGCAAACGCGGATTCTCCGAGGCGCTGCAGGTGCTGCGCCGTGGCGGCCTCGTGGCGTTGCTGTTCGACCAAAATGCGGGCTTGCAGGGCGCACTCGCGACGCTCTTCGGGCGCATTTGCTCCAGCTCCGAACTACCAGGTCTGCTGGTGGAGAAATACCACGCCGAGATCGTCTGCGTGTTTCCCCGCCGCCACGGCTTCTGGTCCTACGAAATCGATGCGCACCGCCTAGACGCCGGCACCGGCATCGAAGAGCCCGTCATCAACCTCAACCGTTGGCTCGAAAACTTCCTGCAAGCCGACGACAACGCCTGCGCCTCCTGGCTTTGGTTGCACGATCGCTGGCGCAATCAGGACATGCCCGCGCGCCGCCTGCGACTCGAAGCCAAACGCGATTTCCTCGCGACCGATCTTCGCCTGCGCAACTGGATGCAACTGCCGCGCAAAACCCGCCTCTGGATTCGCCTCCCCAACTGGCTCGGTGACGTCGTGATGGCACTGCCGCTCCTGCGCGCCATCCGCCATTCCCGTCCCGACGCCGAAATAACCCTCGTGGCCAAGCCCGCGTTTGCGGACCTTCTGCGCGACTTCGCCGTCGCCGACCACATCCGCCCGCTGCCCCCGCGCGGCCGTGGCTACTTCGCTCATTTCTGGCGTGCGCGCCGCGAATTTCCGGACTGCTACCTCCTTTTCACAAACTCCTTTCGCGGTGATCTGGAAGCCCGTCTTACGGGCTGCCGCCAGCGCTTCGGTCTCGTGCGGCCAGGCAAGCGCCGGCCTCTCCTTTCGCACGCCTTTCGCGTGCCGCCCGGATTCGATGAACGCCAGCATCACCAACTCGAGTTGTGGACGCACTTTCTTCGCGCCTTCGGTTTGGTGGGCGAACCCAATACAACGCCGATCCGCACGAGCGCTCCACCGCCCCCCGGATCGCGTCCGATCGGTTTCATCGCCGGCTCCGAAAACAATCCCGAAAAACGCTGGCCCGTCACTTACTGGCGCGATCTGCTCGAAGCCCTCCCGCCCGACCGCCCCGTGCTGCTTTTCGGCACGGCCAATGACCGGCCGATCACCCAGCAAATCGCCGCTGGTTTCGAGTCACGCGTCACCGATCTCGCCGGCCGCACAACTCTCGCCGAATACTGCGCCGGGCTGTCCGAATGCGAACTGCTCGTCACCAACGACACGGGCGGCATGCACCTCGCCAACGCGCTCGGCGTGCCGCTGATCGCCCTGTTCGGTCCCACCAACCCCGTGCGCACGGGCCCAGTGTTCGCCGCCCCGGTTCAAATTTTGCAGCCCGCGAATTGTCCGTCCACGGGCGGCGCGCCTTTGGCGGAACTTCTTCCCACCACCGTCGCGACCGCGGTCCGCGCCCAACTCGCTTGAGCCAAACCGAAACACACGAGCCGTGTCCCGGGAACGGTCTCCGCCGCCGTCTCGCCAACGCTTCAACGTTTTCTGCATCAGCCATTCTCCCCGCTCGAAGAGTCGATTGCTTCATAGCCCAACCAGCGTAAGCCCACTAGCCCGCGATCCGGTTAGCGAGTAAAGTATTTTCATGGGGCTCCCCAGCCCGATTGCACGCACCGTATCTCGCGGTCGCTTGGGCTCCCGTTTCCCGAGCGTGGCTTCCAGCCGACGCCGATCGGATCAAGGCCCATTAGAAAAGGAAAAGTATCATGAAGAACCAACCTCCGTTCCGCGAAATCTGCACTCTGGCTGCATCGCTGGTGTTTTTAGCTCTGGCGCCTTCGTCTCAGGCGCAACTCATCGGCGCCGCCGGCAGCTACGGCGTTCTCGGCGGCTCGGCCGTCACCAATACCGGCAATACCATGATCACCGGTGACCTCGGCGTCTCTCCCGGCACCGCCGTCACCGGATTCTCCGCCCTCGATGGCGGGCCCGGGCTCTATTCCGGCGCGTCCAACCTCGGCAACTTCGCTTCTGCGCAAGCCCACGCTGATGCCGCGTCCGCCTATACGACGCTCGCCGGCCTCAGTTTCACCTCCGACCTGACGGGCCTGGATCTTGGTGGTCTGACGCTCACGCCTGGCGTTTATCGTTTCAGTTCATCCGCTCAACTGACCGGCACTCTCACGCTTGACGCTCAGGGCGATGCCAACGCCCGCTTTGTTTTCCAGATTGGTAGCACCTTGATCAGCGCAAGCAATTCGGCGGTGAATATCGTCAATATCGGTGACGCCTGCGGCCCCGATAATGGGCTTTTCTGGCAGGTCGGCAGCTCCGCCACGCTCGGCACCGGCAGTGCATTCGCGGGCAACATTCTTGCGCTGGCGAGCATCACCCTGAACACCGGCGCCTCCATCGATTTTGGCCGCGCCCTCGCGCTCAATGGCGCTGTCACCCTCGACAACAATCGCATCGATGCCAGCGCGATCGATGGCGGCTTTTGCTCTCCGCAACTCACCCCGGTGCCCGAACCCAGCACCTATGGAGCGATGGGCGCCGGCCTGCTGTTGATCGTCCTCTCGCGCCGCCGCATCGCCGGTCGGAAACACGCCGCCGCCTGATCCGGCCCGCCCGTCTCCACGTCGTTCGGAGCGCGGACCACACGCTCGGCGGGCTGGTGACGTCCGCACCCACGCCCAGTCTCAGCCGCTCGCCGCCGGCTCGTCCTGTTGGGCGAGCTCTCGCGCGCATTGCGGTGATTCAATAAAACGTTGCCCGTCCGGCGGCGCGCTCGCCACCTTGGCGCTCCGATGCCGCTGCTCGCCGTCAATGACCTCCGCACGTATTTCCATACGCGCTCGGGCGTCTATCGTGCGGTCGACGGTGTGAGCTTTGACATCGAACGCGGCGAGACTCTCGGCCTCGTGGGCGAATCCGGCTCGGGCAAATCCGTCACTTGCTATTCGTTGATGGGCCTGATTCCGCAGCCGCCCGGCCGCATTGAGAGCGGCTCGGCGATCTTCGACGGCATCGATCTCTTGCGCTGCCCGCCCCGCGTCTCGCGTTCCATCCGTGGCAAACGCATCGCGATGATCTTCCAGGATCCGATGACGTCGCTCAATCCCTACCTGCGCGTGGCGGATCAACTCATCGAGCCGCTCTTGATCCACGAGAAAACCTCTCCGCGCGAGGCGCTGAAACGCGGCATCGCTGCGCTCGAAGCCGTCGGCATCAACGACGCCGTGCGCCGCATCCGCCATTACCCGCACGAGTTTTCCGGCGGCATGCGTCAGCGCGTGATGATCGCCATGGCATTGATCACGCGTCCGGAGCTGCTCATCGCCGATGAACCGACGACCGCCCTCGACGTGACCGTGCAGGCGGAAATTCTCGAACTCATCAAGCAACGCCAGCGCGACCTTGGCATGGCGGTGATCTTCATCACTCACGACCTCGGCGTTGTCTCCGGTCTTTGCGATCGCGTTCAGGTCATGTACGGCGGACGCATCGTGGAAACCGCCGGCACACGCACGCTGTTTTCTCAACCTCAACACCCCTACACCCGCGCGCTGCAGCGCTCCATCCCGTCGCTCCAGCCCAAGGGCGCCGAACTCTTCACGATTCCCGGCCTGCCGCCCGATGTTTCGAAACCGCTCCCCGGCTGCCCATTCGCTCCCCGGTGTGAATACGCCACCGCCCGTTGCACCGCCGAAACGCCCGCGCTTCTACCCAGCGCCCCCGGGCATCTTCACGCCTGTTTGCGCGTCCAGGCCGGCGAACTCCATTTCGACGCCGCGCCCGCCCTGTCATGACGCAGCCCTCTGTCACGACCGATCCCGTGCTCGAACTGCGCGACGTCGCCACGCACTTCCCCGTGCGCTCGCGCGGCTGGTTCCACCGCGAAGCCGAGATCCTCAAAGCTGTCGACGGCGTCACGCTTTCCCTCGCGCGCGGCGAAGTGCTCGGCCTCGTCGGTGAATCCGGCTGCGGAAAATCGACGCTCGCGCGCACCATCCTCCAACTCGTGCCCACCACTTCCGGCACGGTCCTCCTCAACGGCCGCACACTCACGGGCGCTTCAGAACGCGAACTGGCGGCCGCGCGCCGCGAGATGCAGCTCGTCTTTCAGGATCCCTACGCATCGCTCAATCCGCGCATGACCGTGTTCGACGCGCTCGCCGAGCCGCTGCGCGTCCACCAAATTGCCCCACGCGACGAAATCCCCCGCCGCGTCGCCGACTTGATGGCGCGTGTCGGCCTCGCGCCGCGCTTCATGCAAAAATATCCGCATGAATTTTCCGGCGGCCAGCGGCAACGCATCGCCATCGCACGCGCGCTGGCGCTGAATCCGCACATCCTCATCGCCGATGAGCCCGTTTCCGCGCTGGATGTGTCCATCCAGGCTCAGATCCTCAATCTGCTCGCGCGTCTCTGCCGCGAGATGAACCTGAGCCTGATCTTCATCGCCCACGACCTTTCCGTGGTGAAACATATCTCCGATCGTATCGCCGTGATGTATCTCGGGAAAATCGTGGAGCTTGGCCCCGCCCTCGACGTGATCGATCGACCGCGACATCCCTACACGCAGGCGCTGGTCAGTGCCATTCCCGCGCTGAAGTCCGACCTCGGCCCGGCTGCGTCGCGTATCGTTCTCGACGGCGATCCTCCCTCTCCGCTCTCACCTCCGCCCGGCTGCGCCTTTCATCCCCGCTGCCGTTATGCCGTGGCGCGCTGCCGCGAACGAGTGCCTCCACTCTTGCCCGCGGGCGAGAACCGCACGGCTGCCTGTATCCGCTTGGACGAAATCTGACGCGAATCCGCCCGGCGCGGCTTCGCTCGTCAGCTCTTCGCTTTGACGCCCGGACTTTTCTTCACGTGCAACGCGAGCAGCAGATCGCCCAGCCGATCCCGCATCTCGGTGCGGCTCACGATTTGGTCCACGAGTCCGTGCTTGAGCAGAAATTCCGAAGTCTGAAACCCCGGCGGCAACGTTTGCTTCGTCGTATCCTTGATCACGCGGGGACCCGCGAATCCGATCAACGCGCCCGGCTCCGCCAGAATCACGTCACCGATGGTCGCAAAGCTCGCTGAAACACCGCCCGTCGTCGGATTCGTCAGCACCGAAACATAGGGCAATCCCGCCTCCGCCAGGCGCCCCAGCGCCGCGCTCGTCTTTGCCATCTGCATCAACGAGAGGATCCCTTCCTGCATGCGCGCGCCACCCGACGTGCTGAAAATGATGCACGGGCATTTCCGTTCCAAAGCCTCTTCGATGGCGCGCGTGATCTTCTCGCCCGTCGCCGACCCGAGCGTGCCGCCGCAAAACCGAAAATCCATCACCGCTAGCGATACCTCGATCCCGTGGATTTTGGCCGTTCCCGTAATGACCGCCTCCGGCAGCGTGCTCTCCTTTTCGTATCGTTTTAGACGCACCGGATACGGCGTCGAATCGACGAACGTGAGCGGATCGCCCGATCTCACATTCGCCGCTATTTCCCGGAAAGATTCTTTGTCGACGAGCGCGGCGATGCGCTCGCGCGCTCCGATCGGGAAATGATGCCCGCTCTTCGGCGAGACCATTTGGTTGTCCACGATGTCCTTCGTGAACAACGCTTCCCCCGTGATCGGATCCTTCGTGTAGATCCCTTGGGGAATGTCCTTTTTCCGCGTGCGGCGGACGTTGTAAGTGGGTTTGTCGAAATGCGACATAGCGGTATTAACCGTGACCAAACGTCACGACATCGAGGTTCAGGATTCCCGCGCGGCGCAAGACCAGCGCGCAACTGTTGAGGGTGGAACCCGTGGTGAAAACGTCATCAACGAGAAGGTAATGTTGGCTCGTATTAATGTCGGCGTCGCAGGCCAGTGCAAAGGCATTTTTCAGGTTCAACTGCCGCTCTCTTCTGTCGCGATGCGTTTGCGTCTCCGTGTCGGCGACTCTCCGCAAAATCGGTGCCACGGTCGTCGCTCCGCCGGCGACTTCCGCAAGCGTTTCGGCGAGCAACAAACTCTGATTGTAACCGCGCTCCCGCTCCTTGCGCGGATGCAAGGGCACTGGCACCAGCCGCCCGTCGCGCACGAAATCCAGCAGCGCCGGCGAACGCCTGAACACCGCAGCGATATCCGTGAGCACGTGCAACTGCCGGTGATATTTCAACCCATGCACCAGCGCGCGCCCCGCTCCTTTCAACAAAACCGCCGTGCGCCCTTCGCGAAAAGCGGGGTGCAGCGACTCGCAGTGCGGACACAACCGTTCACCGATCACGTGCCCGTAAAACGGATGCCCGCACGTCGTGCACTGCGGCGCATGCACAAAATCCATCTGCGCCACGCACCGCGGGCACACGTGCCGCCATTCGGGATTGTGCTCCACGAGACCGTTGCAATTCACGCAGACCGGCGGAAACACCGTGTCCACCAAACCACGACCAAGCTGCGGCCATCCGTTCTTCATCGGTAAAGCACGCGTCGGAGGAACAAGCCTTTGCCCGGCGCCGTCGGCACCGCGGCGGTTCGCACGCCGCCCGCGAGCAAACCCGTGACCTGAGCCGGCGTCAGTTTTCCCTCACCCACCGCCACGAGGGTTCCGGCAAGGCTCCGCACCATTTTATAGAGAAATCCGTCCGCCTCCGCGGTGATCTTGATCCGCCGCCCGCGCCGGGCGACCTCCAACCGCCGCAGATCGCGCACCGTGTCCTCGCGCTCCGGCCCGTTGAGCGCCGTGAACGCACGAAAATCATGCCGACCGGTCAGTCGTCGCGCGGCCGTCTGCATCGCGGCAAGATCCAGCGCCCGGAAGACCGGCCAGACAAACAGCCGGGTAAACGGATCGGCCTCGCCCAGACAAACATGGTATTCGTAAATCTTCCCCTTGGCGTCGAACCGCGCATGAAACGTCGGTTTCGCGCGCCGCAATGCCGCGATCTGGATCGCCGCCGGCAATTCCACCCGCAACGCCGCCCGCAGTTTTTCGGCGCCGTGGGACCATGCTGCGTCGAAGTGAAACACTTGCGCGAGCGCGTGCACGCCCGCATCTGTCCGACCGCTGCCGTGAATCCTGACCGGCGTCTTCAACACCTTGCCCAGCGCCTTCTCGATCACGTCCTGAATTGCATTGCCACCCGCCTGGCTTTGCCACCCCGCGAAATTTGTCCCGTCGTAAGCACAGACGGCGCGCCAACGCGTACGCTCCGAGGTCGCCTTCACGTCAGGTTTCGTCGCGTTCGCCGTCCTCCGACGAGAGCAGAATCCGCGTATCCAAGTAGTCCTGCAAAATCAGCGTCGCCGCGCGGGAATCGATCACCCCGCTCGCCCGCACGTCGCGCCGCCGCACCTTGGGAATCGAGCTTTCCGCCTCGTAACTCGTCAGCCGTTCATCGATCCGATGCACCGGCACATCCGTCGCCGCCGTCAGACGCGCAATAAAGGCGTCCACCTCCTGCGCCTTGAAACCAACGGAATCATCCATGTTGAGCGGATAACCCACCACGAGGTCGGTGATCCGCCGCGCTTTGATCGTTTCGAGCAGCGCCGCCCAGCGTTTTTCCGGTTCCGCCTGCACCAGCGCGGGCAACGGCGTGGCCACGCCGAGCTCATCGCCCTGGCTCAGGCCGATGCGCCTCGCGCCATAATCGATGCCGAGACAACGCATACGCTCACAACAACCGCTGCCCACGCACGTCGCTCTTCAACCGGTTCAGCAGCGATTTGATTTCCTGCGCCTTCGAACGCGGACACACCAACGTCGCGTCGCTCGTGTGCACGACGACGAGATCATCCGCGCCGAAAACCGCTGTCACGTGCCCCGCTTCCGAAAACACAATGTTCCCGCTGCCCTCTTCAACCAACCCATCGCCTACGATCGTATTTTGTTTCGCATCGTGCGCGTGATGCCGCGCGATTGCGGTCCACGAGCCGACGTCGTCCCAATCGAAACTTGCCGGCAGCATCACGACGTTGTCCGCCTTTTCCAACAACGCGTAGTCCACGGCGATCTTCGGCAACGACGGGTAAATCGCCCGCAACGTGCGCGGGAGATTCTGGCCCGCCCGCAGTGCTGCGCCAAGGCGCGCCAGCCCGGCGTGCAACTCCGGCGCGTTGCGTTTGAACGCGTCCTGCACGACGCGCGCACTCCAGATAAATATCCCCGTATTCCAATAATAGTCGCCCGCTTCGAGGTAACGCTCCGCCACGTCCGCCGCCGGTTTTTCGACGAATCGCCGCGCTTTCGACACCGTCACGCCCCGCACTTTGCGCCAACTTTTACCTCGCTGAATGTAACCGTAACCCGTCGAAGGTTCGTGAGGCTTCACCCCGATCGTCACCATCACCGGTGCCGCCGCGGCGGCGGAAAACGCCACCCGCAAATCCTTTTGAAACGCCTTTTCGTCGTGGATCGCGGCATCCGAATGCAACGACGCAAAAATCCCCTTCGGATCGCGCGCGGCGACGATTTCCGCCGCCAAACCCACCGCCGGGCCCGAATCGCGGCCCACCGGCTCCGCGATGATGTTACCTTTCGGCAATTCAGGACACGCCTTCCGCACCTCGGCCGCCTGTTCGACATTGGTCAGAATGTAAACATTCTCCGCCGGCACCAACGGCAGAACCCGCGCCACCGTTTGCGCCAGCATCGAGCGGTTGCCGACGATCGGGAGAAGCTGCTTGGGACGGCGCAAACGACTCAGCGGCCAAAACCGCTCTCCTTTGCCCCCGGCGAGAATAACAACGAACTTCTGAGCCATATCCGCCACAGTGCGACGCCGGAGCGCAGCGGGGCAAATTCATTTGCACGCGGTGCGGGTTGACGTCTCTTAACGCCCCATGTCCCTCTCCTCCGCTGAACTCGCGCGCTACAGCCGGCACGTCTTGCTTGGCGAAATCGGCCTCGCCGGCCAGGAGCGCCTGCAGGCCGCTCGTGTGCTCATCGTCGGCGCGGGCGGGCTCGGCAGTCCCGTCGCCCTCTATCTCGCCGCCGCGGGCGTGGGCACTCTCGGGCTCGTTGATCCCGATGCCGTGGAGTTGCACAACCTCCAGCGCCAGATCCTGCACGACACCGCCGCAATCGGTGAACTCAAGGTCGCTTCCGCCGCCACGCGCGTCCGCGCTCTCAACCCCCACATCGCCGTCATCACGATACCCACCGCCGTCACGGCGGAGAACGCGGATTCAATTTTCGGCGACTACGACATCATTGTCGATGGCACCGACAACTTCTTCACGCGCTACATTTGCAACGACGCGGCCGTTCGCACGCGCCGCCCGCTCGTCCACGGGAGCATTTTCAAATTCTCCGGGCAATTGACCGTTTACGATCCATCGGTCGGCGGACCGTGTCATCGCTGTCTTTTTCCTCAGCCTCCGCCGGTCGGGTCGGTGCCAGGTTGCGGCGAAGCCGGCGTGGTCGGTGCGCTCTGCGGCGTCATCGGCAGCCTGCTGGCCATGGAGGTGGTGAAACTGATCACGCAGATCGGCGCACCGCTCCTCGGCCGCTTGGTGACTTACGATGCGCTCTCCTGCTCCTTTGCCGAGCAACGCATCCCGCGCGATCCTGCTTGTCCCGCGTGCGGAACTCGCCGCGCAACATCTTCTCCCGCCGCCCCCCTCACTCCCGCCTCCATGTCCAACGAAACTCATCCGCTCGATATCAACGTGCAAGACGCTCACGACCTACTCCACCGGCCGGAATCAGCCGCCGTGCTCATCGATGTGCGCGAACCCTTCGAACTCGACATCTGCCGCGTGGCTCAGGCCCGCCATATTCCGATGCGAGAGATTGCTCAGCAGCTCGAACAGATTCCTCGCGACCGCCCCGTTCTGCTCATGTGTCATCACGGCGGCCGCAGCCTTCGCGTCACTCAATTTTTGCGCGCCCACGGCTTCGCCAACGCCTTCAATCTCCACGGCGGCATCGATGCGTGGGCGACCGCGTTTGATCCCGCCATGACGCGCTATTAAACGCCCAACTCGCCCCGACGTCGCTCGGCGTAGCCGTGCGCGAATTCGCCAAAAGCCGCCTTCAACCGGCTCGTCGCGGTCCCGCGGCCGATGGCAAACCTCACGTCATCGATCGCAGCGACCGGGGTCACATCCTTCGTGGTGGAAAGTAGAAAACATTCCTCGACCGAAGCCAGATCGCGCAGCAGCAGCACTTCCTCGCTCGCCGAAATCCCCGCGCGCGGCGCGACCTCGCTCAACACCAGCCGCCGCGTCACGCCCGCCAGCAAGCCGCATGAAAGTGCGGGCGTGATAATTTTCCCGCCGCGCACAAATCCGATATTGCTGACCGCCGCCTCTGTTATTTCTCCCGCCAGATTGGTTATGACCACTTCATCGGCGCCCCGCGCTCGCGCCTCCCGCAACGCGAGCACGTTGTTAAGATAGTTTCCGGTCTTCCACGCTGGATTGAGAGTCTCGCGCGGGTTGCGACGGATGTTTTCTGCCCATCGCAATGACAACCCGCGCTCGCTCTTTTCCGGCGGCAACAAACGGTTTTCCTGCACGAGCACGACAAAGTCCGCCCCTTCCGCCAGCGCGGTATCCAATCCGATCGGCCCGCCTCCCCGCGTGATTTGCAGGCGAATATACAGCTCGCCGCGATGCCCCGTGGTCGTCTGAAAACTCGTCACCGTGCGCCGGATTTCCTCCAGCGCTCGCGGTGCGGTCAGCGGCAGCTTCATGAATAAAGCCGCCGCTGAAGCCTCCAGCCGCTCCCAATGCTCCTCCCAAGCGAAGATCACCCCTTCATACGTCCGCCAGACTTCGTAGACCGCATCGCCATAGAGAAACCCCCGGTTCAACGGCGAAACGGAGGGCTCGGCGGCTGGGTGCAGCCGTCCATTGGAGTTCGCCTGAATGAATGAAGTGCCCATGGGCCGAACGTTTTCGCCTTCCCGGCCCGCGCAACCAATAAAAAACCCCCGCTGTGCTGCGGGGGTTCGAAAATTCGAGTGCGCGGACGCTCGCTTACTTCTTCTTGCGGGCCTTCACCAGCCCGAGTTCCTTTTTGATATTCTGCACGCTGGGCAGGGAAATCTGGAGGACCTTGGCGATCTCGGCGCCCGTTTTGCCGCCTTCAACCAGCGTCTTCACCTGTGACTTCGTGTCCGAAGTGATGACCGCCCGATGGCGCTTGCCGCTGCCGCCGCCGGCCTTGGCTGCTTTGACACGGCCAGCACCACTGCCGCCGCCGCCCGCCGCCCGCACCGCTTTCGCGAATTCCGCGGCGCTGCTGAATCCATAACGAGCCGGAAGGGACGCAAGTTCCTTGGACCGCTCGGTCGCCAAATTTGCCTCCAGGGCGGAGACTTTGGCCCGAGCTGCGTCGAGCCTTTTCATGGTGTCGTTGATCATAGTATGTGCGATAAAGCAGTCTAGTGTTCTGCTTTAATGTTCCGTCTTTTTCAACGATAAATCTTATTTTCTTCGTGAATATACTTTGCCGGCCACCTTCATTGCGGCGCATTGTATCAGATACAAGCTCGGCCTCTCTTGCCGTTACGGCTTTCTCGTTCGTCGAAAGGCGCCGGGCGCGCAACCGGCATAACGCGTAAACACCCGCGTAAAATGATGCCGATTGGCAAACCCGACCGCCTCGGCGATGTGCTCAATAGAATCGTTGGTAAAGACTAACTGCCGCCCGGCTTCGCGCACTCGTTCTTCGGCTACAAACACCGCCGGCGTCCGCCCTGTCTCCCGTCCGAACCACCGGATAAACGCCTCGACGCTCAGCCCCACCGCCTGCGCGAGCACTTGGTTGCTCAACTCTCCGCGCAACCCGCCCTCCACGCACCGCAACACCTTTCGCAAGCGCGGGTGGGTGGCCGCGGGCACGACCCCGGCCGCGGCGAGCGTTGCCCTCACCACCGCAATGCTCCAATGGTGCAAACTTCCCCGTCGCCCTTCGTCTGCCGCTACTTCCTCCGCCAACCGCCCCAGCATCGCACGCAGCACGTCATCCGCCGACACCGCCCGTATGGCGCAGGAAAACGCCGGCCGGGTCGTAAAATGAACCCAAAGGTGGCGCGCCCCTTCGCCTCCCCGGCAATCGAACACCACCCCCTCCGGAATCACGATCACCCGCTCCGGCCCGAGCGGCCACACCGCCGTGCCCGCGCGCACGGAACTGCCAGCTTCAAAGTTATAATAGAGCCGCCAGTAAGGGCTGCACACCTGGGCGTGATCCCACTCGCGCCCATAACGCGCGCAACCCACCTCATGCGTTTGCACCGTGAAATCCGGCTCGCCGAGCCGGTGCCCGCTGGCCGTCAACGGGCTTCGCCATGCCGTCTGGTCAATTTTCGATACAGATTTGCGCTTATTGGGCACAGACCGAACGTGCAGAAAAGGATATGCTCCGCCAATCTATAACATGAGCTCGCTTTCCGCCCCCGTTTCCACCCGCCCCGCCGCCTCCCGGCCCCGACTTTCCGTCGATGCAACAACCCGCCAAAAACCCGCTATCGTCGATTTGCTCGGGGACTGGCAGTATGTGGAGCGCAGCATGCACCGCCTCATATGCGCTTGGGGCCGGGAAATTGCCCCGTGGGATGATAAAAGCGCCATTCACCGCCACGTGTGGGACCAAGCGGAGTGTGTCCGCCGTCTCCGCGAACGCATCGCCCAGTTTCCCGGCGGTAAACCGGACGCGCCGGTTTCCGCCCGCCTCGAACACCTCGCCAACGCGATCCTCCTCGCCCCCGGCCTCGAGGATGCGTTGGACGGCATCTACCAATGCCTCCTCAAGACGCTCACCGCGGCTTACGGCGAATACTCGACGCACGCCCACCCCATTCACGACGCACCCACCGTCGCTCTGCTGCACGAAATCAACCAGATCAAAAGCCAGCAATGGCTCTGGTATCGCGACTGGCGCCGCCGGCATCCGCACGTCACCGACGCCACCTACCGCGCCGCCGTCGAGTCCCAGCTCGCCGCCTGCGGTCACCTTCGCGAGCCCCTGAAAATCGGCGCGGAAGGTCACGCGCGCCCCGCCGGCGTCGGCACGGACTTTCGCCTCGCTCGTTTCAGCCGCCGCGACCAACCGCTCCGTTCCCAGCAGCCATTCATGGACTACGTGCGCGCCGACTTTCGCACCAGCCTTGAGACGCGGCGCCTCTTTTGGGCTTACGGCTACATGTTGGAAAAAAACCTCCCCGACGACCAGTTGCGCTGGCTTTACGATGGTCACTACATGCCGTGGGACTGGCACCACGATATTTCCCGCCACCTTTGGGACGAGTCTCGCCACGGCGATTCGGGTCATTCGCGGCTGCGGGACTTTAACATCTCACTCGAGGAAGTGGGCTTCCCCGGCTATGATAACGCCGAACGCGAAGCGCTCTTACAACAAATCGCCGCCGAGCGCGGACTCTCCCTCGACGAATGTTTCGCGCATCACGACGAACTCCTGTCATCCTACCGCGCCGAACCCATCACCAAACCCGAACTCTACCAGCATGTTTTCATGATCGGACTGATCGCGGAAACCGGCCATTTCGTGGTCAAAAACGAGAGCTACGTCGATTTCAAAGAAGGTCAGGATCTTGAGTCCGCCGAAATGATGCTCTTCGATATCATCGACGAGACTGCCCACGTCCAATACGCGCATCATTGGCTGCCGCTCCTCGCCGAACATGCCGGAATCGACAACGCCGACTATCGCGAACGCGCCGCCCGCCTCCGCGAAGAATACCAAAGCAAAGCCGATCAGGGCGCCGCAGCTCTCCAGTCTTCGCTTCCCCGCACGCCCGGCTCCCCGGCGTATGACTTCTATCAAAGCCTTTTGACGCGCATCCGCGCCTTTCATCCGCTTTCCAACGCCGCCACGTGTCCCCCGCGTTCCGGCAAGCCGATGTAGCCGGTGGCACCCCGCGCCAACTTTCACGGGCATTCAGCTTGCGCGCTCCTCCCCGGCCCCCGTTTACTGCCTCTGCATGGCTCGGATTCCTCTCGAAGATAATTTTAACGACGTCATCAACAAGACCCAACGCGGTCTGAAAATCTCCGACGAAGAACTCGCCGCCAAGGCCGAGGTTTCCGCCGCAGATCTCGCCGCCGTCAAAGGCGGCGAACCGATCGTTCCGGTCATCCGCCGCCTCGCGCGTCACCTGCGCCTCGGGCCCAACGCCCTCGAAACCCTCGCGGAAAAAGCGTGGTATCCCCAGCAACCCGTGTTCCCGCGCGGATTCGCCGCGTTTAACACTCCTTTCGAGGACATGACGGTCAATAGTTACCTCATTTGGGATCCCCGCTCGCGCCAGGCGGCCGCCTTCGATACCGGCGCCGATGCGACCGGAATGATCGACGTCATCCGCGCCGAACACCTCGATGTGCGCTACATCTTTCTCACGCACACCCACGAGGACCACGTGGCCGACCTGCCCCGCCTCGCTGCGGAAACCAAGGCCGACGTCTGGGCCAGCGACCGCGAACCCGCGGATTTTCCCGGCGCGAAAACCTTTCAGGAAAACGTCCATTTTCACCTCGGCGAGCTCGCGATCAAAACGCTCTCCACGTGGGGCCACTCGCCCGGCATGACGACGTTTTTTGTCACCGGCTTGAGCTGGCCCCTCGCCATTGTAGGCGACTCGATCTTCTCGTGCTCGATGGGCGGCAGCCCGACGAACTTCGAAGACCAATATCGAAATAACGTCCAAAAAATCCTCTCGCTCCCGCGCGATACCGTCTTCGCCTGCGGCCACGGCCCGCTCACGACCCTCGCCCAGGAAAAGCAGCACAATCCCTTCTTCGCCCGCTAACCCTCATCACCACTAACATGTCTGAAAAAATCGCTTTTGTCGGAGTTGGCCGGATGGGCGCCAACATGGCCCGCCGCCTCAAAGATTGCGGTTACACCGTCACCGCCGTTTACGACGTCCATGCGCCCGCCGCCGCGGAATTGGCCAAGGAAATTGGTGCCACGCACGCCACCACCCTCGCCGCCGTCACCGCGGCTGCGGACGTGATCTTTACCGTCGTCACAGACGACGCCGCGCAACTCGGTGTCTTCGCAGAATCAGGTGATTCCCTGCTGACGAAGGCCGCCGGCAAAGTGTTCGTGAATTGCGCGACCATCACGCCGAAGACGCACGTCGAGGTCGCCCGCCGCGCTCAAGCCGCCGGAGCTTTCACCCTCGAAGGCTGCATGGCCTCGTCGATTCCCCAAGCGCGCAACGGCACCCTCTACCTCATGTGCGGCGGCGACCGGGCGACCTTCGATCGCGTTCAACCGATCCTCGAGAAACTCAGCACTGCTCTCCGCTACATCGGCACGACCGGCCAGGCGGCGCAGGTCAAGGCCCTCGTCAACATGGTGATGAATATCAATACCTGCGCGCTCGCCGAAGGCCTCGGCCTCGCTGCCGCCCTCGGGCTCGATCTCAACATGCTGCGCGAAGTCTTCAGCCAGACCGGCGCCAACTCCCAAGTTCTCAAAACCGACGGCGAAGACATGCAGAATCGCGACCACGCGTGCTTCTTCTCCGGTTCGCACGCGGCCAAAGACAGCGGCATCGCCTGGACCCTTGGCGCCGAGACCGGCCTCAACCTTCCCCTCGCCGCCGCCGCCAAGCTCCAGTTCGATCGGATGGTCGCCCTCGGCCTCGGCCAACTCGACAAGAGCGGCGTCGCCGAACTCACGTTCAAAGGCCGCCACGCCTGAGCCCTTTCTCCCATGCCCCACATCGCCCACATTGCCAACCTTTGGTCCCTCGTCGGCCACCCCTCTCGTGAAAAAGAGTGGTCCCTCGAGAAGAAAATTAAAGCAGTCGCCGACGCCGGCTTCGACGGCATCACCACTGCCCTCACGCCCGAACATCGCCGCTTGGCGGAAAAATACCAACTCCCGCACCTGCTCGGATTCATCTCCGACAGCTCGGGCGATCCGGAAAAATATGTTGCCGCGATCCGCGCTCAAAAAGAAGCCGGCGCCGTGCAGATCAACGTCCAGCTCGACGACCACGACACTCCGCCCGCCGTCGCCGCCAAACACTGGTTGCGCCTCGTGCGCGAAGCCGAGAAAATCGGCGGCGTCGTCGTCTCGCTCGAAGTTCATCGCGACTGCTGCACCGAGACGCCGGAAAAGACCTATGAAATCGCCGAGCGCTTTCAGAAAGCCACCGGTCAGCTCATCAAGATCAACTTCGATTTCTCGCACTTCGCGGTCGTGAAACATCTCGGACCGGGCAACTACAGCGCCCGCCTCCTCGACCATCCCGACCTCGTGCAAAACTCCGATCAATCGCATTGCCGGCCCTTCAACGGCCACCATTGCCAGGTCGCCGTCACGCACAAAGGCGCACTCACCGACGAGGCCAAAAGCTATCTGGCGTTCACCGTCGACCTTTTCAAATGCTGGAAAGCCGCCCCGCAAAACGCAGATCGTACGCTCTACGTCTGCCCGGAAATGGGACCGTATCACGAGGGCGGTGCCGGCTATAACATCACCGGCCTCCCCCCGGCCTGGCCTGATGCCGTCGTCCTGAGAGGCGAACTCGCGAAAGCCTGGAAACGCGCGAAATAACGCCGCTTCGTCCTTTTGCCCGGTTCTTCGGCCCGCTCTCCCGAGCGGGCCTTTTTGTTTCAACCTGGTGCGAGGTCCGCGCTTACCGCGCGGCCCAAACCATGCCGCGCAACGTGATTTCCAACTGCTCCGGATGATCGTGAAACTCCGCGAGCTGGTGCCCCATCGCCGCATAAAAAACGCGGCCCGCACCATGCGGTTTTTTCCAGACAAACGGCATCACCACGCCATTGGTCCATGTCGCGCTCACACTCTGATGCGTCGTCGTCGCAAGCACCTCATTGCGGGGATCGACCAGCATGTAGTATTGCTCGCTGCGCACCTTGAAATCCGGAATCCCGCGAGTGATCGGATCGTCGGGTCGCACGATGTTGATCGTGTAGTCCTTCACGTTGTCCGGATGCGCCAGAAATTGTCCGCCCACCATCCATTGATACGAAATGGCGCCCCGAAACGCATCGCCCATGCCGCCGTGAAACCCGCCCAGCCCCACACCGCCCTTTTCGACGGCAGCCACGAGATTGGTTTCCTGCTCGGCCGTGAGTGTGCCGCACGTCCACAGCGGCACGATCAACGATAACTCGCGCAACCGTTCTGCGTCATTGAGCACGGTCAGGGAGTCGGCCACCTCGACGGCAAACCCGCGCTCGGTCAGTTTCGTGGCGAACAGATCGGCACATTGCCTGGGTTGGTGGCCATCCCAGCCACCTTGGAAAATCAGAGCTTTTTTCATGGAGTAAGAATGCGTCCGGCGAACCAAACGCCCGGCCGTCACGCAGGCGCCGACGCTGATACGCCCCCCGGCCTCGCATCAAAACAAATCCGCCGCACCCCGCGCCGCGCGCCCGCTTTTTTATTAGACTTCACACTCACAATCCGCAGGCTCCCGCCCGGATGCGTAACTCCTATCGGCGAAAGACCATCTTGATCTTCGCGTTGGCACTGAGCCTCGTCGCCGCGCTGCTCGCCATTGTCATGCAAGAGGATTTGCGTGAACGACTTGGCACTGCTTTCTACGTCCTGGGTTTCGCCATCTGCGGCTGTGTTCTGCTCGTCCTCGCAGGCTACGTCTGGGATCGCACCCTCCGCCAGCGCCTGCAAAAAATCGGCGAAGCGCCCGACGACTTTTCCTCCCCCCTCGGCTCCGGCAGCATCGACGACACCGACGAAGTCATTGGCCTTGCCCGCAAGATCGAGCGCCTCGCCCAATCTCTCCAACGCGTCGAAGCCAGCTATCGCGGCATTGTCGAAGATCAGGTGGATCTCATCTGCCGCTATCGCGCCGACGGAGAACTCACTTTCGTCAACGGCGCTTACTCCCGCGCGCTCGGCGCCAGCCGCAGCGATCTGATCGGCCGGCCCTTCGTCTGCGCCGATGCCGTCAAAACCGACAGCGAAGCCGCGCTGACCTTCGAGCGCTTGGTCACCTTGCCGGACGGGCAACAACGCTGGATTCTCTGGACCCAGCGCGGCATTCGCGTCAGCCCGTCCGCCCCCCGCGAATTTCAAGCCGTCGGCCACGACATCACCGATCGCAAAGCCTCGGAATCCACCCTCCTGCAAGCGAAGGAAAAGGCCGAAGCCATGGAGCGCGCGAAGTCGGATTTCGTGGCAATGGTCAGTCACGAAATCCGCACGCCCGTGAACGGCATTGTCGGCTTTTCCCGCCTTCTTTCCGACACCAAACTCGACGCCGAACAACGCGAGCATGTCGCCCTCATCCGCTCCAGCAGTCTTGCACTCGAAGCCTTGGTCAACGACCTCCTCGATCTTTCGCGATTGGAAGCCGACAAGATCGAAATCGCCTCGGCCGCTTTTCTCCCGCGCGCCTGTCTCGAAAGCGTCTGCGCCTTCTTCGCGCCCCGCGCCCGCACCTCCGGAGTCACCCTCACGTTCCACGTCCACAGCGACGTGCCGGTTACGGTCTACGGCGACGAAAACCGCCTGCGGCAAATCCTCACCAACCTGGTGGCCAACGCGCTCAAGTTCACTGAGCGCGGCCGCGTAAACATCGAAGTGCGTTGCGCCCGCGGCGAATCGATCAGCCCCAAACGGCGGCACCTGAAACTGTTCTTCACGGTGACTGACACCGGTGCGGGCATTCCGGCTGAAAAGGTAAACCTCCTGTTCCGTGCGTTCAGCCAAGTCGACGCCTCAAGCGCCAATCGCGCCCAAGGTCACGGTCTCGGTCTGCTCATCTCGCGCCGACTTTGTGAACGCATGGGCGGGGCGATGACGCTTGAAAGTCGCGTGGGTGAAGGCACCACCGTGCACTTCTCCATCGCGGGCGAATACGAGCCCAGCCACACGGAAAGTCCGTTCGTCGAAACAACGACGAAGTAAATCGCAGCCGGCGGCGGCCGCTCCCTTCAACGGCGCGGTTGAAGTTTTGCGGCGCCCAAGCCCGCCGCGCGCTGCCGCCAACGGAGCGCAGGAGCAGCAAAAAGGCCGCCCCGCGGCGGCCTCTTTTTGGTTTCTACCACAAAACCAGAAACAACAAAAACAACAGTGGGGAAGACGCATCCGGCAGGCTCGCCGTTCAAATCTCGCGCAAAATATTCGCTGTGCCTCGGCGCAAACCGTTGCCCGCTGCCCGCGACTTGCTCTTCCTCGCGTCTCTTGCCCGACGCATCGGGACTTCGCTTTCGCACTTAAAATTTGGAGGCGCGGGCCGGAATTGAACCGGCGCATAGAGGTTTTGCAGACCTCGGCCTTACCACTTGGCTACCGCGCCCTCAACAAGGCCGCGCACGTTGCAGGAAAAAAAATCGCTCCGCAAGAACTGAAATCTCCACCTGTTCTCACCCGCAATCGCGCCCATCTTGATGGCCACGCTTGCGCCCCTCCGGACCTTGACCAAACGTCTCCGGCCGCATGAGCACCCTCGTTTTCAGCATCGCAAATCAGAAGGGCGGCGTCGGCAAGACCACGACCGCCGTGAATCTTGCCGCCGCGCTGGCCGAGAAGAAGATCGAGACGCTGCTCGTCGACCTCGATCCACAGGCCAACGCCACGAGCGCCATCGGGATTGAAAAGCAGGAGGGTCGAAGCCTCTACGGCCCGCTCCACGACAACGGCACCGCCGAGGAAATGATTACCGCGACCAGCTACCCGCATCTTTCCCTCATTCCCAGCGAGGAGGATTTGGCCGCCGCCGAGATCGAACTCGCGCAAACGGAAAACTACCTGATGAAACTGCGCGGCGTGTTGTCGTCCGTGCGCGAGTCGGGCCGCTTTCGTGTCATCCTCATCGATTGTCCGCCTGCGCTCGGCATGCTGTCGATGAACAGCCTCGCCGCGGCCGACTACCTCCTGATCACGCTCCAATGCGAATATCTCGCGCTCGAAGGCCTCGGCCAGATCTTGCGCAACGTCGAACGGTTGAAAACCGCCAACATCAACAGCGCCCTCGAACTCGGCGGCGTTGTCATGACCATGTTCGATATTCGCACCCGCCTCTCCCGGCAGGTGGTCGACGAAGTAAAAAACCACCTGCCGGACAAAATTTTTTCCACGGTCATTCCGCGCACGGTGCGCCTCAGCGAAGCGCCGAGCTTCGGCCAGACCATCTTTGCTTACGACCCGCTGAGCCCGGGCGCGACGGCCTACCGGAATCTCGCCAAGGAACTCATCGAACGGTTCAAACTCCACGCGTGAGACCGCAGCGCGCCCGCTGCTGCACCGTCTGCCGCTCCTAACTTCGCCGATGATCGCTGCGCTGGTCAAATACCGCCAAGCCTTCCTCGTCGGGATGCAGAGCAATCTCGTCTATCGATGGAATTTTGCGCTCCGCGGATTCTTTTCGTTTTTCCACCTCGCGGTGGTGTTCATCCTGTGGGGCGCGGCCTATCAGGGCAACGGCATGATCGGCGGCTTCAGCCTGGACCAGACGATCACTTACTTCGTCGCGATGCTCGTGCTTCAGTTTTTCATCAGTGCCTTCAACGAAGATTATCAAATCAGCGAAGAAATCCGCAACGGGCTCATCAATCAGTTCCTGCTCAAGCCCATCAACTATTTCCTCTATCGGTTCAGCATCTTCGTCGCGGCCCGGCTTGTTTCCGGTCTGCTTGTCTTGATTCCCCTCGTGGTGGCGCTGCCGTGGCTGCATGCCCACCTGGCTTTGCCGCATGAGTTGTGGCGCTTCGGGCTCGGCGCCGTGGCAATGCTGCTCTCCGCGGTGATCCAGTTCAGCATCGCGTTCTGCTTCGGGCTGCTGACGTTTTGGTTTCTGGAAATCCAGTCTTTCGTCATCCTCTCGATGGCCGTGGAATCGTTGCTTGGCGGGCAGGTGTTCCCTCTGGATTTGATGCCGCCGGCGCTCTTCCGCATCTCGCAGTTTCTGCCTTACTTTTATCAAATGTATTTTCCCGTCGCCGTGCTCACCGGCCGCTTGGACTTCGCCGCCACGTGCCAGGGACTGCTGATCCAATCGGCCTGGGTGGTGGTGCTGCTCGCGTTCAACCAATTCCTGTGGCGCCGGGGTTTGCGCCGTCACACCGCCGTGGGCGGCTGAACCGATGTGGCGCTATCTCCAAATCTGGGCCGCCAGCGCGCGCTACGCCGTCGTGCGCTCGATGATGTTTCGTTTCGACTTTTTGATGTGGGCGCTGGTCGAGTTTTTCTGGATCGCGGTCAACCTGCTCCTGATCTCCGTCATCTATTCGCATACCGATTCCGTCGCCGGCTGGTCTAAATACGAGATGCTGCTCCTCGTCGGCACTTCGCTCCTGATTCAACGCCTGCTGATGGGACTGTTTTGGAGCAGCTTGTTCGAGCTGGGCCGCAACGTGCGCAGCGGCGGCTTTGACTTCTTTCTCGCGCAACCGGGTAACCCCCTGTTCATGGCGTCGACCCGCAAGCTCGATCCCGACAGTCTCGTCAACCTCTGCGTCGCGATCGGTGTCGTCGGTTATTCGGCGCACCAGTTGGGCCTGCATCCTTCCTTCGCCCAAATCGCGCTCTATGCCCTGCTCGTGTTGTGCGGGCTTGTCGTGCATTACAGCATCCTCGTTCTCTGCGTATCGCTTTCGTTCTGGATCACCAACGCCCAAGGCGTCGAAGGAAGCTATTTCACCTTGGCCGAATTTTCCCGCCTGCCACGCGAGGCCTTCCGGGGTGCCGCCAACGTGGTTTTCGTCTGGCTGTTGCCAACCGTGATCATCACCAACGCCCCCGCCCGCACGTTGCTGCACGGCTTCGCATGGCACGACGCCGTCTGGCTCGTCGCCGTGGCTGCGATCTGGTTCGTGATCGCGATCTGGGTTTTCCAACGTGGCATCCGCCGCTATTCCAGCGCCAGCTCATGAGCACCGCCCTTTCTTTCCAACGACGCATCGGCTACACCTTTCGCAACGTCGACTTGCTGGAGCGTGCGCTCACTCATCCGTCCTGGTTACAGGACCATCCCGAAGCCGCCGACAGCAACCAACGGCTCGAATTTCTCGGCGATGCCGTCCTTGATCTCATCATCGCCGAGGCGATTTTCCACGCGGACACCACCGCTCGCGAAGGTGATCTCACGCAACGTCGGAAGCGCCTCATCGAGGGCCGCTTCCTCAGTCAACTCGCCCTTGAGATCGGACTCGACGCCGCGCTCCACCTCAGCGCCAGCGAAGAGTCCACCGGCGGTCGGCACAAATCCGCCGCTTTGGAAGACGCGTTCGAAGCGCTCGTCGCGGCAATCTTTCTTGATGCTGGACTCGAAGAAACCCGCCGGGTCGTCCTTGGTCTCTACGGGCCGCTTGAGCGACGCTTGGCCAGCACCATGACCGTCGACAATCCGAAGGGCCGATTGCAGGAACGCGTGCAACCCGAACATGGCAACAACGCCCTTCATTATGAAGTCGTCCGTACGGAAGGGGCCGATCACGCGCGTGCATTTGAGGTGACGGTTTCGTTGCACGGCCAGGAGCTCGGCACGGGCCGCGGAAGCTCCAAGAAAGCCGCGGAGGCGGCGGCGGCGGCCGCGGCGCTCCTCACTCTCGACCGCCTGCCGTAGCCACGCTCACCCGCTGAGCGGTCGGGCAATTTGCGTCGCACGCCGACTTCAATTCCTAGTTCAACCATCAGCATGTCGACGGTGTCCTCTGCGTCTCGCTTCAAGATTTCTGGCATCTGCGCGGCGGCGCGGGGTGCCGTGGCGGAGGCGCTCACGCGGATGCACCCCGCGCCCGTCTGGCTCGTCGTCACCGGAGACTTGCGACAGGCGGAACAACTCGCCGAAGACATCGCACTCTTCCGCCGCGCGGCGGCGGACGCTCCGCCACTTTCCGCCCTCGTATTTCCTGAATCGCTCGCCGACAGCCGCGACATGCGCGAAGCGTTCGCCGCCTCCAATGACCGACTGACCGTGTTGAGCAAGTTGCGCGCTCTGCGGGGCACAAATTCCGCCGCCGAAACGTTGGTGGTCGTCTCCACTCCCGCGGCCTTGCTCCAATCCGTGCCGGCGCTCGAAGCCTTTTCGACCGCCGAGCTCACGCTTACGCAAGGTCAGTCGCAGCCCTTTCAAGGCCTGCTCTCCCGCCTGCAGGAACTTGATTACGACTCCGAAGCCGTGTGCGAAGCGCCGGGACAGTACGCGGTGCGCGGTGGCATCATCGACGTCTATCCCGTCACCGCCAATCAGCCTTATCGGCTCGATTTCTTCGGCGATGAGATTGAGGCGATTCACACCTTCGATCCTGCCACGCAGCGCTCCACGGGCACCGTCACGACCATTACGTTATCCGCGTCGTCGCGCGTGCGGCTCGATCCGTCGCTGACTGGTCTCGCCGACTACCTTTCGTCTGCGGCGCGACTCGCGTTGATCGAGCCTGCGTCACTCGAAGCCGACTTCAGCGCCCAATCCCGCGCGGGCGCGCCCGCGCATTTTTCGGCCCTCTTGGCCAAATGTGCGTCTTGCTTCGGGCTCAGCGACATCGACGAAGCCAACGCCTTTCTCCCCGATGATGCCGAGGAAATAACCTGGGATACCGAAAGCCTCTCGCATCATCGCACCTATCCCGAGGACTCGCTGGTGGCGCAGGAACGGCTGATGGTCGAAGAAGACGCGCGCGCGCGTTTCCTACGGCAAGTCGCCGAGTGGCACCGCCAAAAGTTCACCGTGCTTTTTGTGGTGTCCAAGGAAGGCGAAGAACAACGCACCCGCGAAATCCTCGCCGCAGATCCCCAGCTCAAACCTCTCCAGCCGCGCTTCCTCCGCGGCGCGCTGAACGAGGGCTTTCGCGTCACATTCCACGAGAACGCCCCTCAGCCCACCGCGCTCGCCGGCCTCGTCTCCGAAACCTCCGCCCGCAAACGCAAGGCCGCCCCACCCGCCGGGCTGGTGGTCGTCACCGAAACGGAAATCTTCGGCCGCCAGCGTCAACGTCGCCCGGCGCTCAACGCCCGCGCCACCGTCCAGCGCGCCCAAGTCGACCAGTTGCTCGATTTCTCGGAGCTCGTGGAAGGCGATTTCGTCGTGCACCTGCAGCACGGCATCGCGCTTTTCCGCGGCCTCACTCAGCTCGACACCGCCCAGGGAATGCGTGAAGTGATCTCGCTGGAATTCGACGATCACGTGACGCTGCATGTGCCCCTGCAGGAGTCGCACCTCATCAGCCGCTATGTCGGCCTGAGCAAAGCCAAACCGCAGCTCGGCCGCATCGGCTCCGGACGCTGGGAAAAAGCCCGGCAGGCTGCGGAGCGCTCCACGATCGATCTCGCGGCGGAGCTCCTTCAACTCCAAGCCAAGCGCGAGGCGCAGCCCGGTTTCGCGTTTCCCTCCGACACCACCTGGCAGAAGGAATTCGAAGCTTCCTTTCCGTTCACCGAAACGCCTGATCAACTCCGCGCCATCGGCGAAGCGAAAAACGACATGGAGCGAACGCGCCCCATGGATCGGCTCATTTGCGGCGACGTCGGATTCGGCAAGACGGAAGTCGCGATTCGCGCGGCGTTCAAAGCGGTGCAGGGCGGGCGGCAGGTGGCGGTGCTTGTGCCTACGACGGTGCTCGCCCAGCAACACCTGAATACGTTTCGCGAACGCATGGCCGGCTACCCCATCGCGGTCGAAATGATCAGCCGTTTCCGGTCGCGGGGAGAACAGAAAAAAGTCCTCGCAGCCGTCGCCGCCGGACAGGCCGACATCCTCATCGGCACTCACCGGCTTCTGCAAAAAGACGTTGTCTTCAAAGAGCTCGGCCTCGTCGTCATCGATGAAGAGCAGCGCTTCGGCGTGAAGCACAAGGAGGTCTTCAAGCACATGCGCGAAACCGTCGACGTCCTGTCGATGAGTGCCACGCCGATTCCCCGCACGCTTTACCTCGCCCTTACGGGCGCGCGCGACCTCAGCGTCATCGAAACGGCCCCCACCAACCGCCATCCTATCCAGACGATCGTCAAAACCTACGATGAAAAAATCGTGATCGATGCGGTGCGCTACGAGGTTCGCCGCGGCGGCCAGGTGTTCTATCTGCACAACCGCGTGATGACGATCGACCTCGTCGCGGCCCGGCTCCGCGAATTGCTGCCCGACTTGTCCATCGGCGTCGGTCACGGGCAGATGCACGCCGACGAGCTCGAACGCGTGATGACCGATTTCGTGGCCGGCAAATACCACGTCCTCGTCTCGACGACCATTATCGAGAGCGGCCTCGATATCCCCAACAGCAACACGATCATCATCGAAGGCGCGGACCGCTTTGGTCTCTCGCAACTTTACCAACTGCGCGGCCGCGTCGGACGTTTCAAACACCAGGCTTACGCTTATCTCCTCCTCCATCGCCATACGCACTTGCTGGAAGTGGCCCGCCAGCGGCTCACGGCCATGCGGCAGCATAACCAGCTCGGCGCCGGCTTTCGCATCGCCATGCGCGATCTCGAACTTCGTGGCGCGGGCAATCTCCTCGGCTCGGAGCAAAGCGGGCACATCGTGGGCGTCGGTTTCGAACTTTACTGCCAACTTCTCCGCCAGTCCGTCGCCCGGCTGCGCGGCGACAAGGCGGCCGCCGCCATTCGCGCCAACGTAAAACTCGATTTCGTCTTTGTGGGCGAAGGTGCCGGCGAAGACGCCGCCAAACGGCGCCCGCAGGATGGGTTCACCGCGCTTAAAGACGCGGAGCTTTCGGGCGGCGAGATCGAGCGGATAGCCGCGCGGATCCCCACTGACTACATCGCGGAGACGCGGCTGCGCATCGACTTATACCGCAAACTCGCCCTCGCCGATTCCCTCCGTCGCCTGAAGGAACTCGAAGCGGAGTTGCGCGATCGCTTTGGGAAGTTCGGCGATCCCGTGCGCGCCCTGCTTCTCATGACCGAGATCCGCATTCGAGCGGAACAAAAAAATATCGTTTCCGTCGAAACCGAGTCGAACCGCCTGAAGTGTCTTCGCAACAGCGGCCGCCGCGATGATTGGGTGCAGATAGGCGCCCGGTTTCCGAGGTTGACCGCCCCCAAGCCCCTTCTACGTTTGCGGGAAATTATCTCTTTTCTGAACAATCTGCCGAATCCATGATGCTCCGTCGTTTTGCCCTCGTCGCCCTGGCGGCCGCGCTCCTGATTCCGGCTAAGGCCCAGACCACTTCAGAAACGCCCAATGACGGTCTCAACCTGCGCTTCGCCAACGGCATCGCCGCCATCGCTGAAGACAAGGTGATCACCGTGGACGACGTCCGCCGCGAAATCGCCCCCCTCATCCCGCAGATCCAGCGGGAATCGCGCAACGAGAAGGAGTTCAACGAACGCCTCGAGTCGTTGCAGGACGACGTCATCCAACAGCTCATCGATCGCGTTCTGATCGTGAAAGAGTTCCGCAAGGACGACAAAAAGCACATTCCGGAAAGCTTCATCGATAATCGCATCGCCGACATCCAGGTTGAGCAGTTCGACAACGATCGCTCCAAATTTCTCGGCTATCTGCGGTCACGCGGCATGACGCTTCGCGACTACCGGAAGGAAGTCGAAGAAGACATCATCTACCGCTACATGCAGAGCCAGCAGCGGAAGTCGCAGAGCATCGTCAGCCCTGTGCGAATCGAAACCTTTTACAAAGAAAACAAGGACCGTTTTTACCAGGATGATTCTGTCCGCCTCCGCTTAATCCAATTCTCACGCGCCAATGGCGAAAGCGATCTGGAGCTCAAGGCGAAGGCCACCGAAGTCCTCAACCGGTTCCACGACGGAGAGAAATTCGAAGACCTCGCCCGCGAATACAGCCAGGATTCCCGCCGCTCGAAAGGCGGCGACTGGGGCTGGCAAAAACGCACCGACCTCAAGAGCGAGTTCAGCGAACCGCTCTTCGCGCTGAAAAAAGGCGAATGCACCGCTCCCATCATCACGCCCGAGGGCTGCTTCATTCTTTACGTCGAAGATCGCAAATATGCCGGCGTCCAGCCGATCGACGAAGTGCGCGATCAAATCGAAAACATGCTCATCACCCAGATGAGTCGCGTCAGTGAAGAACGCTGGCTCGAGCGCCTCCGCCGCAACGGCTACGTGAAGCATTACTGAAGCGCACCTGCGCTTGCGTTGAGCGGATCCGCCGGCGTCGCATCGTCCGTTCATGGTCCGCTTTCATCTCCCGCCCAACCTCGTGGCCGCGGCTGGGCGCGATGCGATCCCGCTACGCGTCGAGGTCGATCTCACGTCAGCGCCCGCTCCCACGGAATTTCCCGTCCTGGCCTTGCTGCAACGCTGGTCCGCGGCGGCCACACCTCCAAAGTTCATTCAACTCACGCGGCGGCAGTTGCGCGAACTCGCCGCCGCGGCGCAGGCCCAACCCTTTTTCATCGAAAACGGCCGCGCCAGCCCCTGGACCCGCGATGACCTCCTCGCGGAACCCGCCGCGCCCGCTTCCCCTGCCTCGTCCGTTCCTATCGCCCCCGCCTCATCGCGGCCGCCTCGGCCAGCGTCGCGCGAACTCCCGCCGCTGATCATCGACGGCAGCGAGCATTATTTGGCGATCACGCTCCCCTCCCGCGAGCACCCGCACTACGCCGAGTGGCTGGACCTGCTCAAAACGTCCGGATTTTCGCTGGAGCCATCAAACCGCAAGTGGTGGCTGCGCGATCGACACAAGACGCTGAATTTCCTGGCAGCCCATCTCACTGCGTTGCGTCGGCAGGATGTTGAAACGACCACTCAATTCGACCGGCTGACCTCCAACATCCAGCTCGCCGAAGTGGCCTGCGATGCCGTGGAAACGCACACCGGATTCACGCTCACACTGGGCCTGCGCGCCGGGCAGGCGGACGACGCCGCGATGCGCAACGCCGTCGCTTCCAATCGCGGTTACGTGGAAACCGGCGGCAAAGTTTACCTTTTCGATCCGGCGACGTTGCAACGTCTCGACCGCGCCCAAAGCGCCCTCGGCGGTGAGCCGCCCGGCCGAGGCGCCTCCAGCGTGCGCCGCGCGCATCGCGTGAGCACTGCCCGGCTCGCCGAAACCACCGCACTGCTGGAAGAAATCGCGCCGCATTTTCAACCGCCCGCAGCCTGGCAGCGAAGAAGCGAAGCGCTCCGCAATCTCGCCACGCTCGCACCCGCACCGATCCCCGCCGCGTTGCGCGAGCAGTTGCGCCCGTATCAACGCCTCGGCGTCGCCTGGTTGTGGCATCTCCACACACATGGCCTCGGCGGCGTGCTGGCCGACGAAATGGGGTTGGGCAAGACCCTCCAGGCTTTGGGACTTCTAAGTGCGCTCCAGACCAGGGCCGACTCCGCCCGCGCACCAGCCCTCGTGACCTGCCCGGCTTCGCTCTTGGAAAACTGGCGCCGCGAGACCGCGCGCTTCGCCTCCGCGCTTCGCACGTTTGTCCATCACGGTGACCAGCGCCTGACGTCCCCCGACGAATTCGGCCGCCACGATTTGGTTATCACCAGCTATGGCACCTTGGCTCGCGATCGCGGCATTTTCGAAGCGATCGACTTCAGTTGTGTCGTGGCCGACGAAGCGCAGCACATCAAAAACCGGCGCTCGCAAAACGCCCGGGCTCTCCGCGCCCTCCGCGCCCGCGGTCGCTTCCTCCTCACCGGCACGCCGCTGGAAAACTCGCTCGACGATTTGCGTTCGCTCTTTGAGTTCCTCATGCCGGGTTTTATCGACGCTCCCCCGCCCGACCTGCGGCCCGAGGAACGCGCCTGGATCAACGAACGCCTGCGCGCCCGCACGGCGCCTTATATCCTTCGCCGCACCAAGCGCGCCGTCGCTCCCGAACTACCGGACAAGATCGAGCAAACCATTTGGTGCGATCTCACCCCCGCCCAAGCTCGCCTCTACCGCGACACGCAGGAGCAGTCTGAACGCGAGTTGATCGACCTTCAGGCCAGTGGCGCCAACGAGGGCCGGCTTCGCCTCGCCACGCTCACCCAGCTGCTTCGGCTGCGGCAAATCTGCTGCGATCCGCGGTTGCTCCGTCCCGTCGAAGCTGACGCCGACGCGGCCACGTTTCGCGAATCAGCCAAGCTTGAGGCTTGGCGCGAGTTGCTCGCCGAAGCGGTCGACGACGGCCATCGCGTGCTCGTCTTCTCGCAATTCACCTCGTTGCTCGCATTACTGCGCGCCGAACTGGATCAACTCGGCCTCGACCACTGTTACCTCGATGGCGCGATGTCTCCGCGGCAACGCCAGGCACAGGTGGATCGCTTCCAAAACTCGCCTGAAATTCCGTTGTTTCTCCTCTCGCTGAAGGCGGGTGGCACTGGCCTCAACCTCACGGGCGCAGACACGGTTGTTCATTTCGATCCGTGGTGGAATCCCGCCGTCGAAGCGCAGGCCACTGACCGCGCGCATCGCATCGGTCAGACGCGCACCGTCACGAGTTACAAACTGATTTGCAGCGGCACGGTCGAAGAAAAGGTCCTCGCGCTGCAGGCGGAAAAGCGAGCGTTGCTCGCCGGCGTTTTCGAGGCCTCAGACGCGGCGGCGGCCAACCTGTCGCTCTCCGATCTGCAAGCGCTGCTGCGCTGAAAATCTTCGACCGGATGTCGGCCTAACGCGCGAAAAACGCCGCCGCTGCGTCGCGGTCGCGCGCAATCTGCGCCTGCAGTTGCTCCACGCCCGCGAAACGCACTTCCGGTCGCAAGAACTGCCGCCAGTCCACGAGCAACGCGTCACCTTCCCCGAACGGGCAATCGCCGAGCACGTGCACTTCCAAACGGGGCTCCGTCGCGCCCGGTTCCACGGTCGGCCGCAATCCAAAATTCGCGACCGCGTTTCGTCTGTCGCGGCCGTCGATTCCGCGCACCTCCACCGCATACACACCCAAGGCTGGCCGGCACTCCGGAGCCCAATCGAGATTGAGCGTGGGAAATCCCAGCTGCCGCCCCAGCCGCTTGCCGGGCTTCACCACCCCTTCGGCGAAATAAGCGTAGCCCAACAGTTTGTTCGCCGCTGCGACGTCGCCTTTCACGAGCAACGAGCGAATACGCGTGCTGCTGATCGGTTTTCCATCCCACGAAACTCGCGCCGCCGTGAACACCGAGATTCCGCCCGCACGCCCTTCGCGCACGAGCAACGCAGCGTCGCCTCGCCGACCGCGTCCGAAGCGCCAGTTCTCCCCCACATAAATTCCCGCCAAACGCGGTAGCTTCGCGCGCAGCAGCGGTAGAAATTCCTCGGCCGGGATCTGACTAAACTCCGGGGTAAACGGTTCGGTGATGATGGCCTCGACGCCAAGGGTTTCGAGCACCCGCCGCTTCGCCGCCGCTGGCAGGATCAACTGTGTACAATCGTCCCGACGAAAAATCGCGCTCGGATGGGGGAAAAAAGTCAGCACGGCGGCCACGCCGCCGGCTTGGCGCGCTGACGTTACTGCCGCCTCGATCACCGTGCGGTGACCACGATGCACCCCATCGAACATACCGATTGCCAGATGCACAGGTCGCGGCGGCAGCGCCGCGCAATCCAATCCAGCAAACTCCGCGGCTGAGTTCACAGCGCCACCGTGGGCACGACGTTGTGCACTGCCAACAAGCGCTTTTCCAACTCGGGCAACGGCATTGCCTCAATCTGGTCCATCGTCAGCGCATCGGCCACTTGAAATTTATCGACCGCCGTCCGACGGAGCGCGGCCAGATGTCCGCCGCAACCGATCTTGTGCCCCAAATCGTGGGCAATCGTCCGCACATACGTGCCCTTGCTGCAGCGAATGCGAAAATCGAACTGCGGCGGCGCGAAACGCAGGAGTTCGAAGCTTTGCACGCGAATAAAGCGCGGCTCCCGTTCCACCTCTTCACCTTTGCGCGCCAGTTTGTGCAGGGCCACGCCATCGATCTTGATGGCGGAAAACATCGGCGGCGTCTGATACTGATCCCCGAGAAACGACGCCATCGCGGTGCGCACGTCGGCTTCAGTCAACGCCGGCACCGGCCGCGTGGCGACGACTTCACCCTCGGCATCCTGCGTGTTGGTCACTTTGCCGAGCTCGATCGTGCCTTCGTATTCCTTCCCCAGCCCCATCAGGAACTGCGATGCCCGGGTCGCCTTGCCAATCAGCATAATCAGCAACCCCGTGGCCATCGGATCGAGCGTGCCAGCGTGGCCGACGCGCTTCTGGTTAAATTTGCGGCGAATTCGCGCGACGACGTCGTGCGAGGTGTGATCCGTTGGTTTGTCGACCAACAAGACGCCATCGTATTCCTTCTTGGGTTGCCCGAGCATGAAAGAAATAGCGCGACGCTTCAGGCGCGCGCCCCGTCGACTTGGTTTATCTGTCGCGACAACGCAGCCACAAGCCGCGCTTGAAAATCCTTCGCGTCCGTCGCGAGATTCAAACCCGCCGCGCAAGCGTGCCCTCCGCCGTTGAACTGCCCCGCGATCAAATCGAGACGATAGGCCGGATCCTTCGCCCGAAGACTGGCCTTCACGCCACCATCCGGCCGCTCCTCGATCAATACGCCGACATCCACGCCGTCGATGCTGCGCGCATAGTCCACGAGACCTTCCGTATCCTCGGCCGTTGTGCCGGTCTCGGCAAACACGCCGCTCGGCAGGCGGCCAATGCATATGCGCCCGTCACATGCGAGCTGCAGCGACGCCAGAAAACGCTGGAGCAAATGTAATTTCCCCATGCTCTCTCGTTCGTAAAGCTCGTAGCCCGCCTCGGTCGGCTTGGCGCCTCGCGCCATCAACTCCGCCGCGAGAAGAAACGTGCGTTGCGACGTCGAGTTGAAACGAAATTGTCCCGTGTCCGTAAGGATCCCGGTATATAACGCCTGCGCCGTTTGCGCATCGATCGTCCAGTCGTTGTCGATAAAGAGTCCCGCCAAGATTTCGCAGGTCGCCGCCGAACCCGTGTCGATGAAGTTGTGCTGCGCATAGCCCACATTCGACAAGTGGTGATCGATCACCGCGAAGGGCTGCGCAAACCGCGCGCTCAATCGCTCGCCCACCCGGCGCTGGTCGGCACAGTCGACGAACAAACTCGTATAGTCGCGGCCTGCAGCGAGCACATCATCTGTGCGCAGGAAGGTCATACCGCGCACGAGAAACTGAAGCCGGCGCGGCACGACGTCGGCATTGACGCAAACGACCTCCGCGCCACGCGACATCAGCAACCGCGCCAACGCGACCTGGGAGCCGATGCAATCTCCATCCGGTCGCGCGTGGCCCACGACGGCGATTGATCGTCCGCTCAGCTCGGCCAAGGCAGCGGCGAAGCGCGGCGACAACTCGGCATAAAAACTCATTCGCCGCTCTCGTCCGCCGACTTCGCCTGGCGCTCGATCTCATCCATCACCTGTTCCAATCGGCTCGCCCGGCCCAGCGAGCGATCAAGCACGTAGGTCATCCGCGGCATGTATTTCAACACAATGCGCCGGCTCAATTCCTGACTGATCTCCGCTGCAATAGAACGGATCCAGCGCAGCTTTTTCTCCGCCATCTGCTCATCGCCAATGACCGAAATGAACGCCCGGCCGTCCCGCAAATCGGGCGCCACGCGCACCTCCGTCACCGTCACCGCGGCCGCTTCGCTTTGGTGCCGCTTGCGCAGAATGTCGTTCAGTTCTCGCTGAATCAGCTCGTTGACGCGAACGGTGCGGTTGCTCATCGGATTAGTGTCTCCTCGGTTCCACCGCGTGCCAACGGGCCGTCACGCCAGTGACGGCCCCAGCGGGTGAACATCAAAGCGAGGCGCGAACCTTTTGGATTTCGTAGCTCTCGATGACGTCGCCGATTTGATAACCGTTGAAGTCGTCCAGCTTGATACCGCACTCGAGGCCCGCGCGAACTTCGTTCGCATCGTCCTTGAACCGTTTGAGCGTGTCGACCTTGCCTTCGTAAACCACCTCGCGGCCACGACGCAGGCGCGACATCGCATTGCGGTTGATCTTGCCTTCCGTGACGAGACACCCGGCCACAAAGCCTTTGGCGAGCGGGAACGTCGCACGCACTTCCGCTGCGCCCAACTTCGCTTCCTTCTGCTCGGGCTCGAGCAGGTCCGCCATCATCTCGCGAACCTTGTCGCCCAATTCATAAATGATCTGGAACGATTCGATGCGCACGTTGTGGTGCTTGGCGAGCGGCGTAACTCCGTTTTCCAACTTCGTATTGAAGCCGACGATCACTGCTCCGGACGCACTAGCCATCAGCACGTCGTTCTTGGTGACCAGACCTACGTCGGCCGCGAGCACTTCCACCTGAACCTTCGTGCTTTTGATGCCGTCGAGCACGGAACGCAGCGCCTCGGTCGAGCCAAATACATCGGTTTTGATGAGCAGCTTGAGGACCTTGTGTTGCGTGGCCGCGATATCGGCGAACAGCTGCTCCACGGAAACTTCTTTCGGTTCGGCCGCGGCGACGGTCGCTTCCTTGCGCGTGCGCTGCTCGGCTTCCTCGGCGAGGCGTTCGGCCTCGCGGGGATTTTTCACGGCGCGGAAGGTGGCTCCGCTGTCCGGCGTGCCCGACCAGCCGATGATGCGCACCGGCGTGGACGGCGTTGCTTCCTTGATCTGTTCGCCTTTGTCGCTGAAGAGCGCTTTGACGCGGGTCCAATGCTGGCCGCACACCAAAGCATCGCCGACCCGAAGCGTGCCGCGTTGCACAATGACGGTGGCGACGGAGCCGCGCCCGATTTCGATCTCCGATTCGATGACGACACCGCTGGCTTCCGCCTTGGGGTTCGCCTTCAGCTCAAGCACCTCGGCTTGGAGCAAAATCATTTCGAGCAACTGATCGACGCCCGTCCCTTTGATGGCCGATACCGGCACGGTGATCGTCTCCCCGCCCCAGTCTTCCGGAGCGATGTTGCGCTGCTGCATCTGCGATTTCACCTGCTCGATGTTCGCACCTTTCACGTCCATCTTGTTCACCGCGACGATGATGGCGACATCGGCATTCTGCGCATGCTTCAAGGCCTCGTCGGTCTGCGGCATGAAACCGTCGTCCGCTGCGACCACCAACACCGCGATATCGGTGACGTCCGCACCTCGCGCGCGCATTTTTGAAAACGCGGCGTGGCCCGGCGTATCGAGGAACGTCAACTTCTTGCCTTGGAATTCAATCTGGTAGGCACCGATGTGTTGCGTGATGCCGCCCGCTTCACCGCTCGCCACGTTCGCCTTCCGGATCGCGTCCAACAGCGAGGTTTTGCCGTGATCGACGTGACCCAGAATGCAAATAACCGGAGGACGCGGCGTGAGATTCTTCTGCTCTTCTTCTTCAATCTTCGCCTTCGTGTCGGCCGTCTTTACCTTCTGAGGCGCCACCGCTTCACCGCGATGCTTCACTTCCAAAAGGAAACCGTATTTCTCCGCGATTTTCATCGCGACCGGCTCGTCCAGGCTGGAATTGATGCCCGCGAATCCACCGGTCGCCTGACTTACTTCACTGATGAGCTTAAATGGCTTCAGACCGAGCGCCACTGCCAAGTCCCGCACGATAATCGGCGGCTTCATCGGCAGCAATTTCACTTCGCCTGAACTCGTCGCAGGCGCGATGGCACCCGCGCCGGGCACCGCCGGCGCCAAAGGCGGCGCTGACACCACCGGAGGCGGCACAGGCGCAGAAGGCGGACGAGAAATCGGCGGCGGTGTCGAGGGAGCAGCGGAAAGCGGACGGGCCGTCACCGGCGGCGTGGCCGGCGCGCGCAAGGGCGCGGGAATCATGGGCGGCGCGTTCACGGGACGCGGTGCGGACACCGGCGCCGGAACGGACGGAGGCGCCTTGGCGATGGGCGGCAATGGCGGCGGCACCGAAGGCGGTGCTTTCGCCGGCAACGGGGGCGGCACACTGGCGGCGGGGCGTGCCGCGGGTGCGGCGGCCGGAACCGGCGTGGGCGGCGGATTCTTCGCCGCTGCCGCAGCCTTCGCCGCGGCTTCCTTTTCGCGCACGATATCGTCGGCCGATTTTACAAACACACCGGCGGGGAGATTCACGCGGGAGACTTCTGGCTCCTCGGGATGCTGCGGAGCGGCCGCGCCCTCCCCGGTCGTCTCCTCCGCAGGAGACGCTACTGCTTCCGTGGCGACCGCCGCCGCGCGCGGGCCAAATTCTTCGCGCAAGGCATCCGCGTTGATGTTATCCACAGTGCTGGAGACGGACTTCACCTCGGCGCCAATGATTTTGCGCTCCCTCAACAGCGAGAGGAGTTCCTTGTTCTCTAGACCGAGTTCTTCGGCCAGCTTGTGGATACGTATACTCATCAGACGATAAAAGTGATTACTTCTGGGTGCGGGCGATGATGTCGTGGGCTTCCTCTGGAGCGAAGCCACCTTCGACCAGATCTTCCTCGGTTACACCTTCGAACACGGCGGGCGAATTGATTCCCATGCCCACCAGTCGGCGGGCAACTTCGTCGGGCAGGTTAAACGCTTTCACCAGCGCCGACACGGCCGCGCCCACAGGATCGTCACCCTCCGCTTTGAACTCTTCGATGTCAAGGCGCCACCCGATCAGCCGCGAGGTCAGACGCGCGTTCTGTCCCTTGCGCCCGATCACCACGGCCAAATCATCCGTCGCGACTCGCAACACGATCCGGTGGTTGCGTTCGTCGATGTTGATCTCGCGCGGCACCGCCGGCTTCAACGCCTCAATCACCATCTCCCGCGGACCAGGGAAGAACTTGACGATGTCGATCTTTTCCCCGCCGAGCTCGCGGACAATCGTCTTCACTCGCGCGCCCCGCGCGCCCACACATGCTCCCACCGGATCCACCTTCGGATCCGTCGAGGTCACCGCAATCTTGGTCCGGTAACCCGGCTCACGGGCGAACGCATCGATGCGCACGGTGCCGTCCGCGATCTCCGTGACCTCGAGTTCGAACAGGCGGCGAACAAATTTCGGACTCGCGCGCGACAAAATGATTTCCGGTCCGCGCGGCGTCGAATCGATCGAGAGCAGCAGGCAGCGCACGCGTTCGCCAGGCTGGTAATCTTCGCCCGGCACCTGTTCCTTGCCCAGCAACACCGCCTCGGCCTTGCCGAGATCGACGAACAAATCGTTGCGCTCACGCCGCCGCACCGTGCCCGTCACGATGTTGCCCACCTGATCCTTGAAGTCGTCGTAAATGCGATCCTTCTCAAACTGCCGCAGACGTTGCATGACCGCTTGCCGCGCCGTTTGCGCCGCGATCCGGCCCAGCGTCGACGGATCGATCTCGCGTTCAATCATGTCGCCCAACATGGCGCCGGGCTTCACGGCCTGCGCCTTTTCCACGTGAATTTCCGTCTTCGGGTTACCCACGGAATCCACCACCTTCATCAGCGACCACGCATGTAACTGGCCATTCTTCGGATTGATATCGATCCGCAGCTCCTGGCCGGAGTTGATCCCTTTTTGCGCGGCGGTCTTCAGGGCATTGGCAATCGTGGCGATCATCTCGACCCGACTGATCCCCTTCTCCTTCTCCATGTATTCTAAGACGGATAAAATTTCGCTGCTCATAGGTGATGTTTAATGGGAAAAAAAAAGCGGGCCGCACGGCCCACTTTCTTGAAAGTGGCTGGTTCTAGAACCGGAGAAGATATTTTCCGCGTGTAAAACTTGTCAAGCTCCGCGCCCCGCGCTCGTTGCTTCACGCGCCAACCGCCAGCCGAGCAATCCTTGCAACGGTCCATGCGCCGCCGGATTTTCCCGGCCCCCGAAAACGCCCGCCCGTCGCAACGCCCGCTCCTGCCCTTCCGGCAGATCACCGGAAAACCAGTGCCACCACGGAGCAAACAAATCTTCGCCTGTGCGCGCAGCCATCAGCGGCAGGAAGCCATCGCAGACCAGATTGTCCCACCTCGTGCCTCCCACGGCTTCACCCGCCACGAGGTCACTCCACGCGCGGCGTCTCGCCGTGAGATCGTTTTTATGACGAAACGTGCGTGTGGCCTCGACACCCGCTCCTTCAAACACCCTTCCTGCCGCAGAGATGAGTGCCTCCGGCCAGTCCGGCCGAGCCCTCACCCACGTGGCATATTGACGCAATCGCACCCGCGGATGGTTGGCCGGCCGCACACCTTGCACACTCCAAGACTCACGCTCGGCCGCCCATGCCACATCGGGATCGACCCCTCTCCGCACCCATTCCGCCAGCCGCCAGCGCGCCGCAGTGCGCAGCATGGGCACGCGATTGAACCGATAGCCGAGAATTTCGAGCGCCGCGTGATGGCACGCCTCGCTCCACCCCAAGCGTTCGATCCGTCGATTCGCATCCCGCACTTTGCGCTGCCAACGCGTCTTCGCGTGCTCGCGTAGCATCGCCGTCAACTCCTCCGCGCTGCGGCCGACCCATTCACGCAACGCCTCATCGAGCGGTTGATCGACGAGCGACTCGACGGCGGCGTCATCCGCGTAGCTTTCGAGGTCGCGATGAAGAAGTGGCAGCAGCGCCGCGACCGGAATCGCTTCGCCGCCTGCCCCGCGAGTGACATGTCCCGCTGCGGGAGGGAAGAGCACGACATGCAAGATCACGTTGCGATAAGCTGGATCCGCCGCGTGCCGATGGTTCGCCCAATCTTCCGCCCTCAGATGCAATTCGACATCACCCGTTCGCTCCGAGCCCTCGCCGATCGTCACTCGCGCGCCCTTAAAATCCGGCCCGCCCAGCAGATTCCATTTTCCCGCCTGACCGATCGTCACGCGTTGCCCATCGATCGTCGTCAACTGGTCCCGGACAAATTCGCCGGTCGCCCAAATCCGCTGCAGCAGCTTCTCCGGGAACGAGAACGCGCCATACAACCCCTGCATCTCAGCCACATCCCCTGTTACGCTCATGTCCGTCGCGCCCATAAGTCACTTCCGTTTCCGCGAGCAATCAGCCGCGTGGGTTAACACTGCCCGGATCCTCTCCTGCGCACCGCTGATACGGCGCGCCAACTCGTCCGGGGAAATCACGGCCGCACCCAACGCCTCAACGGTCGATCGCTCCGCGATGTCCGCGGTGGAGACGACACAATCCTCTGGTCGTCGTGCGCGGCCCACCATCTGTTCAATGACATCGTCCGCGGTCAGCCCGCTCGAGGTGAAAATGACCGTGAAGCTCGCCTGACCCGCGGGGTGTTCTACCGTTACCTCGGATCCACGCCCGTCGAATACCACCGTCACGCGGCAACCCGCGGCGTCGTGCAAGCTCGTGGCACTGCTGATGAGACGCTCCCGGGCGGTGTTGCGTTCCCGCCGCAAGAGTGGCCGCAGTTCCGGCCAGGCGTGCATCACATTCGGACCGTCGATAATGAGATGCTGCTCAGGAGCCACGCCTCAGACCAAAGCCCTCCGCGCGTCTCGAAGCAATGCCGCAGCGCCCCTGAAAAACGCGATTGAAAGCGCCCTCCAGTTGCCAAACGCTCTTCCGCTCGGTTCGGAGAGGTGGCAGAGTGGTCTATTGCGGCGGTCTTGAAAACCGCTGAGCCCGCAAGGGTTCCGGGGGTTCGAATCCCTCCCTCTCCGCCACCGCCCGCGCGCCTTTTCTTCTCTGCGCCTTACTGAGTGTTTGTCGTCCCCACTGGCATCGGTGCTGGCATTAAACCTGTCTTTTCCACCGCACGGTAGAGTTCGTGCAGCGCATCTTCCGCCGCGGCGCCGTAGGTGTCGCCTAATCCAAATCGACCAGGCGGATTCGCCCATCGCAGCGCCATCCCATTAAACAGGCCGAGCTGCCGCGTCTCCCGCGCGTTCTGCAGACTCGCGCTGAACGTGCAATTGATGTTCCCCGAATGGTCCATGCGCCACTCGACGAGATTGAGCGTCAACAGCACGCACCCGGGGCTTGGCTCACCGCGCGATACTTCGGCCAAGGGCCCGCTGTAGCCGTCGTGTCGAAATACGTCCGTCAGATGCCCCACCAACGCGGCGGCGATATCGTCTTCCAGCAACGGCTGCCAAGTCGGTGGCACATTGATGTTCACCTGCAAGGTCCCGGGCGCGGTCGGCGTTACCGGCGGAGCCACCGTCGTACAGCCACTTGCCAAAAGCACGATTCCGACGAGGAGGCTGAGGAAAAAATGCGAACGTTTCATAGGCCAAAAAGGCAGGAGGAAATCATCGTGGCTTACCTTACCGCACATTAGTCGGCGTCGGTATGGGAGAGTCGCCGAAACACGCCTGCGATTTTGCGCCATTCCGGTCTCCGCCCGCGCAAATCGTCTCTCGCTCAATAACGGCCCGCCATCGTGCCCAGTCTTGATTCGATGAACGCCACCGCTTTCGCTCCAGCAACCTGCCCGCGGTTGCCCCTCCTCCCCTCTCATGCCTTCTCCGCACACCATCAAAACGTTCTTCCAAGAAAACGGCTACTACGTCGCCCGCGGTCTCTTCTCTGGCGCTACGCTCAAAGAGCTCACCCGCGACTTTGACCGCATCGTTCGCCAACTCACGCGCGCCGGTGAGCTGAACTCCGCTCAGTGGAGCGGTGAACGTCAGGCCAAGATTGGCGGCGCGAAAAGCACGATCACCCACACGCATAACGTGCAGTGCTACTCCGCTGCGTGGCTGCGCGCGATTCAAGCCAAGCCGTTCCTCAACGTCACCGAAGCGATTCTCGGCCCGGACATCGTACTCCATCACACGAAGCTCTTCCAAAAACCCGCCGGGAACGGCATGCCGTTCACGATGCATCAAGATTGGTCCTACTTCCCCTCGGTCAAGGATTCGATGATCGCCGCCGTGATTCACATCTCCCCCGCGACCGATAAAATGGGCTGCCTCCGCGTTTATCCCGGCTCTCACAAGCTTGGTCGCGCCGCCCACACAGGTGGACAGGAACCCTGCGCCTTGCTCGATCAGTATCCGTTGGACAACGCCACTCCACTCGAAGCGGACCCCGGCGACGTGGTCTTCTTCCACTACTTCACGCTGCACGGTTCGAAGCACAACCGCTCGAAACGCCTTCGCAAAACCGTCCTCGTCCAGATGCACGCCGGCGACGACGAAATCGAGCCTGGCAACACGCACCCCAACGCCCGCCTCACGCTGCGCGGGTGGAACCACCGCATCAACCGCGGCCTCGCCAACACCTGAACGCGCTCTCGGCCACACCGCCGAGGCCATCCGTATTCGTCCCGACAACCCGCTTTCACTTTCCGACTCCACCTATGCGCACTGTCCACCTCATCTTCAACGCCCACCTCGATCCCGTCTGGCTCTGGCCATGGACCGCCGGCGTCGACGAAACGCTCAACACGTGCGTGAGCATGTGCGATTTCCTCGATCGTCACCCCGACGTGATCTTCACGCGCGGTGAAGCGTGGGTTTACGAACAAGTGCGCCGCCACGATCCCGTGCTGTTTCAGCGCATCGTGCAACACATCCGCGCGGGCCGGTGGTCGGTCGTCGGTGGCTGGTGGATTCAGCCCGACTGCAATCTCCCTGGCGAGGAAGGCTTCCATCAACAGATCACCCTTGGCCGCGACTGGTTCAAGCGCCACCTCGGCCTCTTTCCACGCATCGGTTACAACGTCGATTCCTTCGGCCACAGCGCCGCGCTGCCCGACCTCATGGCCGCCCACGGCCAGCGCTCCTACGTTTTCATGCGGCCAATGAAACACGAGCGCACCCTCCCCGCCCGCGTATTTCGCTGGCGCGGCCGGCCCGGTGGCGCCGAAATCACCGCCTTCCGGATCGCCGCGGGCTACTGCACCATCTTCCCGCCCACTCTGGATCTCGTGGAGCAAAGCCTCTCGGAACTGCCGTCCGGCGTGGACGACACCATGTGCTTCCTCGGCGTCGGCGACCACGGTGGCGGACCCAACGAAGCGATTCTCGAGTGGACGCGCCGCCTGCCCGATCTGATGCCAGGCACCCGCTTTCTCTATTCATCGCCCGAAAAATACTTCCGCGCCCTCGCTCCGCAGGTCAAACGCCTGCCTCTGGTGACCGGCGAGCTGCAGATGCACGCCATCGGCTGCTACAGTGTGCATCGCCCTGTAAAGGTCGGTGTGCGTCGCGCTGAAAACCTCCTCGCCCAAGCCCGCCGCGTGTTGGCCACCGCTTCGCCAGCGGAACGGCGCGCCGCCCAACCCGCGCTCCGCGGCGCGTGGGAGCAAGTCTGCTTCAACCACTTTCACGATACGCTGGGCGGCAGTTCCATTCAGACTGCCAACCGGCCCGCCGAAGAACAACTCGGGGGCGCCGCCGCCGCTGCCGAGACCGTGTTGAGCGAAACGTTTCGCCGCCGCGCCCACGCCCTTCCTCCCGACCCGCGCCAACGTCTCGCGTTTGGTAATTTCTCCGGCGCTCCTTTCTCCGACTGGTGCGAACACGAACCGTGGCTCGAGTGGAGCGTCTGGCAGCCGGACTGGTGCCTGCTCGATGCCCGCGGCCGCGTCGTGCCGCATCAGCTGATCGCTGCCGAGGCGTTGATGCCCGATGCTTTGCGGCTCCTTTTCCCGTTACGGGTCGCCGCTGGCGACATCGCTTCGCTCCGCATCGCCCGCCGCCCTGCCGGCAAGGCTCCGAAACTCACGGGGCCTTCCCCGGCGTTTACCATCACACGCGCGAAGAAACTTCAGCCCACGGCCGGCGCCACGCTCGCGCTGCCGGAGTTTGTGCTCGTCGAAGACAAATCGGATACCTGGTCGCACAACCTCGACCGATTCGCCGGTCCCATCGTCGGTCGCGCTGCATGGTCCGCCCCGGAACAGGTCGAAGACGGCCCCTTGCGCTGCACGTGGCGCACGACCGCGCCCATCGGCGAAAGCACGCTTTGCGCCGATTGGCGGCGCTATCGCGGCAGCGAATTCTGGGAACTGCGGCTGCGGGTGGCCTGGCACGAACACCACAAAATCCTCCGCCTGTCGTGGCGTCCTGGTGCCAGGATCCAATCGCGTAACGACGGCATCTCCGTCGGCGGTCTCGCCCGGACGAGCGATGGCGCCGAGCGCCCGGTGCGCGATCGCTCCTTGCTGCAACTCGACAACGGCCAACGCGCCGGCGTCGTCGCGCCCGACGTTTTCTCGCTCGCCGGCGATCACGACGCCCTGCACCTCACCCTTCTGCGCTCGTGTCCGCTCGCTCATCACGACCCCCTGGTTCTCCCGCCGCATCTACCGCATGTGAATTGGGCCGACCAAGGCGACCACACCTTCCTCCTGCGTTTCTTTGCCGCGGGGCGGGTCACCGCCGCGCAACTCGACCGCCACGCGCTGCATCTTCAACAACGCCCCGTGGCCGCCGATCTCACGCGCGGCATGCCGTTCCGCCCGTTCAAGGACGACCCCAATCGCCCGCTGTGATTGGCCAACTGCCTTCCGCGGAATCGTCGCGTTAGTTGTGCGCCGCGATCATCCGCGCGACCGCGGCCCGAAACTCTTCAATCGAGAACGGCTTGGGAAGATGGTGCTTTCCATGCCGCTTAAGAAAGGCCTCAAACGTTTCGTTCACCACGTCGCCGGTCATGAAAATGAGTCGCGCGGCAGTCGTCGCGTTGGTCGCGAGCAGATGCTCGTACAGGTGCACACCGTTCAGCCCGGGCATCTTCCAATCTGACACGACTACATCGAACTTCCGTCGGGCGATCCACTCTAGCGCCCGTTCGCCGCTCGACGCGGTTTCGACCAAATGTCCGTCGTCGACCAACAGTTCACGGGTGAGTTCGAGAATCCATTCTTCGTCATCCACGACGAGGACCGAGTGGCCGGAGTCTCGTCCGGCGGGTGCCGTGCGCAGCACGAAGGGCGACGCGATGTCGCGCGCGCCGTTCTGCGGCGCCACCGGCAGTTCCACCGTAAAACAGGCCCCGCGGCCCGGCTCGCTGCGCACGTAGATCTTTCCGCCGTGCTCCTGAATGATGCCGTAGGATAAGCTCAACCCCAGTCCGGTTCCTTTGCCCACCGGCTTGGTGGTGAAAAACGGGTCGAAGATGCGGGAGAGATTTTCCGGCCGGATGCCCGGCCCGTCGTCCTCGAATTCAACCTGGACCATCGCTCCCGCGGCGAAGACTCGGACGATAATTTGTCCCTTGTCTTGCACGCCTTGAATCGCCTGGCGCGCGTTGCCCAGGATATTGATAAAAACCTGCTGTAGCTGGTGCGAATCCCCCAGCAGTGCGGGCACGTCCGCCGCCCACTCCGACGTCACCTTGATATTGGAGGTGCGCAGATCGTAAGCCATGATCTCCAGCACCGCGTCAACCAGTTGGCGCACATCCACCAACCGCCGCTCCGGTGGGTGCTGCCGCGCAAAACTCAGCAAACTATGGACGATCTTGTGGCAGCGGTGCGCACTCTTCGCCACGCGATCCTGATACAAGCGGGTCTTCTCGTCCCCCGGCATCTGCGCCAGCAGATCCGAAAATCCAATCACCGCGGTCAACGGGTTATTTAACTCGTGCGCGACCCCGGCGACGAACTGGCCCACCGCGGAAAGCTTTTCGCTTTGGATCAATTGCGCCTGCGTCGCCTTCAACGTTACGACTGCTTTTTCCAATTCCGCGTGCGAGGTTTGCAGGTTGGTCGTCATCCGGTTGAACTCCTCCGCCAGCTCGCCACATTCGTCATTCGACAAGCGTTCGATGCGCCGCGAAAAATCGCCGCGTCCCACGGCCTCAGCGCTGTCGCGCAATTCCCGCAGCGGCCGGGTGATTCGCCGGATGAACAGCCACACCGCCATTGCGCTCACCAGGATGCCCAGCCCGCTCACCGCAACCAGCATCCGCCGCGTGGATTCGAGCCCTCGGCGTCGCATCTCTTGGGACGAAAGCAGCACGTAATGGATCGGAGGCTGCGCAGTGGCCTCGATCACGCCGTTCAACGCGAGAAATCGCTCGCCATTTACAATCACGGGCTCGATCCGTCCGAGCGCGCCGCCTGCCGCTGTGTTCAGCAATTCCGACCCAATCGCCGTCGGATCGGCCAGCGTGCTGGCCACTACCGCGTGATCGGCGACGAGCAGCATCTCCGTCCGCGTGAGCGCTTTCAACTGTTGCGCCGCTGCATCGCCCACTCGCACGCCAACGACCAATGCGCCCGACAAACCTCCGGGCACGGTCACGGGAACCGCCACGACATTGTAAAGCCGGCGTTCCAGACTCGCGCGGCCCGTTCCTGCCTCGCCCGCGAGCGCCTCGTGCGTGATCGCCGCCGTCGCCCGCGCAAACTCCACCGGCGCGGGGGCCGCGTCCCGACGCACGCCCGCCAGCAATTCGTCGTGATCCGTCACAAAGAACATTTCCTCACAGTCGTCCCCCACTTCCTGCAGCAAGTCCCGCAGATAGGCGCGCAACGTCTCGGCATCCCGCAGCCGCAGGATCTGCACAAACCGCCCGTCATTCACGAGTCCGCGATAGCGCGCCCCGAGCTCATCTGAATGGTTCTCCAACGATTGCAGAAACACCGCCCGCGCTGTCATCAACGTCTGACGCGACTCATCCTGCACCTGACTGCTGATCCGGTCGTTGACGATCCACAACGTCACCGCCGGGAGCAGCACCAGCACCACGAGCACCGCCGCCAGCACCTTGGTTTGCAGACTCAGGCGGAAACCTTTCCGGGACGAAGTCACGAATTAGTATTTCGGAAGCGCGCCCAACCCCAGGACGAAATCAACGTGCACTTCCCCTTCGGCCGGCACGACGACTTCCTGCACCGCCGAAGGGAGCCGCTCATGCCACGCCTTCAGTTTGTAAGTGCCCGGCGGCACATCCTTGATGATGAACCGGCCCCGGGCATCGGTCTTGGCGAAATACGGATTCGGCAGGACCAGGATGATGCAATGCATCCGGGTATGAATGGCGCAGAACACGTCCACCCGGCCGACCTTGTCGAAAACGATCTCCGGTGTCTTTTCCTTTTTGTAGTAGCCGAGGTCGAACTCCTTGGCATCGGACATCGAGAACACGTTGTGGAAGATATCGTCTTCGTTGGGCCAGCGAACAGTCGTGCCGACGGCGATGGGTAAAACGTGCGGATCAAAACTCGCGTCTTTCTGCATCGTCACGGCCATCGCCGCTGACGCCGGAGCAATGTTGGCCATCGGCTCGTCGATCGACACGACGAAATCCCGCAGGTGCACATAGTCCATTTTTTCGACGAACTTGTAGCGCCGGCTGGCATACGCGCCGCCACCTTCTCCGGCATCTGATGTCGGCAGCATGCCCTTCGCCGAAACCGTGCCCGTAATGGTTCCTCCGGCCGCCACGATCGCGGCGGCGGCCCAAATCCCTCCGATCAATAATGTCTGCCAGTGACGCATAAGTTGATTAGAATTTCAGTCCGAGCTCGGTGGACAGAAAGTCTTCGTGCTCCCGTTTCACGCCATTGATCATCCGGCCACGTTCGATCGTGTATTCGAACTTCAGCAGCACCGGTGAGGCGAGGCGATAGCCGAACCCGGCGCTCGCTCGCCACAAGCGGTCCGTGCCCGCCGAGCGGTAGAAATAGTTGCCGAAGTCGCCCCAGCCCACGAGCGGATATCCGCCCGGCGCGCGAATTTCGCTCCAGCGCACCGCGCCGTAAACGCGGTCGGCGAGGTTCTGCAGGCCCTCGATATAGTAATAACTGATCCGCCTGGCGTTGTCCGCCGCCCCGTCGTTGTCGTCGAAGTGGGCCCGACCGACCGCCGCCCGGAAATGTCCTCCGCGCCACGTTGCCGCCGCATCACCTTCGAACAACTCGGCGCTGAAGGTCGTCGTTGTCGCCGGCGGCCCGAGCGCCCGAAAAAAGCCGTTGCCGAACCAAAGCTCGGAGGTCGCATCGCCCGCGACGGATAAATCACCCGTGCGCATCGCACTCGCACTGACGGACAACCACTCCGCCGGTCGATAGCCAATGCGTCCGACCAGAGCCTTGTCGGAGTCGTAATCGTGCAACGATTTGTGGCCGCCATTCTGCACGGCAAAAACGTAGGTCCATTTCCCTGCGCCGCCGTAGACCTCGATCCCTTCATCAAACCCCCACAGGTCGCTCAGCGAATGGGAAATGAGCGGATTATCCATCACACCCCGCACTTGATACTCCTCGCCGAACGGAATGTTGAATCGACCGGCGCGAAGCGTCAGCGCCGGCGCTGATGCGCCCAACCAGGACGCAACGTTTTCGAAATCCACGTAGAGTTCCCCGACATGGAAATACTCATCATTCGTCTCCCTCGTCACCATATCGAGACCCGTGAACAAATAGGTGTCCTTCGCCAGCGCCGCCTCCAAAAAAATCTTTGCCTCGTCCACGCGAAACTCCGCATTGGGAAACGCTCCGCCCGCACCTGTTTGAAAAAAGGCGAGTCCGACTTCCCCCGAGAGATGAATTTTTGATTCCGATTCGAACTGCTTATCCGCGGGTGCGGGCGCCTCGTTTGTCTGCACTTGCAGGTTCTCGATCGCCTGATCGTGCCGCACCTCGGAGGTCTGCAGCGCATTCAATCTGGCGCTGAGTTCGGCGATCAACTTTTGCTGTTCGTGCACCGCCTTTTCCAAGCGCTCGTTCTGGGCAATTAGCACCTGTAGCTGCGTTTGGAGAGACGACGCATCGTCCGTCGCCGCCATTCCGCGGAGAGTGGAGATCAGCAATGCGACGATCGCAAAGAGCCGGATGGGGCGAAGCGCCATGCAGCACCGGTCTTACGAAAGCCCTCCGGGTTGGCAAGCGTCTGGGGCGGCTTAACCGAGCATCGTGAGCAACTCCGCCTCGTTGATGACCGGCACGCCGAGTGTCTGCGCCTTTTCCAATTTGGAACCAGCTTCTTCACCCGCCACCACGTAACTCGTTTTCTTGCTCACGCTGCCGCTCACTTTCCCACCCGCGGCTTCGATTCTGGCGGTGGCGTCGTCGCGCGTGAGCGTCGGCAGCGTGCCGGTGAGCACGAACGTTTTTCCCGCCAGCGCACTGCCCGCCGCCGGCACGATTGGGTCGACGCCCGCCCGCACGAGCTCGTCGATGACGTTCCGATTGCGCGACTCAGCGAAGAACGTCAGAATCGCATCCGCCATCGTTTCGCCGATCCCGCCAATCACCGACTCTTTATTCTGAATAAAATCGTCTCGTTGCGCCGTCGCGAGCGCTTCCAATCCACGGAATTTCCGCGCCAGATCTTTCGCCGCCGCCGCGCCGACATGCGGAATTCCCAGCCCATTGATGAAACGCCACAGCTCCGCGCGCTTGCTGGCCTCGATCGCCGCGAGCAGGTTGTCCGTGGATTTCTCGACACTTTTCCCGAGTGTGAGCAGCTCGTCGCGTCGCAGGCGGTAAATGTCCGACAGCGTTCGCACCCAGCCTTTTTCCACCAGCACATCGACCATCGCTTCACCCAAGCCCTCGATGTCGAGACAAGCCTTCGACGCAAAGTGCTGCACGCGCCGCCGCACTTGCACAGGGCATTCGAGATTGGGACAACGGAGCGCCACCTCGCCTTCGATCTGCACGACCGCCGTGCCGCAGACGGGACACCTTTCCGGGAACACATACGGCACGCAGGCAGGCGTCCGCCGCGCGGGATTGACGCCGATCACTGCTGGGATGACTTCCCCCGCTTTCTCCACGAAAACGAAATCGCCCACGCGAATATCTTTGCGCGCGATCTCGTCGCGGTTGTGCAGCGTGGCGCGTGCGACCGTCGTGCCGGCGAGCACCACAGGATCCAGTTCGGCCACGGGCGTGAGCACCCCGGTGCGGCCGACCTGCACCGTGATGTTGAGCAACTTGGTTTCGGCCCGGTCAGGCGCAAACTTGTAAGCCATGGCCCAGCGCGGCGATTTGCTCGTCGACCCCGCGCGGCGCTGGAGTGCCACGGCATCGAGTTTCACGACGGCGCCATCCGTCGCATACGCGAAGCTCTCGCGCAGTTTCCCGAGTTCTTGCACCGCGCCGAGGACGGCGTCGGCCCCTTGCACCGTCCAGAACTTCTCCACCGTCGGCAGGCCCCAGGCCTTCACCCAGCCATGAAACTGCGTCTGCGTTTCCGGCAAGGCCGCGACCGGCTCCAAATACCCGCGACCGTAGAGGACGATCTCCAGTTTTCGCTGTCCCACCTCGCGGGCGTCCAGTTGCTTTATCGTGCCGGCGGCGAGATTGCGCGGATTCGCGTAAACGGGTTCCCCTTCTTCCTCCCGCTGGCGGTTGATCCGCTGAAATTCCGCCGTCGTCAGATAAATCTCTCCGCGAATCTCGATCACGTCCGGCACCGGCGCATCCGGGCCGCGCTTCAATTCTCGCGGCAGCGAGCGGATCGTCAGGGCGTTGGCGGTAATGTCATCGCCTTCCACGCCGTTTCCGCGCGTCACCGCACGCACGAGTTTCCCTTTTGCGAACGTAAGGCTCACCGCGAGTCCGTCGATCTTCGGCTCCACGACGAATTCCAGTCCGTCGCGTTCCAAATCGCGCGTCAACCGGTCGTGAAACTCTCGCAGCTCCTCAGCGGAGTAAGTGTTGTCGAGACTCATCATTCGCTCGCGATGGCGATACGTCTTGAATCCTGCCGTGCGATCATCCCCGACTGCGCGCGATGGCGAGTTGTCCCCTCCCAATGCCGGCCACGCTGCCTCCAGGTCCGCCAGCTCCCGCTTCAACCTGTCATAGTCAAAATCGCTGATCTCCGGCTTCGCCTGCCGATGGTAAAGTTCATCGTGACGCGCGATCTCCGCGCGCAGTTCATCAAGTCGTTGCTGGGCCTCGGCCGACGTCATTCCGCCAAAGTAGGCACCCGCGACCTCATCATTTCAATGCGGACCTTGGCCTTCTCACTCCGAATCAACCGCCACTCCAAGAGTCGCCGGTAGTCGGTCCAACTCAAGTAACACCAAGCCGCGACAAGCGCACCCGATGTATCCGTCATCCAATCGAACACATCGCAACTGCGGCCGGGCGTAAACGCCTGGTGGAGCTCATCCGACACGCCGAACAACGACGTCAACCCCACCGCGATCAACACGGCGGCGGATCGGTTGCGCTGCACCAATCGGAGTCGAACGATCAACGTGGCGAGCAGTCCGAACACGAAAAAATGCACGACCTTGTCGCCGTGGGCGAAAATCATCAGGGGCGCGACCTCGGGCGGCACGGCGTGCGCCGACGCGAAGACGACGGTCAACGCGAGCGCGACAGGCCAGATGATTCGCCAATGACCGACGGGAGATTCCTTGAACATGGCAATCTGAGACACGGCTCCCACTAAAAGTGCCGCGGCGGAGCCTCGCAAGTGAACCACTGCACGCGCAGTCACTTTTCGCGCTTGCATCCGTTAGTCTGCGTCCGTCTTGTTCGCCCCTCTCTTGTTCGGGCCGTAGCGTAGCCTGGTAGCGCGCTTGCATGGGGTGCAAGAGGTCGTGAGTTCGAATCTCACCGGCCCGACCAGTTTCTCAGTGTGGCAATCCTCTGGCCACAAGCCAGATAGGATTAAGGGGCGACGGGCAAATGCACGCCGTTGCACACCCGTGAGGATGCCAGCACCGCGAGCCAGCGGCACCGGCATTCGTCACCCCAGTTGGTCTCTTACACGATGGTTTGGGCGAAACGCGTCAGACGGTCGTGCACGCGTTGACGCCCCAAAATGCGGAAAATCCCCGTGATGCTCGGGCCAGCATTCGTGCCTGTGACCGCCAATCGCGCAACGGCTTGGTAGTCGCCGAAACCCAATCCGCGCTGCGTCGCGAGTTGTTTGATCGCTTCTTCGATCGCTGCGTCGCTCCCGAAATCCATCTCGGCTGCGGCGGCGAAAAGTTCACTCAACCGCGCGCGCGGATCACCTTTTCCGAGCACCTTTTCGCGCACTTTCGGGTCGATCGGAAAATCGTCCTGGAAAAAATAAACCGTGTAGGCCGGCAATTCCTCGAGGCCTTTCACCTTCGGCTGACTCACCATCATCACCTCGCGGAAATAATCCGGTGCGGCCGACAGCGCGGCTTTCGCCGAGGCGTTATCCGACAATCTTTCGAAGTAGGTTCGCGCCAGAGCCACGAATCGCTCGGCCGGCTGCTCCAGCAGATAAACCATGTTCATGTGCGCGAGTTTCTTGTCGTCAAAGCGCGCGTTGCTCTGGTTGACGTCCTTCAGATCAAACAGCCGCACGATCTCCTCCAACGGCATTTTTTCGCGATCATCCCCTGGATTCCATCCGAGCAAGGATAGAAAATTGACCAGCGCCTCCGGGAGATACCCCCGCCGCTGATATTCCTCCACCAAGGCGCCTTGGTCGCGCTTCGACATCTTGCCCGGGCCGTTCTGTTTTAAAATGAGCGGAATGTGCGCAAACACCGGCGGCGCCGCACCGAACGCTTCGAACAAATGCACATGTTTGCTCGTGTTGGACAAATGATCCTCGCCGCGGATGACGTGCGTGATGTTCATGGCGATATCGTCGACGACGTTCACCAAATGAAACACGGGATTGCCGTCGGAACGCACGATGACGAAGTCCTCGTCCTCCACGCGCTCCACCCGCCCGCGAATCCGATCCTCGATCACCACGGGCGGCGTCGCCACCTTGGTGACGGTTTTCTTGCGATGATCGTCAAACACCTCGCGCCGCTCGCCAAGCAACTTGAACCACACCGCGCCGTCCTTCTCGTAAGCGCGCCCGGCCGCGAACAATCGCTCGACGGACTGCTGGTAAATCGCCGTGCGCTCACTCTGACGATAAGGTCCAAAATCGCCGCCCACCTGCGGGCCTTCATCCCAGCGCAGCCCGAGCCAGTTGAGACTGTCGTAGATGACATTCAGGAACGGCTCGCTGTTGCGCTCCTTGTCGGTGTCCTCGATGCGCAGGATAAACGTTCCGCCGGTGTGCCGCGCGTAAAGCCAGTTGAACAATGCCGTGCGCGCGCTCCCGATGTGAAAGAAACCAGTCGGACTCGGGGCAAAACGCACCCGCACTTTGGACCCCGCGGGCGATGATGGATTGTGGCTTGGCATGACGTAGCTGCGCAGCAAGAAGCAAGCGGTGAAGCCTGTCAAAGCCGCTCCCATCGATCCGGCCGCGCTCGCCGCGCGGTTCGCACAGGCCGGAACGCGGGCGGGCTTTCGCGTCGAAACCATGGGCTCAGCGGCCGGCGTTCCCCTGCTCGCCCTTACGCGCCGCACCTCGGGCCCCCGCCCGCGCATCTATCTTTCAGCGGGCATTCATGGCGACGAACCCGCGCCGCCCCACGCGCTTTTGCGCCTGCTGGAAACTGGCGTATTCGATGCACGCGCCACGTGGTTCGTGTGTCCGCTGCTCAACCCCGCCGGCTTCGTCGGCGGAACCCGCGAGGGGCCGTTAGCCATCGACCTGAATCGCGACTACCTTGCGCCGCGCAGCCTCGAGATCCAAGCGCACACCGCGTGGCTCGCGCGTCAGCCGCCGTTCGACCTCGCGCTTTGCCTTCATGAAGACTGGGAAGCCACTGGCTTTTACCTTTACGAACTCAACGCCGCTGGCCAACCCACCCTTGCACCTGCGATCCTGGCCGCCGCCGGTGCCACTTGCCCGATCGACCTGGCGGATTTGATCGATGGTCGCGCGGCACAAGGTGGCCTCATTCGCCCCCTGCTCGATCCGGCAGCCCGTCCCGACTGGCCCGAGGCGCTCTACCTGCGCGCACACCACACGTCCCTCACTTACACGCTGGAGTCCGCCTCTCGACTACCGCTTGAGGAACGCGTCGCGACGCTCGTCGCCGCTGTGCAGGCGGCGGTCAAAGCGTTAACTGTTGCTCCGCGCAAAACGCCTCCAAATCCCGGGGCAGCGGCGCTGTGAAAACCGTTTCCAGACCGACTGCCGTCAGATCAATGCTCGCGCAATGCAGCGCCTGGCGCGGCAGCACGAGCTGTCGGGCCAGCGAATCCGTCCAGCCGGTCTCGATAAACTCCAAAAAGAGTCGCGCGTCCGGGCCGTAAATTTTATCGCCCACCAGCGCGTGCCCTAACCATGCCGCGTGCGCCCGAATCTGGTGCTTGCGGCCGGTCTCCGTGCTGACATCCGCCCGCGTGAACGTCGCGGTGCTGGCGACCGGTGTGAAATGCGTGACTGCCCGCTGACCATCCGGGCGCACCTTGGTTTTGATGAACACCGGACCGGCTTCGTCATCGCCCAGCGGCTGATCCACCGAAGTGGGAACATCCAGCTTTCCCGTCAGAATAGCTGTGTAGCCCTTTTGGCACCGCCGCTCCTGCATCGCCTTCTGCAGCCGACTCGCCATCCGCGCGTCCTTGGCGAGCACGACCACCCCGCTCGTCTCCCGATCCAGACGAAAAATCAGATGCATCGTCGCCAAACCCGTGTATTCCCGCGCCGCCCCGACGAGGCTCGACCAAGGTCCGTCCTTGGAAGGATGACAAACCACATCGCCCGGCTTGTTGATCACCAGCAGCCGATCGCACTCATGCAAAATCCAGCTCCGCAATTCTTCCGCGGCGATCTGCCGCACCGGTCCTTGTTTCAAGCGAAATTGCCGCCAGCCTTGCGGGTTTGACTCCGCTCCTTCGGGCCCCGTCACGCGAACCGCCCTTCGTAGAAATTCACCATGGCATCACCTTGCCGGTCAATGGAGGCCGCCGGCAAGTCCGCCGCGAAAAGGGAAGCACTATTTCACGGTTATTAAACGTCGACAGAGGTTGCAAAACGCACCAACCGCGCGAACGCTTCCCGTGCTCCCCATGAAAGGTTTTCCCCACGGAAGATCGGTTGGATTCGACGAGATCGTCAAAGACGGGAGGCTTTTGCGGCACCGGATTTCAGGCCCCTTTCTGTCCGTTAACCCAAATCAAACGCAGATCATGAACAGCCAAAATCATCACGAAATCATTGTTGCTGGCATTCACTTGGACCTCACGCCGTCGCTCAAGACGTTCGTGCAAGAGAAAGCCGCGCGACTGTATCGTCATGAAGACCGCATCGTCCGGCTTCGCTTCGAACTCGAATACGATCCTACGCAGACCAACCGTTTCACCGCCAAGGGGCACGTGGAAATTCAAGGTCCCAATCTCAATGCCACCGTGACGACCGAGGAATGCCACAAGTCCGTCGCCCTCCTCATCGCAAAACTCGACCGGATGCTCGAGCGACGCGCGCAACTTCGTAAGTCGAAACGCAAGCAACCCCGCGCGATAGAATTCGCCGACGTCGCCCTGCCCAAAATCACCTAGTCACCTCTCTCGCGGCTTCACGCGAAAAGCCCGCCGGTCAAACCGGCGGGCTTTTTCATGCGCCCCCCAAAAGGGTTTCGCTTAAACGGACGCCGGTGCCTTCGTCGCGGCCGCGTTATTCTCATCGACCCAGCGCACGCAAAACTGCACGAGCTGAGTCGCGTTGCGCAGGTTGAGCTTGCTCTTGATGTGGGCCCGATGCGTTTCCACCGTCTTGATGCTGATATGGAGCCGGGCGGCGATTTCCCGCGTCGGCACGCCGTTGCCGATCAAACTCGCGATCTCAAGTTCACGGTCGCTAAGTCCGCTCACCAACGAGCCATCCTCCGGCACGCCGCCCCCCGTCAAACGGTTCAACATCTGGCTCGCGACATTATCGCTCACGTAAAGATGCCCCTTGCGGATTCTGCGCACCGCCTCGAGCACCTTTTCGGTCACTTCCTGTTTCATCACGTAGGCGCGAGCGCCCGCTTTCAGCACCCGCAACGCGTAAATGGATTCGTCGTGCATCGAGACCACGATCGCCTGGATGTTGGAGTCAAAGGCCTTGATGCTCTTGATGAGCTCGATGCCCGAGTTCCCTTTCAACGAAATGTCCACGATGACGAGGTCCGGGCGAAGTTTCATGACATCGTTGATCGCCGTGGCCGCGTCCTCCGCCTGACCGCAGACTTCCATGTCCGACTCAGCGGAGATCAACGCCGCCAGACCGCGCCGCACCAGCGCGTGATCATCGACGATATAGATCCTCGTCCGCATCTTCGTCACAAAGTCCGACGGGCTGGCGTCGGTCACGTTGGAGGATTCGTTGTCGGTTGAGTTGCGCGCACCGTTTCGGCTCAAGGTGCGCTCCGCACGCGTGGCGGTTGATTGGAGAGTTTCCATTGTGTCTTCTGAGTTGTCGTTTCGCCCTGAGCTGGCCATCGGGGCGTGCGGCATGGTAGCTATACCCCCCCTAATGTTCCTTGTTTTGTGCGGCTCATTTGCAATTGAACCGCTTGCGCAAAATTACGTTTTTACCTCGGAAAACGGAGCGCGCACCGACGTGCATTTTGCATGAAAAAACGCCTCCGCTTTCCACCCGGCATCGCCGTATCCAGCTATCGGATTTACCACTCCGGGGCCGCGCCCCAGCCACGCCTCAATAGGCCGAGCTGGGAGGGAAAAAGACGTGACGCACCGTCGCGGCCATGATCTGCAAATCCAGCGAGAGCGACCAGCGTTTGATGTAGAGCATGTCGTAGCCGATCCGCTTGCGCAGTAAGGAGGGCTCAGAAATTTCGCCGCGAAAACCTTTGCTCTGCGCCAAACCGGTGATGCCGGGTTTCACGAAATGGCGCGCGTGGTAGAAATTCACGACCTTCGCGAACTGTTCGTCGTGTTCGAGCAAATGAGGACGCGGTCCGCTCACACTCATGTCACCGAGCAGCACGTTGAGAAACTGCGGGATCTCATCGAGGCTGGCCCGACGCAGAAACCGGCCAAACGGATAGATCCGCGCGTCGTTCTTGCCCGCCTGCCGGCTCTCTTGCCCGTGATTCACGTTCATCGTGCGAAATTTGAAGATGAGAAACTTCCGCCGGTTTAACCCGGAACGCAGTTGGCAGTGAAAGAGCGGACCGGGTGATTGGATTCGTTGCATGCACCACACCATCAACATCAGCGGCGGGAAAATCAGCACGACCACGGGCAGGGCGACGACGATATCGAGCAGACGCTTCTGGATCTGATTCAACGGATGATCCAACGGTTCGTCGCTTCGTGTGACGAAAGTGTAGTTCTCCTCGTGTTCCACTCGCACGGCCCGCTCGCCAAAAAATTGCTGCACGTTGGAGAAGAAGCGCACACGGCAGCCCAATTGCTCCGCAATCTCTGACACGGTGTCCGCAGCTTCTGCCGTCAAGTTAGCCTGCGAGACGAGAATTTGCGTTGCATCGTGCTCAATCAACACGCGCCGCACATCCCGCTTCGTCCCCAATCGCGGCAAGGTCGTCTCCGCCGGAGCGTCCGCATCTCCAATCCAGCCGATTACCTCGATTCCGCCAGCGAGGTGCGGGCGCTGCCGGAGCCATTTGACGAAACCTTCCACCTCCTTGGCCGGCGCGATCACAACGGTTCGCATCCCGCGAGCGCCGAAAAACAACCGCGCAATCAAAGGCGGAAAATACTTGTTTGCGATGATCAAGGCTCCGGCGAGCACACCAAGGTAACCGATCAAAAATGTGCGCGAGATATTTCCGTCCTTCGTTACCACGACGACGGCGAAAAGCACGATCGCGATCCGGCCGATCTGCTGCCGCGAAAGACGTATCGCGTCGCCCCAGCCCAAACACCCCAGTTTTTCGCTGTAGCCGCGCAGCCCTTGTTGCACCCACAGTCCCGCGCAAACGGTCGCCAGCAAATACAAGTCGCGGTTAACGTGCTTGGAAAATTCGATCCAGCCCACGGCGTTGACAAAGCCTCCCCACGTCAGGAATAGGACGACGGCAGTGATCGCGAGGGTGCAACCGTGCAGATAAACGAGTCCTTGCTGGCGATCTTTAAACATAGTGGGCGGGAGGCGCTCGTCTGTTGGACACATCGAGCATTACTACAGTAACGCGCGCGCCGCCGATTTCGTATCGGCTGCACACGTCTGTGCTCGTCCTCCGCACCATTGGCCGCGTATCGGGAATTTCCTGAAACTCCCCTAAGAACTGGGATCAATCTTGTCTTGGTTGGCGCACTTATGGCTCTCTCGATTCGCTCAACGCCCGGCGTGAGCGTCACTTATGATCACTCAATATATAGAGTTTGAACGGCGCCCAACATTCGCCTGTTGCCCTTCCCAGACTGAAAGCGCGCGAGCGGCCACTACTTCGAACACGCTCTTCAATCCTTCGCCCCGCCCCTACTCTCCCGCGGCAAGCAACAACGCCGAGCCCGCAGATTCTGCCGCGAACGAGCGCACCGCCGCACGGGGATTTCCGCGCAACGCCCAAAGCGCACCTCTTCCACGTGCCTGTGCCCCTTGCCAGGAGACGTCCGCGATCTGAACAAAAAATGTCCGCCAGCACCGCGCGGTGAGATCGCGGGTGCCGCTCACTCGACACTTCGAGCCGCGTGCATCCGTGGAACCTGCGCCGTCGCTGCCGAACCAAGCACTCTCTTCCGAATGAAATCCGCCATCCTGTTCACCTGCACCGCTCTCACGCTGGTGCCGTCCGCTCTCGCCTTCACCGAAATCGAACGAGGGGAACTGCTCCTCTCCACCACGGCATCGGCCACCTATGACTCCCGGGTCCTCGGCGGTGCCAGTGGTGCCGACGATATGATCTTCACGCTGTTCCCTCAACTCATCTACCGCCGGAGCGAGACTGCGCAGCTTAAACTCGACGCCCACGCCGGCGTCAGTGTGAAGCGCTACTACGATCTCACCCAATTCAACTCCGAAGACGTGACGTCCGGCATCAACCTGCGTTTGCCGCAAGGAGTCGGCCCCCGCTTCTCCGGCTCATTTAAAATGAGCTACGACGAGCACTCGGACGTGAACTACGACGTCAACCAACGCGTGCGGGACAAAATTTTCTCCACCCGGCTCGATACCAATTTTCTTGCCGGCCTCAAAACCAGTTTCGATTTCGACGCCGGCCTGCTCCAAGCCCACCGGAATATTTACAGTGATCGCGATCAATGGGACGCCGGCCTCGGCTTCAACTATCTCGATTTTCTCCAAGGCACTGCGCTGCACGTCCGCTACCGGCACCTGGACAATGAGACCTCCGGCGACAACTCGTTTGGCGTCCCGCTCAACCAGAAACTCGATACTTACTCCGTCGGTCTCTCCCGCCCGATCTACTCCGATGTGAAAGCGTCGGTGAGTTACGGCTACCGCATTCTGGATCGCTCGCGCGCGGAGACGGTGACCGGCGAAACCCACTACGCCGGTTCTTTTGTCAGTGCCTCGCTTGAGGGCCCCTTCCTGCCCGCTTCGCGCTTTCCCAAACTCGACAGTTCCCTGTCGCTCTTTTACCAGTCCTCCGACGTTCCGGGCATCAATGATAACAACACCCGGCGCTTCGGGGGTGCCGCTAATCTGAGCTGGCAGGCCCGCCCCAATACCAAGCTTTCGCTGAACGCTCGCCGCGCCCTCGAGCTCACGATCGACGATCTGACCGTCGAATCCACCTCTGCCTCCTTCGGCGTGACCGAGGATATCGGACACTTCATCGACGCGGGCGCCACCGTCGGTTACGATCACCGCGTCTATCGCGGCATCTCGCGCGATGATAACGTGCTCTTTTTCCAAGGACGCATCGGCTATCGCATGACGAAATACTGGAGCGCCAGCGGTAACTATTACTATCGCAATTCCGATTCTTCCAACGCGATTGCCAACTATCAACGGCACATCGTGTCGGTTTCAGCGAACTATACCTTCTGACCATGCGTCGTTCCCTTAGCACTCTCATTCTGGCTCTGAGCTTTTCGCTCGGCGCCTGCGGGCACGCCGACACGGGCGATAGTTATCCAGCCTCATCCGCACCCGCCCAACCTTTTGGCTCTGGGAGCAGCGCTCTGCCTGCCGCCCCCGCCGTCGGGAGTGCCGGCGCGACCGGCAACGATGCGGGGCCCACCGATCCTGCCTATCTTCTAGCGCCCGGCGATTCGGTCACGGTGAACGTCTACGACGAACCCGACATGTCCGCCTCCCAGCGCCTCGATGTCGACGGCCATCTGCGGCTGCCGCTCATCGGCGATGTGAAGGTGGGCGGCAAAAGCGTGCGGGAAGCGGAGGACCAATTGGAGAAACTCTACACTGACCGGCAGCTTTTGAAAAACCCTCTCGTTTCCATTGCCGTCTCGAACTACGCCCTCCGCGAGGTCTCCGTCCTCGGCGCGGTCAGGTCTCCGGGCAATTTCCAATTTCCCAAGGAAACCACGAGCATGGACATCGTCGATCTCATCACCCGCGTGGGCGGATTTCTGCCGACGGCGAAATCCGATGCCGTTAACGTCGTGCGCAAGACGGCTGACGGCAAGGAACGCGTCACCACCGTCGACGTCGAACGCATGATCACCAAGCGCCGCCAGGGCGACGCCGAGCGCCGCGATTTTCCAATCTATCCCGGCGACCGTATTTGGATTCCTGAGCGGTTATTCTGATATCTCCTCCTCTCTCTGCTGATCTTCCCATGCCCACTAAAAAGACCGTCTCAACTGCGAAAGCCGCAGCCGCCGCCAAGGCTGCGCCGCCGTCCCGCATCTCGCCGCGTGACATGCTTCAAATGCTGCGCGATCGCTGGCCGATCGGGCTGATTGTAGGTCTCATCGCGGCCGGCATCTTCATCTATTTCCAGCCCAAGGCCGAGTTGCTTTATCGCAGCGAAGTATCGCTTCTTTTCGAGTCCCACAAGGATCGCGTGCTCAATATTCAGGAGGTGGTGCAGACCGGCGTTTATAACGCGAACGATCTGAACATCCACATGGAGCAGCTCCGTAGTCAGACCTTTTTCGACTATATGCTGTCCTCTTTTACGCCGGACGAGACCCGGCGCATTCAGGAGCCCTACCGCGACACCACCAATCCCAACGCGCCGCTGCCCTCGCTCGCTGACATCATTGGCCCGAACGTAAGCATCTACGTGCGCCGCGGCACCACCATTCTGGGCATCGCCGTCACGAATCGTAACGCCGAAAACGCTGCGCTCATCGCCAACCGCTACGCACGCCGCTATATTGATTTTAATCTCGATCGCGCAAACAGCGGCACAAACTCCGCCATCGTTTTTCTCCGGAATCAGTCCGAGGAGATGCGTGCTCAAGTCGAAACCGCCGAGAATGCCCTGCAAGCGTATCGCGCCAAAAATAACATCGCCGCGCTCGGGCAGAATCAGAACGTCATTCTCCAAAAGGTCACCACGGTGGGTAACGCGCTCGTCGCGGCGCAAATGGAGCAAGTCGAGGTCCGTTCGATCTTGGACAAGGTCGACGAATATAAGAAGGACGGTAAAAATCTCCTCGAGATTCCCGAGATCCAAAGTTACCCGGAAGTCGCCGCGCAGAAGGCCCGACTCGATAGTCTGGCGGCGCAGCGCGCGATGCTCACGGAACGCTACCTCCCGGAACATCCCAAGATGAAGGACAACAAGCTGGACATGCAGGAGACGCAGCGCCTGCTGAACCAGAACATCGCGCTCGCCGAGGCCAATCTCCGCACGCGGTTCCTCATCGCCAGCCAGCATGAGTCCCGTCTTCGCGACGAACTCGCCGAAGCGGAGAAGATGGCCCACGAGCTCGATAAGATCTCCGTCGATTACAAATTCCTGGAGCAGGAAGCCGCCACCAAACGCTCCACCTACTCCCGCATCGTCGATCGGCTCAACGAGGCCAGCGTGGCGAGCCAGATGGAGAACACCAATATCAAGATCTTCGATCCGGCCTACGTTCCGTCCACTCCCGTCAGCGGCGGCCTCCTTCAACTCCTCCTCAAATCCGGCGCGATCGCGTTGGCCTGTTTCATCATCATTCCCGTCGGTCTGGGTTTCATGGACACCCGCGTAAAGACCGTGACCGATGTCGAGGATGCCCTCGGCGAGTCGCTGCTCGGAGCGGTGAAACGCATCGAAGGCCTCGGCGAGGCCGAACGCGCCCACGTCTTCCGTCTGCGCAAAGACGACGCTCTCGCCGAGAGCTATCGCGGCATCTACAGCGCGATCGATATCAGCTCCACCGTCGGCTACCCCAAGGTGCTGATCATGACCAGCAGCATGCCGGGCGACGGCAAAAGTCTCACCGCCAGCAATCTCGCCGCCGTCTACGCCGCGCACAATCGCCGCACGCTCTTGGTCGATTGCGATCTCCGGCGCCCGGTGTTGCACCGCTATTTCGGGGTCGATGGCAGTTACGGCTGGATCCAGAGCCTCCTCCCGAATCCCAACGGAGAAACGCGCCGCAACCCCGTGGTTTCCATCGCGGAAAATTTCCACCTCCTGCCCGCTGGCGGCGTCGCCAAGAATCCCACCGAAACCCTTGAGCGTTTTGCCACGTCACCGCTGCTCAAGTCCCTGCGCGAGTCCTACGACATCATTATCCTGGATACGCCACCGGTCGCAGTGTTTCCGGATGCATTGCTCCTCTGCCGGCATGCCAACGAACTCGTTTACGTCTGCAAGTTCGGCACGACCCGCATTCACAATATGCGCAAGACGCTCCAGCGGCTGCACGAAACGGGTATCACCGTCATGGGCTTGATCTTGAATCAAATGCCCGAGGCCCGCTTCCGCCGCGCTGGTTTCCAAGGCTACGGCGCTTACAACAAAGACTATTACCGCGCTTACGCGCGCGCCGACGCCTGAGCGCGTCCTCTCTCTTGCCGCCGTGTTATCCAGCTCCGTCACCGTCGGCGTGTTGCGCACGGCCACCGGTGTCGTCCTGCTCGTCGCCCTCATCGTCGGCCCGCTAAACTTCGCTTCGACCCGGCCCGAGGGGTTCCATCTCCTCATCGGTCTTTGCGCGCTGGCCGGCGCCTTGTGGATCGCTGCGCGCGTTGCCAGCCAATCCATTTTTCCGCCCTCGAAGTGGGTCTGGGCCGCGGTCTGCACCTGCGTTGGAGTGGCGTGCTTTTGGTCCCTGCAACCGCCGGCCCCGCTACCGGAATTCACGACCCACCACCTCGCCCGGGTGTTCGCGCGTTGGCCCCGCAGCATGGTGCCCCGCGATCCGGCCTCACTGATCTTGTGGGCCATCTCCGCCCTCGGCGCACTCCTCGCCACGTGGGATCTCGCCCGCGCCCCGAAGTGGCGGCTCGCATTCGTCGTCGCCATGGTTGGCACCGGAGTCGTCGCCGCGACGGTGGGTTTGCTCCAAAACGCCACGCATGCCCACGGTATTTACTGGGAACAGGGTCCCCGGTTTCCCGGCATGTTTTTCGGCCCGTTCTATCACCACACCAGCGCGGGCGCATATTTGAATTCCGTTTGGCCGTTGGCCGCCGTGCTCGCGCTCAGCGGATTTCGTGATGGCACCTCCAAAACCCGGTGGATCGGTGCACTGGGCGGCATCGCGACCGTCCTGCTTCTCGTGGCGCACGCGGGCCATATTTCCCGGTTTCCTCAGGTCATCGCCGTGCTGGTGCTCATCGCGCTCATCGCGTGGCTGCGGCCATGGAATTTGCTGCCACCTTCGCATGGCGTGCGCGTTGCGTTCATCGCGGCGGTGGTGGCCATCGCTGGCTCCGTGGCACTGTTCGGCGCGGGCAAAGTTCGGACCATCCAAGACCGATGGTCCCAACTTCAGTTAACTCATCTGCTCGGCCGCGGGGCCGCCACGCCTTCTGCACCCGCCGCAGATTGGCCGCGATTGATGCGCGGCGATCTATTCGTGCCCTCGCAACACGCCAACTACGTCCTCGGCGATCGCGGTGCCGCTTACGCGACGGCATGGCGCGCCATGGAGGCACGCCCGTGGCTCGGCTGGGGACCCGGTGGGTGGACCGCCGCCGCTGCCGCAGAATCGCAGGATCCGTTTATTCGCACGTTTTTTCTCTATCTGCAGTTCACGCATAACGACTACCTCCAGACCGTGGTCGAATGGGGCTTGGTCGGTGCTGCGGGATGGGCGTTTCTCGTCTTCGGCGGCATCGCCCACGCCGCTGTCCGGCTGCTGCCTTATCCCGCGCACGATCTGTTTGGCGCGGGTGCGATTGCGGCACTTCTGGCACTCTTGGCGCAATCTGTGGTCGATTTCCCGCTGCAGGTTCCAGCGATCCAACTGAATGCGGTGGTGCTCATTGCTCTCGCATGGTCTGCGGCCGGCCCTGCGGACCGCCTTCCTATCTCTACTTGTCCATGAGTTCAACCTCCCACCCTTACCACATCGTCGTCCGTCCCAACCAATCGTGGTTTCGCTTGGATTGGCGCGGCATCGTCGAATATCGCGACTTGCTGTTCCTTCTCGTGCGCCGCGATTTTATGTCGCGCTACAAGCAGACGATCCTCGGACCTTCGTGGTTCATCGTGCAGCCTTTGATCACGACCGTCGTTTACATGGTCGTTTTCAACAAGGTCATCGGCGTGTCCACCGGCGGGGTCTCTCCGGCGCTGTTCTATCTCTCCGGCCTGCTCGCGTGGTCCTACTTCTCAAACCTGATCTCCACCACGGCCACGACGTTCATCGCCAACGCCAATATCTTCGGCAAGGTTTACTTCCCGCGTCTCGTGGTGCCATTCGCACTCTCCATGTCGAACGCCATCTCGTTCGGCATTCAACTGGGCACGTTTCTCGTCGTGCTGGGCGTCAACGTCTGGACCGGCCACTTCGTAACCACGGGCGCCGACGTCTTGGCCGCCGTCGCGGTGATGCCACTCTGCCTCCTGCACATCGCTCTGCTCGCCCTCGGCGTCGGCTTAACCCTCGCCTCGCTGACGGCGAAATATCGCGACTTCCAGCATCTCATTTCTTTCGTCGTCAACATCTGGATGTATGTGACGCCGATCATCTATCCCTCCAGCCGCATCCCCGCGAAACTCGCGTGGATGGCGCAAATCAATCCCATGGCGCCGATCGTCGAATTGATTCGCAGCGTGTTTCTCCACACCGCGCCGATGCCCACCGGATCCTACCTCCTCTCGGTCGCCACGACCCTTATTATTTTCCTCACGGGCGTGCTGCTCTTCCAGCGCACCGCCCGCACCTTCATCGACATTATCTGACGCCATGTCCGCCCTTCCGGAACCCATCATCTCCGTCAACCACGTTTCCAAGCGTTACCAGCTCGGTAAAATCGGAATGACGTCCTTTCGGGACGAAATTCAACGCTGGTGGGAGCGTCGTCGCAGCGCGCGCAACGGCACCAAACCCACCGATTTCTGGGCACTCCGCGATGTCAGTTTCGATGTCGCTCACGGCGAAGTCGTCGGCCTCATCGGTCGCAATGGCGCCGGTAAGAGCACTATGCTCAAACTTCTCAGTCGCATCACCGAACCCTCCAGCGGCGAGATCCATCTCCGCGGCCGCGTGGCCAGCCTGCTGGAGGTCGGCACCGGCTTCCACCCCGAGCTCAGCGGACGCGAAAACATTTTCCTCAACGGCGCCGTCCTCGGCATGACGAAGGCCGAGATCCATCGAAAGTTCGACGAAATCGTCGAGTTCTCCGAAATCGGGAAGTTCATCGACACGCCCGTCAAACGTTACTCGAGCGGCATGTATGTGCGGCTCGCGTTCGCCGTCGCCGCGCACCTCGAACCTGAAATTCTGATCATCGACGAAGTGCTTTCCGTCGGCGACGTGGCGTTCCAACGCAAGTGCCTCGGCAAGGTGCAGGACATCTCCCGCCACAGCAACCGCACCGTTCTCTTCGTCAGTCACAACATGAACGCCATCGAGACGATCTGCTCGTCCTGTGTGTGGTTGCGCGGCGGTCAGCTCGTCGCCCAAGGCAAAAACGTCCGCGAGATCGTGCGCAACTACATCGCCGACCAATCCCAGCGGCGCGAGCCGATGTGGACCAACTCCGGCAAATCCTGGCACAACGATTGGTTTCAACTCCATCGCGTCTACGTCACCGACAGCCGTGGCGCCCTCCTCACGCACCCCGCGCGCAACGATGAACCCGTCACCGTGGTGATCGAAGGCGAGGTCCTCAAATCCGACCCCAGTCTCCAGATCGGCTACGCACTCTACAACGGCGATGGCGACGTGCTCTATTGGAGCACCAATCTCGATCAGCCAGAAGCCGAATGGGTCCAACTCGAGCGCGGCCCGTGCCGCCTCACCTCCACGATCCCGGCGCGTTTCGTCAACGAGGGCGAATACCGGCTCGACCTCTTGTTGCGCCTCTATCGCCGCGCCTGGATCTGCGAGCCCGGCGGCCGCAGTCCCAACATTCACTTCGAAATTCGCGGCGGCCTGAGCGAATCTCCGTGCTGGATCGAACGTCGCCCCGGCTGCGTGGCGCCCATCCTTCCGTGGGATGTGCGCACCGGCGTCGAAGCCTTCGCTTAACGGTCATCGAAGTGGTCTAAAACCCTTCACCCCAGCGCGAACAAACCTCTCGCGCGTGAGTCCGTGCATGGGGTGCAGCCGTTGCCGGCGCGCACACCCTATGTTCCAGCGCCTCCCGCCAACTCAGCCCGCAGCATCGTCCTGCGTTGCACACGTCGCCCGCCAAGCGAGGGCGTCGCTTTGCCTCGGCGCGCGGCGTTCCGACTCCCCGGCTCTCCGACGGGATTCAACGTAAACCTTTTCCTGCGCTTCGCGTTCCTCTCCATCGTGTCCTCCACTTCAACCACCTTCCCTTCCCGCCGAGCCGCGAGTTCAACCTCCGCGGATGCCCCTTTGCCGCAGCCGTCGACTTCGGTGTCGGCCTCCGCCTCGCGCGCGACCTCGGCTGTTTTCACACTCTTCGAAGGCAACTATCATCTCGGCGCGGCCGCCCTGTTTAATTCCCTTTATGCCGCGGGTTTTCGCGGACCGTGTTACGCCGGCGTGCGAGGCGACGCCCCGCAGTGGACGACGCGCCGCGCGGATGGCTCCCACGGTTTCGAAACCGCCGACGGATTCTCAGTCCACATCATTCCCCTCCAGTCGGAACATCATCTGACCAACGTTAAGCCGCTCATCTTTCAGCGGCTCTGGGCCAACGAGTGCGCCAACATCCCCGCGCTGTTCTACTTCGATCCCGATATCGTCGTGAAGCGCAGTTGGACCTACTTCGAAGCCTGGGTGCAGCACGGCGTCGCTCTCGTGCAGGACGTCAACAGCACGATGCCCCCCGATCATCCGACCCGGTGCGCGTGGGCCGACTTTGCCGCCGGCGCCGGCTACCAGGTGCGCCGCCCGGTGGCGCACTATTACAACGGCGGGTTTGTCGGCGCTCGCCGCGAACACCTCCCCTTTTTCGATGCGTGGGCCGACCTCCTCCGCCATGCCGAATCCCGCGGCGCCGCCGCCCTCGGCGCCTTTTCCCAACGCAACGATGCACCGCCGTTCATCCGCTTCCCCGACCAGGACACGCTTAACATGGCGGTGATGTGCACCGACGTCCCGGTCTCCACCGTGGGCAATGCCGAGATGGATTTTACCGCGGGCGGCACGCTCATGTCGCACGCCATGGGCCGCCCCAAACCTTGGGCGCGTTCCTACTTGCAACGCGCCGCGAGCGGCATCGCCCCCGCGAACGCCGACAAACTCTTCTGGCAGGCCGCTGGCGTCGGCCCCATCCACGCCTTCGCGCCCTCGATCCTCCGCCGTCAACGCCGCCGGCTCGCCCTCGCCTCCGCGCTGGGCCGGCTGTATCGTCGCACCTGAACGATGCGTTGCGCAGTCAGCACATTGTTTGAGAACGATTACCATCTCGGCACCGCCGCGTTGGCCAATTCGCTCGTGCAAAACGGCTTCACCGGCGTCATCTGGGCCGGCTATCGCGGCCCCGCGCCCACGTGGGCGCAGCAGGGTCGGCGCGATGGCGATGCACTCGTCATCACGCTGGCGCCCGACGCCGAGCTCCGCCTCGTGCCGGTCGAGTCGCCGCTGCACTTCGCGCATTACAAGCCGTGGTTCATGCTGCGCGTGCTCGAGGAACTCGATCCCAGCGCCGATGCCGTTTTCTATTTTGACCCCGACATCGTCGTTCCCACCCGCTGGTCGTATTACGTCGAGTGGGTCGGCTACGGCGTGGCGCTGACCGAGGACAACCACTACCACGTCGGTGTCGACCACCCGCTGCGCCACGCCTGGAAACAATTCGCTCACGACAACCACCTGACCGTCACGCGCGACCTCTCGCGCTTCTGCAACAGCGGCTTTCTCGGCGTGCAACGCGCCCATGCGAGTTTCCTCCGCACCTGGTGCGATCTGATTCGCGCCGTGGAGCCCGAGAGCGGCAGCTTGGCCGGGTGGCGCTCGCTCGATCGCACGCACCGCTTCTGGAGTGCCAATCAGGATACGCTCAATCTCGCCGCCATGGTGACGCCACATCCCGTGGCGGTCTATGGCCCCAACGGCATGGACTTTGTGCCCAGCGCCGGTCGGCCCATCATGAGCCACGCCGTCGACAAACCCAAGCCGTGGCGCCGCCATTACCTCCGCGACTTCTTCCGCGGTCGCCCCCCCACTCGTCCGGACCGCTGGTTCTGGCGCTATGTGGAAGGTCCGCTCCCCGTTTTTACGCACCGCCGGGCGCGGCAACAACAAACCTGCATCCGCCTCGCTGCCTTTCTCTCCCGGTTCTACCACCGGCCCGAGGCCTGACGCGTCATGAGAATCGCCTTCATCTGCACTTCGCTTCAACCCGGCCGCGACGGCGTCGGCGACTACACTCGCCAACTCGCCGCCGCCTGCGCGGAACGCGGACACGAGTGCCGGCTCTTCGCGATCAACGACCGCCATCTCGCGACTTCGATTGAAGACGACGACGGTTGCGTGCGGTTCGCCAGCACCGAGCCGTGGCCCAACCGCATCGCCGCTCTCGCCTCCGCCCTCCGCGACTTCGCTCCCGATTGGGTGAGCTGGCAAATTGTCGCCTACGGGTTCGATCCGAAGGGCCTCATGCCCGCCGCCGCCGCGCCTCTGGCTGCGCTCTCCGGTGGTTGGCAGACGCACGCCATGTTGCACGAACTCTGGCTCGGACTCCCTGCCGGCGAAAGCGTTCGCACTCGACTCGTCGGTGCGTGGCAGCGCCACCGCCTGCTCGCCTTTTTGCGCCGCCTCGCTCCCCAGCGCGTCCACACCTCCAACGAAACGTATCAACGCGTTCTCCGGCGCTGCCAGTGGCCCGCGCAAGTGCTTCCGCTGTTCGGCAACATCCCCATCGCGCCGCCCGCGGCACCCTCGCCGCTTGCCGAGCTCGCCCCCCGCCTTTCGCCAGCCCCGCGGACGATTGGCGTCATGTTCGGCACGCTCCACGCGCAGTGGCGCGCCCGCGAAACGTTCTCTTTCCTCCGCGCCGCGGCCGCCGACACTCATCGCTCGATCAGCCTGGTAACCCTCGGCCACGGTGGACCGCAGCAGGACGCCATCCTCGCACCCGTGCGCGCAGAGTTTCGCGATATTCCGGTGCTCACGCTCGGTGCCGCCAGCCCCACGCGAATTTCTCAAATCCTGCAATCCGCCGACTTCGGTCTTTCCTCTCACCCGTGGGCGCTCGTCGAAAAGAGCGGCTCAACGGTCGCCATGCTCGAGCATGGTTTGCCTGTGCTCGTGCCCCGCGACGAATGGCGGCTGCGCGGCGACGCTGCATCGACCGCCAGTTGGAGTCCGTTGCTCCGCCCGCTGAAGGGTTTCGCGCCCTCCGAATTCTCCACGTGGCTTGATCATCGTCACGCCCCTGCCCCGCGCTTGCCGCATGTTGTCGACGCGTTTCTCGCCGCGCTCGGCGATCCGGTCCACGCGCCCGCCTCCGCGGCCTGAAACGGCGCAACTCTTCGCATGGCCCTCTCCGGCATGGTTTCCCTTTTCGCTCCCGGCTCGCTCGCTCCCGCCGCCCTCACCATGCGTCCGCCTCGATCACTCCCGCTCACCCGACGCCTCGTGGCGTTCGACCATTGCCGGATTCCTCTGCGCTCTTTCGATTTCCTGCCGCGCACCGATCCGCTGAGCCGCCTTCACCAGCGACTGCTGGAATTGGAAACCGATGCGCCTCGCCCGGCCTCTCGTTTCCACCGCAGCGTCGCTGCCGCTCTCTGGCTTGCGATCGGCCTGCTCGCCGCCCTGCGCTTTCATCGCCGCTATTCGGCGCACGTGCGCCGCACCCACGGCATCAGCGCCCGTCACCAGTTCGCCGACCTCTGCTATGGCGTCTGGCGTCACAACACCTTTCCGCGGCACTACTATTGGCGGAAACTTTTTCTCCTGCCGAACCGCTCGGCGTGGCTCGCCAATCTTGAACATCGTCAGGTCAACGACCTCGTCACCGACTTGAATCGCGCCCTGCCCGTGCACCGTATCGCGGACAAGTTCGCCTTTTATCAGCATTGCCTCGCCACCGGTCTTCCAACTCCGCCCGTGCTCGCCGCATGGCGCCACGGCGAACGCTGTGATTCGCCGGCCGACACCGGCGACCGGCTGCCGGCGCAGGACCTATTCGCAAAGCCCATCGCCGATTACGGCAGCGTCGGCACGCTCGCCTTCCGCTACGATGCCCAGCGCCACGCCTATCACAGCGAAGCCGGTGTTCTCGACTCCGCCGCGCTCCTTGAATATCTGCGGCAACGCTCGCTCGGCACCGGCTACATTCTGCAACCCCGACTCGTCAACGGCGGGGTGTGGGCCGACTACGGCGATCGCGACCTCTGCAATCTGCGCATTGTCACCGGCCGTTTCCCCGATGGAGAACCGCAACTCATCTCCTCCTTCCTGCGGTTGCCTTCGAGCCACACGACGTTCGGTCACGACCGCCACGTCTTGCTGTCCGCGGTCGACGTCGCTACTGGCACTCTCGGTCCCGGCGTGTTTCGCGAGATCACCAAGGGCTCGTTCGACGTCCATCCCGATACCGGCGCCTGCATCACCGGCCGCGTGCTGCCAGGCTGGGCTGCCATGGCGGAACTCACGCTGCGCGCTCATCGCACGCTGCCTTGGATGCCGTTCATTGGCTGGGATGTGGTCGAGACTTCCGCCGGGCTGCACTTGCTCGAAGCCAACGCGTTCTGGGGAGCCGACGCCGCCCAACTTCCCGGTGCCGTCCCGCTTGGACACACCGCCTTCCCGGAAATCTACTGGGCGTGGACCGCCCAAAATTCCCGCTCATGAAATCACCCCGCCGCAACATCTGGAGTTATCCCGTCCTGCGTTTGGTCGCCTACGACCGCTGCCGCGTCGCCGCGCCGTGGTTCGCCTGGCGCTATGCCCGCACCAACGCTGCGTATCTGCGCCGCCTCGCCTGCCTCATCGAGCAAAACCACTTCGTCAACGTCCGCAGTTGGGAGCGCTGGGCCGCCGCGCTGTTATATTTCCCGCTTTCCCTCGTGCATATCGTCAAGGCCATGCGCCTGCACGGCCCGCGCCTCCGCTTCGCTTATAGCATTCCCCTCCGGCGTCAGTTCTTTCAACTCGTGCATCTTGCCTGGCGCCACGCGCTGCGCCCCCAAGTTTACTATTATCTGCGCCTCCAGTCCCAACCAGGCCGCCGCCTCGCGCAATACCTCGATCCTGCCGAATTGCATCACTTGCAGCGCACGATCACGACCAACTCCACCGAGCGCATCGAGGACAAGCTCGCCTTCCATCTCGCCGCTTCCCCGGCGGGCCTGCCGCTTGTCCCGCTCCTCGCAATTTTCGATCACGGCCGGCAGGAAACTCCCCCCGCGTCCGCGCTCTTTGTCGATTGGGAGCAGGACCTCATCGTCAAACCCACCTCAGGCTACAGCGGCTCGGGCCTGCGCGGCTTTCGCTATGACCACAACCGCTACACCTGTGTCGAATCGGGCAATGTTTACACTCGCGAGGAACTCGCGGGGGAACTGAGCGCGACCTCCGCCGGCCAGACGCTCATTGTGCAGCCGTGGCTCCGTAACCACGAGAGCCTCGCGCGCTTTTCCACGGGAGCCCTCTGCAACTTTCGCGTGGTCACCGCTCGCAACGCCATCGGCGGATTCGAAGTCATCATGGCCGCGCTGCGTTTCCCAATTCGCAGCGAACTCACCTGCGCGGAACAAAACGTCACGCTGTGCACCGCCGTCGACTTGGTCTCCGGCAAACTCGCCGCCGCCGAAGCCAAGGACCCCGGCGTCGGCCGGCTCGACCTGCACCCGATGACCGGCCAGCCCATCGAGGGCTTCATCGTCGACGCATGGCCGGAGATTCGCGCGCTGGCGCTGCGCGCCCATGAAGAGTTCGCCGAGTTTCCTTTCATCGGCTGGGACATCGCGCATTCGAACCTCGGCCTCGTCTTGCTTGAAGGCAGCACACTCTGGGGCGGCTACCTCGCGCAGATGTCCGGCAGCGCGCCGTTGGGTGCGAGCCGCTTCGCCAGCCTCTATCTCGAAAATCTTCACGCGCTCAATTCCGGCCAGCGCCTCGCCGAGCCGGCGGAGGTTGGCCTGTGAGTTGCCCGCCTGCATCGCCGGCCGTGGTCCGCTCGCTGGATGCCACCGATGCGCGCCGCGCGTCCCCCGCGGTCGTCCGCACCGTCCGCCCTTCCCTGCTGCGCCGCCTTCGCGCACGACTTTACCGCCACCTCCGCGGCACCCGCGTATCGTGCACCGGCACCGCGCACCAATTGATTTTCCACGATGCGCTTCTCGACCGCTGCACCATCACGGTTTCCGGACGCCACAACCGCGTGGAAATCGCTCCCGGCGCCCGTTTGTGGGATGCGCGCATCCGCCTCACGGGTGAGAATCTCGTCTGCCGTATCGGCGCACACTGCCGGATTCGCGGCGTGAATCTCGTGGTCGAGGATCAAGGCACCGCGCTCACCATCGGCGACGGCACGACCATGACGCAACCGGTGCTCGTCGCCAACGAGGGCCGCGCGCTGCACATCGGATCCGACTGCATGATCGCCTACGGCACCGACGTGCGCAACAGCGACGGACATTCCCTGCTCTCCACGATTGACGGCGAGCGGCTGAACCCCGCCGCCGACGTCGTCATCGGCGATCACGTCTGGCTCGGCATCAACAGTCAGATCCTCAAAGGCGTGCACATCGGCGACGGCGCCGTCGTGGCCGCGCGCAGTCTGGTTTTGCGCGACGTCGCCGCCCACACGCTCGTCGGCGGAACGCCGGCGCGACTCTTGCGGGAACACATCACGTGGGATCGCCGTCGCTGCTAAACCATGTCCATGGTCGCCTCACCTTCACCATCTCCGTCCACGCTCGTCCCGTCGCCGCTCTCGCCGACGGCCCCCGCCAAAACCGCGGCGGTGTGCACGCTCTTCGAGGGCGATTATCACCTCGGCGCCGGTGCGCTGATCAATTCCCTGCATGCCTCCGGATTTGCCGGCCGCGTGATCTGCGGGCATCGGGGCCCCCCGCCACCGTGGGCCGAGTCCGCCCGCCGTCTCGATTCCGCCCTCGAAGTCGCGTTCGTGCCCGTGACCTCGACCCACCACCTCACTTACTACAAACCAGAATTCCTCCGCCTGTGCTGGGAGCAACACGCGGCCGCCGCCACGCAGCTTTACTACTGCGACCCCGACCTCGTTGTTAAAGCACCTTGGACCGTGCTCGATCGCTGGGCCCACGACGGCATCGCCGTCTGCGAAGACGTGAACGCCTACCTTCCCGCGCGGCATCCGTATCGCCTCGCCTGGACCGACTTCCTCGCCGCGCACAACTTGGCGGCGCAACGCCCCCTCGATCGCTATTACAACGCCGGTTTCATCGGCCTCCCTCGCGCCGACGCCGATTTCCTCAACGTCTGGCAACGCGTCATTCACTGCGTCGAAAAATACCTCGGCAGCCTCGGCAGTCTGAAAACCGGCACGCCCAACAGCCTCGTCCATTCCGCCGATCAAGATGCGCTCAACATGGCGCTGATGGTCTCCACGATGAAAATCAACGGCGCTGGTCCCGAGTGCATGGATTTCGCGCCCGGTGGCTATCTGCTCTCGCACGCCATCGGACCCGCCAAGCCGTGGCGCGGGAAATATTTCCTCCACGCCCTCCGCGGTCGTCCGCCCGGCGCCGCGCACAAGGCGTTTCTTCAGCACGCCTCCACGCCGTTAAAAATCTTTTCCCCCGTGCGCCTCTCCACGCTGCGCACCAGCGCCGCCGCCGGCTCCCTTCTCGGCCGCGTCTATCGCCGGAGCTGACCCGCCGTGCCGCTCTCGCTCCGCCAACTCGCCAAATCCGCGTGGTTCTACAGCCGCCACGTGCAGGTGCGCCTCCTCGCCCTCCCGCGCGCCCTGCCGCCGCTGCGCCGCGCCCTGCATCTTCCCGTCAACCGCATCTTCGATCCGCTCACGGCCAGTCCCGACTCTTGGCCCGGCCGCCTGATCCGTCTCGACCCACCGACCACGTTCGTCCGCCCGCTCCCGGCCCTTCCTTACGACTCCACCGCCGCCCGCTTTTTTTCCGCGCGCACCGCCGCTCACTGCAACGCCTCCTATGTGATGGAGTTTTCCGACGCTGCGCTGTGGGGCCACGACACCGGCGCCATCTTCACCTCAGCCGGAGAGTTTGTGGCCGCCGCATCCCACGACCCTTGCGGCCCGCGCTTGCACGCGGTCTGGACACGGCCGTTTCTCCCGCGCCCCACTCATTGGGCGGGACGCACGCTCTACCTCGTCACACCCGAAGCGACGGACAACTATCATCATTGGCTGATTGATTTGCTGCCCCGCATCGGCCTCATCCGCCGCGCCGGCTTCGATCCCGCCGCGTTTGACCGCGTGGTCGTCAACCACCGCGACCGCGAGTATCAACGCGAGACCCTGCTCGCCCTCGGCATCCGCAGCGATGCCATCGTCGCCGTGACGCCCGGCACCCATGTGCGTTGCGACACGCTCGTCGTTCCTTCGCTCAAACATCACAACCAGTGCATTCCCTCCGCCGACGCCGCGTTTTTGCGGCAGACTTTTCTCGGCGCCGCACGCCCGCGCGCGCACAAACGCCGCCTGTTCCTCTCGCGCGCTGATGCGCGCATCCGCCGCCTCCTCAACGAGCGCCAACTACATCCGCTTCTCCTGGCCCACGGTTTTGAAATCGTTTCGCTCGCCGGCCTTTCGGTCGCCGCGCAGGCCCGGCTTTTCGCGGAGGCGGAGATAGTCGCCGGTCCCGCCGGAGCCGCCTTTGCCAATCTGGTTTTCTGCGCGCCGCCCACCCAGGTGCTCGAAATCGCCCCCGCCGGCTGGCTCGCAACCTACCATTGGATGATCTCCGCCCGCCGCGGCCTGGCGCATACGATCATCCTCGGCGAGGGCCAGGTCCGGCCGGGCCTGCCCGATATTTCCGCCCGATCGCGGGATCTCTTTGTCGATCCCGAAAAATTCGCCGCCGCCCTGGCGCAAGTCATCGCCGCCGCCGAACACCCGGCGCCCTCGGAGCAGCTCGCGTGAAAATCCTTTTTGTTTCCTACACGTTCGCGCCCAACATCGGCGGGATCGAATCCATGTCCGCGCTGCTCGCGGACGGATTCGCCGCCGCGGGCCACAACGTGCAGCTCGTCACCTACACCCCCGGTCCACCCGCGGCGCCCGGCGCGGTGCCCATCCATCGCCGACCCGGCGCCACCGCGCTCTGGCGCCTCTTTCGCTGGTGCGATCTCGTGGTGCACAGCAACATCACCCTCCGCGCCGTCTGGCCGCTCCTCTTCGTGCGCCGGCCATGGATCGTGATTCACCACACTTGGATTCTCTTCCCTGATCAACCCGTGCGCCGCTCGATGCTGCTGAAACTCGCCCTGCTGCCCGCCGCGCGCTCCATCTGCGTAAGCCAGGCGCTGGCGCGCCAACTGCCCGTCTCTGCCGTCGTCATCCCCAACGCCTGCGATGCGCGCCACTTTCGCGCCGCCGCGCCCGGTCCGCGTTCTCTCGACTTGATTTTCGTCGGTCGCCTCGTGCCCGACAAGGGCGTCGATCTTCTCCTGCGCGCCCTGCACCGCCTGCACCGCCGCGGGTCCACGCCATCGCTGACGATCGTCGGCGCCGGCCCCGAGGAAACGTCATTGCGCGCCCTCGCCGCTGAACTCGGTTTGGCCCGCGTCACGTTCGCCGGCGCCTTGCCCGCGGCCGCCGTCGCCGACGCGTTTCGCGCGCACCGCGTCGCCGTCATTCCATCGCGCTGGCAGGAACCGTTTGGCGTTGTCGTGCTGGAAGCCTTGGCGTGCGGCTGCCGGGTCGTGGCGGCTGCTACGGGCGGCCTGCCGGAAGCCGTCGGCGCGTGCGGCGTCACGTTCCCCAATGGCGATATCGGCGCGCTCGCCGCCGCCTTGTCTGCGGCGCTCGCCGACTCACCGCCGATCGCCCCCGCCACCATCCGTCGCCATCTCGACCGCCACCGGCCCGAACGAATCGTTCGCGACTACCTGCACGTTTTCGCCCGCACCCTCGCGCCCGCGCCGGCGCTGCTTCCATGATCCTGCTGTCGCATCCCACGGGCAACGCCAACGTCCGCCACGCCGCGCTCGGGCTCGCCCGCGCCGGGCTGCTCGGCGAGTTTTGCACGAGCCTCAACTATCGCGAAACGCCTGCCCTGCGCCGACTGCTCCCCGAGTCCCTGCGCCTGCAGCTGCGCCGCCGCTCCTTTCCCTCCGAACTCGCTCCGCTCACGCGCGCGTATCCGATGCGCGAGCTCGTCCGCCTCCTCGCCCCGCGCGCAGGATTGCGGTCTCTGGTCCGACGCGAGACCGGCCCCTTCAGCGTGGATGCCGTGTATCACGCCCTCGACCGCCGCGTCGCCGCCCGCGTCGCCCAACGCAAATTCACCGGCGTTTACGCCTACGAAGACGGCGCTGACGCCACCTTCCGTGCGGCCCGGCGCACCGGCCTCACCACCTTTTACGATCTGCCCATCGGCTACTGGCGAGCCGCCCGCACGATCCTCACCGAGGAGGCAGAGCGCGAACCCGAGTGGGCCTCGACGCTCCACGGCAATCAGGACAGCCCGGCGAAGACCGCACGCAAAGATGAGGAACTCGCGCTCGCCGACGTCGTCTTGGTCGCGAGCTCGTTCACCTTGAAAACTCTCGACGCCGCGCCCGATTTCCGCGGCCGCGTGGTCTTGATCCCTTACGGTGCTCCCGCGCCCGTCGCTCCGCCTCCGCCGCGCGAACGCAACGCGTCTGCACGCTCGTCCCGCCTGCGTGTGCTCTACGTCGGCTCGCTCGGACAACGCAAAGGGCTGAGCTATCTTTTCCGCGCCGCCGATCAACTCGCCGGAGCGATTGACCTCACGGTCATCGGCGCCAAACCCATGACGCCATGCGCGCCCCTCGACGCCGCGCTTGCCCGCATCCGCTGGATCCCAAGCGCCCCGCACGCGCAAGTCCTCACCGAAATGGCGGCGCACGATGTGTTCGTCTTCCCGTCGCTGTTTGAAGGCTTCGGCTTGGTGCTGCTCGAGGCCATGGCCATGGGCCTGCCTTTGATCACGACGGCGCACACCGCCGGCCCGGATCTGATTTCCGACGGCGTCGAAGGCTACATCGTCCCGATCCGTTCGACTTCCGCCATCGTGGAACGCCTCGATTTCCTTCGTCGCAACCCCGCGACCCGGATGGAAATGGCGCGCGCTGCTCAACTTCGTGCGCAACAGTTTACGTGGGACCATTACGAAAGCACTCTCGCAGCCTGCGTCCAAACCACGCTCGCCGCCCGCTGACTCGATGGAAAGCACGCTCAAAAAACTCGTCTGGCTCTACGTCATCCTCCTCATTTTCGAGGGCTCCCTGCGCAAGTGGGTGCTGCCGTCGCTCGCGAATCCATTGCTGATCGTCCGCGATCCCGTCGCGTTGGCGATCTACACCGCCGCCTTTTTCACCGGCCGTTTTCCGCGCAACGGGTTTCTCGTCGCGATCGCCGTCCTCGCCGTCTGCTCGGTCATCGCGAGTTTCATCGCCGGTCAGGACAACATGTGGGTGATGATCTACGGGCTGCGAATCAACTACGGGCATCTCCCGTTGATCTGGGTGATCGCCAAAGTGCTCACGCGGGAGGACGTCGAGCGCCTGGGTTCGTTTCTCCTCATCATCGCCCTCCCCATGACCGTCCTGATGGTCGCGCAATTTCACGCTCCCATGGGCGCATGGATCAATCGCGGTGTCGGCGACGACGCCGGCGGCCAGATCTTCGGCGCCGATGGCAAGATCCGCCCGCCCGGCTTTTTCTCCTTCATCACCGGCCCGCAACTTTTCTATCCGCTCGTTGCCGCGTTTTTTCTCCACCAAATCAGCGGTCACCGTCGTCTCTGGTTGCCGCTGCTGCTCGCGTGCGGACTCGCGATCGTCATCGCCCTCCCCGTCTCGATCAGTCGCACCGTCATGCTGGCCACGGGCATCGTCGGCATCGCGTTCTTCTGCTGCCTGCCGTTCACCGGCGGCGGCGTGAACCTGATTCGGGCTCTCCTTCTCGTCGCGATCGTCGGCGTTGGCGTCTCGTTTCTCCCGGTCTTTCAGGAGGGCATTCGCGTGTTTATGATGCGCTGGGATACGGCCGCCATCGGCAACGACGGCGATGCGTGGGGCAGTATCATGGGCCGCATCATGGGCAACTTCACCCAACCCTTTTACTGGGCCGCCAACGCGCCGTTTTTCGGCGATGGCATCGGCGTCGGCTCCAATGTCGGCTCCCGCCTGCTCGCCGGCCAGATCGGCTTTCTCCTCGTGGAAGACGAATGGGGCAAAGTCTTCCTCGAACTCGGCCCCGTGCTCGGCGGCGCGTTCCTGTTTCTGCGCGTGGCGATAGTCTTCAGCCTCGCCCGGCTGGCATTGCGCGCGCTGTTCACCGCCCGCGACAACCTCCCCGTTCTGCTCCTGTCCGCCTGCGCCATTCCCATCGCGCAAAACCAATGGGCGCCGCCCACCATCCTGGGCTTCGCCGTGCTCGGCGGCGGCTTGGTCCTCGCCTCGCTCAACGACGAGGAAGCGGAGGACGACGAACTGGCCGTGGAGGACGAAGACGAGATCGAAGTCGAATCCGCCGAGGAGGAACCTGAAATCGAACCCGCCCCCGGCGCCACGCCGCCCACGCTCGCCTGATGACTTCGGCGCTTCACTTTTGCACCGACGCCACGCTCGGATCCAACGCCGATTCGGGGCGCCCGCTGCGCCTCCTGCTGATCGGAAATTTTCCGCCTGATCGCCAGGAAAGCATGCTGCGTTTCGGCACGCTGCTGGAAACCGCCCTGCGCGCGCGCGGCCAATCCGTCACGACGTGGTGCCCCGCGCCCGCGCTCGTGCGCCTCCTGCCCCGCTATCGTTACAACGGCTTCGCGAAACTCTGCGGCTACTTCGACAAGTTTGTCGTTTTCCCCCGCCTCGTGCGGCGCCGCCTCGCGTCCGCCCGTGAGCGCGGTCGACTCCCGGACCTCGTCCACATCGTCGACCACGCCAACGCCGTTTATAGTCCGCTCTTTCGTGGTCTGCCGCATTTGGCGACCTGCCATGACTTGCTCCAAATCCGCGCAGCGCGGGGAGAATTTCCCGCCCACCGCCTCACCGCCCGCGGCTGCCGTTATCAGGAATGGATTTTGCGCAGCATCGCGCAACTGCCCCACGCCGCCTGCATTTCTTCTCAAACGGCGGCCGATGTGGTGCGGCTGGCGCATCTCCCGCCTGCGTCGCTCTCCGTCATTTTCAACGGCCTCAACTTTCCCTTCGCGCCCGTGCCCGCCGAGGAAGCGCGCGCCGCCCTCGGCGGCCTGCTCCAGGCGCGGCAATTACCTGCTACCTCTCTCAATCCCGACGGCGGCGGTTACCTGCTGAATATCGGCGGTGGCCAATGGTATAAAAACCGCGCGGGCCTTCTCGCCATTTATGCTGCGCTCCGGCCTTTGCTGCCGCACCCGCCGCGCCTCGTCTTCGTGGGCAAACCGCTCAACGCCGAGCTCGCCGCCACCGTGCGCGACCTCGGCCTCAGCGCCCACGTCCTCCAACTCGGCAGCGTCGACGGTCCGCAGCTCCGCGCGCTTTACTCGCAAGCCGAGGGCCTGCTTTTCCCGTCGCTGCACGAGGGTTTCGGCTGGCCGATCGTCGAGGCGCAAGCGTGCGGTTGCCCCGTCTTCACCTCCAACCGGGCGCCCATGACCGAAGTCGGCGGCGACGCCGCCAGCTACGTCGATCCACTCGAACCGGCCGCCGCCGCCGCGCACATCGCCGCCACCTGGCCGCAACGCGCCACTCTGCGCACGCGCGGCCTCGCCCGCGCGCCCCTCTTCGACCCCACGGTGATGGTTGACCACTACCTCGCACTTTATCGCCGTCTCACCGCTGCGGCGGCGGCCAAACCATGAAGCTCCTGCGTGTCATCGCCACGCTCGACCCGAGCCACGGCGGCCCCTCCTCCGGCCTGCGCGCCATCACGCCGGCGTTGGCGGCGCTCGGTCATGAAACGACGTTCGCCACGCTCGACGCTCCCTCCGCTGCGGCCGACGCTTCTTCCGGCCCCGCACGCGTCGTCCCGCTCGGCCCTGCGCGCGGCGGTTATGCTTACGCCCCGGACCTCGGCCCGTGGTTGCGCGCTCACGCCGGCGAATACGACGCCGTCTTCGTCCACGGCCTCTGGCAATACCATGGCCGCGCCGTGCGCCGCGCCCTTCGCGGCACCCGCACGCCGTATTTCGTTTTCCCTCACGGCATGCTCGATCCGTGGTTTCGCCGCGCCTATCCGCTCAAGCACGCGAAAAAGTGGCTCTATTGGCAGCTCTGCGAACGCGCCGTGTTGCGCGATGCCGCCGCCGTGCTGTTCACCTGTGAGGAGGAACGCCTTCTCGCCCGCCAAAGTTTTCATCCCTATGCGTGCGAAGAACGCGTGGTCGCGTATGGCACTGCCGCTCCGCCGGACGAACCGGCCGCGCAACGCTCCTCGTGGGAGCGTCACCTGCCCGCCGTCGCCGGCCGGCCGTTCTGGCTTTTTCTCGGCCGCGTCCACGCGAAAAAAGGCGTCGATCTTTTCCTCCGCGCTGCGACCGCGCTCGGCGCGGCCGGTCACGCCATTCCTCCGCTCGTGATCGCCGGCCCCTGCCCCGATGCCGCGTATCGCGCGCAACTCGCCCGTCTCGTGGCGCACACGCCGATTGAACTTCATTGGGCCGGTATGATCAGCGGCGATGTCAAATGGGGCGCGCTTCGCCAGGCCGAGGCGTTTGTGCTCCCGTCTCACCAGGAAAATTTCGGCCTCGCCGTGGTGGAGGCCCTCGCCGTGGGCACCCCGGTTCTCATTTCTCGCCAGGTGAATATCTGGGCGGAAATCACCGCCGATGGCGCCGGTCTGGCCGACGCCGACGATGTCGCGGGCACCGAGCACTTGCTCGCCGCGTGGCTCGCGATGGATGAGCCGGCGCGTCAACGCATGCGCGTCGCCGCCGCCGCCGCGTTTCGTGAGCGTTACGAAGTCCAACGCGTCGCCGCGAGTCTCGTCGCCACAATCTCTCCTTTCGTCGCGCATCACTCCGCGGCCGCCATTCCCGCATGAGCGCGTCGCCCGCACCTTCGCGCCTTCGCATCACCATTGTGCAGGGCGCCTTTCTTCCGGTGCCACCGCTCCTCGGCGGCGCCGTCGAAAAAGCGTGGTTTGCGCTCGGCCGTGCCTTCGCCGCGGCCGGCCATCAAGTGACGCATATCGGCTGCACGCATCCGCAATTGCCACGCCGTGAACGCGACGCCGGCGTCGATTACATCCGCGTCCCCGGCTCGGCTGCGACGACTTCCACGTGGCGCCTGAAACTGCGTGACCTGCAATATTCGTTGCGGGCCCGCCGCGAATTGCCTCCCGCCGACGTGCTCGTGACGAACACGTTTTGGCTCCCGTTACTGGAGCGCCGACGGTCGCGCGGCCGCGTTTACGTGCACGTGGCACGCTTTCCGAAGGGCCAACTGCGCTTTTATCCGCGCCGTGCCGTGCTGCAGACCGTGTCGGAGCCGATTCGCGCAGCGATTCTCCGCGAGGCCGGTCCCGCCGCCAACGTCCACGTCGTGCCCTATCCGCTCGCGCCCCTCTACCTCAACGAACGCGCGCCGTCGCAACCCGTCGTGCTTTACGCCGGTCGACTACATCCGGAGAAAGGTGTGCATCTGCTCATCGAGGCCTTTGCGCGCCTGCAAACCGAGGGTGCCGCGTCGAATTGGCGCCTGCGCATCATCGGCCCGTGGGAGGCTGCGCACGGCGGCGGCGGCGCGGCCTATCGTGCGCAGCTCGAAACGCTCGCGCAACGCGCTCCGGGCCGCGTCGAATTCACCGGCCCCCTCTTCAACGAAACGGAACTCGTTGCAAACTACCGCTCGGCGGCGGTTTTTTGTTACCCTTCGCTCGCCGAACGTGGCGAAACGTTTGGCCTGGCGGTGCTTGAAGCCATGGGGTCAGGCAGCGCCCCCATTGTCTCCGACCTCTCCTGTTTTCGCGATTTCGTTCGGCCAGAAGAGAATGGCCTCGTTTTCAATCACCGCGCCCCTGACGCCGGAGGCGAGCTCGCGCGCTCGCTTCGCCGCGTGATCGAAAACTCCGATCTCCGTGAGCGCCTTGCGCTTGGCGCATGGCAAACAGCGCGCGACTACGCCCTGACCACCGTCGCCGATCGCTACGTGGACGATTTTCTTTCAATCTTGGAGAACCCTATCGCAAAGCATTGTCCAACGTTGGATGAACTTTCCCAACCGTAACGGCGCCCTCGTGAGTGCGCTCCAGTCTTGGCGCGGCCGGGAGATCGTGATGCTGCTCAACCGCGGCACGCGGAGCGACGGCCTGAGTCATCTCGGCTCCCGCGCCCTCCTGCAAGGTCTCGGCCTCGCATGGAAAGAATGCGGTGACGGCGACCGCCCCAACGATGTCCGGGGCGACATCCTGCTCGTGCACGGAGCGAGCGGACTTTCGCACGGTGATGGTGGCACCATCGCCAAATGCGTCGCCGCGCTCGCCCCACGTTTTGCGCACGTCGTCCTTTTGCCCGCCACCTTCGATCTGCGCTCGCCCCGCGTGCAGCGCTTCGTCGAGAACTGGACGGCCAAATACATTGTTTTCTGCCGCGAGATGGTGAGCTTCGATTCGCTTCACGCCGCCGGCGCGCGCCCGGGCTCCCTGCAACTCGGCCACGACCTCGCATTCCACGTGGATTATTCCGATTGGAAGGACTGCCCGGCAACCGGCCGCGCCGGCATTTTCCGGCGGGATCGCGAAGCCGCTTTTGGCCGCTTGCCCCGCGAACTCGATGCGTGGAACGACGCCGCCCAAGGCACCGAGCGAGAGCCTCAGCGGCTTCTCGACTACATTGCGCGTTTCGAAAAAATCTACACCGACCGCTCTCACGCCGCCATCGCCGCTGCCATGATGGGTCGCGAGGTCGTGTTCTACCGCAATATTTTCTTCAAGAATCGCGCGATCTACGAACACAGCCTCGCGCCCCTCTCGCAGGTCACGTTCTCCGAGCCGACGCCATTTTCCACCGGGCAATTCATGCGCGCCGTTTACTGGGGTCGCGTGCGGCCCGTGCAGGATAAAGTCATGCGCCTCTTTCAATGGCGACGCGCCGACTCGCCCACCGCTGCGTGAAAACCGCCGGCGCCGTCACCACTCACGAACAAACTTCCGCCTACGCGTCGCCGTGGCGGTTGGGCGATCGAGCGCGCATGGCGCTGTGGCAGCTCGCGTGGCGTGTCACCTGCAGTTGGACGCCGAAACCACTGAACCCTTGGCGGCTCTTCGTGCTGCGCACGTTTGGCGCCCGCCTCTCGGGCACGCCCTTCGTGCACAGTCGCGCCCGCATTCAAATCCCGTGGCAACTCACCATGGAGCACCGCGCCTGCCTCGGTGATGGCGCCGTCGCCTATTCGTTGGGCCCGATCGAAATCCGCACCGGCGCCACGATTGCGCAGGAAGCGTATCTCTGCACCGGCACGCACGACTTCGCCGCAGCCAATCTGCCGCTGCAAACGGCGCGCATCATTGTCGGCGAACATGCGTTCGTCGGCGCGCGCGCGTTTGTGCTGCCAGGCGTTACGATCGCGGAGCGCGCCGTGGTGGGAGCAGCGTCCGTCGTCACCCGCAGTGTGGCCGCGGGGATGATCGTCGCCGGCAACCCGGCGCGTGTCATCGGCGAACGCGTCCGCGCCGCGAACGGCGATTAACTATTTCGCCCTCGCCGCCGCCGTCGCCTCCACCGCGCACGGTGCATCGAGGGGCCACGCGCTCGCTCGTCCGCTCGCATCGACACTGAGCACGACGTAAAACTTGCCCGCCCCGCCGGCGCTATCGGCAAAAACCGTTTCACTCGTCGGCGCCACGGCTTTGCCCGCATAGGGCGAATTTAACCAAATCCACGGCCCACCGCTCTCATCCGCCCGGTAGATCCGATAACTCACCGCCGCGCTCACCGCGCCCCAGGAGAGCTCTGTTCCCTGCGCGGTGACTCGTGCGCGAACTCCGTTGGGACGCGGTGGAAGCGCGGGTGCGCTGCCGTCCGGGAGCTGGCGCGTCATCAGATCCGTGAGTAAATAGAAGGTCAGATCCGGCCAGTTATTCCAGCGCTCAGCGCGAGAGCGCGCGTAGCGGATCGCTTCCGTCAAACCCACCTGCGATTTCTCCGCGGGATCCGCGAGCAAGCGGATGAACGGCGCGCAGGACCAGCCGAGCCACCGATGCGTGTGTCCTTGCCCGCGGAAGAAATTCGCACGCACCTCACCCGCCGTGCCGTCGTTGTCGCGGCGATCAAGCGCGTGGTAGCGATCGGCCAGCACATCGACGCAGTCCGTGTAACGTCCAAACGCCAGCGGATGCAGTTGCAGGTTTTCGTGCGCCAGCAACTCCGCCGTGCGCAACCAGAAGTCGGAAATCGCCTGGTAAAGATAGTCCGTGTAATCGGGCTTGTTGCGGCGCGTGGCCACGTAAGGCCGTTCGCCCCGACCGAAAACGCCCAGCATCACGGGCGTCGTGGCCAGATCGCGGTAGAATCGCGTGAGCGTGGCATCGCTCCCCTCCGCGGACGCCGCCAGCCCGAACAGCATCGGCCCCATCTGCATGTTCAACGCGCGGCTGTAGCAATCGATATACGGACTGCCGTCGGCATCCGCCCGCCCGAGATACTCGCGCGACGCTTCAGCCATCGCGCGAATCGCTTCGCCGACCCGCGGCGGCGCGTCGCCCAATGCGCTCAGGGCGGCGCCGGCGGAGAGCGTGTAAGTCAAGTGATACGGATCGAGCGGCCCGGAGGCGCGGCTCTTCTCATCTTGCTTTAACTTCGCCCACCCTTCCGGATTCAGACGCGCCGTCGCGGCTTTCGCCCGCTCCACCAATCGCGCGGCATCGCTCTCGCCGGCCGACGGCTGTTTGCGCCACACCGCATCGCGCTTTTCGGTTTCGCCAAGCACGTGAAAACGTCCCGCCTCCTGCGCCCAGTTCACCGGCCGCATGGAGCGCACGACTTTTGCGAGCGCTTCGTGCAAGGTGGCCACCTCCACGCCCGGTTCATCAACGATCGCCACGAGCGGCTGCACCGCCGCGCGATAAACGGGCCACAGGTCCCCCGCGGTTTCGGCGGCCGTGGGCAGCAACGCAACCTCCGTCCAAAAAGCCCGCAGCGTCTTTTGCTCCTCCTTGCCGCGGCTCACCCCGTGGAAGCCGCTCAACGAAACCGTTTTCCCTTCCGCCGCCCAGCGGCCGTTGCTGCCGCCGATGACCACCGGCACGGCGAGGAGATTTCCCCCGCTCTCGCCCGCGAGCCCGTCCACCGCATAGGCGTGCTCGTTACGCAAATCCGGCCGCACGCCCGCCGGCACCGGCGTGACACGAGCCCTGGCGGGGCCTTCGCCCGTGAGCAGCAAATTTTCCTCCAACTTTCCGCCTTGGCGTGCGCCCAGAAACACCGCCCCACTCACGTCGACCTCGCGCCCGTCGCCGGAAATCCGCAGCGTCTGTTCGAGATGGGCGCCCTCGTCGTCGCCCATCCGCGTGACGACTTTAACGAAGAGCGGGCCGGCGCTCCACGCCACCGCGCGGTTGGCAGGATGGACGCCGTCGAATTTCACGCCCGCACTATGGTCGGAGTAAGTAATGTGCACGCTCGGCGTCAGACCGGCTTCGCCAAAATCCCAAGCTTCCTTGCCGGCGACGATGCGCCGCAGACCACCGTCGCGCCCCACCGCCACCTCGCCCCGTGTCGTCTTCACTTCAATCCCATCCGCCGTTGCGTGCACCGGAATCACCCCGCGATTCGCGACTTCGTCGCCCCCCCGCCGCAGGAGAAATTGCTTTTTTTCACCTGCCCGCAGCGTCGCTTCGAACCACAGATGCATCCGGCTCACACCCCCGTCGGGACCGCGCCGCACATCGTCGGCTTGCACCGTGAGCGCGCGCCCCGGCTGGGCTGCGTCGACGATCACGACATCGCCCGGCTCACGGCATTCTCCCTCGGCGAAAAACAACGGCACGCGCACCAATGCGTTCTCCCGCGCAGCACCGGCGCGCTCCTCTACCGTGAGCACGCGCAACGTGGCGCGATCGCCCGCCGCAGGGGTCGCGAGCAACGTTGAGTAAGCAACCGCTGAGCTCGAAAAAACTCGCGCATCACTCGTCCAAGTCGACGGCGCGTCGCCTGTAGCGACACTTTTTTTGGTTCCCGCTCCGAACGCGAAATCACCCAAGCCCGCGACCATCAGCACACAAAAAATCAGCCCGGTTAAACCCCCTTGGTTATGCATGGAAGGCGCGACCCGCCCCACTGCCCTCAGTTCCTACGTTTTCGTCATCGTTACCCTGATGGCCTGATCAGGGGTTTTAACCGCACAAGCGCCTTGTTATCAGCGACCTGTGAATCATTGTAAGGGCACGCGGCCATTCTCTTTCGGCCGTCAACTAGAAGTCTAAATAACCTCAACTAGGGACACAATGAACACTCGCCTTCGTTTTATACTACCAGCCGCGGCCTTGGGCCTGGCTTTAACCTGCGCTGCGAACGCCCAGCTCATGCTGAGCGGTCACACCACGGGTTCGTTCGATGATCTCAGCCAAGCGAACACGACCGTGACCAACGCCGGCGATGGCAGCTTCGCCGTCTACAAAACCGGCATTCCCGCCAACGGTTCGTTCCAAAGCTCGATCGTCTTCAACAACGCGACGTTCAGCAACGTCTCGTCCGGTGATGCGATCCAAGTCGGTCTCTTCACCATCACCAACGGCATTGCGAAGATCGGCTCCAGCGCCCACTCCGCGGTGTTCCACCTCGGCCTTGATCTGACCTCGCCGAGCGCGCAATCGCTCGCGTTGTCCGATTTCGCCTTCACGCTCAATCACACGCCGAATCTGCCGGACTACACGAACGTGCCTGATGCTTACAGCATCTCGTTCACTCCTCCGCCCTCGACGACGATTGATGGCTACAAGGTCTGGTTCGACGTGGTCGTGAGCCCGTCGTCCTTTAACTTGGGCGAAGAAGCGTCCCAAGTGACGGGTGCCGTTTACGTGCACTTCACGCCGGTGCCGGAGCCCTCCACGTATGCCCTCTGCGGTGCTGCGTTGCTCGGTGGCTTGGTCATCTATCGGCGCTTTCGTTCGAAGGGCCGTGCTTTGACCGCCTAACTGGTAAAGCTGTTTAACAAAGAGGCCGACCTAAACAGTCGGCCTCTTTTTTTTGGCCTGTTGCCCCGCGTCGCGCCGTGCGGTTCCAAAATCTCTGATGTCAGTATCAGGCGCGGGCCGTCAGTTTATCAGCCCGGGATTAGGCACTCACGCTGAGGCGGCCGGTCGGGGTTTCACGGAGCCACTCCGGCTCCGACCATAAAGTTCAAACCTCATCCACAGTGAAAACGCGCCTCTATGTTTGGATCGGCACCGCCGGGCTGGCCCTGGCGTTTCTGGGCTCAGTCGCCCACGCGCAATTGATGCTCAGCGGTCATACCACGGGATCGTTCACCGATCTCAGCGAAGCCAACACCACGGTCACCAACGCGGGCGACGGCAGTTTCGCCGTCTTCAAAACCGGCGTGCCCGCGCCGGGCTCCTTCCAGAGCTCCATCGTGTTTACCAACGCCACCTTCACCAATGTCACGTCAGGCGATCCGATTCAGGTCGGCCTGTTCACGATCACCAATGGCACTACCCTGATCGGCTCCGGCGCTCACTATGCCACGTTCAACCTCGGCCTTGAACTGGGCTCGCCTTCCCTGGCGACGCTCATGCTCTCCCAGTTCAACTTCACGATCGATCACACGGTGAACTCGCCGGGCTTGGTCCCTGACCAATTTGCCGTGTCCTTTACTCCACCTGCGCCCGTCTTGTTCGCCGGTTACGACGTGAACTTTTCCATCTTGATGGATTCGGCCACGTTCGACCTCGCTGAGGGCGCTTCCGTCGTGAAAGGCGCGGTCTACGTCTCCTTCTCTCCAGTTCCCGAACCCTCCACCTACGCCATCTGCGGCGCCGCGCTGCTGGGCGGTTTGGTGCTGTATCGTCGTCTTCGCTCGAACCGACCCGCGCGCGGTTTGGCGGCCTAGTTCTGGTTTAGCAGTCCGGCAAGGCCGTCTCCCCGGAGCGGCCTTGCTTCATTTAATCCTCTGTCCTCCTGCGATTCTTTTCCACCGTGGTCTCAACGAAAGTCCCTGTCTCGATCATCATTCCCATCCGCAACGAAGCGGCCAATCTTCCCCGCTGCCTCGCCTCCGTGCGCTGGGCGGATGAAGTTTTTGTCGTCGATTCGCAGAGCACCGACGAGTCTTGCGCCATCGCCGAGCGCGCCGGCGCCCAAGTGGTGCAGTTTCATTTCAACGGCACTTGGCCGAAGAAGAAGAACTGGGCGCTCGAGCATCTCCCTTTCCGCCACGAGTGGGTCCTCATTCTCGACGCCGATGAAGTGTTGCCCCCCAGCACGGAGGGCGAATTGCGTGCGCTGCTCGCGCGCGATGGCGATGGTCTCGCGGGCTTTTGGATCAACCGACGTTTCATGTTCATGGGCCAGTGGCTGAAGCACGCCTATTATCCCAACTGGAATTTGCGCCTCTTGAAACACCGGCTCGGTCGCTACGAGCGACTCGTTCAGGGTCCCACCGCGAGCGGCGATAACGAGGTGCACGAGCACATCATCGTCCGCGGCGAGACCGGGCGCCTCGCCTGTGAAATGGATCACTACGCCTTTCCTTCGATCGATGTCTTTATCGAGAAACACAACCGCTACTCCAACTGGGAGGCACGGCTCGAAGTCGAGGGCTGGTTCGCCGCGGGCGATCAGACACTCCAAAGCGGCCGCGTGCGCCTGCGACGCTCGTTAAAGCGTTTCGCCCGCCATCTCCCCTTCCGCCCGACCCTGCGTTTTTTCTACGTCTACCTCTGGCAGGGCGGATTTCTCGATGGCCGCGCGGGCTACATTTTTGCCCGCTTGCATGCGACGTATGAATTTCTCGCCGTTGCCAAGGCCATCGAATTGCGTGCCCAAGCCACCCGCGCGCGAGCCACGGCCGAGCGGCCGGCGCGCGTCACCACTTGATTCGGCGGATGGTGTGACGGGCGAATCGGTTGGCACCCATGCGCTGCTGCGCATCGGCGCCCGCGGGTCTTGCTTACGGCCGCGCGCTGCGGAAGTGTTTGTTCCGAGCGCCGCGGGCGACGCGCTTCACTCATCGAAGTGCGCGCGTCTCCCCGCAGGCTGACTACTTGCCGGCCGCACCGCCCGCGTCCGCGAGCTTTCGCCGCAGGCTTCCCGCCAGAGTGACTTCTTCCGGCAGCGCGTGCTCGGGCTTGAAATTGGCGAGAGCCTGGCGCGCTTCGGAAGGACGATTGAGATCCGTTAGAACCGCCGCTCGCACGAGTGCGACCGGCACCACGGAATCTCCCGTCGCCGGCACGTTTTCCACGAGCTTCCACGCTTCATCCGATCGCTTCTGCTGGTAGAGCGAGAACGCGTAAACCACGCGGGCATCCAGGTTCTCCGGTGAGGCCTCGTAAGCCTTCTTCGCATTCAAATAGGCCCGCGTCACGTTGATGCCGCTCAACATGCTGTAATACGCAAAATGCGCCATCTCCGGGCCTCCCTCAGGGTGGCCGGCGAAATAGCCATCCAAGATTCGCACCATGTCACCCGTGCGGCCGGCGGCGCGGTGATAGGCCAGCAGTTCTTTCAGGATGCCGGTGTCATCCGGCATGCGTTCAAACAACCGATCCCATGCTTCGAGGCGCTCGACACGCCAGTTCCACGCGGTCGCGAGTTCGGCGAGCGGATGCAGCTTGCTCACATCGCGTCCGGCCAGCGTCAGCGCTCGCCGCCACTGTGTTCGCGCCGTGCCCTCGTCCTTGTTCTGCCGCGCCAGATAAGCGAGAAGCGCGAGACGAATACTGTCGTTGCGTCCCCAATCGGTGGTGTTGAGCAGCTCCGTCAGGCCCTTCCAATCGCGAGCCGCAAAGAGCGAATCCGCAAGCAGCAGATCCTTCGGCGCGTTGTCGCGCGACAACTCCGTCACGGCGGGCAACCAGCCTTCCGCGTGGTTGACCGATCCCGACTCTTGGATCGCGTAGAGCTGAGAGGCGCGCCCCTGCTCCTGCTCGATCTTGGCGATGCGGTTGCGCGTATCCTTCACCAGCCCCTTTTCTTCCGGGAGCATGTTGCGCAGATCCGTCCCCGTCAGCAAATTCTGCGCCCCGAGCGCGTCGCCGTTTGCCGCGTGAATGAGGGCGCGGCACAACATCCGCTCGGGTTCGCTCAACTCCGCCGGTCGCAGCGATTCGATGAGCGCGAGCGCGTCGGCCGACTTGCCTTGCTTCTGCAGCGCGAGCGCCTGCGTCGTCACGTAATACGGATTGTGCGGCTCCGATAGATAATTTTCGCGCGAGAGCGCGTAGGCCTGGGCGAGGTTCGAGTCCAGCAGCAGGCTCGTGTAGGCGAAATTGTTGCGCGCCACGCGGTCTTCCGGATCCAGTTCAAACAGCCGCGCGAAAATGCGGTTCAAATTCGCCGTATGGCCCTGCGTCCGCTCCCACACGATCAATTGTCGCGCGATCGCTTCATTGCGCGGCATCAATTCGAATAGTTTCCAGATGAGATCGTATTTTTCCTGGTCCCAGCCCCAGTCGATGATACGACTCAGCAAGTCCGACGTCTCGCGCGCACTGTCGCCGGCTCGAATCACCGCCATCTTCCACGAGGTGGTCGCATCCGCGATCCGGCCCGCTCCGCGCGCGGCATAACTCAAATACGCGTAACGCAAATACTCCCGGTCGCCCCATTGCGCCGTCGAGACGAGAGTGTTGAGCCCGCTCCAGTCGCGCAAAGAGATATAGGCGTCGGCGAGCGCGCGCTGAAATTCAGGCGCCGCCTTCGTCTTGTCCGGCAGCGTCTTCGCCCACCGCAGCGCCTCTTTACCCTCGCCGGCGCGGGAATAATACTCGGTCAGCACCGCGGCGTCATCGGGCGAATTGGCGAACGCCGTTTCCAGCTTCGCGCGATAAGCCGCCGCCTTCGCCCCATCCTTCAGCCTGAGGCCTTCCAGCGCGAGGACTTGTTGCTGCGCATCCGTCCCCTCGCTCGCGATCAGTTTCTGCGCGTAGTCTTCCGCCTCCGCCGCGTTCTTGGCGCGCAGCGCATCTTTCAGGAGCAACGTGTAAGCCCGCGCCCGCAACGCCGGCTGTTGCGCGAGTTTTTGCACGCGCTCCCGCAGCGCCTTATCTTGGCGCTCGTCGTCCGCATTCATCTCGACGCTATCGAGTTCGAGCTGCGCCGCACCGTCGTCCGGCCGCAGCTGCACGAGTGAATAGAGGTGCACGCGGGCCGAGGTCGGTTTGCCGATCCGGAGATAGACTTGGGCCGCCAAGTCATGAAAGTCCGCACTGTCCCGCCCGGCGGCACCCACCTTGTTCACCCCATCGAGCGCCTCCCGCAGCAGGTCGTAATGCAAGGCCAGGCGGATATACTCGAGCTGGCTGTCCAAAGTCTTGTCGAGCTTGGCGAGCTCGCGTTGGTAATAGACCGTTTCCGGCAACTGCTTGGCGTTCGCGCTCTTTTCCGCGAGGCGCCACATCGCATCGTTGCGTTTGTCAGTGCGCAGGATCTGCCGCGCAGTGAGCAGCGCACTGTCATAGTCCCCCTTCGCGAAGTAGTCGTTCGCCAGTTTTTGCAGCTTGGCGGCCCGCCATTCCCTGTAAGCCGGCAGGGCGTGGTAGCGGCCGAAATAGTAGCCGGCACCGAGGACGAGGGCGAGAATGACGCCGGCAATGAGCCAGCGGCGAAGCGGGGAGGAGCGTTTGTTCATGAGCGATCCGGTGGACGAACGGATGAGGGTGAGGCGGGCTCGACGACGTCGGTCAGCAGCTGTTTGACGGCGGCTCGCGCGTCCCCGGCCGTGAATGGACCGGTGACGGCGAGGCCGAGCACCCGCTGGCCAAGGTTGCGCTCGCCTCGCCATACGGACCGTAAACGCTCCATGGAGTTCGCTTGTCGATAAGCGACATGCCCGTCGGGCGTCGTCGGAACGTCTTCCATGATCGCATGAAACACGTAAACATCGTGGCCGTTGCTCTCGAATAGGTAGGTGCGAAACGGAATCGTGAGACCACCGACGTGGCAGTCGAACCGACCGGTCTCCTCCACCAACTTGAGCCCCGCAGCCGGGAGGCAAACCGTCGGATAGTGCCCGCCGGAAAGAAATTTTGAAACGCGGCCCGGAAACCAGCGCAAGTAATAGCCCTGCCACAGGTAGCCCTCGGACGAGCGCCAGGAAACCGATTCGCCGCGATTGTATTTGAGGATGGCGCGGGTGCGCTCGGGAAAATCAGTGCGTTGAAAGTCGAGCGCCTGCGCCGGCCACGTCACATCCCACTCGGAGGGCGCGGGCATCCGGCTCTCATGCACTCGATACCACGCCGCCGTCGCCACTTCGCTCCCGCCGAGCCAAAGCACCGCCGCGAGCGCAAAAACAAAGGGAAACGGCACCCGCGCCCGGTAACGTTTCACCGGCGCCGCTTCGGGTGCCTTGCGTCCCCGCCGGAAAAGTTCCGCGAGCAGCCACAACGATGCCAGGCCCGCAATCATCGCGACGTTGCCGACCGTGTCGTGCCAGCGCTCCATCTCCGGCGCGCCGGCGGTCCCCGCAACGTAAGTCAAAAAGATCGTCCGCAGCAGATTGAAAATAAACGCGACGCCGAAGGACGCCAACATCAACCCCGCCCGCGCACCAATGCGAAAACGATAGAATTCGCCGAAGAACAGCGAGACCATGAACGCGGTCTGCAAAGAGCGAATGCCACTGCACGCTTCCTCCACGTTTACCCACGTGGCCCCGATCTGAATCAAATTGCCCTGCGCAAACGCCGGGTGTCCCGCGATCGTCAGCACCTCCGCGCTCACCACGGCGTTCCCGCGCATGAGGCTTTGCACGAGATACTCTTCCATCCAGACCGGCCAAGGCAGCGCAGTCAGGCAGAAGAAAATCGGGAATGCGAAAAACAAGACATAGCGCCATCCACCGATGAGAAAGACGGCCGCGAGCGACAGTAGAATCGGCACGCCCGCGATGCTCCAGTTGATCTTCACCCAGTCCGGATTCGCTTCCTGAATCACGCGCAGCGGCAGGTAGATGAACAAAATCAAGGCCGGCACGATCAACCACGCGAGCCGTGCGCGCGGTGGTCGCGCCTCCCCTCTCCGCTGCCAGCGCTCCCAAAATAGATACGCCGCCAGCAGTGGAACCGCCCAACCGTAGCCGTAAGTGGGATTCACCGACCACTCCAACCGCTGCTGATTCCAAACCAGCAGCCACGCCGCCGCCAGCATCACGAACGTGGCGATCCACCCACGCCTTTCCGCGGCTGAAACGCGCAGCGGTTGCACAGCAGGTGGAGGGCACCCTTGCGGGGCGCGGGCATAAACGGAAGACATGGATGACAAACGGCTAGGGATGTGAGAGTTCGCGCTGCCGGACCGGCCAGCCGGGTCCTTGACGCGTTTCATCCACTAGGAGTTCCAAACGCTGTTGAAACAGCGGGAGAACCAACGCCGGGCTGAACTGCCGCACCCACTGCGTTCGCGCCGCCCACGTGCGTCGTAAAAGAGGATCCGCACTCACGGCGCGCAGACTTTCCGCCAAAAGATCTGCCCGCCCCGGAGGAATATTTTGGCCAAATCCTCCGTCCGCGACCGCGCGCGCCAGCTCGCTGCCTTCGTCCGCCACGGTGATAACCGGCAATCCCGCGCGCAACGTCGACAGCAGCTTGCTTGGAAAGAAGAACTGCCCCGTGCCCGCCGCCTGCGTGATCAGGCCAACATCGGACTCCTTCAACATCGCGCTGTAATCCTCGTCGTTCAGCAAGGGCAGCAACTGCACGTTCTCCAGCTTCGCGCCCGCCAAATTGGCCTCCAACTCGGCGCGTCCCGCTCCGCTCCCGATGATGATGAGGCGGATACGACGCGCGGCAGGATCTGTTTTCTCCCTGCTCTCCAGCAGTCGCGCGGTCTCCAAGAGAATATCGATTCCTTGTTTGCGTCCGAGATTTCCGGCGTAAACCGCCAGCAGCGCGTCGGCCGGCACACCGTATCGCTCGCGAAAGCTCAACGGCCGCTCGCCATCCGTATCCGGCCCGCGCAACCAATTCGGAAAGTAGATGCGGCGATGAAGCGGAACTCCTTTGTCCGCAAAAGCCGCCATCATCCCGTCGGAGATTCCTGATACGCCCGCCGCGTGACGATAGGCGAAACGCTCCAACGCGTAGAGTGCGCGGATAAACGCGCCGCCCTTGATCATTTGCAGGCCCACCGCTGCATCAGGCTGCAAGTCCTGCACGTGGAACACGTAGCGACTCCCTTTCAACCGCGTCAGCATCCAAGCGAAAAAGCCGAGCACGAGCGGCGGGCTGATCACCACGTAAATATCGGCGCGCCGCAGAGCCAGCGCGCGAAAGAATGACACGAGCCCAAAACTCAACTCGTGCGCAATGCGTCGGACGGTCGTCGCCACGCCGGGCACGTAAAGCCAGCACCGATGCACGCTTACGTTGCCGCGCCGTTCGTCCGCGAAAAATTTCCCCCGTGTATCCGCCGCGCGCTTCCATTGCGGGTAATAAGGGAACCCCGTGACGACGGCGACTTCATGCCCTTGCCCCGCAAGATATTCCGCCAAGCCCGTGTTGAACGGCGCTATCCCCGTCGGCTCCGGCGCGTAATTGATTCCCCAGACGACGATTCTCATGACCGCTCCTCCACGAGGCGCTTGCCGCACGACACCGCGCATTCGCGGACGGTGGGCACCCGAACTGACTCTCCCCGAAGCTGCTGGACGATGACCTGCATGGCTTAACGCGTTGACGATAGAATCGTTGCTATGTTCTCAAAATCAGGGTCGAGCTGACGAACCGCGGCGGACACCCTTAGCGCGCGTATCAGTTTTTCCACTGCGCACGCATGGGGCAGTGAAAGGATGGTTAAAACCTGACCACGGGAGAATTCGCGCTGGTAGCCATGGGAGATTATCCGATACACCATCCGAATCCAGCCGGTAACTACATATGCAGAACCCTTACCCACGTAATTACCCTCATGAAGCTGTCCCTCGTCTCACTCGGATTCCTGGCACTCCTCGCTGGATTCGCATCCTCCGCCTCTGCGGCGACATCCGAGCCGCTGATTAAGAATTTATCCTCCCGCGGCCCCGTTGGTTCGGGCGCGGGAGTGATGATCGCCGGTTTCGTGATCGGGGGCGATGCCCCTAAAGATGTCTTGGTCCGCGCTGTCGGCCCAGGCCTCACTCACGCCGGAGTGTCAGACGCGCTGGCCCGTCCCAACCTCCAGCTCTTCGACGCGCAGGGCCGCAGCATCGTCGCCAACCAAGCTTGGAACGCCGCGCTCAAGTCCTCTTTCACCGCCGTCGGCGCGTTTCCTCTCGCCGATGGCAGCAACGATGCCGCTCTCCATGTGCAACTTGCGCCCGGCGCCTACACTGCGCAGGTCTCCGGCGTCGCGGGAAATTCCGGAGTGGCCCTGGTTGAAGTCTACGACATGGAGGGAAACTCCCGTCTGCTCAACGTCTCCACCCGCGCCAACGTTGAGACAGGCAGCGCCATTCTTATCTCTGGCCTCGTGATCGGCCCTGGCGATGGCGCGCGCCGCCTGCTGGTGCGTGCGGCCGGTCCCGCCCTTAAAGAGTTGGGCGTCAGCGGTGCGTTGAGTGATCCCACGCTCGCGATTCTCAATTCTGCCGGCACCACCATCATCACCAACGACAACTGGAGCAACCAGACCGCGGTCGATGCGGTGAACAGCGCGTCGGAAACCGTCGGTGCTTTCGCCTTCCGTCCGGGCAGCAAGGACGCCGCGACGGTCGCGGAGCTCGCCCCGGACTCCTATACGATTCAAGTCGCTGGAGTCGGCGGCCAGTCCGGTGTCGCTCTCGTGGAAATCTACGATCTCGGTGCCGTTGCGCCGCTGCCGAACATTTCGGTCACGGCCACCGTTCCCACTACAACGGTCGCCAGTGCCTCACCCGCCGTCTTCACGCTGACCCGCAATGGCGATGTTTCCGCGCCCCTCTCAGTCAGTTATACGATCGGTGGCACCGCCGCCGCCAGCGCTGACTACGCCCCTCTCGCCGGCCACGCCACGTTTGCGGCGGGTTCATCGCAAACCACCGTGGAAGTCATCCCGGCCAACGGCACGCCGGGGAGTGTCGCTCTCACTCTCGCTCCCACCGCCCGCTACACAATCAGCGACTTGAATTCCGCTGAAGTTTCGATCGCGCCCGTCGAAACGCAGTCGAGCGAAGCCGCCGACACGACTCACGTGCAAGTCTCGCTCCTCGCCACCGCCACGAGCACCGCTACCGGCGGCACGACGGGCGTGTTCACGTTCACTCGCGCCGGCTCGACCGACCAGCCCCTGACGATCAGCTACGTCGTTGCAGGAAGCGCCACCGCGGGAATCGATTACGAAACGCTGCCGGGCTCCGTGACTTTCGCCGCCGGCCGCGCCAACATTTCGGTCAACGTCGTTCCGCGCGGCGACCATGGCGGCACTGTCAAATTAACCCTTCTCACCGGTTCAACCTACGAGCCCGCCACGCCCTCCTCCGCGACGGTCACGATCGCGCCTCCCGCCCTTCCGACGATCACGATCGCGGCGACCAAGGCCAGCGTCCAATCCGGCTCCGGCGCGACAGGCCTTCTGACTTTCACCCGCACGGGCCCCGTGACCAAGTCGCTTTCCGTCAACTACTCCGTGAGCGGCACCGCCGTAGCCGGGCGCGATTACACCGCACTCTCCGGCACTGCCGCCTTTGCCGCCGGTGCCACGACAGCAACGGTCACCATCACGCCCACGAATGTCGGTTCCGGCACCGTCATCGTTTCCGTCACGTCCACTTCGACTTACAATGCCGGCTCGACCGCCTCCGGCAGCGTGACGCTCCTCGCGCCGCTCCCGGTCGTGAACGTCACCGCCGCGACCTCGCTCACACGCGCCGGTGGGGACAACCCCGGCGTATTCGAAATCACCCGCACGGGTCCCACCGACAACGAACTCACGATCGCGTATAACGTGAGCGGATCGGCGGTCGCAGATCGCGATTACGCCGCGCTTTCCGGCTCTGCCATCTTCCTCGCCGGTTCGGCCACGGCGACGTTCAACGTCGTTCCCTCGACCTCGGGCAGCGGCACCGTGACGGTTGTGCTGAAGACCGGCACCGACCGTGAAATTGGCGCCGCCGCCGTCGCGACCATCACAATTTTGCCCGCTCTGCCCGTCGTTGAAATTTCCGCCCCCACGCCGAGCACGGAAGCCGGCTCCAGCGCGGCGGGCGTCTTGCAACTGACGCGCACCGGTTCCACGGCCTCGTCCCTCACCGTTACCCTCACCGTCGGTGGCAACGCCGCTGCGGGCGCCGATTACGCCGCGTTGCCCTCCAGCGTTACGTTCCAGAGTGGCAGCGCATCGGCCTCCATCAAGGTCGCCTCTGCAGCGAATGGCAGCGGCACCGTCACGGTCGCCGTTGCCCCCGCCGCCACCTACGCGCTCGGCCATTCCACCGCGGCCAGCGTGGAAATCACCGCGCCGCCTCCTGCTCCCGTCGCCGAAGCGGAAGCCGCCAGCTATTCCCGCGCTTCCTTGACGTGGGATGCGGCCTCCATCGATGCGCGCCTCGGGCCCACGTTCACCGACCTCAATCCCGGCGTCCCCGACACGCGCCCCCTCACCTTCAAACCGACCTCCACCCTGCTCACGACGGCCGAAGCAAAGAAATATTCTTACCGCGTGAGCCCTTACGAATTGGGCACGCCGGGCGATGACTTCGCCAACTACTGGAGCTGCAGCGGTCAAGTGGCGTATGTGCCCGACGACACCGCCAACGATCCCGGCCTCGATCGCGTCCAGACGTTTGCCTATTACAACAAGGTCTGGGCGCTGAGCCCCCGCCTCGACCCGGGCAACAGCAAGCCCCATCCCGATCCGCAAACGCGCGATCCCAACCAAATCGCCGTCAACGGCGGCCAGACGCCGATGCAGCCCATCGCCATGGTCCGCAACTACGGCATCTGGCAAAACGAAGCGCTGATCCTCTATCGCGGCGGCTTTCTCGGCATCGCCGGCACGCAAACCAGCCGCGGCGGCAGCGAGCGTCCCTATCCCGCGTTCAAGTTCCCCGCCAACAAAGTGCCCACCGCCATCGCCGTCACGACGAGCAACGAATTCGCCCTCGTGACCATCTGGGACACCGACCTCAAACAGGGTCAGCTCGCCGTCATCGCTCTCGAGGGTAAATTCCTCGCCTACCACACCTGGCCTTACATGGGCCTCGTCAACCAAGGTAGCTGGTCCGACTTCAAAGTCCTCGGCTACGTCGATCTCCCGATGACGTCGCCCAACGCCGTCGCCGCCGCCGCCAATAGCTGGTGGTCGCCGTCCACGGTCAGCGGTCGCGCGCTGAGCCAGATCGACCTGAGCGACGATCACAACCGTCAGCTCGTCTATGACGGCGATTGGCAGGCGATCGTCGCGAAGGGCGGCTACGCCATCGTGACTTCGACCGAGGACAACAAGGCCGTCATTCTCGATCTGACGCCGCTTTTCCAATACATGCGTGAGAGCTACCTCTCGTCCGCGGCCAGCTTCCAGCGCACGATCGCCACGCGCGGTTCCGCGCCGGAGCAATTTCCGCAGGCCTTCAGCGTGCGTCCCGACCTCACGCCCAAAATCGTCTGGTCCGCCGACATCCCCGCCCCGACCTGCGTGCTCGCCGGCCAGAAAATCGACCGCTGGTCGCGCGACATCTACAAAGGCTACATCGCCTCCCGCGACGGCACCGTTCACATCATCGACACGTCCTCGCTGATGAACCGCTCCACGTGGCAAACCGGCGGCGCGCTGCGCGAAATCGGCACGTTCAAGGTCGGTCGCAATCCCGTCGCGATGGTTCCCGCACGTTACAACATCTCCAACCTGCCGCTCATCCCCGCCACCGCCAGCAACGGCAGCACCGGCACCTCGGATCCGTTGAACAACCTCTTGCACATCGCCTGCCGCGGCGAGCGCTCCATCGATACCGTCGTCACTTACAAAGGCACCGGCACCCTCTTCCGCCGGATTCAAGACGCGCGCGTCGAGGATCCTGTCGGCCTCGGCGTCGCCGACCGCGGCAACATCCTCAGCGTGGCCGATTTTCACGGCCGCAAAATCCACAACTTCCGCCTCAACACCATCAACGATACCCGCAACGGCGTCGTCTATGGCTGCGGCGCGAACGGCACCGACGCCTACGAGTATGCCGGTTCCATGTCCGTCAACGGCATGCCCTTCCTGGTCAACTCCGCCAACGTCAACTGATCCCCTTGTCCAGCTAGTCCAGCATCCTAAGCAGCGCGTGAAAGAAACGCAGAGCCCGGCACGCCGATCGTGCCGGGCTCTTTCGTTTTCGAGTCCCTTTCGCTCACCAGGCTCGTCCCTTTCCCGGTCGCTTTTCGTAGCGCCACGCTGCGCCGGCAAACCCTCTCGTTCTCGATCACCCGGCCAAGCCTCGTGCAACCTACTGGGTTACAATCCGCGCCCGCGTCCTCCGCAGCGTCCTCCGCCGCGACCGCCGCGCGCCTGAAAAAAGCCGGACACGTGCCACCGCGCGCACACCCGCACGGTGGGCGGTCAGGGCCTCAATCGTTGCGCCGCAACGAGAGCAGATACAGCAGATGCAGCAGCGCGCCCAGAAACGCCGCCACATACGTCAACGCGGCGGCATTCAAGGTCTGATTCACTCCGGGCATCTCATCGCGATCGACGATCCCCAGCTTCACCAACTCCACCTTCGCCCGGCGGCTCGCGTCAAACTCCACCGGCAACGTCACCAGTTGGAACAGCGTCAACACCGCATAACACATGATGCCGATGTCGAGAATCAGGCCGCCGCCGCGTCCAAATCCGCCAAAAAAGAAACCGGCGAACATGATGATCGGCAGGAATTGCGACGTGAACATCGTCACCGGCACCAACGCCATGCGCGTCTTCAACATCGAGTAGCCCACCTTGTGCTGGATCGCGTGGCCCGCCTCGTGCGCGGCCACGCCCAACGCCGCCAGGCTCGTGCCCCGGTAGTTTTCACTCGAGAGCACCAGGCGGCGATGCGTCGGATCGTAGTGATCCGTCAGATGCCCACGGGTCTCCGTGATTTCCACGTTAGTGATTCCCGCCTGCGCCATCACCGCTTCCGCGGCCTCGCGTCCCGTGATGCGGCCGCGTGACGGAATCTTGACGTTCTTGTCGTAGGCGCTCGAAACCCGGATTTGCGCATAGAGCGCGAAACCCATGGTCAACAGCAGCAACACGATGATGATCGGCGTCGGCAGAAATGCGAAGGCGAGGATCGAGGTCATGGTCGCGAACGAGTTAGGAGACCCCCGCGCTTTAGCAAGCGCAACCGGTCGACGCCTTCCAGCGCGAGCTTGATCATCAGCCGATTATACAAAAAGCGCCGACCATTGAGGTCGGCGCAAACTTAACGCGATCGGGTGTTTGGCACCCTGCGGGCAGAAACGTCAGCCCAACGCCGGCACGTCCAACCAGCGCCGCTCCGCCCACGACTCCAGACCGAGTTCCGCGAGCTGCACGCCCTTGGCGCCCTCGAGCAGATTCCAGCGGAACGGCTCGTTCTTCACGACGTGCCGCAGAAACAACTCCCACTCGATCTTGAACGCGTTGTCGTAAAAACCTTGGTCCGGCACGCGCACCCAGCCGTCCTTGTATTTCACCGGGCTGTCGATGTCGGGATTCCACACGCAACGCGGCGTCGCCGCGAGCGACTGCGATTTGCAATCGCGCAACCCCGCCACCGCCGACCCGTGCGTGCCGTCGACTTGCAACGTCAGCAGATCGTCGCGATCCACGCGCACCGCCCACGACGAATTGAAGTGGCAGATCACCCCGTTCTTGAGCTCGAAGGTCGCATACGCCGCGTCGTCCGCGGTGCACTTGTAAGGCTTCGCCGCCTCATCCCAACGCGTGGGCACGTGCGTCGCGCCGAGACACGTCAGGCTCTTGATGTCGCCGAACAAATTCTGAATCACATACTGCCAGTGGCAGAGCATATCGACGATGATGCCGCCGTCGTCCTCCTTGCGGTAATTCCACGACGGGCGCTGCAACTTCTCGTATTCGCCGGTGAACACCCAGTAACCGAACTCGCCGCGCACGGAGAGAATCTTCCCGAAGAAACCGGTGTCGATCAGCCACTTCAACTTCACCAAACCCGGGAGCCAGAGCTTGTCCTGCACCACGCCATTCTTCAATCCGGCCGCGGTTGCCTCATTATACAGTGCCACCGCTTCCTTCGACGTCGTTGCCGTCGGCTTCTCGCAGTAGATGTGTTTCTTCGCCGCGATCGCCTTGCGCACGCCGATCGGGCGCTGTCCCGTGAGCGTCGCATCGAAATAGATCTGGTTGTTCGCGTCCGCGAGCGCCGCATCGAGGTTCGTCGTATAGCGCTTCACCCCCGCCCGCGCCGCCAGCGCCGCCAGCTTCGTCTCGCTGCGGCCCACCAGAATCGGATCGGGCATGATGGTTTCCGCATCGGAAAGCTTCACGCCTCCCTGATCGATGATCGCTTTGATCGAACGCAGCAAATGCTGGTTCGTGCCCATGCGTCCGGTGACGCCGTTCATGATGATGCCGACTTTATGCGTGGTCATTTAAGGGAGGGTTTGAGGTTGCCGCCACTCTAGCCCGCCCGCCGCGGCTTGCGTTAGGACGAAACCGACATTTGCTAGCACACTTCCGACGCATGCTCGCCTGGAGTCCCATCCTCATTCAGAAGATCGAAATCGACGCGCTCGGTTTCGTGCTGCGCAAGCTCCAGCTCAACCGGCACCGCGACACCGAGGTCGCCCCGCACGCCCACTCCCACGCGCAACTCATTCTGTATCTCACGGGCGAAGGCTGGCAGCTCGTCCGCGGTCGTCGCCACGCTGCGCGCGCCGGCGATTTGTTCAGCATTCCGGCGGGCGTGCCGCACGGCTTCGTCGTCCGCGATCAAAGCCGCCCCGTCAGCCTCGTCCTCGACTATCAACTCGCCGGTGCCGCCCGCGTGCGCTCGACCCATCGCCGGCTCGCCCCGACCACCCTCGACGAACTCAACGTCCTCCTCGCCCGCGTGCCCCGCAAAGGCCGGCCCACGCTCTCCGACTACCCCGCGATTCTCGCCGTCGTCGCCCGCCTCCTCGAACCGCCCGCGGATCAACCCGCTCCCGCGCCCGTTCCCCTCGCGAACCGCGTGCGCGAACGCCTCCCCGCCGCCGCATCGCTCGCGGCCCTCGCCCGCGAAACCGGTTACCACCGCGACCACCTCACGCGAAAGTTGAAACGCGAAACCGGCCTCGGCCTCCGGGCCCATCGCGACCAACTCCGCCTTTCCGCCGCGCAGACTGCCCTCCGCGAAACCTCCTCGGTCGCCGACGCCGCCACCCGCGCCGGCTTCGAAGACCCCAATTATTTCAGCCGCTGGTTTCGCCGCCAGACCGGTCGCACCCCGCGCGCCTGGCGCGACGAGGCGTGACTCCGCCACGCCCGACGATCCGCCCGCCTGTTCCCCTTGCCCGGACCGCCCGCGCACCGCAGTGGACAAACCTCCGCCCCGGCCCCACCGTGCGCCTCACCCGCTGGTTCCCCGCTCATGTGGAATCCGCCGCCACCCATGTCCACCCCGCGCCCTCCCGCCGTCGATGTTCTCCCCCGGCACATTCGTCGGGATTTCGATCTCCACCGCCGCGACCAAACCCCCGGCATCATCTTCCCCGCCGCCGATCCGGCGTGGCGCGCGCTCGCCGAAAAACTCGCCCGCGCGATCGCCACACTCACCGGCCGCACACCCGAGCTCTCCTCCGATCTCGCCCTGATGCCCGCCCGCAGCACGCCCCTGCCCGCGACGTGGCGCACGCGTGAACTCATCCTGCTGGGCAATCTCAACACCAACCGCGCGCTCCAGCCTCTCTACGCCAACTTCGTCGTTTCCACCGACGCCACCTACCCCGGCGGCGACGGCTACGATTTACGCACCTTGGTCAACCCGTTCGGCACCGGCGCCAACGCCGTCCTCGCGGGCGGAAGTTCATTGCGCGGCGTCGAACGCGCGGTGGACCACCTCCTCGCCGCTCTCGCCGCCCTTCCATCCGGCGCGCCTCTCCCCTTCGTCTTCGCCGTCGAACTCGCCCCGGCGCTCGCGCAGCAACTCGCCGCCTGGCCCTATACGCCCCTCGACGATTCGCCGGAATTGCAGGCGCTGCGCGGCCGCGGTCTCATGTTTTCCACGGAGCCGATCCGCATTATCGGCGCCTACACGCTCCTCTGGTCGTGGACCGCCGACGAACGTTACGCGCTCCTCGCGCGCGACGCGCTGCGCGCCCTGAACGCTCGCATGACCGCAGGTTACGGCGACTGGCACTACCTCGCCGAACGCTTCATGCGCGCCCTTCCGCTCCTCGTTGCGAGCGGCCTTCTCACCGCCGATGACCTCGCCCGCACGGATCACCTCCTGCTCCTCACCGCGTGGGGCAACCAGACAGAATGGTGGCGCCAGCGACACGGCCATCCGCCGCTCGGCCATCGGCACCACGGCAAAGGCACCTACGAATTTCTCCTCGTCGCCCGCTACCTGCGCGATCAAGCCAGCCCCACGCCCGAACTGCGCACGCACTGCGATCGCTGGATCGCCGAGTGCCATACGTTTCTCGACGCCCTCGCCGCCGCCCGCCTCGACGATCAGGACGACGAGAGCTCGCTGAACAACCTCGCCACCCTTTACCGCTACGCCCTCGGCGAGGAACGCCACGCGTTCTTCACCTCCGGCCACGCCCGCCGCGTCGCCGAGCGCGCGATCGCGTTGCACGACAACAACGGCGCCGGTGCGGGCCAGGGCGGTTACGGCGAGAGCCAGGGCATGTATCTCCAGCAGGAAGCCACGCTTCAAACCGCGTGCAGCGCCTTCTACTACGGCGACGGCACTCTGAAGTGGATCCTCGAAACGCTCCCCAATCTCAGCGTGCCGCAACGCTACGCGTTCCTCCACTACGCCCCCGTCTTCCTGCAAAAATTCGACACCGGCGCCGAACTCATTCCCCTCGCGCCTTCCACGGCCCGCGCCGTCCACGTCCTGCCGGTCACGGATCACCAACTCGCGCTCAGCAATCATCCCCCCGAGCACATCGAATTCTCCGGCCACATGGTCAACGCCGCCGAGACGTGGCAACTCCCCGAAGCCATCGGTCTCAATCACCTCCCGCAGTCGCGCGGCTTCGACAAAATCGTTCTGCGCGCCGGCTTCGCGCGGGCCGACGCCTACCTCATGATTCAGGGCTACCAGGGCGGCTTTCGCTGGCAGGGCCACATGCAGGCCGCCAACGCCATCGTCCGCTTCTACCAGCACGGCCACGTGTTTCTCGTTCAAAACACCTCCCGCCATTCGTTCAACGACAAGAACGGCCTCCTCATCAGCGATGGGCGCAACGACACGCCGATGCCGCCCATCGCCGAACGCGTCGCCACCGCCGACTTCCGCGCGTTCGCCCTCACCGTCACGCGCTTGTCCGAATATCACCACACCACGTGGACCCGTCATCTCTTCTGGTCGAAACTCGGCGGCGGCGTCTTCGTCGTGATCGACCGCGTCGCGTTCACCGCCGATGGCGACTATTCGCTGACCTGCACGTGGCGCACGCCCAACTACGCCGAAAAGCACGGCCGCCGCTGGCACAGCGATCAAGGCCGGCACCGCTTCACCCTCGTCGCCAGCGATCGTCTCTCCTCCACCAGCGACGAGGAATTCGACCAAGGCGCCTGCGCGCCGTTCGTGCTCCGGCAACGCCGCGCCGGCGCCCACCGCACCGGCGACGAAGCGTCGTTCCAAAATCTCTTTTACGTCCGCGCGCAGACCGATCTCGAGACCTTCGATCTTCAACGCCTCGATGAACGCGCCGCGCTCGCGCTCTGCAACGGAGCTCCGCACGCCTGGTGCGCCGTCGAACTCGACGCCGCCACCCACTGGCTGCCCGGCGCCACCGCCGCCGCCGTCAGCGCGTGCGTCAACGCCACCTCCCTGACCTTTGCCGGCGCCACCGCCTTCACTCTCGGCGCTCTGCAACTGGACTTCGCTGCCTCCGCCCCGGTGAGCGCGCGCCTCGATCTCACCACGCACGAACTCGTTCTCCAATTCGACGCCCCCGGCCGCGCGTCCGCCGACGTCCGCGTCTCCCTCGCCGGTGCGAGCACCACGCTCGCGCTCCGCGAAGATCATCCCGCCACGCTCCACCTTTCCGCCGCAAGCTGCGCCGCTTTTTCGGACGCCATTTCCCTCTGGCTGCACTCATTGCGTCCGGTCCTCCGCGCTCGCCCCGCTCCCGCCACCGTCGCCGAGACACCCGGTGCGTCCTCCGTTTGGACCTACGATCCCGGCACACGTCTTCCCACGCGCGTGCGCGATGTCTGCGTCACCGCGCACCCGCTGCCGATCGATGGTGCGCCCGACCAGCTTCTCGATCCCGTCATGCCCGACGGCTACTCGCGCGAGACCTGGCGTCTCTGGCCCGCCGCCGCGCACTATGATTTTACGCTCACCTTTCCGAAACCGCGCCCGGTGCGCACGCTCAACCTCCTCGGCGACTGCCTCGACGATCCGAGTCTTCGCACGTTCAACCCATTGCCTGAAGGTATCACGGTGACCGTCGATTCACCCGACGCCGAATCGCGCACTGTCTCGGTCGTGCCCGCTCCTGATCGCCGTTACAAACGCTACCGCGATGCCGAGAACCGTCTCGAAACGCACACCGCCGCCGTCGGCACCACCGCCCGCGCCCTGCACATCCGCATCCCTGCGCCTGCCGATGGCCGCCCCTTCGTCCTCCACCGCCTCGAAGTGCTCGGCGACGAAACCGAAATCCCCGCCGTCGAGTCCTGGCTCACCGCCGATCTCAACGGCGACGGCCGCGCCGAAATCGCCCTCGTCAACGCCGCCCTCGAACTCGTCGTCCTGCGCGACGATGGCGGCGAACTCTGGCGCACGACACTCCCGACTTCCGTCACGCATATCTCCGCGCAAATTCTCGACGCCGCTGAACCGCCCGCCCTCTGCGTCGGCCTCCTCGGCGGCGAACTCCTCATTTTCAACGCCGACGGTTCGCCCCGCCGCCACCTCCACCTCGCCGAAGAATTTCGCCAGCGCCAAGACTGCCTCTTCGGCTGGTTCAACGCCATCCACACGCTCGCCATCTGGCACCGCGACGCCGCCGGCCGCGGCTCCCTCGTCGTCGGCGGTTACGGCATCGTCGTGTTTCTCGACGCCGACGGCCACGTCGCCGGTCACAGTTTTTGCGACGGGCCGTGGGTCAACAATCTCCTCGTCATTCCGCCCGGCCGTCCCCGCGCGGGCGACATCTATGCGCGCTGCGGCTGGAATCACGGCCTGATGTTTTACGAGGGCGTTCCCGGTCCCGGGCCGAGCGGACACCAACACAGTTTCGGCGGCTTCCTGCAACCGATGTTCCGCGCGCTGCGCCGCGTCATCCCGTTTCTCAACGGCCGCTCCCTCGCCTATGGCCTCGTCGACCTGCCCGGCGAACCCGACGGCGCCGTCTTCGCCGCCACCGAACTTGGCTGCGGCCTTCTTTCGACCACAAGCCAAGACTGGCTCTGGAAACTCGAAGGCGGCATGAGCCTCCACGCCTGCGTCCTCGCGCAACTCGCCGGCGCGCCCACTGCGTTTACCGCCGGCGCCGACGGCTTCGTGACCGCCGTCGATCTCGCCACCGGTCGCGTGATCCGCTCGCGCCATTGCGGCGATCCCGTCGTCGGCCTGGCACCATCGAGCACCGGCGAACTGCTCGTCGCCACGCGCACTGCTCTGCTCCGTCTCGATGCCGCGTGGAACGTGCGCGCGACCGTCGCGCACGATGTTGTGCGCCTGCTCCCGCTCGACGACGCCCGCGTCCTGCTCGAACGCGCCGATCACTCGCTCGAACTCCTTCGCCTCAATCCCCTCTCCGCATGAGTCGCCCGCTCACCATCGCCGCCGTTCAACTTCCCACGCTGCCCGATAGCGGCCCCGCGCCCGATCGCCAGACCGCACGTTTCACCTCCGCCGAACACTGGCTCGAACAAGCCGGACAGCGCGGCGCCGACCTCGCCTGCCTCGGTGAAACCTTCAACGTCGTCGGCCTCGATCTCACCCGCACCACCGCCACACCGCTTGTGCGCGATGCCCTCGCCGCCACGCTCAACCGCTTCGCGCCGATCGCCCGCCGCCACAACATGGCGATCATCGCCCCCGTGCTCGCCGTCCTCGACGATGTTCTCCGCAACGCCGCCCTCGTGATCGACGCACGCGGCGAGCTCGCCGGTCAGTATTGCAAGGTGCACTGCATCGAAAACGAAAAGGCACTCGGCGTCGTCCCCGGCGACACATGGCCGGTCTTCGACGTGAAGGGCGCGCGCATTGGCGTGCAAATCTGCCACGACAATTCGTTTCCCGAGAGCGCGCGCTGCCTCACCCTCAACGGCGCCGAAATTATTTTTTGGCCGCACATCATGAGCGGTTGGGGCGGCGAGTTCATGGATGTCCTTCTGCGCGCGCCCGCCATTCACAACGGCGTGCATGTCGTGCCGGTCTGCTATGGCTGCCCGCCCGAACGCGCCTGGCGCCCCGGCATGCTCATCGGCCGCAGCAGCGTCATCGGCCCCGATGCCACCATCCTCGCCGACGCCGGCCGCCATCCCGGGATCGCCTTCGCCCAGATCGATCTCGACGCGCCGCGCGTCGCAACCTGTTTCACGCGCGACGGCGACTGGGTCTGGCGCACCGACATGTCCAACGACCGTCGCCCCGACACTTACGCCGCCCTTACTGCACCGAATCTGCGCCGCCCTCCGATCCGCGCCGGCGACGCCGGTGGCACCGGAGCGTTCAAACTCTAGCGGTGGCCGACGCCTTGTTTGATTTGCAGTGAACGATTCCGGCCGGCGCCTGCGCGCGGCACTCGCTCAGTTTTTCGCGCGCTCCAATTCCGCCAGCCACGCCCGAGCCTGCGCGTCGTCCGGCTTTTGTTGCAACGCGATCCGCAGCTCCGCGATCGCCTCGTCCCGCTGGCCGAGCTGCGCCAGCGCATGGCCCAGATTCGCGTGCGCGGTCGGGTTCACCGCCGCGAATGCAATCGCGCGACGATAGGTCGCCACCGCCTCCGGCCATCGTCCGGCTGCCTCCAGCACGTTGGCGAGAGTGTTGAGCGTTGGCGCGTCGTCGGGTCGCACCGCCAGCGCGCGCTGATAACTCGCGATCGCTTCGTCGCGCCGCCCGAGGATGGCGAAGGCGTTGCCGAGATTGCTGTGCGCGCTGCCGCTGTTCGGATCGACTCGCAGCGCCGCCTCAAACTTTGCCACCGCTTCCGGCAAGTGGCCCTGCATTGCGAGCGTGACGCCCAGTCCGTTAAGCGCGTTCACATGATCCGGCTGCCGCGCCAGCACCGCTTCATAAAGTCGCACCGCCTCGTCGAGCTGCCCCACATCGCTCAACGCATTCGCCAAATTATTCTGCACCTCCGGCTGGTCCGGCTTCGCCGCAAGCGCCTTCCGATAATACGGGATCGCCTCCGCTGGATGCCCCGTCTGCGCCAAGGTGTAGCCGAGATTGTTGTTCGCCTCCATCCACGTCGGGTTGATCGCCAGCGACTCCCGATAGTCCGACAACGCCTCGTCCACTCGCCCGGCTGCAAACAACGCCAGCCCACGGTTGTTGTAAGCGAGATAATTCCCCGCCGGCGCCACCTTCAGCGTGTGGTCGAACAACGCCAGCGAGTCGCGCCAAACCGCGAGTTGATTCCACGTGCGCGCCGCGAGCATCACGAGCACGACCGTCGCAAGCGTCACCGCCGCACCGCGCGACGTGACCCACTCGCGCACCGTCCAGATCACCGCCACCGCGATACCGATCATCGTCAGATAAGTGTAGCGATCGGCCATGGACTGAATGCCCACCTGCACCACGCCGCTCGCCGGCAGCAACGAGACGAGAAAAAACAACCACCCCGCCAGCACCCACGGCCGACGCCGCATCTGCCATAGCGCGATACCTGTGACCGCGACGAAAAACAGCACCGCCAGCGCCACCCGCCCCGCCGGCCAGAAACCGGGATGCGGATACAGCACCGCAAGATCGAACGGCCAGAAAAACTTCCCCACGTAACGCGCCACCGCCACCACCGCGTTCGCCAGCCGCGCCCCCGGCGGCAGCACTTCCGACAGCGTGCCCACCGCCCTCTGCGCGTGAATCGTGATCGCGCTCACCGCGAGCGACAGCACGCCAAACGGCACCTTCTCCGCCAGCAATGCCACCCACCGCTTTTTCGTCACGCGCGCGAGTGGCCACCAATCCAGAATCAGCAACACCGCCGGGAGCGTCACCAGCATCGGCTTGCTCATCAATCCGCCGGCAAACAACGCCAGCGCCGCCCCATAAAACCACCACGCCCCCGCCGCCGCGTCCCGCCGCCGCTGCGCAAACACCGCGTAAGCCCACAACGTCGCCAGCGCGAAGAAACCGCTGAGCACATCCTTGCGCTCCGCCACCCACGCGACCGACTCCGCTCGCAACGGATGCCACGCAAACACCGCCGCGCACAACGCGCTCGCCCATGTCGCCCCCGTCAGCCGCCGGAAAACCAGAAACACCAGCACCGCGTTGATCGCGTGAATCAAAATGCTCGTCGCGTGGTGCCCGTGCGGATGGTCGCCGTAAAGCTGCCAGTCCGCCATGTGCGACAACCACGTGAGCGGATGCCAGTAGGAGACATCGCTCGTCGCAAACGCCCACCGCACGCTCTCCGCCGTAAGCCCGGCCTGCACGTGGACGTTCTTCGTCACGTAGTCGGGATCGTCGTAGTTGACGAAGTCGTGCCGCCACGCACGGGCGAACAGCAGCAGCGTGCCGATCAACAGCACCGCACAAATCATCCGTCCTCGCGCCGCCTTCACCGAAGTCTCGCTCATGCGTCGCCCAGCCTTTGCGCCGACGCATCCGATTTCAACCTCTCGCGTCGCATGTCTTCTGTAGGCGGGGTGTCCTCACCCCGCATCAGTGAAGCTTTCCCGCCTTTGCGCAGGAGCGGCTTTACGCCGGGATTCCTCAGATCCAAATCCCGCCTTGACAGTCTAGGCCAACCGCTTCGTGCTCCTTCTCGCCTAGTCCATCTAGGCCGGCGCCTCCTCCCCTCGTCTTTCCATGGCCAAGATAAAACCCGATCTCGTTTACGGCACCCTCGACATGCTGATCCTGAAGGCGCTCCAACTCGAACCGCGGCACGGTCTGGCGATTGCCGACCGCATCCAGCAGATGTCCGACGAGGTCCTGCGCGTGGAGCAAGGTTCGCTCTATCCCGCCCTCTACCGCCTCGAAGCGCAGGGCTGGATCAAGGCCGAGGAAGGCATCTCCGAATCCAACCGCAAAGCCCGGTTCTACCGCCTGACCGCCGCCGGCCGCAAACAACTCGACGCGGAGACGCAGCATTGGTCGCGCATCACCGCCGCGATCAATCAAGTCCTCGCGCAAGCCTAGCCCAGCCCAGTCGGCGGAAACCGACTGAACGGAGTCAGCCTCACAACAAAACCGCGAGTCAACGCCGCCGCCTCGCGCTCCCCGCGGACAAATCCCCCTCATGAAGCTCTGGAACAGATTCAGCACCCTCTTCGCGCGCCGCCGGCTCGAACGCGAAATGTCCGAGGAGATTCGAGCCCACATCGACGGGTTGACTGAACGCAACATCGCAGCGGGCCTTTCGCCCGAGGAAGCGCGTTACGCCGCACTGCGCACGTTCGGCGGCGTGGAGCAGATCAAAGAGCAGGCGCGGGATGTGCGCGGATGGCGTTGGTTCGACGAGACACTCCAAGACCTGCGCTTCGCTCTGCGCATGATGAGGAAGTCGCCGGGCGTTACTTTCACCGCAGTGCTGACACTCACGCTCGGCATGGGAGTGAACGCGGCTTTGTTTTCATTCTACGATTTTGTCATCTTGCAGCCGTTGCCGAGTCGCCAGCCCAACGAACTCGTCGATATTCAGGCGCGCAATGAACAAGTGCCCGGGCGGATCGACCCGCGCTTTTCCTATCCGGACTATCTCGATTATTGTGCGGGCACCCAGACGTTCTCCGACATCGTCGCGGTCGCGCCGCTGAGGGCGTATTTGCCGGAGGAGACTCCGGCGGTGATCGGTTCGCCGCAGGAATCAACGACTAGGGGGATTTCGCTGCAGGCGGTTTCAGGAAACTACTTCCCGGGCTTAGGCGGAGAGATTGCGCTGGGACGTGGGTTCCTGCCTGGAGAAGCAGGTCTGCATTCCGGGCGACCGGTGATGGTGTTGAGTCATCTGTTTTGGGAGACTCATCTGCATAAGGACGCCAAGGTGCTCGGCACGACGCTCGCGATCCGGGATTTAGACGGCAAGAAACGCGAGACCGCCTACACGATCATCGGAGTCGCCGCTCCGAGTTTTCTAGGCCAGTCGGCCGATACTCCGGCGGCCTGGATACCTTTGACGGCAAACCCGGCGGAGCTCGGCGACCGCCTGCGGCCGTTGGTTTCGCTGACGGGACGCATGAAAGCGGGCGTATCGCCGCCGCAGGCCAAAGCGGATCTGGACGCGATCGCGCGACGTTTGGAGCAACAATACCCGGCGGAAAGGCGGCCCACCTCGGTTCACCTTGCCCCGGGTATGATGTTGGTCGACTCCGAGTACCTAACGAAGGTGCTGATGCCCATGTCGCCCATCCTGCTGGGGTTCGCTCTGACTCTCGTGATCGCCTGCTTGAACGTGGCCAACCTTTTCCTCGCTCGCGGAATCACCCGCCAACACGAAATCGGAGTGCGACTGGCCCTCGGGGCGGGGCGCGGACGCATCGTGCGCCAGCTCTTCGCGGAGAATTTTCTTCTTTGTGGATTGGGCGCGGTCGCGGCGATGCTGCTGGCCATCTGGACGCTGCAAGGGCTGCGGCCGATAGCGATGTCGGCCTTCGCCGATCTGCCCGAGGTGCGAAACTATCTGGGCACGATTCAGATCGGCTTGGACTGGCGGATCATTGGCTTTGGCGCGCTCTTGGCGGCGGTCGCCGGGCTGACGGCCGGACTGGTGCCGGCGTTGCATTCGGTGCGCCGCGACGGCGTCTTTGCGCTCAAGCGCGAGGGTTCGGCATTGGGGCGGAAAATGACTCCCCCGCGCTTGCGTGCGCTTCTCCTCGTTAGTCAGGTCGCGGTCTGTCTCACGCTGCTCTCCGTCTCAGGCCTTATGACGGGCAAGCTCATGAAAATGGACCGCTCCGACTCGGGTCTATCGATGGAGAGGGTTTATCAGATGAAAGCCTCCGACACGGCTGGTGCCGGGACTCTGTTGGCCCAGGATCCTCTGGGGGCGATTGAAACGCTGCGCACGCTTCCCGGGGTGGCTTCGGCGTGCTTGGTGTCGGAGATTCCGATGCGCAAGCCGGGCGACAATTTTTCGGGAATTAATGTGAAAATTGCCGACGGAAAACCACAAGGGTTCGCCTACAGCCGGGTTTCGGCGGGCTTTTTCGAGACGTGCGGGGTGCCCGTGCTGCGCGGCCGCGCCTTTACCCCGCGCGAAGTGGTAAATGGCGCGGATGTTGTGATCGTGAGCGAAACAGCCGCGGAACGCTTGTGGCCGGGAGAAGATGCCGTGGGCAAGTTTCTGTCGGTCGATGTTGCGACGTTGGACCGCGAATCCGGGCAACCTGCTCCTGAGACCAACCAGAATTTCCGCCCGTATGCAGTCATCGGGGTGGCAGGCGGCATTCGGAACAACTGGTCGCAAAACGACCGGAAACAACTGCTATGGTTTCCTCCGTCGGCAAAGCGCGTGTCCGGGAGTATTCTCGTGCGTTTGCAGACGGATTCGCGCGCCGTGTTGCCTGGCGTGGAACGAATGGCGGCGGCAGCCGGCGTGCCGCTGGAATTCAAGGAGAAACTGGCGACGATCGTGGACCGGAGCCTGTGGCCATTTCGAGCGTTTGCGCGGTTCAGCAGTGTCTTGAGCGGTTTGGCGCTGATCATGGCAACCATCGGCCTTTACGGGATGATGGCGTTTGGTGTGAACCAACGGGTGCATGAAATCGGCGTGCGCATGGCGCTCGGCGCGACGGCGGAACGGGTCACCGCGCTGTTCGTGCGCCAGGGAATGCGACTCGTGGCGTGGGGCACAGCGGTGGGCCTCGGCGCGGGCACGGCGTTTGCGGTTCTGCTTGGCAAGGCGCTCCCCGGCGCAGGCTTCGCGGGAGATATGATGTTTCGCGGGGTGGTGTTTGCCGTGGTGACGGCATTCCTGTTCACCGTGGCTCTGCTCGCCTGCTGGTTGCCAGCGCGGCGCGCGGCAAAAGTTGATCCGATGGAAGCTCTGCGGTGCGAGTGAAAATGAGCCGTAAGTTATAAGCTGAAGATCAATTCCAAAATCTCCTTACCCCAACCCCTCTTCCGACCCCATGAAACTCTGGACCAAGTTCAAAGCCCTCTTCGCGCGCCGCCGCCTCGAGCGCGAAATGTCCGAGGAGATTCGGGCGCATCTCGACGGGTTGACGGAACGCAACATTGCAAAGGGCATGTCACCCGAGGAAGCGCGTTACGCAGCGCACCGCGCCTTTGGCGGAGTGGAGCAGATCAAGGAGCGGGCGCGGGATGAACGCCGACTCATCTGGCTCGAACAGTTCTTTCAGGATCTTCGCTATGGCGCCCGCCAACTCCGCAAGGCGCCGGGTTTCGCCGCGATCGCGCTGCTGACGCTGGCGCTCAGCATCGGCGCGACCACGGCGATATTTAGTGTCCTCCACGGCGTCCTCTTGCGCCCGCTCCCCTATCCACAATCGGACCGCCTCGTCACGCTGCGGGAAACGTTTCCGCCCGACGGCGGAGCCGCGCCGCCGACTTGGGGCGCCTATTACTACTGGGCGCGCCACGCCTCGTCCTTTTCCGGTATCGCCGCTTCGCGTTTCGATTCCGCCAATCTGACAGGAGCCGGCGAACCGGAACGTGTCACCGTGGTGCACGTCACGGCCAACTACTTTTCCACGCTGGGCAGCCCGCTTTTGCTCGGCCGCGGATTCCGCGACAACGAGACCGTGCCGGGCCACGACGCGGTGGCCGTGATCAGTCATTGGTTCTGGGTTAAACAATACGCCGCACGCGCCGACCTCGTGAATCAAACTGTCGAACTCAATGGCCGCCCCTGCACGATCGTTGGCGTGATGCCGGCCGACGAGCAGATCGACCGCGCACCGCACTTCTTCCTGCCCCAGACCGTCACGGCCGCCGATCGCGAGAACTTCGCCGGCAAAGATCGCCCGGACGCCGTTGTGGCCCGGTTGAAACCGGGCGTGTCCGCCGCCGCCGCCGGCGCAGAACTCAATGTGTTGTCGAGTGCGCTCGCCGCAGCGAGACCCGCGACAAACGCCGGCCACGGTGCGCAACTCACCTCCTTGCTCGACGACGTGCTGGCGCATTCCGGATACATGCTGAGCGGCGTCCGCGCGCTTCTTTATACCCTGTTTGGCGCGGTCGCATTTCTGTTGCTGATTGCCTGCGCCAACATCGCCAATCTGCTCTTCGCCCGCGCCACGGTGCGCCAGAAGGAAATCGCGTTGCGCGCAGCGCTCGGCGCCACCCGCGGCCGGATTGCGCGCCAGTTGATCTGCGAGAGCCTCCTTCTCTCGTTGCTCGGCGGACTTGGCGGCCTCGTGCTTGCCTACTGGAGCATCGATCTGCTCAAGCCGCTCACCGGCAGTCTGCCGCGGAGCAGCGGCATCGCGCTCGACGGTCGGGTGCTCGCGTTCAGCTTGCTCATCACTTTGCTCACCGGCCTGAGTTTCGGTCTGCTTCCCGCCTGGAACGCGTCGCGGGTTGATCTCGCCACGGGCATGAAGTCCGGAGCCTCCGGCGGTGATCGCAAGGCGCATCGCCTGCGCAGCGCCTTGGTCGCTTTCGAGGTCGCCCTCGCCTTGCTCCTCGTGACGGGCGCCGGTTTGTTGGGCCGCAGTTTCATTAAATTGCAGCACGTTGACCTGGGTTTTCGCCCCGGCGGCGTGTTCGCGAACCGGTTGGAGTTGCCGGCCGAAAAGTATCGCGCCGAAAGCCAGCAGGCTGCGCTCGTCGATCAACTCACTGAACGGATGTCGGGCTTGGCCGGAGTCGACGGCGTCGCGTTCACCACGGGCATGCCGATTTTTGGCAGCATGGGCACGAGCTTCAAAATCGACCAAGACCGTGCGCCCGATCCGCAGCCGGCAAAGAACGCGCTTCATGCGGCCATTACGCCTGACTGCTTTCGTGTCTTGGGTATCCCCTTGCTGAGTGGCCGTAGTTTTTCTGCGCGCGATGAAAAGCAATCGCCACCGGTGGCGATCATCAGCGAAAGCATCGCCCGGCACTTCTTTCCCGGGCAGAACCCCATCGGACAACGCATCCTTCTGAACTCGGGCTCAAAGGCCTGGCGCGAAATCGTGGGGATTGTCGGCGACGTGAAACAATGGGGTCCGGCGTCCGAGGCACTGGTCGGCGCTGTGCCTGGCTGCGTTTACGAACCTTTCGCGCAAAATCCCACGACGCGGAACCTGCTGCTCGTCGTTCAGGCCCGCGACGACGCCCCTGATCTCCCGCTTGTCCTTCGTGGAGCGATCCATCAAATCGATCCCCAACTCCCGCTGGCCGGCCTGTTTCGTCTGGAAGCAGGCGTGGCTGTTTCGATCGCGAAATTCCGGCTCAGCATGCTCTTGTTTTTGATCTTTGCGGGCCTCGCTTTGTTGCTCACGGCACTGGGCGTTTATGGAGTGATCGCTTACAGTGTCGCCCAGCGGACCCGCGAAATTGGCGTGCGCGTGGCGCTCGGCGCCCCGCGCACGGCCGTCTTCCGCATGGTCCTCGCGCAGGCCGGGCGTCGCATCGGCGTCGGTTTGGCAATCGGCTTGGCCGCGGCGCTCGCGTTGTCCCGCCTGCTGCGAGCGTTGTTGTTCCAGGTCAGTCCGATCGATCCCGCGGTCTTCGCCGCTGTCGTCATCCTCCTGATCGCGGTGGCCCTGTTCGCCTGCTGGCTCCCGGCACGGCGCGCAACGAAAGTCGATCCGATGGAAGCGCTGCGGTGCGAATGACGTCACGACGCCCGGGTCCGTGTTCGTCTCCGCGCGGCTTGGAAATACGTTTTGCCACCCGTGATCCGGCGCTGGCTCCGCAACCCGTCTGGTTGCGAATGGGCGGCGGCGCCCGCGGGCTCTTTCTGAAAGTCTCCCACTCCTTCGAGGCGACGCGCGCGGATTTCACACGCGTGCGGCTTGCCGCCGAAGCCGACCAAGCCCAGCCGGCGGTGGCGGCCGAAGCCCCCAAGGCCTGACTTACGGCGTTGCATCGCACCTGCGGGCCCCACACTCCGGATCATGTCCAACGTCGAACCCCGAACCAGCGGAACGCGCGCCTTCGTCGGACTGAGCAATATCTGGCGCGATCTGCGATTCTCCTTTCGCGCGCTGCGACGGGCGAAGGTGTTCAGCGCGACCGTGATTCTAACCCTCGCGCTGTGCATCGGCGCCAATTCCACCATCCTCACCGTGCTCTACGGACTGGTGCTCAAACCGCTGCCCTTCCCTGATGCCGGGCAGATCGTCGACATCTGCAACATGCGCCCCAAGGCCGGGCAGATGAAGCTGCGCGTGAGCCTGGCTCAATTTCTCGATTATCAAAAACACGCCGACCTCTTGAGCGACGTCGCCCTGTGGAATGGATGGATGTTCAATCTCGGTCAGGAAGGATCCACCGTCCGCTATGTCGGCATGCAGATCACCGCAGACTACTTCAAAGTGCTCGGCCTGCAGCCGTTGAAAGGACGCTTCTTCACCGCGGAAGATTGCCGGCCCGGACAGGGCGCCGTGGCGGTGGTGACGCAGTCGTTTTGGGAAAAGAAATTCAACGGCGATCCTGACATCGTCGGCCAAGAGCTCCGCTTGTCCGGCCGCCTTTATACCATCGTCGGAATTGTGCCCCGCAGTTTTGAAGAGCTCAGCACCGCGCCTTTGCTCATGGTCCCTTACGAAGTGGTGCCCGATCGGGCGCGGCCCGAGTGGCGCATGGCCCCGATGGGCGACATGTGCGCACGCGTCAAATCGGGCGTGGCGCTCGGCGCCGCACTCGCCCAACTCCAAACGTTGGAAGAACGGAATCGGGAGGCGCTCGCGGATCCACGCTTGCGCGAATATCTCGTCAGCGGCGGTCATCGCATGGGCCTGGAACAAATTCGCGCGGAGCAGACGAAGCCCATCAAGAGCAGCCTCCTGCTGTTGCAAGGCTGCGGGCTGCTGGTGTTGCTGCTGGGCTGCGTGAATGTCGCCAGCCTCACGCTCGCCCGCGTCAACGCGCGGCGCAGCGAACTGGCCGTGCGCCGCGCGCTCGGCGCATCCACGCCGATGCTCGCGCGCCAGATCCTGCTCGAAGCGGTGTTGCTCGCGCTTGGCGGCGGCGCCCTCGGCCTGCTGCTCGCCGCCTCGGCCCTCCGCGTCATCAACGTCTATACGGACCGCGTGGTCTATGGCATCCCGCCCGTGAGCATCGATGGCGGCGTCCTCGGGCTCACGTTGCTCGTCTCGCTGGTCGTGGCGGTGCTGATCGGCGCGTTGCCCGTGGCGCGCATCGGCCGGGAACGCACTCTGCAGAACGCCCTTCAGAGCGGCACGCGCGGCGCATCCGCCGGCGGACGTTTTCGGTTGATCAGCAGCGGTCTCGTCGTCGCTCAAGTCGCGCTGGCGCTGGTGCTGTTGATCGGCGCCGGCCTCCTCATCACCAGCTTCGCCAAAGTCATGGCCACCCGGCCCGGCTTCGATGTGGACCGCATCCTCTACGCGCGGGTCGCTTACGATTCAAACTATACGGACCCCGTCATGCTCCAGGGATTGCAAAACCGGATTCTGGAAAAAATGCGCGAGATCCCCGGCGTCGAGTCGCTCGCGTATTCGTGGTATCTGCCCGGGTCGGACATCAACCGCACGACCAACCTCCCGATCCGCGGGATGCCGGCGGGACAGGACGGCACCTATCCCACGGGCATCATGTTTGGCGTGTCACCGGGCTACCTCGAAACCATGGGCATCCGTTTGCTGGAAGGACGCAACTTCAACGCGGACGATCTGCGCCCGGGCGCGCGGCCGGTTTACATCGTCGAACGAAAATTCGCCGAACGCTATTTCCCGGACCGCAGCGCGGTCGGCCAGTTGTTCGGCTGGGGACCGCCGGATCAAAAACCGGAGGAGGCGCCCGTCATCATCGGCGTCGCCGAAAACGCGCACGTGGCCGGTTTGGAAGACCGCGATGCCGCACCCTACGTCTACGCGGCGCTCGACACCTCGCGCGGCGGCCTGTCGCTGGAGTTTCGCACCACGCGAACGCTCGAGGACATGCTCCCCGCGATTCGCGCCAAATTGCACAGTGTGGACCCGGCGCTGCCGATCTACGGCGAAACCACGATGCGGACCCAACTCGAAAACAAAGCCGCCGGTCGCCGCGGCATCATGTGGCTGCTCGGCGGCTACGCCAGCATCGCATTGATCCTCGCCGCCGTGGGCATCTACGGGTTGCTGGCCTACGACGTCACCCAACGCACGAAGGAAATCGGGATCCGCGGCGCCATCGGTGCGACGCGCGCGCAAATCGTGGCGCTCATCCTGCGCCAAGGCCTCTGGAAAACCGGCTGCGGCCTGACCATCGGTCTCGTCGCCGCGCTTTATCTGAGCCGTTACATCCGCACGCTGTTGTATGACGTCGCTCCCACCGATCCGCTGATTTTCGGCGCGGTCACGCTGCTGCTTCTGCTCGTCGGCCTGCTCGCGAGCTGGCTGCCCGCGCGCCGCGCCGCCCGCGTCGATCCGATGATCGCGCTGCGCTGCGAATAGACCCGGCGCGGGTTCAACCACTACCCTTTCACTGCCCCGATCTGGATGCCGCGGATGAACTGCCGCTGCAGCAGCACGAACAACACGATCAACGGCACCACTGACATCGTGACGGCTGCCATCAGCAGGTGCGTGGCCTGCCCGTGCTCCGAGTCGAAGAACAACAACCCGACCGGCAGCGTGTATTTGTCGACTGTGCGCATCATCACCAGCGGCCAGAAGAAGCTGTGGTAGTTGCCCATCAGCGTGAAGATCGCGAGCGTCACCAGTCCCGGCCGGCTCAACGGCATGATCACCGTCCAGAAAATCTGCCACTTGCTCGCGCCGTCGATTTCCGCGGCCTCGTCGAGCGCGCGCGGGATGCCGAGCATGAATTGCCGGAGCAAAAATGTGCCGAACGCACTGAACGCCGCCGGCAGCACCAGGCCGAGATACGAATCCACGAGGCCGAGCTTTACCATGATCTCGTAGTTCGGAATCAGCATCACGAGCCCCGGCAGCATCATCGTGCCGAGATAAATGAAAAACACGCGGTCACGCCCCGGCCAGTCGAGTCGCGCGAAACTATACGCCGCCAGCGCGCTCGTGAATACTTGCAACAACGTCACCCAACCCGCCACCACGAGGCTGTTCGCCGCGAAGCGGAGAAAAGGGATCACGCGAAAAACTTCCGGGTAGTTCCCCCACTGCGCCGTGTGCGGCAACCACGCCGGATCGGCCGCCTCGGCCAGGGTTTTCAGACTCGTCAGCACCATCCACGCGAACGGCAGTATCATCGCCAGGCTGAGCACCGTCATCACGCCGTGCAGCCCCATGCCGCCGCTCCAGTGCCGGACGCGCGCCGGCAGACTCTCCAGCGGCTTCGTCAACGTCTCGTCAGTCGTTCGCATCACGATTCCCCAGTCGGAAATTCACGAGCGACATCACGAACACCAAGAGAAACATGATCCACGACACCGCCGCCGCATATCCCAGTCGCCCGGCTTCGAACGCCTGCACGAAGACGTAGTAACTGAGCGTCGTCGTCGAACCCGCCGGTCCGCCCAACGTCATCGCCCGCGCCATCTCAAAACCGCCCTGTAATCCGTAGATGATGCCCATCACCGACACGAAAAACGTGATGGGCGCGAGCTGCGGCCACGTGATGTGCCAGAAACGCTGCTGCGCCGTCGCGCCGTCCATCTCCGCCGCCTCATACAACTCGGGCGGGATGTTACTCAGGCCTGCGAGATAAAGGATCATGTTGTTCGAGCCGATCGCCGCCCAGAGCGCCATCATCATCAACGCCGGCTTCGCCCAGCCGTAATCGCCCAGCCAGTTCGGCGCCGCGAAACCTGCGGTCGCGGCCGCCGGCAACGCCGGCCCCAGCGCCAGTGCGGCGACCAGCAAAACGAGCACAGGCCCGAGGAGCATCGCCAGCGCGAACTCGGTCGCCACGCCGGTGCTCACGTGGGCGGCGCGCCACGGACGCCTCCGCACCATCGTCGCCGCCGCGATGCTGGCCAAGACTGCCACCGCCGCGGGCCACGCGAACGCGTTCCATCCCCGTTGCCAATGACACCACGCTCCGACCGCCGCCGCCGGCACGCCCGACCCGAGCGTGACCGCCAGCCCGCCGATTTCCCCCTCGTGCCAACGCCGCCGCAAACGCCGGAGCTGCCAGGCCGTCAGCACCACCGCGCCGATGCCAGCGGCCACCGGCAACACCTCGCCAAATAGAAACGGCGTATGCCGCACGGCGCTCGCGGCGCCGTCGAGCACAGGACCGAGCGCCGCATTCACGGGGCCGTTGTGCGGATCGTAGAGTTTTTTCCACAACACAAACGTCGCCACGCCAGCCGTGAAATGCGGCAGATAAAACAGCGTGCGATACGCGGTGCCGCCGGTCGCCACGCCCAACACGAACACGCCCAGCGCCAGTCCGCCAAACATCCACCCGACGCCTCCCGGTGCCATCCCGCCCGCCAGCAAAACCAGCGCCGCGCCCACGAACACCAGCGTCGCCACCCCCAGCACCCAACCGCTGGCGGGCAGCCGCCGGCGGTTCACGCGCGTCAACAGCAGCGCCGACGCCAGGCTGCCTGCGATCGCAAACGGCAACCCCAGCATCATGAACAGCGTGTTGCCGAGATACTGCCAGAACTGCGGATCGCGCAGCAGTCGGCTGAAGTTATCCAGTCCGACAAACGCGAGCGGCTCGTGGCGAAACACATTGTGGCGCAAAATATCCCAATCGGAGAACGCCATCGCCACGGCCAGCGCCAGCGGCACGAGGGTGAACGCGCAGAACCCCGCGATGTTCGGGAGCAAAAACGCCATGCCGACGAGCCAGCGCCGCCGCGGAGAACCCGTGCTCATTTCGCCGCCCCCTCTTCCAGCCACCCGTGCGCCCGGTAGAGCGCGCGCTGATACGGATCCGCGATCCACGCCGCCGGCACGCGTTGCCCCGCCGCGCGCCGCCCGTCGATCGCGTGCTGCAATGCCATCCGCTCGTCATACAATTTCCGCAGCGCCGGATCCTGTTTCACGTTGAGGGCCATCTCGCCGTTCAAACGATCCGTCAACTCGCGCGCCGCCGCTTCGGGCGAAAGCCGTTGCGCGAGCATCGCGTCCACCACCTCGGTGTCGATCCGGTCCACCATCATCGGCAGCACGAACGGACTCTTGCTCGCCGTGATTGCGATCGTGTGGCCCGCCTTCGCAAATTCCGCGTGCACCCCCCACTCGTTCGGATGTCCGGCCGGATGGAGAAACGCTTCCGTCTGCGCATACGCCGGCACCGGCGGCAGCGAATCTCCGCTGCGCGCCACGAGCAGGTTGAAGTCCTTGCTCGTCAGAAACTGCAAAAACTCCGCCGCCTCCTGCGGATGCTTCGTGCCCGCAAAAATCGACACCAGGCCCGCTCCGCCCTGCGTGACCGGAAAGCCGTTGTTGAACGGCTCGACGACGCGCAGATTCAAATCGCCGCGCGGTCGCAGCCGGATCAACGCCCACCGGCCTTCGTAGAGCATCGCGTAGCGGCCCGCCGCGAATAGCGCGAACGCCGCGTCCCACCCGCTCGCGTCCGCCGCAAATGCCCGGTCCTCCTCCTGCGTGGGCATCAGCCGCTCTTCGATCGTCCACCTGTAAAGCCGCCGCAGCATCTCGATGCTCGCCGGCGTATCCAGCACACATCGCGTCTGCGTTTCATTGAACGTCGCGGCTCCGCAACTCCGCCGCAGCGTGTCGCGCCAGATGCGGCTGAGGAAAAACACCCGATGTTTCGTTCCCGGCGGATTCGCCGCGGCGACGAAGCGTTTGCCCAGGGCCTCGAACTCGTCCCACGTCCAGCGCGTGGGCGGCTCCGGCACGCCGTAGCGCGCGAAGGTGTCGCGGTTGATCCAGCAGAGCGTCACCTCGACGTTGCGCGGAAACCCGTATTGCCGCCCCTGCACCATCACGTCGTCGCGGGCCATCGCATAAGTCCGGTCGGGCCCGAAGCCCATCCGCTGCGCCACGTCCGTCAGGTCGGCCAGCATCCCCGTTGCTTGCAGCATCTCAAGTTGCAGTTCGTAAACATCGATCAAGTCGCCGCCGACTCCGGACACACCCTGCACGAGTTTCTTCGTCGGATCGACATTCGCGCTGTCGATGCGCACCTCCACCGGCGGCAGTCCGCGCTGTGCCCGCCACTGGTAAAACAACTCGATCGTTTCGCGCTTCACCGGATCGTCCTGCGTCACCCAGTAGAGGAGCGGCCGCCCCGCGCGTTGCTCCGGCAGCGTCCAGTAAAGCGCTGCACTGGCCGCGCTCAAAGTGAGCAGGCAGACGAGAAAAGTGCGTTGCATGGGGTTGACGAAACGCGACCGGCGCCGGGAGACGCTCCGCAGCGTTGCACAACCCTCCCGCGGCGCCACCTCAAACACGGTGGCTCACAAAACTTTCCGCAGACGCTTCACCGCCGCGTGCGACGCGCAGTCGACAAACGCCGCGTCACCGCCCACGTTGCCCGCGCTGTCATGTCCCTCGAAACGGCCACCCCGCCCCCTCCCACCGCCATCCGCAAAAGTCTGTTCGTGGACTCCACGCCGCTCCTTGGCGACCCCGCGGCGCTGCGTGCGCGCGCCCGCGAGGACGGATATCTGTTTTTCAAGCAACGCCTGCCCGCCGACGAAGTGCTCGCGTTGCGCGCCGAGTTACTCGCCGTCGTCGAGCGCCACGGCTGGCGCCAGCCAGGCCAGGACGCCCTCGGCGGACTCGTCGATTACGACGCGATCAACCGCGTGACCGAAGAAGCCATGCACCGCACCGATGTCGGAGTCACCGCCGACGCCTATCACGACGTGCAGAAGCTCGAACGTTTTCACCGCCTGCCGCACCACCCGCGCCTGTTGGAAATTTATCGCGCGCTCTTTGACGGCGAGGTGCTCGTGCATCCGCGCCACATCGCACGGATGATCACGCCGCACACCTGCATGGTGCCCACGCCTCCGCACCAGGACTTTCCTTACATCCAAGGCAGCGCCAACACTTGGACGTGCTGGTTTCCCGTCGGCGACTGCCCCCGCCCGCTCGGCGGGCTCACCGTGCTGCACGGCTCGCACCGCGGCGGCTACCAACCTGTGCAACCCGCAAAAGGCGCCGGCGGGTTCGCGGTGCCGCTTTGTCCGCATGAAACGCATTGGGTGGAGGGCGACTACGAAGTCGGCGACGTGCTCACGTTTCCCTGTCACACCATTCACAAGGCGCTGCGCTGCCAGTTCAAGGACCGCATCCGCCTCTCCCTCGATGTGCGCTATCAAGCCGCCAGCGAACCCGTGGACAACAGTTCCCTCAACCCGCATTGCTCGCTCACGTGGGACGAAATCTACGCCGGCTGGAAGCACGACGACTTGAAATACTACTGGCGCAAACTCCCGCTCAACGTCAGTCCGTGGGACCAAGGTTACCTCCAACCGAAGCGCCGGATTTGCTGAGTGCGCTGTAACGCGAGCGCCGTCGTGCGGCGTCAGCGTCGGGCTTGCGGGTGAGTTCTGCCCGCCGCCGTGTGGCTAAGCACCGGCGATCGCCGCCGCATACGGACTCTGCGTCAAATCGATCGCGCGGCCCCTCTCGATCGACTCTATCGCCGCCAACACCACCGCCGTCGTGCGCCGCGCTGACTGCACGGTGCACGGCGAAGGCGCACCGCTGACGAGTGCCTCGAGAAACGCCGTGTCGATCACCGCCGCGCCCTCCTCCGGATACGGCGGGTGCTCCGTCACCTGTTTGTCCGCACGCGTCATCAATGCGTTGAGCCGGTTGTAGAGGCTCAGGCTCCGGCTGCCGTCCGACTGCTGCAGCGCAAACTTCGACGCGTGCGGCGGCACGCCGACATCGCCCACCGCCACCGTCGCCACCGCTCCGTCCGCGAACGTGATCGTGATCGAGGCCACGTCCATGATCGCATTCTGCGGATGGTGGAGATTTCCACCCGCCGCATACACCCGCACCGGCGCCGTCGGATGCAGATGGAGCACCGTGTCGATCATGTGACAGCCTTGGGACAATACGTTGCCGCCGCCCTTCACTGGATCGTTGGCCCACATCTCCGTCGGCCAACGGTCGTCGATCACCTGCGCCACCGTGAGCAACGGTTTCGTCAAAAACGCCCGCGCCTCCTGCACCCCCGGAAAAAAACGCAGCTTGAAACCCGCCATGGCCGTCACGCCCGCACGCTCCACCGCCGCGACGATGCGGTCGCAATCCGCCAAGGTGATCGCCAGCGGCTTCTCGAGAAAAAACGCCTTGCCCGCCGCCGCCGCCGCTTCCGCGAGCGGCGCGTGCGTGTCGTGCTGCGTGCAGATCCACACCGCATCGATCGCGGCGTCCGCCCAGATCCGCGCGACATCGCTCGTCGCATACTCCGCCCCGAACCTTGTCCGAAACGCCTCGGCCCGCGCCATCGCGATATCCGCCACCGCGCGCAGCCGCACCCCGCTCGTCGTCGAAAGAAACCGGGCGTGCTCGGCGCCGTAGGCCCCGCAGCCGATGAGCGCCACGCGAACAGGTGAGGTGATTTTTTTCATGACGTCGACGCCGGTGATTCGATCCGGCCCGCTCACGTTATCGGCTAACGCCACCCTCGCTTCCCGTCCAGCGCAACCTCCCCGCATGGGTCCACGCCGTTGGCGATTAATCAGCCGCCGCGCGCTTGCACCACGACGCCGGCCGGGCTGATTCATCGGCGAGCGTCCGCTGTTTCCCCGCCCCACTTTTTCAACCCTCGTCCGCTCCATGACTCGCCTCGTATTCCACGTCCTCCCCAACGCCCATCTCGACCCGGTCTGGCTTTGGGACCAACGCGAAGGTTTCAACGAAGGGATCAACACCTGTCGCACCGTCCTCAACCTGATGGATGAGTTTCCCGACCTCACGTTCCTGCGCGGCGAAGCCGCGATCTATGAACACATCCGCCGCAACGATCCGCCCACCTTCGCACGCATTCTACGCATGATCCGCGCCGGCCGTTGGGATCCCGTCGGCGCGACGTGGATTCAGCCCGACACCAATCTCCCCGACACCGAAATTCTCTGCCGGCACTACGACGTCGGCCGCCGCTATTTCCGCCAACACCTCGGCGTTGAACCAACCGCCGCCTGGCAAGCCGACTCGTTCGGTCACTCCGCCGGCCTGCCCGACATTCTCGCCGCTGCCGGCATGAAGTATTTCGCTTTTTTCCGGCCCTTTCCCGAGCAGCGCCCCACGAAAACGCCCGCGTTCTGGTGGCACGGCAGCGGTGGCGGCCGCGTCCTCGCCTACCGCGCCCCCGCCGGCTGGTATGGCTGCGAACGCGAGGCCGGTGGCACGCGCCTCGATGAGTTGCTCGCGGCCGCGAAAGACGGTCCGCTCACGCACGTCGCCGCATTTCTCGGTCTCGGCAACCACGGCGGCGGCCCCAGCCGGCGCCACGTCGAAGACGTCCACGCGTGGTCGCAACGCCATCCGGAAGTCGAGGTCCGCTTCTCCACCCTGCACCGCTTTTTCGCCGCCCTCGCGGGCGAGGTGAACGCCACCGGCGCCGCGATCGACCAGGTTCATGGCGAACTCAATTTCGTGCAGCGCGGCTGCTTCGCTTCCGTGGGCCGCTTCAAACGCGCGTATCGTCTCGCCGAGCAGGAGCTGATACGGACGGAGATCACCACCGCCGCCGTGGCCGCCGCCGGCGGTTCCGCGGCGCCGGCGCTCGCGAGCGCGTGGGAATCGGTGCTCTTCAACTCGTTTCACGACATCCTTCCCGGCAGCAGCATCGAGCGCGCCTTTGATGAGCAGCTCGACGAAGTCGGCGGCGTTCGCCACGCCGCGCGGACCGCTGCGTGGCAGGCGCTGAACGACCTCGGCCGCCGCATTCGCGTCCGCCTCCCCGCCGTCGACTTCGACTGCCCGCAGGCCGTGCCGCATCTCATCTGGAATCCCCTGCCGCATCCTCTCGCGACCCAGGTGGAAGTCGAAGCCTCCCTTGATTACCGGCCGTTGTTTTCGTTTTTGAACAAAGCCGATCCCGTGCCGTGCGAAGTCCGCGTAAACGGCCGCCGCGTAGCCGCGCAGGAAATCGCCACCGAACACGATGTCTTCCACGGCCTCCCGTGGCGCAAACGCTTCGTCGTGCCCTTGCGCCTGCCCGCCGCCGGTTGGAACGTCGTGACGATCGGCTACGTGCCCGGCGCCAAACCGCTCAGCCCGGCCACGGATGTCACGACCGGCGAACGCGAAATCGCGAACCACGCTTTTCGCCTGCGCGCCACCCTCGGCGCCGCCGGCGTCGAGGTCGAACACGAGGGCCGGCCTTTGTTTGGCACACGAGGATTGCATCCGGTGACCGTTCTCGACCGGTGGGGCTCCTGGGGCGGCATGGCCGAAGAGGCCGCCTCCATTCGCCTCACGCTCGAACGCGGCACATGGAAAATCACGCGCGCAGAAGTCATCGAAAAGGGACCGTTGCGCGCGTGCCTCATGGTGCGGTTCGAAACCGAAGGCGCGCACCTCGACCTCGCTCTGCGGTTGGAGAGCAACCGCGCGGCACTGCTCGTCGACGCCCGCACGTTCAGTGACCTCGAGGCGGCCCGCGTGAAACTGGTCTTGCCCGGCGCCACCACCCTCACAAGCGAAGCGCCCGGCGGCGAGGCGACCCGTTCCGAATGCGGTGAACTTCCGCTTCTGCGCTGGGCGCGCGCGAGGGACGGCAACCACGGATTCACCCTCGTCAGCGAAACACTCTCTGCCTGCGATCTCGAGAACGGCAGCCTCCGCCTCACGCTCGTGCGCGCCACACGTTACGCCTGTTCCGATCCCCACGATCAGGATCCGCAATGGTGGCGCCCCGCGGTGGACCGCGGCGAACTGCGTGCCCGCTTCGCCATTCTTCCCCTCGAAGCCAATGCGCCGGCCGAAGCGGATCGTCTGACGCAATCCCCGATCGTCACGCTCCTGCGCGAAAACACTGAAGGTGAACTTCCCGCCAGCGGTTCGCTCGCGGCGCTATCGCCCGCGCACGGCCTGCGTCTGCTGGCGTTGAAACCTGGCGCACTGAAAAACACCTTCGAACTCCGCGTGCACAACACGCGCGCGCGGGCGACCACCGCTTCATTTACGCTCGCCGGTCGCAAGCACACGCTCGGCCGCATCGCCGCGGGAGCCATCGCCACCTTCGTGCTCGGCCGCGGCCGCCCGCGCCGAATCTCGATTGGCGGCTAACGCTGCAAAAAAGCCCGGGCGCACCCGGGCTGATCGCTCAACGTTTCTCGTCCGCCGCTTACACCTTCGTGCACTGCGGCTGCGCGCCCGTCGGCAACGGCGGGATGTCGCCTTCTCCCGCGCGCGGCAACGTTCCGGCGAGCTCCTGCCGCCAGTGCGCCACATCGCCGCCGGGGCAATATACATAGATCATATGCATTGGCTCGTCGCCCGTGTTCGTGAGCTGGTGAAACTGCTTCGGCGGCATGAACACGCATTGGCCCGCCTTGATCTCGCTGCGCTCCGTGCCGACGCAGATTTCACCCTTCCCTTGCACGATGAAATAAACCTCCTCCTGCTCCTGATTGTGCCACGGCACTTGGCCGCCATGCGGCTCCAGAATGGAATACCCCATCGAGAACCCCTTGGCTTGAATCGGCTGCGGGCCTTGCCCAACCAGACCGCGGCCCCAACGGCGCGCAGGAAATTTACCTCCGGGAAGTTTTTCGAGATCGGCGATGATCATAGGCCGCACGAGTAGGCGCGCCCACTCGCCGCGGCGAACAAATTCTCGCGCGATTCAAAACGGAAAGCCGATGGAGATCAGGAACGTGCCCGACGGATCGCCGGGGCGCTGTTTCAAATTGTAGCCATACTCCGCGCGCACCGGCCCAATGAGGCTGTTGTAACGCACGCCGAGGCCCACGGAATAGAGCTGCTGGTTGAACGGATAATCCTGCAGGCGCGTGGCCGTCCCCAGTCCATCGACGAACAGCACGCCCGACCAGTTGCCCGTCAACGCCTGTTCAAATTCCGCATTCGCCAGCATGTAGGATTTCGCTCCGACAAACCGCCCGTCCGCTCCGCGCGGCGCCGCCTCGCCTTCCTGATAACCACGGATGCTGTTATCACCGCCGGGATAAAAACGCTTGTTCACCGGCAGCGCCGTGTCGTCATTCGAGCCGAGCGTGAACACCACGCCGTGGCTGAACCCGAAGTGCAGCCAGCGACCGTCGCCCCACGGCGTGTGATACGACGCGCTGAATTCCACGCGCTGGTAATCGACTTCGCCGCCGAGTCCTTTGCTCGCCGCCTCGACCTGCGCATACCACCGATACCCGCGCCGCGGACGCAGCGGATTGTCGCGCCGGTCTCGCGTCAGATTCAGGTCCACACTCGCCACGACCACCTGCTTGTTGTCGACCGGCGCCGTGCCCAGTTGATTGTCCCGGTTCCGCAACGCCTGAAACGTATAGCCTGCACTGGCGACCGCGCCGAGCCACTGCACCCGGTCGCTCACCGAGAAATTTCCGCCATACTCCTGGCGCTGAAAGGCGACTTCCTGCCGCTGCAGACCGAACAGCCGCGCGGTGCCATCCAACCGTTCGCCGAACAACTCCGGCACCGTGTAGCTGTATTCGCCCCGCGAACTCTTCATCGATTGCACGAGCAGCAGCCGGCTCTGGTGGGCGCGCCCGAAAATATTGAACTGCCGCAACTCGATTCCTCCCCGCAGTTGCTCGTAACTGCCATAGCCCGCGAGGAGACTCAAATCCCACAGGCGCCGCTCGTGCACCGTGAAGACCGGATCGCGCACGTCGCCGGTCGCTGGATCGTAACGCAGATCCACGTCATCAAATACGCCCAGGCGCCCCAAGCGGTAGCGCGCGTGCTCCAGCGTCGCCGGGTTGAGCGGATCGCCCGGCTTCGCCCGCACGCGTTCCCGCAACACCTGCTCCCGCGTGTGTTTCACGCCTTCAAACCGCACGTGGCCCACTTTCACCGCGGGGCCCGGAGCGACGCGCGCCGTCAATTCGACCGCCTTCTTTCCCTCGTCCTCTGCGCCGACCATTTGCTCAAACGTCACGCGCACGTCCGCGTATCCGCGTTTTTGCAACGCCTGCCGGATGCGTCCGCCCAGATCCTGCTGCCAATGCAGCGTCCACGGCTGGCCATTCGCCGCCACCAACTCTCCCAGTTCTGCTCCCGTTTTCTCCGCGCCCTCGATCTTGATCGCGTCCACCGTCCACAGGGGGCCTTCGTGCACCACCACGCGCAAACTCACCTTGCCCGTCTTGTCGTCCATCTTCACTCCGTCCGCTGTCGCCTCCGCTTCGGCGTAACCCCGATCGCGCAGCTCTGTCTGCACGCCGTTCAATCCGCGCCGCACTCGCGCCGCCGAATACGCCTTTTCACCCACGCCGGAAAACAAGGCGCTCTCGCCCCGAAAGAAACGCCGCACGTCGTCGTCGTCCAACGCCGACGAACCCACCACCGTGATCTCGTCAAAATAGTAGCGCACGCCCGGCTTCAGCGTGAACGTCACCGCCTTCACGGCGATCGGGCGGGGCAACGTGGCGGCCAGCGTTGAATCCAGCGTGAAACTCGTCTCGCCGCCGTCCTTGCGCTGGAGCTTCGCCTGCACCGCTGCCTTGAGATAGCCCTCATCTTGCAGCGCCGACAGCAACAGAAACGCCGCATCTTCCACGCCATTGGCGTCGAGCGTCGCGCCGCGCTGCTCGCCAAGCAAACGGTCGAGCGACTGGCGCATTTGCCGGTCGTCCCACCAGCCGAGGCCATGCACCGTGATTTCAGCCTGCGGTGCCTTCTCCGTCGCCCGCGCCGCCGCCACGCCGTGACTGAGCGCCAATACGCCGGCCAGGAGGACGCAGTTACTTCTTTTCATCGTTGTCCTTCTTCTTTCCGTCGCCGTCTTTTTTCTCCCGCAGCACGCGCCACTTCACGCCGGCATTGTATTCATCGAACTCGTCGTATTCGCCCGTGAGCGACCAGCGGTCGTTCAACCGATACTCGATCGAATACGTTTCCCGTCCTTGGAGCGAGATGTCGTCGCCACTCGAAATCGTCAGCCGGTCCGCAAAGTCACTGTCGCCGCCAAACGTGCTGAACAGGCTCTGCCCCACGTAGGCTCCGAGGCGCGTTGCCCGCTGCCGCTGGGAAAACGTAATCGCCTGATTCGGCACCTCGCCCGCCATGACCATGAGCAGCACCTGTTCGGATTCGAGCGGCGGACTCGACGAAAAAACCAGATTCGGCGCGGAGGCCGTTCCCGTCACTTCCATCCGCAAATCGTAATCGTAACGCCGCGCCGTCGCCGTGATTTCCAGCCGCGGTTCGAACGGCGGTTGATCCGACAGCAACACCCGCCCCTGTTGCACATCGAACGTCGCAAATGGCAATCGCACCTTGCCGCTGTCGATCGTCGCCTCGCCGCTCAACAAGGGCGATCCCAGCGTGCCCTTGAGTTGCAGCTTGGTGCTCGCCACGCCGTTGAACAACGGCGTGCGCAGCCGCAGAAATTTATCCCCGCGCACACTGACGCCCAGCGTCCACCGGCGAAACGGTTCCACATCCACCGCAAAATACGGCGGGCGTTGCGAGGGCCCCCGCGGCCCGCCGGGAATCATCGCCCGCACATCCGAGAAAAACAGGCTGTCGCGCAACACCACACTCCCGCCAATCGCCGGCGGTCCGCGGTCCGGCGTCGTCAACGTCAGATCCAGATTGCCGCGCACGAGCAGGCCCATGCTGCGCACAAAGGGCAGGTTGTCGCCCGCCATCCGCAGATCGTAGCGCGGCTGTTCGTGCATCGGCAATTCCACTTTGCCGGTGATTTTTACCGTCTGGCCGCCGGCTTTACCGGAAACCGATTCGACCTCCACGGTGCGGCCCGCGAGTTTGAGATTGGCCGCCAGATCCTGCAACACCCCCACTCCGCCGAGCGGCCGTGTCGCCAGCCCGGTCAAGCGCACTGAACCGTGCATCGCTCCGCCCGGCGTCAGCCGCACGTCCGCTTGCACCCGACCTTTCGGCGCGAGCAATTGGGGCGCGAAGCGGACAAAGGGCGCCACCTCCGCATTGGCGATTTCCAAGCGCACCTCCGCCTTGTCCTGCAGATACGTCAGCGGATCGGCGCGCAATTCCTTCCAGTTGCTCCCGATCGGCAGACTCGCCTCCGCGTTGATCTCCTGCCCTTCCACCGCCACGGTGAATCGCTGCAACGCCACCGCGTTGGCATCTCCGGTCATCCGCAACGCGAGCGGCCCGATCGCCGGCCAGTTTTGTTTGAAACGCCCCGGATCGAGCGCCACCCGCTTCGCTTGCAAATCCGCTTCCCCCCGCGGACTCCGCCACGTGCCCGAGACGTGCACCGTCACCTGCGGCGAGACCAGCTCAATGCCCGTCGCCGCGCGCAACTCCTCCCAAAACGCCGCCTCCGGCTCCGTCGATGCATCGAGTCGCACGTCGCCATCCAACGTCGCCCGCACGAGTTCGTCCGCCGCCGGTGAGACGACAATCGGCAACCGCCCCGTCGCGCTCACCACCGGATGACCGTTCTCGCTCACGTTGAGATGATCCAACACGAGGCCTTGATCCTCGCTGTGCGCCGCCAGACTCAACGCCACCGCCCCCTGGTCCTTCAGGTCAAATCGTACGTCGGCCAGTGCATTGATTTTCGCCGGCCCATTGTCCCACGCCGCGTCCAACTTCACGGCGCGCGCGATCCAAATCGGCGGCGGCAGAACGAAAAACGCGCGGCACCACTCCGACGCGACATTGCTCGCGGCGATCTGCACGCGACCCGCGCGACCCATTTTCACCGTGGCATCGACCGACGTCTCCCCGCCCGCGAGCGCCAGTCCCTCGACTTCGATCTGCGGCGACCAACGCATCACGACGGGCGCCTTGAGTGCCAATGCCGCTGCGGTCGGCGCCGTCAGCGTCAGCGCATCCAACTTCGCCCCGGTCCGGGAAATGCTGCCCTTCGCGGCGATCGTCGCCTCGCCGGTTCGCGCTGTGATTTCGGCCCGCTCGATCTCCTCGCCTGCGCCGCTCCAATGCGCCGCTACGTCCATCGCGCGGAGCCGTGGCGCGCTGGCGTGCGTGATTGTCAACTCGCCGTTGTGCTGCAACGCCGGCCACACGCCCGCGCCCTGCGCGGTGAAGCGTGCGCGCTCAAAATGCACCTCCGGCGGAAGCCATCGCGCAAAGATTCCCCCGCCGACGTGGCCCTGCAACTCACCCTTTTCAAGCGCGTGGCGCGCGAAATCCCACGTGCCCGAGGCTCGCACTTCATCGCCTCCCGCCAGCCGCACGACGAACTGCTTCATCGCAAGCCGCGGCCACGCCAGGGTGCCTTCCGCCGCCGCATGCGGCACCGACCAGCGGGCGATGTTGACGTTGCTGCCCTCGACAGAAAACGCGACCAGCGGACGTTGGTCGTCTCCGGCTGTGACGTGGGCGCTCCCGTTGACCACCCCGCGCGCCTTGAACCATTCCTGCTTCGCCAAGTCCGCCTTCCACGTGAAATTCGCCGCCCCCGAAACCAGCCGTCCGCGACGCGTAATGGTCACCGGCTGATCAAGCGTCGCTTGGATGCCGGGCAACGTTGCGTTCAACGACTCAATCAGGAAGGTCGCGCCATCGCCGCGCGCGCGCGCTTCGACTTCGAGGGGCGGCACTTTTTTGTCGGCGCGAGGCGTGCTGTGCGCGGAGACGTGCGCCTCGAACGCCTGCTTTTGCCATGCGATGTCTATCGTCCCTCTGACTGTTTCGAAAAATTCCCCCAACTTCAGGCGTTCACCCGCCACGTTCCAATCTTCCGCGCGCAACGCTGCGGTCTCCGGTCGCCAACCGGTCGGTGCAAAATGGGCCTGGACGCTCGCCGGCTGTCCCCACCATTGCACGTTGCCGGTCACGTCCGCTCCAGCGCTCCGCAGGACCACGGTGCCATCGCTGTTTTTCGCGTGGAGTTCCAATTGCAACGGCCGCCCTTCTCCCGTCGCGAACGTCAAAATCCCGTCTGCCGCCACCGCACCGAAACGCAGCCCCGTCGCCTGCAAGACGCCCGCGTGCCACTGCGCGCCATCGACGTTCAACATCCCGCCCGGCCACTCGACTCGGCCCGGGCCGATCTCCCCTCGACCGATCCAGTCATCCAAGGCGTCGGCGATGCGCTGCAGTTGACCGCGAAGCTTCAGCCACCCGGCGTCGGGCACCGCCGGCTTTTTCCGGCCACCGCCTTCAATCGCCACGTTCCACTTCCCGGCCGTCACCGCCGCGCCGCTGTTGCGCCAGTGCCGCCACAACCAGAAGAGCGGCGTGGCGACTTCCACGCGGTCGATCGTCACGTGCACGGGGACGCGGTTCACCTCGACCTGATCGAGAGCAAAACGCGCGTAGCCGACGCGTTCATAACGCTCGAAAGTCACGCCGAAGTGCCGGGCGACCGGGCGCAGCGCCGCACCGAGCCACCACGGGAGCAGCACCAGGATCGCGATAAGGGCCGCGACGACCGCTCCTGCTGTGATTCCGGCACGACGCATGTCAGGGGCCTCGCGGCCGCCGGGCGATGTCAGGCGGCAGGCGCCAGACCGCTTCGTCGCAACAGGGCGTTGAGGTCGGGGTCACGACCCATGAAATTGCGATACAGTTCCACCGGGTCCACGGAATTGCCCCGGCTCAGAATCTTCGCCACGAAATCGAGTCCGGTCGCGGCGTTAAAGATCCCCTCGCGCTTGAACCGCGTAAACGCATCGGCGTCCAGCACCTCGGCCCATTTGTAGGAATAATATCCCGCTGCATAGCCGACCGGATCCGAGAAAATGTGATTGAACCGGCGCACGATCGTGGGGACCGCCGGTGACGTAGGCACGAGGCAATCCGCGATCGACGCGCGCACCGCGGCCTCGAAATCCGCCGCCGCCAGAAATTCCTGCGGACGCAGGTGCAGCAGCAAATCCATCTTCGCCAGCGCCACCTGCCGCATCACGGCCACAGCGGAGCGAAAGTTTTTGGCCGCCACCATCTTTTGGAAAATCTCCTCCGGAATCGGCGCGCCGCTCTCGAAATGCCGCGCAAACAAATCGAGGCTCTCGCGCTCCCAGCACCAGTTTTCCATCATCTGGGAGGGCAACTCCACGAAGTCCCACGCCACATTCACACCGTTGAGCGACTTGATTTCCACTTCGCCCAGCAGGTGGTGCAACAAGTGCCCAAACTCGTGAAAGATCGTCTCGACTTCACGATGCGTCAGCAACGCCGGACGATCCGGCGACGGCGGCGTGAGGTTGCCGCAAATCAACCCGAGATGCGGCGCGCGCGTGCCGTCCGCTCTCGGGCCGCCCGTGACCAAATAATTCATCCACGCGCCGCCGCGCTTGGATTCGCGCGGATGCCAGTCGGCATAGAACGACCCGAGCTGCCGCCCGCCCGCATCGGCCAGTTCGTAAAATTTCACCTCCGGATGCCACGTCTCCACAGCTCCGCTCGCCACCTCGATAACCCGCAGCCCAAACACCCGGTGCGCCACCTCGAATAGTCCCGCGATCACGCGCTCCAACGGAAAATACGGTCGCAGCACTTCTTCATCGAACGCGTAACGCACCCGACGAAGTTTTTCCGCCCAATAGGCCAGCTCCCAGGGCGCGAGCGGCGCGACCGCGCCGCCCGTCTGCGCCGCTTTGAACTCTTCCAGCTCACGGCATTCCCGCGTGAACGCCGGGGCCGCCCGGCGTTGCATGTCGCTGATAAAATCCAGCGCCCGCCCGCCCGATTTTGCCATGCGGCGCTCCAGCACCAGATCGGCAAAATTCGGCCGCCCCAACAGCGCCGCCTTCTCTGCCCGCAACGCGAGAATCCGGCGAATGAGCGGCGTGTTGTCCTGCGGCTCGTTCGCTCCGACCGCGATCGCGCCCAGCCACATCTCTCGCCGCAAGGCGTCGTCGTCCAGATACGTGAGAAACGGCTCTTGCGAGGGCGCATGCAGCGTGAATCGCCACACCGGCCGGTCGGTCGAACCGAGGCCCTTCGCTTCTGCACTGCGCCGCGCCGCCGCCTTCGCTTGCTCCGGCAGCCCGCGCAAACGCCCTTCGTCTTCCACCAATAACTGCCACGCGTTCGTCGCATCGAGGACGTTGTCTCCGTATTTTTGCGTGATCTCTGCGAGCTCGGATTGCAGCGCTTCCAAACGCGTCTTCTTCTCCGCCGGCAGATCCGCTCCCGCTTGGCGAAACTCCGCGACGGTCTCGTCGACAAACCGCCGCTGCACCCCTCGCAAACCCTGGCCTGCGGGCGTCTCGGCGAATGCCTTGAGCCTCGACCACAACTCCGCATTGAGCGGAATCCGCGCGTAAAAAGTCGAGACGCGCGGCAGCAACGTGTTGTGCGCCTCGCGCAGCGCCGGCGAATCCGCGACGGATTGCAGGTGCGTCACTTTCGTCCATGCGAGATTCAGCTCCTCCGTCGCCTCCTCCAGCGCGAGAAATGTGTTCTCGTAAGAGAGCGAGGCCGGATCACGGCGGGCGATCGTATCGATCGCCGCTTGCGCCCGCGTCAGTGCGAGGTCGATCGCCGGTTCGATCTGCTCCGGCGTGAGCTGCGACCAGCGAATGGCAAATGACGGATCGAGAAAGGGATTGGAGTCCATGAAGCGTCGGCCAAAGACCCGCGACCGACGCACGTTGTCAAATCGCAACTGTCACCACGATCCGCTCACCCCAAAGAACAACTGCCGGCGCGCCGCCGGCACCGACGGCACCTCTTGAAACGAAGAGTTCCACAAGTTATCGGCACCGGCCGAGAGCTCCAAGCCGCGCGCCGCCGGCGGCCGCCACGCGAGCGTCAGCGAACTGATCACCGCACTCTCGCCGCCTTTCGTGCGCAGGAAGTTTCCCGCCTCCCGCCGTGCCACGTTGTCCATCCGCACCTCAAAGCCACCGCCGAGCCGCGCCGTCACCGCGGCCGTGAACCGGTGCCGCGCGTAATTCAGCGCGTAGAAACTGGCGTCGACCGCCGCGCCGCGATAATCCGGTGTCTTCGTCAAATACGTGTAGCCGAGGACGAGGTCGCCCCAACGGCTCCACGCGCGCCGCGCCTCCGTCTCGAAGCCCGTCGTATCCAGATCAACCGGATTGGCGGTGCGCGCCGTCACTCCGCGCTGGAACGTCCAGTCGACCAACGCGTCGTCCCGCCGAAAAAACACCGCGGCGCGCGTGGCCCAACCGGCGACTTCGCCCTGCGCACCCAGTTCCACGCTCTGGCTCGATTCGCGGCCCAGATTCGGATTGCCGCGAAATAATCCCGCCGAAGCACTGGCGTTGAGCGCGGTATAGGTCGGCACCTGCGTGCTCTTCGCGTAACTGAAATAGACGCGGCGCCACGCGGTGTCCGCCTGCTCGCGGGCAATTTCGAAGAGCGGCGAAACCGCCGACCCGCCTCGGTTCGAATCATCGAGCGTCGCACCTGCTTTCACCGTCCAGATCACGCCGTCAGCCGCGGGCCACGATTTTTCCGGCACTAGCGCGAGTTTACTCAGCGTCCGTGTGTGATACCGCCCGGCCGTAAGCGAGGTGGAACGCAATTCATCCGCCAGCACCTCCGCCCGCGCATTCAACGTCACCGCCCCGAGATCTTTGCGCGCTGTGGCCGCGGCGCCGTTGACCCACGTGGTGTGTTGATACGGATGCACGGGCCCGAGCGGGGCAAACCGGTCGTAAGCGTAATCATCCTTGTTGCGCCGGTGATAAGCACCGACCTCCAGAAAATCGCCGCCGCCCCACTCTTCCCGGTGGTTCACGACAAACAAGGTCGTCTCCAAGTTCTCCGACTCCTTTGAGTTGTAGGGCGTGTAGAGATTCGGCCACCCGAAAAACTTCGCCTGATAACCGGCGAACACATCCGTCTGGCTGTGCGGTGTGCCGAACTGCAAGCGGGCGTTGACCCGCTGAAACGAATGGTCCCCAAACGGAATCGTGCCATCGCCTTCTGACCGCGCCCAATTCACATCCGCCGCCAGCCGCCGTCCCGACGCATCGGGCGCGAGCGCATACCCTTGATAAATCTCCTGCCGGTTAAATCCGTAATCGCCCGCCGCCGCCGAAATGCTCCCTGTTGTGCGGATGGGCCGCCAGGCGTAGTCCACGGCGCCTACGGTGGAGTTGGTCGAACCGAGCGCATGCGCGACGCCGGTTAAAATCGCCGGCGCTCCCAGCATTTGAGGAGCGATCGGAATCTCTGCAAAATAGTGCCCGGTCTGCGGATCCACGAGCGTCAGCGCACCGACACTGAACCCGGTGTTTTCAAAAATGCCGCCGCGGATCGTCACATCCGCCTGCCCTTCCGCGAGATTCCGCGCCTGCACATCGACGCCGGGCTCATAACGCAGTGCGGAAATCGGCATCGCGAACGATGCCGCGGGTTGCTGATTGGCCACGCGTGGCGAATAGACCGTCTCGACGGGCAATATCTCCGTGTCGCTTTGCGCCTGGGCAGCGGCCACGAGTAGCGCAAGAAGCCCCGCGCGTGAGAAATGTTTTTTCATTCAGCGCGCGAGCGGAAGTGAGCCAGCCCGCGCTTTCAAGCTAACATCCCGGCATAGGCACCACGGGCCGGCGCCCTGCCTTCTCTATTTTAGGCTTCGTCGCCGTCGTTGCCGATGGCTTCCACCGGGCAACCTTCCAATGCTTCCATGCAAAGGCCGATTTCGTCTTCAGAGGTCGGCTGCTTGAACACATACGAGTAGCCGCCTTCGTCGTGTCGCGTGAAGAATGCGGGCGCGGTCTCACGGCAGAGATCGCAGTCGATGCATTGCTGATCGACATAAAATTTGCCCACTGTGTTCTGGGGCCACTTGTCTGCTTTATTGGCCATAAAGGCCGCGAACAAAGAGTAATCGCCCCCGCTGTCAAGCGACGGCTCTGCGCTCCCGCGAAACGGCGCCACCCAGCCCCAAAGTCCCTCCTTGGAGCGATCACGAGTCGATATCTTCGTCCGATTCAGCGACGGAGCGCCCCGCGGACTTGTGTTTGAAAAAAGCGCGCCTAACGTTCCGCGCAATGCTTTCAGATCGGTCTTACATGCGAGACTCGTACCCGCGCGAGCGGACCTCGGTGTTGGTTTGGTTGTTGAGCGCGCTGGCGGCGGTCTTCGTCCTCCAACTCGTTTGCATCCGCCTGCTTGGGATCGGCGACCCTCTCTCGGAATTTTTCGCGCTAAGCGCCCATGGTATTCGTCACGGATGGGTGTGGACGCTTCTCACTTACAGTTTCGTTCACGACTCCAATAACTTGCTGCATCTGTTGGGTAACGCCGTCGGTCTTTTCTTCTTGGGCCGCGTGCTTCTTCCGCAATTGGGTGCGCGCCGTTTTCTGGGAGTCTATTTCGGCTCCGTGCTGCTGGGTGGCATTGTTTGGCTGGCGACGAACTGGAACGGCTACGCGCCGTTGATCGGTGCCTCGGCCGGGGTCATGGGCCTGCTCGCCCTTTTCGCCTGCCTTTACCCGAATCAGCCCATCACGTTTCTGCTGTTTTTCGTGTTCCCGGTCACCATCAAGCCGAAACACCTGGTTATCTGCGTCGCGGCCTTCGAAGCCTTCGGCTTCGTCTTCTACGAATTGATGGGCGCCGCCTCGCCCGTGGCGATTGCACATTCGGCTCACCTCGGAGGGCTCGCGGCTGGTTGGCTTTACCACCGGTTTTTCCATGGCACCGAATGGCGTTGGTTTCGTCGTCGGCAGGTCGATGTCGAATTGCCGCGCTGGGCGCGCCGGCGTGACAAAACCGCCGCCAATCCAGCGCCCGTCTATCATGTCAACGTGAGCAGTCGCGACGATCTGCGGGCTGAGGTGGATCGCATCCTCGACAAGATAAACAGCCAGGGATTCGGCGCGCTCACGCCGGAAGAAAAACGCCTGCTCGACGAGGCTAAAGACCTCCTCAGCCGCCGTTAAGCCACGCGTGCCTCTCCGAACGCGGCGCGGACCTGACGTTCGCCATTTGAGCTCATTCGTGCGCTCGAAACCTTTTCCCTTGGTGAAACATTTGCCCGGCTCTCCTCTCCAATCCCCATGCGTTTAGCTCTCTTCTCGCGCACTCGCGGTATCGCCGCGGTCCTGTTTCTCGCTGCGACTGCGGCGGGATTTTCCGCCGACCGCCAATTCAAAACTTCACCGACCCTCGCCATCGAGGCCCAGACGCTCGTGAAGCTGCTGGAAGAAGCCCATTACAACCGCGATGCCGTCCACGCCTCCGACTACGTGGAAGTCGTGCCGGATTACATGAGCCAGATCGATGGCCAACGGCTGTTTTTCCTGGGCACCGATCGCGCGCTTTTCGAAAAGCGCTATGCCTCGAGCCTCTATTGGAACGTCCGTGCTTTGGGTAACATCGATCCCGCTTACGAAATTTTTTCCGTCTACGAACAACGCGTCAACGACCGCGTGAATTGGATCTTCCAGCAGCTCGACAAAGACATCGACCTCAATGACCACGCCACCTACCTCGTCGATCGCAGCAAGGCCCCCTGGCCGGCCGACGCGGCGGCCGCCGATGAACTGTGGAAGGAGCGCCTCAAGTTCGAAATCCTCGCCGAACTCCTCAACAAGAAGACGCCCGCTGAAGCCAAGAAAACGGTGCATAAACGCTACGAGCGCATGTTGAAAAATGTCGGCGAACTCGAAGGCGGCGACCTCGCCGAGATATACCTCTCAAGCATCGCCCAACTCTACGACCCACACTCCACCTACTGGTCCGCCGACACTTACGAAGACTTTGGCATTCAGATGAAGCTCCAACTCGTAGGCATCGGCGCACTCCTCGGCGTGGAAGAAGATAACTGCGTCGTGAAGGAAATCATTCCGGGCGGCCCGGCCGATCTCGGCAAGCAACTCAAACCCAACGACAAGATTATCTCCGTCGCCCAAAACGGCGGCGAACCCGTCGAAGTCATCGGCATGAAACTGCGCAAAATCGTGGACATGATCCGCGGCGCGAAAGGCTCGCGCGTTGATCTGCTCGTGCAGCCCGGCGCCGCCACCGATCCCTCCGCGCGCAAGGAAATCAAGATCGTCCGCGATGTCGTGAAACTAAATTCCGCCCGCGCGCACGCCGCGGTTTTCCAAGTGCCCGGCAAGGATGGCAAAACCATTCCGCTCGGCGTGATCACCCTGCCTTCGTTCTACGGCCCAGCGGAAACCGACGAACCTGAAGCCGAAAAAAGCAGCGCTTCGAAAGACGTCGCCCAGTTGATCGGCCAGCTCAAAAAAGCGGGCGTCGAAGGTCTCGTCCTTGATTTGCGGCGCAACGGCGGCGGTTTTCTCACCGAAGCGATCGCCGTCACCGGACTCTTCGTGCCGCATGGCCCGGTCGTGCAGGTGAAGAATCAAGTGGGCGAAATCCAGGTCGATGAAGACGAGTCCAACACCACCGCTTACGACGGTCCCCTCGCCGTGCTGACCGATCGCTTTAGCGCTTCCGCCTCTGAAATTGTCACCGGCGCCCTGCAAAATTACGGTCGCGCCATCGTCGTCGGCGACAGTTCGACCCACGGCAAAGGCAGCGTGCAAACTGTGCTCGAAATGCGCAACCTCGTGCCCCGCCTCGCCCGCTCGCCGGATAAAACCGGCGCCACGAAAATCACCGTGCAGAAATATTATCTGCCCAACGGTTCGTCGACCCAACTCAAGGGGGTCATTCCGGACATCGTCCTTCCTAGCGTGGAGGACTTTCTTCCCATCGGCGAAAAAGATCTGCCGCACGCCCTCGCGTGGGACGAAATCCCCTCGTCGCTTTTTGACGGCAAGCCCCTTGATGCGAAAATCCTCACGCCGCTGCGCGAAGCCAGTCAGCAACGCCAAAACTCCCTCGAAGAGTTCGCTTATCTCCGGCGCTACGTGGATTGGTTCAAGATGCGTCAGGAGCAGAAGCGGATCTCTCTCAACCTCGACACCCGCCAGGCGCAGAAGAAGTCCGACGATGACTTCCAAAAGCAAATGAAAGCCGAGCGCGACAAACTCGCGAAAAACGATTTCCCGTTTAAGGAATATCGTCTCGGGCCTCCGCCGCCGCCCAAGATCAAAGCACCCAAAAAGGCCGACGACGAGACTGTCGCCGACGGGGATCTCGACGCCGCGGACGACGACGACGACAACGAAAGCTACGGCAAAGCCGACATCCCGCTCCGCGAAAGTCTGCGGGTTTTGGAAGACGCTCTCGCCTTGAGTCCGAACCGCCAGCTTTGGGTCGACGACCACGCGCCGCTCACGGCGCAGACCTCAACCAAGAGCTAAAAGGAAGCGGTCGCGCCCGGTTAGATCCGCACGGGATTCGACCTGCTCGAATCCTGCCGCGCGCAGCTCCGAGACCAAGCTGGCGTGCTGCGCAATACCCGTTTCCAGCGCGATCCACCCGCCTCGCCTCAGTCGCGGACGTGCCCCATTGATGATGGCGCGCAGGTCCGCCATTCCGGCATCTGCACTGGTCAGCGCCTGCATCGGCTCGTAGTCGCGCACCTCCGGTGCCGCTTCCGCGACTTCGGCCGCAGTCAGATAGGGCGGATTCGCAACAATCAGATCGAACTCCGAGCCCGCCGGTAAATCGCGATACCAATCGGAAACCACGAAAGTCACCCGCTCCGCGAGACCGCAGGCCGCCGCGTTTTCGCTGGCCAGGGCGAGCGCTGCTTCGCTCGCATCGCTCGCCGTGACGGTCGCGGCGGGCCAAGTTTTGGCCAAAGCCAGTGCCAGCGCGCCCGTGCCCGTGCCCAGATCAAGCACACGCGGCGGTGGCGTGTCGGCGAAACGTTCACTCAAAATTTCGACCAGTCGCTCCGTTTCCGGCCGAGGGATCAACGCACGCCGGTCGACCTTCAACTTCAGGCCCGCGAACTCCGTTTCACCGATGATGTATTGCAACGGCTCACGCAGCGCCCGCCGCCGCACCAGCGGGCGCAGGCGGTCGAGTTCTCCTTCGCTCAATAGTCGCTCAAATTGCAGGTAAAGCTGCATCCGCCCCAGCCCCAGCACATGGCCGACGAGCAGCTCTGCATTCAGTCGCGCCCCTTCGACGCCTTTGGCCGCAAAAAAGTCGGTGGTCTTTTTGATGATTTCGAGGACCGAATGCATGTCATTCCTCCGGCGCGTCGGACCGACGCGCCGCGATCGGTGCGCCCGTTAGAGTCGCGAGTTTCTCTTCGAAATCCGCCTTTTGGAGCGCCGCAATCACCGCGTCGATGTCGCCTTCCATCACCTGCGGCAGATTGTAAAGCGTGAGCCCGATACGGTGATCGGTCAGGCGGTTTTGCGGAAAATTGTAAGTGCGAATGCGCTCGCTGCGATCGCCGGATCCAATCTGGCTTCGGCGCACGGCCGCATATTTCGCGTGCTCTTCCTCTTCGCGCCGTTTCAGCAGGCGCGAACGGAGCACGGTCATCGCTCGTGCTTTGTTTTTCAGTTGGGAACGCTCATCCGCGCACTGCACGATGAGGCCCGTCGGCTTGTGCAAAATCTGCACTGCCGAATCAGTCGTATTTACCCCTTGCCCGCCGGGGCCGCTCGCCCGACTCACCGTGATTTCGAGGTCCTGCGGATCGATTTGCACGTCCACTTCCTCCGCCTCAGGCAATACCGCCACCGTCACCGTCGACGTGTGAATCCGGCCGTTTGCTTCCGTGACCGGGACGCGTTGCACGCGATGCACTCCGCTTTCGAATTTCAACCACTTGTAAACGTCGGCGCCGGTGATGAGGAAAATTACCTCCTTCAATCCGCCGCGATCGCTCGCGCTGGAACTCATGGGTTGGACTTTCCAGCCCCGCCCTTCGGCAAACTTTGAGTAGAGGCGGAACAGCTCGGCCGCGAACAAGCTGGCTTCGTCGCCGCCGGTGCCGGCCCGGATTTCCATCACGGTATTCCGCGAGTCGGTGGGTTCCGGCGGGATCATGGCGTGCAGCAACTCCGCGGCGAGCGAGGCGCGTTTTGTGCGCAAGGCCTCCAGCTCGCCCGCTGCGAGCTCGCGCAAATCTGCATCCGCCGCCGCGTCGCGCATCAAAGCCTCCGCTTCTGCTATGTCGCGACCGGCGCGTTCGTGCGCGCGGTAATCGTTGACGAGCTGCACGAGCTTCTGCTGCTCCCGCGAAATCTCCGCCGCTTTGCGCGGATTGGTGTAAAACGAGGCGTCCGCCATCTGGGCGTCGAGCTCATCCAGTCGGCGGCGGAAAGGTGCGATGTCGGGCAAAGGATCCATGGAGCGGCAAGCAGGCAGAGATTTGCGAATTGCGCGGGCCGCAAGTTGCGGCTTGCCTCGCGCGATTCGCCACCGTCAGGCAACGATTGCCTCACGCAGCAAGCAAGCCATGGCTACGACGCTTTTCACTCAAAACATCATCGCGTGCATCTGGGATTTCGACAAGACCTTAATCCCCGGCTACATGCAGGCCCCGCTTTTCCGGCGCCATGACATCGACGAAGCCACGTTTTGGGCGGAGACGAACGCCTTGCTCGAGCATTATCGGAAACGCGGCTATCACCTTTCCGGCGAAATCAGCTACCTCAACCACATCCTGACTTATGTGTTGGCAGGCAAGTTTGGCCGGCTCGATAACCGCGAACTCCGGGCGTGCGGCGCTGAAATCGAATTTTATCCCGGTTTGCCCCAGTTTTTCGGCCTGGCCAAAAGCTACGTCGCCGAACGCGCCGAATTTCGTAAGCACGAAATCCAGCTCGAACATTACATCGTCAGCACCGGTCTGGCGGAAATGATTCGGGGCAGCGCCATCGCATCGCACGTTGATGGAATTTGGGGCTGCGAGTTCATCGAAAGCCCGCTTCAGCCCGGTTTTCTCCAGCAAAGCGAGATGGCGATCTCGGCCGACGCGGTCATTGCGCAGATCGGCATGGTGATCGACAACACGACCAAAACCCGGGCGCTCTTCGAAATCAACAAGGGCACCAACAAGAATCCTGCGATCGATGTGAACGCGAACGTGAAGCCCGAGGACCGCCGGATTCCATTCCAGAATATGATCTACGTGGCCGATGGCCCGAGCGACATCCCGAGCTTTTCCGTGGTCAAGAGCGGCGGCGGGCGCGCCTATGGCGTTTACAACCCCGACCGCGCGGGGGAATTCGAGCAAAACGATCGCCTGCTCCAATCCGGCCGCATTCACGGCTACGGTCCCGCCGACTATACTGCGGCCAGCAGCACGGCTCGCTGGCTCCGCCTGCACATTCACGCCATCTGCGACCGGATCGTCGCCGACCGCGAAGTCGCGGTGGCTCAGAAGACCGTCAAGCCTCCGCGGCACCTCAATGCGACGCCAGAGGAGGAAGCCGCCTTGCGAGCCTCTCGCCTGCCTAAGCAGGCCAATTTCTTGGACTGACGCCCGGAGTGCAGGCGGTTAATCGGCGGCGGGGCAATCAGCGCTCGCCAGCGCGGTGCCGTGGCGCGCACGGGGGCGGACACGGGACGCGTGGTGTGGGCGATTAACCGACAACGCGCCCATCGCTGAAGCTTGGCACAAAAAAAGCGCCCGCGTTTCCGCGGGCGCTGAAATTTGCTTTAGGTTAACGTCCGATTAGTGGGAAGGACTGGTAACGATCGACTTGGTTTGGTCGATATCCTTACCCTGTTCTTGGCTGCCAGTGCTGGGAGTGATCTGGCCGCTTTTTTGGTCCGAATTCGTAGTATCTCCCGAATTCGAGTTTTGGCCGCCGGCCGTTGCGCCCGCATCCACCGCGCCAGAAAGTGCGCTGTTCGAGCCGACTGCTTTTTGGGCGGCCTCTATGATCGCATTAGCGTCCGCCGAATTAGCCCCAACCGCCGCGACCGACGCCCCTACCGCCGCTTTGATCAGCGCTTGGCCTGTGGCATCAGAGTAGCCATTTCCCCCGCCAGTAACAGCCCCGACCACGGCTAGCACGGCCTGCTTAAGGTCTTCCGCCGAAATCGTGCCATTTGAAAGTGCCTCGGCAATAGTGACGGACGTGCCATTAAGGTCGGCCGATCCGCCACCACTCGTCACTGCGTTGCCGACCGGCAAACTCAAGGTGACGACCTTGTCGTCAGCCATATGCATGGTCACCGTCACCGTGCCGCTCAGCGTGACCGTGGTCATCTCGCCTTCGCCCGTCGTGGCGCTCTGCGCGAAGATTACCTCAAACGCTGTGCCACGTGCCGCCGCCACACCTTTCGGGGTGCGGACGCTATAGTTTGTGACGCCCGACTTGGAGGGGTCCAGCGTAGATGTAATCTTGCCGCGGGTGAGCTCCAGCAACGCCTTGCGCTTGCCGTCGTTATTGGTGCCGAGTTCACTTAAGTTGACGGAAGAGTTGGGATGAACGGCAGCGGTGGCACCGGGAAATCCACTTAGCCAAACTTCGCCGTTCGCGGTCGTGATCGTCGAGCCTTGGGGAAGCAACATGCCTTCGGTGACCTGCACCGGGGAAGACTGGCCCGGCAATTGAACCCGGGCATCGCCCGAGACCTTGACCACTTTAGCCTCAGGGGCGGCGGCGGTGGCGAGTGAGCTTGCGACGAAGCTCACGACAACAAAGGAGAGCAGCTGTTTTAGGTATCTCATGGATGAAGCGGATGAAATATGGGTCGGTTTACTACCGGAAGGGAAAACAGGTTGCAATATTGAGTGGCGACTTCCTTTGGCAATCCCTAATTTAGGACTCTCACCGCTGAAATCAGCTCTCCGCAACCGGTGTCCGGGAAGCGCTGGAGCCCGTCAATTTCAGAGCGCATAACTCGAAAACCGGCACGGGCTCCCGTTTCCCTTTCACCGGCACCGCACCGCATTCACGAAACTCGAAATGGTCGCGCACCAATTCGTAGACCGCCCCCCCTACAAGCACGCCCGTTTTGAGTTCTTTATTCAGGCTTTCAAGCCGCGACGCCAGGTTGACCGCATCGCCGATGACCGTGAACTCCATCCGCCGCGGTGAGCCGATGTTGCCGACCAGCACGACGCCGTGATTCAACCCGATCCCCATGCGCAGCGTATGTTCGCCGGCGGCGGCCCAGCGTTCATTGAGCACGTTCAATCGCTCCTGCATGGCGAGGGCTGCCTCGCACGCGCGTTGAGCGTCGGTCGCCGGCCCTTCCGACACCAAGTCGCCCCACACCGCCATGACGGCGTCACCGATGAACTTGTGGAGCGTCCCGCCGTGCGCGTGAATGCACTCCACCATCGCCGCGAGGTATTCGTTCAACTGCGCGATCAGGGTCTCTTCCTTCGTCTGCTCGCTCCAACTGGTAAAATCGCGCAAGTCCGAGAACAAAATGGTGACCGGTTTGCGTTCGCTGCTCACTTCCGCGAGCGATTTCCCGCGCAGGATTTTTTTCAGGAGCTCGGGCGAAAGATACGAGTTAAACATCTGCTTCAGCTGGTCCTTCGCCTTCTGTTCACGCAGCACCCGCCCCCCGATCACGACAAATTGCAACAAGCCGTAACCCATCATCGGTCCCACCACCGGCACCCACCAATTGCCGTAAACAAATCCCCAGATCACCACGCTTGCATAGGCCACGATGACCAGCACCCCAAAACTCAACTGCAGCCGCAAGGTCCGCGCTATTGCAGGCGTTAATCCCGCATAGCCCAGCAAAAGCAATCCGCCCCACACCACCCAGCCCGGCGGCCGGCGAATGAAGTCTCGGTTCAAGATGTTATCAATGACGTTCGCGTGCACCAACACGAGCGGCGTGTAAGAACTCCGCTGACTCGGCCCGGCGTCGGCCTTTCCCGTCACCGTTTGCCCGACCAACAGTATTTTGCCTTCCACCTGCGGCTCGCGGCCGGGCAAGGGCTTTCCGTCCATGAGCTTTGCCTTCAATTTCAACAGCAGCTCGCGGTAGGTATAGGTCGCGTAATCAGGCGTGAGATCGTCGTGCTCGTAACGATAATTGATGAGATATTTCCCTTCGCGATCGATCGGCACGGAGCACACGCCCTTCGGCGTGGGAAACGACACCGCCTCCCCGAGCTTCACTGTCACCTGATCGAGGGTGACATGGAGATAAGCCAGCACCGTCTGCAGCGCGAACGAAGGATAGAGCCGATCACCGATCCGCACGACCAACGGAATCTGCCGAATCACCCCGTCTCCACTGCGCGGCGCATCCACAAATCCAAACCGCGCCGCCGACCGCAGTGCCGGAAACGGCAGTAACGCCGACACGTCTCCGTAGGCCGCGCTGACGTCTCCTTCCACGTGGTGAAACGCATCTGCGGGGTCCGGCAGCGTCGGTCCGCCGGCGCCCGTGCCAGGGTCAGACACCGCTCCCACGACGACTCCCGTGCCTGCCTCCCGCGCCGCGCCTGCCGTGGCCACAAGTCGCTCGTCCCCTTCTCCTTCCCGCTGCGCGTCCAGAATGACGTCCCACGCCACCACCGCCGTCCCATCCGCCGCGAGCAACCCCAGCAGCGTCGCATGATACTCTCGATCGGGCGGCCAACTGACGAGCTCCTCGGTACTGTCCTCAAAAAGGGAGATCGCTATGCGCGGATCTCCTTGGTGTTGAAAAAGCGTGCGCCACCGCACCTGGGCATCGTTTACGCGCCACGCGGCCCCTTGCAGGAGTTCCGTTTGTGCCAGAGCCCACGCCACCGCAAAACATACCAAAGGCGCCCAGGCGAAGCGGCTTAGCGCTTTGACGAATGACCTCATCTTCCGTCCTACGCTGAGCGACTCCCGGCCAACAACCAAGCGATTTTCCCACCCCGCCGCTGCCGCGCTCGCGCGCAGGCGCAGTTAACGGTTGGCCAGCGCCGACCGTCCGATTTGCGTCGCCATATTGGTAACGCGGTCCGCGTAGTGATGCGCGGCACTCGGCGCGCGCCCCGTGATCACCGCGTCCAGCCCGCTGTTCCACGCCAGCGCGATGTTGTAGGGCGACGCTTCAATGCCGGCCGCCTCCAACCCCCGCCGCAACCATTCGTAATGCTTCACCGCCACCTCGTCTGCCTGCTTGCGCTCAAGGGCCCAGCGAAACGGCTTGGTTGTATGCAGCCGCCACGTGTTTTCTCGAAATTGATACGGACCCAGCTCCCCGAAACGTCCCGGCCGCGTGCTGTTCGATGGATTTTCCACCCAATGAATCGCTTCCAGCACTTCCCAGCGCGTCCCCGCCTGCGCCCCGGGACACGCCCAAGCCAGCACCCCGGCGGCCGCAATACAGGCCAGCACATATTTGCGGACAATCGCACTCACGGTGCGGCCTGACCCGCCGAAGTGGTCCAAGTTCGGGCCAACCCGCGAAATTTCGCCCTTTCCCGGGAAAACCCTTCGTGCGCGCCTGCTGGCGGATCTTCTATATCGACAGGTTTTGCCTGCTCCGCGCCAGCCTCGCCGCGTCGCTTACTGCGATCGGCCCAGCGGCTCCGGCGGCACTTTCTCGTTGGGCGACTGGTCAACGCCCGCCCACTGTCCCTGCGGCCGCGCCCATTCCACGGCGTTTGCGATCACGCGCCGGACGTTCGGGTCGAAATAAGTCGGATACGTTTCGTGGCCGGGCCGGAAATAAAACACTTTGCCGTTGCCGCGATGCCAGCAGCATCCGCTGCGAAACACCTCTCCACCCTCGAACCACGAGATGAACACTTGCTCATCGGGCGCAGGGATTGCGAACGGTTCGCCATACATCTCTTCGTGCGGCAGTTCGAAATAACGATCGAGCCCGCGCGCAATCGGATGCCCCGGATTGCACACCCAGAGCCGCTCGCGCTCTCCGGCCTCCCGCCAGCGCAGCGAACACGTCGTGCCCATCAATCGCCGGAAAATTTTCGCGTAATGCGCCGAATGCAAAACGATCAATCCCATCCCTTCGAGCACGCGCTGTTGCACCCGATCCACGATCTTTTCGTCCACTTGATCGTGCGCCATGTGCCCCCACCACGTCAGCACATCCGTCTTGGCCAACCTCTCCGCCGTCAGCCCGTGGTCCGGTTCCTGCAACGTCGCCGTGCTCACCTCCGCCGACGGCAACAAGTCCCGCACGCCCGCGGCAATCGCGGCATGCATACCCTGCGGATAAATCGCCGCCACGGCGGCATTCTTGTGCTCATGGGTATTCTCCCCCCAGACAACGACGCGTAAAGGTTTCATAGGAAGTATTGCAGATGCGCATCCTCTCCCGCAGATACAAGAACGCAAATGAGTGACGGCGCGCCTTTCCCCGAGAACCGCCTGCAAGCGATGGCCGTGGGCGAACGCCCGCAAGAGCGTCTCGAACGCCTCGGCCCCGGCGCCCTCAGCGATGCCGAACTGCTCGCCATGCTTCTGCGCAGCGGCACCCAAGGCCAGGACGTGATGACCCTTGCCACGCGTCTGCTCACCGACGCCGGCTCGCTCGGCGCGCTCACCCGCTGGAACGATAGCGATTTTCGTCGGGCCAAAGGCATCGGCCCCGTCAAAGCCGCGCAACTGCGCACCGTCTTCGAAGTCGCCACGCGCGTCCTTCGCCAGGCGACCGAAACCATGCCGGTCATCAACACCGCCGGACTCGCCGCCGATTACCTGCGCCCGCTCGCACAAGCACTCTTGGTCGAAAAATTCTGGGTGCTGTGCCTCAACCGCAAAAATCGGCTCATCAAATGCGCCGAAGTCACCTCCGGCACCGCGACCAGTGCGCTCGCGCATCCCCGCGAAGTGTTTCGCGAAGCCCTGCGCGCCTCCGCCACCGCCATCATTGCCGCGCACAATCACCCGAGCGGCGACCCCTCGCCCAGCGCCGCCGACGTGCAGGTCACCCGCCAGTTGCGCGAGGCCGCCCGCACCGTCGACATCGCCTTGCTCGATCACGTCATCGTCGGTTCCCTCGCGGCCGACCCGACGGCGCGCGGATATTACAGTTTCCGCGAGGCCGGCGTTCTTTAACGAACGCATCGGGTCGCGCAGCCCTGCCAGCTAAAGCAGCGGCGCGAGCAGGCGGCTCAGATCTTCGAGCACGCTGCCCACAAAACTCCGTCGTGCGCGTTCACCCTTGGGCGGGTGGCATTTGTCGAACAGCTCCGTCGCCCACGCCTTCATCGCCTGCACATCGGACGCCGTGTGCACCAACACCCCGATCTCGAAATTGACGAACAGACTGCGCAGATCGAAATTCGGCGAACCGAACAACCCGATCTGGTCATCCACGATCATCGCCTTGCTATGCATCATGCCCGGGCCAAACAACCGCACGCGTCCCCCGGCCCGCTGGAGTTCCCGCACATAATAGCGCCGCGCGAAATCCGTGATCGGATGATTCGAACGCGCCGGCAGAATCAACGTCACATCCCGCCCGGTCCGCGCCTTGACGATCAACGAACGCAACAACACTTCATCCGGGATAAAATACGGCGTTACGATCCACACGCTCTTTTCCGCCTCTTGGATCATGGCCAGAATGCCCTCGTAAAGCGGATCACCTCGCACGTCGGGACCGCTCGCCACCACCTGGAGTTCGCTCGTGCCGCGGGGAGCGGTGGCCTCGGCCGGCATCTCCGCGTGCAACCGCTCAGGCGTCTCCTTCGTCGCGAAACACCAGTCCGCCACAAACACCTCGTGCAGCACCGTGGCCGCCGGTCCGTCGATGACCGCTCCGAAATCCCGCCAGCGCTTCCGATACGGCGCCGGCCCTATGTATTCGCGGGCCATGTTGTGCCCTCCGACGATCGCCGTATGATAATCGAAGACCGCGATTTTCCGGTGATTGCGCAAATTGGCCGTGCCGCGAAGCGTGAAGGGCAACACCGGCATGAACCATCCCACCTCGCCTCCCGCCTGCTTTAGCGGCGCGAGAAAGTCGCGACTGAGAAACATGCAGCCCACGGTATCGAGCAACAGCCGCACTTTCACCCCTTCCTTCGCCTTCGCCGCGAGCAACCGCACAATGCGCCGCCCGGTATCGTCGCGCCCGAGAATGAATGCGATGATGTGGATGCATTGTTTCGCGGCGCGGATATTCTCCTCCAGCGCCGCGTATGCGTCCTCCCCGGTCGTCAACAACCGGATCGTGTTGCCCACCACCGGCGCCTCCGCCCCGCTCGCCATCACCGTTTGCGCAATCGGGAAATTCTCATGCGGCGAGGGCAATCGCTCCTTCACGAGCAGTTTCGCCTGCAACCGCCCTTTTCGCGCCATCAACGTGCGCAGCTTCCGGCCGCCCAACAGCAGGTAAAGCGGCACGCCCACGTAGGGCACGAGCACGATCACCAACAACCATGCCACAGTGTTACTCGGTTGCCGCTTCTCGCTCATCAACCGTGCAATCAAAAACAACGCCAGCAGGAAGCCGCCGATCGCGATCAGGTGCGGCAGCACGGCGTTGATAAAGGGATGGTTAACCAATTCTGTCATGCCGCGAAGTGCGCGCATGAAAGCGCCGCGCGCACGAGTAGCAAGCTAGCCGGAAAAAAACCTTGAAGTCGCGCCAATCCGTCGAGAACTTCCGCGCTCCTCATTTGGTAGGATACTCAAGTGGCCAACGAGGGCAGACTGTAAATCTGCTGGCTTACGCCTTCCCTGGTTCGAATCCAGGTCCTACCACCATTTTTCAGCGCGCCCGTCGCGGCTGTAAATTCCGGCGGGCTTTTGGAAGAATTCCAGAAGGTTTAGGAATCCGCTCCGTCCAAGAGGTGCATGGCGTGTGCGTTGCAACCTCTTGGAAGGCCCTCTGCATGCCTGCTGCCTACGTGTTATTCTCGTACATGTCCCACGCGCTGTCTGACGGGATCATGCCCGTCTTTTCCGCCCACGCGGTTATGCCTTTTAGTTGCGCGGCGAGGAAGGGTCCCGTGTAGGGCGAAGTTTCGCCGTTATAGGAATACCAAATCGCTGCACCGGCGGTCGCGCAACTCAACGTGACGGTGCTCGACACTGCCGATGTCGCGTATTTCGCGGGGCTAAAGCTGAAAGTCGGCGTGGCTACGCTCGTCGGCGATGTCTCCGCGACGATCCGCATCGCCCCGCTCCAGGTGCCGCCTGCGCCGATCTTTTGCCTCATGTAGATATCGCCGTCCACGAACGGCTCATGCCAGCTCGTCGCGCCGTCGACCGAGTATTCGACGAAAATGCTGTCGCCCGCCGCGCCCGCCGCGCCATCGGCGCCGGTCAAACGCACGGGCGTCGACCAGACGCCGACCAGCGCCCCGCCCGCGGCCTTGAAGCCTTTGCTCATCCACAGAGGATCGCTGCCGGCGGGCGGCGCATCGAGCCAGCCGGCGGGCACGTCCCCCGTCGGCGTGGCAGGTGTCGTCGCGCTGCGCTGGAAACGGTAGTCGACATATCCGCCAGCCGCATCGTTGGCGGCGACCGCCAAATCCCCCGTCTCTTCATCCGTGTAACCGCCTCGCGCGTCGTAGGCGCGCACGGCAATGCGCCACGTCCCCGCAGTGGGAAATACCACCTTCGTCGCGAACGCGTAAGCCGCGGTGTCATCCGGTCCGAAGTCTCCCGCCTGCAGCGTCAGCGTATCTACGATCACGCCGCTGCTTAGCCGCACGGCATTGATCGAGAAACTCACCAGATCGCCGTTGAGATCGGTGATGTCGCCTGTGACGTCGTAGGGCAATGCGGTCTTGAGGCCGCTGGCCAGCGCGTCGATCACCACGACCGGCAGTTCGTCGGCGCGGTCGCGGAAGTGGTAGGACAGCGGATCGACGTCTGCCAGGTCGACGCCGGCGCCGCTAGTAAAGGGCTGCAGTTTGAAATATCGGTCGGTATCCTCGATGAAGCGGCGATGCGTAAAGCGGCTGAGTTCGTCGCGATAAACGAGCCACACTTCCGCGCCTGATGCAGCCGCGGCAGCCAGCGATCCTTGGCGGGCACGCAGGCAAGTGACGTCCCAATCGTCTCCATCGATCGCCATGCTGCCGGCCGACATCACCTCGTTGCCCACGACGACCAGGAGCCGATCATCGGCCTGGTCTTCGGCGCTCACCGACGCCAGTCGATCGCGGTCGAGATTATCGGCGTCGAGCGTCATCTGCACGACGGTTTCGGCCGTGTCCTCCGCGACGGCCGAACGCAATACGCCGCGCACGGCCCAGCCAGACTGGGTGCCGAGCAGATCGTAACTCGCGCCATCGGGTGAGTGCCAGAGCGAGAGGCTGATCACTGTCTTTGCGGTCAGTGCGAACTCGGGATGCTGCGACGGCGGGCGTTTGGCCAGCAGCGCGATGTAAAGGCCGGCCGGAGTGAGCGCGAGGGCGCTCGTAAGCTCTAGCACACGCGCGTCGGCCACGGGGGTCGGCACGGCGGCGAGAAGTGATGGTTGAGGCCCGGCCGGCGCGCGATACGGCAGCGGCCGCACTCCGCGTTCGCCGATGTAGGTGACTGTCGTTGGTCCGCGGTAAGTCTCCGCAAGCTTCGTGATGCGTGAGACCTGGTCGAGTTGGTAGGGCAGCCAGTCGAGGAGGAAATTATCGCCGGCATTCAGTCCGCCGATCTTCGGCCGGCGGACGTCGAAACTGCCCTTGCTGTCACCTTCGGCCCCCGTGCGCGCCGCCTCAGCGGCGAACTGGCCCGCCTGCGTGCGGTCGATGATGGCCGTGCCGTCGACTGACACCGGTTGCGTGCGCTTGCGCGCGCGGGCGTTGGCGCGGGCTGTTTCGGCCACGATGTCCTCGCGCAGTTTCTGCGCGCCGTCGCGGAATTTGAGCGTGATGGAGTTGACCGTCTTCGCGAAGGCTGGCGCGCCGATGGTTGGGGTGCCCACGATATCGTGGTGCGATATCTCCGTGAGCCCGCCCGGCACGGTGCCGTCGTGGGGGAACATCCCCGGCACGATCTTGCCCGCTTCGAGTCGCGCCCACCCATCGAAGTAGCGGAAAAAATCCTTCACGACTTCCCGCACCGCGCGATCGCGCGTGAGTGAAGGCGCATGGCACCCGGCGCGCGCGATCACCGCCGCGCTCAGCGCTTCCCACTGCGCGGCGGTGAAGCGCGCCGCATCGAGCCCGGCGCCGAAGAGCGTGCTCGTCAGCAGCTCCAGCGCACCAGCCACGAGGCTCTCGCCTTGGGCGCTGTTTTGCGCGGGAAAATTGCCCAAGGCCGGACGCGGCACGCGCCGCAGTTTCACGCGCGTGCTCGGCACGCTGTTGTTGCGTTGGAAGTCGTAACGCTTGATGACGCCGTAACTCTGGTAGCGATACGCCGGATGCGCCAACGCCGGCGAGGCGGCGCCGAGCGGCCCGAGGAGGATGTCGTCGATCGGCTGATCGGCCCGCCCCCAGTAGTGATAATAGGTGCCGCCGCTGAACGGGATCTTCGCGCGCCAGTAGTCCGGGTGCGCCGGGTCATCCGGCCGGGTGACCGTGCCGCTCCACACGGTCCTGCGCGCGCTCTCGATCTCGAGGACCGCGTCGGTGAGGCCGATGCAGGCGAGCCCCGCCACATCGCCGAAAATGTCGTGGCCGGTCACTGTCTCGCTCTTGCCGGTTTTTGTCCGGATGTCCTTGTATTCTACGTTCAGCGGCGCTGTCACCAGCCACGTAAGCGGGCACCAATCCTCGCCGATGAACCAGCGCGCCGGCGTGGCCTTCTGATTCGAGCTGGTATCATCGGGCTCGATGCCGGCCACGGTGGGTGCCGGGCTCGGCGTGCCGCCGCCCATGCTCATGACGCGACCTCCATCAGGCGTAACGCATACACGATGCGGCCGCGCAACTTTGGGTCGTCGAGTGGAGTGCGAATCACGCCGGTGGGATCGACCGCGTGGATCGCGTCGCCCCATGGCGTGACGCTCGCCAGGTGGTGATCGACGCGCCCGCAATTTACGCCGAGGAGATCCCCGGTCATGAGTCGGCCCGCGGGCGAGACCATGACCAGCCGACCCGCCAGCTCTGGCGCCGTGAGGAGCCAGAGCAGCAACTGCGGACGCGTGGTGTGTTTCGCGTGGTCCAGTGTGTAAGCCGGCAACGGGACGCGTGCGATCGCGCCGGCGCCGGCGAAGATTTCCATTTGGAGCCGCACGCAGTCCACGCCATGCCCCTTGCTCGCGTTGTGCGCGAAAAATGGCGTGCCCTCCCAGCTCTGCATCTCGCGCCAAAGGGCGGCGCGACGTTCGTCAGTGTGCACCCAAGGTCTCATTTTTTGCCTCCCGCAGTCTGGCTCTGCGGCTGCGGCACGGAGATATTGTCGCTGCCCACGTGCCTGTGACCGCCGTAGTTGATCGTGTTGCCGTAGCGCTGGCACTCCGCCCAAGTGCCGGAACAGTTGGGACGGATCGCAATCGTGTCTCCCACTGCCAGTGCGGTGAACGCGCGCGCGAGCGTGAGGGATTGCTCGCCGCCGCCGAGATCGACGCTGCGCACGATCTCGACCGCCTCATATGTTGTGCCGCTGCCTTTGTCGGCATCGCCGTTGGCGAAGAAATCATCGGCGAGCGTCGCGCCCGGCGGATTGCTGATCACCTGCGCATGCAGCACCGCGCCATCGATCGCCGTCACTTCGACGGTGAATGTCCAGTTGTCGATCACGAGCCCGCAGCCGCCGCTACAGAAGTCGTGGTTGCAGTCCTCTTGGATGTAGAAGTTGGGCACCTTGATATCGAGGGTGCCACCGAGCACGGTCGTGGTGGCGCTGAGGCTGCGGCCCTTGCCGGTCACGTCGGCGATTTCGCCCGAATAACGCAGCACGGGCGTCGCACCCTCGACCTCCGGAGTGAGGCGGAAAATATCGATCTGCAGCGGCGCCTGCAACATGCGGGCAACGACCAGCATCCACGGGTGCCCATCGGCCACGAATCCCTTCAGCTTTGAGGGATCGTCATCGAGCATGTAGCCGTGAGTGAGCTTGTCGTGCTCGATCTTCGCCGGGAAGTAGGTCACATCGTCGCCTTCCTCCACGAGAGTGATCGGCCGGGCGTAATCCGTGTAGCGCCAGAAGAGAGGCCCCCCTGGCACATCGAGCTTGTGGCGATAGAGCCAGGCTGTGCCGGCCTGCTCCGGCTCCTCGTCTTCGATCGGCTCCGCTTCCCACGGCACCTGCCAGAAGGCCAGCTTCACCGCGGCGCAGGCGCCGCCGCTGAACGAGAGCTCGATGCTGTCGCTGGCGAATCGCACCCGCGTGGCCTGCGGTGTCTCGGGCGTATCGGCACCCGGCCGAAACCACCACGGCATGGTCAACGCGCGCCAGCGCCCGAGGTGCGCGGCGAATGTGGCGAGCAACAGGCGGATTTCGGCGCGACTTTTGAGCTTGAACGCAGCCTCCTGCCCCCAGCGGAACGCCATCTCCTGATGCTCCACTCCCCGCTCGCGACCGGCGCCGAGCGCCACGTATTCGCGGCCGCTGTCTCCGCGGTCGATGTTGCCCGTGTAGGTGGGCACGAGACCGGCAGGCCAGGTCCCAGGCGCCACCGTATCGACCGGCGCCACGCGATAGTCCCACGCGGCGTCCTCCACGATCGCGATCGACGTGCGGCAGCCCGCCCCTTCGTCGGTCCACGGTGCCGCTTCGATTTGCTCCTCGTAGCGGCCGACGAGCAGGGGCGCATACTCCTGGTCGGGATCGAGCTCCGATGCTCCGTCGACGATCGCGCCATCGCTGAACCGAACGAGGAGCGGGGCCGTGTGCACGCGGTCCGCCCAAGCCGCACCGGCCAGACGATCGATCCACAGGGGCACCGCGACGAGCGTGTCGCCCAACGTGGCGAGCCTTGCGCGCAGGGCCGCGGCGTCGGCGGAGGTGGGCAGCAAGTATTCGCAGCTCTGCTTGAGGCGCAGATCGGGGTGACCGGGCTCGCGCGTCTCGCGGCCGCTCTCGCCCATGTCCACCTGCGTCGAAAACGCATAGGTGACCGCGAGCGAGCCATCCTCCGCCACCTGGGGAGTGAAGAGCAACAGCGCGAAATCTCGTCCGCCGAATGTGCAGAGCGCGAAACTCATGACGCGATGCCGAAGGCGCCGGGGTTGCCGGTAATCATATCCTGCACGGTGGTGAAAAACGCCGGGTCGTCGCGGAGTTGCTCCGCGAGCCGACGACTATCGACGACCACTGTGCGCGAAGGTTTTTGCCGCGTCGCGGCCGCCGCAGCGGCTGCGGCGAGCGCCGCGCCGGCCGCGATCGGCGAGCCGGTGGCCGGCGCGGAGAGCGGCGCCGGCATCGCGACGGGCATCGCCTCGATCGCGCCCGCGCCATCGCCGAGGCGCATCGCCTCGACTGCCGCCGGTCCGCCGTGGCGAGCCACATCGTCTTGGGAGAAAATCACCTCACCTCTGTGCGCGATACCCGCGATCTCCTTCACGCCACCATCGCCGGTGTAGCCGCCCGTATCGAACATGCTCATCGCTCCGAGCACGACGGCGATCGCCAGTGCGCCAAAAGCCAGCGCCACGCCGTAGCTGGAGATGCCGGAGGCCGCCGCGCCGGCCGTTTTGGCCGGCAGCGTGGCCACTTCAGCGGCATTTTCCTTGACCACGCGCGCGGTGCGCAACGCATCGCCCGTCGCCTCGATCGAGATCATCCCCGTCTTGATGAGCACGGCGTTGATCAGCCATTGCACCCCCATCTGGATGATCGTCTGCAGCATCGTTTGCAGGATCGTGCTGCCCAGATTCATCATCGCATCGCCAAAGCTTTCGGTCCCCGTGATCCAGCCGTAAATGCCTTCGCTGATGCTCTGCACCGTGGCGCCGATGCTCGACTGCATGGCGGCTGCCACCTGATCGCCCTGCGAACCGAGCGAGGACACCCAGTCCATCGCGCCGGCTGCCACGCCTTCGCTGGCGTTGAGTCGCGGGTCCCGATTCGTGGCCGTCGTAAACGGGGTCGGTTCGTTGAAGGCGCGAAATTTTTCTTTGCGCTGGTCGAAGGCCGTCGGTCCGACGCCATTGCGCGCCTGAATTTCGTTTTGGAGGGCGCGGATGCGCGCACGCAAGGCGTCGATTTCGTCGGCGCGCTTCGGTTCGGTCTCGGCATCCTCGATGGCCAGCGGCATGGCCTCGCGCAGTGCCACGATCTGTTCGAGGAGCGTCTTCTGCTGCGCGAGGTGCGCGAGAATCGTGAAGTCTTTCTCCGCGGTGCCGGCAGTGCCATCGGCCTGCGCGACGGCGAGGGAGCGCTCGTTGCTGGCGAGCTTGGCGGTGGCCTCCGCCAGCGCCTCGCGCTGCTCCGCCTGCTTTTTGGCGGCATCGATTTCCTTGGCTGATTTCGTCTCCGGCTGGGGCACGGTCACTTCCTGGCCAAAGAATTTCAGGGCCGAGGCGAAGTCCTCGCCGATCTTGGCGGTCAGGATGTCTTTGCCATTGGCAAGCCCTTGTTTGGCGGCCGCGAGCCGGGCGATGGTCTCGGCCGACATGAAGCGGCCCGCACCCTCGGCGCTCTCCTTGACCTTGTCGTAGCCTTCGACCGCGAGGTCGCGCAGCGCCTGCCGCAGTTGCGGCAGATTGCGCGTGCCGAGAATTTGCGACGCCGCGGCATAGGCGGCCTGCTTATCGGTCGCGTGTGAGATCGCGAAGGCGATCTGCTCGAATTGCCGCTCCACCGGGAGGTTCGCGAGACGCGCGGCATCGAGGTTCAACTGGCGATAGGCGGCGGCCGCGCCGCTGTTGACGTTGCGGGCCTGCACGAGGCTGCGCTGCTGGTCGTTGAGCGCACCGGTGAGGGCCTCCACGCTGCCGCCCGCGTTCACCGTCATGTCGCGCAGCACTTGGAAACTTTCGACCGATATTCCGATGTTGGTCGCGGTGTCCTTGAGCTGGGCGGCCACCTCGAAGCTGTGCGTGGCGGCTTCCTTGAGCGTGCCAACGAGCAGGTCGAGACCGCGCCGCGCGAGGTCGATCCCGAGACCGGTGCGCAGCATCCCGGTGAAGGAGGTGCTGGCATCCTTCACGACGCGGAAAGCCTCCTGCGATTCCAGGAGCTTGTCGGTGAGCACAGCCGTGCGCTCGCTCGTGGTGGCGATCTGGGCGGTGGTCTGCTGGATCGCCGCACCCTGCGCCGCGGTCGCCTGGGCGGCCTCCTTCGTCGCCCCCTGCAGCACGACTTGCTCGTGCGCGGTCTGCGCGATCTTCTCCGCCGTTTCGGCGATCTGTTGCGTCGTTTGGTGCAGCGCATCGCGCTGCGCCTCGGCGCCCTTCGTCGCCTCGCGCGATGCCTCCGCCAGCGCGGTCTGCTGCTGGGCCGCGTCGAGCAGTTTGCCGCCGGTCTCCGCGGCGGCTTTGCCCTGCTCCAGCAGCGCGTCGCCGGATTTGGCGGCGGCCTTTTCCACCTGCCCGAGACCGCGCAACGAATCGTCGATCGCGGCGAGGCGGGCGCGCACGTCGATGAGGATTTGGAGCGTGGAGTCTTGATCGGCCATCGGGATCGGGTTACGGTGTGGGCGTGATTATCGTGGGTCTGCTTGTGCTGCTGCTGGCGCTCGTCACGGTCTGGGCTTTCTCCGGGCCGTGGGCGCCGCCGTTTGGCCCAGGCTGAGGCCGGCGCTTCTGGCTCGGTGCCCAGCGGCGTTTGGGCTTGGCGGACGTGCCGTTGGCCTGGGCGATGAGTGAGGTCTCGTAGAGGGCGAAGGGGCGCTGCTGTTCTGATTTGTCGCTGAGGCTGGCGGGGATGGCCTGCCGGGCGGCGTGCAGTTGCGCGAGAGCGGCACGGGCTTCGGCCTGACGTTCCGCACGGCGCACGAGCAGGAGTTGGTGGAGCGTGTAGCCGTCTAAGACTTCGTCGAAGGTGCGCCCAGTAATCCTTGCGACTTCAACGATGAGAGAATCAAACCAACCATCTGCTCCATGAGCGGGCTCAGTGCCTGGTTCGCTTTCATCAGGAGAGGCCCCTGAAATTGCTTCGCGGCGATCTGCCTCTCCGCCCAGGCCGCCGCGCGGATAAAATTTAGGCGCTTCGCCGCCTCATAGAGAAGCACGTGGGAGGCGTCGTCGAGCGTGTCGACCCAGTCGGCCGAAGCCGCGCTCCACTCGGCGAGCACACCCGTCGAGGGATCGACGACGGCGATCTGGGTGACGAACTCGACGGTCGCGGCCTCGTCGATACAGAGCTGCAGAATGCGGCCCAGGTGGCGCGCTGGCATGGCACGCACGCGCACGGCGAAAGTCTCACCGGCGGTGTTGCGGATCAGGGGATGGTCGGAGGTGGCGCCATCGAAGATTTCGCCCGCAAAGACCATCGCTGTGCGGGCCGGAGGGGTGTCGGTGATCGCGGTCATGGTGCGGGGATGGTCGCTGCGATGGCGGCGCGGATGTCGGCCGGGGCCGCGGCTTCGCTCGGCGCCGCGACGTTGACGCCGAAGACGGCGCCTTTGTTGAGCAGATGCCCATCCTCGGCGACGAGTTGGAAAACATACCCCTCGGCGGTGATCGCGAGGATGTGCGCGCCGACTGCCGGCGCGGAGGACGCCGTGAAATGTGTGGCGTCGACAGGCGCGGAGAACGTCACGTCGAAGGCGATGGGCTCCGCGGGCGTGTCGTCTTGCGCGAACAGGCTGCCGCACGCGATGACGGAGAGTAGGCAGAGGGAGAGGAAGCGTAACATTTTCATGGGTGGAGCTCAGTCGACGAGGTGGCCGCGAATGGTGTGCTGCAGGGAGTCGGTGCCGTTGCTGTTGACCCAGAGCGTGGACGAGCCGATGACGCGGGTGGCGAGCGTGGGCACATTGCGGCCGCCGGCGGCCGTGCCGCCCGAGAGGTATTGCGAGCCGCCGGAAGCCGACCCGAGGGAGATGGTGCGTGAACTGCCGCCCTTGTTGTTCACCACCCAATCGTCGATGACGTTGCGCGTGTAGTCGAAGAACGGCGACGCGCCGAGGAGCTGCTGGTTGCCGTTGGTGCTCGTGTTAGCCTGGATGACCCAGTCGCGGCGGGTCGTGAGCGGCGTCATGCCGGTCAGCACACCGGCGATGCCGTTGGTCGTGGCGTCGGCGACGATCGCAATCGGCTGGACTACCGGCCGGAAGAGCGGCCCCAAAACGCGGAGTGTGTAGTTGTCGCACACCGCATTGCCTCCCTGCGATTGCAGGGCCGCACCGCTCAGGTAGGTGGCAGCGGCCGTGAAGCTGATCGTGTAGGTGCCTGGCGCGGTCGCGAAGGAGATATAGCTTGCCCCGTTGTAGTAATTCACCGAGCCCGCGGTGACCGAATCCACGTTCACCGTGAACGTGTATTTTGTGCCGGCGAAAATGGGCGATCCTGACATGTACGCGCTGTCGCTGGCGGAGAGGTTTAGCTTGCCGGCGGAGATCGTCGTGGCGCCGGTCAGCACCCAGCCGGTCGAGGTCGCAAAGTCGCTGGAGAGCTTCGCTGCATTGCCTGCATTGGTCTCGTCCCACACAGGCACACGTCCCGTCGAACTCCACTCGGCCGCTTCACTCGCGGTCCACGCGCCGAGTCTGGGAGCATGCGGAACCAATCGGCCGGACGGCCAATTGAAGCCGACGAGGAAGACAGTAGTGTCCAAGCCCGACGGAATCCAATTGGGCGGCGTGCCGCCGGTCGCTGCGGTGAAGTTCGCCGATATGTCCGCGCCCTGCACAAAGACGGTGGGCGTGCTCGTGGAGTTGCCGGTGAACACGACCGCGCCGCGCAACCCTTTGGCGCCGGAATAGGCTGCGCGGAAGCCAGTCCATTCAAACTGGCGGTAATCCGACGTCGTGGTGCCCAGTTGCCGGATGAGTAGCCCGCCCGATGTGTAGAGCAGCACCTCGAGCGAGTTGGCGGCCGCAAAGACCGCCGTCGTGGCGGTGGGCACGAACGCGGCGATCCGCGAGGCGGTCGATGGATTGCTCGTCGGCACGTCGAACTCGAACGGGATCGTGATCGACTGGCCTGCGACGGCGCCCCTAATGCCTGGTGTCCACACCACCGCGCGGTTGCTCGTCGCACCGTCGCTATAAAGCGCATCTCGCACAACGCGCGCGCTCACCATCTGGTCGACGGTGGGCGACGTATACGCATCCGTTATACCATAGCCGCTTAGCGTCGTCGGCTTGCTCGTGATCGCGCTCCACGCGGGGGTGATCGCCTGCGCGGCCGCGGAGGTGATGCGGCCCTTGGCGTCGAGTGCGAGCGTCAGCGACTGCGTCGCGCTGCCGAAGGTGCCGACGTTGCTGTTGACCGTCGCGAGCGTGGTCGCCGCGCTGCCCGCGCTCGTCGTCACGTCGCCCGTGAAGGCCGGCAGACGCGCGGCGGGGAGCGTGCCGGTGGTGAGCTGCGATGCGTTGAGCGCGGTGAGATTCGCGCCGGAGACGGCGGGAAGCGTAGTGCCGAGCACCCAGTTGCCGGAGCCATCGGTGTAAAGGACGGAGCTATTCGCGCTGGCGAAGGCCAGGAGCGAGCGACCGAAGGTCGTGGTCGACAGCGCGGCGATCGAGGTGAGGTCGCTGTCGAGCGGCTGCGCATCGGTGATGCCGTAGCCGGAGAGCGTCGTCGGCGTGAGGCTGATGTTGCGCCACGGAATGGCGACGGTTTGCGCCATCGCGCTTCCGAGCGCGGCGGCCAGGAACGAAAGAAGAAAGAGGAAGCGTTTCATAGGAAGTGGAGGGGGTGCCGGCTCAAGCGCCGAGCTGGGTGAAGAGTGTGAGGGTGGCGAAGCCGCCGGGCTGTTCGCTCCCGATGCCGGTGACCTTCGCCCGGAGATTGGCTCCCGCCAGGAGCGAGACCGGCGTGGCGAGCACGGTCTCGCCAAAGGTCTCGCCGTCGGCGATGGCCACGGTGACGGGCGGCACGCCGACGGGATCGCCGTCGGCATCCACGAGCGTGATCTCTGCGCCGGCGCCGACGGGCGGCTCCTGGATCTCGACCTGCACGCGTGTGAGGATCGAGGCGGCAGGCAGGCGCGTCTGGCCGCGGATGGCGTTGAGGGCGAGAGCGCCTTCGATTCGGAGGATGGGTGTATTCACGTTGAGGTCGGTGGGATCGGAGGTGGTGACGGTGTAGCCGCGCGCGCGGGGCGGCTCGGCGGTGGGGCGAAAAACGCCGACCGGTGCGCGGGCCGGGGCGAGTGCCGTGGGTGCCGCGGCCGACAGCGCCACGGCAGCGGGCGCTCCGGCCGCGGGGGTGGTATCGGGCAACGCGTGGCCGGTGGGCGCAGCGGCGGTGGGTGGAGCGATTGCGGTCGCAATGTCCTCCGGCGGCTCCTCAACCGGCGCGTTGCCGCTGACGGCGATCCCGGCGGGCGGTGTGGCGTCGGGCGCCGCAGCCGCACCGGCGATGCCGACGGGGGCATCTTCGATCAGAGCTGCCGGAGTGAGCGCCACGGCCGCCGGCGCCGCGCCCGTCGGTGCGGCATCCGCAAGCGCGATCGCAGCGGGCTGCTCCTCCACCGGGGCGGCGGCGGGCAGCGCGATGGCGGCGGGAGCGTCGGTGGTGGGCGCGGCCATGGCGTCAGCTCAGCGAGCCCGTCATCAATGGGCTGAAGAGCACGTAGGCATCGACGCCGATATCGAGCGCGCTGTCGCCAAACTCCACATCGCCGGGCAACTCCAGCGACACGAAGTAATCGGTCGTGCCGATCAGCGTGTTGTGCTGATCGTAGTCCTGGAGCTGCAGCCAGCCGCGGATGAGCGGATCGCCGGCGAGCGGATTATACTGACCGCCCGCGCCGGTGAGCGGCAGCTCCTGGCTCGCCATCAAGAGTTGCCACGTGAGGTTGCTCATCTCCATGAGCGTGCCGGAGAGCTTCTTGCCCTTGCGGGTCACGATGCGGTCGTAGAGCATCCGCGCGCCGGGCGATGGCGCATCGAAATCTTCGATCTTGTGCGTCGGCGAGTGCTTCCACTTCGACACGCCGAGATCGAACCAACCGGTATCGGTGGCTCCGGGCTTGAGGTTGCGGCCGCAGACGCCGCCGGGATTGGGGACCGTAAACGCCGCGCCGTCGGGGAAGAAGAAGGCGTGCGAGCCAATGACTTTTCGGGCTGTGTTCATAGGGAGGATGTGCTGGGTTGCGGGATGCGGTGGAAAAATCAGGCCGGTTCGGCCCATGGCTGCGTGGGGCGGATCACGCGCTCGCCGCTCGGCGTGGAGTAAGCCAGGACGAAGCACTCGCGGCCGGGGCTGTCTTTCACCTCGTCGTCGGCGAGCGTGATCGAGGCGCCGTCCTCCACCTGCAGCGCCACGTAGGCGAGACCGAGCTGCGGGTTTTGCGCGAAGTGGTCGACGACCAGGTCGCCCATCGTGAGGACACCAATTGCATCCGGACCGCCGAAGACCGCCTGCTGGCCGTTGTCGGCCCAGTCGCGATCGGCGATCAGGATGTCGAAGGTCGACCGCCGCATGCTCCGGATCGTGCGGCCCTCCTTCACGTTCGTGAACGCGTGGCCGCCGGGCACGATGATCGCCACGCGCTGCTCGGTGACGACGAGCTGGGTGAGCGCCTCCTTCAGGCGCTTGTTTTCGTGAAACTCGACGCGCTCGAAGAGCTTCTCCTCGGGCTGGCCGCCGGGCAGCCCGATCGAGGCGAGCGCCGTCTTCACGGCGTTGAGGAGGTCGGTGGTCGCGAGGAAGGGCATGGCGTCAGTTGTCTGCCGGGGCCGCCTGGCCTCCGGCCGCGCGGTCGAGGCGCTGGTTCATCCGGCTGATGATGGCGGCCGCAAGATCGAGCGGCGTGGGCAGCACGCTCGGGTCAGGCCGCTGCGTGACCGAGGTGGTAAGCCAGTAGATCACCTGACCGCCTTGGCGGATTTCAGTGGCCTTCCACGCCGTCTTGATCGTGCCGTCCTTCGTCTTGCGGCGCGTGAGCTTGACCGCCGTGCTCGCGCGACGGACGAGCGCCCACTGCAGATGCCCGGTGCGGGGATTGAGCGCATGCGTGAGATCCAAATCGTGGTGCGGCCACTCGCGCGGCATGAGCTGAAACGCCTCGGCCGGCGCGTTGTCATCCGGAAACGCGACGAAGCGATGGCCGGGCTTCGGCTTGATCGTGCCACCCTGGAAACGCTGGCGCATGCCCCGGTGCGGGATGTTGATCACCGCACCTTCGGGTGTGATCGCGGTGTTCACGCTGCGCGCTGCCTGCAGGTAAAAGTTGCGGCCCTTGTGATGGCGCGCCGCGTTGAGCTCGATGAGGTGGTCGCGCACGAGGTTGCCGCCGGCCCGCGCGCCGACCAGCACGAGGCCCGCCACTTGGGCGGCGGTGCGCACCCGTTCCAGCATCGGCGCCGCGGTGTCGATCACGATGCCCACGCTCATCCCCCACCTCCCGCGAAATGCAGCACGCCGTCGGCGTCGAACTGCCCGAGCCCTTGCGCGACGATCGCCTCGCGCAGCCAGGACGAGCGCACGTCGGGCGGCGCCTGCAGGTCGGCGGAAAAGTCGTCGACGGTCGGCGCCGGGACCGTCTCGTCGGGCGCGAGGAGGCCGAGATCGATCGCCTCGTCGCGATCGATGTCGCGCACGTCCCACTTCGAGTTGAACGCAAACGGCGGATACGGGTTGCCAAGCCCATCCGGGAAACGGTCCGGATCGCCGAGTCGCGACCAGACCGGGTCGGACTTGAGCGCGATCATGCGACGGCCGAAGAACTCGCCGCCACACGCCTGCCACCGCGCGGCCCAGTCGCGGCGGTGTTCGCCACCGGGCGCGGCGTCGAACAGCTCCTGCGCCGGGAACTCGTCGAGGACGTCGGGCTGCACGCCCTGCACGTAACGGCCGTAGCCCTCCGCCGTGGCGACGTTGGTCTCCAGGATGAGGTTCAGCCGGGGCGACGAGCCGAGGTCTTGGAGACCGCCGCGCTGCTCCGGGTCAGGCTGGTAGCCGGCGGCGGCGATCTGCTCCTTCAGCCAGGCGCGCACCTCAGCCTCGCTTTTGTTGCCGGCCAGGAGCGAGTCGACCCCATCGGCATATTCCTGCAGGCGCTGCACCGTGTCGACGGTGGCCGACATCATCGCCCGCCGCTTCACGCCACCGTCGAGCTGCTGCAGATCGACGGTGCGGCCGGTGGTCGGCAACAGCGATCGCGCGTGCGCGGCGCCGAGCGCCTCGACGAAAGGCATGGGGCGGTTGACGATCATGCGGTGCGCCCTTTCTTTGCCGCGTTGCGTGCGACCGGCTTGCATCGGTGAGTGATGATCACCTCGGCATACGTGCGACCGCGCTTGCCGGTGCGGTTGCCAATGCCGTTGGCCCTTTGGATCGCCTGGATCGGATAGCCCGCGAGCATCTCGCGGATTTGCGCGCAGTCCTGGAACGTCATCATCCACGCGCCTTGGAGCTGCTGGATGCGGGTGCAGAACGCGCGCAGCTCGTCCTCCGTCCAACCGACGTAGGCCGCGCTGCCGTCGTCGAAATACGGCGGATCGAAAAAGAAGAACGTGCCCGGCGCATCGTAAGCCCCGACGATCTGCGCCCAGTCGCGTTGCTCGACGCTCGTGCGATCGAGGCGCGCGGAGAGCGAGCGGAGCGCGACCATGCGGTTCGTGCGCGACGGGAGCGGCTGCGTGCGCACGATCGCGTAATTCGCGCCGCTGCCGCCGAACGAGAGCTTGTTGCGGACGAACCAGCGCGCGGCGCGCTGTATCTCCGTGAGTCCTTCCTGCTCGACGAAGTCCTCGAACTCGCGTCGTGCGTTCAGGATCAGGTCCGTCTCATCGAGCAGCGCGTCGAGGTGGTATTTCGCGTTGCGCAGGAGGGCGGTCAGGCTCGCGTCGCGATCGTTGATGACTTCGACGGGGCTCTCCGGCTTCGCGAAGAACACGGCGCCGCCGCCGAAGAACGGCTCGCAGTAGCACGTGTGCGGCGGGATCAGCGGCAGGATGTATTTCAGCATCCTGGTCTTTCCGCCGGGCCGGCTGAACACCGGGCGCGCCGGCGGGAGCGATGGAAATACGTCGGTCATCAAAAGAGCCCTCCCAGGGATTCGCGCGTCATCTCGCGCGGAGGCGCGCTGACGATCGTCACGCCGCCTTCGCCCTGGACGTCGGGCGTCACCGCATCAGCGGGGCGAGTGACGAGGAGCTTTTTATCCCGCAGCGCCACAAGCGTGCTGCGCGCGACCTCGACCTGCTGCGCCTGATCCTTGGTCAGGCCGATGCCGAGCCGACCGAGCATCGGGCCGAGAATCAGATAGCACACGTCCGTCTTCAGCTCGGGCGGGATCGTCAGCTCGTCGGCGTCGACCGCGTTCGCCGGGTTGGACGCGATGTAGCTGCGGACCTTCCGAATGATGTCCGGCGCAATCTCGGTGAAAGGATCGGCTTGTCCAGGCGCGAGGGCTTTCGTGCGCAGCGCAGTGAGCTGCGCGGCGACGAGATACGCGTTGAGCGCGTCGGCGGTGAGTGCGATCCAAGCGGGCATCAGAGGTGCAGAGCGGATGAGTTCGCTAAAGCCCCGCCGCCGTCGGCGGGGACTTTAGCGTGCGAAAACGCCGGTCAGGGTTTAGGCGTTCGTGATATTCTTCCGCGTGGCGCCGATCGAGGAGGTCCCGAGGATATTCTCGTAGTGCTCGATGGTGATCTCGATGAACTTGTCGGCCGGCCCGTAGACACGCCGGTAGACACGGTAGCGGCCGCCGCCCACGACGGGGGTCCAGAACTGCTTGAGGTTCGAGGGATCGTCTTTCGTCAGCCCGTCGCGACCGTGGAAGCCAATGAAGCTCGCCGGCACGATCCGGCCCTTGGCGGTCTTCGTCTGCTGATACACCGACTTGTCGACGCGCAGCTCGTCGAGGAACAGATCGCCCGCCACCTGGCTAAGCGACTTCGTGAGCTGCGCCGTGGCGCCGGCCGTGTTCTGCGCGGCGTAGGCCGCGCTGCGGAGATTCCACCCCGACAGGCCAATGAGCCCGCGGTTCGGATACACACCGGTCTCGAGCTGAGCGGCCTCGAGCGCGGCCTTCAGAATTTCGTCCGGCTGTGTGTTCGCGGCGAAGATCGCGCCGTCGCCCGCCGTGATCGCGAGCAGGGCCGTGATCGCACGGCGATACTTGTTGCGGAAGATCCGCTGCAGCAGGCTCGCGGTGATCGCCTCCTCGTCGATGACACCGCCGGACTCGTCGGCGTCGATCACGGTCATGAGGCCGCGATTCTTCGTCTTCGAGGTCTGCTCGGCGCCGCCGAACTCGACTTTCTTGAACCCGCCGCCGATCGGGCGCTCGTCGTCGATTTCCGTCAGGAAATACTTCGACTGGTCGGCGTTCTTCCAGTCGAAGCGACGGCCAACCTGCACCGGAGGGGCGATGTAGTCGGTGGCGGCCAGGAGGTTTTCCGGGTCGCGGTAGCCAGTGCTGAACTGGGTGAGCGACTCGGAAAAGTGGGAGACGTTGAATCGCGTCTCGTTGGCGAGCGCGACGAGTCCGGGACGCAGATCGGAGCCGTCGTCCGTGACGACGCGAGCTTCGTTGCCCAGGGAAACGAGGGGGAAGAAACCACCGCTCGCGAGAGCGATGCCGGTGGTGGTGCGGAGAGCTTTCATGGAAATAAAAAAAACTGAGAGAGGTTGGTTGAGAGGTGGGAGCAGGTGCGGCGGGCCGATCAGCTCACGACGACCTGGAAGGGCGTGCAGGGGATGATCTCGATGTCCTCGTCGGCGCCGGCGGCATCGCCCCAGGCTGTGCCGACCACCCAGTAAGTGCCGGCCGCTCCGGGCGTGGTGATGACCTTCCCGTTTGCGGCTGACGTGAGCTGTGCGCCGGACACAATCGCGGCCGCGGAGCGCCCGAGCACGGTGCGCCGGCCGAAGCCGAGCGGGTAAAATGCGATCTTGTCGCCGATCGCGCCCTCGTCCTCGGCGAAGCCGATCGGACGATCGGCGACGGTGCCGATCAGCGCTGCGCGGGCGGCGGCGCCAGCTTTCAGCAGCAGGTGCCGCGTGGCGACCGCCGCCTCCAGGGTGATCTGGAGATCGTCGTGAATGCCCGCCGCGACATCGTTGGCGAGCGGAGTGAACTGGGCGCCGCGAGGGCGGGAGGCGATCCAGCTCACGAGGAGCGCGATCGCGACGAGGACGGACATGATGAGAAGCAGGGTGTGCATCTGGATTCGGGTTTTGAGTTCTGAGTGAGGGTGGCGGAAAACGCGGTGAACGGGGAAAGACGGGCGAGCCGGCTCAGTCGGTGGACTCCTGCTTGTCCATCTTGTCGAAGAGCTCCTTGCCCTGCTTGGTCGCCTTCACGGCTTTCCAAGCTTTGGCCCAGTCGTTGCCGTGCTGCGGCATCGCCTCGTTAACAAGGGCCGTGAATTGGTCGGCAGCGGCATTAGGTTCCTTCCGGTTGCCGAGATCGTTGGTGCGCGAAGTCGTCTTGAGGGCGCCGCTTTCGTTGGCGAGAGCGACGGATTCGACGGCGAAGTCGCGTTCAAGGCGGCCTAGCCATACGGTCCTGTTCGCTTCGAGGATGCGGCCGGCCTTCACCGCGTCGGCGACCAGCGCTTCATTGCGCGCCTTGATCGTCGAGGCGTGGGCGCTCTTTTCGTTGGCGAGCGCCGTCTCGGTGGTGTTGAGCTTGGCTTTCGTCTCGTTGAGCTGAGTCTCCGCCGTGCCGCGCGCAGTCTGCTCGTTGGCGAGTGCGGTGGCCTCGGGCCGCTGCGCGAGCGCGGTGGCGATAGGCAGAGCGGCGGTCAGTTCGGCGTTGAACTGGTCATCGGTGGCCTCGTTGGCGAGAGGCGTGCGGCCGAGAGCCGCGAGGAGCTGGATGAGGAGGGTTTTATTCATGGTTGCGGGTTTCGTATTAACGAGAGAAGTGCCGGCGATGTTTGGCCGATCGGTGAGGCCGATGCTCAGAAACATCGCTGGGCCGTAGACGGTGCGGCCGCGCTCCTCGCCGAGAATCTTGCCGAGCCAATGCGGGGAGAACCGGTCGCGCCCTTCGTTGACCAGGGCGACGCCGGCGGGACCGAGCACGGGCTTGATGTAGAGGCCGTCGTCGCGCGCCTCCATGTCCGCGATGGTGCCGTACTCCCTCTTATCGGGATACTGGCGCTCCAGCTCGGCGATCTTGCGGTCGAGTGCGGCGCGCTGGGCTTCGTTGGCGAGCGCCGTGCGCTGCTTGCGCAGGACGTCGGCAAGATCGGGGTGCCCCTTATAGATTGGAAGACCGGAAAGAGCGCGCTTCAGGCGGTTCCAAGTGTTCTTGAAATAGGAGACCATCTCTTCCGCCTGCGCGCGCCCGAAGCGCTGGATGCCGAGCTCGTGCTCGTGCTCGCCGTAGGGGATGCGGGCCCAGCCGTCGCCATCCGTAGCGGCGATTTCGTTGCCGAGCCCGACCATCGGCTCGCCCGCAAACGGCGCTTCGTTCGCCAAGGCGGCTAGATCCCAAACTATCGCATCGTTGCAATGGCGCTGACGGAGGCCGATTGCAGCGCTTGCAATGGCCCTGCCCGCCATTTTCCGACCCACTGCGGGCCTACGGGCGGATTGGGCGGCAAGGCCGTTAAAATCGAAATGCGCGGAAGCAGGCTTTTTCATGCGTTTTGGGGCGACGATTTCGGGACTTCGGCGAGGCCGCTGACGACGGCGGGCGCGATCGCCTGCTCGATGGCTTGGGCGAGGGCCGGCACCTGCTGGAGCGCGGCGCGACCGAGCACCGGCCACGCGGCGCGCAGCTCCTGGAGCGCGGCCCGCTGGGCGGCGGGATCGGGCATCGCCTCGATCGCCGCGAGGCGCCGAAGGATCGGATCAAGGATCGCCTGCTCGGCTGGTCGGGCTTGGGCCGCCGCGCGGGCGACGAGCGCCACGCGATTGCTGGCGGCTTCGTTGACCAAGGCAGCCGGAACGACGGCCGTAGAAGCCTGGGCTTCAAACGGACTCGGCGGCACGGAGGCGATCGCGACCTCCTCCCCGGCGTCCGCCTCGGCGCGGCCGTAACGCTCCATCAGGTCTTTGATCCCGAGCTTGCAGCCCCACTTGATGAGCTGGTCGTCGATCTTGAGCTGCAGGTCCTGGTTGATCTTCGTCCGCGGCTTGAGCTTGAAATACGCCTTCGGCTCGGTGCCGAACCGATACCGGATCACCTGACGATCGAAATAGTAGTTGAGCGTCTCGCTGATGTTCTGCGCGTCGGCCGCGGACAAGATGTCGGTTTCGCTCGCTTGGGGATTCGAACCGACCGCCGCGCCGTCCTTGCTCATCGTCCCGAGATCGGCGCCGCGCCAGATGCGCGTGATCCCGCGGTCGCAACGATCGACGAGCGCCTCGGCCGGGGCTTCCGCGCCCGTGATGGTGATCGGCGTGATCTTCGCACCCGGCGACGTGAGCACCGCGCCGTCGTTGACGAGCGAAGCGAGCGCATCGCGAAACGCGTTCCATTCCTTCGAGCCCACCTGGGCCGACGATTCGCCGTGCAGATATGGAACCGCAAACTTGTCGCAGAGGATCGCCCACGCACGGAGCGGCGAGCGCTTCAAAAAATAGGCAATGCTGGTGGCCTGCATGAGGCCGGGGCCGCAGACGACCATCCAGCCACCGTCCTCCAAGTCCTCACCCTGATAGGCGCCTTCGACCGGCAGGAAGCGCAACCGCCCGACCGTGTGCTCGAAGAATTGCAGCGGCACAAAACGAAATTCTGCCGTGAGGTCTTCTCCGCTCGGGTCCCAAATCAGCTCGAACACCGCCCATCGGTGACCGACGGCGTGCATCATCATCTTGATCAGCGCCGCGACGCCGCCGCGCTTGTTCTGGTCGAGTGCATCGGTGGCGGTGAGCCCGTTGTAGGCAGCCTTGAGCGCCTGCTTGTCTCTCTCCGCCTCCGGCGAATCGTCGACCGGCAGAATCTCGTAATCCAGGAGCGCTGCGTCGAGATCACGTTTTTCCGTGACGGCGAGCGTCGTGTCATCCCGCTCGCGGATGATCTGCCAGAGGACGGCGGCCTCGCGCAGCCAACCGCGGCGGAAATCGTCGAGCGCCCGCGCGAGGCGTTCCGCGGAGAGGCCGCGAATCATGTTCTCGCTGCCCATCAGCGCGAGCCGGACGCGCTCGGCGTCGATGCGGGACGTGGTCTTCTTTGCGCGTGGCATGATCAGAGGGCGCTGGTGGACGAGGCGGGCTCGACGCGCTCGTAAACGAACGGCGCGGCGATGGCGGAGCAGCCGATCGACTCCGCCAGCCGGGCATACGTGGCCGAGAGCAGGTAGTGGTTTTCGATTTTGTCGACGAAGTGCTCCTCGGCCGTCGTCTCATGGCGGTCTTTCTTCGAGCCCGCGAGAAAGTGCTGGCTGAGCAGCTCGGCGGCGGGCGCCGCGCCCGTGCCGGTGAACGGCAGCCGGAGGATCGGCAGCTCGCGCGACTTGCCGTCGACCACGTGGACCAGCCCTTCCTTGATCGTCAGCAGCTCGTTGATCACGCCCTGGATCGATTCATCGCGATTGCACTGGATGATCGGGTAGAACTTGCCCTCCTGGGTGATGCCGAGCTTGTGACGCACGCCCTGGCCATCCTTCAGCGCGAACTCGACGACGGCGGCGCGAAGGCCCTTCCACTTGCCCGACGGGCCATCCCAGGCGAGGTCGCCGGGAAACTGGATGTAGGCTTTTTCGGGCTCGTCGATCTTCGGCCACGCGTAGTCGAGGAGGTTGTGCACGGCCCAGGTGATGTGCCGCGCCTCTTGGGCCGCCGGCCGCGCGTCGATGAAAAGGCACGACAGGTGGCAGCGATGAAACAGCTCGACTGCCCGCGCCTTCACGCGGCCAAGGGCGATCTGCTCGGCGTAACGCAGGCGCTTCACCACCGGGCTCGCGCTCTCGCGCACGGTAAACCAGCAGCGGTCGCCCGTATCCAGTCCGCCGTAGCACGGCGCCTCGCCGAGCCCGGCGAGCGAGAGCGGAAACCGCTCCGTCGTGCGGGCGCGATCGAGAATTGCCTGATCGAGCTGCTGCAGCGTGCTGCGCGGCATGGCCTGACGATCGCAGGCGAAGACGATCATCTGCTCCGGGTCCGCGACGGCGTCGCGCCAATGCGCGACGATCTGGACGAGATCGATCGCCTCGATGCCAAACTGAGAGACGCGCATCGAGAATTTCCGCTCCTTCATTCGGTCCGGCCGACGGCAGACCCAGCGGCCGTGCTTCCGATCGAGCGGCGTGCCCGTGAGCGGGTTGGCGAGGTAGTAGTGCGCCTCCGGATCGAAGGTCGCGATCACCTCGTCGCTGCCGGGCCGCTTGAACACGCCCTCCCAGCCGAGCTGCGGATCGTCGGGCTTCGGCGTGCCGTCGAGCGCCACGCGGCAGATCTGCGGCCAGTGCTCCTCCGGGCAAAAGCCGTCGGCGATGACCGGATCAATCAGCTCCCAGACTTCCTGGGTGCCCGCCTCGAACTCCGCATTCTGGCCGGCACCAGCGATGCGTTGCGTGCCGATCACGAGCGAGAAACGCAGATCGCTCGACGTCATGCGGCCACGGAGGAACTTCGCCCGCGCGGCCTTGATGTCGTCCTTCTCGTCCTGGATGACGGCGTCCATCGTGAACGTCGTCGGCACCTTCTTGTTGAGGCCGATGAACATGCCCAGGCCAGGAGAACCGCCGGGGCGCGAGACCAGGAAAGCGCCCTTGCGGTTCACCGCCTTGCCGCTCTCGTTCACGGTCTTCCCGACCGAGATTTGCCGGGCATACCACGGCAGCAGGTCGAGCACTTCCGGACGGAATTTGCCGTCGACGACACCCTGCACCAGATCGTCGTCCGGGAGGTAATATCCGACGTTGCGATACTTCAGGCCGGTCATGTAGGCCGTGAAGTTCAGCCCGAGGACGGACTTGCCCCACTGCGCGCCGCCGCACACGGCGAGCGACGCGTCCTTGAGCGGCTTGCCGGTCTCGGAGCCAAGGATGAGATCGATGCGATCGACGATCCCCTCGATCGCCTCGCGGCCCGTGAAACTGTAGGGCGCCGAGCCGTCCTTCGTCTTCACGCGAGCGTCGTCGCGGAGAAACGCCTTGAAGCTGTCGGCGCGCGGCACGTCGGCGAGCTGGTCACTGGAGTGCAGCTTCGCGTCGAGCGCTCCGAAAGCGGATTGGCGGCGATCGTTGTTCGCCGCACTGGCGTGCATCATCACGACGTGCCCTCCACGCTGTGCATGACGATCGCCTTCATGCGCTCAAAGAGCTGCAACGCGTCGGCATGGCCCTTGATCTCGGCGTGCAACGCATCGAGACCCTTCTCGATGTCGCTCTTCACCTGATGGCGGAACTTGTCCAGGGAGAGCGTCAGCTCGCGCTGCCGAAGCTCCAGCCGCGCCGTGTCGCCGATGATGCCCGCGAGCGTCGCGAGGTCGTTGACACTGGCGCCCTGGGTGCGCGCGAGCAGGTAGGCGCGCTGGCGGATCAGCGCGAGTGTCGCCGCGTCGTAAGCACGACCGTCGGCCCGCACCTCGGCCTCGACGCGCGTCACGAACTCCTGCGCGGATGCCGACGTCTGGAGGTAGCATTCCGTCGCGTAGAAATCGCAGAGCGCGCCGACCGACACCCGGACGTTGAAATCCATCTCCAGGCGTTCCTTCGCCTTTTCATAGGAGACGTTTTCCTCCGTGAGCCAGCGGATGAGCTGCTCCTTCACGGGCTCCGGGAGCGCGTGGAGTTTGGCGTCGCTGCGGCGCTTGCGACTCATGCCAGGAGCGTGCCCGCGCTCACAGCCATCGCGGGTGCAGGTTGAAAACGCGTCGACACACTCGACGCGGCGGCTGCGGTGCATTTACGGGTGGGTATAGAAATTCTCTCCCGGCCGGCAGCGTGGACGGCCGCGGCCGCCGTATTGCTTGCCAGGCCAACTACGAAAACCCGAAGCCCGCGCGAACGGGCACCGGCCGGGAGGTTGGGTCGATCATGGTCAGGGCCGCGGGTGACCGCGGAGGAGGGCAAAGAGAATCCACGCGCAGGGACTACGGCCGAGATTAAGGCGCACGAGCGCCACACGGTGGTGCCGTCTGCGGCTGCGGTGGATGAAGGGGTGCGCGGCAGCAACGGAAAGCTGACCGCCGGACGGACTGCGAGGGCGTAGACAAGCCCCGCGATCGCGAGAGCGAGCACGAGCACGAGCGACAGAATGATGGTCAGGGCGACGCGCGGACTCATTGCTTGAGAGCGAGGCGGCCGGGCTGGGTCACGGCCCAGGTGCGCAGTTCGCGGTTGTCCTCGTCGAGAGGATGCGCGGTGAAGACGGCGAGCGCGTGATCGCGCAGCCAGGACAGCTCGTCGGCGAGATCGGCCATGGTGACACCGGGCAGCTTCAGCGCGACGAGCGTGAGGAGCCCGGCCTGCGTGAGCCCTTCGACGGGCGCGGCGGCGAGTTCGGCGAGAATGGTTTTGCGAATGACGAGCGGCGACATGGTCAGAGGTGCTTCGCGCCATCGATCAGGCCCACGATCCGGCCGGGCAGGTCGGTCACGACGGTGTTGAGGTTGTCGAGCCGGGCGTTGATCCGCTCGACGCGCTTCTCCGCGGCCTCGTTATTGGCCTGCATCGCGTCGCGGATTTCGCGCAGGTCGTCGTCGATGCGCAGGCCCAGCGCGCGCTGCTGCTGCTCCACGCGGACGATCGCGGCGTCGATCTCCTTGCGCTCGCGGCTGATCCGGCCGTGCGCCTCGGCCTTCACCGTCTCCAGCTCCTCCCACTTCGCCAGGCGGGCGTGTTGCTTCACTTCGAGGGGCGATGGGCTGATGCGCGTTTCCTCGCTCTTCCCCGTCATCTGCCGCCAGGCGACGACGACGGCGGCAAAGGCGACCGCGAGCCAGGCCGCGACCTCGACGACATTGACGAAGGAGGCGACGGCCGCGGGCGACGGCGTGGTTTGGGCGAAGAGCGGGATCATTTCGTGCGGGCGCGCTCCTGGGCGAGCGCGGCCGAAAGGTTCAGGGTTTCCTGTTCGAGTGCTTCGAATGCGGCCGGGCTGTGCCAGGTCTCATCCGTTTGCGGGGTGTAGATCCCCGCCGCCGTCTGGATTGGCTGGCCCGCCTTGAGCAGGAGCACCCGCGGCTGGTAGATGTTGAGCGGCGCAGACGGCGACGCCTTGGGTCCGGATGATACGCTGCCGCAGCCGGTCAGCAGCACGCTGAGCATCATCGTCAGTGTGATGGCGGAGCAGGAGGAGCGCGGTTTCATCGGCCTCGATGTCGGTTTCGATACGACGGGAGAGATCGTAGGCCGCGGTGAGCTGCTTCAGGCGCAGCCACTCGGCGAGCGCGGTGAAGATGGCGGTGACCGCGGCCCACATGGTCAGGCGGCGGGCGTCGCCTTCGCCTTCTTGGCGGCGAGGTATTCGTCGCTGGCGCCCCAGATCGCGCCGATGGCAGCGACGACGGCGGGCACGAGGGTCGCGAGCGTGGGCTCGGTGATGAGACCCTTGGCAGCGAGGAAGCCGCCGCCAAAGGTGAGGCCGTGACGGATGAGGGACAGGATGGTGTCTTTCATGGTTGGATACGGGTGGAAAAATCAGAGGATGCGGCGGCTGGGCTTGAGGATCGGCGCGCGGCCGACCGAAGCAGGAACAGCGGAGCCCGCGTCGCCGCGCGCCTCGCGCACGAGCGGCTCCAGGACGTCGAAGATGCGCCGCCACATCGCGGGTGTGGCGCACAGCTCGGCGTCCTTGCCTACGCCCGCGAGAACCGGGAGCACGACGTCTCCTGCCTTGACGTAAGGCGTCTCAAATCCGAGAAGCGGCGTGGGCCGAGGCGGGGTCATTGCCCCCGCAGAATATCAGCCGGTCACGAGCGAGTCACTGAGCCCATTGGCCCCGTTGGCTGCATTGGGCAAATTCGCACTGACCGGTGCGAATTTGGCCGGCGCACCGACACAAAAAAGCCCCGGCGGTTCAAGCCGGGGCTGGGTCACTGTTTATTAGGTGTGCAGCTTTCCTAGAGAATAATTAGCCAGACGTTCCCGCGTAGAGTTTTGCTCGCGAGCTATGCGCTTGCACTCTGCAATGTAATCGCCTGCCCAACTGGCAGCCCAGAGCTGTGCGCCAACCATAACGGCTGCCACCAACAGCGCCGCTCCTCCAAAAGCTGCGAGGCTCATAGTCATCCTTGTAGATTGGGCCACCGCCTCTTTCAGGAGCACACCTGCTCCCACGGTCAGGAAAGAAAGGGCGAGTCCGACTATCAAGCGCACGATGAAGCGCCTCCGAAGCGTGCGGATCGCGAGCTCATACCTGTCGCGCGTCAGCCGATCAAACGCTTGCAATTCAGTCATTGCATTGAAGGCCGCGTTTATCATTCGTGCGACAAAGAAGAAGGCGGTGGCCAATCCGCCCGAGTACATCAGGAGGCTGCCCACGGCTCTCGCGCCGAAAATGTCCGCGGCCCAGCCACCCGCCCCTGCTCCGAGCAGACCAATCAAGACCAGAAAGCCGCTCTCCTTTTTCATACGCACAGAGTCAGTCTAGGATCTCTCCGCGTTCCCGCAACCGCGCTAAAAATCGCAACATCCTATCCCAGACCGTCTCCGGCGGAACCCGCCCCTCGACCAATGCGATCGAACATGACTCAGCCATGCTTAATTGGCGCCTGGTGAGCGTAGTAGCCCCAACATCGACCGCAATGTCGACCGAGGGGTCTTCGTCGAGCATCCGCAAACCCACCCGCCCCAAACCTTGCAAGAACTCGTCGGGGCGAACGCCGCCCGTCTTCTTCGTCCACCATAATCGTATGGACGTTTGGACACGCCCTCCCGCAGCGACGTCGTGTGGCATCATCGTGCGGAGGTCGTCCACTCCAAGGAACGTTTGAAGGGCATCGATTTTCGCATCACGATTAAACTGCGCCGCGCCGGTTTGATCATTGCTCGGAAGTTCGACTGGCCGGGAAAACATCACCGATGTCGGGGGAGTGCGCTCAAGAATGCGACGACCAGCCGCAGGTGGAAGCGAGAGGAGCGTGACGAAGTTCCCCGCTGGAAGCTGCTCTCTGAGGAGCCAATTGAGATATTCCTCAAGCTGACTGATACGCAAAGACTGCGATTGGGCGACGACGACGTGATCGCCATCAAAGCAAAAGTAGAGTGCCCCGCCGGAAAACTCTTCACCAGCGGGCGCGGCGACTGAACCTTCCGGAGGTTCCGCTCCATCTTGCCGCACGCGCACGGTTTCCTGCCGCAAGCCGTGTGTAAACTGGACCAGCTTGCCGAATGCGCAGCCATTCCTGTCACTGGCATAGGTGATCTTTCGCCACGTCCCTGCGGTCGCTGAAGCGTCCTCACTAATTGGCTGAGCACGGGCATCACCTGCACGTTGGGTGAGTGCTCTCTGAAATAGTTGCTGGAGCCGATCGGTGCTGGGAATTTGCCAATCCGTGCGTTGATATATCAGCCGCTTGCTTACGTTGCTCATGGGGTAATGGATGGGCTCCAACTATTGAAGCTCGGATAATTAGGGAATACTAAACTACGGTAAGGGTGGGTCAATTGCTGTCCCACGCATCGATTATTTGAGGCATCGGAGATCCCGCTCGCGATCAAACGTCCGCGCCGCTTCCGCCTCGCGATCTTCCGGACCGAGCCCCGCCGCGTCGAGGCACCACACGAGCACTGCCACGCTCGCGATCAATCCCACCACCGCCGCAACAATCCAGCCGAGGGTGTGCATCAGTTGTGTAGATATTACTTCACGGGGGTCCACCAGCCCATCTTCGCCATCTCCGGGTCCTGGTAGCTGACGATCTGATCGTGCACGAAAAAGAATGCGTATCCCTCGAAGCCGGTGTATCCACCGTAGCTGTTCTTCCCATTAATCAGGACTGAGACTTTCCATCCGAACGTCGGCTTGCCCGCTGTGGTGAGCACGGTCTTTTCCGGCGTTCCGACTTTATACTCCGCACTGGCCGGGTCTTTCAGGCGAAGCTCCATAAAGTCGCGGACCTTCGTTTCGACGGCGGACGGCGTGGGCTCCGTCACATTCGCCTCGATCTGCTCGGTGCTGAAGGTGGGCGACGCGCAGCCGGCGAACAGCGCGCACGCGAGGATGAAGGCAAGGAGGCAGGCTTTGGGGATCATAGCTGGATTTCAGTATCGGGTTTCGGTTTCTTGTGGGGAGGAAAGATGCGCAGCGTGTCTTCGCCCCGGTCTGCATCGGCCGCCAGGAGCGATTCCATCAGTTCGCTGAACGACATTTTCCACCGCTTGGCAGCGGCCTTGCCGGCCCGCCGCAAGCTCCCCGGCAGCGAGCACTGCACCGGCTGCCGCTTTAATCGATCTCGCTTCCCCAGATGAGGAGGCAAGCCGAGCGGTGGCCCGTAGAGGTAGTTCTGCAAGAGCAACCGCAGAAGGAGGGACGGTGTCACGCCGAGCTGCTCGGCGCGCGCCTTGGCATATTTGGCAACGGTGGGGAGAAGGTTGATCGAACCCGATACGGCAGCCACCCGGCGAGGGAACGCTCCGCCCAAGGAATCGGCCATGCAGCAAACCTGTCGAAAACCGACAGGAACGGGTGCGGAAGAGAGCGCAAGCAGGATTCATGAGCGGCAGCGATTTTTCCTATTGCACGCCGCTACGAGCCGCCGCGTCACTAGGGGAAACACCCGTCCAGTGGGTAAAGTCGTCTCGTTTCAGCTTTCGCTTGATCTCCCCCAAAAACCCAACGCGGCCCACTACCGGCACCGCTTGGCGCGGGCACGCACGGCTGCGGAGATGCGAGCGATCACCGAGGAGATGATCCGTGATTACGATTTCGAGCTGGAGCGGCTCAATGCGCGGCGTCTTTCCGCATGGGTGTTGACCGAGGAACTCAGGGCGAAGGCCGAGGGAATCGCACGAATGCTTCATGACTAACTGGCGCTCCTTTCCGTATGATCACGCTTGGCCCGGAATGCCCCGCGATCACGCTCCAGATTATCTTCGCTCTGCTCGAGCAACGCGGCGGCGTTGATCAGGACGTTCCGCTCGCTGCCAGCGGGCAGCTTGGCCGCGCGGTCTCGCATCTCTTGAGCGCGCTCCCGAATCTGACTGAGCGCGGCCGGTTGCCCGTGACCGGCCGGCGTAAGATGCAGCCGGATCTGATGGACGATCCAACCTAGCCGCGTGATGTCGTCACCAGCGGCGTTGATTGCACGCTCCAATTCCGCGCGAGCCTCTGTGCGCAGTGAGGCCGGAGTTCCATAGGTGCCTCGATCCTCAGCCGCAACGACAGCGGACGCGTCAGGCGGCTTCCCGACCTCGTCAGCAAATTTTGCGATAAAATCGAAATCCTCCCGCAGCTTCGGCACACCCAGAAATACGAAGCTGACCGAAAGGCCGAGACGGCCCGCCACAGCCTCCCATTGATCCGATCGGGGTCGGCTGCCAGCCTCCCAGCTCTTCGCGGTGGAGGCTGATCCACTGCTCAGCTCGCTGAGGGTCAACCCGCGTGCTTTGCGAATGAACGCGAGGCGCATTCCGAAATCTTCGTAAAAGTTGCGATTTGAATCTTGCATTTGCGGAATGCTCGTAACAAATTTACGACACATTCGCATAACATGCGCAAACCCCACAAGAAAAAAAGCAGCCCGATGGGAAATGAGGTCAAAGCTGGCCTCATCGCGAAGCACGGGACTATCGCCGCGTATATTCGCCAGACCGGCCACAAAGCAGGCACCGTTTATGCCGCGATCAAAGGTCGGCGTAATGGTCCGCTGTCGCGGCTCATCCAAGGGGAGGCGCTTCGGTGACCGCTTCCGAGCAGGAGATGATTCGGCTCGGGCACGTGCAGGATCACCTGCAATGCGTGAACGCTCGCATCCGCACCTATCGAGCAATCGCGAACACCACCAGCAGCGCGGTCGTCGCCGAGCATTTCCACCAGTGCGCCGACGATCTCGCCGCCGCCGAGCAGAAAATCGGGCAACGCGTCATGGGGTTTGCCGACGTCCGCTGAGCGCCATCGCCGCACCTCCATTCCGCACGCCCGCACCTATCAGCTTTTCCACTATCGCGCCCCGCTAAAACCACCCACTCGCCCTGATGCCTGAGCAACTCCAGTTTCCCTTCGCCTCGCTCGACTTTCCCGGTCGCGTCTCGCTCCGGGTGGAGGAGGTCGCGGTGAAACTGGGTATCACGCCGCAGCACGTGATCGACCTCATCGTGGAAGGGAAGATCAACGCCCTCGACGTCCGCGGCCTGGGCTCTTCGCGCGCCACCTATCGCATCCCGATCGAGAGCTATCGGGACTTTGTGGTCCGCGCCGTGACCGACGCGACGGCCCGCCTCCGGCTCATGCGCGATCTGCCGCGCGCCACCCTGATCGAGCTCCAGCGCGAGATCAAAGTCCTCCTCGCCTCATGAAGCCGACGCAATCGCCCCTCGATCTCGCCGCCGCCCGGATCGTCTACGGCAATATCGACGACCTGAAGAACTCGCTCGCGGCCGGCGCCACCGACCTCGCCGTGCTGCGGCGCGCCCGCGAACTGGCGGGCAACCTCCGCGAGGGCACGACGAAGTGCCGCCTCCTGGATGCCGCGATCCGCCAGGCCACGCCGCCCGATCCGCTCTTCCACTGCCCGTATTGCACGCGGGGGAATTTCACGCGGCAGGGGCTGCGGGCGCACCGGTGCGAAGTGCGCGGTGGCAAGCCGCTGAGCATCCCCGCCGTGCATCTCGCGATCAAGCGCGGCACGGCCGCCACCGCCCCTCAACCCTCCGCTCTCAACTCTCAACCCAACATGTCCAGTTCTCCAAAGAAACACGCCCTCACCCTCCTCGCCGCGCCGGACCTCGCCGTGGCCAAAGACGGTGTCGCCAAGCTCCAATCGCTCGCGGTCGCCCAAGTGGCGGCCGTGGGCGAAATGGAGAGCAACGCCGCCAAAGGCGGCATCCTGGCCGGCCTCACGCTGCACCGCGTGAAGGCCTCGCTGCCCCACGGGCATTTCGGCAAGTGGATCGGGCAAATTTCCACCGCGGTGGAAATTTGCCGCACGGTCAAAAAAAGCCAGGCGAACAATTACATGCGCCTGGCGATGGTCTTCCTGGAGAAGACGAAGGCGCAGAAGCCGGAATTGCTCGCGCTGCCGGGCGATCAGACCTCGCTCGATCTGGCCGACAACCACGCCGGGCAGCAGCTCCGGGCCAAGCTGGAGAAGTTCACGGCCGGCCTTTCGCTCAATGAACTGCTGATCAAGCACGGCATCAAGGGCGTCGGCCTCAAGACCGAGCTGGAGACGGCGAAGGAGGATGAGGACGATGCGCCGCAGCCCGGTCAGGCCGAAGACTATTTCACCGAGGTCGCGGAGCGCGTCTACGGCTTCCGCCAACTCGTCACCTCCCGCGAGAACATCGCGCGGCTCACGCCGCAGCAACTGGAAACCCTCCACCAGACGGTGACCGACTCGGTCGCCGAATTCCGCCGCCTCTACGACGAGGCCAAGGGCAAGACATCCGCCCTGCCCGTGTAACCAACACCCAACGACACCGCCATGCCTTCCGCCGATTCTTCCGCTCTTTCGCTGGCCAGCCCGGCCGGGTCGTCGATTCCGGCCGCCGTGGCCGCCATCGTGCCACTCGCCCACCACGAGGAGTTTCACAACAAGACGACGGAGGAGCAGCGGCAGCGCATCGCGGCGTTGATCTCGATGTTCGACGATATCCGCTCGTCGACCGACGGCGTCGTCGCCACGTGCTACCGGCTCGCCTTGGAGCATCCGGGTCGCGGGTTTAGCGCGAGCAACCTGAAGACGCTCTACTACGCCTACACGAAGACACGCGACTGGCGCGTGCTCATCCCGCGGTGGAAGGGGCCGGAGGCGGTGCCCGCGGCATTCGTCGAGTTCTTCCGCCGCCGCGTCGAGCAAAACAAGCGCGAGAACCCGGCGCGGGCGGTCATGATGCAAATCAAGGCGGAGTGGGCGGCCGGTGAAGCCATCGCCGGCTACGGGACGTGGCGCGAATACTTCGCCACGCAATACCCGGAGCGCGACACGCCCGAGCGTTATCCCTTCGGCTTCTTCCCGCGCGGGTGGTCGCAAAGCAACCTCTACACGAAGCAGTCGTCGAAGGCGGAGCGGCGGCTCGCCCGGCGCGGCTTCCACGCGGCTAAGCGTTACCTCCCTCATCTCATCCGCGACACGAGCCAGCTCCGCTTCATGGAGCTGATCACGATCGACGACTTCCGCACGGATATCCTCGTCCAGGCGCGCAACCCGCGCACCGGCCGCTACGAAATCTGCGAGTGCGTGGGCCTGCTCGCGCTCGATGTCGCCACGCGCCGCCGCGTCGGCCTCGGCCTCAAGCCGCGGTTCAAGGATGAGGACGGCAAGAAGATCGCGATCACCCGCGCCGACGTGCAGGGCCTGCTCTTCTCGATCTTCACCGAGTTCGGCCTGCCGCGCGACTACGGCGTGACCATTCTCTGCGAAAACGCCGCCGCCGCGATCACCGACGACGTCGCCGCGATGCTCCAGGCACTCCTCGGCGTGCAGGTCGCGCGCACCGGCCTCCTCGCCGACAAGGTGCTGCCCAACGGCTTCGTGGAGCGCGGCGGCAAGCCCTACGAAAAGGGCTGGATCGAAAGCACGTTCAACATCGCGTGGAATCACGCGGGCGCCTTCGCCGGCCAGATCGGCGCGACCTACGACCTGCGCCCCGGCGACCTGGAGGCGAAGCTCCTCTACGCCGAGAAACTCCTCGCGATCGAGGCACTCACGCCCGAGCAGCAGGCGGAGCTGCACACCGGGTTCTGGATGTTCGACGACGCGCTCACGGCGTATCACCGCGTGTTCGACTATCTGGAGCGGCGCGACCGGCACGGGATGGAAGGCTTCCGCGAGGTCTGCGATTACGCGCTGCCCGATGGCTCCGGCGCCATCACGCTGGCCGCCGCCCAGGCTCTCACGCGCGAGCAGATCACGGCGCTCGTGCCCGTGCCGCGCCGGGAGTCGCCCCTGGAGAAGTTTGCCCGCATCACCGAAGGCGTCGCCTTCGTGAAGCCCGCCGAGCACGTGCTCGCGCTCCTCCTCCTCACGCCCAAGCAGTGCAAGCTGGAGAACCACCGCATCACGTTCACGCACCTCGGCGAGGGCTACACCTTCGCCGACGCCGACTCGAAGGCGATGGCGTTGCCCGAGGGCACGGCGCTGCTCGGCTACTTCGACCCCGCGCAGCCGAACCAACTCTGGGTGACGCTCCCGGACGGCCGCCTCGTCGACAAGGTCCGCCGCCGCGGCGCGGTCGATATCCGCGACCGCGAGGCGATCGCCATCGAGCAGGGCGAGATCACGCGGCTGATCACGAAGTGCGTGCTCGCGCCGGTCCGCGCCCGCCACGGCGAGGCAGACAAGGCTCTCGCCCTGATGATCGCCGAGAACGACGCGAAGCTCGCCGCCTGGGGCGCCACGACCGTCGCGCAGAACGGCGGCAAGCGCGCCGGCATCACCGCCCAGCTCGCTCAGGCGACGCCCGGCGCGCAGCCACAGCACGCCGCGGCCGGCGGCAGCCTCGCCACCGCGATCGCGGCCGACGCGCACCGGCAGGAGACCAGCAACCGCCGTGCAGCGGCCCTGCAGGGCGCCCAGGAACTCGACGCGACGAAGCTCTTTTAACGCAGAGGGCCGCAGCGCGCGAACGCTGCGGCCCGAGCAAAACCGAAACCCAACCAGTAATCAGGAAACGATCATGCCAGCACATCCCGATACCCCCGCGCCCGAGGGCGCACAACCCCAAATCCCCGCACCAATCTCGACGCCAGGCGAGAACGCCCAAGCCGTCGAGCGCGCGCTCGCAAACCAGGGCAACACGGTCCGCGCCTCCTGGCGCTTCTCCTTGGACACGCTCCGGGCGAACATCCAATACATGGAGCCCGAGGCCAAGGAACTCCTCGTCTGGGCGTTCACCTGGTGCATCGACCAGGAGCATTCGATCGACTTCGCGTCGTTCTGCGATCGCGTCGGCTACAACACCAACACGATCTACAAGCTCTACTCCGGGAAATACAAACACCCGGAGACGGGCCGGCTGATGGACGCGCCGGAGAAGCTCGTGAAGGCGATCCGCGCCTTCCGTAAGCTCGAAATCTCCCGCGCGAAGATGGGTGCCAAGCGTTTCTTTCACACCGCCACGGCGAAGCGCGTCTACTGGGCGATCGAGCAGGCGCGGAAGAGCGGCCGGCCCGTGATGATTTTCGGCGGCTCGCAGCTCGGGAAGACCGAGGCCTGCCTCCAGAACACGATCGATTTCAACCACGGGAAGACGATCCTGGTCGAAGTCGAGGCGGTGAACGGCCTGAAGGGTCTCCTCCAGGCGATCGCCGTGAAGCTCGGCATCAGCCCCAACGCCAACACCCCGGAGCTGATCAAGCGCATCAAGGCCGGGCTCACGAGCGACATGGTGCTGATCCTCGACGAGGTGCATCTCCTCGCCAACGTCTATCGCAAGGGCTCGTTCTTCGCGTGCATGGAGCAGATTCGCCGGCTGTGGGACGCGAAGAAATTCGGCCTCGTGCTCACGTTCACGGAGCTGGGTTACGACATGGTCGCGAAGGAGCGCAAGCGCGAGCTGATGCAGATCTTCCGCCGCGGTGTGCTGCGCGTGAACCTCGGCAGCAAGCCGCTCGTCGAAGACGTGCGGGTGATCGTCGAAGGCTACGGCTTCGAGTGGGCCGAGCGGCACGACCAGATCGTCCTCGGCAGCGGCCTCGCCGACACGCCCTGGGCGGCGCTCAAGCAGCTCTGCGAGGAAGAAGGACTCACCGCCATCATGGAGCGCATCCGCATGGCGCACGAGCTGGCCGCCGACGAGCAGCGCGACCAGCCTGCGTGGCGCGATTTCATCGTCGCGCACTTCGCCATCGCGCAGCAAGCCCTCCCGCCGAAGACAGGCTGGGACAAGGCGGAAGGGAGGGCGGCATGAGCACCGAAAATCCCTGCGTCGCGGACTTATTCGCGACACTCCAAAATACCGGCGCCGCGTCGCTGGCCGTCGTCGCACGCGATCGCAATGATGTGCCCCTGCGCGCGTGCCTCGCCGTCGACGGTCGCGAAGAGTCGGCTGAAGTCTACGCGGCCTTCAGCGCGATCACCGATGCGTGGGACGAAACGGACACCGTCGGTTCGTCGACGCTCATCTGGATCGACGCGCGCGTGCGCCTACCCGAACCCCTCCGCGACGTGCTGATCGCCTGCCGCGGGGAACATGAGGCAAGCGAGGGCTTTTGCGTCCGTGGAGCCTGGCAGTTTGCGACGGGCCACCCTGCAAAAGACGTCCACGCCTGGGCCGAACTTCCCCGCGCGCCGCGCCCGTGCGGCGCGAAAGGCGGTGCCGCGTGAAACACTATCCCGCCACGCGCGGTCCCGCGCCGCTCTCGGGCCTTACGCACACAACGCGGCGGCAGGTGGGTGTGCGGCTGCACCACCGTTGCAGCGTGTGGTTCGTGCTCGGCTTTTTCTCCGCTGCGACGCTCGCCGGCTACGTCGCCGGCCTCCTGCCATGACAATCGACGATCTCCGCGCGTTGATCACGCACCACCAGGCCGAAGTCGAATCGTGCGACAGCGCCGCCGTCGTCCTTCTGCGGAACGACCTCATCCCCGGCGCCGAACACATGCGCGCCCGCGCAGCGCAACACACCCTGTGGACCGCGCAGCTCGAAGAGCTCGCCGCCTCGTTCTCTATGTTCACCCCCAACTCACGCCACACCCATGACTAAAAATTCCCGCCTCAAAGCACCATCCCTCTCGTCGCGCATCGAGTTTGATCGCTGCGTCGACGACCTCGCGCGCACCACTGTCGCCCTCCGCAAACTCGAAGCGCGACGTGACGAAAAGATCCAAGCTGTCCGCGCCGAATGGGAACCGGGCGTGCGCGAGGCCGGCGCCCGCGTCGAAGCCCTCACGCTCCTGGTCGAGAAATACGCTGAAGAGCATCGGGACGAACTCTTGCCAGGCAAAGCCAAGAGCGCGGAGACGGCGCTCGCGTTCTTCGGCTTTCGTTTGGGCCAGCCCACGTTGAAGCTGCTCAATCGCTCCTGGACTTGGGAGAAGGTGGTCGAGGTGCTCGATGCGCGGCATCTGCTGACTTTCATCCGCATGCGGCGTGAGCCAGACAAAGACGCGCTCAAGCAGCAACTCGACGCCGAACAGCTGGCCGCCGTGGGTTGTCGTGTCGATCAGGCCGAAACCTTCTTCGTCGAACCGAAGGAGCAGTCGAGCACGGAGGCGAAGGCGTCATGACCCCCTCCCGCATTGAGTATGATCTCGGCAGCAACGTGCACGGCCAACCGGTGCGCCTTGTGCGCGCAGAGACCACCGGCAGAGGCCCGGCATGGACCATTTATCGCGACGCTGCGGATCAGCGCGATGACAGTTCGGAGGTCGGCGGCCTCACAAGCGAACAAATCAAGCGGATGGGCGATGCGGTAAAGCAGCACTCATGAAATCGCTCCCGCCACCCGTCACCGCCGCCTCGCTCATGCCCGAGTGGATCGCGCTCGTGCGCGAGATCGCGCGGCGCGAAGGCCACGCGGTGCGGGCAGGCGCGGGTAACACCATCGAAGTGCAGAGCATCAACACGGGCGTCTTCCATCCGATCGCGATGCCCACGGGCGCGACTGAGTTCACGACCGCCGCCGAGCGCGACTTCGTCCTGGAGAAAATCACGCGGCCATGATGCCCAACCCTATCCCAGACGGGCCTACAGTGCTCGACGCCTGCTGCGGCTCTAAAATGTTTTGGTTCGATAAAGCTGATGGCCGCGCGCTCTTCGTGGACAAGCGCCGCGAGACGTGCGCCGCTGACACGCGCGAGGGACGTCGCGAAATCGTCGTGAACCCTGACGTGCTCGCCGACTTCAAGGCACTTCCGTTCGCGTCCGCGACATTCACACTCGTGGTGTTCGATCCGCCTCACACTTTCGCCGGTCCCAACGGATGGACCGCCAAAAAATACGGGACGCTGAAAGCGGACTGGCGCGAGGAAATCCGCGCCGGCTTCGCAGAGTGCTTCCGGGTCTTGGCCCCGCGCGGAACGCTGATCTTCAAATGGAATGAGCACCGCGTGCCGGTCGCGACCGTGCTCGCTCTCACTCCGGAGAAGCCGCTCTTCGGTCAACGGTGCGGCACGACCGCCCGTACGCACTGGCTCGTGTTCCTAAAGTCATGACGCCGCAGGGGAAAAAATCTCCGGTCTTCACCAATCTCGGCATGCACTTTGTCGACGCCGGTGCGGAGATCGTGCTCGTCCATGTCGATGTCAACGTGCGTGGACTGCTGGCCCTGCATGCGCGGCGGCTGATCAAATCGAAGCGGGCGCTCGCCACGCTGGGCAAAGGCACGATCCGCATGTCGATCGCTTCGGCCGACGACCAGGAAAGGGCCGCGCGCGCCAGGGCGGTTGCTGAAGAGTTCGACGGTCTCCTGCACAAGGTCGCGCAACTGCAGCATGATCTCGCCATCGCGCGGAGGAATGCTTCACCGCAATGACTCCCGGCGAGCGCAAAACCTACTTTGCCGTCAACGGCTGGCACACGGCGACGCCTAACCAGCGTCCCGCGATCGAGCGGATGATGCACATCGCGGACCTGCTGCGCCGCGGGGTGCTGTTCAATTCGACGCGGCTGACCCAGCGCTTCGAGGTAGCCCGTAAAACCGTAGTGCGCGACATGGAATTCATGCGCGACCGCCTGCGCTACGACTTCGAGTTCGATCGTTCCGCGAACACCTACCGCTTGCGCAACGCGCCGCCACCGACCCTCTGATCATGGACGAAACGTCTCCGACAACAAAGCGCTGGGTGATCATCGCCACTGAGTGGGGCGGTGACGCTTTGCACGGCCAGTTTATCCCGCCCGAAAACCGGCCGAGCGTTTTCCAGTCGTCGCGTGAGCAGGCAGAGGCGGAGCTTCTCCGTTTGGAGCAGCGTCACCACAAGGGATTTCAGCTTTTCGAGGCCGTGGCGTTCGCGGAGCGCTTCGGCGGGCCTCAACGGATCACCGATCCCGACGACACTCCCTCCGCCTACGTGGTGGAAATAATCAAATGACCGCCCCCCAGCTCAAAAAATATCGTGTGCACGTCGCTGCCTGGATGAAAGCCCGCGCAGCGCGTGGCCTGCCCGCCGATGACGCCACTCGTTACGAACTGCACCGCCGCACCATCGGGCGCGCGTGCTCGTCGAGAGACTTCACGCAGAAGGAATTTGACGATGTCCTCGGGGCGCTCCTAGCGGAGAGCGCGCCGGGCGATCTCGACGCGCAACTCGGGCAGATCGAGCAGGCGCGCCTCCGGCTCGTGAAATTGACGGCTCGAATGCATTTCCTCAGCCTGCATATCGGCGTCGATGTCGGGCGTGAGTCGAGTTATCTGAGGGGCATTGCCCGCAACCTTTTCGCCAGCGACGAAATCGAGAGACTCACGGACGAGCAGATACCGAAATTGATCGGCGTGCTGGAGCGGCGCTGCCGGCAGATGCACACGCCGGAGCGGGTGAAGGACATCATCAAGCAGTCGTATGACCACGCCGAGAAACAGGCCGCGATCGCCAGCCGTGTGCAATGGGCTGAACGCAAGCCGCCGGAGGGCGACAACCCGTTTTGAGCGATGACCTCCGCGGAGCAGCTCGACCTCACGTTTCGCCCGGCGCAGCCGGAGGCGATCGATGCGAGCGCGCTGGTGGAGTTCCTGCGCGGCAAGGGCTGGATGACGGCGCGCGAGATTTGCGAGGCCACGCGGTGGAATGACCGGCTCGTCCGCGAAATGGCGTCGGCCAGCGATGTGGTGATCAGTTACCCCGGCTCGCCCGGTTACAAGCTCCTGGCCGACTGCACGGCCGAGGAGTATCACCGCTATCGCGTCGCCCGGCGCAGCCAAGCGCGCGACATGCTGGCCAAGGTGATCCGGACCGACCGCATCTATTTCCGGCGCGCTCCGGTGGGGCTGTAGCCATGGATATTCTCGGCCAATATCTCGACGAGCGGGACGACCAGCGCCGCGACCAAGCCGAGGCCGATGAACGTTGGATGTGCGAGCGTGCGGGGATCGATCCTGCCGAGCGCCTGCTCGCGTGGGATCGCTGGCTCGTCAGCACGTTGCAGAAGGCGCTGCAATGGCCGGCCGACCCGGTGCGCCGGTCGAAGCTCGTCCGGCAGTGCGCGGCCGAGATCACCGGCCTCGCGAAGCAACTCCGCGGGCGCGGCTGGCTGCTCGATGGCGATGCCCTCGCGAAGCACGTCCGGGGGATGCTCGCGCCGCTCGCTGCCGCGCAGCGTGCCGGGAAGATCGACGATTTCTGGCCTTATTTCCGGGCGGCGGTCGGCCGCTACGTCGGCGCCCACGCCGAGGAAATCCAAGCTCACGCCCGTCGCACGGGCGCGGACGACGGCGCGCAGTCCTTCGGCGCGGTGCTCGCCGGCCTCGGGATCACGGCCGAGGCGCGCCAGCGCAGACCGTCGCTGACGGAATTGCTGGCCGACAGGGCCGGTGAAGTCGCCCAAGTGAAGCGTGCGAGCCTCCGTGATCGCACGGCCCGTGCAAGGGCGCGGGAGGCCGCTTGCAACGCGGCTGCCGGCCAGGCAGAAATGCCGCTGTGATTCTCAAACCTTCGGGAAAATGGCCGAATCGCGCCGATTCGTTCCAAACCCGCGGCGAGGCGCGCTGATTTTCCGTAACTGCCTGACCTACGTGCTCATTCAGGCTATTTCGCGCTGATTTGCCCGATTCTCATTCCTCACTGGAAACCTCACGGCGCCGGAAAAATTGCGCGCCCGCCGCGCTGACACCACCGCCCGCCGCTTGGGCGTTTTTCGCTTCAGGGCCGTTGCCCTCGCGAACCTCTCTGCGCGCACCCTCACCGCCCCGTTGTCGTTCGGCCGCGAGCGTCCTGTCGCTCGCGCCCAAATCCGCCCGCCGGCGACCGCCCGCGCCGCCGCCGACTCACTTCGCGCCGCCGCGGCTGAGCATCAATTTGAAATTAATTGCATCGGTCAGCGCTTCGGCCGACGCGTCGACGATATTGTCGCTCACGCCCACCGTTCCCCACACCGCGCGCGCGTCGCCGGATTCGATGAGCACGCGCGTCCGACTGTTGGCACCCGAACGGCTCTCAAGAATGCGGACCTTGTAATCGCGCAGCTCCATTTCCTTCAGCTCCGGATAAATGCCCTCGAGCGCCAGCCGCAAGGCCTTGTCCAGCGCCCCGACCGGCCCGGTGCATTCCGCCACCGTATGCAGCGGCTGCCCGTTCACCATCACCTTCACCGTCGCCTCCGCGAACAGCTCGCCCTCGTGCCGCTCGATCATCACGCGATAGCCTTCCAACACATAAAACGGCCGGTGCACTCCCAGCGCCTTCGCGATCAGCAGCTTTAACGACGCATCCGCCGCCTCGAATTCGTAGCCGCGAAACTCCAGTTCCTTCAGCTCCTCGATCAGCTGTTTCATTTCCGCCGATTTCTCTTCCAGCGCATAGCCCAATTCCTTCGCCTTCATCGCCACGCTGCTGCGCCCCGCCATGTCGGAGACCAACACCCGTGTCTGGTTTCCCACCAGCGCCGGATCGATGTGCTCATAGCTGTTCTTCACTTTTTGCGCCGCATTCGCATGCAGTCCGCCTTTGTGCGCAAACGCCGACAGCCCCACATACGGTGCTTTCGTGTCCGGCCGCAGGTTCGCCAGCTCATCAAAAAACAACGATAACTCCCGCAACTCCCCCAGATTTCCCGCACACGACGCCGTGCAGCCCATCTTGAGAAACAGATTCGGCAGCACCGTCGTGAGATTGGTGTTGCCCGTGCGTTCGCCGTAACCGTTCACCGTGCCCTGCACCATGGAGGCGCCGGCCGTGATTCCCGCCAGCGAAAGCGCCACCCCGAGCCCGCTGTCGTTGTGGCAATGCAACCCCACCTTGTCGCCGCCAAATTCGCCCACGACCTGCGCCACAATCCGCTGAAAATCGTCCACCATCGTGCCGCCGTTCGTATCGCACAACGTCACATGGCCGGCCCCGCCGCGCAGCGCCGCGGACAGCACCCGAAACGCATAATCCGGATCGCTCTTGAAGCCGTCGAAAAAGTGCTCCGCGTCGTAAACGACTTCGCGCCCCTGCGCCACGAGGTAGGCCACGCTGTCCTCGATCATCGCGAGATTCTCCTCCGGCGTCGTGCGCAGGATTTCCGTCACGTGCAACTGCCACGTCTTGCCCACAATCGTCATCACCGGCATGCCGCTGTCCAGCAGCGTGCGCAATTGCGCATCCTCGCTCGCCTTCACCCCCGCGCGCCGCGTCGATCCAAAGGCCGCCAGCCGCGCATGCTGCAATTTCAGCCCGCGCGCCTCGTTGAAATACGCGATGTCGCGCGGGTTGGACCCAGGGAATCCTCCCTCGATGTAATCCACGCCAAATGCATCCAGCCGCTGCGTGATCAACAGCTTGTCCGTCACTGAAAAACTGATCCCTTCTCCTTGCGTGCCATCACGCAATGTGGTGTCGTAGATCTTTACCGGGCGGCCGCTGCTGTTCATTCACGTCAGCGTTGATTCTATTGCGGCGCTGGCAAGCTGTCACTTTGTGCGGCCTCGCTGTTATGACAAATCCCCTTGCCCGCCGCGCCGCCTTTTTCGCCTGTCACTTTTTCCCGCCGACGCTAAACTCATGGCATGACAACCATCCTTGCGCCCCTCGATTTTTCCGCCGTCAGCGAGCGGGTGGCCGAAGCCGCCGTCAAGCTCGCCCGGGCGTTTTCGGGCCGTGTCGTTTTCCTCCACATCGTGCAGCCGCCAGTCATCAATACCGAATACGGCGTCATGATGGAAAACATTGCGGAGATCGTCACCGTCAGCGAGCGCGCCGCCGGCAAACAGCTCGCCGCCTGGCAGAAAAAATTCACCGCCACCGGCGCGGACATCGAAATCGTGCACCGCACCGGCGCGCCGGTCAGCCTGATTCTCGAACAGGCGCGCGCCTCCCATGCGGCGTATATCGTCATGGGCTCCCACGGCCACACCGCCCTCTACGATCTTCTCGTCGGAACCACCGCCAACGGCGTCGTCAAAGGCGCGCCCTGCCCCGTCGTCATCGTGCCGCCCGAGCACCGGCACAAATCCCCTTGAGCCCGCGCCCGGCGCATCGCGCGACCCTTCGCATTCCCGGCCTTGGTTCGCGCCTCGCTTGCGCGTGCGACCGTCCGCCGTCGCCCGCTCGGCACACCCGCACCTTTGCGTTTTGACGCCTCCGCACCGCCGTGGGACAACGCACCCATGCCCTACCTCGACGAACGCCGGGCCCGCGTCGCCCGCGCCCTCGATCTCCACGACGAGCTTCTCCTCGTCGGCGCCGGCGAACCCATCCCGCTCCCCGAAAACAGCGACCAGACTTACCCCTTCCGCGCCCACGCCGACTACTATTATCTCGCCGCTCTCGAATGCCCCGGCGGCGTCGTCGCGCTCGATCCGCGCGATGGTGAAACCTCCGGCTGGATCAGTTTCGTTCCCGAAGTCACCGAAGCCGAACGCGTCTGGGAAGGGCGCGAACAGCCGCCCGGCACGCCGCTCGCCCAGCTCGACGAGTGGCTCGCCAGCCGTGCCGGTCGCCCCGTGCTGACTTTCGGCGCCCCCGTCCCGCGTGCCGGCCTCGCCGCCGACGCGGCCGCTTCCGCCGCCGCCCGGACTCGCTTCGTCCACGCCCGCCGCGCCAAAGATTCCACCGAGATCGCGCTCATCCGGCGCGCGGCCGACGCCACCGCACACGGATTTTCCGCCCTGGTGGCCGCTCTGCGCCCGGGCGTCACCGAACGGGCTCTGCAAGTGGAACTCGAGTGCGGTTTCGCTCGCGCAGGCGGTCGCCGCCCGGGCTACGGCACGATCGTTGGCACTGGGCCGCACGCCGCGATCCTCCATTTCGATCCGTCAGAGCGCGCAGCGCGCGACGGCGAGTTTGTGCTCGTCGATGCCGGCGCGGAAATCGATCGCTACATGGCCGACGTCACCCGGACCTACGTTGTCGGCCAGGCGACGCCTTTCCAACGCGACCTCTATGCCATCGTGCTTTCGACCGAACAAAACGCCATCGCCCGTTGCGTGGCGGGCGCCGAGTGGAAAGCCGTCCATCTCGCCGCCGCTGTCGAGATGGTCGACGGTCTCGTGCAGCTTGGTCTCATGCGCGGCTCCGCGGAATCGCTCGTCGAGCAGGAGGCGCACACGCTATTCTTTCCGCACGGCCTCGGCCATCTCGTCGGCCTCGGCGTTCGCGATGGCAGCGGGCAAGCCCCCGGCCGCGCCAAAGATCCCCGCGCCGGTCTTCGCAGCCTGCGCCTCGATCTGCCGCTCCAGCCCGGCTACGTCGTCACCGTCGAGCCTGGCCTCTATTTCATCCCCGCGCTCCTCAACGATCCCGCGCGCCGGCAACGCTTTCACGATTGCGTCAACTGGGACGCCGTCACGCCGCACCTCGCGCTCGGTGGCGTCCGGATCGAGGACAACGTGCTCGTCACCACCGGTGCACCCGAAATTCTCACGAGCGCCATCCCGAAGCCTGCGCCCTAGGGCGCCCGCCCGCGGCCCTGCCACGAGAATTTTCCGTGGACAACCACCCCGTTCTAACTCTCTTTCTGCGGACAATCATGGAGCAGACATCGCCAAAGGAAAAACACGCGTCCGCCGTCACCGTTGTCGTGGACATCATATTGGTTGCCGCCTTTTTCGCCTTCATGTTCTGGGTGATGAAGGCGCACGTCCCGTCGAGCGATCCGAAGATGATCACGCTCTGGGGCGCGTTGACCGCTCTCTGCCTGACCGGCGTTTTCTGGCTCGCCCTGTGGATGTTCCGCATGGTCTGGCGGTTTCAATACCGCCGCCCGGCGGAGTAAACGCGACTCACCCGCGCGGCCCACTCGGTCCGCGCTTTTTTGTGCCCGCGCTCAGCCGCCCGCACAACGTTTCCATTCGCGCTCGCGCGTCCGGCTGCGCGCTGCCAACAACCCCGCGATGCACTGGACGCTTCTCTTCATCGCCGCCGCGCTCGAAATCGTGTGGGCGTCCGCCCTGAAATCCGCCCACGGCTTCACGCGCCTGTGGCCGTCCGTCTTCGTGGTTTCGGCGATGGGCGCGAGCATGTTTCTCCTCGCCCTCGCTGCACGCGGACTCCCCATCGGCACCGCCTACGCCGTCTGGACCGGCATCGGCGCCGTCGGCACCGCCATCGCCGGGATCATTCTTTACGACGAAAGCGCCTCCCCCATCCGCCTCCTCTGCATCGCCCTGATCGTCGTCGGCGTTGCCGGCCTCAAAGCCTTCTCGCGTTAACGCCCCCGCCGCGCCGCGAAATACGCCGCCACGTCCGCGCGCGGCCGCGTGTTCAGGATTTGCTCGCGCTGCAACCATCCCTTGCGCGCCGCCAGCACGCCTGCCCGCACGTGCTCCAGGCCCGCCGTCTCGTGGGCATCGGGATTGATCGCGCACAGCAGCCCGCGCTCCGCCGCTTTTTTCCACAACCGCCAATCCAGCTCCAACCGCCACGGACTCGCGTTCAACTCGATGACCACGCCATGCGCGATCGCCGCATCGATCACTTTCGCCGCGTCCACCTGATACCCTTCGCGCCGCAGCAACAACCGCCCCGTCAGGTGCCCCAGCATCGTCGTCCGCGGATGCTCGATTGCCTTCAAAATCCGCGCCGTCATCACCGCTTCGCTCTGTGAAAAAACGTTGTGCACCGACGCCACCACGTAATCGAGCTGCGCAAGCGTCGCGTCATCGAAGTCCAGCCGCCCGTCCGGCAGAATATCGCACTCCACGCCGGAAAACGCCTGCGCCTTGAACCGTCCGCTTTCGTTTAATTTCCTGATCTCCGCCACCTGCATCAGCAGCCGCTCCTCGCTCAACCCGTTCGCTTGAAAACTCGACTTCGAGTGGTCCGCGATCCCGAGGTATTCCCAGCCCAACGCCTCCGCCGCCGCCACCATTTCAATCAGCGTGTTGCGCCCGTCCGACGCGGTCGTGTGATTGTGAAACGCCCCGCGCAAATCTCCCGCCTCCACCAGTCGCGGCAATTCCCCCCGCTCCGCCGCCTCGATCTCGCCCATCCCTTCGCGCAACTCCGGCGGAATGAACGCCAGACCCAACGCCGCAAAAAGCTCCGCCTCGGTTTTCACCCCCGCCACTTTCTTGCGCAGCGCGTCGCCCGCCTCGACCTTCGCCTTCACCGTCCCTTCGCCCTCCGCGGGCACGAGACCCCACTCGCTCAGGCTCAAGCCCCGCGCCAGCGCGCGCTGCCGCATCTGCACATTATGATCCTTCGAACCCGTGAAATGATGCAGCGCAAACGCGAACTGCTCCTCCGGCACGATGCGCAAATCCGCCTGCAAGCCGCTCTCGAAACGCACACTCGCCTTCGTCTCGCCGCGCCCCGTGATCTCCTTCACCCCCGCCAGTCCCGTGAACCAGTCCATCACCGGCCCCACGTCGGACGCCGCGACAATAAAATCCAGATCGCCCACCGTCTCCAGCCCGCGCCGCAAACTCCCCGCCGCTTCCGCGCGCCGCACCTGCGGCAACGCCCGCAACCCGGCGACGATCGGCTCCGCCACCTCCGCCGCATCCCACCACAAATGCCGCCGCCCGTAAGCCTCGCGATTCCGAATCCCCGCGAGAATTTTCTCCTGCGTCTTCGCCCCAAACCCCGCCAGCTCCGCCACGCGCCCGTCGTTGCACGCCGCGATCAGGTCCGCGATCGAGTTCACCCCGAGCTGCGTGTGCAATGCCCGCACTTTCTTCGGCCCCACGCCCGGAATCTCCCGCAACTCCAACAACCCCGGCGCAATCGACGCCTTGAGCTTCTCGTAAAATCCCAGCCGCCCCGTCGTGTGCAGCTCCGCGATTTTCAACGCCAGCGCATCGCCGATGCCCTTCACCGATTTCAACTCCCCCGCCTCGACCAGCCGCGCCAGGTCCGCGCCTTCCATCGCCTCCACCGCCCGCGCCCCCGCCACGTAGGCGCGCACCTTGAACGGATTCTCCCCCTGCAATTCCAGCAGCATCCCGATTTCGTCCAAAATCTCGGCGATCTCGTTTTTGGTCATCACGCAGGAAATTAAGTCGAAAACTTAAAAGCGAAAACGAAAATGACGCCCATGCCCTTCGCGTATCTCCGCACCGTGCGCTTCGCCGACACCGACGCCGCCGGCGTCGTCTATTTCGCGAACTACCTTTCCATCTGCCACGAAGCCTACGAAGAAGCCCTCGCCGCCGCCGGCCTCGAACTCAACACGTTCTTCCGCGCCACCGGCCTCGTCGTTCCCGTCAGCAAAAGCGCCGCCGACTACCTCCGCCCGCTCGAATGCGGCGACAAACTTCGCATCACCCTCGCGCCCACGCCGCTCTCCGAAAACGCCTACGCGATCGACTACGAGCTCTGGCGCCTGCGCCGCCCCGAGAAACTCGCCGCCCGCGTGCGCACCGAACACGTCTGCACCAATCCCACTCTCCGCGAACGCGCCCCGCTCCCTCCCGCCCTCGCCGCCTGGATCAACGCTCCCCGCTGACGCCGTTCGCCCCCGCCGCCGCGATCGCTCTCATCAGCGTTGCCCGGTTTAATTTCCCCTGCGCATTGCGCGGCCACGCTGCCAGCGCCACGTAACGTTTCGGCCGCTTGAACGCCGGCAACGTTTCGCTCAACCGCTCCCGCACGCGCTCCCAATCCGGCGCCCGCCCGCGCTCTTCCGCCGGATAACACGCGACCACCGCCTGCCCCCAGTCCGCGTCGTCCGCCGCCACCACGGCCACGTCCTCAAATTCGCCCGTCGCCCGCAACGCCGCCTCCACGTCCGCCGGATCCACCTTTTTTCCGCCCGTGATGATCACCGCGTCGCGCCGCCCGAAAATCCGCAGCCGTCCACGCGCGTCCAGTTCTCCGACGTCGCCCGTCACCCACGCCGCCCGCGCCTCGCGCCACGCCGGAAAGTAGCCGCGAAACAACGACTCCCCCGCCACGCTCACGCCGCCCTCCGCGCCGATGGTCACGCGCGCATGAGGCAGCGCCGCGCCGCAATTTCGCCCGCCCGCCAGAAATTCCTCCGGCCGCAGCGCCGTCACCATCGCCGCCGTCTCCGTCATTCCATAACTCACCGCCAGCGGCAGCCGCGCATCCGCGCCCTGCTCCAGCAACGCCGCCCACGCCGGTCCGCCGCCGACGCACACCGCGCGAAACTTCCGCAACCACTCCACCGCGCGCGCCGAGCCCAGCAGGCGTTGCAACTGCGTCGGCACGAGCGACAAAAACCACGCGCCGCCCGCCGGCACGTCCGGAAACTCCCCCGCCTCGATACGCTTCCAGTCGCCCACGACATGCTTTCCGCCCGTCACCACGCAACGCATCCACGGCATCAATCCGCTCACATGATGCAGCGGCAGGATGTTGATCGCGTTCACCGCCGGCACCGAAAAATGCCCGGCAAATCCCCGCGCCGCCGCCGCGAGCGTCGCCGCATCATGCCGCGCAAATTTCACCCGGCCCGTCGTCCCGCCGCTCGGAATCATCAGCCAGCCGCGCTCGCCCGCCGACGCCTCCCGCGCCGCCGCCACGACTTCCGCCAGCACCGCTCGCTCCGCCTCCTTCCACGCCGGATCCGCCAAAAACACGCTGCCGCGCCCCGCCACCGCGCGCGCCAAAGCCGCCATGAATTCCGCCGCGTGCCCGGCTGATCCGCCCTCGATCACCGCCGGTTCGTTCTCTCCGTGCGGCTCCGCCCCGAGCCGCCGCGCTAGCTCAACGCGTTCCATATCGTCTCCGGATTTAAACGCGCCACATCCTCCGCCCGCATAAACGGCGCCGCCGGCGGCCCGTCGAACCGCCGGTCCGCAAACAACGGCCACACTCCGAACCCCAACGCCCGCGCCTCGCCTTCCCAGCGAAACGCGCACTCCAGCGCCATTCGCGCGCCCACCGCCGTTTCCAGTGCCGACGAAAACACCACGCTCGCCTTCGCCGCCGACAAGGCGTCCAACGCCTTCCGCACCTCGCCGAGTAGCGACGGCTTCACCACAAACACGCCGCGCCACCCCGCGCCCAGCCACCGCGCCACATCGCCCGCGCCCACGAGCGATTCGTCGAGTGCGATCGGCGTCGGATAATCTTCCGCCAGCCCGCGCAACGCATCCTCCGCGCGCCGTTGCGCCGTCTCGCCTTCGCCCGCCGCCGCGAAACACGGCTGCTCCACAAATTCCACCGGCCGCTCCGCGCACAAAGCCAGCCACCGCTCCGCCGTGCGCCGGTCCCACGCGCCATTCGCGTCGAGCCGCAGCCGCGCGCCCTCCGGCATTTCGCCGCAAAGTTCGTCGAGCTGCCCCATTTCCGCCCGCGCGTCCGCCACGCCGACCTTCCATTTGAATACACGAAAACCCGCCTCCGCTTGCTCCACCAGCACCGCCCGCGCCGCCTCACCCGCCGGTAGCAACGCCGCCACCCGCAGGTAATCATGCTTCATCCCGTCGGCGTCCGCCGCCCTCGCCGCCGCCAGCGCCCCGCGCAAACACCCCAGACGCACCGGCAACGCGCCCAACGTTTCTCGCGTCACACGTTCGCCGAGCGCGGCGCAACCCGCCTCGATGTCCTCCACCGTCTCCGTCCCAAACCACGGAATCGGCGCCGCCTCGCCATAGCCGACATTCCCCGCGTCATCCTCCAACCGCACAATCACGCCCTCGCGCTCCGCCCACACGCCATGCGCCGTCCGCACCGACACGCGCATCGGCAACCGATACCGCCGCCACGCCAGGCGATAACTTTCTCCCCGCTCACATTCGTGTTTTTTCGTGTCCATTCGTGGTTAACTGCGGATCGCTCCGCACTGCTCACGGACAACAGTTATCAACAGTTATCAACGGTTTTGAACCAATTTCAGCCGCAGAAAAACCGTTGCGCTTTCCTTCCTCCGGCTTACTGCGATAGCGGCAATCATGACCAAGGTTGCCACGAACGCCACCGCCCTGGATGCGGATTTCTATCTCGCCGCCGACGCGTTTTTTCCCGCCAGCCGACCGATCGCCCTGACGTTTGACGACGTCTCCCTCGCGACGCTCCACTCCGAGATTCTGCCCAAACAGGCCGACACCGCCACGACCCTGAGCGATTCACTCCGGCTCCAGATTCCCGTCATCTCGGCCGACATGGACACGGTCACCGAGTCCCGCATGGCCATCGCCATGGCGCTCAACGGCGGCCTCGGCCTCATCCACTACAACATGCCGCCGAAGGACCAGGTGAAGGAAGTCGCCCGCGTGAAGCGTCACATCCACGGCCTCATCCAGGATCCCATCACCGTCACCTCCGACGTGCTCATCGGCGACGTCCTCGCCATCATTGAACAGAAACGTTTTTCGTTCAGCACGTTTCCCGTCGTCGATTCCGACGGCCGCCTCGCCGGCCTCCTTTCCGGCAACGTCGTCAAAGACCGTTACAAATCGAAACGCGTCGCCGATGTGATGACGCCCCGCAGTGCGCTCATCACCGAACTCGACTCCACGCTCGGCGCCGACCCCATCAAAGCTGCCGACCGTTTCTTCGACGCGCACGTCGGCATCAACAAAATGCTCGTCGTCGATCGCGACGACCGCCTCCGCGGCCTCGTCACCATTTCCGACGTCGAGAAAATCAACAGCGAAACCAAGGCCCGCCGCAAACCCGCGCGCGATGCCCAGTTTCGCCTCGTCGTCGGCGCCGCGCTCTCCCCCGTCCGTCTTCCCTCCGGCGCGCTCGATCGCGACAAAATCCTCACGCACGTCGGCCACCTCGTCGAGGAACAGATCGACGCCGTCGCCATCTCCACGGCGCACGCCCACACGTCCGGCGTGGGCGACATGGTGCGCCTCGTCCGCGATGCCTTTCCCGACCTCACCATCATCGCCGGCAATGTCACCAGCGGCGCTGGCGTGGAGTTTCTCGCCGAGCGCGGCGCCAACGCCATCAAGATCGGCCAGGGCCCCGGCTCCATCTGCACCACGCGAATCGTCGCCGGCGTCGGCATTCCGCAACTCACCGCCCTCTACGTCGCCTCCCGCTCCGCCGCCGCCCGCGGCGTGCGCATCATCGCCGACGGCGGCATCACCAAGTCCGGCGACATCGTCAAAGCCCTCACCCTCGCCGACGCCGTGATTTGCGGCAGCCTCCTCGCCGGCTGCCGCGAAGCCCCCGGCGAAATCATGGAAATCAGCGGCAAACTTTATAAACAATACCGCGGCATGGGCTCCCTCGCCGCCATGAAAGCCGGCAGCGCCGCCCGCTACGGCCACGACAAAAACGACGCCACCCGCAAGGTCGCCGCCGAAGGCATTGAGGCGCTCAAGGAAGTCTCCGGCTCCGTCGACGACGTGCTTGGCGTCCTCATTGGCGGAGTGCAAAGCGGCATGGGTTACCTCGGCGCCGCCAACCTTGCCGCGCTACGTGACCACGCCCGTTACATCCGCGTCAGCCCTGCCGGCCAAAAAGAAGCCGCCCCCCACGACGTCGTCGAAGTCTCCACGCGTAAGAATTGACTGCGGCCCAGCGCGCGCTCTCCGCCTCGCCACGGAGCACCTCGTAAGCCTGCGTCTTGTTGGCAAACGCGTCCGCGAATGGTCGAAATTGACACCGATCGGGCAGTCTCACATCTCTGCAGGGGTTTTCACCTTAGCATTACCTAAATGAAAATCCTCACCATCGCCGCTCTTTGCGGTTTTTCGCTCGTTTCCACGGGCTTGGCTCAGACCACGATCATCGATAATTTCGATGATGGTTCCATTAGCACGAACACCCACGGCACCGGCTCGGGGTTCAGTCTTCCCGGCACGGCCGCACCCTCCGAATCGGGAGGATTTGCGAATTTCAACACGGGCAACGACGGCAATACCGTGGTCATCCAAAGCAACGACACGCTTAACCCTTTTCAAGTTGGCCAATGGACGACCACGCAGTTCACCTTCGGTTCGATCAATATCGAAAGCGGCAACAGCCTCGACCGATTTGTGATCGGCTACCGGCCGAATTATGACGGCGATAATCACTTCCTCCCGGGAGCTGGCTTTGGGGTTTCCGTCTTTTACCGCGACCACATGACGAACCCCGCCACCACGGCGTCAATCTGGGCGAACGGCCAGACCCTGGCCTCATGGAACTGGTCCGACACGAGCGCCCTGAGCGGTTTGGTGGTGACCTTTTCAACGATGGCCATCGACGCCACCACCGCCAGCTACGTCGTCCAGTTCTCAAATACGTCGGCGACGTTCACCGATTTTACCGGCGGTCTGTCCGGCACCTTCACGCCATCGAACGCCACGACCGATTGGACGATTGCGGTGCATGACCAATATTTCACGTCCGGAGGTGGCACCGTGCTTCTCGATTCCATTCGCAGCACCCCCACGTCGCCAGCCGTGCCGGAGCCGGCCACCTATGCCGAACTTTGCGGCGTCTCCGCCCTGGGCTTCGTCTTTATCCGGCGACGCCGCGGTCAGTGAGCTAATCTCACTTTCCTTCCCCGTAACTGGCCAGCGCCTCGCGCTGGCCTTTTTGTGCGCGGAGTTGGCGGGGGCCGCGCATCGACTCCTTCAGGTGACTGCCCGCAGACGGAGTTTTACGGCGATGCGCAACACGCCGCTTCGCCCGCGCTGCCGGACCGTCAACCGTGGTTGCGTCCTCGCGTGTTGCCACCCGAACTGCTGCATCTCCCGTCGTTGATCGTCCGTCGCCTGCCGCCGCGGATCGAGCAGCGGGAGTTCTTCAACCACCGCCTCCACGTCGTCCGGAAGCGTTAGTTCCGCCACCGCGCGCCGCCCTTCGATCGTTACTCTCCGCCCGTCCAGCGCCATCGGCAATCGCGTCGTCCAATGGAAAACCACGCCCTCGCCCTTCGCCACCGTCCACTCGTCCGTGATCACCAGCTCGTCGGGCGTCGGTGAATCCCATGTGCGTTGCCACTTCGTGAACCATTCCTCCCAGCCCGGCGTCGCATCGATCGTGGCATGAAAGGCCGTCGCATCGCCGCCGCCCTGTGGCTTCACGTCCGCAGAAATGGGATTCGCCGGCTTCGGTCTCACGTCCTCGCTCCACGGCGTCAGCATGTTGTGCCGCTGCGCCTGCTTCATCAATTCCGTCACCGGATTCGCGTAATCCATCACCCCGAAATCAAACGCGAAACTATCCCCGGCGCACTCCAGCACAAAGCTCCCTTTGTCCTCATGCTGATGGTCGCCGCCCGCTTTGTTGCCGAGGATGAAGAGCTTCACCAACTCCCCCTCCAGCCGTCGCACCGACGCCATCATGCCCGTGTCCTTCATCTCCAGAAACGGCGCCAGCTCCGGCCCCTCTGCCGGAATCTCTCGATCCAGCCGCAGCGCCATCAACAACGGTGCCACTCCCGAACGCCGGCGGGATTTGCGATAAATCGTCACCCAATGCGACCGCGGCATGAGCCACGCGAGAAACGTCAACGCCTCGCCAAACGCGAACATCGCATCCCCCGTCAGTAACATGTCCTGTCCGTCGTCCGTCGAGAGCAGCATCTCCGCGAGCCGTTCCGTGCGCAGCAGCGCCGGCGGCACGAGCTCACGGGCATTCCTTCCGCGACCGCGACCATAAAGCAGGGCCGACACCACCGCCTGCCGCGCCACCCAGGTGAAATACGTCGAGCCTTCCACGTAGCCGCCGTCGGGCAGCAGCGCGTGCTCCAAATTCTCCTGCAGATTCGCCCACGCGATGTCGGTGTGCGGCGCCACGCGCGACGCCGCCGGCTTCGGAAAACCTTCGCCCCGCGCCGGCATCGTCTGCTCCAACACCAGCAAACCATACAACCGCGCCGGCGTGATCCACGCGATCTGGTTGGTGTGATACATGTATTCCCACCACCAGGAGGCCTGGCTCATCGCGCCGTGCGCCTCCGTCGCGATCCGGCGCAAAATCAGTTCGCGCCCCAGCGGCGTAAACCACTCGCCGCACAAATCCAGAATCACCGCGCAATCCCACGTCGCCGTCGCCTGCACGAACCCGCGCTGCTCCCACGTGCTCCCGCGCAACTGCGCGAAAAACGAGTCCTCCCAATACGTGCAATGCGCCATGCTCAGCGCAAACCGCGCCGCTCTCCGCCCCAGATCCTTGTCCCGCCACATCACACTCGCCTGCGCCGCGAACGCCCCGTGCCACGTGAGCATCCACCCCATCTGCCGCTCGCGCCGGAAGCCGTTGTAATTCCAAAAATTCATCGTCTCCGCGATCATGCTCTCCGGCTGCACGGCGCGGGCGATTTCTCCCACCGCCCGCAGTTCGCGCGTCACCGCCGAATCCGCAAACTCCCGCCGCACCGCGTCGAGCTCCTCCGCGTCGATCAGCAACCCGTAGGCCGGCTGAAACGTCGGTTCAAATTCCGCCGGCTGGAGATATTTTTCCCACGTTTCGTCATACCCTTCCCACTGCGCGAGGTGAAACGTCAGCCGCTCCGTGTGCTGCAACCCAAACCACAGCAGCCACGCCGACCCCGCCGCCGCGCGCGGGGAACGCACCTCCACCGTGAGCGCGTGGATCCGCCTCGCCCCGTCCAACGCCAGCCACTCCTCGTGCCTCGTCGCGCCACAGGGCGTCCCCACCCGCCGCCGCGGCCCCGCGTCCGTCTCCGCGGCGAGCGTGATAACGCTGTCTTCCGGCAAATTGATCGCCACCAGGAGTCGGTCATACGCCGTGCAGTCCAGCTCGGGAGCGAACCGCCGGTGCAACCGCAGCACCAGCCCGTCCGCCGCCGGTCGCTCCCAATTGACGATCACGAACGCCCAGCTCTGCGTCAGCTTGAAGCCGCTCACCCCCGGCACGTCGGCGGTCCATCGCGACAACTCACTGAGTTGCTCATCGAAAAACGCTTCGAACACCGCCTCGGCGCTGTTGATAGGAGTAACGCGCATGCGCCGTGACGTGAGCGACTCTCCCTGCCCGGCGCAACCTCGCGCTGCGTCAATTTGCGACCGGGGCCCGACGCCTTTGCCGGGCCTCGCCACCGTCGATTCGGCCGCCCGATCGCGCGCTCCCGCTCCGCTCTCACCCCCCGCCACACCGTCCACCGTCCGCTGCGCTTTGCCGTTGTTCGCCACGCTCCGCCGCCGCACACTCTCGCGCATGCGTCGCCCCTTCGTCGGACTCTGTGGCTTCTTCGCGCTGTGTTTCATCAGCCCCGCCCTGCCCGCCAGTTCTTCGCCTGCCCCCGCCTCGCCCGCCCTCGGCAACATTACGTGGGAAACACCCAGTCCGACGTCCGCCGGCTCACTCCCCCTCGGCAACGGCGATCTCGCCGCCAACGTCTGGGTCGAGCCCTCAGGCGATGTCGTGTTTTACCTCTCGAAGTCCGACGCCTGGGATCACCTCTCCCGACTCATCAAACTCGGTCGCCTGCGCGTTAGACTCACGCCCGCGCTGCCCGCGTCCGCCGCCGCACACTTTGAAACCACCCTCGATCTCGCCACCGCCTCCGTCCGCGTCAGCGCCACCGCCGGCGACCGCGAGGTCAACATCCGCCTCTGGGCTGATGCGCACCACCCGCGTTTCGTCGTCGAAGTAGACGCCTCACAACCCATCGCCGTCACCGCCTCGCTCGACCCGTGGCGCACCGCCCCTCGCGAACTACTCGGCGGCGAAAAAGTCAGCGCCTACGGCTTCACCGGTTCTCCCGCCCCACTTCTCGCCGCCGCCGACACCGTGGTCGACGCGCCCGAGGCCGGCGTCCTCTGGTATCATCGCAACGACTCCTCCATCTGGGCTCCCACGCTCGATCATCAGGGTCTCGGCGATTTTAGAAACCTCTCCCGCGATCCGCTCCTGCACCGCACGTTCGGCGGCCTGCTCTCCGGCGAGGGTTTTCAACGCCCCGACCCGCGCACCCTGCGCTCGGCCGCGCCCGCCAAGCACGCCGCCCTCACCGTCGACGTTCTCACCGCGCAAACGCCCGACGCTGCGTCATGGGTCACCGCTCTTCGCACGCAAGCCGCCGCCGTCCGAACCACCGCGCTCGCCGACGCCTGGCGCGCGCATACCGACGACTGGCGCGAATTCTGGTCCCGCAGTCACGTCGTCGTCACCGCCCGTCACCCCGCACCCGCAAGCGATGCCGCCGCCGTCTCCGCCGCTTACGTCCGTCAACGTTACCTCATCGCCTGCGCCGGTCGCGGCGCCTATCCGATCAAATTTAACGGCAGTCTTTTTACCGCCGACTGGAATTTGTCCAACGCGCCTTTCGATGCCGACTACCGCCGCTGGGGCGGGGCCTATTGGTTCCAAAACACCCGCCTGCCCTACTGGACGCTCCTCGCCGCCGGCGACACCGACTTTCTCCGACCGCTGGTCAAAATGTATCTCGACGCCCTCCCGCTCGCGGAATTTCGCACCCGCCGCTGGTTCAACCACGACGGCGCGTTCTTCCCCGAAACACTCTACTTCTGGGGCTCGCACTTGAACGACAACTACGGCTGGCAGCGCCCGCCCGACCTCCCCGTCGGCCAACTCACGAACCGCTATATTGGTCATCACTACAACGGCGGCCTCGAACTCCTCGCGCTCCTGCTCGCAACCTACGCAAACACGGGCGACGCCGCCTTCCTGCACGATTCCATCCTGCCGCTCGCGCGACCCGTGCTCGGATTCTTCGCCGCCCACTACCCGCGCGACGCCGAAGGCCACCTCCATCTCGCGCCCGCCCAAGCCCTCGAAACCTGGTGGGACTGCGATAATCCTACGCCCGACATCGCCGGCCTGCGCAGCGTCCTCGGCGATTTGCTCGCGCTGCCCGCCCCGTCCATCGACCCCGCCGACCGCCGCGCGTGGAGCGAACTTCTCGCCGCCGTCCCCCCGCTGCCCATTGGTCTCGCGGATGGGCGACCTCACATTCTGCCCGCCGCCGTTCATGAGGCCGTGCCGCGCAATTCCGAAAACGCCGAACTTTATCCGGTGTTTCCCTTTCACCTCTACGGCACCGGCCGCCCCGCGCTCGCGACCGCCCGCGAGACCTTCGCCCGTCGCACGGTGGCCGACACCGGAGGCTGGCGGCAGGACGCCATCCAAGCCGCGCTCCTCGGGCTGACCGACATCGCGACCGACGACGTCATCAAAAACGCGACCCAAACCTCCGCCGCGCGTTTTCCCGGATTCTTCGGCCCCAACTTCGACTGGCTGCCCGACATGGACCACGGGAGCGTCACCGAGCTCGCTCTGCAAACGATGCTCCTGCAATGCGTCGCCGATAAAATCTATCTCTTTCCGGCGTGGCCCGCCGACCGCTGGAACGTCCGCTTCCGCCTCCACGCCAACCGCAACACGATTATCGACGGCGAGCTGAAGGACGGCCAACTCACCCGCCTCGACGTCACCCCCGCCGCCCGCCGCGCCGACGTCGTCGTGCTCCTCGGCGCGGACAGAACTAGCCTTCCCCTCCGCTAGTCCAACCCCGCCCGATTGTCTTCATGTAGGCGGGGTGCCCTCACCCCGCTCACGCGCCGCGCCAACCTCCACGCATCGCCCGTCCACTCGCCCCGCCCCCCGCGCTCAGCGCCGCAATCCCGGATAATCCAGCGTCCCGAAAAGATCGTTCAACGTCTCCGCCCGGCGGATGACTTTGAATTTCCCGTCCCCCTGCCAGAGCACCTCGGCGGAACGCAGCTTGCCGTTGTAATTAAAACCCATCGCGTGCCCGTGCGCGCCCGTGTCGTGAATCACGACCAGATCGCCGATCGCCGCGTCCGCGATTTCGCGATCGATGGCAAACTTGTCGTTGTTTTCGCAGAGCGAACCGGTGACGTCGTAAACCTTCTTCGGCGCGCTCTCCTTCCCCGGCACCGTAATATGGTGATACGAACCATACATGCCCGGACGCATGAGATTCGCCATGCACGCATCAAGCCCGAGATAGTTTTTGTAAATCGCCTTTTTGTGCAGCACGCGCGACACGAGATAGCCATACGGTCCGGTGATCATGCGACCGCACTCCATCGCGATGCGGATCGGCCCCAGGCCGTTCGCCACGATCGTCTTTTCGTAAGCGGCCTTGATGCGTTGGCCGACCGCGGCGAGATCCACCGCCGTCTGCTCCGGCCGATACGGAATGCCGATGCCGCCACCGAGGTTGAGAAACTCGAAACGAATCCCGAGCGCGCGGTTCAGCTCCACCACGAGGTCAAACAACATCTGCGCCGTCTCCACGAAATAGTCGGCATTGAGCTCGTTCGACGCCACCATCGTGTGCAGCCCGAACCGCTTCACGCCCTTGTCTCGCAGCAGGCGATAGCCCTCGAAAAGCTGCTCCCTCGTAAACCCATACTTCGCTTCCTCTGGCTTGCCGATGATCGCGTTCCCTTCCTTCAACGGTCCCGGGTTGTAGCGGAAACACAGCATCTCCGGCAGCTTCCCGCCCAGCGTCTTTTCCAAAAACGCGATGTGGCTGATGTCGTCGAGATTGATGATCGCGCCGAGCTCCGCCGCTTTTTGATAATCCTCGGCCGGCGTGTCGTTCGACGTGAACACGATTTTCTCACCCGTGATCCCTACCGCTTCGCACATCACGAGCTCCGCATAGGACGAGCAATCGCCGCCCAGCCCTTCCTCCTTCAACACCTCCAGCACATAGGGATTCGGCAGCGCCTTCACCGCGTAATAGTTCACAAACCCGCCCGGCACCCACGAAAACGCCTCGTAAAACGCCCGCGCATTTTTGCGCATCGCCCCTTCGTCATAGACGTGAAACGGCGTCGGCACTTTGGCGGCGATCGCTTCGAGTTGGTCCTTGGTGAACGGCAGACGCTTGTCGGTCATGGGCGTAAACGTCCAGCTAGGCGCAAATCTCCGCCCGCTGTCAACGGCCCGCGCAACCTGCTTTTCGGCGCCCCCGCTTGTTGCCTACCGGGGCGCTTCGTCGGCCGCTCGAATCGTAAACCAATGCGGCCCCGAGGTGGGCCGCGCGCTCCGCCGCGCGGCAGCAGCTCGCCGTTGACCTCCAGAATTCGTCGCGCCCAGCGTTCGAGCTGCTCCGTCGGCACCTCCACCGCGCACGCCTTCCGCATCGCTCGCCTCGCCCGCCGCGACATCTCATCCGGCGTCATCGCTTCCGACTCCTCCAACTCGCCCGCCGCGGTCAACGCCTGCCATCCCCAACCCGCTTTGCGATTGTCGCCTCGCCTGCATTTGCCAGCCTCGCGCGTCATGCGAAACCTCATCGTCCGCTGCGCGCTGGCTCTCGCCGCTCTCAGCGCCGCCAGTCGCGGGGCCTCCGCCGCCGCCGTTGTCAACCCCACGCAAGCGCGCGCCGACCACTTCCTCGCGCTCGTCAACGCCTCCTACCAGGCGCTCGTCACCGTCACCAGCGAAGCCCAATGGGCTGCTGCGACCGACGTCACGCCCGCCCACGACGCCGCCTCCGAGACCGCCGGCAAAGCCTTCGCCGCCTTCAACGGCAACCCCGCCCTCATCCGTGAGGCGAAAGACCTCCTCGCCCATCGCGCCGAGCTCAACGACCTCACCGTCCGCGAACTCCAGCGCGTCCTCCTCAACGCCGCCGAAGGCCCGATGACCAATCCCGCTCTCGTCGATGCGCGCATCGCCGCCGAAACGAAGCAGGCCTCCATCCTCAACAGTTTCGAATTCAAACTCCACGGGAAGGTCGTCACCGCAAACGACATCGACAATCTCCTGGAATCCTCCACCGACCTCGCCGAACGCCAAGCCGTTTGGGAGGCCTCCAAGGAGTCCGGCGTCGCGCTCAAGGCCGGCCTCATCAAGCTTCGCGACCTGCGCAACGGCGTCGCCGAGGAGATGGGTTACCCGGATTACTTTTCTCTCCAGGTCGCGAAATATGGCATGACCGCCGACCAGATGCTGCAGCTTAACGACGAGTTCATGCGCGTCCTCCGGCCGCTCTACCTGCAGCTCCACACGTGGGTGAAATACAAGCTCGCCGAAAAATACCACCAGCCCGTGCCCAAGCTCATTCCCGCGCACTGGATCAACAACCGCTGGTCACAGGAGTGGGACGGCCTGTCCGAAGGCGCCGATCTCACGAAATTTTTCGACGGCCGCACACCCGAGTTCGTCATCAAGTCCGCCGAACAATTTTACACCGGCATGGGTTTCGCCCCTTTGCCCGCCTCGTTCTGGACGAAGTCCGATCTCTACCCCGTGCCCGCGGGCGATCCGCGCAAGAAAAACACCCACGCCTCCTGCTGGCACATCGACCTCGCCCACGACATCCGCTCCCTCCAGTCGATCGAGGCCAATCCCTATTGGTTCTCCACCGCGCACCACGAACTTGGCCACGCCTTCTACTTCATGAGTTACACACGGCCCGAGGTCCCGATGCTGCTGCGCGACGGCGCCAATCCCGGTTTCCACGAAGGCTTCGGCGAACTCGGCGCCCTCGCCTCGAATCAGGCGCCCTACCTCAAATCCATAGGCCTCCTGCCCGCCGACTACCACGTTGATCAAACCGCCTTCCTCCTCAACGACGCGCTCTCGCCCGGCGTCGTCTTCATCTACTGGTCGTCCGGCGTGATGACGCATTGGGAGGCCGACATCTACGCGCATCATCTTCCCGCCTCCGAGTGGAACAAACGCTGGTGGCAATACGTGCGCGACTTTCAAGGCATCGAGCCGCCCGCCCCGCGTGGCGAGGAATACTGCGATGCCGCGACCAAAACCCACATCGACGACACGCCCGCCTACTACCACAACTACGCCTTCGCGCAGGTCTTCAAATACCAGCTCCACGACTATATCGCGCGCAAGATTCTCCACCAGCCGCCGCAGTCGTGCAATTACGCCAATAACAAAGCGGTCGGCGACTTCATGAAATCCATCATGGAAAAAGGCGCGACCGAAGACTGGCGGCAGGTCCTCGAAGAAGCGACCGGCGAAAAATTCTCCACCCGCGCGATGCTGGATTACTACGCTCCCTTGATGAAGTGGCTCCAGGAGCAAAACAAAGGCCGCCAGATCGGCTGGGAGTAAACCCGCCGCTCCTCGATGCCTCGCAAACCGGGTAACGCTTTCATCCTTCAAAACCGGGCCAACGCCGGCCGCGCCGTGAAACATGCGGAGGCCGACAGAGCAAATCCGCATCGACTCCGTCCGCCGCGGCCAAGCCAGGTGCTCTTGCCGGAAAGCTGTCAATTTTGTGCTAAAAATTTCCCACTAGCACTCACTAGCTCCTTCAACTTGATTCCACGGCGGGCATTAATTTCTTCGCGACTGTTCCCCGGCCCGCGTCCCGCGAAGCCCCGTTCCTGCCACCCTCTTATGTCGAACTGTTCCCGCTTCCTTCCCCTTCCCTCGTCTCTTGTTCTCGCGGCGCTGGTCGCCTTCGGTCCGCTGACGCCCCTAGCCTCCGCCGCCGCGGTAATCTGGGACACGCCCACGACGCTCGCCGGTGACACCGATGTGCTCACGACCGGTAGTCTCGTGGCAGCGTTCAACCTCGGCGTCGATGGCGGCACCACCACCGTCAATGGAGTCACATTTGAAAACGCGCTGAACCCCAACTACGGCAGCACGACGTGGGCCGTCGGCACGGGTGCAGGCAGCCTCACGTTTTCGGGCGCCACGCTCTACAGCGGCGATCCGTTCGGCGTCGGCTCCTCGCCTTATTCGTTGTTGAGTGCGGAATATCAAACGCTCCTCGGCAGCGCGCTGTGGAACGACAGTTTTAGTGGCACACAGGTCGCCGTCACCATCGGCGGCCTCACGCCTGGCCAGACTTATTACGTGCAATTCTGGAGCAACGACCCGCGTAGCTATGGCGTGAACCGCGACACGACGTTCAGCGCAGCCAACGGCACGACGCTCGAACAAAACACCGGCTCGGGGTATGGTGGCTTGGGTCAGTGGGTCACGGGCACGTTCACCGCCGATGGCACGACGCAGGATATCTTCGCCACGGGCACCGGATCCGGTTCCAACGCCACGATGATTAACGCCTACCAGCTCCGCACGACCGCTATCCCCGAGCCGGCCACCACAGCCATGCTCGCTGGTGCGGCTGTGCTCGGCGCTACGTTTTGGCGCCGCCGCCGCCGCGCCTGAGATCCGTCGCGACGAAACGCGCTCCTCCGCCTCGCGGCCGGCGGGCGGAGCGTCCGCGCCTCAGGCGAGCAACTCCTCCGCGTGCGCGAGCGCGCTCTTCGCATTGCGGTCGCCGAGCATCCGCGCGAGTTCGCTCACTCGCGCCTTCCGACTTTGCTGGATCGGCGCAATCTCCACCACCGCCCGCTCCTTCGACTGGTCCTTCGTCACCACCAGATGACTCGTCGCCTGCGCCGCGACTTGCGGCAGATGCGTCACGCAAAACACCTGGTGATGACGCGCGATGCCTGCCATCTGCTCGCCCACCACGCGTCCAATCTCGCCGCCCACGTTGGCATCGACTTCGTCGAACACCAGCACCGGCACGCCATCCAGATCCGCCAGCACCGTCTTCAACGCCAGCATCACCCGCGCGAGCTCGCCACTCGATGCGATGCGGCTCAAGGGCAGCGGCGCCTCGCCGACGTTCGGCGAAAAGAGAAACTCCACCGTGCTGTCGCCCGCCGGCCCGAGCTCCCCTTGCGCCCCGATCTTCACGAGGAAGTCCGCCTTCTTAAAGCCAAGTTGCGCGATGCTCCTGCCGGCGAGCTTCGCCAGCTCGCGCGCCGCCTTCTCGCGCATCGCCCGCAACGCCGACGCTTCTTTCCGCGCCGCCCGCTCCGCGTCGACCATCTGCTTTTCGAGCCGCGCCAGCGTGCCCTCCAGATCCCCCTGCGATTCCAGCCGCCGCCGCATGTCATCGCGCGCCGCGCTCACGGCGCTCACGTCGCCACCGTGTTTGCGCTTCAATTCGAGCCACGTGTTCATTCGCGACTGCAACTGCTCCGCCTGCTCCGCATCGAACTGCAACTGCTCCGTCAGCCCGGCGAACTCGGCGCCGAGATCGTTCAACTCCACCGCCGCAGCGGACAGACGCTCCGCCAGCGCGCGGCTCGCCGGGTCGAGATTTTCCAACTGCCGCGCCTCGCGCAACAATTGCCCCACCCGCAATTGCACGCCGTCGTCGCCGGTGAGTCCGGCGGACAACCCCTCCGCCAACGTCGTGATTTCCTGCGCCCGGCTCAGTCGGTGAAAATCGCGTTCGAGCGCCTCGATCGCTTCGTCCGTCAATTCGAGCTCATCGATCTTCGCCAACTGCCGTTGGAGAAAATCGATCTGGTCGTCGGAGAGTTTCGTCTCGTTCGCGAGTCGCGCCCGATCCGCGACGAGCGCGCGCCACGCCTCGTAACGCGTGCGATAGCTCGCGAGTGCGTCGCCGGTGCGCCCGAAAAGATCCAGCAGCTCGAGCTGGCAGCTTTCCTTCAGCAGCCGACGCGGCTCACTCGGCCCATGAAAATCGATCCAGTGCTCGCCCAGCCGTTGCAATGCCGCGAGCGTGGCGAGGCTCCCATTGACGCTCAGCCGCGGCGCCTTCTCGCGCGGCACGCTGCGTTTCAAAATCACCACGCCGTCTTCCGCGGCCGGCAATTCGAGTTCCGCCAGCACCGCGTTGATCGCGCGCGCATCCTCGAAAAACAACGCTGCCTCCACCTCGCACGCCGCGGCGCCCTGGCGGATGATCGTCTTGTCCGCACGTTCTCCGGCGAGCAGGCTCATCGCCCCGAGGAGGATGCTTTTGCCCGCGCCGGTCTCGCCGGTCACGGCCGTGAACCCCGCCTCGAATTCGAGCGCGACTTCTTCCAACAGGGCGAGATTACGGATGCGGAGCGACTGCAACATGGGCGATGCGCCTAGAAGAGGCGGCGCGGCGCTGGCGTCAAAGCCGATTGTGCAGCGTCGGCCGCCGAACATTTTCCTTGCGCAGCCCGCCGCGCGTCGTGCTTAGTTCACGACTCGATTTTTTGGACCCTTAGCTCAGTTGGTTAGAGCGTTTCCTTGACATGGAAAAGGTCGCTGGTTCGAGTCCAGTAGGGTCCACCATCCGCGCAAAACGCTATCCACAAACGGATAGCGTTTCTTGTTTTCGGTGCGCCAGACGCCGCGCCCGCATCGGGCGTCGCCGCGATTTCCCCACCCGCGTCAATAAACCATCTTCACACCAAAGTGCTTCGGCGGTTGCGCCACGCCGTCGAGAAACGCGTCAACGGGCGCGGCGGGTATGGCAGCCGGCTTTGACAGTATGGCCTCGATTACGTCGCCTGCCTTCACGGCGAACACGAAATCGGCGCCGTCTTTTCGCTCCGGTTCGATCTTCGTCCACGTCGGGATGCGGCCCGCAAAATTATCCCGCACCGTCAGCTCGCCCGTGCGACCGGTCACAATGCGCAACCACGTCGTGGCATTGTTCTCCCGCCGGGCGGAAACGCGGTGACCGCCTTCCGCGACGAGGTCCGTGAAACTCGCTTCGTGCCAGCGCCACGGCATCGCGGGGAAGATCCGCAGCGGCCCCCACGCGCCCGTGCCCGGAGTCGCGTTCCAACTTTGCAGCAACATCTCGTGCACCGTCGCGCACGCGAGGAAGTTTCCCTCCAAAGTAAACGGCCGATAATCGAACGACGAAAACCCGGATTTGGTCTGGTCGCCGTTCGCGTGAAATCCATTCCGCAGGATGAACGCCCGCAGGTAGGCCTTCAAGTGCCACAGCGCCGCCTCAGGCTCCCCGATGCGCGCCCGCAACGCCGCCATCCACGTGTAGCTATAGCCGCACCATTCCACGACTCCGAGCCGATCGATGTCTGGAATCGTCGCCGCGATCGCCGCCCGCTCGGTACCACTGCCCTCCACGTTCATCAGATTGAACGGATAAATCCCCATCAGCGTCGCGAAATGACGGTGACTGAAGACCAGCTCCTCGTCGGCCGACAACATCAGGACGTTCTCCTTCGTGACGTGATACGGCCCGAGCTTCGCGCTCGCGGTGCGCCACTCCTGCGCCGCCACCGCATCCCCCAGTTCCGCGGCCATCTCCGCGTTCCCCAGAAAGAGCATGCGCAAGCACATGATGTCGTAATTGGAATTCGGTGTCAGCCAGGCGCGCTGGCTGTTGTTGAACGCTTCTGGCGAAGCCGATACCGGCAGCACGAGGACGCCCTCCGCATTTTCGTGCAACAGGCCGCGCAGGCACTCTCCCACTTCGCGGCACCACGGATACGCCACTTCACGCAGATACGCTTCGTCGCCCGTGTAGCGCCAGTGCAGGTAGAACAAATGCCCGGCCCAGGCCCCATGCACCGGCGACAAACTATATTGCGCCCACCCACCGAGCGGCGCGCCGGCCAACGACATGACCGCTGGCACCGCCGCCCCCTTTTGCCCGTAGAAATCGTGCGCGAAACGGCGCAAGGCCGGCAGCAAACCGTGCATCCAGTCGAGAAACGCGCGCCCTTCCTCGAAATGCCCCGCCGCCTGATAACCCATGTAGGTCATCTCGGTGTTGAGATCGTGATGGTAATCGCCTTTCCACGGCGGCAACTCGCCGGCGTCCGCCGTCCACACCCCTTGCAACGGCATCGGCGGCGCGTGATCGCGCGATGCCGCACCATAAAAATACTCCACCAAATAGTAATGCCGCATCACCTCCTCGTCCGGCAGATTGACGGCCGACGCCGACCAAAATTTCCCCCACCACTGCGCGTGACGCGCATGCTCCGCCGCGTAGCCCGCCGCCAGCGCGGCGTCCACGCGCGCCTTCGCCGCGGCCACGACATCGGCGCCGTCGGCCGGCGAAAAAGCCACGGTCGTTGCCAGCAACGTGGCGTCGCCCACGCGCCGCAGAGCCGCGTAAACACACGAGGTGTTACCTTCCGCCGTCCCTTGCGTGAACCACTTCGCCTCGTCTGCCTCACTCGAGACCGCTGCCGGATAACCGAGTTGCTTGACTGATTCCGGTGCGAGCAACCGCATCACGCGGGGCGCCGCGCCCGGAATGCGCATCAACGCGACCGGTTCATGCGCATTGAAAAACACTTCGATCGTGCCGCCCTCCTTCCCCGCGAGCCGCACGCGTCCCGTCGCGCTCGCGAGATCCAATTCGAATTCCCGCACCGTCTGTCCCGGCGCGAGATCGAGTTCCAGGCGACCCGCCGGAATTTTGGTCGGGTGCAAAATGTTGTAGGCTTGCTCGTCGACGACCGCGCTGATCTCGGCATTTTTACCGGCCCGCGCCCATGCCGCCATCTGCGCGTAAGTGAACTTGCTCAATGCGTTGCCCGGCGCCGGGCGTTCATCCCACAAATCGCCGCGATCGAGGGAGAGGCGCAGCGTCCCACCTTCACCCCAGAGCAAGCCACCGAGCAAACCGTTGCCGAGCGGCACGGCCTCATCCCATGTTGTGATCGGCGCAATCAGTTTCAGATTCATCGTGGAGATCGGCAGCGCGCGAACCACTGCGGCCGCGCAAACCAAGAAAGCAAACTGGCGCAGCAACGGGGCCCAGGCGTTCATGCCGCCGCGCAGATTGGCGGCCCTGGCGGTTACAGGAAGCCTTTTCCGCCGCGATCCACCGAGCGCCCGCGCTCCCCTTTCACCTCCCATCAACCTTGGCCTAACGCGCGAAAAATCCGTTGTCGCGACTCTTCGGCCGCACCACCGTCGCACCGCAATGGCGAAGCTCTATTTTTACTATTCCGCGATGAACGCCGGCAAAAGCACCGTCCTGCTGCAGTCGAGCTACAACTACCATGAACGCGGCATGCGCACCCTCCTCTTTACGCCCGCGCTCGACACCCGCGCCGGGGTCGGCCGCATCAAATCCCGCATCGGCCTCGAAGCCGACGCCACCGCGATCTCCACGACCGAAGACCTTTTCGCGTGGACGCGTCGTGAACACGCCTCCGCAGCCGTTGCCTGCGTGCTGGTCGATGAAGCGCAATTTCTCACGCCCGCCCAAGTCGCCCAGTTGACGGATGTCGCCGACGAGCTGCGCGTGCCGGTGCTCTGCTACGGCTTGCGCACCGATTTTCAAGGCCACCTCTTTCCCGGAAGCGCCGCGCTCCTCGCGCTCGCCGACGACCTCATCGAGCTGAAGACGATCTGCCACTGCGGCCGCAAGGCGACCATGAATCTCCGCGTGGGTGCCGACGGCGCTGCCATGCGGGAGGGCGCTCAAGTGGAAATCGGCGGCAACGAACGCTACGTGCCGATGTGCCGCCGCCACTTCAAGGAAGCCTTGCAGGCCGTCGCCCCGTCGCACGCGTGACGGCACGAGCTGCGCGCGAGTGCGTGCCCGCGGGGCCAACGCGACCGCCGTTCTTCTCGCGCCCCGCCCTGATGCGGCGCGTTGCGTTCGCTCTCACCATCGCCACCCTTGCGCCAGCCGCGCCTCGTCCTCGCCGGGCGCGGAGCTGCTCCGCCCTTTCCCCATGAAAACGTTCGCTCCTGATTGGAAGCTCCGCGCGGTCCCCGCCGCTGATGCCGTCGCCGTCGTGCAAAGCGCTCACCGCGTCTTCCTGCATGGAGCCTGCGCCACGCCGACGCCCCTCGTCGAAGCGCTGTCCGCCCGGCGCGACCTCGAAAACGTCCGCCTTTACCATTTGCACACCGCCGGCCCGGCACCCTTCGCGGCGCCCGGCCGGGAAAACGAGTTTCGCTCTGTCTCGGTCTTTTCCGGCGGTCCGGTCCGCGCCGCGATTGCGGAAGGCCGGGCGGATTTCGTGCCGATTTTCCTGTCGGATATTCCTGGCCTCTTCACCTCCCGCACCGTTCCGCTCGATGTGGCGATCGTGCAGCTTTCCGCGCCCGATGCCCACGGGCTCTGCTCCCTGGGCACCTCCTGCGATGCCGCCAAAGCCGCTGTCGAATCCGCGCGTTACGTCATCGCAGAGATCAACGAGCGCATGCCCCGCACGCACGGCAACAACATCGTGCCGCTCAGCCGGGTGCATGCTTTCATCGCGACTGATCGCCCGCTTCACACGCATGCGCCGGAACCGGAGACGCCGATCGATGCGCGCATCGGCGAATTGATCGCCGGCCTCGTCGACGATGGTTCCACGTTGCAAATGGGCATCGGCGGGATTCCCGACGCCGCCCTTGCCCGCATGCACCACAAGCGCGACCTCGGCATTCACTCCGAGATGTTTTCCGACCGCGTCGTCGATCTTTTCGAAGCCGGCGCGATCACCAACCGCTACAAAGTCGTCGGCCTCGGGCGCATCATCACGAGTTTCGTCAACGGCACCCAGCGCCTGTTCGACTTCATCGACGATAATCCCCACGTCGCCTTTTACCCCTGCGATTGGACGAACGATACTTCGATCATCCGCCAGAACCCGCGCGTGGTGGCCATCAACTCCGCCCTGCAAATCGATCTCACCGGCCAGGTCTGCGCCGATTCCATCGGCCATCGCATCTACTCCGGCATCGGCGGCCAGATGGATTTCATCCGCGGCGCGGCGCTTTCGCCCGGCGGCAAACCCATCATCGCCCTTCCCTCCACCGCCAAGAATGGAACCATTTCCCGCATCGTCACTCAACTCGCCGCCGGGGCCGGTGTGGTGACCACGCGTGGCCATGTGCATTGGATCGTGACTGAGTTTGGCGCCGTCAACCTGCACGGCAAAACGCTCCGCGAACGCGGAGAGGCGTTGATCTCGATCGCCCACCCCGACTTCCGCGCCGAACTGCAGCGCGACCTTTGCGCTTTGCGCCACTTCCCGATGCCTTCCGCGCCCGGCTCGTCGTCGGCCACCGTCTGACTGCCATCATGGCCCGCCCGCCCGCCGCGCCTTCTCTCTTCTCCGCCGGCAAATTTGTTTCCCGCCCGTTTGCGACGCCCCGGAAACACTTGGCTCCGGTCGCGGTCGTCGGCATAGCATTCAATCGTTCCACGATGGGCCGCATCCTTCTCGTTTGTTTTCTCATGACGCTCTCCGCCTCCGCTGCTGACCACCTGATTTTCATCGGCACCTACACCCGTACCGACGGGCTTGGGATCTATTCCACCCGGCTCGACGCCACGACCGGCGCGTTTTCCGTGCCGAAACTCGCCGCCGCCACGACGAACCCTTCTTTCGTCACCCTCTCACCTGACCGCCATTTTCTCTACGCCGTCAGCGAATCCGACGCGATGGCCGTGCCGTTTGCCGTCAATCCCGCCGCGGGCCTGCTCAAAAAACTCCAGCCGCCGCAACCCTCGGGTGGCCCCGCGCCCTGCCACCTCGTCGTGGACCGAACAGGCCGCGTCCTCCTCACCGCTAATTACCACAAGGGAATTATCGGCGTCCTGCCGATCCGTTCCGACGGCCAGCTCGGCACGCCCACGATTGTGCAGCACTACGGCCACAGCGTGAACCCCGAGCGCCAGTCCTCTCCGCACACCCATTCGGTCACCCTTTCGCCCGACAACCGCCATGTCATCGTGTGCGACCTCGGCCTCGATCGCATCTTCACTTACCTGCTCGACCTCGATAATGCCAGTATCGCGCCCGAGCGGCCCGCCTTCGTGGTCACACCAGCCGGGAGCGGACCGAGGCACTTCGCCTTCGGCCGGGATGGCCGCCATGCGTATGCCATCTGCGAGATGGGCAGCTTGATCCTCACCTACGACTATTCGCCGGAACACGGTGAACTCACCCCTCGCCAGCAGCTTTCCTCGTTGCCCGCGGATTTTTCCGGTTCCTCCAGTGGCGCAGAAATCCGGGTGCATCCCAACGGCCGCTTCCTCTACGGTTCCAATCGCGGACACGACAGTATCGCCGTCTTTGCGATCTCGCCCGAAGACGGCCGCCTCACGCTGGTCGAGATCGTGCCCTGCGGCGGCAAGAATCCGCGCAACTTCACCCTCTCGCCCGACGGCCGCTGGCTCGTCTGCGCCAACCAAGGCACGAATTCGCTCACCGTTTTGTCGGTCGACGCCGACACCGGTCGTCTGCACCTGACCGACCACCGCATCACCGTGCCGCTCCCCGTGTGCGTGCAGTTCTATAACTGAGGCGACGCGGGCGTCGCCGCCGAGGCTCCGCGCGAGGAATCCGCGTCCAGCACTGCCGCCACCGTGCGGAGCAATTCCTCGCGCGTGAACGGCTTCGCCAGCACGGCATCCGCTCCGAACAACTGCGCCATTTTGAGATAACTCTCCTTCGCCACGTGCCCGCCGCCTGACATGGCCACGATCTTGATGCCCGGGTAACGCTTGCGCACATCGCGAATCGTTTCCACGCCGTCTTTATCCGGCATCAGCAAATCCGTAATCATCATGTCAAACGGCTGCGCCGCGAGGTGGCGCAACGCCTCTTCCCCCTCTTCGGCTCCGCCGATCTGATAGCCGGCCAGCCGCAGGATCGTGGAGACAATCTCCCGAACCTCCGGTTCGTCATCGACTACCAAAATCCTTCTTGCCGTCATGTTTAGCGGCGGAGCATTGGTTTCCCGTGACGACCCGCAAGCTTCGTGGACGCTAAAATCCGGTAAAACGCGGTCATCTGCTCCCACGGAATATTCCACGATTCGCGACCCTCACGCGACCGCCCGTGAGTGCCCCGTCGCGCGCCGCCCGCTCAGCCCGCCAGTTCGATCGCGAGATCGCGGCAACGTTTGAGGTCCAGCTTGCCCGTGCCCAGCACAGGGATTTTTTCCACGCGCCGGATGATCTTCGGCACCCAGAGCGCCGGCAGGCCGGCGGCGAGCAACCGCGTGCGAAGTTCGTCCGCATTGATCTCCACCGTCGTCAGCAAAACCAACGCCTCGCCTTTCGCCGCATCGGGCACACCCATCACCGCAATCGTGTAGCCGTCCTGCTGTTCCCAGCCGAACGCCTGTTCGATTTTCTGCTCCACCGTCCCGTGCGGCACCATCTCGCCGCCGATTTTCGAGAACCGCGACAACCGCCCCTCGATGAACAAAAACCCTTCTTCGTCGATTCGCCCCAAATCGCCGGTGACGAACCAGCCATCGCGAAACGCCGCCTTTGTTTTCGCTTCATCGCCCAAATAACCGCTGAACACGTTCGCTCCGCGAAACCACACGATGCCCGGCTCGCCCGCCGGCATTTCCTCTGCCGTCTCCGGATCCACGATACGCACCGTCATGCCCGGCAGCAAACGCCCCGTCGAGCCCGGCCGCTTTCCCACTTGCGGCTGGGCGGTCGCGCTCGTCACCGGCGGATGCGGTTGGTTCACGTTGCTCACGGGCGTCGTTTCCGTGAGCCCGTAGCCCTGCAAAATCTCGATGTGAAATTGTTCGAGAAACTTGTCGTAAAGATCCTGCGGCAGCTTTTCCGCACCCGTCACGACCAAGTCCAGCGAACGCAACTCCTCCGGCTTCGCCTTGCGCAAAATCGGTCGGATAAACGTCGGCGCCCCCACCAACACGGTCGCACCTTCTTCGCTGATCGCGTCGATGATTTTGCGGGTGTCGAGCGGACTCGGCACCGTGACGACCTGGCATCCGCGCAGCAGCGGATACCACAAGGTGACGGTGAATCCGAAACTGTGGAACAACGGCAGGCAGCCGATGAGGCTCGCGTTGGGCGGAAGGATCGAGAGCGACGACACCTGCGCCGCGTTGGCGAGGATGTTGCGATGCGACAACGCCACGCCCTTCGGTTCGCCCGAGCTGCCGCTGGTAAACAACAAACCGGCCTCCGCGCGATCGCCCACGCGCGGCAGACCCAGCAAGTCCGCCACCCACTGATTCGGCAGCAACCACGCGGCCAGTAACCACGGCAAAATCGCGCGCTTCCCTCCCATCGCCTCCAGCTCGCGCCGCAAATCCAGCGTCCGCTCCGGCCAGGGAAAGTCCGGCACTTTGCCGCGCATCGCCTCCGCCGAAATCACGGTCTTGATCTCGCCCAACCGCAGGCTCGCTTCCAACGCCGCCCGCCCCGCGGTGAAGTTGAGATTCACCGGCACTTTTCCCGCGCACAAGACGCCGAGGTTCGCGATAAACGCGCCCGCGCCCGGCGGCAGCACGATCCCCACGCGCTGCTCCGGGATGGTGCGGCGCACACGCCGCGAAAACGCCGCCGCCGCCGCGAGGAGTTGCCCCGCTTTCACTTCGCGCCGCTGCACCGTGCGATCGATCACGCGCACGCGCCCGGGTTGCCGCGCGAGCGCCCGCACGCACTCCCGCCCCAGATGCCGCTGCAACGCCGGCCGCTCCTGAAACGCCTCCGCCCCCGCATCCAGCAACGCCTGCCGCGCCCGCGCCAGATCGGCCTGCTCTGGCGCCAACGCCGGACCGAACTGCACGAACACCGGCGTGCGCATCAAGCGCGGCGACTTCCACAGGTAACGATTCCCGGCGAAGGAAAAAACGGAGCCCCACACGCCATCGATGGCCGCCGGAATCACCGGCACGTGCGCCTGCCGCGCCACCACCTCAAAGCCCCGCTTCAACGCCATCAACTGTCCCGTGCGCGAAATATTTCCCTCCGGAAAAATCGCGACCACCTCGCCGGCCCGCGCCGCCTGCACCGCCGCGCGGATCCCCGCCGCCGGATTTTCCACCTGCAAAGGAATCGTGCCCGACATCCGAAACACCCACGCGAAAAAAGCGTGCTCGCCGAGGCCCTGAAACCCGACGAAGCGCACCGGCCGCGGACACGCCAGTTGCAGCACCACCACGTCAACATACGACAGGTGATTCGCGATCAGCACGGCGCCGCCTGTCACCGGGATGTGCTCTCCGCCCCGCGTGCGAACGCGGTAGAGCAACCGCGCGAGGCCGCACGCGATCCACTCCAGCGGTCGGGGCAGGTAAGAGCGTCGTTTTAGCACGATGATCGCAACGCCGTATGGCGACTCACCCGCTCGCGTTTGGAAAGCTTATTTCCCCAAGCATCCCGGTTCCATCCGCCTCGTCCTCCACTCGTCGCGGTCTCGTGCCCTTCCTCTGCACCCCTTTCACTACCGCGCACTTTTCACCCAACTTCGCACATCGCGCGCCAGCGCCGCGAAACCCGGAAAATCGCTCTCCAGCCGGCGCGTATCGCTTTGCTGCCGCTTGGCCTCCTCGACGGCCCGACTCGTTTCGAGCGGCAGCGAAGGCCGGTCCGTTCCGTAAACCCGCCACTTCAACTCCGCCCGCGAATACGGTTGCCGGTCCGTCGCCTGCCCGTCGCGCCACGCCAGCTCCGTGACCGTTGGATCGCGTCCACAAAGATACCATGCTTCGATCGCGGGCACCGCGATGCCGACGCCCCGCAGCACGCCCGAGCGTCCGTGCGCGGGCGGCAGATTTTTCGTCGTCTGCCGAAACACCGCCCGCACGCGACACATGCGGCAGTGCGGATGAAAATATCCCGGGCGATCATGCTCTTCGGTGTGCACGACGGAGTCATCCGCATCGACCACGACGACCAATGCCTGCGCGGGCGTGTTGAAATGCAAATGCCGGATGACCGCGGGCAAAATCTGGACGACCGACGGCCAGCCGCGCGCCCGCAGATTCGCCTGCACCCGCTCGATCGGAGCCCGCAGCAGCCCCGCAATCCACACCTCCAACGCCGCTTCGTCCGCCGGCGATTCGCTCAAAATCGCCAGCCTCATCGCTCCTCGGGCACCCCGCCCAGAATCCCGCTGAACCAGATGTCGCCCAGCGAACCTTCGCCCAACAACCCCGGCAAATCCTTCCGCTCCGACAACCGCTCGAAATGCGCCCGCGTGCCGATCTTGTGCGAAATCACGATCTCCTCCGGATGCTCGCGAAAGAGATCCACCAAATACGGCGAATGCGTTGTCGCCACAATCTGCACGGGCTCCCGCGTCTCGTTCACCGTCAGTGGATAACTCAGGCGATAGAGGGTATCCCGCACTTCGCGCAGCAGTCGCGGATGGAGGCCCCGCTCCACTTCGTCGAAACACATGATCGGCGGTGGCGCCGGATCGAACGCGAGGGCCAGCAACGCCAGCAACACCAACGTGCCTTGGGAAACATCGTCGGCGGCCACGCGCGCGCCACGCTCGCTCCCCGCGAGCACCATTTCCAACGCCACCTGCTCCGCCGCGGGCGTGCTGAAAGAGAGCGCAGAAAATTCCGGCATCACGCGCAGAAATTCCTGTTCCATTCGCGCAAACCATCCCGGATGGCGTTCCTGGCGCATCGCCAGCACCGCCGCCAGGTTTCTGCCGTCGCCCGCCAGTTCCCCTCCTTCTGCCCGCCTCGCCGGCAAAGCCAGTGTCGCCGGGTCGAACGCGTAATTCCGCCCGCGCCGCAATTTTTCCCGCAACGCCTCCCATTCCGGGCCCGCCGCCGAGGTCCGCAGCAAATCGCAGCGCAGATCGTCGACGCACCCCAGCCGCGCTTCCACGTGCGCGTGAGGTGCCGTGAACGTGAAACTCACTTCCGCCGCATCGGTGCGCCCCGCCACTTCCTCCGTGGCCAGCGGAAGCTTCGCAAGAGCGCACAAACGCTCGATCGCCTGCAACAAACTCGTCTTGCCGCTGCCGTTGGGGCCAATCACGAGGTTAAACGGCAGCAAGTTCAGACGCGTATCCCGGAGCGCCTTGAATCGTTGAAAATGGACCGACGCGATCACCGGCTCACGCTGGTGCGGCTCTCTCGCCGCCACAAGCCGCAACCCCGCGAACTTCCCTCACGACGCATCGCTATTTCCTCCTGCACCCCACCCTCGTGCCCGCAGGTTATCGATTCTCCACGCCTCTCCGCCCCACTCGTAACGCACCGCCCTGAGATGGCCCTCGTCAACGACGCCGGTTGCTGCCACGCTCGGCCCACATGAGTCACGGCCCCCACGACGCATACGATCAAACTGTCCTCGACTTTATCGACCACAGTCCCACCGGCGCCGTGCCGCACACTCCCGCCTACCAGGACGCACTCGTGCGCCTGCGTTCCTCGCATCAAGTCTTCGCTCACGCGGAGCATAAGGATGCCTACGTCACCGCGCGCTCCCTCGCGGCCAAACCCTCCTTCCATGCGGCCAACCTCGCGGCGCTCGCCGCCGGCGAGATTTCAGCCGACGCGCTGGAACCCAACGACGCGATCTTCACACGCTACGTGCAATCACTCCCTGCGGCGTCCCGCCCGAAAGCCGAGGCGCTGCGTCTCGCGGTCGCGGGGCGGACGGTGCAACATCGCAAGCACGCCGGCATCATCGCCCACGACGCCGTGCGCAGCTTGTTTCTCGTCCCGGGCGGCGGGCCGCACCCCGGCATTCCGGGCAATTATCTTCACGGCACTCTGCTCCAGCTCTCCGCCGACGCAGCGGCGGCCTGGGAACTGCACCTCCACGACAGCGACGACGGACTCGCGATTGCCCAGACCGAGCGACTCGCGGATGCGTGGACTCTCTTGCAGGACGTGATCGCCAGCGCGCCCTTTCACCTCTCCGAGCTTGATGCGCTCGGCTTCCATCTGACGTGACCGCAGCGGACGTTCGCGCCCGCGCCGAGCGTTACTTGCCCAGGAGTTCGTTGAACAAGCCGGATTTTTCGAGGGCCGCCTTGAGCAACGCGTTCTGCCAGCTGCTCGCGTCCGGGTTTTCGAGCGTGCCGCCGATCTTCAGCGGAATATTGCACGTCGTGTAGCCAAGCGCGTCGGTGGTCGCCGCGAGCAGGCTCACGTGTTTCATCTTCTCGCCCAGCTTCCCGCGCGCCCCGAGCTGAAACGAGAGCGCCATGGCACTCTTCAAGATCGGCACGTTCTCCGCGTGCCGAATTTCCCCCGTGCCGGTCAATCGCACCTCGGGTGAGATCAGTGAAAAGTCCTTCACCTTGAAATTCAGCGCGTCATCGCGCGTGAGATCGACGGTCATCTGATCGTAGGCGATATCGGAAAGCGCCTTCGCAATATCCGCCGCGACCTGGCTCTTGTTCGCATATTCCGCCGGTTGCGATTTTCCCGTCACCGCACCGATCAAACCGCCGATCGCCGCGACGGTGGACGACGATTTTTGAATTTTATCCGACAAGTCCGCCGACAACGCCCGGAATTTCCCGCCCTTGCTGGTCAACGTCACATCACCGCGGGCGCGATTGATCAAGTTACCGATATTCTCACCGTCCGCCCGGAGCGTGCTGGTCGCGTTAAATATCCCTTCCACGGTCGCAGGCTGTCCGGGCTTGAGCGCCTTGAACAATGGCCCTGGATCGAAATTTGCCACCTGCACATCCGCCTTGAGCGCGTAGGGCCGCGCCGCCTGCGTGTCGAACGTCACCGCTCCGTTGGCGCGCACGTCGCTGTCGGCGCCGAGACGGGCTTGGAATGCATCGAGTTTCGCCGCCCCCGCGTCGAGGGTGACGGTGCCCGTGATATTGGTCAGCTCGTAGTCCGTCCCGTAAACGACCTTCTTCAACGCCAGCGAAATCTTCCCGCTCACGCCCGCCCAAATCGGCGAAGCGTCGCGTCCCGCCGGTTCGCCGGGCGCTCTATCACCGCCCGATGCGAGCGGTGCCGCGAGAGGCTGCAAATCATCCAACCACACATAATCGCTGGTCACCCGGGCATCGATCACCGGCTGGTGCGCGGAGTGGCTCAATGTCCCCGCGAGATTCAAATCCGACTTGCGTCCTTGGCGCTCGACCGCGATCGGCACGGTGAATGTCACGGTGTGATCGGGGTCGACGCTCGCGCGCAGTTCCAGCGTGACATTCGGTAACGGCGGCGCCGACGGCGCCGGATCCGCCGCCAGTTTCGTGAGCGCGATCTTGGCCTGCACCTCCTGCCGGCCATCAACCGAGGCGGCAAAATTCCCCGTCGCTTCACCTTGCTTCAAAGCCAGTTTGCCCGCGAAGAGCGGCTGCGTGAGTAACGCGGGCAGACTAGCCGACCACTCCCCCGTCGCCTTCAACGGATCGTGTCCGCCCGCGAGCCGACCGGCGCGGGCATTGAGTGCAAAAAGTAACGCACCGCCGCTGCGCACGCTGAGATCGCCCGATCCCGCCTGCCAGCCCTGCGCCGTGAAATCGAAACTCGGGGACAACGCGACATCGAGATCGCGCACCAACGCCTGCCCCGCCACCGCCACCGTGACGCCTTTCACCGCGAGCGGCGTCCGCGCCCGCAGCGACAATCCTCCGGTGCGCGGCGATAGAAAAAACTGCCCCTGCACATCGCTCCCGCTGATGTTCATCTCCGACAGAAACGGCCGCGCCCACGCGAGCGGCACGCCATCGATCGTCAGCTCCAACAACTCTTTTGCCGGATCGGCGATCTTGAGCTCCGCCGTCTGCGGATTGAAGGCGAATGGCTGCAGTGCCTGCACGTGCAGCACCGGCTTCGCACCCGCCACGGCCGCCGTCAGGCGGTTGACGCGCACGGTCGCCCCGCCCTCGTGCCTCACGTCGAAATCCGCCGTGATCTTCAACGCGCCCAGCACCCCGAGGTCCGGCCGCACGTTCGCGAGTTTGTCGGTCGCCACATCCAGTTTGCCACTCGCCGCCACTGTGGCGAACGACGCCTCGGTGGAAAATTCTCCCCCTCCTTCCACGCGAAACTGCGGCAACGGCAGCCCCAAGGTGTAAGGCGCGACGTCGGCGTCGCCCATCGCGATTTCCCACGTCCCGGTCAGCTTGGTCGCCTGCGCCGGAAAATCAGCGTGCACCTTCAACAACGTCCGGCCGCCACTGGCGATATTCGTCGCGTAGGTCTCTCCGCCGCCATCGCGATCCGCCGTGGTCAGCACAACCAAATGCGCCGGCGCGGCGAGCTGCGGGCCGTTGGCATCGAGCTCGGTTGTCACCGCCAGATGCGAAAACGTGCTCGCGGTGTCCATCGCCGCGGTGATGACGCTGTGCGCCTTGAGACTGTGCACCGGCGCATCGGCGGCGAGCGTCGCCGCCGCATCGAGCGTAAACGTGCCCGGCCGCCCCGGACCGAGATCGCCGCCCGTCAATTTCACCTGCATCCGCAAAGGCGCTTGCCCGGCCGCCGCCGGCAACACCACGACGCCTTCCAAGTCCACTGTGCCGATGGTCAAGGCGACCGGCAGTTGCAGTTCGCTCAACACGCCCCGAAACACCGCCGCCGCCTGCGCCGAGGTCGCTTGCGCCGCGGTCGTGGCATCCACGGCGGTGCCGCCGGGCGTGAGGTCGACTGTCCAGCCCTGCGCGACGAGTTTCTTGATTTCCACGCGCCGGCTCGCGGCCGGCAGCAATGGCACGTCCAGTTCTACGCGCGGCACGGTTACCATCGCCCCGGCGGTGCGCACCGTGATGCCGCTGACCACGGTCTTCTGCCAGCCTGCGTCGACGCGATCGAGCGACGTCACCACGCCGCTTTGTCCCGCCAGCGCCTTCCGGGCGGCCCAGGTTTGGAAGCCGGACGTGAAGGCGATCGCGACCGCGCCAGCCAACAGCACCACGACGGCCCCAACTACGATCAGGACTACGCGGACTATTTTCATGAGCGGGAGGAAGACACAGTTACCCGAAAGGAGTTGCGGACAATGGATCACCTGCCGCGCCTGGCCCGCGGCTGGCTGATGCCGCTTCAGGGCGCCGCGATCACGGGATCCGCCTGGCCGGTGGCCGTGCGGAAATTGGCGAACGCGGTGTTATAGTTGTAATAGGCCTGCAGCAAATTCGTGCGGGCCTGCGTCAAATCGACCTGCGCGGTCAAAACATCGAGCTGCGTCGCCGAGCCGGCTTGGTAACGGGCGTTGGCGAGCCGCAGACTCTCCTCGGCTTGCGCGACGGTCTTCTGCGTGGCCTGCGAAAGCTCATTCGCTTCCTGCAATCCCGAGACGGCCTGCCGCACCTGCACCTCGATCGCGAGTGTCTGCTGACCCAGCGCCAGTTTGCTTTGCTCGAGCAACGACGCCGCCTGCGCCACGCGACCTGCGGTGGCGCGACCGTCGAAGATGTTCCACTGCGATTGCAGACCGACGAGGAAACCATTGCGCGAATCCTCAAACCGATTGGTCCCGCCTTTGCCCAACTGATACCCGCCGAACAGCGAAAGGTTGGGATAGTAGCCGGCGCGGTGCGAACTCACCGCTTCCTCGTTCGCTTTCACCAGCCGCTCGAGTCGGGCCAGTTCCGGGCGGTGCGCGCGCGCCGCTCCCAAGGCCGCATCGAGATCGAAATCGGTCGGCGAAAATTCGAGGGTGCCGACAACGTCGAGAGGCGCTTCGACGCCGGGCGTCGACACCAAACCCACCGCCTGGCGCAATTGCTCCAGCGCGATGCGGTAATCGTTGCGCGCCGTGATGAGCGGCACCTGGCCGTTGGCGAGCGCGACTTCGGAGCGGAGCTTTTCAAACGCCGACACGGTGCCGGCATTAAACCGATCCGTGGTTTCGCGGAGCTGTTGTTTGAGCAGGTCGATGTTCTGCTCCTGCACCTTGATCTTCTCGCGGTTGAGCAAAACGTCGTAGAAACGCGTGCGCACGTCGAACAGCGAGAAGTTGATCTGCGCCTGCAGCTCCAGGATCGCCGCTTCTTTCACGAGCTCCGCACTTCTCACCGCCGGCCGCACCCCGCCGCCGACGATCAACTGCGTGGCGCGGATGGTCAGGCCCCACGTGCTGTCACTTTGCGGGACCGTCGTGGAAATGTCGCGGTCGTTAAGCTGCACACTGCCGGAGGCGGTGACGTTCGGGATTTCTGCCGAGCGCACCTCAAGCACGACGCCTTCCTGCTGCTTGATGCGCTCACGCGCCTGCCGGATGTCGAAGTTGTGATCGAGCGCGTAACGAATCGCGCCGTTCAAATCAAACTGGGTCGGCGTCGGTGCCGTCGCCGGAGCCGGAGCCGCTTGCAACACGCCGCCCACGAGCGCCGCGAGAAGGAAAAAACGATACGTTTTCATAGACGTGACAGGGATCATGCGTGCGGCGCGACCGGAGCCGCATGCTTGGTTTGGGCCAGATTGGGCGCGATCAGCAGGTAAGCCGTCGGCACAACCAGGAGCGTGAACAGCGTGCCGATCGTCATCCCGGTCGCGATGACCAAGCCCATGTTATAACGGCTCGCCGCGCCGGCGCCGGACGCCAGCACCAGCGGCAATACGCCGAGCACCATCGCGGCAGTGGTCATCAAGATCGGGCGCAGACGCACGCCGCAGGCGCGCTCGATCGCCTCACGTTTGGCGACGCCTTCCTCCTGCAGCTGGTTGGCGAACTGCACGATCAAAATACCGTGCTTGGTGATCAAACCCACCAGCGTGATCAGACCGACCTCCGTATAGATGTTGAGCGACGCGAACCCGAGGAAGATGAACACCAGTGCGCCGCTGACTGCGAGCGGCACGGTGAGCATGATCACAAACGGATCCCGGAAGCTTTCAAATTGCGCCGCCAGCACCAGAAAGATGATGACCACGGCAAAAAGAAACGTCACGAGAAGCGCGCTTCCCTCCTGGATATATTGGCGCGACTGACCGGCGTAGTCGATCTGGTAGCCGGCCGGCATCGTCTTGCCCGCCTCCGCCTTGAACCAATCGAGCGCCTGGCCGAGTGAGACGCCAAAGCGCGGCACGGCGGAAATTGTCGCCGAGTTCAACTGCTGGAACCGCTTCAAGGTCTGCGGCTGCACCGTCGATTGCAGGGTGGCAAACGTCCGCAACGGCACCAGCGCACCGCTGCCGGTGCCGACTTGATAGTCGAGGATCTGCTCCGGATTCAGCCGCTGGCTGCGCTCCACCTGCGGAATCACGCGGTAGCTGTTGCCCTGAATGTCGAAGCGGTTGACATAGCCGCCGCCGAGCATCGAGCCCACGTCGCCGGCGAGTTGCGCCATGTTCACACCGAGATCGGCCGCCTTGTCGCGGTCGATTTCGAGGTTCATCTGCGGCTGATCGAATTTCAGATCCGAGTCCGAATAATAAAACATGCCGCTCTTCATCGCTTCGCCGACGAGGTTACGCGCCACTTCCGCGACGTTCTGCGGATCGTCGGTGGACTTGATGACAAACTGCACCGGCGCACCGGAACCGCCGCCCGGCAGCGGCGGCCGCAAGAAAGCGAAACTCTGCAGACCGGCGATGCTGTTGAGCTTGTTCGTCACCACGGGCAGCAGATCCATCGTGGTGCGTTTGCGCTCGCTCCACGGTTTCAAGACGAGACCCGTCAGCGCGCTGTTCGAGGACCCGAGTCCCACGATCTGGAAGATGTTGTCCTTCTCCGGAATCGTTTTGTAGTCCGCGATGATCTGCTGCGCGTAAGCAGTCGTCTGGTCGATGTTCGCGTTGGGCGCGGCGTTGCTGACTGCGATGACGATCCCTTGGTCCTCATCCGGCGCGAGTTCGCTCTTCGAGAACTTCAGGAATGGAATGCACGCCAGCAGCACGATGATCGCGAAAACCACCGTCACCGGACGGTAGTCCAACGCTCCATGGAGCATGCGTTCGTAGCGCAACCGCAATTTGTCGAACGTGGTGTCGAGGAAATGCGCGAAGCCGCGTTTGGACGGATCGTGCTTCAGGATTTTCGAGCACATCATCGGCGTCAATGTGAGCGCCACGACACCGGACACGATGACGGCGCCGGCGAGCGTGAACGCGAACTCCTTGAACAAGCTGCCCGTCAGGCCGCCCATGAAGCCGATCGGAGCATACACCGCCGCGAGCGTGATCGTCATTGCGATGACCGGTCCCGCGAGCTCCTGCGCGCCCTTCAACGCCGCCGCAAAAGGCGACAGGCCTTCTTCGATGTGCCGGTGGATGTTTTCCACGACCACGATCGCGTCGTCGACCACCAGGCCGATCGCGAGCACCATCGCCAGCAGCGTCAGCAGGTTGATCGTGAAACCGAGCACCAGCATCAGGAAAAAAGCGCCGACGAGCGACAGCGGCATGGCCACGATCGGAATCACGACGGAGCGCACCGAGCCGAGAAACAAGAAGATCACAATCACGACGATCACCAGGGCTTCGACGAGCGTATGGATGACCTCGTTGATCGAGTCGTTGATATAGGCGGTCGCGTCGTAAGGAATCGTCAGGCTCATGCCGGTCGGCAGTTCCTGCTGCATTTCGGGCAGCACCTTCCGCACATCCTTGATGACGGTGAGGGCGTTGGCCGTCGGCAGCACATTGATGCCGATGAACGTCGCCGTCTTGCCGTTGAAACTCACCGTGCTCTCGTAACTCTCCGCACCGAGCACCACGTCAGCCACATCGCTGATGCGGATGATCGTGCCGTTGTGCTCGCCGACGACGAGCTGCTTGAACTCGTCCGCGGTATGGAGATTCGTCGCGGCGTTGAGGTTCACGCTGATCACACTGCCTTTTGTGGCCCCGACGGCGGCGAGCGCATTGTTCGCGCGCAACGCTTGGTTAACCTGCGAAGGGCTGACGCCGAGGGCCGCCATGCGGTCGGGCTTGAGCCAGATGCGCATCGCGAATACGCGGCCACCCAGCACCTGCGCGCTCTGCACGCCGGGCACCGACACCAGTTTCGGCTGCACCACGCGCGTGAGGTAATCCGTGATCTGGTTGGATTCGAGCGTATCGCTCGAGAAGCTTAAATACATCGAGGCCGTCGTCTCGCCCACCTGCACATCGATCGTCGGATCTTCGGATCCGGCGGGCAGTTGATTGCGCACGCGGTTCACCTTGGAGGTGATTTGGGTGAGTGCGGCGTTGGGGTCGTAATTCAACCGCAAGTGCACGGTGATCGTGCTGGCATTGGGCGAACTGGTCGACTCCATGTAGTCGATGCCGTCGGCGCTCGCGATTTCCTTCTCCAGCGGCGTCGTGATGAAGCCGCGGATCAGATCCGCGCTCGCGCCCGTGTAAACCGTCGTCACCGTGACGACGGCGCTGTTGCTCACCGGGTATTGCCGCACGTTGAGCGACAACATCGACTGCAAGCCGACCAGCAGAATGAGCAGGCTGACGACCGTCGCGAGGACAGGTCGCCGGATGAATAAGTCCGTAAACTTCATGGGCGCGGGCTCAGGTGTTCGGCGGGGTCGGCGCAGTATTGGTGGCCGGCGCGATGGAATTATTAATGGTCACCTCAACGCCGTTGCGCAGCTTCAACTGGCCGGCGGTCACCACGCGCTCGCCGGGCTTCACCCCGTCTTCGATCGCCACCACGTCTCCGCGGGTATCGCCGAGCTTCACGAACTGCTGCCGCACGGACAACGCCGGCTGGCCTTTCTCGTCCTTCACTTCGTGCCCTTCTTTGTCCTTGGCCGGCTCGATGATGTAAACGGCGTTGCCATAGGGGTTGTAGATGATCGCGGTCTGCGGCACGACGACGACATCGCGTTTTTGGGCGGGCAAAAGCACATCCACGCTCCCGAACATGCCGGGCCGCAGGCGACCGTCCTTGTTCTCCAGCGTCGCCTGCACTTGCAAGCTGCGCGTCGTGGGATCGAGCCGTGAATCCAGCGCGTTGACCTTACCCTTGAACGTCTCGCCCGGATAAGCGTCGACGGTGAGATTGATGGGTTGCTGACTCTTGATCGACTTCACGTCCTGCTGCGGCAGCGTGAAATTGACGTAGATCGGATCGAGCGCTTGGAGGTCCACCACCGCCTGGCCTTCCTTGAGCACTTCACCCAGATTGATGAGCCGGATCCCGAGATCACCGTCGAACGGCGCGCGAATGGTCTTCTTCGCGATCATCGCCTTCAACCCCGCGGCTTGCGCCTGCGCCTGCTTCAACTGCGCGTCGGCCGCATCGAGTTCGGACTGTGAAAGCGTCTTCTTTTCAAACAGGCCGTTGGTCCGCTTGAAGTTCGACTCCGCCAGCGCCATCGCCGCTTCGGCGGCCGCAAGTTGCGCCTTTTCAGTCGACACGCTCAGCTCCACCAACGCATCGCCCTTCTTCACCTTCTGGCCCGACTCGAAGTTGATGCGCACGACCTTGCCGGCGACTTCCGCGGACAGGGTCACGCCTTGCACCGCCGCCAGCGAACCGACGGCGTGCAACGTGGGCTCCCACGTATCTGCCTTTGCCACGGCCGCGGAGACTGCCGTCGGGGCCGGTTTCTGGGCGGCCATTGCCTTGCCCATCTTCATGCCTTTATAAATCCACCATCCGAAAACGCCGCCGAGAACCGCGAGCGTCAGGACGAGCATTAAGATCATTCGTTTAGCCATATAGGTAGAGGGAAATGGAGAAAAAAAGGCCGCGTTTCAATCACGCGCGAGCCGAAACATTATGTCCCGGCGCGGTTTCGGAAGTCAGCTCCGCGTCGCTCGATTCGTCCTCCGTCACCGGAGGAAGCGGGCGCACCAGCCGGGTCAGCAACTGCACGAGCAGACGCCGTTCGGCCACGGTCAAGGGCTGCATCAGCGCCGACATCTGCTGAAAATATCCCGGGAGGATCTGATGCAACACCTCTTCGCCTTTTGCCGTCAGACTCACCGCCATCATGCGGCGATCGGTCGCGTCTGGATCCCGCTTCACCAAGCCGTCGCGTTCCAACGTATCGACCAAACCGGTGATCGTCGCCCGCGTCACGCCCGTGCGTTCCGCCAACTCCGCCGGACTCAACGGCCGGCGCACGCACTGGTCGTCGCGGCTGTTCAGTAAGATCATCAGCACCCCAAACCGCCCCTGCGTCACACTATGCTGCGCCAGATGCTTTTCCGCCACCGAAAGCGCCTCGTCGCCCGCGCGCACCAGATGCAAAAACGCCTCGCAGGCCGACGGTTCCAAGTCGGGAAACTGCTTCGCTGCCTCCAAGAGGCACTCGTAGCGCGGCACGTTCTTCAGCATGACCAATGGCATCTTCAGTGAAATCAGGAGCCTGATAATTAGCGTCCTAATCACAAACGCAAGGCGTCGACCGCACAATTAGTTGAAATTAATTTTCTCCGCCGGCCCTCACGCTCGCCCTAATTTTACCGCCCCGCTCTGCTCTCCCCGCGCCGCTGTTTGCATTCTCGCATCGGGTGCTCATCGGTGGTCGCCGTGTCACTCGCTGCATCTTTCGCCGCGTCCTCCTCCATTCGGTTGCGCGGCGTGCGCCAAAACAATCTCAAAGGCTTCGATCTCGATCTGCCCCTCGGGCAATACGTCGTCGTCACCGGCCTGAGTGGCGCGGGGAAATCGTCGCTCGTTTTCGACACGCTGCACGCCGAGGGCCAGCGTCGCTACGTCGAGACGTTCAGCGCTTACACGCGCCAGTTCCTCGACCTCCTCGACAAACCCAAGGTCGACTCAATCGAAAACATCCGCCCGTCGATCGCCATCGAGCAGACCAACACCGTCAAAACCTCCCGCTCCACCGTCGGCACGATGACGGAGCTCACCGACTTCTTCAAAGTCTGGTTCAGCCACGTCGCCGAGTGCTTCGATCCCGCCACCGGCGAGAAAGTCGAAGACGATACGCCCGCCACCATCTGGACCAAAGCCGCGTCCGCGCACCCTGACCGCGCCACTGTCGTCGCATTCAAAATCGTCAAACCCGCGAACCTCACCTGGCCGGAGATCCTGCAGAATCTCAAAGGCCAGTCCTACATTCGCGTCCTCGTGCCCGAATCGACCACCGACGATTCCGCCGGCCTTCGCTGCGCCCTGCATCGCGTTGACGACCTTCTGGCCAACGACTCCATCCTCGCTCCGCGGGAGCGCATCTTTGTCGCCCAGGATCGCGTCACGCTCAGCTCCGATCAGCGGTCGCGTTTCCTCGAAGCCACGGAAACCGCGCTGCATTTCGGGCAAGGCGAAGTCTACCTCTTCGCCACGCCTGCCGCCACCGCCAGCACCGTTCCCCTTGAGCAGATCGGCCACTATTCGCGCGGTCTGCATTCGCCCCGCACCGGCCGCACGTTTCGCGCCGCCACGCCGCCCCTTTTCTCCTTCAACTCTCCACTCGGTGCCTGTCCTCAATGTCGCGGCTTCGGTCGCATCATCGAGATCGACTACCGCCTCGCACTGCCCGATCAGTCGCTCTCGATCGACGACGGCGCGATCAAATGCTGGGAGAGCGAAATCTACGGCGAGTCCAAAAAGGACCTGCTGAAATTCACCCGTCGCCTCAAGATCCCGACCAACGTTCCCTTCGCGTCCCTCACGCCCGAGCAGCGCGATTTCATCGTCAACGGCGAGCCCGGCTACGGCGAAGAAAACGGCAAGACGTGGCCGCAATATTGGTATGGCGTGAAGGGTTTCTTCCGCTGGCTCGAGAAGAACACCTACAAGATGCACGTGCGCGTCTTCCTCGCTCGTTATCGCGCCTATAACCCCTGCCCTGCGTGCGGCGGACAACGTCTCCAACCCGACGCGCTCTGCTGGAAATGGCAGCAGCAAACGCTTCCCGAACTTTATCAACTCCCCGTTTCCGAACTGCTCGCCCGACTCGTGGCTTTCCGCCCGTTAAACGAAACTCCGTCCGACGCGCACTCCGCGTCCCTCGCTTACGATTCGATCGTCACGCGCCTGCGTTATCTCGCACAGGTCGGCCTCGGCTACCTCACGCTCGACCGCACCTCGAAAACGCTGTCCGGCGGCGAAGTCCAACGCGTCAACCTCACGAGCTGTCTCGGCACGTCTCTTGTCGACACGCTCTTTGTCCTCGACGAGCCCAGCGTCGGCCTGCATCCGCGCGACATCGACCGCCTCATCGGCATCATCCGCACGCTCACCGATGCGGGCAACACTGTCGTCGTCGTCGAGCACGACGAGGCGATGATTCGCGCCGCCGATCACGTCATCGAGGTCGGCCCCGAACCCGGCAGCCGCGGAGGCCACATCGTTTTCCAAGGCCCCGTGGCCGCCATGCTGCGCGCCCCGCAAAGCATCACCGGCGCGTATTTCTCCGGGCGCGAGTCGATCGAGGCGCCCGCGCAGCGCCGACCCGTTTCGGTGAACGCACGCGCCGCTGGCGCGCCTCCGTTTCTCCATTTCAAAAACGCCACCAAGCACAACCTCGCCGCACTCTCCTTTCGCCTGCCACTGCAACGCTTCGTCTGCCTCAGCGGCGTCTCCGGCTCCGGCAAGTCCACGCTCCTCGACAACGTCATTTACCAAGGCCTCCTCGCGCAACGTCTCCAGCTCACCGAAGACCCCGCCGCGATCGAATCCATCCTGCCCGCGCCGGCCGACGCGCCGTTTTCCGAAATCGTCCTCGTCGATCAATCCCCCCTCTCGCGCACGCCGCGCTCGAACCCCGCGCTCTACACCGATGCATGGGAACTCATCCGCGACCTCTACGCCGCCACGCCTGCCGCACAGCAAGCCGGTTTCAACGCGTCCTCATTTTCGTTCAACAGCGGCGAAGGCCGTTGCGATCACTGCCAGGGCCTTGGCTACGAACGCGTCGAGATGCAGTTTCTCTCCGACGTTTTCGTCCCGTGTCCCATCTGCGAGGGCCGCCGCTTCAAACCCGAAGTCCTTGCGATCCAGTGGCACGACCGTTCCGTCGCCGACCTGCTCGCCACGAGCGTCACCGATGCGCTCCCGCTCTTCGCCGCGCACCCCGAAATCCTCCGCCGCCTCGCCTCCCTCGACTCCGTCGGTCTCGGCTACCTCACGCTCGGTCAACCCCTCAACACCCTCAGTGGCGGCGAATCCCAACGACTGAAACTCGTCCGCTACCTCGGCACCTTCACCGGCGACGCGAAGGGTTCGCCGCTCTCCGCGCCGCCGTCCTCTGGCGCGCTCCTCCTGCTCGATGAGCCCACGACCGGCCTCCACCGCCACGACGTCAAACGCCTCCTCTTCGTTCTCCAGGCGCTCGTCGACCGCGGCCACAGCGTGATCGTGATCGAGCACAATCTCGACGTCCTCAAGTCCGCCGACTGGGTCCTCGAAATCGGCCCCGACGCCGGTGCCGCCGGCGGCCGCATCGTCGCCGAAGGCACCCCCGAGCAGGTCGCCGCCGCCGACACCGCCACATCGCCCTTCCTCCGCGCCGCCCTCCGCGATGGCAGCCTCTCAGGTGACAATTCCACCGCGCTCGCCGCCGCCGAAGAGGCCGCGCCCTATCGACCAACACCGGCCCATCGACCCGCCGAGCTCGTCATCACCGGCGCCCGCGAGAACAACCTCAAAAACCTCTCGCTCACCATCCCGCACCATCAACTCAACGTCGTCACCGGCGTGTCCGGTTCGGGCAAATCCACCCTCGCATTCGACATCGTCTTTGCCGAGGGCCAGCGGCGGTTCATGGAATCCATGTCGCCCTACGCGCGCCAGTTCGTCGAACAACTCCCGCGCCCCGCGATCGATCGCCTCACCGGCATTCCACCGACCGTCGCCATCGAGCAACGCGTCACTCGCGGCTCCCGCAAGTCCACGGTCGCCACCATCACCGAGGTCGCGCAATACCTGCGGCTTCTCTACGCGCGCCTCGGCATTCAGCATCATCCCGACACCGACAAAGCCGTGCAGCCGCTCTCGCTCGGCCAGCTCAAGAACCTTCTCGCGCGCGTCCTCGCCACGCCGAAAGCCCGCCGCGCGAAGCACCTTTACCTCTGCGCCCCGCTCATCCGCGGCCGCAAGGGCCACCATCAGCCCATCGCCACATGGATCGGCAAACAGGGCTACCCACTCATGCGCGCCGACGGCCAGCTCGTCCCCGTTGACGCCTTTCAAAAACTCGATCGCTACAAAGAGCACGATATCGAGGTCGTCGTTGCCGACCTGAAAGAATCCGCCGCCGCCGCCCCGCCGTCGCGCACCTCCGCCCCACGCGCCACGCCCGCGCGCTCGATCTCCAGCGCCCTCGACACCGCCCTCCGCCTCGGCAAAGGCGCGTGCTTCCTCCTCACCCCCGACGGCGCCGTCCTCTCCTGGTTCTCCACCACGCGCACCGACATCGAAACCGGCGAATCGTTTTCCGAACTCGACCCCAAGGATTTCTCGTTCAACTCCCCGCGCGGCTGGTGTCCGACGTGCCGCGGTCACGGTCGCGTTTTCCCTTGGATGCTCGAGCCCGATGAGGACGACGAAAACGATCCCGCCGCCCGCCTTCGCGAGTTCGGCATCGATTCGTCCGACGACGTTTCCGACGCCGGCACGCCCTGCCCGGATTGCCGCGGCGCCCGCCTCAACCGCGTCTCGCGCGCCGTCAAACTTCACTTCCGCGCCCCCGCCAGATCCCGCACCACCGCGCCAAAATCCGCCGCCGCACTTTCTCTGCCGCAACTCCTCGCGAGCACCTCGTCCGAACTTCTCGCGCATCTGCATCAGCTCGACCTCGACTCGCGCGGCCGGCTCATCGTGCAGGACATCGTGCCGCAGATCGAAGAACGCCTGAAGTTTCTCGATCACGTCGGCCTCGGTTACCTCTCCCTCGATCGCCCCACCGAAACCCTTTCCGGCGGCGAAGCCCAACGCATCCGCCTCGCCGCCCAGCTCGGCTCCAATCTCTCGGGCGTCCTCTACGTGCTCGACGAACCGTCCATCGGACTCCACGCACGCGACAACGACCGCCTCATCGACACCCTCATCTCGCTCCGCGAAAAAGGTAACACGCTCCTCGTCGTCGAGCACGATGACGAGCTCATGGCGCGCGCCGACCGCATCATCGATCTCGGTCCCGCCGCCGGCATCCACGGCGGCGAACTGCTCGCCAACGGCACGCCTGCCGAGATCCAGCGCAGCGAAAAATCCCTCACCGGCCTTTTTCTCCAGCGCGGCATCACCCATCCGCTCCGCGGCAGTTATCGGCCGCTGCCCGCCTCACCGAAGGAATGGCTCACGCTCAAGGGCGCCGCGTTGCGCAACCTCCGCGGTTTCACCCTGCGCCTCCCGCACGGTCGCCTCATCATGGCCGCGGGCCCGAGTGGCGCCGGCAAGTCCACGCTCTTCCGCGATCTCCTGCACCCCGCCGTCGCACACGCCATCGCGGAGAATACGCCCCGCCTTTCCGGTCGCGGTTTCGTCCGCGCCACCCATTTCAACGCCGAGGAAAAACGCCTCCCGTTCGCCCAACTCAGCGGCGCAAACGGGTTCAAAGGCGTCATCGAGGTCGACCAGTCGCCCATCGGCAAAACCCCGCGGTCCACGCCCGCGACTTACCTCGGCATCTTCGACATCATCCGCCAGTTTTTCGCGTCGTTGCCCGAATCGAAAATGCGCGGCTACACCGCCTCGCGTTTCTCCTTCAACACCGCCGGCGGTCGCTGCGACACCTGCCAGGGCGCCGGTCGGATCAAGCTCGAGATGGCGTTCATGCCCGACACTTATCTGCCGTGCGAAAACTGCCACGGTTCCCGCTACAGCCCCGACCTCGCCGAGATTGCCTGGAAAGGGAAAAACATCGGGCAGGTCCTGCAACTCACGTTCGACGAAGCCGCCACGTTTTTCGATTTCCATTCCCAGCTCTCCCAAGTCTGCCAGCTCATGGTCGACTGCGGCCTCGGCTACCTCACGCTCGGCCAGAGTTCGCCCTCGCTCTCCGGCGGCGAGGCGCAGCGCCTCAAGCTCGTCACCGAGCTCGCGCGCGGACTTCCCAGCTACAAGGAACGCTCCCGCGGCACCGCCGTGCGCAACCTCTACCTCCTCGAGGAACCGACCATCGGCCTTCACCTGAGCGACTGCGAAAAACTCATCCGCGTCCTCCATTCCCTCGTCGATCAAGGCCACACCGTCGTCGTGATCGAGCATCATCTCGATCTCCTCGCCGAGGCCGATTACGTCGTCGAACTCGGGCCCGGCGGTGGTCCCGCCGGCGGCGAGCTGATTTACCAAGGCGAACTCGCGGGCTTGCTCAAAGTGAAGTCCAGCCCGACCGCGCCCTACCTGCGCGCCAAACTCAGAAAATAACCGCCGCGACCGCGCCGCGCGCCCCGGCGTCCGCTCACTGCGCCGCCACGGCGACGCTCGCGTCGTGCGCCTTCGCGGCGTCGTGCACCACCTTGACCAGTTCCGCGAGCGCGACCGGTTTCAGCAGATACCGAAACAGCGCCGCCTCGTTCACGCTGCGCATGAGCATTTCCGGCTTCATGTAACCCGTCACCAAAATGCGCTGCATGTGCGGAAACTCCTCCCGCGCCCGCACCAGCAGATTCATGCCGTTTCCTCCCGGCATCAAATGGTCGGCGATCAGCACCTTGAACGCCCGCTTGTGCAGCGCGAACTCCGCCTCGCGCGCCGACATCACCGCCGTCACGTCAAACGCCCCCGACAATGCCGCGCTAAACACATCTAATAACGGCCGCTCGTCATCGACGACGAGGACCGCGGGCTTCTCGGCGTTTCCGGGGGCTCCTGCGTCGTTGCTCATTCGGCGCATGGTGAAAAGTAGATGCCTTCGAAGTAAAACGAATTCCGCAGCGCCCGGGCTTTGGATTTGCCAGCCGTGCTTCCGCGGCCTTCTCTCCGCGTGCAATCCGGAACATGGTCCAGCCCGATCTCTTTGTCGCCGCCCGCACGGGTGACTTTTCCCCCTTCTCCGCGTCCGCGCTCGCCGTCGAGTGCTTCCTTGTGCGCAACGCCGCGGGCTCCACGCCCCTCCACATCGCCGCGCGCTACGGTCAACTTTCGCGCTTGCCCATCGATCTCCTCGCGCCCGCGCACCTGCTCCTCCGCAACGACGCCGGCTACACGCCCCTTCATCACGCCGCGATGGCCGGCCACCTCGATCAAGTGCCGCCCGCCGTGCTCGAAACCTCGGCCCTTCTCACCCGCAGCAACTCCGGCTACACCGTCTTCCACAACGCCGCCGCCCACGGTCACCTCGGGCAACTGCCTTCCGCGCTCCTCACCTCCGAGGTCCTGCTCAACCGCACCGATCTCGGCAACACGCTCCTGCACGAGGCGGCGGAAAACGGCACGCTCGCCGCCCTCCCGCCCAACGCGTTTTCGCCCGCCCACCTCGCCGTGCAGAATATCAGCGGCGAAACCGTCCTCCACGTCGCCGCTCTCAACGGCCACCTCAATCAGATTCCGCCGGCGCTGCTCACGGCCGACGCCATGCTCGCGCTCACCAACGCCGGCGACACCGTTTTTCACGCCGCCGCCATCGCCGGACACCTCGACCAGATTCCCCCCGCACTCCTGACCCGCGCCCATCTCACGATCGCCAGCAAGACCGGTTTCACCGCGATCCACGCCGCCGCCGAGACCGGCCAGTTGCACCGCATCCCGCGCGAAAATCTCACCGCCGAGCTCCTCCTCACGCGCAACGACAACGGCGACACCCCCCTGCACGCCGCCGCTTACGAAGGCCACCTCGACCAGATTCCGCTGCAGTTGCTCACCGCCGATGCGCTCAACACGCGCAACTACGAAAACATGACCGTCGGCCGCCTCGCCGTGGAGCGCGGCTTCAACGAGCAATTGCCGCCGAAACTCCGCGCAAATCGCGGCGCCGTCCGCCAGTTCCTCGAACGCATCGGCGCCTCCCGTCCGCCGTTCGCGTAATATCCCCGCGAGCGCCGCCGCTCGCCCCGCTTTCCTCGGCAGATTACCCACGCGCGAAACCCCTCGCGCGTTTTTTTGTTCACTCGCGCCCGGTGCCCGTGTTCAGTCGTCCACTGGAATGAACACCTCCATCACTGCCATTACCGCCCGCGAGATCATCGACTCCCGCGGCAACCCGACGGTTGAAGTCGACGTGAAGCTCGCCTCCGGCGCCTTCGGCCGCGCCGCGGTCCCCTCCGGCGCCTCCACCGGCGAACACGAAGCCATCGAGCTCCGTGACGGCGACAAACTTCGCTATGGCGGCAAAGGCACGCTGAAAGCCGTCGGCAACGTCAAAGGCAAAATCGCCCCCGCGCTCCTCGGCTTCGACGCCCTCGACCAGGTCGGCATCGACGCCGCCATGATCAAGCTCGATGGCACCAAGACCAAGTCGAAGCTCGGCGCCAACGCCATCCTCGGCGTTTCCCTCGCCACCGCGAAAGCCGCCGCCGCCGCCCTCGGCCAGCCGCTCTACAAATACCTCGGCGGCCCGAACGCGAAAGTCCTCCCCGTGCCCATGATGAACATCATGAACGGCGGCGCGCACTCCGATGCCCCGATCGATTTTCAGGAATTCATGATCATGCCCACCGGCGCGAAAACCTTCTCCGAAGGCCTCCGCATGGGCTGCGAGGTTTTCCACTCGCTGAAGAAGGTCCTGAAAGACAAGGGCCTCGCCACCGCCGTCGGCGACGAAGGCGGCTTCGCGCCGAAACTCGAATCCGCCGAGGCCGCCCTCGACGTCATCGCCACCGCCGTCAAAAACGCCGGCTACAAACTCGGCAAGGATATCAACCTCGCCCTCGACGTCGCCGCCTCCGAATTCTACGTCCCCGCGAAAAAGCACTACGTCTTCAAAAAGTCCTCCGGCCAGGTGCTCTCCGGCGACGAGATCGTCGAGTTCTACCGCAAACTCGTCGCGAAATATCCGATCATCTCCATCGAAGACGGCTGCGCCGAAGGCGACTGGGCCACGTGGAAAAAACTCACCGATGCGATCGGCGACAAGATCCAGCTCGTGGGCGACGATCTCTTCGTCACCAACACCGAGTTCCTCAAGCGCGGCATCGACAGCGGCACCGCCAACTCGATTCTCGTCAAGGTCAACCAGATCGGCTCGCTCACCGAGACCTTCGACGCCGTGGAAATGGCCAAGGAAGCCCATTACACCGCCGTCATCTCGCACCGCTCCGGTGAGACCGAGGATGTCACGATCGCCGACATCGCCGTCGCGACCAACGCCGGCCAGATCAAAACCGGCTCGCTCTGCCGCACCGACCGCGTCGCGAAATACAACCAGCTCCTCCGCATCGAGGAAGAGCTCGGCGCCAGCGCGATCTACGGCGGCAAGATGCGCGGCCTGTAAAATCAACTCCGCTCGGTTTCTCCACGCGGCCTCTCCCCGGGGCCGCGTTTTTTATTTTCGCCGGAGAAGCACCCCGACCTGCCGCCGCAGCCACGCGCACGCCGCAGCGTCGCTCGGTTCGCCCTGCAGCACAAAAATAATTTGCGCGAGGTCGGCGCGCGAACGTCCTTCCCGCACGCGGGCCCAACGATAGCTAAACGCGACTTCGTTCTCCACTTCGATCGGCGCGACGCGGCTCTCAAACACATCCCACACGCAGAAGAAAACGTGCTGCGTCGTTCCTTCCGCCCTGAAGCGATACGCTCGAAACGGCACGGTCTCCCCGCCAGTCTCCACGACCACGGGCGCCAGTTCCGCTTCGAGCTCCGCCCCGAGGCCCGGCATGCACACCGTCGGATCGTGCCGTCGCGCCTCCATCGCCACCGCCGTGTCGTTCTCCCAGCGGAAAACATACGCCAGACCGCGCCGATCATCCCCGCTGCGCTCCCACGTCCGCCCATCCGCACTCGAAGCATGGAGAATCTCCTGCGTCCGCTCCGGAATCGGAGCCGACGGCCATCCCGGCACCGCGCTCGCCAAGGCCCATTGCCGCCCGCCCTCCTCGTGATGCCACGCAAACCACGCCCGCGTGCCACCCTCAGCCAGCCCGCAAATTCCGAGCAACACCACCGCGGACCGACCGCGCCACACCGGCCTCGGCGGGGCCAGAATAGGCGCCGGCGTTTTTTCCCCGCGCGCGAACCCATACGCCACCGCCGCCACGGCCGCGAGCGTCACCACCATTTCAATTCCTCCCGCCAGATCGTGCCAGCGCTCGATCGCCCCCAACCCTTCCCCCGCCACGCGCCAGGTGAGAAACACCGTGCGAGCGAGGTTCGTCAGCACAGCGATCGCGACCGCCAGTGCGACGAGCCCCACCCGGCGCGACCAACGCAAAAACGCCAGTTCGCCGAGCAACCACGCCAGCATCCAAACCGCCTGCAACGACCGCAGCCCGCTGCACGCTTCTTCCACGCCCACGAAGCCCGCACCGACCTCGATGATGTTGCCCCGCGCGACCGCCGGGTGACCGGTCAGCGAAACCAGTTCCGCCGTCGCCTGCGCATTGCCCTGCGCGAGCGCGTTCATCAACGGCGTTTGCACCATGGTCGGCCACAGCAACGCCGTCGTCGCAAAAAACCACGGAAAGAAAAAATTCGCGCTCCAACGCCAGCCGCCCACCCACGCCAGCACACCCGTGCTCGCGACCGCCACGCCCGCCGTAAACACCCACTGCGCCGCCGGCCACATCCGGTTCGCTTCAAACCATGGCAGCACCGCACACATTACCGCCATGCCGACCGCCACCCCCGCCCCCGCCGCAATACGCCCGCCCGGCGATACCAACCCCGGCCGCGCGCCCCTGCGCAGCCGCTCCCAGATAAAGTACACGAGCAACCCCGGCACCGCCCACCCGTGCGCCTGCTCCACGCTGGCACGCCACGTCGTCGTCAACCGCACGAATAACAGCAGCCAGAACGCCGCGACCACGACCCACGGCGCCGCGCCCGCCCATTTGGTCGAGGCGCCGCTCTGCGCCGCCCCCGCCACGCCCGCCGTCCGCGTTTTGTCCTCCCCTTGACGCATCTATCGGTCGAAATGTGAATGCATCCTGTCCTTCTATTTTCCGTAATCTCACTTCACCGCAAGTCTCCCGCTTCTCCTCGTGTTCTCGCGTTTCTGGCATCTCCTGCGCTCCCGCTATGATGGCATGTATGAAAATCAGCGCCGCGCGTTGATTTTTCTCGTCGCTCTCAGCGCGTGCGCCCTCGTGATTTCTCTCGGCTGGATGATCGGCAAGCCATTCTGGGTGCGCTGGCGTCACCAGCAGGCCATGGCGCAAGTCGACGCGTTTTCACGCCAGCACGATAATCGCAACCTCCTCCTCGCGCTGCGCCGCGCCACCGAAATCGCGCCCGGCGATCTCGCTACTTGGCGCCGTGTCGCCACCGAACTCGAGCGCCTCGGTCTGAGCGACGCCGTCCTCGCCCGCGAAAACATCGTGCGCCTTTCGCCGGCCGACTTCGACGCCCGCCTGCAACTCGCTGCCGCCGCCCTTCGTTTTGACCAGCCGGATGCGGGCCTCGACGCCCTCAAGGACGTCACGCCCGCTCCGGCCCGCGCCGTGGAAATTCAACGCCTTTCCGCCGAGCTCGCCCGCGCCATGGGCGATGAAGACGCGTTTGCCGAAAAACTTCGCGCCGTCCTCGCGCTCGCGCCAGCCGACTCCGCCGCGCGGCTCAATCTCGCTCTGCTTGATCTGTGGCACGGCGCCCCCAGTCAACGGCCCCAAGCCCTCGCCTCCCTCGCCGGGTTGCTCGACGATCCCGCCATGCGCGTCCGCGCTGCGATCGAACTCCTCCGCGATGCCGCTCGCTCCAACGACCCCGAACGCGCCGGCACCGTTGTCCGCCTCCTCATCGACCGCTTGCCGGCTGCGCCTCAACCCGTCGCCGCGTCCGACCTGTGGTCGCAGTTGCTCGCGAGCTTGGAGCACGCCGCCCGCCAAGGGTCAGCCGACGACGTCAGCTTGACGGCCCGTTGGCTCGCATCAGTCCGCCAAGCCTCCGGCGCGCTCACCTGGCTCGACACCCTTCCGGCGCCACTCTCAGCGTCGCCCCGCGTTCGCGACGTCACCGCTGAACTAGCCGCTCAAACGGGCGATTACGGCCGTCTCCAGACCTTGTTGCTCGCCGGCGCATGGGGACCCGATCCCGGCAACGCCCTGCCTCTCGCCATCGCCTCCCGTCTCCAACACGAACGCCGCGCCGATGAGCGCGCCCGCGCCACGTGGACCGACGCCCTCGACACCGCTCGCGAATCCCCCGCGACACTCGTCACCTTGGCCCGCCTCGCGCAAATCTGGCAGGACGACGCCGCCGCAGCGGTGGTGCTGCGCCGCCTCGTCACGCTCACGCCGAAACGCTTCTGGGCCTACGCCTCTCTGCGCGATATTTTCGTGCGAGGCGGCAACGACCTCGACCTCCTCTGGCTTTACGGCAAATGGCAGGCCGAAGCACCCGACGATGCCGACCTCGCCGCCCACTGGATTGAAACGGCGTGCCTGCTCAACCGCGTTTCTCCCGCGGTCGAAGCGCGTCTTGCCGCTCTCGCCGCGCAATCGCCGGACAGTCCGCCCACGACGCTCGCCCTGATCGCCTTTCGCTGGCGCCAAGGCGACTTCAACGGAGCCGCCGCTCTGCTTCAAAAGCTCTCCCTCACGACGCGCTCCGCACCGCCTTTCGACTTTTGGACCCTGTTGATCTCCGCAAATTCTGGTCAGACAATCGACGCTTCTTTGTTAAACAAGACTCTCGTTTTCAAAGACCTAAGCACGATTCGCCAAGCTCTTGCCGACGAAGCGCGGAGAAAATTGGCCGCGCTCCCACGCACGCCCAACCTCGCACCCGACAAATCACTGGAAAGCGCGAAAAGTCACTTGCCCCGACTAGAGTGAATACCCTACGAATCGCTGCGTGAATCGGTCACGCCTCCTTCTCTCTGGCGCTGCCCTGTTGCTCTCTTTGGGTAGCGGGATTCCCCTCCGTGCCCAACTTACTCCCGATCAAGCACTCGCGACTTACGATCAGCTCACGCGGTCCTATAACGTCATCACGCTCGGCGATCTCACGCTCAACAACACCCATACCGATGGCGGCATCGCCGTGGGCGGCAATTTGACCGTCGGAAGCGGCACCATCATCGGCCTGTTTTCCAACCCCTCCGCGGGCGCCGACCCCGCGCTCTACGCCAACGGCGCCGTCACCTTCAACGGCAACAGCCAGATCAACAACGGCTACGTCTCAACGCCCGCCATGTCGGGCTCCGTGACGTGGACCTACAACCCCGCCGGCAATAATTACCAACGCCAGCTCGTCACCGGTTCCGGCATGATGGCCTACAACACCAGCGACGCGCGCGCCTACACCGATCCTCGCACCGTCACCGGGCCCAACGGCTGGAACTGGTCCTCCGTCGGCTCGAGCCTCATCGCCGTTTCCAACGCCCTCGCCGCCGCCAACGCCACCGGCACCATCGGCGTCTCCGGTCAGACACTCACCTTCACCAGCAACGCGTCCGGCGTCACCGTCTTCAACCTCGATGCCAGTCGCATCGTCAACGGCTACTACGATGCCAATGGCGACGGCTTCTTCGACCAAAACACCGAGCGACTGAGCGACATCAAGGCCAACCTCGCCGCCGACCAATACTTCGTTATCAACGTCCTCAACGCGACTTCCGCCGGCGGCAAAATTCTCTTCGACGGCGTCAATAACCTCAGCGGCGGTTCCAACAACCAGCAGCTGCTCTGGAATATCCTGCCCGACAACAACGCGGCCACCCCCGACAAGCTCACCTTGAGCACCAATTTTTACGGCAGCATTCTCGCCCCGCTGGTCGACATCGAAAACAACAACCACTACCTCAACGGCCAGCTCGTCGCCGGCAGTTACACGCAGACCAACGCCGAGATTCACTACGCCGACGGCTACTCCGGCCCCGTCGTGTTCTCGCCCGTCCCCGAGCCCGGCACCTACGCCCTCGTGGCCGTCGGCCTCGGCTTCGTCGCGGTCGTCTGGCGCCGCCGCCCGCGCCCCCGCGGCACGCCCCCGGCCTGAATCCCGTCTCGTCTGGACTCGCGCGCGGTTGCTCCTACCGTGCGCCCCATGTTTGCCTCCTCTCCCTTTCGCCTCGCGTCGCTCGGCCTGTTCCTCGCTGTCGCCGCGCTGGCGGCCGAACCTTCGGCACCTCCGCCGCCCCCGCCCGCGCCTGCCGACTCTGGCACCAGCGATCACGTGAAAGAGGCCATTCGCGAAAGTCTCGCCGAGGACATCAAATTCGCCCCACCGCCCGCCGACGCCCCGAAGACCACCGTCGCGGCCACTGCCGCCGCCGCCGGCAAAACAGATCCGGCACCCGCGCCCGTGAACAAGCCCAAGGACAACGTCACCGAAGCGCGCGAAGATCCGGCGACCATGCTGCCCAAACTCGAGGTGCGCCGCAACCGCGTCACCGATGAAGACGCCAAGTTGAAAGCCAACGAAGAACAGGCCGCGAAGGAGAAGGAACTCACCAAATCCAGCGAGGCCGACAAAGCGCTCAACAATTCCAAAGTCGCCAAAGCCCTCTCCATTTTCGGCGGCCAAGGCGCGACCGAACGCGAACGCATCGCCGCCCAACGCGTCGAGTTGTTGCAGGACGAACACGACCTGCTCGAGCAAAAATCCCTCGCCAAAACCAAGGCCGAGAAAGACGAATTGCAGAAAGAGATCGACGCCCTCAAGGCGCTCCGCCGCGACCTCGAAGCCAGCCAGCACTAAGCCCAGCGGCGACCCGCCGCGGCCGCCTCACCCCTCAAAACGCCGGCGCGAGCACGCCGGCCCCCGCCTCGCGTCCGCCGTATAACGGCGCTCGCTTCCGGATCATGCCCGCCCGCCGCTGCGGTGTGTCGACCGCTCTGCTCTCCGGAAATTGGCTTTCATTCCCCGCCTGGAGCCCGTTTCCTTGCGGGTTTCGCCATGTCACCCGCTCAGGAAATCGCCCGCCGTCGCACCTTCGCGATCATCTCTCACCCCGACGCGGGCAAAACCACGCTCACCGAGAAATTCCTCCTCTACGGCAACGCCCTGCATCTCGCCGGCTCCGTCACCGCCCGCAAAAATCAGCGCGCCACCGCCTCCGACTGGATGGAACTCGAAAAACAGCGCGGCATTTCCATCTCCTCGACCGTCCTCCAGTTCGATTTCGCCGGCTGCGCCGTCAACCTCCTCGACACGCCCGGTCACAAGGATTTTTCCGAGGATACCTACCGCGTCCTCACCGCCGTCGACGCCGCGTTGATGGTCATCGACGCCGCCAAAGGCGTCGAGGCTCAGACGCGCAAACTCTTCGAAGTCTGCCGCCGCCGCGGCGTCCCCATCTTCACGTTCATGAACAAGTGCGATCGCCCCACGCGCGATCCGCTCGACTTGCTCGACGAACTCGAAAGCGTCCTCGGTCTCCAGTCCTCGCCCGTCGTCTGGCCCCTCGGCAGCGGCCCGTCTTTCCGCGGCGTGTTCGACCGCCGCTCGCGCGAGGTGCATCTCTTCGAACGCGTTCCCGGCGGCGCTTTTCGCGCCCCCGAAAGCGTCACCTCCCTCGACGATCCCGCCGTCCGCAAAAAACTCGATGACGACACCTACACCGCCGTCAAAGAACAACTCGAGATGCTCGATGGCGCCGGTCATCCCTACGATCTCGACGCCGTCCGCCACGGCCGCCAGACGCCCGTCTTCTTCGGCTCCGCCGTCAACAACTTCGGCATCGAACTCCTGTTAAACGGCTTTCTCCACGACTCCGTTCCGCCCGCTCCGCGCCACTCCGTCAGCGTCACCGTGCCCGGACTCGCACAGCCCACCACCGATCGCGTCGTCCCGGTCAACGACCCCAAGTTCTCCGGCTTCATTTTCAAAATCCAGGCCAACATGGATCCGAAGCACCGGGACCGCATCGCGTTTCTTCGCGTCTGCTCCGGCAAATTCGAGCGCGACATGGTCGTCACGCACCAACGCACCGGCAAACAGGTGCGCCTCTCCTCCTCCCACAAACTCTTCGGCCAGGAACGCGAGACCGTCGACGAAGCCTGGCCCGGCGACGTCATCGGCCTCGTTGGCCATGATGCGTTCGGCATCGGCGACACCCTCACCGACGATCGCACCATCGCCTACGACGAGATCCCGCGCTTCCCGCCGGAAGTCTTCACCTACATCTCCAACCCGAGCGCGGGCGACGCCAAGAAATACCGCGCCGGCCTCGAACAGCTTTTGCAGGAAGGCGTCGTGCAGTCCTTCACCGCCCGCAACGCCCCGCCCGGCGCCACGCTCCTCGCCGCCGTCGGTCCGCTCCAATTCGAAGTCGTCCAGTGGCGCCTCCAAAGCGAATACAACGCCGAGTCGCGCCTGACACCCGCACCGTGGACGCTCCTCAAATGGGTCGAAATTCCACCCGACCTCATCGGCCCGAAAGGCTTCGACTACTCGAGCATCGTCGTCGCCAGCGGCGTGAGCTTCGGCGCTGACAAATTTGGCCATCCCGTCGTGCTCTTTCCCAACGAGTGGACCGAGCGTTACTTCATCGAGAAGAACCCTGGCTTCACGCTTCACCGTCTGCCGATCGAGCAGACGAAATAGCGACTCCGCGCCTCTGTGCGCGGCGCGAAACGCACCGTCGCCTCCGCGCGTGTTCTCCGCTTTCGCACCGTTGCGCTCGTCTGCCCGTTGCGCCATCGTTTCGTCGTTGCAACTCTGACGACGATGGCCCGCTCCCGTTCTCAATCCATCGGCGCGCCGCGCCCCGTGCATCCCTACGCGTGGCTCTGGGAGCCGCTTGAACGCGAACCGACGTTCGTGCTCCGCTCCATGTTTGGCACCAAGGCGGTTTATCTCGATGGCAAGATGATGCTCTGCTTTTCGGCCGGCGAAGAACCGTGGCGCGGCCTCCTTGCGTGCACCGACCGCACTCGTCACGAGGCGCTCGTCGCGGAGTTTCCGTCCCTCGCCCCGCACGCGATTCTTCCCAAGTGGCTTTATCTGCCGGAGAGCACCGACACCTTCGAGCGCACGGCGGCCGCACTCGTGAACCTCGTTCGCCGCCGCGATCCCCGCCTCGGCATCATCCCTTCGCCGAAAAAATCGCCCCGCTCGTCCGCGCGCCGCCGCGCCGGCCTCGACGGCCATCCCTAACCCGCGTTCTGCCTCACGCCGCGTCGCGACACGCGTCCCTCCAAGTTTTTTTCGCCCGAATTCTCCGGCCCGCGCGACCCGGGTCATCGACGCTCTCCGTTTTCGCTTCACCGAAATTTCCGTCGGCGAACGCATTGCCGTCCACCGCGCCGAAATTCCCCGCCGGCTGCTTTCCGCGGCGCTCGCATCCGTGATCGCCCGCACACGGATTCGACTCGCGCCGCGCGGCGAATTCCCCTTCTTCGCGCCAGATGACTTTCGCGCGCCGCCTTCTCTTTCCTTTCCTCTCCTGCGCTGTGGTGCTTGCCGCGGTGCCCGCCGTTTCCGCGGCCAAAACCCACGCGCGGCCCGCACCCGCCCGCGAAGCCGCTCCCGCCTACAAAGGCGCGATCATCGTCGATGCCGCCAGCGGCAAAGTCCTCTTCGAAGACAACGCCGACATCAGTAATCCGCCCGCGAGCGTCACCAAACTCATGACGTATCTCGTCGTGAGCGACCACTTGCAAAAGGGCACCCTTACGCTGCAGACGCCCATCACCGTCACCGCCGAAGACGCCCGCATGGGTGGCACGCAGGTTTGGTTGAAGGAAAAGGAAGTCTTCACCGTGGAAGATCTCCTCTACGCGTTGATGATCCAATCCGCCAACGACGCCGCCTCCGCGCTCGCCCGCACCACCGCCGGCACCACCTCCGCCTTCGTTGAACTGATGAACGCCCGCGCCCAAAGCCTCGGGATGCTTCACACCACCTTTCGTTCGCCCCACGGCCTGCCTCCCCCGAGCCGTCGCATCGCCGACGGCGATCTCACCACCCCCCGCGACCTCGCCACTCTCGCCCGCTACCTCGTCCTCCACACCGACATTTTGAAATACACCTCCGTGAAAACGCGTCGTTTCGGCGAGGGCCAGCGCCCGTCGGATACCGTCGTCGTGATGAACAACCATAACCATCTGCTCGGTCGCATCAACGGCGTCGACGGCCTCAAGACCGGCTTCACCAACGGCGCCGGCTTCTGCCTCGCCGCCACCGCCCTGCGCAACGGTCACCGCATCATCGCCGTCAGCATGGGCTCCACCGATCGCAAAACGCGCGACATCAAAATGGCCGAACTCCTCGAACGCGGCTTCAGACTCCTCCCCGCCGACGCCCCCGCCTTCGCCCGCGCGCCCGATGCTCCGCCTGCGACGACACCCATTACCGCCGCGCCGCTGCCGGCGGGTCACGACGTCCTCGGCGACAGCTCCGCCCCAGTGATCAAGTTTTCGATCCCCGACAAAAAGTAGTCGCCGCCCCCTTCCGCGTCGGTCGGCCCTGCCCCGAATCCGCGGGCGCCCTTCTCGCCTTCGTGCCGCTCAGCTTTCGAGCAGCACGATCACGACCGCCAGCGCACAGAATAAAGCCCCCAGCAATCCGGCTTCGTAGCGCTCGAAATTTTTCACCTTGAATCGCTCCAGTCCGATCAAGGTCAGCCACGTAAACACCGCCATCGCCAGCAACGTCCCCGCCGCCAGGATTCCGCTCAGCACGAAAAATCCCGGCCAGCCGAACTGCACCCCCGAGAGGTAAACGGGCAAAAACCCTTCGCACGGCGAGAGCGTCAGCATCACGAACAGCCCGCTCACCGCCGCCCAGTCCCCCGTCGCCCGCGAGACGATCGGGCTTTGTTTCAACTCATCGTCCCAATGGCTGTGCTCATCCTCGTGCCCGCAGTGCGCACTCGCGTGATGTTGCCCGCCGGGCGGATGGTGGTGACAGATCCCGCCCCCGCGCCACTGCCGCCAAAAATAATAGCAGCCGATCAACACCAGCACGCCGCCCGTCACCCACGGAAACGCCGCCCCCACGCGCGCATCCACCTGAAAGCCAAACCACGCGATCCCCACGCCGAGCAACGTCGTCAGCGCCACGTGCCCCAGTCCTGCGAAAATCACCACCAGCAGCGCCTTGCCCTGGCTCCAACCGCGCGCGCGCGACACCAACACAAACGGCAGCCAGTGCGTCGGAATGGCCGCATGAAAAAACGCCACGGTAAAGCCAGTCACGGCAACGGTGGCGAGGACGGTTGAATTCATGGAAACGGGAAGCAGGCCCGCGCCTCTGCGCGCTGTCCACGCCGAAACCTCGTAAACGCGTCCCGCCCTTCGTCGCAACTTCCGTCTGGTTCTCGTCCCACCCGTGCGCTTCTCTTGCGCCGCGCCATGTCTTCCGCGCCCGAACTTTCCACCGTCCGCCATTACCTCCTCAACCTGCAGGATGCCATCTGCGGCGCCCTTGAGGCTGAGGATGGCGCCGCGCGCTTCCGCACCGACGACTGGACGCGCCCCGCCGGCGGCGGCGGCCGCACGCGCATCCTGACCGACGGCGCGGTGTTCGAGAAGGCCGGCGTCGCCTTTTCCCACGTGAGCGGCCTCGCCCTGCCCCCTTCGGCCTCCGCGCATCGCCCCGAGCTCGCCGGCAAACCATGGGAAGCCTTCGGCGTCTCGCTCGTGATCCATCCGCGCAATCCTTACGCCCCCACGAGTCACGCCAACGTCCGCTTTTTCATCGCCGGCGCCGACACCGCCGCGCCCGTCTGGTGGTTCGGCGGCGGTTTCGACCTCACGCCCTATTACGGCTTCGAGGAAGATTGCATGCACTGGCATCGCACCGCCCAAGCGGCCCTCGCGCCCTTCGGCGACACGCTTTATCCGCGTTTCAAAAAGTGGTGCGACGACTACTTTTTCCTCAAACATCGCCAGGAGCCCCGCGGCATCGGCGGTTTGTTTTTCGACGACTTTAACGAACTCGGTTTCGAACGCTCCTTCGCTCTCCTGCGCGCGGTCGGCGATGCGTTTCTGCCCGCGTATCGGCCGATCGTCGCACGCCGCAAAGCCACGCCCTTCACCGATCGCGAACGCCAGTTTCAACTTTATCGCCGCGGCCGCTACGTGGAGTTCAACCTCGTCTGGGATCGCGGCACCCTGTTTGGCCTCCAAAGCGGCGGGCGCACGGAATCCATCCTCATGAGTCTGCCGCCGCTCGTGCGCTGGGATTACGATTGGCAACCCGCACCGGGTTCGCCCGAAGCGCGCCTTTACGAAGTTTTCCTCCCGCCCCGCGCTTGGGCCGCGAGCTGATTCCCGGCTCGCTCTTCGCTCCGCCTCGCGCTCATTCGCACCATGACTTCCCGCGAACGTTTTCTCGCCGCCGCCGCCTGCTCGCCGCTCGACCGCCCGCCGCTCTGGGTCATGCGCCAGGCCGGCCGTTACCTGCCGGAATATCGCGCGCTCAAGGCGAAATCATCCTTCCTCGAAATGGTGCGCACTCCCGCCCTCGCCGCCGAGGTCACCCTCCAGCCGCTGCGCCGTTTCGCCCTCGATGCCGCGATTCTTTTCTCCGACATCCTCGTCATCCCCGAAGCGCTCGGCCAGCCGTATCACTTTCGCGAGCAAGGCGGCATCGCCATGGAGTATCGCCTCGAAACGCGCGCCCAAATCGATGCCCTCGCGCCCGCCGACGCCGTGCCGGAGCATCTCCATTACGTCCGCGACACCCTCGCGCTGCTCAAAACTCAACTCGCCGGCTCGCACGCGCTCCTCGGTTTCGGCGGTTCGCCGTGGACGCTCGCCACCTACATGGTCGAAGGCGGGAGCTCGGATGACTTCGAGCGCATCAAACACTTTTTCTACACCGATCGCGTCACGTTCGACGCGCTCCTCGAAAAGCTCACGGCGGCCCTCATCGCCTATTTCAAAATGCAAATCGCCGCCGGGGCCGACGCGATTCAGATCTTCGACTCGTGGGGCGGCATCATCGCCGGACCGGATTACGAGGCCGCCTCGCTGCAATGGATCCGCCGCATCATCGCCGCGCTGCCGCCCGCGTTTCCCGTCATCCTGTATGCCAAAGGCACGGCGTCGCACCTCACCGATCAGGCATTCACCGGCGCGCGGGTGTTGAGCGTCGATTGGACATGCGATCTCTCGATCGTCCGCCGCACGTTGCCCGCCAACGTCGCCGTGCAAGGCAACCTCGACCCCGTCCTCCTCAACACCACTCCGGAAATCGTCCGCCACGAAACGCTGCGCCTCCTCGAATCGATGCGCGGCACCGCCGGCCACATCTTCAATCTCGGCCACGGCATCATGCCGCACGCCAAGATCGAATGCATGCAGGCATTGGTCGACACCGTCACCACGTGGCGCTGAGCGGGAGCGCAGCAGGATTGCCGCGCGCCCGGAAGCCGCGCATGTTCATGCTCCTTCCGTCGTGAGCGCCTCCTCCTCTTCCTCCCGCAGCTTTGCGATTCTCGGCGCCGGCATCACCGGACTCACGGCAGCGTATCGCCTCACGCGTCTCGGCCATAACGTGCGCGTCTTCGAAAGCGCCGCTCGCGTCGGGGGTGCGATCGCCACGGAGCGCGACGGCGGCTGGCTCGTCGAAAGCGGGCCCAACTCCCTTCTCGCGGACGCCGGCCTGCTCCAGCTCATTGACGAACTCGGACTCGCCGGCCAGCGCATCCCCGCGAATCCCGCCGCGCGCAAACGCTTCATCGTCTGTCGGGGCCGCCCGGCGCCCGTCCCGATGTCGCCCGCCGCTCTTCTTCGCACGCCCCTGCTCTCGTTCGGGGGCACCCTGCGGCTTTTCGGCGACGTCTTTCTCCGTCCGCGCGTGCGCACGGTCGACGTCAGCCTCGCCGATTTCATCGAGGCGCATTTTGGCACCCAAGTGGTGGACTACGCGCTCAATCCCATCGTCAGCGGCATCTACGCCGGCAACCCCATCAAGCTATCGACCCGCCACGCGTTCCCCAAACTCTGGCAGGCCGAACGCACCCACGGCTCCGTGCTCCGCGGTCTGCTCGCCGGCGCGAAAGAGCGCAAACGCCAGAGCCTCCCGAAGCCGCAGCTCATTTCGTTTCGCGACGGCCTGCAAACCCTCCCCCACGCGCTCGCCGCTCAACTTCCCGCTGACGCGCTCTGCCTGAATTGCCGCGTCGAAGCGCTCGTTCCCGGTTCGCGCTGGAGTGTCATTGCGCACGGTCCGCAGGGCGCGCACACGGAGGAATTCGACGGCGTCATTTCTGCGCTGCCCGCTCCCGCGCTGGCCCAGTTGCGTCTCGGCGCCCTCGGCGAACGCCCGCTCGCGCTCCTCGACGGCATCGAACACCCGCCGGTGTCGTCGCTGTTTCTCGGTTTCCATCGCGAGCAGGTCGCGCATCCGCTCGACGGCTTCGGCGTCCTCGCGCCCGAGATCGAAAAGCGTTCCCTCCTCGGCGTTCTCTTTTCGTCGACCCTTTTTCCCGCCCGCGCGCCCGACGGTCATGTCGCCCTGACCGTCCTGATCGGCGGCACCCGGCAACCCGAAATCGCCCGCCGCCCGCCCGAGGAAATCCTCGCCGCCATCGAACCCGATCTGCGCCAACTGCTCGGCGTGCGCGGCGCGCCGGTCTTCTTTCGTCACCACGTCTGGCCCAAGGCGATTCCGCAATACAACCTCGGCTACGAACGCTACCTCGAAGCGTTCACGGCCTGCGAAAACACCTTTCCCGGCTTCCTGCTCGGCGGTCAGGCGCGCGACGGGATTTCCGTGCCGGCCTGCGTCGCCGCCGGCGAAAAACTCGCCGCCCGCTGCACCGCCTTGCCGTCGCGCTGATCTTCCCGCCTACGAATCCAGAATGCTGGAATCGAGATGCTGGATGATCAGCTCCTGCAAGGTCGCCAGAAACAAATAGGCCATAAACGCCTTCTGCACGGGCTCCTCCAGCGCGCTCAGATCGGCGCTCCCGTCTTCGAGCGTCTCATCGGGCAGCACCTCCAGATTCATCGTGCGCAACCGCAGCCGCACCGCTGACGACGCGCGCAAGATCGGCTCGGCGTTCTCCCCGTCCAGCGCGATCACGCCGTCCCGAAAAAATTCATCGTCAAACAACGCCAGCAACGCCCCCACTTCGTCGTTTTGCGTCGCTTGCAACTCGTCGAGCCACGAGGCCTCGAGCTCCTGGTCGACGTCCGCCAGCGCGCCGGGCGACGCCAGACCGCCGCGCAACTGGTCAGCGGCCCGCTTGATCACATCGAGCAGCGGTGCGACCACCGGCAGGCTGAGCTTTACTTCAATGCGTTTCATCGCGCTCCAAGATCACCGTCAGGTGCCATTGCTGCAACGTGTAGACGTAAGCCTCCGCCTTCTCGCGCACCCCCGTCCACACCACTGAGCGGCCGAGTTCGTGCACCTCCAGCATGTGCCGCCGCGCCGTCGATTCGTCGAAACCCAGAACCTTTTTAAACACGAGCACGACATACGACATCAAGTTCACCGGATCGTTGAGCACGACCACGCGCCACAAGCCGGCCAGTGCCGTCTCGGTTTCGGTGTGTGCGCTCGGGCTGGGCGTCGTTTTCGTCTCGGCAGAAATCATGCGTTCTCGGTCTTCCGCAGCAAAACCCACTCGGTCCGCAGCGCAAACGCCGCGGACCATGCGGTCAGCGGCCCGCGTTGCTGGCCGCTTCCGTCACCGCCGCCGTGATGTGCGCCTCGGCCTCCGTCAGCGGCACTTTGACCGCCTCCTTCGCCGTCCGCCATTTTACCTCGATGATGCCTTCCTTCAGGCCGCGACCGCCGATCGTGATCCGCAACGGCAAACCGAGCAGATCTGCATCCTTGAACTTCACCCCCGGCCGCTCCACGCGGTCGTCGATCAACACGTCCGCGCCTCCGCGCTCCGCCGCCGCCCCGAGCTGACGCGCCATTTCCGCCGCCGCCGCGTCTTGCGGATCGAGCAAACAAATGTGCACGTGAAACGGCGCCGCATTCCACGGCCACACGATGCCATCCGCATCGTGGCTCTGTTCGATCACCGCCTGCAGCGTCCGGCTGATCCCGATGCCGTAGCATCCCATCACCATCGGGTGACTCTGCTTCTGGTCATCGGTGAAAACCGCGCCGAATTTTTCCGAATATTTCGTGCCCAGCTTGAAGATGTGCCCGACTTCGATGCCGCGGCGCACTTGCAGCGGCTGGCCTGACTTCACGTCCGGTTCTCCCGCGCGCACCCGGCGGAAATCGCCGAAACGCGTGACCGCGAGATCGCGCGTCACATTGACATTGCGCAGGTGAAACCCGTCGCGGTTCGCACCGGTCGTCCCGTTGCCAATCAGACGAATGGCGTGGTCCGCGAAAATCCCCGCCAGCGCCGCCTCGTTCTTGAACGTGCCTTTCACCGCGCCGAGGCTGCCCGGCTTGGCGCCCAGCACCGGCTCGATTTCCTCCGGCGTCGCCGGCCGCGTCACCGTGAACCCGAGACTGCCGAGCTTCGCCGTTTCGAGTTCGTCGCTGCCGCGCAAAATCACCACGAACGGTTTCCCGTCGCCGATGTAAACGAGCGTCTTGAACTGCCGGTCCGCGGGCACCGCATACGGCGCCGCTTCCAGCGCGGCGATCGTCACCACGCCCGGCGTCGCGAATTCCTCCACGGCTCCCGCCGGCGCCGCGTCCGCCCAATCCGCCGGCACGAGCGCACTCGCCGCCTTCTCGCGGTTCGCCGCGTAGCCGCTGGCCTCGTTGTAAATCACATCATCGTCGCCGATCTCCGCCGGCACCATGAACTCATGCGAAAAACTGCCGCCCATCACGCCGGTGTCCGCCTCGACCGCGATCGCCTGCACGCCCACGCGCCGGAAAAACGCCTCGTAGGCGCCCTTCATCGCGAAGTAGCTCGCGACCGCGCGCTCGTCGTTCACGTCGAAGGAATACGCGTCCATCATCACGAATTCGCGCGCGCGCATCAACCCGTAGCGCGGCCGGATCTCGTTGCGAAACTTCGTGCCGATCTGATAGAAATTTTTCGGCAGGTCGCGGTAGCTCGTGATTTCCGTCTTCACCAGCGGCGTGATGATCTCCTCATGCGTGGGCCCCAGCACAAACTCCGGCTCGCGCCCCGCCCGCTGGCCCTCGCCCGCGCTGTCCGCGCGAAACATGATCTCCCGCGCCGCCGCCCACCGCGGGCCGTCCCGCCAGTTTTCCGCCGGATGCAGGTGCGGCATCGCGAGCTCGATGCCACCCGCGCGGTCGATCTCCTCCCGGCAAAGCTGCGTCAGTTTCCGCATGACGATCAATCCCAGCGGCAGATACGTGTAGAGCCCGCCGCTCAATTTGCGCACCAGCCCCGCGCGCACGAGCAGCTTGTGCGACGCGATCTCCGCGTCCGCCGGGCTTTCTTTCAGTGTCGGAATGAAAAACTGCGACCAGAACTTCATGGAACGGCCAACGAATCAGCCGCCTTCTCGCGGAGCAATTTTATTTGCGGCAACCGGCGTCCCCGGCGCTAATCCGCCTCTCCATGCCTCCCGCGCGTCCGCATAAAGAACTTTGGCCGATGAAGTGGGTCGTCCTCGCGATCATCGCCGGACTCGCCCTCTACACCGCCCTCACGCTCGAATACCGCAAGACCGGCCACGTCTACGAGCCGTATCACGATATGAAGGCCCGCGCCAACGTCATGCGCCTCTTGGACGCCGGCTACCGCCGCGTCGCCATCGACGCCTCTCGCCCCGCCGACGCCGTCCGCGTCTCCGCGAGCGCCGCCGTCTTCCCCGCCCCCGCCGGGCTGCCCGACGCGCTCGACCAGCCCTTGGTCGAAAAACCCATCCTCCCGCTCGACTATACGCGCGTTCACGCCGCCGAATCCGTCGCGGCGGATTCCGCTTACGTCATCGAGGTCGCGTGCGCCCTCCCCGACCACAAAGAACAGCTCTCGGGCGCCTATCTTTATGTGCGCGGAGGCGAACTCATTCTCGCGCCCGAATTCGAGCGGCTCCGCGGCGAGCTGCTCGCGCGCACCGATGATACGACCGCGCTCCTCACCATTCCTGCCGGCACGCTCAAGCCCGGCCGCTACCACGTGCTCCTCGCCGGCCAGCGCGCCTCCCGCGCGTGGTCGTTGCAAGTGCATTGACGCGCCGCCCCTCCCGTCCGACAACACCGCCTCTTCTTTGATGAGCAACGGTCCCCCTCCCTCCTCTCCGCCCGCGCATCCCGCGCTGGCCACCACCATCAAGCCCACCGACCTGCGTGGGATCTTGAAATACGTGCCGCGCTTCCAAGGGCAGATTTTCATCATCGCGATGGATGGCTCGATCATCGCCGACGAGAATTTCCCCAACCTCCTCGTCGACATCGCCGTTCTCCGCTCGCTCGGCATCAAGGTTGTCCTCGTCCACGGCATCGGCCGGCAGATTCAAGAGCTCTCCGAACTGCGCGGCATCCCGATTACCGACGCGTATGGCTCCGGCGTCACCGATGCGGCCACCCTCGATCTCGCGATTCGCGCCTCCTCGCGCATTTCGCACCTCGTCCTCGAAGGTCTCGCGCAAAACAACCTCAAGGCCGTCATCACCAACTCCGTCCGCGCGCTCCCCGTCGGCATCATTCGCGGCGTGGATCAGCAACTCACCGGCAAGGTGGAACGGATCGACAAGGAGTTCATCAGCGCTCTCATCGACCAGCAAGTCGTGCCCGTCGTCACCTCCGTGGCCTTCGGTCCCGATGGAAAATCGCTGCGCATCAATTCCGACCTGCTCGCGGCCGAACTCGCCGAAGCGCTGCACGCCACGAAAGTCATCTACCTCACCCCGCAGCCCGGCCTCGAGGTGGATGGCGCCGTTCGCCGCGACATCTCGATCGACGAGCTCCGCGGCATTTTGCAGGACCGCCCCGAACGGATTCCCGACGCTGTGCGCAGCAAGGCCTCGCACGCCGTTAAAGCCATCGAGACCGGCACCCCTCGCGTGCATGTCGTCGACGGCCGCATCTTCGATGGTCTCCTCAACGAGATTTTTTCCAACGAAGGCGTCGGCACGCTCATCTACGGCAACGACTATCAGCAGATCCGGAAAGCCACCCGCCGCGACGTGCGCTTCATCTACAATCTGACGCGCGCCGCAGTCCGCCGCGAAGAACTTCTCGTCCGCTCCCAACAGGCGATCGAGAAAAACATCGAACACTTCTACGTCTTCGAGATCGACGAGAACATCATCGCCTGCGTCACCCTGTATTTTTATCCCGAGAAAATGGCCCTCGCCGAGGTCGGTGCGCTTTACGTTCTCCCCTTCTACCACAATCGCGGCATCGGCAAAAAGATGGTCGATTTCGCGTGCATGATGGCCAAGCAACGCGGCGCCAACACCATCATCGCGCTCTCCACGCAAAGCTTCGGCTTCTTTACCAACGTCTGCGGTTTCGAGGAGACGACGACCGATGTTTTGCCGGAAACCCGGCTCAAACAATACCTCGAAGGCGGCCGCAACGCGAAGGTGCTGGTCAAGTCCCTCGCCTGATCGCCGCGGGCTTCCCGCGCCGACATCGACTGGGCTTTCCCCGCGGAGACGTGGCGTGGGCGCGTTAGGCTCCCTGATGTAAGCAAACGCAGCGCGCGCCGGCCGCCTTCCCGCCAGCACGAACGACAACGCGTCCGTCTGCCTTGGCCCGCCCGCCCCGGCTCATTGGCCCGCGGGCGGCTCCCACAGCTCGACCTTGTTGCCTTCTGGGTCCACGACCCAGCCAAAGCGGCCGTAGTCGGACTCCTCCACCTGATCGAGCACCCGACACCCCTCTTCGCGAAGCGCTTTCAAGAGCGCCCGCAAATCGGCCACTCGGTAATTGATCATAAACGAGGCCGTGCCCGGCGCGAAATTTGCGCCGTCGCCGATTTGCCACGCCGTGGTGCCGCCCGTCGGCGCGCCTGCGGCATCCACCCAGCGGAAGGCCGTGCCGCCCCACGTCTGCACGTCAATTCCGAGATGCGTCTGATACCACGCGCGCAACGCCACGGGATCTTTCGCTTTAATAAATACTCCGCCAATTCCGGTGACGCGTGTCATGGGTGATTTCTGCTTTTGAGTAGCGTGTGGCTCGACGTGATCCTGTGCCTGGTGGGCGTCGACTTTCTTTGCCGCCGCCGGCGCTTGCTCAACCACATTCGCCGGCGCAGCCGATTGTGGCCCCGGCCCGTCGGCCCCCGCGCGGCTGCATGCGACAAAACCGGCGACGCCAACGATCGCCGCCACGAAGACACGAGTTTTAATCCACATAAGGAAAAGCGTCATGGGCGAGAAAACCGCGCGCATCGCCGCCGCTCCCACCACCGGCGCGGCTCTCCAAGTGGTCGCAAAAGTGCTCAACCGCCGAGAAACTGCCGCAGCATCTCCGGCCCGTTTTCCCAGAAGATGATCAGCACGCCCATCAGCGAGCCGCCAGCGATGATGCCCGACGCCACCGGCCACGTGTAAGCCTCGGAGAGCTTCGGATTCTTCTTCTCCAGGAGCCGCGCGATGACCGCACCCAGGCAGAAGAGCATCCCGTAATACCAGTGAAACGTCCACGCCAGCCCCATGGCGGCCGGTGACGGGATCCAATTCTGCTGCTTCGGAAACCACCGTGGCAGCAGCACGAGGAGAATCCCGACCGCGCCACCGATCGCGATCGACCACAGCTTCACCGGTTCGAGCGCGTCCAACCCCTTGCTCAACGCCACCGCCACGGCCCGCCACGCCTGCGCCGCCGGCGCCGGAAATTGGTCGCCGCCCAGCGCCGCCGCATTCGGCACGAGCACCCGAAACGCCGCCACCGACGCCAACGTGCCCATGAATATGCCCGCAAACTGCGCGAGGAACTGCTTCCGCGGATTCGCTCCCAGGAGATAGCCGCTCTTCAAATCCGTCAGCAAATCGGCCGACGCCATCGCCGCGCTCGACGTGATGTTCGCGCTCATCAGGTTGATGTTCATGTTGCCCGGATTCAGCGCGCCGAAGAGCAACTGCGTCACCTTCCCCATCGCTCCGATCGGCGTCGTATCCGTCTCCCCCGTCACGCGGCACGCCACCAATGCCAGAAAAAACGTGATGATCACCGCCAGCGCACTCTCCCATACCGGCAGCCCCAGCGTCACTTTGCCCAACCAGCACACCGCGATCAGCGCCAACCCTTGCCCAATGAAAAACCACGACATCGGCGTCTCGATCCGCTCCATCACCGACTCCGCCGCGGAGACGTTCCGTCCTCGCCGAAACATCCGCCCCATCGAGCCCATCGCCGCCACGATGCTCCGCCATTGCAACGCGAACGCCAGAATGCCCGACGTCACCATGCAGCTCACCCCTCCCCACAGCGTCCATTGCACGATCTCGCGAAACGACGAGCCCGTGATCGTCCCGTTCGCCTGCATGAGCGGCACAAACACCGCCCAGCACAGCGTGCCGCCCAGCAGCATGCTCGCTCCCGCCCGCAACCCCATCAGCGCGCCGCCCGCGATGAAGATCGGATCCCACACAAAAAACACCGTGCGCCCCATCCACACCGGCCCGATCACCGCCGTATTCGCCCGCTCCACCAGCGAGCCCAGCGTGAACGGCGCGAGTTTTGCGCTGATCAGTTGGAGTCCATCCATCCAGAACTGACTGATCGCCGCCGCCACGGCACCGATGGTCAGTGCCCGCGCCGACTTCGCCGCCTTTTTCCCTTCCGAATAGAGTGTTTGCAACGTCACCGCCGAGGCCGTGCCGGTCGGGAAACGCAACTGCTCGGTGTTGATCATCTGCCGCTTCATCGGAATCGCCATCGTCACGCCGAGCACCGCCAGCACGAACACCCACGCCATCATCTGCCAGAACGGCATCGATTGATTGTTGATCATCACATACGCAGAAAAGGCCGACACCAACGTCGCCCCGGTCGAATAACCCGCCGCGCTCGCCGTCGACTGCATGCAATTGTTTTCGAGAATCGTCATCGGCGTGCGCGCGAGCCGCAGCTTCAGCAGCGCGTTCCACGTCGCGTAGGAAACGATGCAGGCCGTGATCGCAACGCCGAATCCCCAGCCCGCCTTCAACCCAATATAGAGATTCGTCAGCGACAGGATGCCGCCCAGAATCGTGCCCATCAGCACCGCACGCAGCGTGAGCTGCGCCATCCGGTCGCCGCGCCCCACATACACCTTCTCATACCATTGCCGCTCGATTTCGGCCGGCGTACCTTGAAAACCGTCCACATAAATCGGGTGGTCGGCGGCGTTGGAATTGATCGATGCGGAAGCACCGGCGGCAGTCGGGGAGGATTCGGCCATGGGTAACTTTGCTGCGCCGAGCCTGCGCGAAATCACCGCGAGGGAAATAGAATTCGCCGCACCGGCTCCAACCCTCCGCGCTGCTTCGCACGCCGATCGCCACCGCCACACCGCTCAAGCCGCCACGACTTTCCGCGAGTTTCACTTGCGACGACCGGCAGCTCCATCAGCGCATGATCGCCACGCCGCCCAGCGCCCAGCGTGAGCAAACCGATCGATCGTTTACACGCCAGGTTTCACGATCCGCGTCCGCGCCCCGTCATCAGTCGCGCAAGGTCCCCGCGCAAACTCGCTACGCCCGTAAATTCAAAGGACGTCCAGCCGCTTTTATTGGCTGCGATTACATTCTCCGATCGATCATCCCAAAACGCCAAGGTGCGGCCGGCAAACCGCTCTCCCACCTTTTCATAAAACGCGAGGTCCGGCTTTTTGACTCCCATCTCGCAGGAAACAAACACCGCATCAAAATGCGTCCGGAGGTTCATCCGCTCCAGATAAGCCATGCGGCGTTTGTCTTGGTTCGTAGCGAGGCAACAGATCACGCCTTGCGTTCTTAGGTCCGCAACGACGTCCGCTACTTCGGGCACGATCTCCGTTCCTGAGCCGAACGCGCCCTCGAGAAATTCATCCACCGACTCCGGGCTCTTCCACTCCCGCAAAAAGTCTGGCAGTAAAGCCGCCATATCGGCGTCTCCGGTCAGGCACGGCACCATCGCTTTGTAGAACGCCGCGCTCCTCTCAGGCGTCAGACCGTAACGGTTCTCCAGAAAATTCGCCGGCTGGGTCGTTCGCAAAAACACCCCATCCGCATCGAAAACCGCTACGAAGTCCCTTCTCGGAGCGTCTCTCGCGTCGTTCACTTTAAGTGATGGCGGATCGCGTTGTGGCGTGCCTGCTCGTGGGCCCAGACAAGTGCGCCGCGCGCGCGTTGGTGTTGCCGCTCGTTAGTTTCCGGCCGTGCGATGCTGCGGGTTTTAGCGGCCCACACTCAGCCCTTCAACTCCGCCACGATCTGCACCTCCACCGTGGAGCCGCGCGGCAGGCCGTTTACCGCCACCGCCGCCCGTGCGTGCTTGCCCGCTTCGCCAAAAATTTTCACCAGCAAATCGCTCGCCCCGTTGATCACCGCCGAACTGTCGCTGAACCCATCCACCGCATTCACGAATCCGCTCACAAATACGATGCGCGCCACTTGGTCCAGCGAACCCACCGCCGCCTTGATATTCGCCAGCGTATTGAGCACGCAGACTTCCGCCGCCTTCTGCGCGGTCGCGACCGTCTGCTCGCCACCGCCCACCTGACCCATGTGCGTCATCTGCCCGTTCAACGCGCAAATCGTCCCCGCACAATACAACAGATTGCCCGTTCGCACGGTCGGCACGTAGCTGCCAGCGGCGGCCGGCGGCGGCGGAAGAGTCAACCCAAGTTCAGCTATTTTCGCTTCGGGATTCATGCCTCCACCGGTGACGCAATTGCGCGCCGTTGCAATCCTATCTCCGCTCCCGCCACGCACGATTGCGTCGCCCGATAAAACGCGCCACAGCTCGCGCATGACCTTCGACGATTGGCGCGCCCTCTCTCCGGCGAACGCCGCCCAAACCGTCCTCCGCCGCATCCGCGAACGCCTCTCCCCGGCTCAGCAGCGCGCCGTCTTCAGGTTCGTCCCCACCGCGACCGCGCTCACCCACGCGTTCGCCTCCGCCGACCGCTCGCTGCCTCTCGGCGGCGTCCCGTTCGCCATCAAGGATCTTTTCGATCTCGCCGGCGTGCCCACCTTCGCCGGCTCCACGTTTCTGCCGGACGTACGACCCACGCCCCCCGCCGATGGCGCCTTTGTCACTGCCCTCCGCCAAGCCGGCGCGGTGCCGGCGGGAAAAACCCAGATGCACGAATTCGCCTACGGCATCACCGGCGAGAACGCGCATTTCGGCGACTGCGAACGCCCCGGATTTCCCGGGCGCGTTTCCGGCGGTTCGAGCAGCGGTTCCGCCGCCGCCGTCGCCGCCGGCATCGTGCCGCTCGCCCTCGCCAGCGACACCGGCGGCAGCGTGCGCCTGCCCGCGGCGTTCTGCGGGCTGTGGGGCATCCGCTGCGCGCCGCGCGAACCGTGGATCGCCGACGCCGTGCCGCTCTCGCCCACCTTCGATGCCGCCGGCTGGTTCACCGCGACCGCCGCCGATATGCGCACCAGTCTCCGCGCCTTGATCGGCCTCGCCTCCCCCCAGCGCGAACCCCGCGGCTGTTTCGTCGTGCCTGCGGGTCTCGATCCTGACGTCGCCGCAGCCTGCCTCGCCGCCGCTGAGCGCCTCGCGACTCCCGCCGATGCCGACACGGCATCCGCCGCCTTCGCCGCCTTCGCCCCGACGGCCCAAGCCTACGGCGTAATCACGGGCACCGACGCCTGGCGTTATCATTCCGTCTGGGCCGATCGCTACCGCGAGCGCTACGATCCATCGGTCTGGCATCGCCTCACATTCGCCCGCCGCCTCACCGCCGACCAACAACGCCAGGCAGCCGACATTCTAGGGCGCACCCGGGCTTTCTGGTCCGGCTTTTTTGCCGCTTGGGACTTTCTTGTTCTCCCCGCTTCACCCTGTGCCGCGTTGCTGAAGTCAGACTGCACTCAAGCCAATCGCGAACGCATCCTCGCCCTGACCGCCCCGGCCAGCCTCGCCGGTCTCCCGGTCCTCACGGTCCCGGTCCAGCTTCCATCTGGTCTCTCCACCGGCCTGCAAATCATTGTCCCCGCCATCAACAGTCCCTCAATCGCCTGGATTCTACCCGATTAACGATCAATTCCGCCCTGCTGCGAGCGCGCGACGGCGCATTACCCCTCGGAAAATCCTGAGCGCATTTGTCACCAAACGTCCCAGCGATGAGCGCGTATATCGAGCGGCCTCCGCGCAACGCACCGACGCCCCGAGGCGATTGGGTCGTCGTGGTTAATTGCCCCGGCCCATCGAACAGCCCATAGCGACGGACAGAAGTCTTCACGCAAGAATTGCAGCAGCTTCGCCTACCACACGCTCTTTTCCGGCTTCGTAACCACCGCCGGTGCCGGCTCCTCTGCCTCGGCATCCACTTTCATCGCCGCCAATTCGCTCTGCCGCGCCGTCCAGCGTGCCTCGATCGCGGCAATAAGTGCCGCGCGCTTTTCCGGATCGGTGGTCTTGGCCAGTTGCGCGAACTGCTCGCGGCGAAACGCCTGCTCGGCTGCCGCCGCTCGCTCATACGCCATACGCGTTGCCGCCCGCGCGGTCTTCGCTTCGTCCTTGGCTTGGAGCGTGCCCGCCTGTGCGAGCGCGGTGTTGGCCGCTTGCGCGGCCGCCGTCAAGTTCGCCGCGACCGCGGGTGAATTGCTGGCGTCTCCAGCATAAGCCATGGCCGTGAAGGCGAGCGTTAGAATGCCGAGTGATTTGGTCATGAAGCCTATTTCCTGTTTGCGATAACTCAGTGTGTTTTACGTCCGCCGATGAACTACAAGGCCTTGATCCTATCCTGACCCATCATGGAAAGCTGTTGCGGGCTCCGGTCGGGGACTAAGGATGTAATTCAAACGTGCGTTTGGCGGGGCCGTCCCGCTGGAACTAACGTCGACCCTCAAGAATCGTCAATAGTCAAGAATGTGTGGTTTTATCGGGGTTCTCGGTGAATGCGAATAGTGAAGTGATAATCGACCCATTCATAGATTCCCGTATGTTCATTACTTAGACTATTTTGTAATTTTACCGAAGATTGTGAATGCCATCCCATTGCGACTATTAACCGAACTGTCACATCCGTATCGTTAAATCAAACGTGACCGTTTCTCCATCAACCCCCGCCGCAAACCAAGCAACCACGGTCACTTCACCAACCCCATCAACATTATACACGCGTATTGCCTTTTCGGTACCATACATTTCTATATTATTACTGGCACTGTCATCCCGGCAGATTAATTCCTTGTACTCGCTTTTGTGCTCTATTTTTAACCTCCATAGTGCGATTAGCCGCATTAACTCTGGAGATTCCATCAGCTCCTCTTTCGTCATATTGCTCACAATTTGCTCAAAAAGGATTTTCGCCCGATCAGCCCTTACTAAACAATAAGCCAGCAAAATTTTACGCGTATCACGATCATACGACTTTATCTCCTTCAGTAGATCGTCCACTTCCACCGCTCGACCCGTGGCGATCAGAGCCCAGACCAATGCCGGAACGCCTTCTATATCGTGATTTACCGAGAACGCTTCCTGGAGGGCGGTAACCGCAGGAGCTAGCTGTCCTTGCAAAGCTAAGACGTAACCTTCACGCCTCAACCACGTTGATCTATCCGCGGATTCATCATGCAATATGCCGGACACGAATATCAATGCCTCGTCGAATTTCTTATCCCTAACCAATGCGTGATATCGATTTGTGTCATTTTCTTGCGCGCCCCAGCAATTCGCCATTAAGAGCCCCACCAATATTATATAAAGAACAAACAAATTGATCAATTTGATCAGAGCATGGTCTCTCGTCTTCATTTAATTTTGCTTGGAGATTGACGCATTCGCCGTAACTTGATCACCTTAGATCGCGGATGTCGGGCGCGCCGAAGGGGTCGTAGAGATAGCGTTCCACCACGTTGCCGCCAATATCCGTCGCCAGATCGGGACTGTTGACCGGCGTGTGATGGAAAAACATCCAGCCGCCGTGCGCCGCGTCCCACCGCGAAGTCAGCTCGTCCGGCGTCGGCCCCCAAATCATGAAATCGATCCACGTCCCGTCTGCCTGCGTCCGCAGGAAGCACTGCCCCCAATCATAATAGCGATACTCTGGAATGCCGTTGCGGTTGACCCGCGTGAGTCGACCTTCCGGATCGTAGAAGAATTCCATCGTATTGCCCGTCGTGCTCGCCTGCTTGAGCCGGTTGTCGGCGTCGTAGACGTAGGTCCACCCACCTAGCTGCGTCAGATTTCCCCGTCCGTCCGCGTGGTTCACCGCCAACCCGGTAATCGAGGTGTATTGATTCAGAGCATTGGCGCTATAGCTGGTGACCGCCCCGTTTTCGTTCAAGGCCGTGCGATTGCCTGCCTGATCATAAGCAAAGGTATCGGTCCAACCCGCGGGATTCCAGAAGTTCAGGTCAGGCCGCCAAACGCTGTAGCGGTAGCGGTTGAGCTGCAAATCCGGAAAATATTCGTAGGTGTCGCCGTAGCCGTCGTCCCGCGTCGTCCAGACCTGCGCATCGCGAAGATTATAGCCGTAGCGGCGCAGTAACAGGTTCACGCTGCCACTGTTGCGAATGGTCTGCCGGTAGGTTCGCCGGCCGGCGCCGTCGTACGCCAGATCGTCGCGCACCCCGGCGTAATTAGTGATCGTCGTCGGCTCGCCGGCAAGGTTGCGCGTATCTCCTACCCACAGGATCGGCACCCCGCCCCGCTGTTGCACTTCCTTCACTTCGTGCCGGCTGTTGTAAGCTCGCCCCACCCATGTTCCGGCCGCCGTGCCACTGGCTGTTCGCTGCCCGTCCAAGTCGTAGTCGTAATTGAACCAGATCGACGGCCCGCCGGTGGGAAATTGAGTAGTCGTGGTCAATTGCCCCGGCCCATCGAACAGCCCATAGCGAGAGACAGAAGTTTTCACGCAAGAATTGGAGCAGCAACTTCGCCTACCACACGCTCTTTTCCGGCTTCGTAACCACCGCCGGTGCCGGCTGCTCTGCCTCGGCATCCGCTTTCATCGCCGCCAATTCGCTCTGCCGCGCCGTCCAGCGTGCCTCGATCGCGGCCATCAGTGCCGCGCGCTTTTCCGGATTGGTGGTCTTGGCCAGTTGCGCGAACTGCTCGCGGCGAAACGCCTGCTCGGCCGCCGCCGCTCGCTCATAAGCCATACGCGTTCCCGCCCGCCTGGTCTTCGCTTCGTCCTTGGCTTGGAGCGTGCCCGCCTGGGCGAGCGCGGTGTTGGCCGCTTGCGCGCCCGCCGTCAAGTTCGCCGCGACCGCGGGTGAATTGCTGGCGTCTCCAGCATAAGCCATGGCCGTGAAGGCGAGCGTTAGAATGCCGAGTAATTTGGTCATGAAGCTTATTTTCCTGTTTGCGATAACTCAGTGTGTTTACGTCCGCCGATGAACTACAAGGCCTTGATCCTATCCTGACCCATCATGGAAAGCTGTCGCGGGCTCCGGTCGGGGACTAAGGATGTAATTCAAACGTGCGTTTGACGGGGCCGTCCCTCTGGGACTAACGTCGACCCTCAAGAATCGTCAATAGTCAAGATGTGTGGTTTTATCGGGGTTCCAAAGTATTGATTACGTATACGTTTCGTTTATTCTAGCATACGTCGTGCATAGCTTTATCGTATCTCTCTTCAAGCTCTGCTGAAGTAGTCGCACAAATTACGTTATCCCACCTCCTCCTCCCCTGATTCTTTTGGGGTGCATCGCGCCGTCGCAATGCAACTCGTCCACTTTTACAGAGCCAGATGACTTTCCGCTCAAGATCGTAATTCGCGCGCCGTCCGATGTCGTTATGTCAACTAGGCAGCCTTCGTTTCTTTTGTTAAATTCTGCATTTCTTTTAGCCACAAGCTCGACCCATTCCGAGGAAATTAATCCAGAAACGAACGAAAACGGCTCCAGCGGAACTGCCGGGCTTTCGTAAATATCAATATTATTTATAATATTTGAACCAGTAAATTCACTACACCTGAAATAAAACACATCATATATATTAAAAATAAATTGCTTTCCACCCGGCGTGACGCACCAAACAGTAATTAAGTCCGGCAGTTCGCTTTTCATACCAACAACTACCCCGTCATGGAAATTACTTACGTATTTAATTCCATTTTTTCTTGTATCCACTATTTTAGGCATTTCATATTATGTTTGATTTGAGAGAGTCTGCGGGGTAGCGAGGGGTAGCATATAAAGCGTAAAACTGGATCGAACAATGCTTTGAAATGATTACTCACTGCTCGCTGCAAGCCGTTTTTTATGGGGTTATTTGCCCAGGCCCGCGTAGCATTGGCTTTTAATAGGTTCGTGCTGCGTGCCTCATTGATCGTCTTCGCCGCTGGTTTATTGATGGCGCGTAAAGAAAGTATTGTAGAGACCCCGAGGCCCGCTCGTCTTCCGCGCATCGTTTCACGCGCCATGGCCCGTATACGGTTCGTTTTTACGAACCGCCCCCTCTAACAGTCGCCGGGCGCTGCTCCCCATGACTTGCGCGAGTTCCAGCGCCGTCGCCCCCGACCGATGCGCTTCCGCGACCAAGCGCGCGAAATTGGGCGACTCGTCGATCCGCGGATAAACGTTGATCGGAAAATCCGACCCAAACAACACGCGCTCCGCCGGCACCACATCCAGAAACCGCCGCCAGACGTCTTCTCCATACAGCAGCGGCGACGCCGCCGTGTCGTAGTAAACATTCGCGAGCGTCCGCGCCTCCGGCATTCGCAGCGGCAGCAGCCCGCCCCAGTGCGCGAGGATGAAGGTCGTGCGCGGATGCTCCCGCGCGAGCCGGACAAAATCCTCCAAGGGTGTTTCCACCTTCCCTGGGTATGCCCGCGCGTCGGGATCCGTCACATGCAGCGTCACTGGCATCCCCCATTCGCCCGCGAATTCGAGCGTCGCGCGAAAGGCCGCGTCGTCCAGACCATGCCCCTGCGAATGCGGCGACAGTTCACCCACGCCGCTCAAACCCGCCTCATGCGCGCGCCGCACTTCCGCCACCGCGCTGTCTTCGCCTGCCCCCGGATGCACCGTGGCAAACGCGGCCAGCCGGTCCGGATGCGCCGCCACGCATTCGGCGTAAAACGCGTTCTGCCGCGCGCACGTCTCCGGCTTTTCCCAATACCACCCCAACAGCACCGCGCGCCCGACACCATCGGCATCCATCTGCCGCAGCAACGCATCGACGCCGGGAAACGTCTGGACGAAACGCCCGTCCTTCCGCTGCCGCGTCGCCAACCGGCTCCACTGCGCCTCGCCGCGAGCGGCCGCCCACGCGCCCGGGCCTCCGTTCACCTCCGGCGGATAAAGATGCACGTGCGCATCGACGATGCTCATCGCCACCACCGTGCCGCAACCCGCCGCCCGCGGTCAAGGCGACGCACGCCCCGCCCCGCCCCGTCCGCCCGCCGCCGCCGGGCGCTCCGCGCGCAAAATCAGCAACGGAATGCGCGTGTTGTGCCGCACGCGGTCGATCGTGCTGCCGAGAAAAAAGTCCCCGATGATCTTATGACCGTGCGACGTCATCGCGATCAAATCGCAGTGATCGTTGGCCGCGTGCCGCAGGATCTCCGTCGGCGGATTGCCCAGCGCGAGCAATGTCGTCACCACCACGCCCGTCGCGCGCAAACCTTCCGCCAATCGGTCAAGGTAGTCGCGGTCGGCCTTCATCTCGTCCGACTCCGCCAGCTTGAGTTGATGAAAATTCCGCGCCGCAAATCCGTCCGCCACGTGCATCAGCAGCAACTCCGCCCCGAGCTGCCGCGCCAGCGCGCCCACATGCGGGAGCAACGTTGCATCCGCCGGTCCATTCTCGAGGGCCACCAGAATCTTTTTATACATGCGTCAGGCTCCCGCAGCACCGCCGGTCACGCCGGCAATGTCGAGCAACAGTTTCAGGTTCAGCACAATGATGACCAACGTAATCGTCCACCCCGTGATCTTGACCCACCGGCCATTGGTAAACTCACCCATCTTCGCCCGCTCGCTCGTAAACCGCATCAACGGCCAGCACGCGAAGCCCAGCTGCATGCTCAGACACACCTGGCTGGCGACGAGCAGCTCCGTGCTCTTGTCCTCGCCGAACAGCCCGATCACCAGCACGGCCGGCACAATCGCGATCGCCCGTGTGATCAGGCGTCGCACCCACGGCCGCAGCCGGATGTTGAGAAATCCCTCCATCACGATCTGGCCCGCCAACGTGCCCGTCAGCGTGGAGTTTTGGCCCGAGGCCAGCAACGCCACGGCAAACAGCACCCCCGCGAATTTCACTCCCAGCAAACCGTCGAGCAGATGGTAGGCCTCCTGGATCTCACCCACCTCGTGATGCCCGCTGCCGTGGAACGCCGCGCCCGCCAGCACCAAAATCGCGCCGTTGATGAACAACGCGAACATCAGCGCGAACGTCGAATCGAGCGTGCCGAAGAGTATCGCTTCGCGCTTTCCGCCCGCCGTCTGCTCGTATTTTCGCGTCTGCACGATGGACGAGTGTAAATACAGATTGTGGGGCATCACCGTCGCCCCCAGGATGCCGATCGCGATATAAAGCATGGCCGGATTGGTGAGCAACTCCCTCTGCGGCACGAAACCTGCCAGCACCCCGACCGGATCCGGCTTGGCGAGGAAGAGTTCGACCGCGAAACACGAACCGATCGTGAGAATCAGCAGGATCACCACGATCTCGAGATAACGAAAACCTTTATGCTGCAGCAGCAGCACCACCATCACGTCCGCGGCCGTGATCACGCAGCCCCAGATCAGCGGAATCCCAAACAACAATTGCAACGCGATCGCCGAGCCCACGACCTCCGCCAGATCGCACGCCGCGATCGCCAGTTCGCATAAGATCCACAGGAACCACACCACCGGCGTCGAGTAGTGATCGCGGCACGCCTGTGCGAGATCCCGCCCCGTCGCCACGCCCAGCTTGATGCACAAATGCTGGAGCAAAATCGCCATCAGGTTCGAAATCATGATGACCGACAACAACGCGTAGCCAAACTGCGCGCCGCCAGCCAGGTCGGTGGCCCAGTTGCCGGGGTCCATATAGCCCACCGCGACGAGGAAACCCGGCCCGGCAAACGCCAGACACTTCCGCCAAAACGACGCGCCCGCCGGCACCGTGATCGTGCGATGCGCTTCCGGCAGACTCGCCGTCTCGCGCGCCCGCCGCCATGCGCCCGGCTCTTCCGCCGGATCCTTCACCGGGTCAGCCACGGCGCCCCGCCCTTCCATGCCGCCGCGGGCTTGACGCCGGGATGAGTGGAATAACTGTGCGGCGATTCATGATGTAGCCTTGGCTACATTTCGAGTTTCGACTCGTCAAGCGATTCCTCCACCGCAACTCCTTGGGCCGTGAAAAAGCCCGCCCGCTCCGTCCGTAAACCCGTGCGGCCTTCGTCGCTCCAAGCGGAGAGTCTCCAGCAAACCCGCCGCGAACACGCCTCCGAAATCGCCGAGGACTATGTGGAAGCAATCGCCGACCTCACCGTCGCCCAAGGCGAAGCGCGCGTGGTGGACCTCGCCCGCCGACTCGGCGTCACCCACGTCACCGTGAACCGCACCCTGGCCCGTCTGCAGCGGGATGGTTTCGTGACGGCGCTGCCTTACCGGGCGATTTTCCTCACCGCTTCCGGCCTGCGGCTCGCCGCCGCGGTGCAGCAGCGTCACACCACCGTCGTCGCTTTCCTGCGGTCCCTCGGCATCGCGGAGAAACGCGCCGAACTCGACGCCGAGGGCATCGAACACCACGTCAGCCCGGAAACGCTCGCGGCCTTCGAACGCCACCTCCGCCGCACCGGCGCCTGACGGTTTCCGCCTTGCTGCGCGCGCGCTCGCCCACGCAGACTCCGCGCCGATGTCCAAGAGCCTCGCGCGCGTCATCTTCGCCCTGACCGCCGCCTTTTTCGCGGCCTTCTTCGTCTGGCCGATTTTCCAGATCCTCAAAGGCGGCTTTCTCGATGCCGACGGGCACATCACGTTCGACTACCTCCGTGCGGTCCTGTCCGACCCGGTTTACCGCGGCGGCCTGCGCAACTCCTTTCTCCTCGCGTGCGCGACGACGACGCTCGCGCTCCTCATCTCGCTGCCCCTCGCGGTCATCGCCGACCGCTTCAAATTCGCCGGCAAAAACCTTCTCGGCTCGCTCATCCTGATCCCGATGATTCTGCCGCCGTTCGTGGGGGCGATCGGCATCAAGCAAATCTTCGGCCAATACGGCGCGCTCAACGCCGCCCTTATCGCTCTCGGTCTGCGCCCCGAGGGTTGGACGTTCGACTGGTTCGCCGCCAATCAGTTTTGGGGCATCGTCTTGGTCCAGGCCCTGTCGCTCTACCCGATCATTTATCTCAACGCCGTCGCCGCGCTCGCCAACATCGATCCGGCGATGGACGAAGCCGCGCAAAACCTCGGCTGCACCGGCTTCCGTCGTTTCCGGCGCATCACGCTGCCGCTCATCAAATCCGGCCTCTTCGCCGGTGGCACCATCGTCTTCATCTGGGCCTTCACCGAACTCGGCACGCCCTTGATTTTCGACTATGATCGCGTCACGTCCGTCCAGATTTTCTATGGGCTGAAAGACATTGGCGGCAATCCCTTCCCGTTCGCGCTCGTGTCCGTGATGCTCGCCAGTTCGCTCGCGCTTTACGCCATCGGCAAAGGCCTCTTCGGCCGCGCGGGTTATGCCATGATGGCCAAGGCCACCAGCAGCGGCGGCGCGCGCTCGCTGCCCTTCGGCGCCGGTCTGCTCTGCACGATTCTTTTTTGCGGCGTCACCCTCTGCGCCATTCTCCCGCACATCGGCGTCGTGCTGGTCGCGTTTTCCAACGACTGGTATGGCACGGTCGTCCCCCACCGTTTCACGCTCGAGAATTTCCGCATCGCGCTGGGCCACGACCTCACCGTCCCCGCGATCGCCAACAGCCTCAAATTCGCGAGCATCTCGACGATCATCGACATCTTCCTCGGCGTCGCGATCGCCTACGTGATCGTGCGCACGAAACTCTGGGGCCGCCAGATCCTCGACTTCCTTTCCATGCTGCCCCTGGCTGTGCCCGGCCTCGTGCTCGCCTTCGGCTATCTCGCGATGTCACAGGACGGCCGCTTCTTTTCGTTTCTCAATCCCATCGAAAATCCCACCGTCCTGCTGGTCATCGCCTACTCCGTGCGCCGCCTGCCCTACGTCGTGCGCTCCGCCGCCGCCGGCTTTCAGCAGACCAGCGAAACCCTCGAGGAAGCCGCGCAAAACCTCGGCGCACCCCCGCTCAAGGCGACGTTCAAGATCACGCTCCCCCTTATCGCCGCCAACATCATCGCCGGCGGCCTGCTCGCCTTTTCCTTCGCCATGCTGGAGGTCAGCGACTCGCTCATCCTCGCGCAAAAGCAGCACTATTATCCGATCACCAAAGCCATCATGGAGCTCTTCCAACTCCTCGGCGACGGCAAGTTCATCGCCAGCGCCCTCGGCGTTTGGGCCATGGTTTTCCTCGGCGTCACCATGGTCGGCATGACTATTCTCCTCGGCAAAAAACTTGGCGCCATCTTCCGCGTCTGAACGCGGTCCGCGCCTGTTCCGCATGCTGCTGCTGGTTCTCGTTTCGCTCATCTGGGCGTTTTCTCCCGGCCTGACCAAGGGCCTCGTCACCGGCGTCGATCCGGCCTTCGTCGCCTTCGCCCGGCTGGCCCTCGCGTTTCTGGTTTTCCTGCCGTTTTTCCGCTGGCGTGGCCTCCACCTTCGCACGGCGGCCGTCCTCTTCGCGATCGGCGCGATTCAGTTCGGAGCGATGTATCTCGCCTACAACGAAAGCCTCCGCCACCTGCCATCGCACGAAGTGGCGCTGTTCACCCTGACCACGCCTCTGTTTGTCACCCTGCTCGCCGACGCGCTGGATCGCACGTTTCGGCCGCGCGCGCTCCTCGCCGCCCTCATCGCCGTCGGCGGCGCGGTGGTCATCATCTTAAAATCTCCCGCGCTTTCGCCCACCCTCCTGGGCGTCGCCCTCGTGCAACTCGCCAACCTCGCGTTCGCCATCGGGCAGGTCTGGTATCGCCACCTCCGCCGCCATGCGCCCGCGTGGACCGATCGCTCGGCCTTCGCCTTGGTTTATCTCGGGGCCGCGACGCTTCCGCTCATCGCGTGCTTCACCCATTCCGTGACGGTCACGCTCACGGGCGCATCTTTACTCACGTTGCTTTATCTTGGCGTGATCGCCTCGGGTATCGCGTTTTTCCTCTGGAACAAGGGCGCCACCCACGTCAGCGCCGGCACGCTCGCCGTCATGAACAACGCCAAAATCCCGCTCATGGTCGCAGCGTCGCTCCTCTTCTTCCACGAGTCTGCCGACTGGCCGCGGTTGCTCCTCGGCGGCGCCTTGATGGCCTTCGCGGTCTGGCTCGCCGAACGCCGCCCGTCTGCTCAGTTCGCGTAGTAGGCGTTGATCTTGTCGAGCACGTCGCGAAAGCCGATGTCCTCGCTGTAAATCGCTTTAAACTCCGCCATCGCCTCCTCGCGCTTGCCCATCGCCTCGAGCGCCGTCCCGAGTTCGTAGAGCACCGCTTTCTTCTGCTCGCTCATCTCTCCCAACTCCGCCTTCGCGAGCGTGAGTTGTGCCACCGCCAGATCGTGAAGTTTCTTCGCCGCGAATCCTTTCCCCAACCCGGTCAACGCCGCCACGCGCGTCGCGGGATTTTTCGCGGCCTGCTGAAACTGCGCGATCGCCGCATCCACGCGCCCCGCGGCGAGCAGCATTTCTCCCAACTCCTGGCGCGCTGCGAGGTCGTTCGGATAACGCTCCACCAACGCCTGCGCTGCGCTCAACCGAAACGCCTGCAATTCCGCCTGCGCCGCCGCCAGCTCACCGTCCGCGCCTCCCTCCGGCGCTCCCGTCTCCGCCGCCGCCGCGGCCCGCTGCACCCGCACTTCCAGCGCCTTCGTGCGCAGCTCCGTCGCCTCTTTCGCCAGCCCCGCATCACCCTGCCCCCCCGGCAGCGCTTGCGCCCGCTCGATCCACGCCACCGCTTCGTCCAGTCGACCGAGCTGACGCAACCCGCCGACCACCGCGCGCACATGATTCACGTTACCCGGCTCCGCGGCGACGCGTGCCTGCGCTTCCTCGAGAAGTCGTTCAGTCATGTCCGCCGACGTCACGTGTTTCGCCGCCTGCTCGAGCGACACGGCCGCGGCTTCGTCTTTCAACTTCGTCCGAAACCCCTCTCCTGATTCCCATTTCCCTTTGGTCATCGTCTGCGCAATCGAGGCCGTGCGCATCAGCTTCTGCGCCGCCGCATCGACCGGCCGCGTCCGCAATACCTCGTCCGCCAGCCGCAACGCTTCCTGCGGCCGGCCCCAGGCGAGCCACGCTTCGCCGAGCGCGATGAGATTCGCCGCATCTCCCGGCGTGATCTCCCGCACCGCTTCGAGTGCGAACACCACGGTTTCCGGCCAGCCCAGCGCTTCCGCCGCCGCCGCGAGTTGTTTCAACGCGCCCACATTGCCCGGATCGCCCGCCAGCGCCTTCTCCGCCGCGGCAAACGCCTGCGCTGGATCCTTGCCGCTCGCGCCGAAAAGAAATGGCGCCACCGTCACGCGCCCGAACGCCCGCGAAAACATTCCGCCGCGCCCCGGCGCCTGCTTCAGTTGCGCGGCGCGCTGCAACCGCCGCACCGCCACGCACCCGGGCGCCGTCTTCAAGATCTGCCCGGTCATCTCCAGCACGTAGTCGAGATTACCGCGCTCGAGGGCGACGCGGGCATTATCCGCGAGCTTTTGCTGCCGCGCATCGAGCGCAGAAACGGGCGTATCGGGCATGGCCTCGCAGGCAAATCGCCCCACCGGCGCCGGTCAACGCTAGAGCACGACGAGGTCCGCGCGCGCGCCCGCTTCCAGCGCCGCCAACCCCGCGCGCACCGTCGCTTCATCCGGACCTTCCACGAGCAAACGCAATTTCGCCTCCGTGCCGGAATAGCGCACGAGCAAACGCCCGCGTTCGCCCAGTTGCTTTTCCAACGTGGCGATCGCCTGCGACAGCGCAGGCAAAGTCTCCAAAGGTTTCTTTTCCTGCACGCGCAACGCCGCCGTCCGCTGCGGAAACTTCCGCAACACCCGGCGCAAATCCGACAATCGCCGCCCCGTCGCGATCATCACTTCGACGATTTTCAATGCCGCCACCAAGCCATCGCCCGTCGGCGACGTGTCGGAGCAAATGATGTGCCCGCTCGATTCGCCGCCGAGGTTGGAACCTTCCGCGCGCATGCGCTCGATCACATAGCGATCACCGACCGGCGTGCGCACCGCGCGGCCGCCCGCCGCCATGATCGCCGCATCCACGCCAAGATTGCTCTGCACCGTCACCACGAGAGTGCGCGCGGCGAGGCCGCGGCACGCAAGCATGTCGGTCGCGAGGATCGCCAGGATTTCATCGCCGTCCAAAATCTGGCCCCGCTCATCGCACAGCACGCAACGATCGCCATCCCCATCGTGCGCGATGCCGATGCGCGCCCCCGTCTCGGTCACGCGGGCCGCCAGCTGCTCCGGATGTTCACTGCCCACCTGCGCGTTGATGTTGTGCCCATCGGGCTCACCGCCGATCGCCGTCACTTTGGCCCCGAGCGCCCGCAACACCGCCGCGCTTGTGCCACACGTTGCGCCGTTGGCCGTATCGAGCACGATCGACCATCCGGCCAGCGAACCTCGCGGCAGCAAATCGGTCGCCGCCGCCACATAGCCCTTCACCGCGTCGATCGGCGCACAATCCACCGTCAACGCTTCCCCGGCTTCCGCCGGCAGTTGTTGCTCGATCGCCACTTCGTCCGCGTCCGTCAACTTTACGCCGCCCGGACCGAAGAACTTGATGCCATTGTCCTCCGCCGGATTGTGCGAAGCCGTGATGACGACGCCCAACGGCGCTCGCCGCATACGCACCGCCCGCGCCACCGCCGGTGTGGGCGCAACGCCGAGATCCGCGGGCGTCATGCCGCCCGCGCGCAGGCCCGCCGCGACCGCGCGCAACAACTTTTCGCCCGACGCCCGTGTGTCGCGCCCCAGCAGCGCCTCGCCGCTCCGCCCCGCCCATTGCGCGGCGGCAAATCCCAATCGCCAGGCAAACACTTCGTTGACGACTGGACCGCCATACGGCCCCCGCACCCCATCGGTCCCAAAAAATTGCCGTTTCATGAAAGATAAAACTCCCGTGTCGCCGCCAGCTTCGCCTCCACCGCGCCCCCCAGCAAAAGGCTCCGCGCGAGCTCCACGCCCGCTTCCACCGATGACACGCGCTGCGCGACAAACAACGCCACCGCGGCGTTCAGCACAATCGTGTCTTCGAGGCTCGCCGGCCCGCGCCCCGCGAGCAACGCCCGGAAAATCGCCAGATTATCCTGCACGTCGCCTCCGAGCAGATGGTCCCACGTGCCCGCGGCCAGCCCGAATTTTCCCCGCTCCCACCGCCCACCCCAGCCCCGCAACCGGCCACTGCCCGCCACATGGTTGACCGTCACCGACGTCAACTCGTCGACCCCGCGACCCGGCTCGATTTCACCATGCACCACCGCGGCCGCGGCCAGCCCGATGCGCTCGAGCGCGCCCGCCAAAGGTTGCACCCACGACGCGGCAAATACGCCGAGCAACTGGTGCGCCGGCCGCGCCGGGTTGATCAGCGGCCCGAGAAGATTGAAAATCGTGCGCTGCCCCCGCGTCGCCAACGTCCGCCGCACGCCGGCCACCTGCTTGAACGCCGGATGATACGCGGGCGCGAAAAAGAAACACAGCCCCAACTCCGCCAAGGCGCGCCGTTGCACCGCGGCCGGCGCATCGATTTTCACCCCCAGCGCCTCCAGAAAATCCGCGCTGCCGCACTTCGAGGTGATCGAACGATTCCCATGCTTCAGCACGGGCACCCCCGCCGCCGCCACGACAAACAACGTCGCCGTCGAAATATTAAACGTGCCCGTGCGGTCGCCGCCGGTGCCCACGACATCGATGCCGCGGACGGCCCATTCGCTGACCTGCGGGTCGATCGCCCGATCGCGAAAGGCGCGCGCGAATGCCGCCACTTCGCCCGGCGTCTCGCCCTTGTGCGCCAGCGCCGTCAGGAATTCCGCCTTCGGTTCGTCCCCCACGTCCGCCGACGCCAGCGCATTGGCCGCCGCCTCGATCTCTTGGTCCTCCAAATCGATTCGCTGATGCAGGCGGGCGGTGAGCGCGGCGAGTTCCATGGGCGTAGCGGGTGAAGGAGCCGAAGCGTTTGCACTGGCGCAAATAAAATTGCGCCTCATGGCCAAAGCTGAAACCCACACGACCGTGCGCCGTTTCCTCTTCGCTCTCTTTTTTCTCAGCGTCATCGCTGCCGCCCGCGCGGCCACTCCCGCCCCGGCCACTTCTGCTCAACGCGGTCCCGCCGTCCCGGCCTCCGCCGCTGCGGCCGAACTCAGCGCGGGCGATGCCGTCATTCTCGGCGTGATCGAGGGCGTCACCGAATTCCTCCCGATCTCCTCGACCGGCCATCTCATTATTGCCACCCACGCTCTCCATCTCGATTCAGAACACCCGTTGCGCGATGCGGCCGGCCAGCCGCTCTGGCACAAGAAACCTTCCGTCAAGGATCCCGCGGGCGTGCCGCTCACGCTCAAACTCGCCGCCGACACCTACACGGTCGTCATCCAAGCCGGCGCGATTATCGCGGTCGTCCTGCTCTATTGGCGCCCCATCCTTTCGGTCTTCAGCGGATTGCTCGGCCGCGATCCGGCGGGCCTGCGCCTTTTTCGCAATCTCGTCTGCGCGTTCGTCCCCGTCGCCATCATCGGCCTGGCGCTCAACCATTGGATCGACGTCCATCTCTTCTCCGTCGGCGCCGTCATCGCCGCCCAAATCGCCGGCGCCATCCTGATGCTCGTGATCGAGGCTTGGCGGCGCCGCCAGCCCGCGCATCCGGAGCGCGAACCCGTCGATTTGACGCCGCGTCAGGCAACCGGCATCGGTTTCATGCAATGCCTCGCACTGTGGCCCGGCACGAGCCGCTCGATGGTGACGATCGTCGGCGGCTATCTGGCCGGTCTCAGTCCCGCTCGCGCCGCGGAGTTCAGTTTTCTCGTCGGCCTGCCCGTGCTCACCGGCGCCGCGTTCGTGAAAGGCGCCAAATCCGGAGCCGCGATGATTCAAGTTTTCGGCTGGTCCCACGTCCTCCTCGGCATCGCCGTCGCCGCCGTCGCCGCGGCGATCGCGGTGAAGTTCCTCGTCTCTTTTCTCTCCCGCCACGGCCTCGCTGTTTTTGCCTATTATCGCATCGCCCTGGCCTTGGTCCTGGCGTGGTTTTCGCTCCGTTGAAAGCCCGCTTGGTTCCGCGCTTGACGCCCCGGAACGCGACCTTTTACTCCTTCCCCTTTCACTCTCAACATTCGCCTCCTTCCCGGCGGCGCCTCAATCCTTTAACTCGCACTCCTCATGGCCAATCCGAAACGCAAGCAGTCCAAGCGCCGCAGCGCCAACCGTCGCGCCGCCAACGCCTTTAAGGCCCCAGAATTCGCTAAAGATACCGACGGCGGTTTGATGCGCCCGCATCGCGTGAATCCCAAGACCGGCATGTATCGCGGCCGGCAAGTGCTCGACGTGGAGGTCTAAGCGCCCCCGCGGCGCATCCATCCCTGCGATGGTTACCTCTTCCGGCGTCTCCGGACGAATTGCCGTCGACGCCATGGGCGGCGACTTGGGTCCGGCCGAAGTCGTTGCAGCCGTCCAACTCGCCCTCGCCGAGTTCCCGGATCTCAATCCCATTACGCTGGTTGGCGACACCGCGGTGCTCACACCGCTGCTCGCCAGCGCCCAGCTCGCAAATTCGCCGCGCGCGTCCGTTTTCCACGCGTCGGAAGTCATCGCGATGGACGACAAGCCCCTCGCGGGCATCAAGCGCAAGAAAGACTCGTCGATGGTGCGCGCCATCGAGCTGGTTAAGAACGGCGAAGCCTGCGCCATCGTGAGTTGCGGCAACACCGGCGCACTCATGGCCGGCGGCACGTTGAAACTGCGTCCGATGGAGGGCATCGCCCGCCCTGCCCTCGCCGCCGTGATCCCGCGCGAAAACGGCCACTTTATCCTCATCGACGCCGGCGCCAATCCCGAGGCGCGTCCCGAGCATCTGGTGCACAACGCCATTCTCGGCAGCCACTATTGCCGCGTCATGCTCGGCATCGCCCGGCCCCGCGTCGGGCTCATGACGATCGGCACCGAGGAAGGTAAAGGCAACGCCCTCATCACCGAGACCAACGAGCTGCTGCGCCGCGTCGACGATATCATCAATTACGCCGGTCCGATTGAAGGGTTCCAAGTGTTCACCGACCATGTCGACGTCGTCGTCTGCGACGGCTTCGTCGGCAACATCATGCTCAAGAGCTGGGAGTCGCTCGTGAATTTCTTCAAATCGATGCTGAAGGAAGAACTCAGCGCCAACCCTCTCCGCAAAGCCGGCGCTCTCCTCTCCAAAGGCGCGTTCAACTCGTTCAAGGAACGCATCAACCCCGAACGCTACGGCGGCGCCCCCCTCCTCGGCCTCCGCGGCACGATCCTCAAGGCTCACGGCTCCAGCAACCGCTACGCCCTCAAAAGCGCCATTCGCGCCGCCGGTGAAGTCATCAAGGCGGACATGAATCACCTCATCGAGGCTGACATCACGCGCGCCAACGCCCGGCTGGAGCAACCAGCCGCCTGATTCGTCCTTCGCGCCCGGTTCGGGGCGCTCCTCTTCATGGCTCAACCCTCCACCGTCATCCTGGGAACCGGTTCTTACGCCCCGTCCCGCGTCCTCACGAATGCCGAGCTGTCCAAGATGGTCGACACCTCCGATGAGTGGATCACCACGCGCAGTGGCATCCGCGAACGCCGCATCGCCGCCCCGGGCGAACACACCTCCGACATGGCCGTTCACGCCGCCCGCGCGGCGCTCGCCGACGCCCAGGTTTCAGCCGACGAGATCGACCTGCTGATTGTCGCCACCGTCACCGCCGACATGGCGCTGCCCGCGGCCTCCTGCATCATCCAGCATAAGCTCGGCCTGCGCACCACCACCGCCTGCTTCGACCTCAACGCCGCCTGCTCCGGCTTCGTCTATGCCCTCGACACGGGGTGCGCCATGCTCACCTCCGGGCGTTACCACAAGGCACTCATCATCGGCGTCGAAAAACTCTCCTCCGTTGTCGATTGGACCGACCGCAGTACCTGCGTCCTCTTCGGCGATGGCGCAGGCGCGGCCGTGATCGGCTTGTCCGACACGCCCGGCATCGGTTTGATCGGCACCCGCCTCGGCGCCTACGGCGATGGCGTGGATCTCCTTAACATTCCCAAAGGCGGCAGTTCCCACCCCGCGACCGCGGAATCCATCGCCAATCGCGAGCACTTCCTGCGCATGAAAGGAAAGGAAGTTTTCAAGCGCGCCGTCTTCGCGATGGAACGCGCCTCCCGGGAAATACTGGAACAACACAAAATCCACGCTGATCACATCGCCTGCGTGATTCCTCATCAGGCCAACCTGCGCATCATCGACGCCATCGCCCAATACCTCGAACTGCCCATCGAGCGCTTTTACGTGAACGTCGACCGCTACGGTAACACCTCTTCCGCTTCGATTCCCATCGCCCTCGACGAAGCCCGTCGCGCCGGCCGGATCAAGTCCGGCGACCTCATCCTCCTCGTCGCATTTGGGGCGGGCTTGACCTATGGGGCAGCGCTGATTCGCTGGTGACTCTTTATTCGCACATGACGTTTGCCCTCGCGCTCCGCCGCATTCTTCCCGCGCTTCTTGCGGTTCTTCTGGTCGGCGTCCCGGCGCGAGTCAGCGCGGAGATCGTCTGGAATCCGCAGACTGGTTGGAGCCTCGAAGGCGGCTCCTTGTCCGGGCTTGCCGGCCCCGAAGCGCGCAATGCCCTTGAGTTGATGAACAACGCCCGCCGCGCCGAGGACCGCGGCAGCGCGGGATCCGCGATCGGTTCCTACAGCAAGGTCGCCAAGAAATATCCCAACTCCATTTACGCGCCGGAAGCCCTCTTTCGCGCCGCGCACCTCCGCCTCGGCCGCAAGGAATACTTCAAGGCCTTTGAGGCGTTCCAATCCCTCATCAGTCGCTACCCCAACACCCGGCGCTTCAACGAAATCATCGGCGAACAATACCGCATCGCCGCCCGCCTCCTCGACGGCGCCCGCAATCACTATTGGGGCATTATCCCTGGCTTCACCGCCCGCTCCAAAGGCATCGAGTATTTCGAAATCCTCCTCGTCGACGCTCCTTACAGCGATTACGCGCCTCTCGCGTTGATGAGCATCGCCCGCGCCCATCAAAGATTGGGCAACATCGAAGAGGCGATCGACGCCCTCGACCGCCTGATCAACAACTATCCCCAGAGTCTCCTCGCACCCGACGCCTACCTGAACATCGCGAAAGAACACGCCAGTTTGGTGCAGGGCCCGGAATACGACCAAGGCTCCACCAAGGAATCCATCACCTATTTCGAGGACTTTCTTATCCTCTTCCCCAGCGATGCCGACGTGCCTGAATCCGAAGCTGGCCTCAACCGGATGAAGACGATGCTCGCGGAAAGTAAGATGAAGATGGGTGATTTCTACTTCTACAAACGCGACAACTACACGGCCGCTCGCGTCTTCTACAACGAAGCCATCACCGCTTTCCCGGATTCCGATGTCGCCCGCCGCGCGAAGGTTCGCCTTACGCAGGTTGAAGCCAAGGCCGCCGGCAAACCCGTCCCCGGCGAATCGCACAAGAAGAAACGTTTCTGGTTATTCTGATACCGTCCCCCCGCCGCGGTATTTTGGTTTGTCACTCGGGCCGGCGCGACGTCCATTGAGGTCACGCATGCGAGCTTCCTTCTGCCTCAGGTTCTTCGTCTCCCTTGCCTCGTGTTCGCTCTTGGGCCTGATCGGCCTCACAAGCTTCTCCGGCTGCTCGCACTATCAGCTCGGCACCTCCGGCCATCTGGCTTGGAACACCATTTACGTCGCGCCGGTGCAGACAAAGGCCCTCATCCCCCAGTCGCAGGCCATTCTGACCACCCAGATTCGCACCGCCCTCGCCAACGACGGCCGGGTCTCGCTCGCCAATGCCGCCGCGGATGCGGACGTCACCCTCACGGTCACGATCGTCAACTACCAACGTGAAGTCGCCACAGTGCGGACCGGCGACACCGGCCTAGCCCGCTCGTTTACCGTCACGCTCAGTGTCGTCGCCACCTTGCGCGACAACCACACCGGCAAACTCCTCTTCGAGAAACGCCCGATTCAGGCGCAGCGCGATGTCTTCACCGATAGCGGCCTGGAACAATCCGAATACCAGATGCTCCCGATCTTGGCGGAACTGATCTCCGGTAAGGTCGCGCACGCCGTACTCGACGTCTGGTAACTGTTTCGCCGATGCATCCCCCGCTGCTCTCCCCTTCACTTCTCGCTGGCGATCACGCTCACCTCGCCGCCAGCGCACGCATCCCGGCGAACTTGGGCCTGCGATGGCTCCATGTTGATATCATGGATGCTCACTTCGTGCCCAACCTCACATTTGGCCCCGGCACGGTCGCCGCGCTGCGTGCGGCAGGCGCCACTCAATTTTTCGACACGCATCTGATGCTCGATGAGCCGCACCGTTACGTGGAGGCGTTTGCCACTGCCGGTGCCAGCTCGATCAGCATCCACATTGAGCCCGCCTACGATCATCAGGCAACCCTCGCCCGGATTCGGGCGCTCGGCTGCCAATGCGGCATCGTGCTCAATCCCGATACGCCGGCCACCGCCGTGGAACACCTCCTGCCGCATGTCGACTTGGTGTTGGTCATGACCGTGCAGCCCGGCTTCGGCGGACAGTCTTTCCGTCGCGATACCCTCGCCAAAATGCGCACGCTCGCCGACTGGCGCGCCGCGCGCGGCTTTCGCTGGCGCCTCGAGGTCGACGGCGGCATCGACCTCACGACCGCCCCCGAGTGCCGGGCGCATGGCGCCGATACCTTTGTCGCCGGCACCGCCTTTTTCGCCGCGCCGGACAAAGCCGCGTTCGCCGACGCGATTGCGCGCCTGTAGGCGCGCGGCGCGTCAGCGTCCTTGCGCGATCGCTTTCGCCCGCGCGTAGTTTTTGCGAAACGCGTCGCCGAGTTCGTTGGCCTCGCGCACTTCCTCGACCTTGTCCTTCGCCGAGAGCGCCTGCTTGATCGCGCCATTCGCCTGCGCATAGGTCACCGCGCTCATGTCCTGCAGCACCGCCAACGCCTGCGCTTTCCGCGGCTCTGGCGCCGCGATGATCGCACGCCACGCATCCGCGAGTTCGCCATGCGTGTCCTGACACATCACGCGCACAATAAACGCCATCTCGCGAAATAGCCCCCCGGTCCACGCGGGCCGGTAAATGAGCTGGTCGGTGGCATCGAATGGCGAGGCCTCGGGATCGCTGCGCCACTGCAGCCAGTCCTCGTGCTGGTAAAAATCCTTGCGCACCGGCAGCCGGCGCAACGCGAACCGCTCCGGCCCACCCGGCGTGCCCGGTTTGAAATTCCAAAGTTTCTGTCCGTCCATCGACATCACAAATTCAATAAACGCCTCGGCGACCGCGCGGTGTTTCGCCCCGCGCAGCAACGCGATCGGATCCACTGAGCTCACCGTGCCGCCGACAGGCGCGACAAAACCCACGCGATCCGAGGCACCGCGCCGCTCCACCGCTTCCGCTTGCTGCCGACCGTAGAAATCGATGCACAACCCAATCGCACAGTTGCCCATCGCCACATCGATCGGCGGCTTCTGCGACGTGTCGGTGAAATAGCGCGAATTCGCCCCGATGAGCTGCAGCAGTCTCATGCCGGCCTCCCAACCTTCTCGCACCGCCTGCGCTTCGCGCGTCTTGGTGTCGCCGGCCGGCTCGCTGCGTTCCAGTTGGCGCAACCGCCGCTGCATCTGCTGCTGGATGATGTTCTCGAACGCCTTCGCGATCGATCCGCTCTTCGTTGGATCCGCCAGCGCCACCTCGCCAAAGAAACGCGGATCCGCCGCTCCGGTCCACTGCGCCGGCGGCGTCGTGAACCCCAGTCGCTTCAACGCATCCCGGTTATAGATCATGCCGTAGGAACTGAGCACCGTGCCCAGCCAGAGCCCGTCTTTATCCCAGTATTCCTCGCCGGCATACTCCCGCGGAATCACGTCGTCGGTGAACCACTCCGGATGATGCTTTAAAACCCCCGACGCCACGAATCGCCCGGCCTGCGCCTGCTTGACGAAATCATACGTGCCGCCCCCAAAAAACACATCGATGCCGCAACTCGCCTCGGAGGTGAGAAACGTTGCCCGCGCTTCGCGCACGATCGCCGGCGTATCCGGGCCGAGCCGATGACTCTGAAACCCTGCTTGAATTTCCGTGCTCCACGGCTTCCCCATTTTTCCGGTCCAAAGATTTTGGAACGACGCAACGTATTCGCCTTCCAGAAAACGCGCGATCTCGCTCGTCCCACCGATGACGCGCCAGTCGATGAACACCGTCCGGCCCGTCCGCTTCTGATACCATTCGCGAAAGCCCCGTGCAAATTCGTGCCGGATCGCCTCGTTGTGCGGCGTGATGATCACCAACGTGTCATCCGCGGACATCGAAGCCGTTTGCTTTGGCCGCAGAAGAAAAGGCACCGCCACGGTCAGCGCCAGCGTCACGAGGATGAGGATCCGCTTCATCGCGCCCGAAAAGGACAGCCGTGCGCACCCACGGTCAATCGACCAGCACCACCACGTCCTCGGGCTCGACCGAGGCGAAGAATTCGCCCTGTGCCGCCCGCCCCAAATGGCGTGGGTTAAGTTCAAAAATTTTCAACCGCGTCGCGCCCACGAGAAACTCGTATTGCGCCACCTCGCCCAGGTAAACCGCCTCGCCGATGCGTCCGCGCAGGTTGTTTCTGGCCGCGGGTTCGCGCTGCAACGTCCAGCACTCGGGCCGGATCGACAACGTCACCGGCGCGCCCACGCCGGGATCGCTCGCCGGATCGCCCAGCACGCCTTCGAACCGCCCGATCGCCGTCTCCACCGTCGCCCGGCCACCAATCGCTCCCATGATCCGGCCCGCAATAAAATCCGTTTCTCCAATGAAATTCGCCACCGTCTTGCGCGCTGGCCGGCGATAAATCTCCCGCGGCGTCCCGACCTGCAAAATGTGCCCGTTTTCCAAAATCGCCATGCGATCGGAAATCGACAGCGCCTCCTTTTGGTCGTGCGTCACATAGACGGTCGTCAACTTGAACTCTTTGCACACGCGGCGGATTTCCATGCGCATGTCGAGGCGCAGTTTCGCGTCGAGATTCGAAAGCGGCTCATCCAGCAAGAGGCAACGCGGTCGAATCACCAACGCCCGCGCGAGCGCCACGCGCTGTTGCTGCCCGCCGGAAAGCTGGTTCGGACGCCGCTCCGCGTATTCACTCATGTGCACCGACTCCAGTGCATCGGCCACCCGGCGCTTGGTCTCTTCCTTGCTCACTTTTCGCTCCTCGAGCCCAAACGCCACGTTCTGCGCCACCGTCATGTGCGGCCACAACGCGTAGCTTTGAAACATCATGCCCGTGTTCCGCTTGTGGGGTGCGAGCCGCGTCACGTCCTCTTCGCCAAAAAGTATCCGCCCCTCTTCAGGAATGTAAAACCCCGCCATGCTCCGCAACAGCGTTGTCTTTCCGCATCCACTGGGACCGAGCAGAAAAAAAAGCTCTCCGGGTTCGATCGTCAGGCTCAGGTGGTGCAGCGCGGTCACCGCCCCAAATCGCTTGGTCAAGTTTTCGATGCGTATGGAAATCATGCCGCGGGCGTGAACAGTCGCCGAAGCAAGATTTCGCCTCTGGGCAAGTCAAAGGAATAAACCCGGGCGCGCCGCCCGGATCGAGTTGCCACGCTCCGCCGGGTTTGCCTAGCTGCGCCCACGCCATGTCCGCCCGCAAAACTCCTCCCGTCCACCCCGATCTGGAATCCGTGCTCTTCACGGAAATGCAGCTCAAACGGCGCGTGCGCGGTCTCGGTCGCGAGCTCAAAGAAATCTACGGCGCGGGCGAATTCACGATCATTTCCATCATCAACGGCGCGGTCATGTTCACCGCTGATTTGATGCGCGAAATCGACAACCCCGTGCGCCTCGACTGTGTGCGCATTTCGAGTTACGGCACCAAAACGAAATCCACCGGCGTGCCCCAGGTCGTCGCCAGCCTCACCCTCGACATCGCCAACCGCCACGTGCTGCTGATTGACGACATCCTCGACACCGGCAAGACGCTCCTCCTCGTCACCAATCTCGTCCGCAAGCTCAACCCCGCGAGCCTGCGCACCTGCGTGCTGCTGGACAAACAAGGGCGTCGCGAAGTGCCGATCGAAGCCGATCTGGTGGGGTTCAAGATTCCCGATAAGTTCGTGATCGGTTACGGTCTCGATTTCGCCGAACGCTACCGCAACCTCCCGTGCATCGGAGTCCTGAAACCGCAGCTCCAGAATCCCCCGGCTTGGGCCTAGGTCTGCCGCCGCGGCCATTCGAAGTCGCTTCCGCCGCACCCGAGTCTCGCCGCGCGTAGCGAAAAACGCTTGGGCCGAGGCGCGATTTGGTGCGAGCGCCGGGAGTCGAACCCGGATCAATGGCTTCGGAGGCCACTACACTATCCATTGTGCTACGCTCGCAAAAACGGCCGAATTGATGCGCGCCGCGTCCGCGGTGTCGAGTGGAAACCCTGCCGCGACCCGAGTCTCTGCGCTTCAGATATGAATCGCTTCGCCCAGCGTCGCCGCCGCCGCCTCCATCACTGCTTCGCTTAACGTCGGATGGGCGTGAATCGTCTGGTGGATTTCCTCGGCCGTCGCCTCCAGGTGAATCGCCAATCCGTATTCCGCGATCAACTCCGTCGCTTCGGAACCGATGATATGCGCGCCGTAGATTTCGCCTGATTTCGCGTCGGTGATCACTTTGACAAATCCCTCCGCTTCCGCCGACGCCACCGCTTTGCCAGACGCCGTGAAAGGGAATTTGCCCACCTTGTAGTCGAGGCCCTTTTCCTTCGCCGCCTTCTCCGTCAACCCGGTGCTGGCCACCTGCGGCTGACAATACGTGCACCCCGGGAAACTTTTCACGCGCTTCGCGGGCCCATGGCCAAACAATCCGTTCACCGCATTCACCGCTTCATAGGTGGCCACGTGGGCGAGCCAGGGAGGTCCGATGATGTCCCCCGCGGCGTAAATGCCCTTCACGCTGGTCTGGTAACTGTCGTCGACTTTCACGTAGTTGCGCTCGAGCTCCAGCTTCACTTTCGCCGAAAGCACGCTCTCCAGATTCGGCACCACGCCGATCGCCGACAGCACCACTTCCGCCTCGATCTCCTCGGTCTTGCCGTCCTTCACCAAGTTGACCTTCACCGCATCTTTCCCGACGCGGAAGTTTTCACACTTCGTGCCGGTGTGGACCGCGATGCCTTGCTTCTCGAACGCGCGGTGCAGCGTCTTCGCCACCTCCTCGTCTTCGACCGGCAGGATTTGCGGCAGCATTTCCACCAACGTCACTTTCGAGCCAAACGCGTTATAGAAATAGGCGAATTCCACTCCGATCGCCCCGGCGCCCACCACGATGATCGACTTGGGCAGCGTCTTCGCCGCCAGCGCCTCGCGTGAGGTCATCACCCGCACCCCATCCACCGCGAGATCCGGAATCCGCCGCATTTTGCAGCCCGTCGCGATGAGGATGTTTTTCGTTTTGAGAAACTTTCCTTTGTGCTCGCCCTCGGTGATTTCGACCATCCCGGCCACCGCGACCTGCGCGCGCCCCACGAAGTAGTCGACCTTGTTCTTACGAAAGAGAAATTCGACTCCCTTCGCCATCTGCCCCGCGACGCCCCGCGAACGCTCCATCACCTTGGCGAAATCAAAGCCCGCCTCCTTCACACTGAGGCCAAAGGTATCCGCCTTCTTGATCTTCTGAAAAAGCTCCGCGCTTTTGAGCAACGCCTTCGTCGGAATGCAGCCCCAGTTTAAACAGGTGCCGCCCGCGCGCTCCATTTCCACGCACGCGACGCGCTTGCCGAGCTGCCCGGCCCGGATGGCGCCCGCGTAACCCGCCGGACCGCCACCAATAACAACGAGATCGTATTCCGTAGATTCAGCCATGGTGTGAGTTGCGTCCACCGTCGCGGCGCCTTCCAGCACCGTCAAATTCAAACTCGCGGGCCGCCTGGCCCCGCGCCCGCTCAGATATCGATCACGTCGCCGCCATCATCCTTGCGCCGCGCCGGCGGCGGAGGCGCCGGTGGTCCCGGCCGCCGCGGGCTCGCCCGCAAGACACGGCTTAAGATGAAATTCGTAAAACTCACGATCAGCGAGCCGCCCACCGCCGACCAGAAGCCCTCCACATAAAACCCGCTCACCAGCGTCCCCACGAAGAGAAACAACAAGGCATTGATCAAAATCATGCCCAGACCCAACGTCATCACGATGAACGGCAACGTAAACAACACCAGCAGCGGCTTCAGGATCGCGTTGAAAAAACTCAGCAGCACCACGACCACGATCAGCGTCACGCCATCGGTATAGTGAATACCCGGCACCAGCTTCGCCGCGAGCACGACGCCAATTGCCAATACGAGCCAGCGAAGAAGAAGTTGCATGACGCTTGGATGAAAATAACCGACTTGCCACTTTCCGCCTGTCCGACCCTCCCGCAATGAAAATCCTCCTCGTGCAGGACTATCTGCGCAGCGGTGGCACCGAGCGCCAATCGATCCTGCTCGCGAACGAATTCGCTCACGCCGGACACACCGTTGGCCTCCTCACCTTTCGTCCCGGCGGCCCCCTTGCCCCGACGGTCAGCAACGCCGTCAGCCGGCTCACGCTGCAACCGGTCGACCTGCACCTCGACTGGTTTGCGCCGGGCCTCGTGTCGCGCGCCCGACGCTTCGCCCCCGCGGTGATTCTGTGCATGGGACGGATGGCCAATTGCTATAGCGGCCACCTTCAACGCCGCCTGCCCTCTTGCGCGATCGTTGGCACGCTGCGCACCGGCAAACCGCTGCCGTGGCTTTTCCGGCGGTCGTTGCCCCGCGTGCGGCACGTCGTCGCCAACAGCCGCGAGGCGCGCGATCACGCCCTCGTCGAGCAGCGCCTCGCTCCCGCTCGCTCCTCCGTCATCTACAACTCTCTGGTCTTTCCGGCGAATACTCCGCAGTCCCTTCCGTCTTCACCACGTGGCACGGTGCGCGCGGTCCACGGCGCGCGCGACTCGACGACGGTGCTGCTCAACGTCGCGATGTTTCGACCCGAAAAAAATCAGCGCGAGCTCATCGAAATCGCCGCCGGTCTTCCGGCAGAACTCGACTGGCAACTCTGGCTCGCTGGCGACGGCCCGGCTCGCGCCGCCTGCGAACAACTCGCGGAGGCCCGCGGACTCACGGCGCGCGTGAAATTCCTCGGCTGGCAGAAAGACCCGTCCGCCCTGTATGCGGGCGGCGACATCGCGGTGCATGCCTCGACCAGCGAATCTTTGTCCAACTTTCTCATCGAAGCCCAGGCGCACGGCCTGCCGGCGGTGGCCTGCGCCGCGCAGGGTATCCGCGAGTGCTTCATTCCTGGCGAAACCGGCGTGGTGCTGCGTCCGGGCGATCGCCACGGCTTCCGCGCCGCAGTGCTGCGTTTTGCCGAAGCTGATCCGCTGCGCGCCGCCCGCGCCCGGGCGTTTGCCCGCGAAACGTTCGACGTCACCCGGCAGGTCGACGCTTACCTCGACCTTTTCCTGCGTCTCGCTACACCAATCTCATGACGCACAAGCAGCGGATCGACCTGATCGAACGCTTCATCCGGGAGCATCAATACGCCGACCTCCGCACGCTCGCGGAAAAATTCGCCGGCTCGCTCTCCACGGTCCGCCGTGCGCTCGATCATCTGGAGACCTGCGGCATCGTGCGCCGTCACCACGGCGGCGCCTCCCTCGTGGAGGCCGACGCGGTGGCCCAAGAATATGATTTCATCGCGCGTAACCAGCGCCACCCGGAAGAGAAATTTGCCATTGCCAGCCTCATCGCTGCTCAAGTTCAGCCGGGCATGACGGTCATCCTCGATGGCGGCAGCACGACCTTCGCGGTGGCGCGCCTGCTCGCCGACAAACGCCTGCAAGTCATCACCAATTCCCTGCCCGTCGCGGGATTTTTCGGCGAGATCGGTAGCGTGGAGACGATCGTGACCGGTGGCAGCATCTACAGCCGGCTCGGCGTCTTGGTCGGGCCGATGTGCGAGCAGTCGTTCGAGCAAACTCACGCGGATCTCGCGATCCTTGGCGGTGCGGGCATCACCGAAAGCGGCATCTGGAATCACAATACCCTCATTGTGGCCGCGCAGCGCAAAATGATCGCCGCTGCCGAACGCACCATCTTCGCGTTGGACAATTCGAAATTCGGCCGGAAAGCGCTCAGTCTCACGACACCCTTCGATCCGCGGTTCACGATCGTGACCGACGTCCGACCCACGCCCGCCGTTGTGAAAGCGATTCACGCGTCCGGCGCGAAGCTCACGCTCACGGGCAAGCGCCCGGCCTGAAAAGCGCGCGCGGAAATTTCCGTTTCCGCGCGCGAATGATTATCGGCGCCCCAGCGGCGGTCAGCTCAACGAACGGGCCGCTGCCACCACCGCGTCGGTCGTGATACCCAGTTCCTTGAATACCACCGGGCCCGGCGCACTCAGGCCGAACCGGTCGATGCCCACGGACTTGCCGTCGAGCCCAACATACCGGGCCCAAAGATCGGTCACGCCCGCCTCGATGGACACCCGACGGCGGCAATCGCGCGGCAAAACCGATTCGCGATATTCCACCGACTGGCGGTCAAAGCGTTCGAACGATGGCATCGATACCACGCGCACGCCCGCCCCGAGTTCCTTCGCAGCGGCAACCGCGTATTGCAGCTCGCTGCCGCTCGCCAAGAGGATGTGCGTGAGCGGTGCCGTCTCCCGCACCGCCACATAACCGCCCTTCTGCGCTCCTTCACGACGCGTTTCCACCGGAATCTCGTTCAACGTCGGCAGCGCCTGGCGCGTCAACGCAAGCAGCGTGGGACCGTCCACGCGCTCGAGGGCCGCGGCAAATGCACCAGCGGTCTCCTCAGGATCAGCGGGACGGATCACGTCGAAATTCGGGATGACGCGCAGCGCGGAGATCGTCTCCACCGGCTGATGCGTCGGCCCGTCTTCCCCGACGCCGACCGAATCGTGCGTGTAAATATAAACCACCGGCAACTTCGAGAGCGCCGCGAGCCGCATCGAGGGCCGCGAATAGTCCGCAAAAACCAAAAACGTCGCGATACTCGGGCGAAACAGGCCGTCGTAGGCGATGCCGTTGGCGATCGCCGCCATGCCATGCTCACGAATGCCGAAGCGAATGTTCCGGCCCGCGCGATTGGTCGTGTCGAAATCCTTGTCCGCCGCGATGTAATTGAGCGTCGAACCGTAAAGATCGGCGCTGCCGCCGATCAGCAACGGCAGATCCGCCGCGATGGGTTGCAGCACATCGCGCCCCGTCGCCCGCGTCGCGAGTTTCGCGTCTGCGGGGAAGACCGGGATCTTTTGCAACAGCGTCGCTGCGCTCGGCGCTTGCGACGCCGAATCGAGCAACGCCGCCTTTTCCGGGTTCGCTTCGCGCCAGGCGCGGTAGGTCTTGGACCACTTGTTGCAAGCGCGCACGAGCCGCTGCTTGTGGCCGGCGAAATACGCCCGCACATCGTCGCTCACGAAGAAGTGCTGGTCGGCCGGGAGGCCGAGACCCGCACGGGCGGCATCGGCAAACTTGGCTCCGCCTTCGCCGTGGCCTTTGGCCGTGCCGGCGACTTCGGGAATGCCGCGGGCAATGAGCGTCTTGGCGATGATGAGCTGGGGCTTGCCGCTCTTGGACTTCTTCGCCTTGTTGAACGCCTTCAGGAAGGCCGGCATGTCGTGGCCGTCGACCGTCTGCACATCCCACTCGATGGCCTTGAAACGCGCCGCGGTATTTTCGCTCTGCGTCTTCGCCGCCATCGCGTCCAGCGTGACGTCGTTGGAATCGTAAATCAGGATCAGGTTGTCCAGTTTCTGGTGGCCGGCGAATTCGATCGCTTCCATCGCCACGCCTTCCTGCATGCAACCATCTCCCGCGAGGCAGACGACATGGTAGTCGAAGATCGCGTGGTCGGCGGTGTTGAAGCGCGCCGCGGCCATTTGCCCCGCGACCGCCATGCCGACGGCGTTGCCGATGCCTTGTCCGAGCGGACCAGTCGTCGCCTCGACTCCAGGCGTGTCGCGAAATTCCGGATGTCCCGGCGTGATGCTGTGCAGCGCGCGAAATTTCGTCAGTTCGTCCTGCGAGACCGCGTAGCCGCTGAGGTGCAGCCAGCTGTAAAGGAACATGCTGCCGTGGCCGGCCGAGAGCACAAAGCGATCGCGGTTCAGCCAGCGGGGGCGCTCCGGATTGTGCACCAACGCATGGCCGTAAAGGACCGCGCCGATTTCCGCACAGCCGAGAGGCAGGCCGAGATGCCCGGAGGAGCAGGTGTGCACGGCGTCGATGGCGAGGCCACGCGCTTGGTTGGCGGCTTTGGCGAGGAGATGAGTCTGAAGCGTCATGAGAGGAACATAGGATGGTTGCGGGAATCGGCGAGCGCGGGAAGTCCGAACTTGGGCACAAAAAAGCGAGCCGGCAACGGCTCGCTGGTAAAGAGTTGGGCCGAACGGCGGAGCTTAGCTCGCCGTGTTGCCCATGTGGCTGACCCGCTTCTTCACCGCCACGGCGGCCTTGCCGCTGCGCTGGCGGAGATAGTAGAGGCGCGCCCGCATCGGCTCGGACACGCGCTCGACCTCGATCTTGTCGATATTCGGCGAGTTGACCGGAAACACGCGCTCCACGCCTTCGCCGTAGCTGATGCGGCGGACGGTGAACGTCTCGTGAATGCCGTGACCCTTGCGGGCGATAACGATGCCGGCATAAACCTGCACGCGTTCTTTGTCGCCTTCGCGGACCTTCGTGTGCACGCGCACGCCGTCGCCGGTTTTGAACGGCGTAATGTCTTTTTTCACCTGCGCGGAGGTGATCTCAGTGATGATCGGGTTCATGGCTCGGAGTTATTGAGTAAATCGGGTCGGACCTGACGGGTTTTCTCCACCTGTCGCGCGTGCCGCCATTTCTCGATTTCGGCATGGTTGCCCGAGAGAAGGACCTCGGGGACGGACATGCCCCGATATTCGGCGGGACGCGTGTATTGAGGAAAGTCGAGCAACTTGCTGGTGAAGGATTCGTGCGTCAACGACTTTTCCTCGCCCAGCACTCCGGGGATGAAACGCGCCAACGCATCGATCGTCACCGCCGCAGGCAAGGTGCCATTGGTGAGCACGTAATCCCCGATGCTCAGCTCCTGATCGATCACGTGGTCGCGAATGCGTTGATCAATGCCTTCGTAGTGGCCGCTGAGAAAAATGAGATGCGTTTCCTGCGAAAGCGCCTCCGCGATTTTCGGCGACAACGGCGTGCCGTCGGGCGTGAGATAAATGCGGCGGCAGCCAGGAGTCTGCAACTGCTCCATCGCGGCGAAGACCGGTTCCGGCTTCATCACCATGCCCGCCCCGCCGCCAAACGGCCGGTCATCCGCCGTGCGATGCTTGTCCGTCGACCACGCGCGCAAATCATGCACTTTTACGCTCAGTAATCCCGCCTCAATACCCTTCCCTAAAATGCTCTCGGCCAGAATGCCGTCGAGCATCCGCGGAAAGAGCGTCAGAACGTCAATATGCAGCGGCACGGCTGATTCCTCGCGCAGAAAAGATCAGGAAACGAAGCGTTTCTTAAAAAGAAAAGCCCCGGAATGCATCCGAGGCTTCGGGTAGATCGGGCGCCGGGTGGCCCACGATCAAAGTTTTTCCTGGGTGAACGTCTCGCCTCAGGCGCTCGCCGGCGTCGCCGTCGCCGCTTCGGTCCGGCGGGCTTTCTTGATCATCGCGTGAACGGTGTCGGTCGGCAGCGCGCCTTTGCTCAGCCAGTAATCGACGCGGTCGAGCTTGATATTGATCGGGTTACCGTTGGTCTTCGGAGTGTAGGTGCCGATGTTTTCGACCGCGGCGCCGTCACGGCGGGAACGCGCTTCCGCGACGACAACGCGATAAAGCGGCTGGTGCACGGAGCCAACCTTGGTCAGACGAATTTTGAGAGCCATGACAGTGTTTTACGGAGCTATTCTTACTTGGAAAAGTTGAGGACAAGACGGACCCGCAAATGGCTTGTCAAGCCCCGACTCCCCCGCTGTGTTGACCGTCTTATGCTCAAAGCTGGCATCGTCGGCCTGCCCAACGTGGGCAAGTCCACTCTTTTCAACGCGCTCACCCGTTCCCGCAAGGCCGAGGCCGCCAATTATCCGTTCTGCACGATCGATCCCAACGTCGGCGTCGTCACCGTTCCAGATGAACGCCTCGCCGTCCTGCAAAAGATCGCCAAAACCAACGTCGTCATCCCCGCCGCCATCGAGTTCGTCGATATCGCCGGCCTCGTCGCCGGGGCCAGCAAGGGCGAAGGTTTGGGTAACCAGTTCCTCGCCAACATCCGCGAGGTCGACGCCATCGTGCAGGTCGTGCGCTGCTTCGAGGACTCCGACATCGTTCACACCATGGGGACGATCGACCCGGTCCGCGACATCGAGGTGATCACGACCGAGCTCGTCCTCGCCGATCTCGACGCCGTCGCCAAACGCATCGACAAGACGCAAAAGAAAGCCAAGTCGGGCGACAAAGAGGCGCAGGCGGAACTCGCTCTCCTGCAGAAGCTCGAGCCCCACCTCAACGCCGGCAAAACCGCCAACACGCTGCCTGCCACCGACGACGAGAAGGCCGCGATGAAATTGATCCAATTACTCACCGCTAAACCCGTTCTCTTCGCCTGCAACGTCGCCGAAAGCGATCTCGCCACCGCCGAGCAAAATCCCTTTGTGCAGCAAGTCGCCGACTACGTCCGCACGCATCACGACGCCGCTTACGTGCCGATCAGTGCCAAGATCGAGGCCGAGTTGATCGATCTCGCGCCCGAAGAGGCGAAAGCGTTCCTCAAAGATTTCGGCGTCGATGATTCCGGCGTTTCCTCGTTGATCCGCGGCACCTACGCCCTCCTCGGCCTGCAAACGTATTTCACCGCCGGCGAGAAAGAAGTCCGCGCTTGGACGATCAAGAAAGGCTGGAAAGCTCCCCAAGCCGCCGGCGTCATCCACACCGACTTCGAAAAAGGCTTCATCAAAGCGGAAGTCGTCAGCTACGCCGACCTCGCACGCCTCGGCTCGACCGCTGCCGCGCGCGAAGCCGGCAAGTATCGCCTCGAAGGCAAAGAATACGTCTTCGACGACGGCGACGTCGCGCTCTTCCGGTTTAACAACTGATCTCGCGCCCACGCGCGGCGCGCCGCGTCAATGTGTCTGCCCGCCGCCCGTGCGGCGATCGCGTCGCGTCGTCACCGCGACCTCCACGACCGTCGCGATCGCCTCGGTCATCGTGGCCAGCGGCAAACCCGGCTGGCCGCGTTTGCCTTGCTCGTCCGCCCACGGCACGTGCACGAATCCGCCGCGCACCCCTTTTCGCCGGCGCAACGCATGCATCAATCCGTAGAACGCGTGATTGCACACAAACGTCCCCGCCGTTTGCGACACCGCCGCCGGCACGCCGCGCGCCTGTAACGCCGCCACGATCGCCTTGATCGGCAGCGTCGACCAATATGCCGCGGGCCCGCCAGCCACGACCGGCCGGTCGATCGGCTGCCGCCCGCGGTTGTCCGGAATGCGCGCATCGTCGACGTTGATCGCGACGCGCTCCGGTGTGATCGCGTCGCGTCCGCCCGCCTGCCCCACGCCGATCACGAGCACCGGCTGGTGCGCCCGCAGCAGTCGCCGCAACTCTGCCACCGCATCGCCAAACGCGCACGGCAGCACCGCTCCGCGCACCCCGCACCCGCCGATTTCACGCCCGTCCAACGCCCGCGCGATCTCGGCCGACGGATTCATCGCGTCGCCGCCGAATGGCTCGAAGCCCGCCACGAGCACTACGTGCGATCTTGTTTTGCACCGCGTCATTGCTCGCTTCATTTCGCGCTCAAAATCGATAAACGCACAGCCACATCAACACCACATTCGCCGCGAAAATCACGACCGCCATCGGCGCCTGCGCGCGAATCACCGCGTGGCGGTCACGCAACTCGAGCAGCATCGCCGGCACGATGTTGAAGTTCGCCGCCATCGGCGTGAGCAACGTGCCGCAATAACCCGATAACATTCCAATCGACGCCATGATCGCCGGATCGCCGCCGTGTTGCCGGACGACGAGCGGCAGACCGATTCCTCCTGTGATGACGGCAAACGCCGCAAACGCGTTGCCCATGCAAATCGTGAACAGCGCCATCCCCCCGCAATATGCCAGCACCGCCACAAACGGCACCTGCGTCGGCAGCGCACTCGCCACCAGCCCGGCCACCACTTCCCCTACGCCCGACCGCGAGAAAATCCCTCCCAGCGCCGCGAGCAGTTGCGGCAAAATCAACGTCCACCCGATCGTCTGCAGCAAACGGCTTCCCTCCTCGACCGGCTCGCCCCACCGCGCCCGCGTCACCCGCAGCGCCAGGCCGAGGGCGATCACTGCGCCGAGCCCGAGCGCAACCAACGTCACCTGTTTCGCGTCCGCCAGCTGCACCGATCCCCACCGCACATGCGCCAGTGTCAGCGTGCCGATCACCGCTGTCGCCGGAATCGCGAGGGCCGGCCAGAACACGCGATTTCCCAGCCGCCGTGCCTCCTCCGCGCGCTCCATCGGCGCCGGCTGGCGCTCGCGCCCGCTCATCACGCGCCCCGTTGCCGCGAGCACGACGAGGACCAAGACGAGATAACCCACCACCAGCGGCGCGAGCCATTTTCCGGCCAGAAAAGTCACGCCCAGCACCGCCCAAAACGCCGCCGAACTCCACCGCCGCGGATGCGCCGGATCGCGCACAATCCGCCCCGCCACCAACAGCAGGATCACGCCGCACAACGCATAAAACGTCTCGAACGTGAGCAGCGTCATTTCTTTCCCGCCTCCTTCATCGAACTCGTGCGCGCTTCACTCGCGATCCGTCGATCCAGCGCGCGCGCCCGCCAGCCCATCGCGCCGAACGCCACCAACGCCGTCGGGATGCCCCACAAAGCCATGTGCCACACACTGACCGACAGCCCCTCCGCGTCGAAAAAACCTTTCATCAACAACACCGCGCCCACCGCGATGAAAATGTCTTCGCCGAAAAAATTGCCGATGTTCTCCGCCGCCGCCGCGTGCGCCCGAATCCGCTCCGAAATTTCCGGCGACACCTCGCCGTGCCGCGCCCGCGCCGCCGCCTCCGCCATCGGCGCAACCAGCGGCCGCACCGCTCCCGCGTGGCCACCGATATTGACGCCGAGGCTGATCGAAATTTGCCGCATCGCCGTGTAGAGCAGCAGCACCCGCCCCGCCGTCGCCGCGCCGGCGTGTTTGATCAACATCTCGGCTCGCTCCTTCAAGCCGTGCCGCTCCAACAGCCCGATCACCGGCAACATCAGCACGACCGGCAGCGTCATGTAACGATTCTCGACGAAAAATTTCCCAAACAGCTCGATCACCTCGTTGAACGACATTCCCGCCGAAAGCCCCGTCGCCACGCCCGCCGCCAAGACCACGAGCAAGGTATTCGCGCGCACCGCGAAACCCGCCGCGACGATCAGAATGCCGATTAATTTAATCATGCCGTGAAAGCCCGCACCGCCACGCCGGTCCGCGCCAGTTCCCGTCGCAGGCTCACCGCAAATTCCACCGCGTGCGCCCCGTCGCCATGCAGACAAACGGTCTCGGCGCGAATCGCCACGTCGGTGCCGGCGACCGATCGCAGCGCGCCTGCGCGGATCATTCGCACGACCTGCGCAACCGCGACCTCTTCGCGCTCGATCATCGCGTCCGCTTGTCCCCGCGGCGTCAGCGCTCCATCCGGCTGATACGTGCGATCGCCAAAAACCTCCTCCGCCACGCGCAATCCCGCCCCTCGCGCCGCCCGCGCGAGTTCCCCACCCGCCAGCGCATATACGATCAACGTCGCGTCGATCTCGCGAATCGCCGCCACCAGGACGTCCGCCGTCGCGCGATCCCGCGCCGCCAGAGTGTAGAGCGCGCCGTGTGGTTTCACATGCTGCACGCGCGCGAGCTGCCGCAACGCGTCGACTTGCGTCCGCATCAACTCTCGCAGCGCACCGGCGCTCAGCCGCTGTTCTCGTCGGCCGAAATGCTCACGATCCGCAAAACCGGGATGTGCGCCGATTTGCACGCCCCAGCGCTCGGCCAGCGCCACGGTCTGGCGCATCGTCGTAGCGTCACCGGCGTGCCCCCCACAAGCGATGTTCGCCGACGTGATGAGCGGCATCAGCTCCGCATCGTGCGGCGCGCCTTCCCCGAGATCGCAGTTCAAATCGATCCGCATCGTCACCGAAAACGCGCCTCCAGCCCGGTCCGGATCAACGCGATCGTTTGCTCGCGTTCGCGCCAGAGTCGGTGCCCCTCTTCCAGCGTCACCGTGCGAAAACGAATCGTGTCGCCCGGCTTCACGTTCGCGACGAGCGGCAGGTCCACATCGATGACGTGCGCCACGCGCGGATATCCGCCCATCGTCTGCGCATCCGCCAAAAGCACAATCGGCTGTCCTCCCGGCGGCACCTGCACCGTTCCCGGCGCCACCGGCGATGAAACCAGCTCCGCGGTCGACGCGCGCACCAACGCCGCGCCGTCCAGCCGCACGCCCATGCGATCCGACCGCGCCGACACCCGGAATTCGTTCGCCAGCCACGCTCCGGAAAACTCCTCCGCCTGCGCTCCCGGAATGACGCGCACCACCACGTGCTCGCCGTAGGCGGGCAACACCTGCGGATCGAGCCGCCAGTGCGGCTCCAATTTCCCGGCGGACGCGCTGCCCAAAGGCAGCACGTCGCCTTCGTGCAGCACCCTTCCCTGCCACCCGCCGAACCCCGCGCGCAGACACGTGCTGCGACTTCCCAACACGACCGGCACCTCGATTCCACCGCTGATCGCGACGATCGCGCGGCACCCCGCCACGAGCGGCCCGAGCGCCACGCGTTCGCCCGCGCTCACATGAAACGGATGCCAGGACTCGCGCTCCGCAAAACGCCCGCCGCCGATCGCGACCAGCCGGTCGTCCGCAAAAACCAATTCAGGTCCCGTCAACGTCACCTCCAGCGCCGCGGCATTTTCTGCGTTGCCCACCAGCAGATTCGCGAGCCGCAACGCCAGTCGGTCCGCCGCGCCGCTCAATGGCACGCCTTCGTGCCGGTGTCCGGTGCGGCCCAAGTCCTGCACCGTCGTCGCCATTCCTGGCCGCAAAATCGTCATGCCCATCGCCGGAATTCCTCCTCCGAAATCGCGCGGAACGTCACGCAGTCGCCCGCTCGCAACCACGATGGTTCGGCGCGCGCGGGATCGAACAACCGCAGCGGCGTGCGCCCGATCACGTTCCACCCGCCCGGTGTCGCCAACGGATAGACGCCCGTCTGCGCGCCTCCAATCCCGACCGAGCCCGCCGCCACCACCGCTCGCGGCGTCGCCCGCCGCGGACACCGCAACGCCATCGGCAAGCCGCCGAGGTAACCGAAGCCCGGCGCGAACCCCACGGCGTGCACCACATACGCCGCGCCTGCGTGCAACTGCACCACTTCGTCATTCGTTCGCTGCGCACGCCGCGCCACCTCTTCGAGATCCGGCCCAAACTCGCCCCCATAACACACCGGTATTTCCCGCTCGCGCCCGGTCGTGGCGCTCACGGCGGTTTCCGTGCCCGCACCTGCCGCGCTCAACCGCTCGCTCAACGTCGCATAATCAACCGAACCCGGATCGTAATAAACCGTCACCGCCGCATACGCCGCCACGATATCGATCACGCCCACCAGCGCCGCCGCCCGAATATTCGCCGCCAACGCCTGCGCCCGCGCCGCGGTTGCCTCCGATATTTCCCCTCCCAACTCCAGCGTCACCGCACTGTCGCCGAGAGGGATCGCGATCATACCACGCGAAGAAAAATCTCAAAACACTGTGCCCGATGCCAGCGTCACCCCTTTGGGCACCACCAGCACGCCGTCGCGAATCACGATATTGCCGTCGAGATAGGACCCGTCTTCCTTGCCTTCTGGCGAGATGACGCAGTTGTCGCCGATCCGCGCGTTTTTATCGATGATCGAATGCTTGATCCGGCAGTTGCGCCCCACGCCGAGATGCGGACGCCCGATCTCTTCGTTTTTCGCCAACTGCTCCGGGCTCTCGTAATAATCCGCGCCCATCACGATCACATCTTCCAATGACGTGCCGTCGCCGATGAACGTCCTGATCCCCAGGATCGAGTGCCGCAGACTCGAATCCGTAATGATCGACCCGTCGCCAATCACGACTTGATCGATCTCGCATCGATTCAATTTCGACGCCGGCAGATAGCGGTCCTGCGTGTAAATCGGCGCCGACGCATCGAAAAAGTTGAACGGTGGCAACGGCTGCGCGAGCGCGAGATTCGCCTCGAAAAACGCCCGCACCGTTCCGATGTCCTCCCAGTATCCCTCGAACACGAAGGCCGACAGCTTCATCTTTCCGAGCAACCCCGGGATGATTTCCTTGCCGAAGTCCGCCATCGTCGTGTCCAGCGCCTTCGCCAGCGCCGAACGGTTGAACACGTAAATACCCATCGACGCCAGACAGCGTGGCTCGTCCGAAGGCGTCTTCAGCTGCGCCTCCACGCTCGGACTCAACGCCAGGCTCCGGATGATCGCCGGATCCTTGGGCTTCTCGGCAAACTCTTGAATCTCCAGCGCATCATTCACGCGCATGAGCCCCAGTCCCTCGACCTTCGACACCGCAAACGGCACCGCCGCCAGCGTCACGTCCGCGCCGCTCTTTACGTGTTGGTCGATGATCTCGCGGTAATCCATCCGGTAGAGCTGATCGCCCGAGAGGATCAGCACGAGGTCGTGCGGAAACGCCCGAAAATGCATCAGATTGCGCCGCACCGCATCCGCCGTGCCTTGATACCAATCAGCGCCCTTCTCCGTCTGCTCCGCCGCCAGAATGTCCACGAACCCGCCGCCAAACGGATCGAAATGATACGTGCCCTGCACGTGGCGGTGCAGCGAAGCCGTCTGAAACTGCGTCAGCAAAAAGATCCGGTTGATCTCCGAGTTCAGGCAATTGCTGATCGGGATGTCCACCAGCCGGTATTTTCCCGCCAGCGGCACCGCGGGCTTGCAGCGCTCCGTCGTCAACGGGTGCAACCTCGTTCCCCGACCGCCGCCCATGATGACTGCCAATACGCGTTTGTGATAAGTCATAGTATTGCTGCTTGTCCCACCTTTGCCCTGCCCCGTATTTTCGCCAGTCAAAATCCACCAAAGCAATTTATGTGCGGCATCGTCGGCTACGTCGGTAAACAAAAAGCGTCGGTTATCATCCTCGAAGGCCTCAAACGGCTCGAGTATCGCGGGTATGACTCCGCGGGACTTTGCGTCGTCCAATCCGGTCGGCTGCAGCTCGCCAAAAAGGCCGGCCGCGTCGAGGTCCTCGCTAAGGAAGCCACGCGCCATCGCTTCGACGCCACGATCGGCATCGGCCATACGCGCTGGGCCACCCACGGCGGCGTCACCGATGCCAACGCCCATCCCCACCTCAGCAGCGATGGCAAATTCGCCCTGATTCACAACGGCGTCATCGAAAACTACGTCGGTATTAAGAAATTCCTTCTGGAGAAGGGTTATCACTTTCAGTCGGAGACGGACACCGAAGTCCTCTGCAACCTGATCGCCTACCACTACGCGAAAGAGCCCGTCGCCTCCGACTCACCGAACCGCTTCGTCGAGAGCGTGCGCAAATCCCTGCAGCACGTCGAAGGCACCTACGGCATCGCCGTGCTCTGCGTCGATTTTCCCACCGAAATCGTCGCCGCGCGCAAAGCCTCGCCGTTGATTCTCGGCGTCGGCACCGACGAATACATCGTCGCCAGCGACGCTTCCGCGCTGATCAGCCGCACGCAAAACGTCGTCTATCTCAACGATGGCGAGGTCGTGCACCTCACCCCGAGTACCTTTGCCATCACCACGCTCGATCAGGCGGACGTTTCTCCCGTGGTCGATCAGATCACCTGGTCCGTCGAGGATGCCGAGCGCGGCGCCTACACGCATTTCATGGAAAAGGAGATTTTCGAGCAGCCCACCGCGCTCGAGAACGCCATGCGCGGCCGCTTTTCCGAAGACGGGAGCACTGCTATTTTCGGCGGCCTCAACATCACGCCGGGCGAGTTCCGCGGCGTGGACCGCTTTGTCTTCTGCGCCTGCGGCACCGCGTGGCACGCCTGCCTCGTCACCGAGCATCTGATCGAGCGTTTCGCCCGCGTGCCCGTCGAGGTCGACTATGCATCCGAGTTTCGCTACCGCAACGCCCCCCTCGATTCCCACACGCTCTTCTTCGTCATCAGCCAGTCCGGCGAAACCATCGACACCCTCGCCGCGTTGCGCGAAGCCAAGCGCAAGGGCTACAAGGCCCTCGCCATTAACAATGCCGTCGGTTCCACCATCGCCCGCGAAGCCGACGGCGGCATTTTTCAACACGTCGGCCCCGAAATCGGCGTCGCGTCGACGAAGGCGTTCACCTCGCAACTCCTCGTGGGCGCGATGATCGCGCTCTACGTCGCCCGCATGCGCGACATGAGTTTCAGCGACGGCGTGCAATACGCCAACGCCCTCAAGGCCGTCCCCGGCCTTGTGCGGCGCGCGCTCGAGCAGGCGCCCCACATCAAGGCCATCGCCCGGCGCTTTGCGCACTACCACGACATGCTTTTTCTCGGGCGCCTGTCGCTGTTCCCGATCGCGCTCGAAGGCGCCCTGAAGCTCAAGGAAATCTCCTACATCCACGCCGAGGGCTATCCCGCCGCCGAAATGAAACACGGCCCCATCGCGCTGATCAGCGAGAAATGCCCCAGCGTCATCTTCGCGCCCGCCGGTGAAATGCACCAAAAAGTCATTTCCAGCATGCAGGAAATCAAGGCGCGCAAAGGCCCCGTCATCGCCATCGTCACCGAAGGCACCGAGCTCCCCGCCGGCCTCGCCGACGAGACGATCACCATTCCCGATTGCCACGAAGCCGTGCTCCCGATCGTCGCCACGATCCCCGTGCAGCTCCTCAGTTATTACATCGCCTGCGAACGCGGTTGCGACGTCGACAAGCCCCGGAATCTCGCGAAGTCCGTCACCGTCGAGTAAGCACGCGCCTCTCGGAAACCTCCGGCCCATCATTCGCCCCGCCGGTGGGCCGCGCGGCTGCGCGCGTCACCACGGGTATTTTTGTTTGCGCTCGCTCCCGCACTCGCCTTTTCCCTTGTCGGCAACAGGGGTCCTCTGACTTCGGTTGCCACGCCAACCATGTCGCTTACTCCCTTTACCAGCCAGCTCATCGCCGATGTCGGCATTTCCCTCGGTGATGAAGGCAAAGGCCGGCTGATCCCCGAAGTCGCCGACGAACTGCGCGGCACCTCCGCACCCGTGACCGTTGTCCTCAAGGTCAACGGCGGCGCCAACTCCGGCCACACCGCCGGCGGCATCAAGCTCAACCTCCTCCCGGCCGGCGTCGTCGTGCGCGACGCCGCCCACCTCTGCATCGGCAGCGGCGTCGTCGCCGACCCGCGCAAAATCTGGTGGGAAGCCACCCCGCTGGAGCAAAAAGGCTACGCCGTGCTCTCGCGCCTCCTGATCGACGAGCGCGCCCTCGTCTCCGATCTCACCCACCGTTTGCTCGACCTCGCGTGGGAGGATTATCGCGTCAACGTCCTCGCCGAAGAGCCGCGCGGTTCCACGGGCCGGGGCATCACGCCCGCCTATCTCGACGAGGTCGGCCAGCAACAAATCACCTTCGCCGATTTCCTCGGCGGTCCGAACTACTTCGCCCGCAAACTCGCGCAGCGCGCCGATCGCGCCTGCCGCACCATTCAACACGTCTGCCGCGTCAGCCCCGCGACGTGGGATTCCTTTTTCACCCAGCTCACCAACGCGGAAACGCGCGCCAACGGCGACGCCATCAAGCTCGGCCTTTTCTCCGCCGCCGATTTCGATTTTCACGCCTTCCGCGGCGACGCACCCTTCACGCTCAACCTCGAAAAACTCACCGCGGTTTATTGGGACGCCGGCACACGCCTCGCCCAAAACATCGGCGAGGTGCGCGAACTCATCCTCCGCGAACTCGCCGCCGGCCACACCATCATCGGCGAATTCGGCCAGGCCTACTGGCTCGACAAACGCCACGGCTTCTCGCCCAACGTCACCGCCTCGCACACGTTCACGCCCGAATTTTTCGAGAGCGCCAACATCCCCGTGCAGCCGATCCACACGTTCGGCGTCGCCAAAGCCTACGACACCAAAGTCGGCACGCACACCTTCCTCACGCAGATGGATGACGCCCATCCGCTCACCGCGCTGCTCAAACAACTCGAGTTCGGCACCAGCACCGGCCGCCAGCGCATGGTCGGCTGGTATGACGCCGTGGAAAAGGGCGACGCCCTCCGCTACGGCGGTTTTCAAGATCTGATGATCAACAAACTCGACGCGCTCACTCATGCGGGCGAATGGCGCGGCGAGCTCCTCATCTGCACCGCCTACGAAGATGCCGCCGGCCGACGCTACGCGCACGTGCCGCGCAACGAAGCCGTTCGCAAATCGCTGCGCCCCGTTTACGAGCGCCACCCTGGCTGGTCCGAAGACGTCTCCCACGTCCGCCATTTCGCCGACCTCCCGCGCAACGCCCAACGTTACGTCGCCGCCATGATGCGCTCGCTGATCGACGTCGCTTACGCCGGCGGTGCACTCCCCGCGACGCTCCCCAATCTGCGCTTCCTCGGCGTCGGCCCGCAACCCTCGCAAATCATCAAGGACGTGCCGCCGACCCGCGAACTTATCGCCCTCGCGTAAAGCCCGTCGCGTTCTCCTTTCCGCCGCGAACCGCCGCGGACCGTCGAGCGTTCGCCGCCCGCCGCCCGCGCGTTTTCGTCGTTCAGAAATCCTGCAAACGTCCTTCGTTCGCGCCGCGCGCCGGCTCGAGCCGCGCCAGAATTTCGCCCAGCAGGTAGATCGAACCCGTCACGACGACCACGTCGTCCGCGGCACCCACCCGACACTGTCCCGGCCCGGGGAAAATATCCGGGACGGTGCCGCGTCGCACCGTCCCGGAGAAGGTCGCCGGCACAAACGCCTCGAGTTCCTCCCACGAACAGGCCCGCTCCTGCTGCGGCCGCACGAGGTGAATCTCGCGCGCATACCGCGCAATCGTCTCCAACAACGGTCGCGCCCGCGCCGCCCCCAGCACGCCCGTCACCACTACGGGCTTTCTTCCTGTTCCCGCGAAGAGGCTCTGCAAATTTTCCTCCAGAGCCACCGCCCCTTCGGGATTGTGCGACGCATCGAACACGACCTGCTTTCCGCCGAGCGTCGTGCGCTGCCAGCGCCCCGGCCAAGTCACCTGCTGCAAGCCGCGCGCAACGATTTCGTCACTCAATCCCCAGCGCACGTCCATCCGCCGCGCCACCAATGCGGCCGTCGCTGCGTTCCATCGTTGGTAACGCCCCTCGAGATTCGTCAGCGGATAATTTCCGGTGTCGTCGCCATATACCTCGCGCACCGACACCACCGCCGCGCCGCGTTCCGCGGCGATTGCGCGCACCACCCTCTCCGCTCCTTCCGGCAATCGCCCGATCACCACCGGGCGCCCCGGCTTGATGATTCCGGCCTTCTCCGCCGCAATCTTCTCCACCGTGTCGCCCAGTTGCTCGCAGTGGTCGAGTCCGATCGATGTGATGACCGCGACTTCCGGCGTCACGATGTTGGTGGCGTCCAACCGCCCGCCCATCCCGACCTCGATCACGGCAATGTCGCAACTCCGGCGCGCAAACTGCAAAAACGCCATCGCTGTCATGAATTCGAAAAAGCTCGGCCGGGCGTCCGCCTCTGCGCGCCCGAGCACTTCGGCCAGCGGCTCCAGTTCCCTCGTGTAGGCCATGATTTCTCCTTCGCTCAACGGCACGCGGTCCACTTGCACGCGTTCGCCCAACCGCACCAGATGCGGCGAGGTGTAGAGTCCCGTGCGCCAGCCCGCCGCACGAAAAATCGCCTCCAGCATCGCGGCGACGGAGCCCTTGCCGTTCGTCCCCGCGACATGCACAACCGGCACCTGTCGTTCGGGATGCCCGAGCGCCGCCGCCAGACCTGCCATGCGATCGATGCCGAAGCGCACTCCCGCCGCCTTCAGGCTGAACAAATAATCCTGCACCGCCGCATAGGAATCGTGATCGCTGCTCATCGTTTCGAAACACGCCTCTTCACGCGCCGCTTGCCGGTGCCGCCGGCAAACCCACTTGGCGCAACGCCTCGTAACACGCCACCCCCGCCGCCGTGCTCAAGTTCAACGAGCGCAGCGTCGGATTCGCGTGCGGGATCGTCACCCGTTGCGCCGCGCCGATTTCCTCGTGCAGCCACGCCGGCGCCCCCGCGCTTTCGCTGCCAAACACCAACCCGTCGCCCTCCGCATAACGCACCTCCCAAAACGACTGCGTCGTCTTCGTCGTAAAAAGCCAGAGCCGCTGCGGCGCCACGCCGCTCGCCCGAAACGCCGCCCAGTCCGCATGCTGGTGCACATCGAGCGAATGCCAGTAATCCATCCCCGCCCGGCGCAAATTTTTGTCGGTGATCTCGAACCCCAGCGGATGAATCAGGTGCAGGCGCGAACGCGTCAGGGCGCACATGCGACCGATGTTGCCCGTGTTGGGTGCGATCTCCGGTTGAAAGAGGACGATATGCAGCACGCCAGCATCTTGCGCGCCGCCGTCGCGGGCACAAGTCACACCGCAACGTTCAGTTCTTCTGGCTTTACGCATCCAACTCCAACCGCTACCCCAGAGTCTTTCCTGACGTGAGCATCGAGGCAAAGAAAGCGGTCGTCATCGTTGACGATGAACGCTCTTACACCCAGCTGCTGGCGGATCTTATCCGCGAAAACCTCACGTGCCCGGTCTTTGCTTACACCAGTCCCCTGGAGGCCTTGGCCGCGCTCCCCGCCATCGATGCCGCAGTCATCGTCACCGATTACTTCATGCCGCAGCTCAACGGCCTCGCGTTCATTGCCCAGGCGCGGGCGATTCACCCCGCCACACCCTTCATCATGATCACCGGCAACCTCGATTTGCTCTGCGTGGATACCCTGAGCCGGGTTGCAGGACTGAAAATCGTCCTCCCGAAACCATTTGGCGTGCGGCAACTCGCCTCCGAAATCGTCCGCTTCTGGCCCGCGGGGGAACCCGTTCCCGTCATCGAAGCCGCCCGTCAAAACTAGGCTTCGATTCGCAGTCCGTCATTGTCGGCCCGCAGCACCCGCGCCATCGCCGCTACGCCGGCCGCCGCGAACGCCCGCCGCATCGCGGCGGCCACGCTCTCGGCCCGCGCCGCATCTGCCATGCACAGCACGCTGGAACCACTGCCGCTCAGCCAGCCCGTCCACGCGCCCGCGGCCACGCCCGCCTCGATCGCCGGCTCCGCCCCGCGGATCAAGGGCAACCGATAGGGTTCGTGCATGAAATCCCCCAGCTTCCCCGGCAGCCGCGCGTAGTCTCCCGTGGCGAGCAGCGCCACGAGGTAGGTCGCGCTGTTGATACTGCGCACCGCGTCGAAATACGGCAGCGTCTTCGGCAAAATTCCGCGCGCCTCCTTCGTCAGCATCTCGCCTTCCGGCGACGCGACCACCAATCGCGCCTGAGCCGCCACCGGAATCTTCACGGCATCGACAAATGCTCCGGTCGCCGGGTCGCAGCGCGAGACGCAAAACCCGCCCAGCACGCTCGCCGCCGCATTGTCCGGGTGTCCTTCGAGCGCTGTCACGAGACCGACGAGATCGTGTGGTGACAATTCCGCGCCCGCCAGAACCCCGAGTCCCGCCAACACTCCGGCCCGCACCGTCACGCTCGACCCCAGGCCCCGCGCCGGCGGCACGTCGCCTTCGATCGCAAAGGTAAATCCAAACCGCGCCCTTCCCGACCAGTGGAAAAAGGCCTCGGCTGCCTCGTTCGCCATTTCGGTTCCCCGCGCCTGGTCCGGCGTCGCCGCGCGGCCTGCGGTTCCCGCCTCGCGCCGCAAGGTCACCCGGTTGTATAACGCCGCCGCCAGTCCGAGCGTATCGAAACCAGCGCCGCAATTCGACGTGCTGCCCGGCACCCGCACGGTCACCGCTTCACGCGCCGACGGTTTCATGAGCGCCGCAATTTCATCGCCTTTTCAATCTCCCGCACCTGCACGCGTTTTTTCAGATCGTTGCGTCGGTCGAAGTTCTTTTTCCCCGAAGCCAGGGCGACTTCGACCTTCACGAGGCCCTCTTTGAAATACATCCGCAGCGGCACCAGCGACTTTCCTCCGATATCAAGCGCTTGGGCGATTTTCCGAATTTGGTGCGCATGCAACAGCAGTTTCCGAATCCGGCGGGCGTCGTGATTGTAGATATTTCCAAACGCATATTGCTCGATGTGCATGTTCATCAGCCACACTTCGCCCTTTTGCACCCGGCCGAAGGCATCGTTGATTTGCGCCCGCCCCGCGCGCACCGACTTCACTTCCGTTCCGCGCAACTGGATGCCCGCCTCAAACTTTTCCTCCACGCTGTAATCGCGCAAGGCCTTCGCATTGCGGATCTCGGTGTAACGCTGAGCGTCGGTCTTGCGCGCGGCCATGGTGCGGGAACCCTACACAAAACAGGCGGCGCCGACAACTGCGGAGCCGCCCGAAGAATAATTTGCCCCTGTCGGACTCAGTTCTCGCCCGCGTCGTAGCTGATCTTCCCGTCGATGATCTCGCGCAAAGCGACATCTTCCGGCGCCAGCTTTTCCAACGACTCCACCAGCGGTCGGTTGCCCCGGCGCAACTGCTTGACGCGACGGGAGACCACGTTGATCAGCACGTTCGGATCTTGAATGGTATTGAGCGCTTCGCGGATGTAGTCGTCTCTCATGTGGGCGTGTGGCAATAGTGAGCCGGTGACAACACGCTTAAACGTTCACTCGGTCAAGCGACAATTCGCCGTTGCGCCGACCCCTCCACCCATCGAAAACGCCCCTATGTTTCTCGCCTTCACCACCGTCGCCGGGCTCGCTGATGCGGAGCGTCTCGCTACCAGCGCAGTCGAGGCCCGCCTCGCTGCGTGCGTGCAGATCGACGGCCCTTTGCAGTCGCTTTACCGCTGGGAAGGTGCCGTCGAGCGCACCACGGAATATCGCCTCGTTTTCAAATGCCTCCCGGCCCAACTCTCCGCTCTCGAACACCATGTCCTCGGCCGGCATCCCTACGCCACGCCCGAATGGATTGCCGTGCGCGCCGAAGCTGTGGGAGAAAAATACTTGTCATGGGCCAGGTCGGACCTTACTCATCCGCCCCTTTAAGCGATCGAAACCCTTCACTTTATTCATCATGTCACAGCACAAAAGCCTCCAAACGTCCGGCGGCATCGTCGTTAAACGCAACGTCCTCAAGCGCTACGAGCGGGTCGACCTCCTCAAGAAACGCGGCCAATGGAAGGCCGGCGACCGGGTGACGAGCCTGCGCAAGACCAAGCCCGACGTCTAAATCAACGCGTCTCCTTTTCTCGGCAGGCAGTTTTCCGCTGCCTGCCTTTTTTTCGCCCACCATGCTCGATCTCGTTCATAAGCTCGTCGATTTCATCCTCCACATTGACCGGCACTTGGCCGAGATCATCGCCAGTTACGGCCTGTGGACCTATGGTCTCCTTTTCGCCATCATTTTTGCCGAGACCGGGCTGGTGATTCTGCCGCTGCTCCCCGGCGACTCCCTCCTCTTCGCCGCCGGGGCGTTTTGCGCCAAACCCGAGACCGGCCTCAATGTCCACCTCCTCGCTGCCCTCCTTTCGCTCGCGGCAATTTTGGGTGACACCGTTAATTACTGGATCGGCTCCCTCATCGGTCCGCGCGTTTTCAGCCGCGAAGACTCGTTCCTTCTGCGCAAAAAACATTTGGCCCGGGCCCACGCGTTTTTCGAGCGCTATGGCGGCCGGGCGATCATCCTCGCGCGCTTCGTGCCCATCGTCCGCACGTTTGTCCCCTTCGTCGCCGGCGTCGGCCGCATGACTTACACGCGTTTTATCTCCTACAACATTATCGGCGGCCTCCTCTGGATCTGCCTGTTCACCTACGCCGGCTTCTTCTTCGGCTCCCGCGAATTCGTCCAGCAGAACTTCAAACTCGTCATCCTCGCGATCATCGTGCTCTCCATCGTCCCTGTGCTGTTCGAAGCGCTGCGCGCGTGGCGCGAGTCGCGCGCCAAGCCCCAGCCTTGACCGGACCGTCGGGCCAGTGAGTCCATTGCCGGGCCCGGGGCAATTGCCCCAGTCCCCTCCGGCGGATTCACGGCCACGCCATCCGGCATGCTCCGCTAGGATTACGGCCGGCGCGTGTGCTTTAGTGGTCGCGACCACCATGCGACTCTATCCCATCTCACCTCTGACCGTTCTACAGGACCGCACGGTCACGCTTTCCGATTTTCAGTTCGACGACGGTTACCGCTTCAACGGTGCCGTCACCATCGACGTGCTGCACTCCGGTGACCGCGGGCATGTTTATCTCGACCGCGGTAATGAGAGCCGCCGCCTGACCGCCACGGAAGCCAGGCGCCTCACCGCCGCCTGCTGCCTGACTGACTCGCGCCTCGTCCCCGTCCCCGTCTGACCCGTTCCGCTGCCGCGAAGCCTGCCGCGCCGTCCGCGCCCCGATCGTCCTCGACTCAGTTGCCGATCGTTCGATTGCGCTCCGCCCGCGCCCGCAAATTCGCCTTCTCCTGCTCGGTCAGAAAATCGGTGAGCTCATAATTCACCCGCCCCGAAGCTCGCGCGCGTTCCTGCAAAATCGCCACCTCATCGGGCGTCAGCAGCGCTTGGTAATCCGCCGCCGAGTAGGAACGCTCGCCCGACGCCTGCCGCTCGTCTTGCCGGTTGCCATACGCGCCGCCGGCCACGCCGCCCGCCGCCGCGCCGATCGCCACCCCCGCCCCCGTTTCGCCCGATTGATGGCCAATGACACCGCCGATGATGGCGCCCGCGGTTGCGCCGATCGCGGCGCCGCGCGTCGTGTTCGGTCCCGGGTTGGAACTGCAACCACTCAGCGCGGCCACGAGGAGAAGGGAAAAGCAAAAGGTTGGTTTCATGGGTAAGAAAGCTACCCCCTTGGTCCGCCTCCGTGCGCCCGGGTTTCATGCCGGGCGCTCGTCACCCGTCTGATATTTACTCCCGAAAATCTCCCATCCCGGCGCGTTCCGCCCGCTTACAATTCCCCCTCATGCACGGGCGCATCCGGCTGCAATTCCGCCCCGTCCCGATAGCGCCCGCCATGGGTCACCGCATGCACATGGGTGAACTCCGCGCCAATAAACACGATTTGCGCCGCGTAATAGCACCACACCAGCAGCGCGATGATCGAACCCGCGACGCCGTAGGACGACGTCAGCCGACTGTGCGCGAGATAATACGACAGCACGGTCTTGCCCAAATCGAACAAGAACGCCGTCAACACCGCTCCCGTCCACACATGCCGCCATGCGATTTTCCGGTCCGGCAGCAGTTTGAACACCATCGCAAACAAACACGTGATGAGGGCGAACGACAGCGTCAGCTCGACGAATCGAAACAGCCCGTCCGGTGCGTGGATTCGATGCCACGCATAACTCGCCATCCAACTCAGCACCGCGCTCGCGACGAGCGACACGAGCAGCAAAAATCCCGTGCCCACCACAGTTGCGAACGAAAATAGCCGCACTTTCAACATCTTTGGCCACGGCGCCTTCGCCGGCGGTTTCACCCGCCAGATCGTGTTCAACGCATCCTGCAAATGCAAAAACACGCCGATCGCCCCGACCAGCAGCGTCGCGCCTCCGAGCGCCGTCGCCACTTTGTTACTCGTCGTCTGCGTCGGCCGCTCCACGGTGCGCACCGCCTCCGCCGCCGGGCTGCCCGCGAGCGACTGGATTTCGCTGATCACGCGCTGCCGCGCCGTCCCTTCGTGAAACACCACGCCGGCGACCGCGATCGCGATCACCAGCATCGGCGCCACTGCGACCGTCGTATAATACGCCAGTGCCGCTCCCATCTGCGGAATCTTGTCTTCCCAATAGGCCCGCAATGTGCGCGTCAGCAGAAAAAGCACCCGGTTGGGGAAGGACGGTAACTTCACCTCGCGCACTGACCGGCCGACACCCGGTCGGTTCGCCGCGGTCGTGTCGCACCTCCGCTCACGCTCCGCGACCTTCACTCCGCGTTTTCCTCTTTTCCCTCGCGGAACGCCTTCCGCATTTCCGCAGTCTGCGCCCGCCATGCCAGACATACGCATTGGCATCTCAGGCTGGCGCTACCCTCCCTGGCGCGGCGGCACCTTTTATCCGCGCGGACTTCCCCAACGCGACGAACTCGCCTACGCGGCGCGCGCAGTTCGCACCATCGAGATCAACGGCTCCTTCTATTCCCTGCAGACCCCCGCGAGCTACGCAGCCTGGCGCGACGCCACGCCCGACGACTTCGTTTTTGCCGTCAAAGGCCCCCGCTACATCACCCACCTGAAACGCCTCCGCAACATCCGCGTCCCGCTCGCAAACTTCTTCGCCTCCGGCGTGCTGCGACTCGGTGAAAAATTCGGTCCGCTTCTCTGGCAACTCCCGCCCAACCTCCCTTTCGATCCCGCTCGACTCGCTGCGTTTTTCGATCTTCTGCCCCGCAGCACCGACGCCGCTGCCGCCCTCGCCCGCCATCACGACCACCACCTTCGCCACCGCGCCTGGTTGCGCACCGACGCTTCCCGCCCCCTTCGCCACGCACTCGAGGTCCGTCACCCCTCGTTCGCTCACCCGGAATTTGTTGCGCTGCTCCGCGCACACCACATCGCACTCGTCGTCGCCGACACCGCCGGCAAATGGCCCTTCTTGGAAGACGTCACGAGCGATTTCGTTTACGTGCGTTTGCACGGCGACGAAGAGCTCTACGCGAGCGGCTACACCGATGCCGCCCTGACCCGTTGGGCCGCAAAGATCAAAGCGTGGACGCACAGTCGCACGCCCGCGCACGCGCGCCTCGCCGGTGCCCGCCCGCGCGCAGCCGCGCCCGCCGATGTCTTCGTTTATTTCGATAACGACGTCAAAGTCCGTGCGCCGTTCGATGCGATGACCCTCGCCCACAAACTCCACCTCGGACCCGCTCCCGGCACGCCACCTGATCCCGCGACCATCGCGGAAGTGCCGCGTCCCATACGCGCTGATGCCCGTTGGCGATTCACCACCACGGCAGCGAACGCGATCACCAAATCTCCCGTCCGCCGCGCCGCCCGCGCTCGGGCCAACTAGCCCGCCGTTTTCGGCTCGTCCGCCGACGTCTTCAGCGCCGCGCCCGGTGAATCCAGCACGCGATCACAGACCAAGGTGCACGTTCCATCGCGCGCCTCGCGCAGCAACTGCGCCACCTCGTCGTTGGTCAAAATCACGCTTCGCGCCTCTGCCCGCTGCGTAAACATATCCGGCCATTGCACGACCAACTCCACCTGCGCCTCCCGCGGATCAGCTCCCATCGACGTCACGACCTTCAAACTTCCCCGCATGCCCACACTATTTTTGTCTCCCGGCCGACTCGGCTTCACCAACACCGATTGCCCGTCGAGCGCGCGTAATTCTTCCGCTGTCATGCTCGCCACAGTAGCCCGCGCCGCCTCGCTGTTCCGACGTAGTGGATCGACTCAGAGTCCCCCGAACGCTTTCCCCGCACCGGGGAGCAACGGTGTTACGCGACGTTTGCCACCAACTCCCGCCCGTGCGCCGAATCAAGGTCCAGCTCCGGCCCAATCGGCACGATGCGCGTCGGGTTGATCTCTTCGTGCGTCATGTAGTAGTGGCGTTTGATGTGATCGAAATTCACCGTCTCGCGCACGCCCGACTGTTGATACAAATCCCGCAGGTAGCCGTAGAGATTCGGATAATCGACGATCCGCCGGACGTTGCACTTGAAATGCCCGTGATACACCGCATCGAACCGCACCAGCGTGCAGAACAGCCGCCAGTCCGCCTCCACGATCCGCCGCCCCAGCAAATACCGCCGCGTCGCCAGCCGTGTCTCCAGTTTATCCAGCGCCGCAAACACATCGCGCGCCGCCTTTTCATACGCGCCCTGAGTCGTCGCAAAACCCGCCCGATAAACGCCATTGTTCACATTCTCGTATATGAACTTCGCCAGCTCCCCGTGCTCGGCCTCGAGTTTCGCTGGAAACAGCTCCCCCGGCGTACGCGCCAGCCCGCGAAACGCGTCATTGAACATCCGGCAGATGTCATCCTCGGAGTTGTTCACAATGCGCCGCGTTTCCTTGTCCCATAGCACCGGCACCGTGTAGCGACCGCGATAGTCCGGCTCCGACGCGAAATATGCCTCGCTCAAAAATTTGAATCCATTCACCGCATCCGCGCCATGTCCCGGACCTTCGCGAAACGCCCAACCGCGCTCATCCCGCACCGGATCGACCACGCCCACGCTCACCGCCTCCGCGAGCCCAAGGATTTTTCGCACGATCAACGTGCGGTGCGCCCAGGGACACGCGAGCGAGACATATAAATGATACCGCCCGGCCACCGCCGGAAATTCCGTCGCACCGTCGTTCGACACCCAGGCTCGGAACGCGTCTCCCTGCCGCACAAACTCGCCGCCCGTCCCCTGCTCATCCGGAAATTGCGCTGTGGTCATGCGCCGAAACTACCACACCTCCCCGGGCTTCGCTACGGCAACCGCGTCGTCTAAACTTTCCTCTTGGCAGGTCCGTCCACCGTTACCTCGGAAACTCGGACCACAGTGAGGTTGCCGCAGCCAAATGTCGGAGATAACGTCCAGCCATGAACTGGCGCGTCATCCTCTCCCTCCTGCTTCTTCTCGTGCTCGGCATTTTCGGCCTGCAAAACACCACCGTGTTGACGGTCACGTTTTTCGGCTGGTCCGGGCAGCTTTCGCAGGCGCTCCTGATCGCGATCTGCGGAGGTCTTGGCGTGTTGCTCGGATTTCTGCTCGGGGTCTCCTGCAAATCGCGACGCAAATCCAGAGTGTGAGCGCGGGTCACTTACGCCTGCGGCGCTCCTGCCACTGCGCCAGCGCCCGGCCCGTCAGCGAACGCTCCGCGGCTTCGATCCCCTCCCGCGGCCCCGCGTAAACCAATTCGCCGCCCGCCGTGCCGCCGCCGGGCCCGAGATCGATGATCCAGTCCGCCAAATTGATCACGTCGAGGTTGTGCTCGATCACGATCACCGTGTTGCCCGCGTCGCGCAGTTTGAAGAGCAGATCCATCAACTTCTGGATGTCCACCCAGTGCAGCCCCGTCGTCGGCTCATCGAGTATATACAGCGTTTCCCCTTGCTGCCGTTTGCTCAGCTCCAACGACAACTTTATCCGCTGCGCTTCGCCGCCCGACAACGTCGTCGCCGACTGGCCCAGCGTCAGGTAACCGAGGCCCACCGCGTCGAGCGTCTGCAGCTTGTCGACCACGCGCGGAATGTTGCGGAAAAGCGTGATCGCCTCGCGCACCGTCAGCTCCAGCACGTCCGCGATCGACTTGCCGTGAAACAACACTTCGAGCGTCTCGCGGTTGAACCGCTTCCCGCCGCAACTCGGGCACGGCGCATAGGCGTCCGCCATGAATTGCATGTCGAGCTTGATGACGCCATCGCCCTGGCAGCGCTCGCACCTTCCGCCCCGCACGTTAAACGAAAAACGGCTCGCCTTGTAGCCGCGCACTTTCGCCAGCGGCATCTGCGCATAAAGGTCCCGCAGCAGCGGCAACAGATCCACATAACTCGCCGGATTCGAACGCGGACTGCGCCCGATCGGCTCCTGATCGACCCGCACCAGCTTCTCGAAGAAATCCAGGTTCTCGATGCTGCGATGCAGTCCCGGCAGCGCCTTCGCGCCGTTCAGTTTCTTCGCCGCCGCCGTCGCCAGAATATCGTTCACCAGCGTGCTCTTGCCCGACCCGCTCACGCCGGTCACGCACGTCAGCAATCCCACCGGAAACTTCGCGTCGATGCCGCGCAGGTTGTTCTCCCGCGCCTCGCGCACCGACAACCACGCGCCACTCGACACCTTCGTCTCGGCTTCCTTCACCACCGATAACGCATGCGCCAGAAACGGCCCCGTCCGCGATTCCCGCGCCGGCGTTTTCGCAAGGTCCGCCGGCGTCCCTTGAAACAACAACCGCCCGCCTTCGATCCCCGCCTCCGGCCCCAGTTCGATGATCTCATCGGCCAGCCGCATCGTGTCTTCATCGTGTTCGACCACGAGCACCGTGTTGCCGCGGTCGCGCAACGTCGTGAGTTGCGCGAGCAGACGCTCGTTGTCGTGCGGATGCAGACCGATGCTCGGCTCATCCAGCACATAAATCACGCCGATGAGTCCCATCCCGAGCTGCGTCGCGAGTCGCACGCGCTGCCCCTCGCCGCCCGACAGCGTCGCGTAGTCGCGTTCCAAGGTGAGATAGCCGAGTCCCGTCTCCAAAAGGAAATGCAGCCGCTGCTCGATCCCCTGCACCACATCGCGCACCGCGTCATTGCCTGCGAACGCCGCTTCCAACCGCCGCGCGAGCGCATGCGCATTCTCAACATCCAACGCCATGAACTGCGGAAACGTCAGTCCCTCCCGCCACGCCGCCTCCCCCCCCGCCGTTCCCAAACCTCTAGCCGGGCTGCCCTCCCCCCGCACGTCGTCGCGTCCCGCCGTCCCCGAAACTGTCGGCGGGGTGCCCTCACCCCGCGCTTGCGCCCGCCCCTTCCTCCGCGCTGGCACCGTCCTCCCGGTCGCGCCTCCCACCGCCACCGTCCCCTTTCCGTTCGTCGAAATTGGGTTCTCTTCTTCAACGTCTAGTTCGGCTGTTGCACCCGCTTCCGCCGTCGGCCCTTGCCCTGCTTTCATCAAAACCGCGCCGCTCCGCGCATTCAGCCGGGAGCCGTGACACTCCGGACAACGCCCGCCGATCATATACGTGACCAGCCGCGCCCGAAACCCCTCGCTGTCGGTCTCGCGAAAACTCTCCAGTAAATCCGCCATCACCCCGGGGAAACTCATCGCCTTCGCCTCGCGCATGCGTCGCAGCTTGAACGCGAATTGCCGTTCTCCCGCGCCGAACAAAAGCTGTTTGCGTGTCTCCTCCGGCAAATCCTTCCACGGCACCTCCGGATCGAACGGCAGTTGCTCCGCCAGTTGTTTCAACAACGCGTTGTGTTTGATGATGAGATTTTTTCCGCCGATCCGCCACGCCTTGATCGCGCCTTCGCGCACCGATTTCGTCGGGTCCGGCACGACCAGCTCCGGCACGAAGCGCAACGTCCGCCCCAATCCGCCGCACGTCGGGCACGCGCCTTCGCTGTGGTTGAACGAAAAATGCCGCGGTGTGAGTTTTTCGAAAATGTCGCCGCAGATCTCGCACGCGAGCGACTGGCTCAACCCCAGCTCGCGCCACGGTGCATCCGCCGATTTTTGCGCGAGCACGATCGCGCGGTCCTTCCCTTCGCGAAACGCCAGCTCCAGCGAATCCGCCAGCCGGCTGCGCTGCTCCGCGCTCGCCACAAGGCGATCCACCACGAGATCGACCTCGACCAGTTTCACGCCCGACGGCACCAGTTCCGCCTCGTCCAGATTCTTCACCTCGCCATTGAGCCGCACACGTTGGAAACCCCGCTGCCGCAGCCGCGGCAGTTCGTCGCGCAGCACGCTCGGCTTCACCGTCATCGCCGGCGCCAGCAGCATCACCCGCTCGCCCGCGCACTCGGCGAGCACGCGCTCCACATTGTCGTCGAGCGAACGCTGCACCACACGGCCGCCGTCTTTCGGACACCGTTGTTCGCCGCACAACGCCCACAAGAGTCGCGCGTAGTCCGCGATCTCCGTCGCCGTCGCGATCGTGCTCCGCGGGGAATGTCCGCCCGTCCGCTGTTCGATCGCGAGCACCGGCGAAAGGCCGTGCACGAAATCCACGTCCGGCCGCTTCAGTTGCTCGAGCACCTGCCGCGCCTGCGTGCTCAGCGACTCCATGTATTTCCGATAGCCCTCCGCGTAAATCGTATCGAAGGCCAGCGACGACTTGCCCGAGCCGCTCGGCCCGGTGATTACCACGAGTTTCCCGCGCGGAATCCGCAACTCGAGATCCTTCAAGTTATGTTCCCGCGCCCCTTTGACGTGAATGTGCGTGGCCGCCTGCATCGATAAAGCCCGCAGCTTATGCAAAACCCTCTCTCGTCAAAGAGCTAATCCGGTTTTGTTCTCGTTCGTTCTCTCCTTCCCCTCCCGCCCGCCCCTGCCTTCTGCGCCGCCTCTCCGAGCGCCCGCCGCCCAAGGTTCATCAACGTCCGGTTCCGCCTTGCCGCTGGCAAAAGCCCTCGCGCAACATCGCGCCCTCCCCCGTTTCGCCGCTTTTCTTTGCCTCCCGCCCGCGGGACTGACTCCCTCCCTTTCTTGATGAACGATTCGCGGTCTCCCTGCGCCAGCTTCGCCCGTGTGCGCTTCGCCATCGCTCCCCTTGTTCTCGCGCTTATCGTTTCTCCGCCTGTCGCGCACGCAGCGAAATTTGCCCGCGGCGAATTCGCCGGCAGCTTCGATAGCTCGTTCTCCGTCGGCGCACTCTACCGGCTGCAGCCGCCCGACCCTGCTCTCTACGGCCCCGCCGACTCATTTCGCGGCGTCGCCGGCACCGGCTACTCCGTCAACGGCGACGATGGCGATCTCAACTACGCCCCCGGCATCGTGTCGGAACTTTTCAAGGGCGACCACGAACTCGAACTGAAATGGCGCAACGTCGGCGCCTTTGCCCGCGGCTACTATTTCATTGATGCGCGCACCGCCCACACCCGGCGCACGCCTCTCAGCGAGCAAGCCAGGCAGCGCGTCGTCCGCGGCGCCGACCTGCTCGATCTTTACGCCGTGGCCAAGTTCGATCTCGGCGATACCGTGCCCGTCGATCTGCGCTTCGGTCGCCAAGTGCTCAGCCTCGGCGAAAGCACGTTCATTCCCAACGGCATCAATATCGTCAATCCCGTCGACCTCTCGAAACTGCGCGTCCCCGGCGCCGGTCTCAAGGAAGCGTTTCTCCCCGTCAACCTGCTCAAGGCGTCCGTCGCGCTGACCCCGCGCCTCACCATCGAACCGTATTGGCTGCTCGAATTTCGCCGCAACGAACTCGAGCCCGCCGGCACCTACTTTTCGACGACCGACGTCGCCAGCCGCGGCGGCGACAAAGCGTATGTCGGATTCGGCACCCTCCCCGATAGCGGCACGCTCGGCGCGCTTCCCCGCGGCCATGATCGCGACGCCGGCAATTACAACCAGTTTGGCGCGTCGCTCCGCTACTTTTCGTCCATCCTTAACGACTCCGAATTCGGACTCTATTTCGCCCGTTATCATAGCCGCTCGCCCGTGCTCAGCGCGCGCACGCCCACCGGTCCGATCGATACCGCGCTCGTTCACTCCACCGCGGCCTCCCTCGCCAATGCCCAGCTCGCCCCGGCCTTGATCGCGCACGGTTATCCCGCCGCCGACGTGCCCGCCGCCCTCGCCAGCCTCCTCGGAGCCGCCTTCGCCAACGCGCCCGCCAGCGCACTGCCCGCCGCGTTGCAACCTTTCTACCCGTCCGCCCAGACCATCGCGACCAGCGCTGGCAAAATCGGCCTCCTCACCGCCACCGGCACCGCCCGCTACTTCCTCGAATATCCCGAAGGCATCGTCATGCTCGGCGCCAGTTTTAACAGCGCCATTGGCGACACCGGCATTTCCTGGCAGGGCGAGGTCTCCTACAAACACGGCGTGCCGCTCCAAATCGACGACGTGGAGCTCTTCTTCGCCGCGCTCTCGGCGGTCAATCCCGTCTTCGGCGCCCACAGCCAGGTCGGCAATTATTCCGCTCAGTATAATAAAGAACTCTCCGGCTACCGGCGCCACGACGTCTGGACCGCGCAGACGACCCTCACTCAAGCCTTCGGTCCGATCTTCGGCTCGCAACAAGCCACGCTCGTCGGCGAGATCGGCGGCCTGTGGGCCGATCTGCCCGATCCCTCCGTCCTGCGCTACGAGGCGCCCGGCACCTACACCAGCGGCAGCGCCGCCGCGATGACCGCCACCGGTTTCGGTGCCATCCCCGCCACCCCCGCCGATCGCTTCGCCAACGCCTTTTCGTGGGGCTACCAACTCGCCGCGCGCCTCGACTACAACAACGTCTTCGCCGGCCTCAACATCAGCCCCACCATCGCCTTCGTGCACGATGTCTCCGGCAACAGCCCTCTCCCGCTCGCCAATTTTGTCGCTCACCGCAGGAGCCTCAATCTCGCCGTCGAGCTCCTCCGGCAAAACGCGTGGGCCTTCGAAGTTCGCTACGTCAACTTTTTCGGTGCCGGCGCCTCCAACCTCCTCGGCGACCGCGACTACGTCGCCACCACCGTAAAATATTCTTTCTAGCCCCCCGCCGCCCCCCGTCCGCCATGAGTTCACCCCTTCATCTTGCCGCCGCCTGCTTCGTTTGGTCCTCAGCCGCCGCGTTCGCCGCCGTCAGCGCGACCGAAGCCGCCCGCCTCGACGCCGATCTCACGCCCCTCGGCGCCGAACGCGCCGGGAATGCGGATGGCTCCATCCCCGCCTGGACCGGAGGCATCACTACGCCTCCCGCCGGTTACCAAGTCGGCGATCATCATCCCGATCCCTACGCCGGCGACATCCCGCTCTATACAATCACCGCCGCCAACTGCGCCTCCTATCAAGACCGCCTCACTGCCGGCCACCTCGCGTTGCTCCGCGCCTATCCTGATTACAAACTCATCGTCTACCCGACTCATCGCAGCGCCTCCAATCCGCCCCGCATTTACGACGCCGTCCGCCGCAACGCCACCACCGCCAACCTCACCGAAAATGGCAACGCCTTCACCGGCGCCATCGTCGGCATTCCCTTTCCGATTCCCCGCAACGGTCTCGAAGTCATCTGGAATCATCTCACGCGTTATCGCGGCGTCGCCGTCATCCGCCACATCAGCCAGGCTGCCCCTACGCCCGGCGGCGCCTACACGCTCGTCGATTTCGACGACGAGTTTTTATTCAACTACTGTCGCCCCGACGCCACCGCGGCCGGCCTCGCCAACACCCTCATTTATTTCAAGCAAACCGTCGCCGCCCCCGCCCGCCTTGCCGGCACGATCCTCCTCGCCCACGAGACGATGGATCAGGTCAAAGAACCCCGTCGCGCCTGGATCTACAACACCGGCCAGCGCCGCGTCCGCCGCGCTCCCAACATCGCTTACGATAACCCGGGCACCGCCGCCGACGGCCTGCGCACCATCGACCAATTCGATATGTTCAACGGTGCCACCGATCGCTACGATTGGACGCTCGTCGGCAAGCGTGAGATGATCGTGCCCTACAACGCCTACCGCCTCCACAGCGGCCAGCTCAAGAATGCCGACATCCTGCATCCCCTCCACATCAACCAGGAGCTCGCACGCTACGAACTTCACCGCGTCTGGGTCGTCGACGCGAAGGTCAAACCCGGTGTCTCGCACCTCTATCCCCACCGCACGTTCTACATCGATGAGGATAGCTGGCAGGTTCTCGTCGTCGACCAATACAACTCCCGTGGCGAGATGTGGCGCGTGTCCGAAGCGCACTGCATCAACTATTACGACGCGCTCTCTTTTTGGAGCACGCTCGAAGTGCACACCGATCTCGCCGCCCGCCGTTACCTCGCCCTCGGCCTCGATAACGAACGCCCGATGTATAATTTTTCCGCGAAACTGACGCCCGCCGATTTCAGCCCCGAAGCGCTGCGCCGCGAAGGCGTCCGCTGACTGACTTCTCCCGCGTGGGCCCCGCCAGTTCACTTCCCCGCCCGCGCGCGACCTTCTTCCGTCGCGGCCTTGCGCGCCTCGTCGCGCGCTGGTTCCCGCTGCTCCTGCTCACCGTTTCGAGTTGGGCCGCGAACGACGCGCCCCCACCGCGCGACCTTTTGCTCTCCGCCGCCATCGCCCGCGGCCAGGTCTTCGCAGTCGGCGAACGCGGCCTCCTCTACCGCTCGCCCGATTCCGGACGCCACTGGACATCCGTCCCGTCGCCCACCTCCGCCACCCTCACCGCGATCGCGTTCGCACCAGATGAGACGCATGGCTGGGCCGTCGGCCACGATGGCGTGATCCTCGGCACCACCGACGCCGGCGTTTCATGGCGCGTCGTTTACCGCACCGCCAGTGTGGAGTCGTCGTTCCTCGACGTCTGCGTGCTCGACGCCACTCACATTTTCGCCGTCGGCGCCTACGGATTGTTTGTCGAGAAACACCCCGGTGTCCCCGACTGGACGGTCCGTCGCCTGATCGACGACGACGATCATTTCAACCGCCTCGCGCGCAGCCCCGCCGGCACCCTCTACCTCGCCGGCGAACGCGGCACATTGCTGCGCTCCCGCGATGCCGGCGCCTCCTGGCAACGCCTCCGCTCTCCCTACGACGGCTCGTTCTTCGGCGTCCTCCCGCTCGGCGGCTCGACCCTCCTGATCTACGGACTCAGCGGCCGCCTCTTCCGCAGCGCAGACGACGGCGACACCTGGCAGCGCATTCCCACCAACGCCTCGGCCCTCCTCGCCACCGCCGTGCGCCTGCCCGACGGCGCCATCTTTCTCGCCGGTCAGGCGCCCGTCTGGCTCGTCAGTCGTGATGACGGCCGCAGCGTCAGCTCCTGTTCGCCGCCCGCCACGATGGCCGTTGCGCAACTCCTCCTTGCGCCCGATGGCACCTTGCTCGCCTTCGGCGAAAGCGGCGCCCAGCCGCTCCGTTTGCCATGAACGCGCTGAGCGACCGTTTCTCGTCCTGGCTTTTTCAGCACCGCCGTTGGGTCCTGATCGGATTCCTCGCGATGACCGCCGTCATGGCGTGGTTCGCCGCGCATCTTCGCGTCGACGCCAGTTTCACCAAAACCCTGCCGCTCGATCACCCCTACATCCGCACCTTCACCCAATATCAAAGTGAGTTCGGCGGCGCCAATCGCGTCCTCATCGCCCTCCTCGCTAAAGACGGCGACATCTTCACGCCGGAGTTTTTCCGCGAACTGAGAACCGTCACCGACGAAGCCGCAGCCCTTCCCGGCGTCGACCCCGCACAAGTCCAATCTCTCTTCACCCCCAACGTCCGCTACATCGAAGCGGTCGAAGACGGCTTCTCCGGTGGCAATATCATCGCCGCGGATTTCACGCCCACGCCCGCCAACTTCGACCGCGTGCGCGCCAACCTCATCAAGTCCGGCAAACTCGGCCAGCTCGTCGCCCGCGACTTCTCGGGCGCCGTCGTCATCGCGCAACTGTTCGAAATCGATCCCCGCACCGGACATAAACTCGACTACGCCCAGGTCGCCGCCGCTCTCGAAAAAATCCGGTCTCGCGTCGCCCGGCGCACGCACGGCGCGATCACCACCCACATCATCGGTTTCGCCAAAGTCGTGGGCGACGTCCGCGAGGGCGCGCGCAACGTCGTGCTCCTGTTCGTCGCCGCGCTCGTCGTCACCGCGCTGCTCGTTTGGCACTACGCCGGCCGCTGGACGCTCGCCGCCGCGCCGATCGTCTGCTCCCTCGTCGCGGTCCTGTGGCAGCTCGGCACCGTGACGGCCCTCGGCTACGGCATCGATCCGTTCTCCATTCTCGTGCCATTCCTCGTCTTCGCCATCGGCGTGAGCCACGGCATGCAGAAGATCTGCACCTTTCGCAACGAGGTGCTCGCCGGGCATGACGCCCCTGTCGCCGCGCAGCGCGCCTTCCGCCAACTCGTCGTCCCCGGCATTGTGGCGCTCGCCACCGACACCATCGGTTTCATCACGATGCTCGTCATCAAGGTCGAAACCATTCGCGAACTCGCCATCACCGCGAGCCTCGGCGTCAGCATCCTCATCTTCACCAATTTTCTGCTTCTTCCCATCCTCCTCTCGTTTCTCCGTCTGCCCGCCGGCTATGCCCTCTGGCTCGCTCGGCGGCGCGCCCTCGGCGACCGCGTCTGGCGTCGCCTCGCCCGCGGCCTCACGCCTGCGCCCTCGCTCGCCATTATCGCCGCGGCCCTCGGCGTCGGCGCATGGGCCTTCCTCCGCAGCGAGTCCGTTCGCATCGGCGATGCGCACGCCGGCGTGCCCGAGCTTCGCGCTGACTCCCGCTACAACACCGACTCCCGCCTCATCACCGCGCGCTTCAGCATCGGCATCGACCTCCTCTCCGTGCTCGTCGAAACCGTTCCCAACGGCTGCGTCGATCACGACGTCATGACTCTGATCGACGAATTCGACGGCCGCATGCGCCAAGTGCCGGGCGTGCAGTCCGTCCTCTCCCTCGCCACCGTGGCCAAGGTCATCAACGCCGGCTGGAACGAAGGCTCTCTCAAATGGCGCGTGCTGCCGCGCAATCCCCATGCACTCGCGCAGGCCGTGGCGCCCGTCGAAACCTCCACCGGCCTCCTCAACGCCGACGCCAGCGTGCTCCCCGTTCTGCTCTTTCTCACCGATCATCGCGCCGAAACCCTCCGCACCGTCACCGCCGCGGTCGATGCCTTCGCGGCCGCACACCCCTCGCCCAAAGCCCGCTTCCGCCTCGCCGCCGGCAACGCCGGCGTCATGGCCGCAACCAACGACGTCGTCCGCGCCGCCCAGCGCCCCATCGTCCTCTGGATCTTCGGCGCGGTCAGCGTGCTCTGTCTCCTCACGTTTCGTTCGTTCCGTGCGACACTCTGCATCGTCCTGCCGCTCGCGCTCGTGAGCTGGCTCGCTTACGCCCTGATGGCCCAGCTCGAAATCGGCCTCAAGACCTCCACGCTTCCCGTCGTCGCGCTCGGCGTCGGCATCGGCGTCGATTACGGCATCTACCTTTTCGCCCGCCTGCAAAACGCCCTGCGCACCGGCGCGCGCTTCGCCGATGCGCTCTTCACCGCATTTCGCGAGGCCGGCGGCGCCATCGTTTTCACCGGCCTCACCCTCGCCATCGGCGTCAGCACGTGGCTGTTCTCTGCCCTCAAATTTCAAGCCGACATGGGCCTCCTCCTCGCGTTCATGTTTCTCGTCAACATGCTCGCCGCGATGACGCTCCTCCCCGCGCTCGCCTGCTGGCTTGTCCGCCCTCCGTCTTCGCGCCGCTAACCGCCTCGACTGCGGCCGTCACATTTTTCCGGCGCGCGGCGCGCCCGCTTTTGATTGCCACGTCCGCCCTTCCGCGGCCTTTCTTGCCGCCATGTCTGTGCCCGCGTCCGAGCCTCTGCTGAGCTCTTCCCAGCGCCGCCTCGCCGCGTTCGCGCTGGGGCTGTTTTCGTTCCTCGCGATCGTCGCGCTTTTCGCGCTCATCCTCTTCGTCGGCGGTCGCCTGATCGAATTCTTCTCGGGCGCCCTCTGGCCGCCACTGCTCGCCGGCATTCTCGCCCTCGTCCTGCGTCCCCTCGTCGACGCTCTCCAACGCCACGTGCGACGCCGGCTCGTCGCCGTCATCATCCTGTATGCGGCCTTTCTGGTCGTCGTCGCCTGCCTGCTGCTCCTCATCATTCCGCCCGTCATTCAGCAGATCATCGACTTCGTGGCGTATGCGCCGCACTTCTGGCACTCCGTGGTCGTCTATTTTCAGGCGCACTACCCCGCGTGGTCGGAATTCGTGCAGCAGAAACTCGACAACCCCTCGATCAAACGCGTCGTCGAACAGGCGGCCGGTCAGACGCAGGCCCTCCTCAGCCACACGCTGCCCACCTTGCGCATCGCTGGCGCCGGTGCCCTTGGCTTCTTCGGTTTCCTGACTCACGCCGCTGTCGTGCCCGTGTATCTTTTCTTCTTTCTCCTCTCCCGTTCCTCACCCACCCGCCGCCTCCCGCACCACCTCGGTTTTGTCCGCAACACGTCTGTGCGCGACGACATCGTTTTCCTCGTGCGCGAATTCGTCTCGATCATCGAATCGTTTTTCCGCGGGCAACTCGTCATTGGTCTTATCATGGGCGTGCTCCTCGCGACGGGCTTCACGATCGCCGGCCTCAAGTTCGGCCTCGTGATCGGCCTCGCCCTCGGCCTCCTCAACATCGTGCCCTACCTCGGCACCATCCTTGGCCTGAGCATCGCGCTCCCGCTGGCGTTGTTTCAACCCACCGGCGGCTGGTCTCTCGTCTGCTGGGTCCTCGCCGTTTTTTGCGCCGTCCAGATGATCGAATCCTGGCTGCTCACCCCCAAAATCATGGGCGACCGCACCGGCCTTCATCCGGTCGCGATCATTTTTTCCGTCTTCTTTTGGGGCACCGTGTTCGGCGGCGTGCTCGGCATGCTCTTCGCCATTCCCTTCACCGCGTTTTTCGTCACCGCGTGGCGTCTGCTCATGCGCAAATACCTCGTCGCCGCCCCGCCCGCGGTGCAGATATGAAAACGCCTCCGCCCGCCGAGTGCGCTCAATGCGGCGCGCCCATTCCACCCCGCGCCCACGCCTGCCCCGCCTGCGGCGCCGACGAACGCACGGGCTGGCGCGAGACGTCCATCTACGACGGCCTCGAACTCCCCGACAGCGCCTTCGCCGACGACGATGCGCCGCCCCGGCCTCGCGTTCCTCGCCGGCACATCAACGGCATCGCCTGGTATTGGTGGTGCTTCGCCGTCGCCTTCATCTTCGTCGCGAGCCTGTTCGTCCTTTCGCTGTTGTAACGCCCCGCGCACCCGCGCCGGCCTCTTCCCCGCACGACCGAGGCTGCTTCGGCGCCCGCGTCTCTTCCGCTGCGATTTGCCTCGCGGACCGAATCCCGTCCCGTGCTGTCAGCTTCGCATGGCTTGGGATGTTCAATTTCGCGGCGGCGTCTGGCTGCCCCAAATCGACTGGTGGCTCGACGCGCATTTTCCCGCGCCGCGCTCCTTCGTTTCCCACGCCCATTTCGATCACCTTGCGCTGCACCGCGAGATCCTCTGCTCCGCCGTCACCGCCCGCCTCATGCGCAACCGCCTGCCCGGCGAACGCATCGAACACATTCTCCCGTTCGGTCAGACCGAGCCGCTCACGCCCGCCACCACCGTCACCCTCCATCCCGCCGGCCACATTTTCGGCTCCGCCCAGAGCCTCCTCGTGCACGAGCGCCACGGCTCCCTGCTCTACACCGGCGACTTCAAACTCCGCCCCGGCCGTTCCGCCGAACGCTGCGCCACGCCGCGCGCCGATGTCCTCATCATGGAGACCACGTTCGGCCTCCCCCGGTATGTTTTCCCTCCCACCGCGCAGGTCCTCGCCGACATCACCGCCTTCTGTCGCAACACCCTCGACGACCACGAAACGCCCGTGCTCTTCGGCTACAGTCTCGGGAAAAGCCAGGAGCTCCTCAGCTCGCTCGCCGACGCGCAACTCCCGGTGATGCTGCACCCACAAACGCTCACGCTCACGCATATCTACGAAGAACTCGGTCTCACGTTTCCGCCCTTTCGCCCCTTCGACGCCTCCGCTGTCGCCGGCCACGTCGTCATCTGCCCGCCGCAGGCGCGCGGCTCTTCGTTTCTCAAGAAAATCTCCGCTCCACGCACCGCCGTGATCACCGGCTGGGCGATCGATCCCGGCGCCGTTTATCGCTACCAATGCGATGCCGCTTTCCCGCTCTCCGACCACGCCGACTACGCCGATCTGCTGCGCTTCGTCGAAGCCGTGCAACCGCAGCGCGTGCTCACGCTCCACGGCTTCGCCCAGGAATTCGCCCGCACCCTCCGCGAACGCGGCGTCGAAGCCTGGGCCATCGGCCAAAGCAACCAACTCGAGCTCGGCCTCGCGTCCCGCCGCCCGTCGTCGCCTCCGTTCGCTTCTTCGACCGACTCACCTGCCGAGTCACCCGCCGCCGCACCGCCCACACCGCCTCTCGAGTCCGCTCCGCCCGACCGCCTCGCGCACTTCGCCGCCACCGCCGAGCGCATCAAATCCGCTCCGGGCAAACTCGATAAAATCTCCCTGCTCCGCGACTACCTCGCGCTGCTCGCGCCGACCGACGCCGCGCACGCCGCCGTGTTTTTCTGCGCCCGCCCTTTTCCGCAGGCCGACGAACGCGTCCTCACGCTCGGCTGGTCCGTGCTCAAACGCACCATTCTCGAATTGAGCGGCACGACCGAAGCCGACTACCGCGCCGCGTATCACCGCTTCGCCGACACCGGCGAAGCCGCCGCCGCCATCCTCGCCGGCCACGTGCAGCCGCGCGGCGTCGCCCTCGCGCAACTTGCAGAGTTTTTCGCCGCGCTCGCCGCCGCCCGCGGCCCCGCCGCCAAACTCGATCTCTTGCGCGAATTTCTCCGCGGCCTGTCTCCCTCCGAGTCAAAATACGTCGTCAAAATCATCACCGGCGATCTGCGCATCGGCCTCAAGGAGGGCCTCGTCGAGGAAGCCATCGCCGCCTCCGCCGCTGAATCAGTCGACGCCGTGCGCGAAGCCAACATGCTCTCCGGCGACATCGCCGAGGTCACGCACGCCGCGCGCGCTCACGCCCTCGCGTCGATTCAACTCCGCGTCTTTCATCCGCTCCAGTTCATGCTCGCCAGCCCCGAGCCCACCGCCGAGGCCGTCCTCGCTCGCTTCGTCGAACGCGCCGAAAAGGGGCAGCGCGTTGTCCCCGACGCGCCTTCCGCGCCACCGCCCGCCCGCCCCGCCACCTCCTCCGACCCCGCGCTCTCGCCCGTCTCCGTCTGGCTCGAGGAAAAATACGACGGCATCCGCTGTCAGCTCCACAAACAGGGCGAACGCGTCGAACTCTACTCGCGCGATCTCAAGCGCATCACCGGCCAGTTCCCCGAGCTCGCCGCCGCCGCCGCCCGCCTGCCCCACGATTTCATCGGCGATGGCGAACTCCTCGCGTGGCGCGACGGCCGCGCCCTGCCGTTCGCCGAATTGCAAAAACGCCTCGGCCGCAAAGGCGACGACTTCTTCCTCGGCGCCGAAATTCCTGTTTCCATTTCGTTCTACGACCTCCTCTGGCTCGACGGCCGCGCGCTTCTCAAAGAGCCGCTCACCGTCCGCCGCGAACATCTCGCTCACGTCCTGTCCGCCGCGTCGTCTTCCGCCCATCCGTCACTCCTCCTCGCGCCCGTGCAATTCGCCGCCACCGCCCTTGACATCGAGGCCGCCTTTCTCGCGGCCCGTCAGCGCGGCAACGAAGGCCTCATCGCCAAGGATCCCGCCAGCCCCTACACGCCCGGTCGCCGCGGGCTCACCTGGCTCAAACTCAAAAAAGCCTACGCCACGCTCGATGTCGTCGTCGTTGGCGTCGAATACGGTCACGGCAAACGCCGCGATGTGCTCAGCGATTACACCTTCGCGATCCGCGACGAGGAGCACGACAACCAGCTCCTCACGATTGGCAAAGCCTACTCCGGCCTCACCGACGTCGAGATCGCCGCGCTCACTCAACACTTCCTCGCGCACACCCTCGAAGTGCTCGGCCGTTATCGCACCGTCGTGCCCGACACCGTGCTCGAAATCGCCTTCGACACCATTCAACGCAGCTCGCGCCACGAAAGCGGTTTCGCCCTCCGCTTCCCCCGCATCGCCCGCATTCGCTCCGACAAAACGCCCGCCGAGATCGACACCCTCGCCACCTGCCGCCGCCTCGCCACCGCCGCCCTCTTCGATCCCGCCCGCGCCGCCGATCCAGTCGCCCCGCCGCCATCTTAACCGCACCCGTCGCATGTTCTCCCGCGTCGCCGCGCCCGCCCTCACTGAAGCGCAACTCTTCGCCGCGCTTCATCCTCAACTCGCCGCGTGGTTCCGCCGCCGCTTCACGCATTTCTCTTCCGCGCAACGCCACGCCGTGCCGGAAATTCTCGCCGGAAATTCGCTCCTCCTCACGTCGCCCACCGGCAGTGGCAAAACCCTCGCCGCTTTCCTCTCCGTCTTCGATCACCTCGCCCGATCTCACGACGCCGGCCAACTGCCCGACGGCATCGTCGCCGTCTACGTTTCCCCCCTCCGCGCCCTCGCTTACGACATCCAGAAAAACCTCCGGCAGCCGCTCGACGAATTGGGCTGGCCCTGGCTGCGCGTCGCCGCGCGCACGGGCGACACCACGCCCGCCCAACGTGCGCAACAACGCCGCACACCGCCCCACATCCTCGTCACGACGCCCGAGAGTCTCACGCTGCTCCTCAGTCAGCCCGCCTGGATTCCCGCCCTGCGCTCCGCGCGCTTTCTCCTCGTCGACGAACTCCACGCCCTCGCCGAAAATAAGCGCGGCTCACTCCTCATGGTCGCTGCCGAGCGACTCGAAGAAATCGTCTCCGCTCCTCCGTCCGCCACTGCCGATCGCCCCTCGCCGATTTCCGCGCCTCCCGCTCACCTCGTCCGCATCGGGCTCTCCGCCACCGTCGCGCCGCTCGACACCGTCGCCGAATTCCTCGTCGGCCCTCACCGCCCCTGTGGCATCGCCGAAATCACCCAAAGCCGGCCGGCCCGCATCGAGGTGTTTTCTCCGCTGCGCGCACAAGCCTACCCGCCCGCCGGCTACACCGCCACGCGCGTTTTGAAAGAGCTCGGCGCCCTCCTTCTCAAAAAAGAAACCACGCTCATCTTCACCAACACCCGTAGCGGCGCCGAAACCATCGGACTCCGCCTCAAACAACTCCTCCCCGAGTTCTCCGACCTCATCGAAGTCCACCACGCCTCGCTCGACCGCGCCGTCCGCCTCGAGGTGGAAGACCGCCTCAAACGCGGCGAACTTCGCGCCGTCGTCTGCTCCACCTCGCTGGAGATGGGTATCGACATCGGCTCGATCGATCTCGTCGTCATGGTTTCCGCACCGAAAGGCGTCTCCCGCGCCCTGCAGCGCATCGGCCGTTCCGGCCACTCGATGGGCCGCACGAGCCACGGCATTCTCGTCGCGAGCAACATCAACGATCTCGCCGAGTGCGCCGTCACCGCGCGCATGATGGAGCGCCACGAACTCGAGCCCGTCAAAATCCACGACGACCCGCTCGACGTGCTCGCTCAAACCCTCGTCGGTCTCGCCGTTTTCGAGAGCGTCACGCCCGACGAAGCCTTCGCCCTCGTCCGCCGCAGCTACCCGTTTCGCGCCCTGCCCCGCCCTGAGTTCGACCGCGTGGTCCGCTATCTCGAAGGCGGCGGCGCCTCCCTCGAGCGCAACTACCGCGATGTCTTCGGCAAAATCCGCGTCGACGCCAGCGGCGTGCTCGCCCCCGCTCACCGCCATACCGCCCGTGATTTTTATCAAAATATCGGCACCATCGTCTCCGAACAAATGGTGCAGGTGCAGCTCGGCCGCCGCACGCTCGGTTCGGTCGAGGAATCGTTCATGAAGGGCCTGCGCCCCGGTGATGTCTTCGTCCTCAACGGCCGCACCATCCGCCTCGTCGAAATGCGGCTCCTCACCGCCAAGGTCGCCGCTGCCGACAGCGCGCTGCCCACCGTGCCGCGCTGGTATGCGAACAAAATGCCGCTCGCGTCCGGCCTCGCCGCCGAGGTCACCCGCCTCCGCACCGAGGTCGCCCGCCGCCTCGCGTCACCGGTCCCGGACGCCGCCGCCGCGTGGCTGCAATCCGAATACCATCTCTCCACCGCCAACGCCGCCGCGCTCCTCGCGCATTTCTCCCTGCAGGCCGATATTTCCGTCATCCCCACCGCCGACCTCTTTCTCGTCGAGGTCTACCGCGACCGCGGCCTGCTCCACTATTTTTTCCATTCCCTCATCGGGCGCTCCGCCAACGACGCCCTCTCGCGCATCGTTGCACAACGCGTGCAGGAAACCCGCGGGGGCAACGCGCTCGTCACCATCGACGACTACGGCTTCCTCCTCTCGCTCCAGGCGTTTCAACGTTTCGCCGACGCCTGTGAATTGCGCCAGCTCTTCCGCCGCGACGGCGCCGAAGACGCCCTGCGCTCCGCCCTCGGACAAGCCAACCTCGTCAAATGGCAGTTTCGCGGCGCCGCCCAAACCGGCCTCATGGTGCCCCGCCGTGTGCGTGGCGCCGAACGCGGCCGCCGCGCGTTGCAGTGGAGCTCGGAAATCATCTTCGACGTCCTCCGCCGCCACGAACCCGACCATCCGCTGCTCCGCGAAGCCTACGCCGAGGCCACCTTGCGTTTCCTCGATCTGCCACGCGCGCTGGCGTTTCTCGATCACCTCGCCAGCCTGCCGTGGGACTTGCGCGAGCTCGATCGTGTGAGCCCCTTTTCCTTCGGCATCTACGTCAGCAAAATCAAAGAAACGATGACGCTCGAAGATCCCGAAACCACCATCGAACGCCTCTACCACGAAATGTATGGCCAACCGCCCGGCCGCCCGCCCGTCGCCACTGCGGCGGAGAAAAATCAACCTCCGCCCAACTTCCTGCGCCCGCCGCTTCCAGCCGTTTAAAAATTCTCACCCACGCTTGGTTCTTTGAAATTGGAGCCTTCCTCTTTGTCCGTTCCCCGCCTCGAAATTCTTCCCGGCCTCTGGCTCGACGCCCGCCGCGCGCTCTGGTTCGCCGCGCAGCGTCTGCTCGTCGTCGCCGACCTGCACTGGGGTTACGCCGCCGCCCACCGCGCCACGGGCAACCTTCTGCCATTGTGGGGCGACGACGAAATCGCCGCGCGCCTGAATCACCTCGTCGCCGACTACGCACCCGCCGAAATGCTCTGGCTCGGCGACTCGCTGCACGCCCTTCCCGGCCGCGCCGCCGCGGAGGATTTTCTGCGCACCACGTCCACGCCGATCACCATCCTTTCCGGCAACCACGACGTGAAATGGCCGCGAGCTGCCGACGCCACCCTCGTGCGCGCTGGTCTCTTTTTTCACCACGGCGATCGCCCCGTTCCTCCGCTCACCGCGGGCACGATCGAGATCATCGGCCACCATCATCCCGCGCTCCTGTGGCGCGATTATACCGGCACGCGTCTCAAACTCCCCGCGCTCATCGCTTCGCCCTCCCGTCTCATATTGCCCGCCTTCTCTCCTTGGGCCGCCGGCACGCCATGGAACGACCGCCTCTCCCCCGGGGACATACTTTGGGCTGTCTCCCCAAAACGCATTTTCCCCGTGACGCCCACTCAATTGAATAAATCCTCCGTCTCGTCATGATCCGCGCCGTTTCCCTCCTTCTCGTCCTCGCCGTCTGCGCGGTCCGCGCGTCTGCCACCGAGGCTCCCACTCTGCTGCAGGCCCTGCATCCCGGCGAAACGTTTCATTACAAAGTCGCCTGGGCCGTCCTCCCCGGCGCCGGCGAAATCAACATCGGCGTGACGAACGAAGCACTCGACGGCGTGAAACGCCTCAAAGTCACCACCACCACCCGCACCCGCGGCCTCGCCCACGTCTTCATGAAATTCGAGGCCACTGGCGAATCCTATTTCGACGAGCAAACCGGCCGCTGCGTGCTCCTCCACGAAGTCAGCCTCGTGAAGAAAAAAGTGAGCGAGCACTTCGTCACCTTCGATTACGACAAACGCACCGCCCTCTACGCGCCCGGAAGCTGGACGAGCGAATCCCGCGAGCTCTCGATGCCCGCAGGCCAGCCCGTCGATCTCATCACGCAACTCATCAGCACGCGCGCGTGGAATCTGCAACCCGGTGAACAACGCGACGCCCTCGTCCTCTTCGATGACGAGTTTTACGAACTCACAATCCACGCCGAGCGCTACGAAAACATCTCCACCCCCCTCGGTGATTTCCGCACGCTCGTGCTCGTGCCGCGCATGGAAAAGACGCCGCCCAAAGGCATGTTCAAACGCGGCTCCTCCGTGCGCGTCTGGATTTCGCAGGATGAACGCCACCTGCCCGTGCGCTTCGAGGTTGAGTTCAAGGTCGGCACCGGCACGGCCACGCTCGTCAGTTACACCCCACCCACCGGCGCGACCGCTGCCCCTGCCGCCCAACCCGCCCCGGCTTCCGATGCCGCCGACGCGGATTCTCGTCCTTAGAGGCGGCGCGCTCGGCGATTTCATCGTCACCCTCCCGGCGCTGCAGTTGCTCCGCCGCGTCTGGCCCGCCGCCCCTATCACGCTGGTCGGTAACGCCCGCGCCGCTGCGCTGGGTCAAACCGCCGGCGTGATCGACCGCGTGTGTTCACAATCCGAAGCGCGCTGGTCCGCGCTCTACGCCTCCCCGCCGTTGCCCTCCGCCTTCGCCGACGAACTCGCCGCGTTCGATCTGGTCCTCAACTTCTGGCCCGATCCCGACGGCGAACTCGCCCGCCATTTTCCGCGCCACCCCGCGCAACGCTTCCTTACCGCGCCCTCCCATCCGGCCGTTGCTCCCGCCGCCGCGCACTATTGCGCCGCGCTGCATCCTCTCGGTCTCACCGCGGATTCCTTTCGCTTCCCCCTCGGCTCCCCGTCGCCTGACGCGCGTCTCGTCGCGGTCCATCCCGGCAGCGGCTCGCCGCGCAAAAACTGGCCCCTCGACCGCTGGCACGCACTCTGCCTGCGCCTGCGCGAAATCGCGCCCACCGAATTCCTCATCGTCACCGGCGACGCCGAGCCCGACCCCGGCGCGCTCGCGAACTTCGGCCGCCACGCCCACGCGTTGCCGCTGCCTCAACTCGTGGCCGCCCTGCGCGAGTGCCGCCTCTTCCTCGGCCACGATTCCGGCATCAGCCATCTCGCCGCCGCCTGCGGCGTGCCCTGCGTCCTGCTGTTCGGTCCCACCGATCCCGCCGTCTGGTCGCCGCCCGGCGAACACGTCCACGCTCTCCGCCGCGGCTCCGACCTCAGCACCATCACTGTCGACGACGTCCTCGCCGCCGCGCGCCCGCGCCTCATCCGCGCGCCGCTCGCCCCGCCGTCTCTCCGTCCTTCAAAGCTCCTCTGACGCGCGACGTTCGCCCCGCCGCATTTTTTTTCGCACCACAAACCGCCACGGTTTCCCCGCCCACTCCGCCCCGGCGTAATCCACCCCGATCCGCGGCGTGACGATCACATCCGCCTCCGCCAGCACCACCCCGCGATCCTCGATCCACAATCCCGACTCCGGCTCCACGCGCGCCCCGTTGAGCGTCCGGCCGATCGCCAGTTGTCTGGTCACCCGCCCCGGCCCCACGATGCCTTCCACGCCGCGAATCAACACCGCCGCCGGCTCGTCTTCCGGCCCCGTCACCAGGTTCAACATCTCGTGGATGCCGTAGCATAGATACACATACCAAATCCCGCCGCGCGCATAGAGCACCTCGGTTCTGCGCGTGCGCCCCGCCCGGGCGTGACACGCCAGATCGCTCTCGCCAAAATACGCCTCGGTTTCCGTGATCATCCGCGCCTCAACTGCCCCCGGCGCCGACTCGCGCACGAGAAATTTTCCGAGCAACGACCGCGCCACCGCCACGGGATCGGGATTCAACCAAACTTTAGCCTTCACAACGCGTCGCATGTCTCCCATTTGCCACGTGAAATTGTGATGGCAACCACTGCGGGCGAACGTCGGGGCTTGGTCCGCCGCAGCTTACTGCTCTGCGGAATCGAGGGCGTGCTCGCGATGCCCCTCGTCTACCTGATGCTGCCCGGCAACTTCGTCATTGCCGCCCTGCTCGCCAACGCCCTGCACCTGCCCGCCGACACCTACGGCCTCATCGTCTCGCTGCCGTTCTGGTGCAATTTCCTGCAGATCTTCCTCACGCCGCCGCTCACCCACCGCTTCGCCGCGCGCACCATCGTCATCGCTTCCGGCTGGCTCCATTTCGCCGCCTGGGCCGCGCTGGCCGCCGTCCTGACGCGTTTCCCCGTCGGTGATCCCCAAACGAGCGGCCGCTGGTTTTTTATCTTCTACCTGTGTTCGAGTTTTCTCCAATCGATCAACGGCGTGTCGTGGACCACGTGGGTGCAGGAGTGGGTCCCGGAGCGCGTGCGCGGAAAATATTTCGGCTGGCGCAACCGCATCCTCCAGCTTGCCCTGCTCACGTTTCTTCTCGTCGCCGGCGAGCTCGTCGACCGCTGGGATAACGCCCTCGTCGCCTTCCAATGGCTTTTCGCCGGCGCCGTCGTGCTGCGTTTCTGTTCGCTCCTGTTGTATCGCCGGATGCACGTGGGCCTTCTACCGGTGACGCCTCACGCGCCGCGCCGCGATCCGCGCGAATTGATCCGGCTCGTGCTGCGCGCGCCGTCGCTGTCGCTCTTCATCGCCTTCGGCGCCGCCTGGGGTTTCGCCGCCAATTCCTTCGGCGCGTTTTACACGCTGTTCATGTTCAACCGCCTCGAGCTCTCCGCCACCGAGGTCAGCTTTTTCCAGGTCATCGGCCTCGCCGCCGGCGCGCTCTCGCTGCCGGGCTGGGGCCAGATGCAGGATCGCTTCGGCAATAAACCCGTCATGCTCGTCTCGTTCGCCCTCTGGCAGACGAGTAATTTCCTCTGGTGCTTCCTCGCGCCCCACAACACCAACCTCCTCTACTTCATGTGGGCGTGGGCCGGAGCGACCGGTGCCGGTTTCGTGCTCGGTCAGTTTAATCTCCTCCTTAAACTCATCCCCGCCGAAGCCAAGGCGCTCGCCATCGGCATCAACCTCGCCGTCACGTCCCTCGTCACCGCCATCGCTCCGATCATCGGCGGCCAGCTCCTCTCGTGGGCCTTCGCCCGCGGCCACGCCCCGCTCAACGTCTACCACCTCGCCTTCCTCGTCCAACCCGTCCTCGGCTTCGCCTCCTGCCTCCTGCTCCGTCGCGTCCAGGAACCCAAGTCCAGCCCCGTCGGCTACGTCGTCGGTGCGATGCGCAACGTTCGCACGCTCGGCGCCGTCTTCGGCCTCGGCTTCCTCCTCAACTACGCGTTTTACCGCTCCGCGAAACGCCCGCCGCGCACCGACGACGACCCGTCATGAACGCCTCGCCCTGTTTCACGTTCACCGGCAATCTCCTCTGGGAACGCACGCTCGAATTTTCCGCGTGGACACCCGGTCGCACGCAGCGCGCCGAACGCGAATCGTTTCAAGTCGGCGGCAAGGGCATCAACGTCACCCGCATGCTCGCCCGCCTCGGCACAGCCGCGCCTGCGCTCTGTTTTCCCGGCGGCGCTACGGGCAGCGATTGCACGCGCTGGCTGGAGCAACACGCCCTGCCACACGTCGCGTTCGCCACAACCGCGCCCACGCGCATCGGCATCGTTGTCCGCGGCGGCGCTCACGCCGAGACGACGTTTCTCGGCCCCGACGCCGCTCCCGACGCCGACGCGCTGCTCGCGTGCGCCGCCTTTCTCGATGCGCAACCCGACCACGCCGTGCTCGTCGTCGCCGGCAGCCTTCCCGGCTGGAGCACGCCCGCCTTCGACCCGTTGCGCGCCGCCTTCCAACGCTGGTGCAAGCGCGGCGTCCTCTACGTCGATACCTACGGCCCGCCGCTGCCTTGGTTCGCGCAATTGCCCGTCGCGCTCGTGAAGATCAACCGCACCGAGTTCGACAGCTTGATTCCGCCGCCGCCCGGCGAGACTTCGCCCGCTGCGCGCCTCGCGCTCGCCCAAGCCCGTTACGCCGCCCAAGCATGGATTGTCACCTCCGGCGGCGAATCCATCTGGCTCCAGTCCGCCGACGTGTCCGCCCGCGAATTTTCGCCGCCGCGCGTCCAAGAAGTGTCCGCTACCGGATCCGGCGACGTGTTGCTCGCCTGCCTTGTCCATGCGCGCCATGTGCTTGCACTCGACCTTCCTCACGCGCTTGCGTGGGCGCTCCCATTCGCCGCCGCCAACGCCGCGCACGCCGGCATCGCCGAATTCGACTTAACTAACGTAATCCAAGAGAATTGCTAGGGCCCGACTCGCGCCGTTTTCACTCGCGCCCGACTCTCCGCACTTGCGCGCGCGCCGGCCTCGGTAAATCCTCAATTAAACCTTGCGTTCACTTCCGCGAACCCGTTTTTTCTGCGGTTTTATTTATGAAAGCCACCATCAAGACTCAGGGACAGCAGTTCAATGTCTCTGAGGGCGACATTCTCATCGTAAACCGTTACCCGAACACGGAAAAGGGCTCGACCATCGAGATTACCGACGTGCTGGCCGCTGGTGAGGGCGAAACCTTCAAGATCGGCACACCTCTGCTCACGGGCGCCACGGTGTCCGCCAAGATTCTCGAAAACAAACGCGGCGATAAGGTCATCGTCTTCAAGAAGAAGAAGCGCAAAGGCATGGAGCGTAAACGCGGCCATCGCCAGGAGCTTTCCGTCATCAAGATCGAATCCATTAACGCTTAATCACTCCTCGTCATGGCGCATAAGAAAGGTCAGGGAACATCCACCAACGGACGCGAGAGCCAGTCCAAGCGGCTCGGCATTAAACGCTTCGGCGGAGAAGCCGTCATCGCGGGTAACATCATCGTTCGCCAGCGCGGCTCCAAGCTGCACGCCGGCAAGAACGTCGGCATCGGCCGCGATTGGACGCTTTTCGCCCTCACGGACGGCACCGTGAAATACGACAAGCCCCACCGCAAGGTCTCGATCGTCTGAGCCAGACCGAGCCACATTTATCTTCCAACGCAGCCCGTTCTGGGCTGCGTTTTTTATTGCCCGCGCTTCCCCTCTCCTCGCTGTGCCGACGCCCGACCGACTCTCCGAACTACTCCGCCAGCGCGAGTTGGCGCAGGAACATCTCGCCCGCTTGGAACGCGAAATCGCCGCCGCCGCCGCCAGCGCCCACGCCGCCGCCCAAGTTTCCTCGCCCGCGTCTCCCGGCGTCGATTTGACCACCGGTCAACCCGCCGACGCATTCGAACAAGATACCATCGACCCTCAAGTCGTCCACCGCACCGTCCGCCGCGGCTGCTTTCTCTATTTCGCCCTCGCCCTCCTCGGACTCGCCGCCGCCCTGTTGATTTTTTATTTTTTGCGACGACCGCTCTGACAAAGAGCTTACGGAAAACCCCGCGCCGCGCCGCAGAAAATCGCGAACCCGCCCGCGCCTGCTCGGTCTAGCGCCTCATCTTGAGCGAATCTGTGTCTTCGCTCTGCCCGATGGTCGCGTCGCCGTGGGCGGATGCTATTTTGATCTACCGGCGCATGGTGATGCTCCGCCTGCTCGGACGCGCCAGCGAAGCAGCGCGCCTCGAACACACCGCATGGACGCCGGCCATCGCCGCCGCGCACGCACACGGCGGTGAAGACGACGAACTGGCCGCGCTGCAGCACACCGAAGACGAACGCCTCGCCACCGCGAGCGTGGTCGCCGACTTGGTTGCCGCCCGCCTCCCCGCCGCTCCCTCCCAGCCTTTGGTCCCCGCTTCATCTCCGCCGCCGCCACCCGCCCGTCCGGTAGGCGGCGACATTAACATCGCCGACATGATCGACAGCATGCTCGCCGGCCAACGCGCCGCGCGGACCTCTTAACCCGTTTAAATTCCTATGTCCTCCGTCTCCACTCCTGAACGCCCGCTCACGGCCCACACGCCCGCCCCCACGCCATCCACCGTGCCTTCGCGCGCCGGCGGCAAGACGATCCTCGTCGGCTTCGATCTCGGCACCAACAAATCGTGCGTGCTCGCGGGTGCTCCGGGCACCAACGACATTCTTGTCAGCAAAGTCATCCCCTCGATCGTCGGCTACGTCAAAGAAGGCATCGTCGACGGCATCATCACCGGCAACCACCGCGTGCTCTTCGGCGAGGATGCTTTGCGCAACCAATTGCACGCCCGCCTCGTCACGCCGCTCGAAAGCGGCGTCATCACCCGCGAGGAAGCCGCCCGCGATTTCTTCCACCACATCCGCACCCTCGTCGACCCGAGCGGCACCGCTGAAATCCGCGCGGTTGTCGGCGTGCCCGCCAACGCCGAAGAACCTGCCCGCGAAGAAATCCGCCGCATCGCCCAAGGCATCTTCAGCCGCATCCTCCTGATCCCGGAACCGTTTCTCGCCGCACTCGGTTACCGCGACGACGCCCGCGTCGGCCAGCCCGGTTACCTCGATCCGGTCGTCAATTCGCTCTTCATCGACATCGGCGGCGGCACCACCGACATCTGCCTCGTCCAAGGCTATTTTCCCACGAGCGACGATCAGGTCAGCATCGCTTTCGCCGGCGACGCGATCGACGCCCTCATGCACGATGAACTCGATCGCACCTATCCCAACAACGGCCTTTCCCGCTTGAAAGTGCGCGAAATCAAAGAGGCGCACGCCTACGTCGGCCCGACCCGCAAGCCCATCGACGTCAAAGTCATCATGGGCGGCAAAGGCCATACGCTGGAACTCGGTGACGTCATCGGGCGCGCCGCCAACGCCCTGCTCGATAAAATCTATCCTGCGCTCACGACGCTGATCCAACGCGCCTCCTCGGATTCGGTCGTGCCGCTGCTGCAAAACATCATTATCACCGGCGGCGGATCGCAGATCAAAGGCATCGACACCGTGCTGCAAAAACGCCTCGCCGACGACGGATATGAATCACCGAAAGTGAAAATCGCCGGCCAGGATTATAAACGCTACGTCGCCCTCGGCGCCCTGAAAGCCGCCCGCTCCGCCCGCGAAAACCAATGGCAGGTGCTGCTGGGGTAGATGTTACCACTTCCGCCGAACTATTGACGCGTGAGCTATTCGCTTCCCAGAACCCCGGCGCTCGCTAGACCAGCCTAACGCGAGTCCGGATGCGTCACCTCGTCCAACAATATCCGCGTCTGCACTTCCAACGAGCCGCGATAAAACGGCGGCAACAGTAGAAGGAGCGCCCGGCCGTCGCGGCCGAGGTGAATGCTGTCGGCGTAGGTTTGCAGGCTGCGTCCGCGAAATCGGGTGCGCAGCATCACCTTCGCTACCGCTCCCACGTTATAGGGGCCGTAGAATCCGTTCCCGAATTGCACCGCCTGCCGATCCACTGTCCCATCTAGCGAAAGGTTCGAGAAATTCAGAACACCCAAGCCTCCTGGTCCGTGCTTGGATTTCGCGTCATCGTGCACGTAAACGCGAAATCGTGTTCCTTTGGTCGGCGCTGGAGTTAGGGGAAACAAGATGATCAAGGGCTCCGAAATATTTGGCGGCACATCTGCCAACGCCACTACTTCACCCGACTTCTCATCCACGATCTCCAACGGTGCCGGTCCTCGATACGCATACACCGGCGAGCGCGCCGTGGGGAAGAACGTCAAAGGCACCAGTTTCACCGCCCGTTCAGTTTTGATCCGATACGCAAGGTCACTCACGAACGTCGGCGCAAACACAGTAAAATGAACCTCGAGTTCGCGCGGCCGGGCCGGCTGCGCGATCGCGGCCACCGCTACGGCCAAAAATAGACTGCCGCGCAACGCTAGATGTCGGAGGAAGAAAGCCATCGGAATGATAAAATTTTGAACCGCCGGCCGAGTGTACCCGGGCTTTGGTATTCGGCCTCGGTCGGATGCTGTCGATTCGCGGGAGACTTCGGTTCGGGAAGCCGTTGCACCACCGCCTCCGCCCATGCCCGACCTTCAATATTCCCGCCGACGGGATTACGCGTCTCTCCATAAGCGCGGACCACAAACGTGTCGCTCCGGGCGGACAACACCGGTCCGATGGCCGTCACGAGATCGGCTTGCGTGAGCCATTGTGAACTAAATTCTCCGATCGCTTCGTTCAGCCCGGCATCGCGGATCGCTTTTTCCAGCAAACTGCTGGGAGTTCCGTCGGCCTCTGCAAAGAGATCATTCGGATTTAGAAATTCCTCCAAGCTCCGAAAGGGACCCGACGCAGCCTGCTTCTGTCGATTTAGCGTCACAACTTGCTGGGCAAGGTCACGAATTTGCGTGGCCGACAGCGCTCGTTTTCCACGCCGAAATAGAGGAGTATTGATCACCGGTCCGCCGGCGCCGTTGGCACCCGTGGTCGACTGCGCGTAGTTGTCGCTGGCCGCGAAGGTCTCTTGCGCGGACTGCGGAAACCGGAAAAACTGCGCGTCAATCGCATCGATTGTCTGCCTGCTCGCGTCACCCGCCGTGCCGGTCGCCGCACTCGGATTAAGATAGGAAAACGCTCCTCCATCGCCAAACCGGCCTGCGTGCAACACCGCCCGCCACGCCGACGCACTTAGCGAATTGATGTTAAACGCGCCCTGTTGAAGGAGAAATTCGGAGCTCCTTTGCGCGGCTGCCCCCTGCAGTGTCGCTAACAATACCGCCGTGCCATCCGGTTTTTCCGTCAGCGGTAATAGCATTTGATTCGGCAACGGTTCTCCCGCCGCCAGATCGGGCGCAACGCCGGGGCACAAGCCGCTGAGGAAAAACCGGTCGAACAATTCGTTGCCGTGCAGATTGTTGATGAGGGCCGATTGTCCCCACGAGTTGCCGATCGCAAATGGTCGCGCACCCGCGACGTAGAGTTGCTGCAAAGCGCCGAGCGACAGCAGCGGTGCCCGCGGTAATTCAAACACCGGCACGTCTTCATCGAACGAAGTTCCCCAAGTGATATCTCGATCAAGCAGGCGGTCGGGCGCTGAGATCGTCGTGTAATTCACGTAGAGCGCCGGATTCGTTCCGTTGGGCACCGCTCGCAATCCATCCGCTGGATAGTCTTCGGCTCGCGGGTCTTCCAACGTCGTCTTCAGCCACAGCCCGGGGTCCGATGCCACCGTGTCGTAGCTCTCTGCGAGTCGAAATAAAAAACCGAGCTGCGAGGTCGAGTTCGACGCCGCCGTTCCTGCTGTCGTCGGCACTGCGTCGTATTCCGGACTGGTATAAGTGGCGAGGAGCGCGTGGTCACTGTCGCGAAATAACTTCACGGTGAGCGTCGTCTTGCCACCGACTCGCACCGCCAAAGGAGAATTGCCATTGATCACGCCCGAGCCAGCCACGCTCGTCATCAGTCCCGTCGCAAAGCCTGGTAAATCGCGAGAATAGAATCTTCCGGGGTTTGTCGACGAAGCAGTGAACGCCGGATCACCCGTACTCACCCAATTGTACACGCGTCCGGGAAGCCAGGACTTGCGATCCGGGCTCGTCGGCGCGCTGTCCCACGGCAACCGCAATTTCATCGGTGCGCCATACAAGTTTCGGAGGGATACCGTCGCGTCCACCGCCTGCGTTGATGCGTGCAAAAACGATACCTGCTCCGGCAAACCAGTCACCTCGATCGAAAGCGGCTCTGGAACGAGCGCACTCGTATAAGGATTCCATAGCGCGACTGCCCAACGCATACTCAAGGTAAACGGCGCCGACGCAGACTGCTTGCGCACCCCGAATAGAATATAAAAATACGATATCACCGGCGCAATCCGCGGTCGCTGCGACGCGACGAACGGCCCTATCGTATAGCGCCGACGCAGCGGTTCGCTTCCGTAGCCGGGTGAAGGTGCCGGAGTTCCAGGCGATGCCGGGTCTTCCATTACGCTCGTGTTCGTATAATCCGCCCACACCGCATACTCTTCGCCGAGCAGATTGGCGTTCAACGACACATCCTGCCGTAAACCACCGCGGACCGTATCGCTCAACACCCCTTTACTCAACACCGTCCAATTGTGATAGTTATCCCGAGTTACGGTTAGTCCCAACGGTGCCGTCGCCGGTGTCGTCAACAAAGAGATCTGCTCGCGGCCGAACAACCGCGCTAGGCTCGACGCGTTACTGGCGGAGCGCGGCTCCACTAAAGTCTCACCCGCTGTATCGGTCGGCGCCGCCCCCAGTCCCGTTTGCTGGCGCAATCGTGCTCGGGCGTCGCCCGATTGATATGGCGGGTAGGTGATTGCCTCCGTGCGATCGCCCACCGCCAGGCTGGCCTTTACCCCTTCGTCCCCCACCCACCACGCGTAGGCACCGGTCACGGCTTCGTTCGATTGGCCGGCGACCACCGCTGTGATCGGCCGCTTCATGGCCACCACCGATTCACCTGCGGTCGCTGACGTCCGTTCTCCGACAAGCTCAACCGCATCAAGGGGCGCAGCCGCCGGCGAGAACGCCGCCGACTCGCCACCGCTGACCAGCCAGCGTAACGTCCCCGTGCCTGTTGTGCGCGAATCCCACACGCCCGTATAGTATCGCGTGCCCACCACCCCGCCGAAACCGTCCGCCGTCCCCGTCACGCGTTGATCCGGTCCGGCATATTTTTGCAACTCGCCCAGCGCAATGTTCAACGCCATCAGCGCGTTTCGCCGGGCTTGCGCCTCCTTCACGCCGTTATCCGAAATTTTCGTTTCGACGCGCGTCAACGCCACCAAGCTCACGAGCAAGACCAGCAACGCGGCCACGAGCGTCACCGTCAGCAGCAAGGCAAACCCCGCCTGGCGTCGGCGCGCACCATAGAGTCGGGAGAACGTCAGCGCGCTCGTCATGTTCAAAACCCCTTAGCGGCCACCTTCACCCGCCGCGTGAACAACCGCGAATTGGCCAGCGCCACCGACCACCAATCCCCTCGGGTCTGCCCAGATTCCAGCGCTTGAATCAACCTCACGCCTTCGGGCGTGAGCACGCGCAGGGAAACGTCGATCACTTCGGGGAATCGATCCCCCGCGCTCACGGCCGACGCCGGAGATTTCGCAAAGTATGACGTCGCCGCAGCGCTCGCCGGAAATATCGTGGTCAGCGTCCCATTCGTGTCGCGCGCATAAAGTCGCACCCCAAAGTCGATCACATTGTCTGCCAGCACTCGTGCGATCGGCGGTGTGAGCACGTTGCCCGCCTCGCCCTCCACCACTGACCCTGTCCGATAGTCTCCTGTCGCCGGATCGAGATTATAACCCGTTTCAAAGGTGGCCTTCGGCGTCACTTCGCTGCGGTAAAGCAGGTAGTGCGGCTCCGTTCCGTCCGCGCCAGGGCTTGCTCGTCGGATGATCTGGTAACTCACCGCCGCCGGCCCCGCAATGTCCGCATCGCCCGCGCCGGCTGCCGTCACCGTCGTGAAAAAACGCAACCACACCCCCGCCAGTCCGAAACGCGCTTCGGTGAAATCAACGTTCGCCCAATCTCCTCCCGACGCCTTCGGGTTCGCATTGTTCACCGTCGCATCCCACAGCCCGCTCGCGCCGGTGTCAGTCTGCACGGTCGCGGCCAGCCACACATTACCATCATTGCGATAGAGCGCGCCCTGCAGATCCTCGGTGAGTAAATCGAGCGCCAACCGCGCCTGTCCCTCCGTCGTCAACGTGCCTTGCGTCCGATTCCACACCCGCAACACGTTGGTCGAGAGAACGAACATCACTCCCGCCAGTGCCGCCGTGATTGCCATTGCCACCAGCAATTCCAACAGCGTAAACGCCCACGTCGCTTGACCGCCGTCCTTCGCCGAACGCGCTTGCTTCATGGTGAGATCGCAAAGTTTAACATCAACGACGACGCCTGTGTAAGGTCTGCGTCGGTCACGTCGGTCTCACCGCTGGGAATTTTATACGGCCATTTCACCGTCGCGGTGAGCGCCAGAAACGCTGCGCCTGCGGTATAGTTGAGCGGTGCGGGCTGCTCTCTAATCTCGATGAGAAAGTGCCAGTCCCGCTCCGACAATCCTGCCGCGACGGCATCGCTCTCGCGCAATACGCGGGTCGCGTCGGCCGACGCGACCAACTTCAACGGTGTATTTGCTGCTACCACGTCATGCAACGCGTCGAGCCGGCCAGCGCCCACGTTTGCATCGCGCAACCGTTCCAGTTCCCCTTGGATGCCATCACCCAGCGCACTGGCTCGCGCGTAGTCTGAGATTTCCGCCGTCGATTTTGCCGTCGGCGTCAACAACGCCAGCAGGCCCACGATCGTCACCGCGAACACGCCCACGGCGAGCACGACTTCGACCAAGGTAAATCCTCGACTAAAACGCGCTCGCATCATTGACGAAAATCACGGCGCCGTAAGCGCTCACCAGCACACCGCGCTCCGCCGCTGGGTGGCCGAAAATAATTGTATCTGCGCTGCGCCGCGCCGCTGCCACTGCCAGCCGCACCTCGCCCGCCGATGTCACCCGACCCACTGGCGAGATGGTGGCATCCAACCTCATCACCATCCCGGCGGACGTGCCATCGCTCTTGCGCACGTCCGAATTCGAGGGCGCCAGCAGCGATGAAAAGCTTTCCGGCGTCCACGCGCCACCCGCCCCACTATCGATCTCAAACGAGGTGCCCGCGCTCGCTGAATTGGGCGGCACGATATAGACGCCATCTGGCAACACAAGCCAGTCGCCCGCGAAGACAAATTGGGTCGCTCCGGACTGCCGTGTTGCCACGCCCACCGCCCGCAAATACGTGGCGCTCGCCGGGTCGGCATCGACGATCACCGCCGCTTCCGCCTGCCCCAAAGCCGCCTGCCCGCGGGCCCCCGCCAGCACGGTGGCGAGACAGTTCTGCGCCGCCTGTAAACCGGTCGACGCGCTGGCCCCGCGAAACGCCATACCGAGGACGCCCGCCGTGAGTGCAATGATGCCAATCACCACCAGCAATTCGACCAATGTGAAGCCTCGACGACGGAGCCTCATTTCCAACTGTAAATAATGTCACTCGCACTGTCGCCCTTGCCCGCCGAATAGAATACTACGGTCGCTCGCACGCCCTGCGTCGTAGTCAAATCCACGTCCGTGCTGACCGGCGACAAGGCCTGGGCGTCTCCTGCAACCGCTACCGGTCCAGCGCCTCCCGTGTCCGCTGTCGTGATGTGCCCGTCGCCATCCTTGTCGTAGTAAACGGCAAAATCCGTATTGCCAAATGCGTCCACCAACGCCGTCCGATCTGCGTTCAGTTCCCGTTCTGTCAGCGAATAGAACGCGATCATTCGCTTGTTGCCCGCCAGATCCAGGTCGGTGGTCGAGGCAAACGCCGTGCCGTCGAGTCGACGCCCCGTCAGCGCGCCCGCGAACCGCGCCGGATTGATCTTGTTGGCCGTGCCGCCGCTGTCGATTGCCGGATAATAACCATACTCCTGCTTAAACTGCTCCATCGCCGACGCCCATTGACTGAAGCGCACCTTCGTCTCCGCTTTCTTTGCCGAAACGCGTACGCCGCTCACCGTCGGAATCAGGATGCCCGCGAGAATCGCGATGATCGCGATCACGGTGAGCAATTCGATCAGCGTAAACGCGGCACGGCGATGTTCGGGCTGACTCATTGGTTCGCGTAAATATTATCGGCGTTTGCCGCAGTCGTCGCATCAAGTGCTCCGTCCGCTGCCGGCGTATCGTCTGCGCCGTCCGGCCCGGCGGAATACAGCACGTAACCCGGGGCGCGCCACGTCGCCGCCGGATCCGTCTTGTAATGATACTCGTACGCGCGCGCCCAAGGATCCTGCAACGTCGCAGTCACGTCTGTGGTTGGGTCCGCGCTCAGGCTGAAACGCGCGGTTTCGAGCATCGATCGCCCCGTCATCGCCGCGCCCGTCGGACCGCGTTTGCCGATCAGGCATTGCAGCAGCGCGGCTGCATCCTTCGTTTCCGGATAGTCGCCATATTGCCTTTTGTAGGATTCAAGCGCGACCGACACCGCCGCCAGTTCCCCCTTCGCCCGCGACCGGGCCGCACGTTCCTTCACGCCCCGCGCCGCGCCGATCGTGATCCCCGCCAGCACCGCGATGATCGCGATCACCGTCAACAACTCCACCAGCGTGAAGGCGCGCCGCCCTGCACCGCGCGGGCGCTCGCTTCCGGCCTCAGGCTGTTCCTCGGGGTTGAACATGCGGGACGCCCTTCGTTCAACGCGCTCCCCGGCCACCTCGCAACGCAAATTCCCGCGCCGGCCCGCCTGATTTCACCTCGCACGCCGCTGCGCACGACCATGCGCCAAATTCCGCTGCGTCCGCTCTCTGCCGGCAAACTCCCCTCTACGACAAATTCACCGGGTCCACGTCCAGCACCTGCGTGATGTCATCCGGCCACGCAAACTCCGCGCGCAACTTCACCAACTCCGGCACCACCTTTGTCGCCGACGCCGTGAAATACCAGACCTGCCAGCGGTAGTGGTCCTTGATCTTCTCGATCGGCGACGGCGACGGGCCCCGCAACTCCACCCGATCGCCAAACACCTGCTCCACTCGCTTCGCCCATTGCTCCGCGAAAAATTGCAGCTTCTCCGGATTCTGGCCGCGAAACAGATGGTGAATCAAATGCCGGAATGGCGGATAACGAAAATCCCGCCGCAGCTTCAACTCCGACTCCGCGAAGCCTTCGAAATCCGCGTGCCGCGAAAATTGAATCGCCTCCGCCTGCGGTGTGAACGTCTGCACCACCACCTCGCCCGCCCGGTCACCCCGCCCCGCCCGTCCCGCCACTTGCACCAGCAACTGAAACGTCCGCTCGTTCGCGCGGAAATCCGGAATGTGCATGGAGATGTCTGCGTCGATCAGCCCCACCAGCGTCACGTTCGGAAAATCCAGCCCCTTTCCGATCATCTGCGTGCCCACGAGCACATCGATTTTCCCCGCGCGAAACTCCATCAACACCTCCCGAAACCGGTTCTTCTTCGCCATCGTGTCCGTATCCATCCGCTCGATCCGCGCGCGCGGCAGCACCCGGCGCACAGACTCCTCCACCCGTTGCGTGCCCAGCCCACGCCAGCGGATCTTCGGCGAACGGCATTTGGGACACACCAGCGGCGCCGGCCGCTCCGCGCCGCATAAATGGCACCGCAACACTTCGTCCGCCCGATGATACGTCATCGTGATGCTGCAATGCTCACACTCTTCCACCTGGCCGCAATCGGTGCACAGCATCGACGACGAATAGCCCCGGCGGTTGATGAACAAGATCGTCTGCTCCTTCCGCTCGAACCGCCGGTGCATCGCGTCCACCAGGCGCCGCGACAGCGTCGGCAGCGTCCGCTGGCGCATCGCTTCAATGCGCATGTCCACGATGTCGATATCGGGCAGCTTGCGCGCATCCACCCGCTGCGTCAGCCGCAGCAGGCGGTATTTGCCCGCCTGCGCATTGACGAAACTTTCCAACGACGGCGTCGCCGAGCCCAGCAGGCCGACCGCCCGGTTCAACTTCGCGCGATACACCGCCACATCGCGTCCGTGATAGCGCGGCGTTTCATCCTGCTTGTAGGCGGGCTCGTGTTCCTCATCGACGACGATCAACCGCAAATCGCGCACCGGCGCGAAAATCGCCGAGCGCGCTCCCACGACCACGCGGGCCTCTCCCGTGGCCAAGGCAAACCAGCCGTCGAGCCGCTCACCTTCGCTCAAATGACTGTGCCACACCACGCACTGATGCCCCGGCGCGATCGCCTCCAGCCGCGAACGCAACCGCGCCACCGTCTGCGGCGTCAGCGCCACCTCCGGCACGAGAAACACCACGCCACCGCCCGCCTTGAGCGCCGCATCGATCGCGCGCAGGTAGACTTCCGTCTTCCCCGAGCCCGTCACGCCGTGGAGCAGCGTCACACTGAATTTCTCTTCCGCCAGCGCCGCCGCCACCGCCTCTGCCGCCGCCTGCTGCTCGGCGTTGAGCGCGTGCGGTTGCGCCGCCACGAGTTCGCCGTGGGCGAAGCCATCGGCATACGCAATGCGCTCCACGCGCTGCGCTTCCTCCTGCACCACCCCGCGTTTCATCAACGCATTCACCACCGCCGCCGTCTGCCCGAGCCGCGACAACACCAGACTCTTCGGCTGCGCCTTGAATTGCTGCGCGAGAAACTGATACAGTCGCGCCTGCTGCGGCGCACGTTTTTCCAATGCCGCCAGTTCATCGGGCGCCAACCGCCTCGCGAGGGAAAGCAGCTTTTCCTGCTTCAACGCCGCACCGTGCCGCACCGCCCCCGGAATCATCGTTTCAATGATCCCATCCAGTGGCGCCGCATAGTAACGGCTCATCCAACGCGCGAGTTCCAGCAAGTCCGCCGGCAGCGCAGGAAATGGATAAACAATCTGCGTGACCGGCTTCAGCTTCTCGACCGGAAAGTCCGTCGGCGCCCCCATTTGCCCCACGAGACCGAGCGTCACCCGCGGCCCGATCGGCACGCGCACCAGCAACCCGAGTTGCATGCCCGCGCGCAACGCCTCCGGCACCTTATAGTGCAGGAGCTTGTCGAATCCCGCGAGCGGATGCACCCCGACAATCATGCCGCGCATCACGCCGCCGCTGCCTCCGCATGGCAACGCGTTTCGCGCCGCACGTTCCCCACGCGCACGACGTCATCCTGGGGCGGGATTCACGCATCCCAGCGCCGCCGCGGCCCGCCTAAGCCTTCGCCCTTCTCTGCGTGCGTCCGCTCCCGTCAACCGCCTCTGCTCCATTCGTTTCCGGTGACTGACAGGGTGTTCACGTGCTCGCCGTCTCGCCCGCCCTTCGCCCGCCCACGCTCGCGTGACTTGCCACGCCTGACGCTTGGCGCTCCACGCTTTGCGACAGCGTGCGCTCTTTCCCTGTAGCGCCCTCATCCGCCTTCCCGGTTGACACCCCTAAAACCCATTCCGACATTGCCCCCGTGAGCTCCCCGTCCGCCCGTGAACGTTTTAAGGTCTTCCTCACCCAGAAGGGGCTCCGCGTCACCAACCAGCGGATGGCCATTCTGGAAGCGGCCCTCGCGCGCACCGATCATTTCACCGCCGAACAACTCCTCGACCACGCCCGCGCCATCGATGATTCCGTTTCCCGCGCCACCGTCTATCGCACCCTGCCCATCATGACCGAAGGCGGGCTGTTGCGCGAGGTCGACATCGGCAGCGGCGAAAAATTCTACCGCCCCATCGCCGACAACAACAGCCAGGTCGCCCAAGTCGTCTGCACCGATTGCGATAAGATCTTCGAAATCAGCGCGCCGTTCATGTCGTGGTATGGCAGCACCGTCTCCTCGAAACTCGGTCTGACCCCTGTCTCCCAACGCCTGCAAGTCAGCGCCCAGTGCGATCGCTTCCGCACCACCGGCGATTGTCCGCGTCACGGCTAGCCCCCGCTATCATGGCCAAAGAGACCAAGCACGATCCTGACTTTGAGATCGGATTTTTTGAAAATATTCTCCGGCGCGATGCGCAATATGCCGAGGTCGTGGAGCTGCTCGGCGGCCTCTACACGAAAAACGGCCGCATCCCCGACGGTTTGAAAATGGACCGCAAGCTCGTGCGCCTTCAACCGCGCAACGCCACCGCCCATTACAATCTCGCGTGCAGCCTCGCCCTTTCGCAGCGCCCCGCCGCGGCACTCAAGTCCCTGCGCGACGCCATCGCGCTCGGCTACCGCGACGCCGACTGGATGCGGCAGGATCCTGATCTCGAGCCGTTGAAGACGCGGCCGGAATTTTCTTCGCTGCTCGACCAGCTCAAGCAAAGCGCCTGATCCGCCGCGGCTTCGCGCCGGCGCATCAAGGCATTCCACGGCGCGGCCAAGGCGGCCGCGCATCAGTTCTCGCCCTTCCCTGCCGTCGCCGTCGCAGAAGGGATGACGTTAACGGCGCCCGCGTTCTCACCGCTCGCGGGCGCGCGCGTGCCGGTTCACTTATAACCGGGCAAAAACGCCTTCTCGGCCGCAAACATTTCCAGCGTCATCGCCTTGATCTCGGCCGTGCTGCACACCGCCGCCGTTAACGGATCGAGCATCAGCGCATAAATCGCCAGCTCCTTGCTGCGCTCGATCGCCGCCTGCGCGCCGAGGTCAAACATCCGCATGTTCGAAGCGCACAACCCCGCCATCTGCGCCGGCAGTGAACCGTAACGAGTGGGATTGATGCCGTTCTGGTCGATCATGCACGCCACTTCCACGCAGCCGTCCGCGGGCAGATTCGTAATGAGCTGCCCCGCGCCTTTGTGGTTGTTCATCACGTTGCCGTGAATCCGGAACGGCGTATCCTTCTCCCGCGCTTCGATGATCCAGCTCGCATACTCCCAACTGCGCTCCCACTCGGTCGGCGTTTTGCCCGCCACCATGTCCGCGCGCTCTTGATCCGCGTTCTTCCGCCACGTCGGCCAGTTGTCCGCGTAAAAACTCGTGCCGCCGTCATATCCTTCGCGGCTGTAGCGCTCCACGAGGTCCTTCCGCTTCCGATAATACGGGAGATATTCCGACAAGTGGCCGCTCGACTCCGTAATGAACGCCCCAAAGTGCAGCATCATGTCCTTGCGCACGATGTCGCGGTGCCACTCCGGCGCCTCCCACTCGTGATGATTTTTCCGCTTCGGATTCTTCGGCCGACCTTCCTTGAACGCCTTCTCTAGGTCCGCCGCCGCCTTGCGCTTCAACAACGGGTAGAGATCGCGGCCGCGGTGCTCGAGCTTGGTGAACCACGCGAGGTGATTGATGCCCGCGCACTCCCAATCCATCTCCGCCACCGGCACGCCCGCGCGCTCCGCAAGCAAATGGCTCGTGCCCTGCACCGAGTGACACAATCCCACGAGCTCCATCGACGACGTGCGCCCCGCCGCCAGACACATCATCGCCATCGGATTCGTGTAGTTGAGCACGATCGCCTGCGGACACAGCTCCTCAGCATCCTTCAACACCTGCAGGAACACCGGAATCGTGCGCAGCGACTTGAACAAACCGCCCGGTCCGATCGTGTCGCCGATGCACTGGTCGATCCCGTATTTCGCCGGGATGTCGTTGTCGAACCGCACGCACGCCGTGCCGCTCACTTCGATGCAATTCACAATATAATCCGAATCCGCCATCACGTCCCGGCGCTTCGCCGACGCGACCACGGTCCAGTTGGTTTTCCCGAGCTGCGCGCAAAGCTTCTGGATGAGGCGATGCATCGTCTTCAACCGGTCGCGATCGATATCGACGAGTGCGATCGTGCCTCCCTGTTCGCCCGGGATGCGCAAAATGTCGTTCATGAGGCGCGGCGTGAACGCCGAACCGGCCCCGAGCATCGTTATCTTGATCGGCCGCTCGATCGTGCCGGGCAGGCCGCGGGTCGCGGCATCTTGCGTGTGGGCGGTGTGACCCTTTTTATTGGCGGAAGTAGTGCTCATGTTTTGGGAAGAAAGTGATTTTTGGCTTCAGTGTTCGCGCCCGGCCTTCCGATTTGCAGGCGGGGTGCCCTCACCCCGCTGACCTCAGTAAAGAGCGGACATTTCCCCGCCACTTTCGCCTCCCTCGTCCGCGGCCCCAAGCGCAAAAGATTGATGCGCGATGTGCAAAATGTGATGTTCGCGCCATGTCCGCCGCCGACCCATTTTCCTCCGTTCACGGTGCAGGCGAGGAGGTGCGCACCGGCCCCGACTACCTGCTCGAAAACGCCCGCCGCGAAGATGCCGCCGCGCTCGTCGTGCAGCGCACCCTCGCCGGCGCCGGCTTTTTCGAACGCTCCGGTCGCCGCCAACTCGTGGGCGTCGGTCAAGCCATGCTGTTCACGCACCGCGAACCTTCGCGCTATGGCTTCCCGCCCGAAGCCACCGCGCCTTACCGCCTGCGTTTCGTCACGTTTTCCCCGGCCGGCGTGCGCCCGCTCTTCAATCGTCTGCGGCACGACTTCGGCTCCGTCGTCGCGATGCCCGACGACAGCGAGGCCACCGCGCTCTTCGACGAGCTGTTGCACCGTTTCGAACATCGCTCGTTTCACGACCGTTTCCATGAAACCGACCTCTTGCATCGCCTCCTCATCGCGCTCTATCGCGAGCAAGTCCTCGGCACCCGCACCAGCGATCCGATCGAGTTTGGCTACCACTATCTGCGCGACCACTTCCGCGCCCCCATCAATTTGAAAAGCGTCGCCGCCCACTGCGGCGTCAGCCGCGAACACTTCATCCGCGCCTTTCGCGCGCGTTACCGCGAAGCGCCCGGCGCGCTCCTCCGCCGCCTGCGTCTCGAGCACGCGCGCACGATGCTCGCCGCCACCGCGTTCGATATTCAGGATGTCGCCCGCGCCAGCGGCTTCACGAGCAGCAACACCTTCTGTCGCGCGTATCGCCGCCATTTCTCCCGCCCGCCCGCGGCGGAGCGTTGACTCCCTCCGCCGCCCCTCGCCGGCCGCGGTCGCCACTCGTCAAGCCGGCGGCGTTTTCCGCCGCACCTTTTCCGTGCTGCGGTTCACCGTGCCACCGCCCGCACTCGGCGCGTCCGCCGATGGCTTCTCTCGGATGACGCCGTGCGGAATCCCCCGCCCGCCCGACGGCTTCCGCCCGCGCGTCAAAAAGACGATGAGCAACGGCAGTAGGACGACTGCGAGCACGATGAGAATGCTATAGCCCATGTCGTCACAATAGCCTTCCGCCGCCCAGTCAACCAGTCGGCGCAACCCTGATCCCGCCCTCACACGTTTCCCGTGGATCAGCCGAAAATTCCCCGGCAGGAACCACGCCGCGCCGCGCCGGAGTTAACGCCCGCGCCGTCCCCGCGCGTTCACCATAAAAACGTTCCGAACCTCCTCGGCCGCCCGCACGCCGCTGCCCAACGCGCCGTGCACCGTGCCCACTTCCTCGCCTTCCGCCGTCGCCTCGCCCGCAAAGAACATCGTCTCCTGCACCACCGCGCGCAACGCCCGCGCCGCTCCTTCCCCGCCCGCGCGCACGAAACTATACGCCCCGCCGCTCCACGGATCTCGATCCCATCGGTGCAGTTTGATTCCGCGCACCGCCCCGCGCAACGCCGTGACCGGCACGCCCAGCAGCGTCGCGAGCGATTGCTCCGCCCGCTGTCGCACCTCCCCGTCCGTCGCCCCTCGCAAAACGCTCGCCGCCGGTCCGCCCGCCCAGCCCGTGAGCACCGGCGTTTTCGTCATTGACCACCACACTGGCACGCCGGCGATGCGCGAATGGATGAACCCAAATCCCAACCGCCCCGCCGGTGCCCGGCCCCGCGCGCGCAACGCCCGCCAGCGCCCCACGTCCAATCGCAACGTCAGTCTCACCACCTGCCCGTTCCCGATCCGCGCGGCCGCCCGCTCCTTCGCCCGCAATCGCGGCGCGAAGGTCACGCTGCCTTGGTGCCACACGCCGATGGGCAGCGTCACCACCACCGCGCGCGCCCGCCGCATGTCGCCCCCGCGCAACCGCACCGCCACGTCGCCCTTCCGCCAGCGCACGTCGGTCACTTCCTCCTTCAACTCAAACTCCGCGCCCGCCCCCACCGCTTCCTCCGCCAGTTGCTGCACCAACCCATCGTAACCGCCCGGCACAATAAACTGCTCCGCGTCATCCGGCGATTCCCCCGCGAGTGACGCCGCGCTCATTTCGTCCAACGAGGCCGCTTCGAACCCTTCGACAAAACTCTCCGTGAGCATCCGATCGTCTGCCGACACATCGCCGGCCACCGTCTTCAAAAATCTCGCAAACGACCAGCCGCGCATCCGCTGTGCATCGATGCGCTGGGTCACGCCCACGATGCGCCGCGATAAATCGTTGGTCGCCTCGATCCCGTCCACGTTTCCCAGCCAATGTTTTCCTGGCGTGCGCCGCGTCGCCATCTTCGCCCGTCGCATCGCCGCCCACAACGCCGCGTTGCCGCCATGCACAAACGCCGCGCCCAGCTCCACGGGCTCGCACCAACCCCGCGGCCGGATCGTCCACACCCGTCCGCCCACCCGATCGCGCGCCTCGATCACGCGCACGTGCCAGCCGTCTCGAGCGATGCCGCCCGCCGCCGCCAGTCCCGCCACGCCAGCCCCAATGACGATCACATCGCAGTCCTTCATCGCTCCCGCAGACCGCCTTCGTTTCGCAAAGTGCGCCTTGCTATCTCCGCCTCCGCTTACCGCACCTCTCCACCACCCCAATTTCGGATTGGTCTTTGGGTTTCATCTGATGCTTGGCTTTGCTCCGCCTCCCCCACCCCCGCCTTCGCCTCTCACCCATTCCCGCCATGCCTCGCACCGATCCCCGTATCGACGCCTACATCGCCAAGTCCGCCCCGTTTGCCCAGCCCATCCTTCGCCATCTTCGCGCCCTCGTGCACGCCGCGGCTCCGGAGGTGGAAGAAACCATCAAGTGGAACATGCCCAACTTCGTGCGCGGCGGAAAAATCCTCTGCGGCATGGCGGCCTTCAAAGCGCACTGCTCTTTCGGTTTCTGGCACCGCGGCATGACCGAACTGCTCGTCAAGGAAGGCTTCGCCACCGAGGAGGCGATGGGGCACCTCGGACGCATCACCGGCCCGGGCGATCTCCCGTCCGATGCCACCTTGCGCCGCTTCATCAAAGCCGCCGCGAAACTCATGGACTCCGCGCCCGCGCGCCCCCGGCCCGCGCCGTCGCCGCGCATCGCGCTCCGCGTGCCTGCCGATCTCGCCACCGCGTTGCGCACCCATGCCGCCGCCGCCGCCACCTTCAAGGCCTTCAGCTACTCCAAACGCAAAGACTACATCGAGTGGCTCACCGAAGCGAAACGCCCCGCGACCCGCGAGCAACGCCTCGCCACCACTCTCGAGTGGCTCGCCGCCGGCAAGGCGCGCAATTGGAAATACGAACGCCGCTGACCGCAGCGCCCGCGGAGCGCGCGTTCACTCCGCCGGACCGCCCGCCAGCCGGACCGCCCGCCCGGGAAGATATCTGGCGCGCACCCGCCTCTGCTGCCGCCTTTCGCCGCAAAGCCCGCCGCGGTCTGCATTCGTAAATAGAAAAACTACTCCTCCCCGATCGTGGCCCGGTGTCGCGCGAAAACCTCGCGCACCGCGCCGCTCAATTCATCCTGCAACGCCTGCAACGCGCGATAGTGCGCGTGACGCTTCCGGTCCGGCGCGACGCGCGTCGCTTCGTTCACTCGCACCACCGCGCCCGTCAACGTCGCGAGTTTCGTCTTCCGCCCCTCGCGCAACGCCACACACCACGCTGCCTGCAACGCGCCTCCAAGCGCCGCGCCTTCATCCTCGGCCATCGCGACCACCGGCACGCCAAAAATATCCGCCATCACCTGCCGCCACACCGCAGACTTCGCGCCGCCCCCTGTCACGCGAATCTCCTTCGCCTTAACGCCAAGTTCGCCGAGACGCCGCAGGCCGTAATTCATCCCCAGCGTCACGCCCTCCATCGCGGCGCGCGCCAGATTTCCGGCGGTGAAATTCCGCCCGTTTAATCCCAGCAGCACGCCCGAGCCGAGCGGCACATTCGGCGTCCGCTCGCCCGCCAGATACGGCAGCAACACGAGACCGCCCGCCCCCGCCGCCGCGCCCTGCACGGCCGCGTTGAGCGCCGCATGGTCGTATCCGAAAAGCGACCGCACGTGCTCCGTCACGGTCGTGACGTTCATCGTGCACAACAGCGGTAGCCACCCGCCCGTCGACGAACAAAATGCCGCAATCTCCCCGCGTGGATCCACCACCGGCGCATCCGCAAAAGCGTAAATCGTCCCACTCGTGCCGAAGCTCGCCGTCACCACGCCCGGCTTCACGTTGCCCGTGCCGATCGCGCCCATCATGTTGTCGCCGCCGCCCGCACTCACCACCACGCCAGCGGGCAACCCAAACGTCTTCGCCAGCTCCGGCCGCAGCGGCCCTGCCGCCACGCTCGATTCACTTAAGGCCGGCAACCATTCCGCAAGCTGCGGATCGATCGCCCGCACCGCCGCCGCCGACCACGCGCGCCGCCGCACGTCCATCAACGCCGTGCCGGACGCATCGCCGTGCTCCATGAAAAAATTTCCCGTCAGGTGGAAATTCAGAAAATCGTGCGGCAACAACACGTGCCGCAACCGCCGGTAATTCGCCGGCTCGTGCCGCTTCAGCCACAATATCTTCGGCGCCGTAAACCCCGGCAGAATCAGATTCCCCGTCGCCCGGATCGCCCCGCGCGGACCGCCCAGTTTTTTCGTGATCAACGCGCACTCCGCCCTCGTGCTCGTATCGCACCACAACTTCGCCGGCCGGATCACCGCGCCGTTTTCGTCCAGCGGCACGAACCCATGCTGCTGCCCCGACACGCCGATGCCGCGCACCCGCGCGCGATCGATCTTTCCCGCCACCTCCGCCACCACCGCGTCGAGCGCCGCCGCCCATTCCTGCGGATGCTGTTCCATGTGCCCCGCCGGCAGCCCCGCGATCAACCGGTGCGGCGCGCGCGCCTCCGCGATCACCGCGCCCTTTTCCAAATCAAGCACCACCGCCTTCGTGCTCTGCGTGCCGGAATCAATGCCGATGAAGAGACTCATAAAATAGCGCCGCGATTCCATCGTCCCACGCTTCCCTGTGCCAGCCGAATCCCACGCTCCTCCCCCGCGCCCCCGCGTTCGGGCTCGTGCCTTGCCCACCTCGCCTGCGGCGCTCGCATGGTCTTATTTCTTCCCGTCGGGATTGCCTTTGCTCCGCGGGCTCAGTGGGCGCTTCGCGATCACTGCGACCACTGCTTCCGCCCATTACCTCCCTTTAAGCCTGACGCGCCGAATTCATTACGCGCGCCACTGCCTGCGTCCGCTGCGGATTTACTTTTGACCGTCTCAGCGACCGCGCCTTAGGTGTCCCTTTCCCTTTACCAAACATGTCCGCGAACCCGACCATCATCTACACCAAGACCGACGAAGCGCCCGCGCTCGCCACCTACTCGCTCCTCCCGATCGTGCAGGCGTTTACCAAGCACGCTGGCCTCGCCGTCGAAACGCGCGACATCTCCCTCGCGGGCCGCATCCTCGCCGCTTTCTCCGACCTCCTTCCGGCGAACCAGAAAACCGCTGACGCTCTCGCCGAACTCGGCGCCCTCACGCAGAAGCCCGAGGCCAACATCATCAAGCTCCCCAACATCTCCGCCTCCATCCCGCAGTTGAAGGCCGCCATCGCCGAGCTCCAGGCCAAGGGTTACGCGCTCCCCGATTTCCCCGAAACGCCCACGACCGCCGCTGAGAAGGACGCCAAGGCCCGCTACGCGAAAGTCCTCGGCTCCGCCGTGAATCCCGTCCTCCGCGAAGGCAACTCCGACCGCCGTGCACCGAAGGCCGTCAAGGCTTACGCCCGCGCTCATCCGCACTCCATGGGCGCGTGGTCGCCGACCTCGAAGACGTCCGTCGCCACGATGGGCCACGACGATTTCTACTCCAACGAAAAGTCCGTCACCGTCCCCGCCGCGACGACTGCCCGCATCGAATTCGTTCCGCAGCCCGGCCCCGACGGCCAGCAGGAAGCCACCGTCGTCCTCAAAGACAAAATCGCTCTCCAGGCCGGCGAAATTTTCGACGCCACGTTCATGAACCGGAAGGCCCTCGGCGCCTTCTTCGCGCAGCAAATCATGAAGGCCAAGAAGGACGACGTTCTCTTTTCCCTCCATCTCAAAGCCACCATGATGAAGGTCTCCGACCCGATCATGTTCGGCCTCTGCGTCCGCGTCTTCTTCAAAGACCTTTTCACCAAACACACCGCCGTCCTCGCCTCCCTCGGCGTCGATCTGAACAACGGTTTCGGCGACCTCCTCGGCAAAATCGAAAAACTTCCCTCCGACCAGAAGTCCGCCATCGAAGCCGACATCAAAGCCGTCTTCGCCGCGCGCCCCGCCGTCGCGATGGTCAATTCCGACAAAGGCATCACCAACCTCCACATCCCCAGCGACGTCATCGTCGATGCCTCCATGCCCGCGATGATCCGCACCTCCGGCCAGATGTGGAACGCCGCCGGCAAAGGCCAGGACACCCTCTGCGTCATCCCCGACAGCAGCTACGCCGGCGTCTACGCGACCGTCATCGACTTCTGCAAAAAGCACGGCGCCTTCGATCCGAAGACCATGGGCACCGTCCCCAACGTCGGCCTCATGGCGCAGGCCGCCGAGGAATACGGCTCGCACAACAAAACCTTCCAAGCGCCCGCCAACGGCACCATCCAAGTCGTCGATGCCACCGGGAAAGTGCTCACCGAGCACGCCGTCGAGACCGGCGACATCTGGCGCGCCTGCCAGACGAAGGACGCACCCGTGCAAGACTGGGTGAAACTCGCCGTCAACCGCGCCCGCCTCTCCGGGATGCCCGCCATTTTCTGGCTCGACGAGAAACGCCCGCACGACGCCCAGATCATCGCGAAGGTGAAAACGTATCTCGCCCAACACGACACCGCCGGCCTCGATCTTAAAATCCTCGCGCCCGCCGCCGCGTGTCTCGCCACACTCGAACGTCTCAAAGCCGGCCAGGACACCATCAGCGTCACCGGCAACGTCCTCCGCGACTACCTCACCGACCTCTTCCCGATCCTCGAAGTCGGCACCAGCGCGAAGATGCTCTCGATCGTCCCGTTGATGAACGGTGGCGGCCTCTTCGAAACCGGCGCCGGCGGCTCCGCGCCGAAACACGTGCAGCAATTCACCGAAGAAAACTTCCTCCGCTGGGACAGCCTCGGCGAATTCTTCGCCCTCGCCGCGAGCTTCGAACACCTCGGCATCACGCAAAACCACGCGAAAGCGAAAGTCCTCGCCGAGACGCTCGATGAAGCCAACGGCAAGTTCCTGGAGAACGACAAAAGCCCCGCCCGCAAAGTCGGCGCCGGCATCGACAACCGCGGCAGCCATTTCTACCTCGCGCTCTACTGGGCGCACGCCCTCGCCGCGCAAAACACCGACGCCGATCTCAAAGCCCGCTTCGCGCCGATCGCCGAGAAACTCACTGCTGCCGAAAAGCAAATCGTCGCCGAAATGATCGCCGTCCAAGGCCAGCCCACCGACATCGGCGGCTATTATCAACCCGACGACGAAAAAGCCTCCGCCGCCCTGCGCCCCAGCAAGACCCTGAACGACATCCTCGCGACCGTCTGATTTTGTAGGGGCGCGGCTTGTCCGCGCCCTTCGACCTCTTCGGCGGGCCGCCCCGCTTATGATTCAGTCCTTCGCCGACCACGACACCGAACAGCTTTTCCGCGAGGAAAAGAACCGGCGTTTCTCGGCGATTGCCCGGGTTGCCCTGCGGAAACTTTTTCAGATGAACCGGGCCGGAGTGCTCCAAGACCTCGCCGTGCCGCCCCGCAACCGGCTCGAAGCCCTCAAAGGTGATCGGGCCGGATTACACGCCATCCGGATCAACGACCAGTGGCGCCTGGTTTTCCGTTGGACGGAGAATGGCCCGGCCGAGGTGGCTATCGTAGATTACCATTGAAGCGCCTGCCATAACGCTCCACGTTATAGCCATGAACCCGCCCATCACACCCGGTGAAATCCTGCTGGAGGAATACCTCACTCCGATGGGAATCTCTCAAAACGCCATGGCCCGTGCCATCGGGGTGTCACCGCGCGCGATCAACGAAATCGTGCTTGGCCACCGCTCAATCACTCCCGTCATGTCCATCCGCTTCGGCGCTTTCTTCGGCCAGACACCCGAGTTCTGGCACGGACTACAAGTCGAGTGTGATTTTCGCGCCTTGGGCAAAAAGCAGAAAAAGCTCACCGCTAAAATCCGCCCTGCCCAAAGCCTCGGCCACGCCGCGTAATGGCCCTGCCAGTCAAGGGAAAATACCTAAACCACACGTCTCGACTATTGACCAACGAAACGAATTGCAGGCGCCTCCCCTGATTACGCGGCACACGCCAAATTTCCGAGTTCGAGGCGAGACGTTCGTATCGCCACTGTTATCCGGGTCGTGCGTGACGTTCTTCAACGATCGCCAGGCACACGTATCTTTGCTTTAGCATCACGGGCGTGCTCAGCTGAATCGGACATGTCTCGACTCGTGACACTTCGCTTACGCTGCGGGCTCATGCGGGCGAAGCTAACACCCGCTCGAAAAATTCTACATACCGCGGCGCGAGGTTCTGCGGGCGGTAACTTTCTCCGGCGGCTCGCGCCCGGCTGCTGGCCGCGGCGTAGAAGGCGTCGTCGTCGGCCAGCTTTTCGATGAATTCCACCCAGGGGGCGACGGCGGCCGGGCCGACCGGCGTGCGCGTTTCCAGCGTCAAATCAGCCGGAAGTGGCACCACGAAACCGCCGCCGTTGGCCGCTTCGGGCAGGCCGCCTCGATCGCTCACGATCGGCGGCACGCTATTGACAAGCGCTTCGGCGGCGACGCGGCCGAACGGTTCCTCCCACACGGAAGGCGCGAGCAACACGCGGGCGCCGCGAAAAATCTCCGCCGGCGTCGCCGTGGCAGGCGTGAACATCAGCGACTCGTGCCGGCGCAAGTCGAAGCCCCCCGCCAACCCCGCGCGAACTAGCGCGCCAGCGGAACCGCGCGATTCGATGAAGAGCATCGGCAAGTCGGGGCGGCGCAATGCGACCTCCTCCGCGAGTCGCGCGAGGAAAAACGCCCCCTTTTCCACCGACGGGTTCACGGCCACGAAGAATATGGGTTCGCGCTCCGCTGCGATGACATCGCGGGCGGCGAGCGGCGGGGGCAGCGCGACGCTCTCCAGCCCGAGCCGCTCGCGGTAGCGCGCGGAGACAAACTCGCTGCACGTCAGGACGGCGTCCAATTCGGCGAGCCAGCGCGCCTCGTAATAGCCGTGGTTGCGCAGGCCGAAGACGACTTTGACGCCCGCGGCCGACGCGCGGCGGTAACGTTCGACGTCGCCCGGTTGTCCCCCGAAGGCGAAGACGATGTCCGGACGAAAGTCCGCAAGTTCGCGGGCGTAAAGTCGGTTGAACTGCGAACCGTGACGCTCTGGCCAGGCGGAAACAGCGAGGCGCCCGGTATCGAGCAGCGCCGTGTGAATGCCATGCCGGTCGGTGAACGTCAGGACGGGACGATCATGGCGGTAGATCGCGCGATTCGGCGCGTGTTCTTCCGACACGATGCCCTGTTGCGCGAGCAGTGTGCGTCCATCGCCGCCGGCGGCCTCCGTCGCAGTGGTCGCGAGCGCGCGGACGGACCAGCCGGCATCGGCGAGAAACTCGCACGCAGTGCGCAGGGAGCGAGCCGCGCCACTGGCGGGGTCGTGCGGCAATTGCGGCAGCAGCAGCAAAAGCCGCGGCATGAGATCAGGCAGCCCGGCGACGGCGATAGGCGGCGTAGCCCATGACGAGCGCGCCGACCAGCAAGGCGTAAGTCGACGGTTCCGGCACGGCGGTCAGCGAGCTCGAGCCGAGCGCAAAACCCTCCGAGTTACCCATGCTCACGGAAATCGAATCGGTTGGCGCGATGGCGCTGAATTGGAGGTGGAGCTGCACGGAATAGCCCGCGGGGCTGAGGGCGAACGAAGATGGACCATCGCCCCATTCGGGAGTGGTGACGAGGTCGCTCACGCCCGAAAATGTCTCCGCGTCGAAAAAGCCGGATGCAGCCGTGATCGTCGTATTGTAACCGCCCTCGCCGAGCAGTGTGACATCGATCCACCAGGACGCGTTTGCGATGCCCGGACTGGAAGTAAGGGAGAATTGGTAAGCGAAAGGCACGTGCGCGCCATCGGTCGCCAGTGACCCGGAGCTGCCGGAGCTGGCTTGGAATCCGATCGTCGCCATGAGTCCGTAACCAGTCTCTGGCAAATCGGTGATGATGTAGTTTGCCCCGAACTGCTGGCCCGCAAAACCGGTCTCCGGAGAGGCTGATTTGGTGAACCAGCTCGAAGCCGTGTAGTTGGTCACGCCGCCGCCACCCGATGGGAGGAGAGCCGAAGCGCTCGTGGATGTCACCGGTCCGAACGTCACCTGCGCTTCGGCCTCGGTCGGCAGGACTGCGACCGCGAGCGGGGCGATCACGGCCGCCACTTTAGCTGACTTCGCAATAAAGGCCTTCGCAGACTGAAGCAGGGTGACGCGGGGAGTAATCATTATCTGGATGCTGGATGCCGCCAATGTGTGCGAGCAAGGGCTTTTTCTATTCACGCGGTGTTTTCAATGCCTGCGAGGCCGAGGTTCGTAGTCTCGCCCGCACCGCGGAGCCGAAGGCGAGTGGCTATAGTGCTGCAAAGAGAACTTCGCTGCACCGGTCGCGCACGCCGGAAGGCCTTGTTCAATCGTCTCCGTTCCGTTTGCTTCGCATCCCTCAACACCGCTCCCCCATGCCCCACGTTCCTGGTTTGCGCAGCGTCTACTCGAAAGTCGGCCGCCTGATATATTTCGGCCGCATGCTCGACAAAATCCGCCTGCATGCCGCTGGCCAGCTCCCCGCCGACTACGTCGCCAATCTCGGCACGGCACAGTTCTACACGCTCGATGGTCGCTGCTGCCGTTTCCTCGGCATCAACTACGACGAGCTGCGCGCCCGCACGCTCACCGGCGGCACCGACGAGGAATTGCTCGCGTGGGCTCATGCGCACGGCACGTTCCGCACCGACGAGGAGTGCCACATGTGGAATCGCTTCATCTTGAAGCTCGGCTGGCGCGACGAACGCACCGCCGTCCTGCCCCAGCGCATCCACGACAGCGGTCTCGAAGGCAAACCCATCGAGACCATCATCGACCACATCGAATACGACGAAGGCCGCGACCCCGTCGCCACTCGCGCCTGGGAAAACATCTGACTGGGAGCGCCAGCGCGCCGAGTCACGTTGCCTGTCACCACCTCCTGCGTTCCGCGTGCGCCGCCGTTCGGACTCCGCATCCTTCGCCTCGGCACTCGACGTTCACGCCTGAGCGCTCAATACCCGGCGCACCCGCTCCAGTAGCTCCGGTGCATCGGTGAACGGCGCGGCGCGATAGATCTCCGCGTGAGCGCGCTGTAATTCCTGCAACTCCTCCAGTCGTCCCGGCGCCGCGTCACGCACGGACGCGAGACGGTGCGCGGTGAACCGACGCTCCTTCGCATCGAGCCACCCATTCCGCATGAACGCGCCTGCTTTCTTCGTGCAGCGACATGGGTTCGCCGTGTTCACGAGACCGCATTTGTTCTGCATAAACTGATACAGGTCCTGCCGCGCTCGCGCGAGCAACTGCCGGAAATTCGCCGCCGTCACCTCCATTACCGCCGCCCCCTCATCGCTCGTGACGCCAAAGATCTCGCCCAAAACGAACGCCAGCCGTTGCCGCCGATCGAGACACATGAGCATCGCCGTCACGCACCCGAGCTTCGCCTCCTCCACGAGCAGCGCGTGCCCGATCGGCAGCAAAGACTCGTCGGGCAAATCCGCGTCTTCGCACGCGTCGAGCGAGCGCTCCAAGTCCGTAAACGTCATCCGCGACTCTTCCATTTCCGATTTCCGCACGTTGAGCAGATGATTGACCGCGATTCGATAGAGCCACGTGGGAAAGGCGCTGCGGCCCTCGAACGAGGCGAGATGGGTGACCGCCTTGATCAGAATTTCCTGGGTTGCATCTTCCGCCACGTCTCGTCGCCAGACCATCCGCAATGCGAGGTTGAACACCCAAGGCCGGTGGTGCCGCAAGAGTTGGTCCAGTGCTTCAAAGTTTCCCGCCTTCGCTTCCGCCACCCACACCGCCTCCTGCGGATCGGCCGCCAAAAGCGGACGCAGCTTCGGCGTGGACGATGGCATTCCAACAACCATGCCGCGCATCGAATCAAAGGCGAGACGCCGCTTGCGCTCCCGGAAACCACTCCGTGTGCAAATCCCCCTGGCGCCCGAAATAGATCACGCGTTTCCCGCGCAAAAACGCGCAGTATCCCTGCACGCCCGCCACCAGCACGCGGCGCGTGAAGTCGTGGTAGGACTGCCCGTCGCGCTGGCTGGCAACAATTGCCGCCTTCACTGCATTTTTGTCGAAGTCGGGCGCGATCTCCGGCAGTTCCGGGAAATCGATCGGAGTCACCACGATCTCGGAACTGCCGCCGGCGTAAAACGTTTTTCGCCGCGCCACGTAGTCCACGTGGTAAGTCTCGACGCCGGCCGCGAGAAGGTGGTGCACGACTTCGGGAAAGCTAGCCGCACCCGCCAGGACGCGCGCCGCCGTTGATTGGATAAGATCAATGTTCATTCGCTGGGTTGGACAATTTAGTCGCCACCCGTGTGACAAAAACGAACGGCTTTTTTGCAGATCTGCCCGTGCGCGCGGTGTGGTCGTCCCAATAGCGTTTTCGCCGCCACTCGCCCCTTGCCTTCGTTGCAACGAAAACATTGTTCTCGCGCATGCCCGTTTCGTCGCCGGTTCCGCTGCGCTACGATCCCCAGTCCTGGGGCTTTTATCGCGATCCTTTTTCGGTCTACGCCGCACTGCGCGCCCACGCCCCGGTGCACCGCGAACCGCTCCTCGATGGCGAACTCGTCTGTTCCACCCATGCGGACGTGAAGGCGATCCTGCGCGATCCGGCGTTCATCCCTTGCGACCTGGCCGCGTCCGTCTCGATCCATGCCGGCCCGGGCAATACTCACCTGCCGGCGATCCAATCCGCCCTCGACGCCACGGTGCTTCTGCAGAGCGGCCAAGGGCATCAATTGGCGCGCCGTGATTTTGCGCGGGTGCTGGGCCAGCGCACGATGCGCGAATCCGGCGCACTCGCCGAGCGCCTGGTCACCGAGTTGTTCGCCGATGCGCGCGCGCGCGGCGGCTTCGATCTCGTAAAGGATTTCGCCGATCTGCTTCCCTTCCACTTCATGGCCGAATTCCTCGGGGTCCCGCGAACGGACGTGCCGTTTCTGATGGACTGCTGCGAGCGCGTGGTGGTCGCCCTGTTCCGTCGCCATTGTTCGCGCACCGAATACGTCCAGCTCAACTCGCAGATCGCCTTGGCCCTCGACCATCTTGAGTCGCTCTTTCGCGAGCGCCGGACGCGGCCACGCGAAGACGGACTCACCCGCATGCTTCGCCAGGAAGACGGCGAGGCGACGGTTTCCGATCGGCACCTCGCCGCACGAGTTTATTTCATCTTCATGGTCGGCGTGGAGACCACGGTGACGTTTCTTGGCAGCTCTTTGCTCGCGCTACTGGAAAACCCGGAGGAGACCGCGCGCTGGCGGCAGGGTGACGTCGGGGCGGAGACCGCGGTGGAGGAGCTGCTGCGTTACACCAGCCCGGTGCAGGCGACGTTACGCGTGGCCACGGCCGAGAGAGAGATTCGCGGAGTGCACGTGCCTCCCGGTCAGCGCGTCTGCGCTCTCCTCGCCTCTGCCAATCGCGGAAACGGCGCGCACCGCGATCCAACTCGGCGACTTGCGCCCTCATCCGCGAATCATTCTTGAACTCATCGCCGCGCGTCGTGGACGCCGGTCCGCAGCTTCCGAACTGCCCGACTGGGATATGCTATTGGAACAGGCCGAACTGCGCGAGACCCACCGTCGCACTTACGCCGCCCTCCGCGCAAACTTCCTTTCCAGTCGGACGGCGCGACGCGCCGGGCAGGCCCCGGTCCCGTTCAAGGACGGATCGCCGGCGATACCGGCCAACGCGGTGTGGACGATTGTCACCGGCCTGCCCCGCGCCGGGCTTTCCCTGCTCTTACGCATGCTGGCCTTTGGCGGGTATCCGGTGCTCACCGACGGTCGTCGCCCGCCCGATGTCCACAATCCGCTCGGATATTTCGAATGGGCTCCCGCGGCTCGCCTGCACGTCGCGCCCCGGCTCATCGATGAAGCCGCCAACCACGCGCTCAAACTTCCTGCCGACGCCCTTTCTCATCTGCCGCGCGATCGCCGTTATCGCGTCCTCTTTGTCACGCGGGATCCGGAAGAAATAGCCCGCTCGCAAGCGACGGTGCTGGGCAAGGAACTTCCCGCGGAGGCAGCGGAACAACTCGCGCGTCGCGCCTCCGAACGCCTCGCCGCTGCGCGTGCCGACTCCGCCTTCGACGTGCTGGAAGTCCCGTTCAACGAACTGCGCCGCCATCCCGCCGAATGGGCTGCGCGGCTCACGGCCTTCCTCGGGCCCGAGCGCCTGCGCCGCCCCGAGGCCATGGCTGGCGCGATCCATCCGGACCTCCCACGCCACCGTCGCGCATGACCCCCTCGCTTCCTGATCAACCTTGGCAAGTGCGCCTGCCGTGGCCCGACGAGATCGGCCGCTTACCTGCCGCTCTGCGCGAGCCGATGAACCGACCCGGCGCCCGCCGGCACTGGATGTGGATACTCGTGGCCGGCGAATTCGAACGCATCGTAGGCGCCATCACGCTAGCCGAGCGCGATCCGGCAGGAACGGCGTCCCGCCCCGACGGTCGCCTCGATCTGGCCTTGCTGACCGCGTGGTGCCAGTCGGCCCCTCCGGCAGAGGCGCTCCTCGGCGCCGCGGTCGCTCACGCCGCTACGCTGGGCATTGAAGCGATCGAGATGCAGACGACACTCGACACGCCCGCCGCGCGGTGGCTCGCCGCGCAGGGCTTTGTTCAGTGCAAAACCCACGAGGTCTGGCGCGTCCCGTTTTCCTCCAATTTCGAACGTCGCCACGCTGCGATTGAGCGCGCGCTGATACGCCGCCCAATCGATGTCCGCCCGCTCGACGAAACGGCGCTGCCCGCCGTGCGTGCCATCTGCGCCGCACACGGGTTATTGACGCCCGATCGCGTCGTCCTGGCCCGTGGCGACCAAGATGGCTTCGATCCCGAGCTCTCGTTCGTCGCCGGTCCCCTGAGCGCGCCAACCGCGATCGTGCTGGTGCGGTCCAACGGTTCGCTTGCGTATCTTGAAGTGCTCGCGCGTGCGCCCGGTGGCGCCGCTCATGGGCCGGAAGTCGGAGCTCTGTTGCACGTTTTTTTCCGAACTGCCATGCGACGAGAAATAATGGAGACAACCTGCGTCTTGGACGCGGCCCAGGCTCCTGACACGGCCCGGTTGCTCGCCCGCGCCGACGCGGAACGGTTGGAACGGTTTGCGCTATTCCGCCGCGACGGCGTGGCGCGTTAGCCGCGCAGGCGCCGTTCGCGGCTCGCTCCCTCCACGGCACTCTCCGCCGCTGGCGAAAGGGCGCCGGGTATTAACGATTCAATCTCGCTGCTTCGATAACGCTGTGCCCAGCCGGCGATGACACCGGATCGAAGAGGGCTACAGTGAACCATTGACCGAGACCGTCCGCTTCGGTCTCAGCGCGATCTTTGCCAGCGTGTATTCAACCGACTCCACAGATCCCGTCGCCACCGCTTTTTCGAAAAGCCACGTCGCTGCCATGGCGTCGCCCGCGATGATTCGCTTCTGCGCTGCATAAAAGGCCGCTTCACCTTCTCGCGCGCGCCGCTCCGCGGCATCCTCAGACTCGGCCGCGGCCGCAAAGAGTTTTTTCTCATCGATCTCAGCACGCAGAAAGGCACCGAGCTGCGCGGCCCATGGATCGCGAAAATCCGCCCACGCCTTGGCGAGTTCTTCCGCGCGTTTGCCGCGCAACTTCGCGAGATAACGCCATAGTTGAGCGTAGTCGTGGAACGAACTCGTCGCCGGAACTTTCGCCATGGCCGCCGCAGCCCCGTCGAAATCTTCCTGCGCGAAACGCACCACGCCCAAGAGGTATTGGGCATTGTCGACGCTCTCGCGCAGACTTTCCCGCACGGCCCGGTCGTAGTCCGACTCGTCCACCGTCTTCGCCGCACCCGCCGCGACCCAGGCCGAGAGATCCTTTTCGGCGTCCGCATATTGCCCGAGCAGGCAATAACCGAGGTTCATGCAGGCACGCGCGTCGATGCGGCCGCCGTCGTCGTAGTCGGCCTTGAACCATTGCACCGCTTCCGCGGTCTCGCCCAGCGCCATCAAGCAGACCGCCTGCGGATAACGGGCTCGCGTGTAAGGGCCAAAACGGCCGCTGCGAAGATATTTAAAATCTTCCAAGGCCTCCTGATAACGCCCGAGGGCCAGCCGCGCCTCACCGCGCGTCTCCACGTTCTCGGGAAACTCGCCAGCCTTGCCTGCATCTTCGATCGCCCCGACGTAATCCCCGTTGTCCCTGCGCCAGCGCGCGCGGAGCGCATAGGTGCTTTTCAACTCGGGATTCAGCTGAATGACTCGGCCGAGATCCTCAATCGCACCGGGTTTGTCGCCGGCAGCCCAGCGCGCGCGGGCTCGCTGGCTGTAGGCTGACGCCAGTGCTGGAGAGTCCTGAACCATCGCGTCGAGAAGCCGCAAAGCCTGCGTCGTGTCGCCCGTGCTTTGCGCCTCCTGCACCAGCCGCATCCCTTCGCGCTCCGCCTGCGACTGCGACCACGCAGTCGCGCCGAGCATCGCGATTGCGAATACTATCATCCCGGTTATTCCCACCGAATTTCGCCGCGACATTAAACAGAGCGAAAGTGTTTCCGGCGCGGAAATCAACGCGTCATCCAAGGCAGTCGGCGGACGTTTTGCCGCCGCGCAGGGCCGCCACCCCATAAACCTGCCCCGCGGAACGTTCGCCGCGCAGTCTTAACAACCGGACCGACCGAAACGCAGGCGAGGCAACACCAGCCAAGCGTCGCTCAACGAGCCATCGAACCCGTTCATCCGTTGACGATATTTCCGATTTGGCATTGGCGCGGTTAGCCTGAATTTAACGGATAATAAATCCGGGCTGACGAAAGCCAATGTCCTCAAAACAGTCCGGCCTTCGGTTCCATTCCCACGCAATTCACGCATGAAAACAGGCACCTCGTATGACGGCCGGGGAAAAAGAGCGCGGGCAGTGAAACTCGCTGCCTGGTCTCGTCGCCTCGGTGCTACGATCCGCTGCGCGCTGGCGCTGGGACTCGTCTCCGCCGGGATCGCCGCCGAACCCAACGCGTTTCTCAATCTCTCCGCACGCGGTCGCGTGGACCGTGGTGAAAACATTTTGATTAACGGCTTGGTCGTCGAACACCGCTCCAATGTCCTCCTGCGGGGCATCGGGCCGTCACTTGGCAGCTTGGGCGTCCGCAGTCCCCTCGCGCGCGCCCGCCTATCGTTGTTCGACAGCGCGGGTGTCCCGCTCGCGGTCAATACGAGCTGGCGCACTGCCATTCCCGCGTGGAGCGATGCCACCGGCGCCCAGAACTACACCGCCAGCGGCGGACCATCGAATGTCGTGACCACCGTCATGGCCCAGATCGGCGCGTTCCCCCTCTCCTCGGACGACGATGCGGCCCTCTACGTCGAGCTCGCACCTGGCAACTACACCGTCCAACTCGCGCCGGACGACGACACGCCCGGCGTCGGGCTGGTGGAAGTCTATCTGGTGAACGCAAACATCGATCCGATCCCGCCGTCATGGCGTGTCCGTCAGGCGCCGGAAACCGGATACACGCCGACGCGCGAGGGCTTCGCGCCGATCGCGGCGGTCGATGAATCCAGCGGACGCACACTCCAACTGAGCTTCGACACGCCGTTCCAGTGGAATCTGCCTTCTGGTGCGACGCCTGCCAGTCTCACGGCTGCGACTCTCGAGCTAACTTGGGTCAGCACCGGCACGCCGGACATCCAGCGCGGACGCGCCGGCGTCGTTGATTCGCGCGGCTGGTTAATCGCTCCGCGTTACACCAAGACGGCGGCCAATTCCGCCAAGGTTGCATCCCTCACCACGATCGGCGCAGCCGCCACAGTGATCCGCGAAGTGGCCACGCTCACGTTCACCGATCTCGGCGGAGGCACGTTCACGTATCAATGGGGCAGTGACGATACCGCGAACGATCGCATCGGCGTCGTGTCCGGACAGACCCACGGCTCGTTTCGCTGGAGCAAGGCTCCCACTCTCGCCGGCCCACCGGCAACGTCCTCCGGCTTTTTTCGAATTTTTCCCGAGGCGTTCACCGATGGTCGCCCGGCCGCGAGTTGGGCGGTCGACGTCGAGGACGCTGGAGTAGTGTTGCGCCATGGCGACGGACCCGCTGCGAGCGACGTGAACGGGGCGCGGGAGGCGATCGTCACCGACCTCGGCGGCGGTCAATATTTGATGCACTACGATGGGTGCGGCGCGATCGGCTGGCGGGCTTGTCAGGCGCTGAGCAGCGATTTGATTCACTGGCATAAAAACGGCCCGATCCTGCAGCTCGGCAATGCAGGCGCGATCGATGCGGGAGGCGCCTGCTCGCCTTGGATAATTCAGGCGGCCGACGCGTGGCACATGTTCTATCTCGCCACCCCAACCAGCACGGCCCCGCCTGCGCTGGTTCCTTCCTCGCCTTACTTGACGCGCACGGCGACGGCGCCTTCCGCCCTCGGGCCTTGGACCAAGCAGCCGGCGGTCGTCCCGTGGGACCTCGTCCCTGGCACCTACTACGCCGCGACAGCCTCGCCGGGACACATCATCTTTCAGGGAGGCGAATATCTACAATTCTTCAGCGGCGCAGCCCAGGCCGGATCTGCGTTCTTGCGCACGCTCGGGTTGGCCCGCACGAACAATCTCAACGGACCTTGGACGATCTCCGCGCAACCGCTGCTGCCTCCCACGGAGCAAATCGAGAACTCGAGCCTCTACTATGAGCCGGCAAATGGACTCTGGTTTCTTTTCACCAACCATATCGGAATCGACGCGATCCATGGCGAATTCACCGACGCCGTGTGGGTCTATTGGTCGGCGGATCCGACGCAGTGGAATCCCGCGCACAAAGCCATCGTCCTCGATGCGACGCGGAGCACGTGGGCGAAATCCGCGATCGGGATGCCGACCGTCGTTCCGGTGGGTTCACGGCTTGCGGTGTTCTACGACGGCAACGATCACCGTGACTTCAGTCACATGGGCCGCGACATCGGAGTCGCGTTCATCGACCTCCCACTGCGGCCGCCCTCACTCGACTGAAGGCACGCGACCTGACGTGTGTTCGCAAAAACCAAGAGCTCACACGTGAACTACGTTGCGCGTTTCGTGAAGACTACGTGTGTCGCGCTGGCCGAAGGCACGTGCTCGGTGCGTTCGTAGCCGAGCTTGGGCAGATCGAGACCCGCAAACAGATTCTCACCTTCGCCGAGAAGGACCGGCGAGATCGCCAGATGTAGTTCGTCGACCAATCCGGCTTGCAGATATTGTCGCACGGTCGCGACGCCGCCACCGACGCGAACATCCTTGTCCTGTGCTGCTTCGCGCGCGCGCAGCAACGCCTCGTGGATCCCCCCAGTCACAAAGTGAAACGTAGTGCCGCCCGCCATCACGAGCGGAGCGCGCGGATGATGCGTGAGCACAAACACGGGCACATGGTAGGGAGGCGTTTCGCCCCACCACCCTTTCCATTGGTCGTCGGGCCACTCGCCACGGATGGGGCCAAACATGTTGCGGCCGAGAATCCACGCGCCGAGTCCAGCCATGCCGCGCACGGCAAAATCATCATCAATGCCCCTCGCCCCGTCCGCAGCGCCCAGGACCGTCGTCTGAAACGTGCGCGTCGGGAAAAACCATTCCGGCAACGCCATGCCGCCCACCCCGAGCGGATTCGAGAGATCCTGCCGCGGCCCGGCGCCGTAGCCGTCAAGGGAGACGCTGAAACAGTTGACGCGAAGCTTGGGCCGCCGGGATGAGGTGCTCATGAAGAGAAATGACGAGGATGACAGGTAATCGGCAAAGGCAACGCGGCTGACAATCTTCATCACGCGGTCGCCGGTGATCTCCACCAGCCCATTCCATTTGCCTGATGCCGACCCTCTGTCTCCCCGCGCCCTTTCGCGCTGGCGTCCGTCCTAACTCGTCCGTCGCCCTTTCACCGCGATCGAAAAATATTCGGCGCTCGTGTCCGATTTTCGCAGTTTCGTTCGTCGAATGAAGTCCAGGCCCTTTCTCTCACCCAACGATACCTTCTCTCCCATCATGGCTCGCGTCTCCACTTACTTTCACTTCGCCGGCAATGCCGAGGAAGCTTTCAACTTCTATAAATCCGTTTTCCAAACGGAATTCCTCGGCCCGATTAAACGCTTCGGCGATCTGCCGTGCCAACCGGGCCAGCCGCCTTGCCCACCGGAGCAAACCCAAATGGTCATGAACATCTCCCTGCCCATCCTGGGCGGCCACGTGATCATGGGCAACGACGCCCCGGCGTCGATGGGCGAGCGCATTCAAGGCAACAACGTCACGCTGCTCCTCGAACCCGACAGCCGCGCCGAGCTCGATCGCCTGTTCGCCGCGCTGAAGGAAGGAGGCATCGTCGAGTATGCGCCAACGGAAATGCCTTGGGGCGGATATTGGGGCAGCGTGATTGATCGCTACGGAAACGAGTGGATGTTGAGTTGCGCGACAATGTAAGCGCGCTCGTCTCCGCCTCGACCGCCGTTCGCACTCATCGAAGTCCGAACTCCCCCGCGCAGATCGTCTTCTCGCCCGCCTCCAAAAATTTAGCGGCGCTGCCTGCGACGCGCAAACCGAGACCGCGAACCGAAAAGTCAGCGTTGCCTCACCGCGCTGAGGCCGCAGACGCCCGGAGCTTTTTCCAAGCTGCGTACGGCAGACACACGGACGAAAGATTATTGGCGACACGGGCGTAGCCTCCCGGCCCGATACATTCCCACACGCCATGCGCAGCAAAGTCGGCGACGAGTTCGCGCAACAGAGCGAAACCGCAGCCCGGCTCCGCCATTTCAAAAACCTCCGCCAACCAACCGGTCGCCGTGCCCCAATAGGGTCCGTTTTGAAAACACCCAGCCGAAGTCCACTCGCTCTCGACGATGAGACGGTGCCAAAACGCCGGCCGGAGAAGATGGCGGATTTGCCCTCGCAGCACGAAACGCTCGCGTTGGTCCAGCAGCGTGCGCGCGATGGTGTGGCGACGCGCGTCATCCACCGCGCCGATGACGCAGGCGTAGGCGGAACCCCACACATCGGCCTGCCGGCAATCCTCGGAGCCCGCGAAAAACAGGTTGTCCTCCGGTGACCAGAGGAGATCGAGGTTGGCGCGAATTTTGGCGGCTTGCTCGCGCAGACGCACGGAGTCGGCAGGCCGCTCCAAATCGTGAGCGAGGGCCGCGAGAATCTCGCACGCTTCAAAAAGCAACAGCGAACAAAACAGGTGGCGACCGGTGATCGCGATCGTGTCGGTAAACCCGTAGGCGGTGTGCGGCGCCGCCGGATCGACCCACACCAGACCGGTGGCGATTTCGGTCGGCGTCGTAGCCACGGCGCGACAGACGTCAGAAAAAACGGCCGCCAGAAACACCCGCTCACCACCGTGTCGCGCATAAGCCGCGCACAATTTCGCCAGAAAAAGCGGGGAGTCGACCGCCGGGCGGGCGCCGTGGCACACATAAACGACTTCCCCCTGATTGGTGATGCGCTCGGGGCAGAGGCCTTCGCGCGAAAGGTGCGCAACGAGCAACGCAATCACGGCGCGTACCTCGGTGAGCGGCATGAACTCCGAAGCGGACTCCGCCATGTAAGTGAAGTCGCGCAGATAGAGCGCGGGGTACGCTTCGCCCTCGGCCGCCGGCGTGTAAGCGATCACGCCGAGCGGATGATTTGTCCGCGCGCGCGCCAGCAGATTTACCACGCGACCTTGGAGTTCGCCGAAGGCGTCACCGTTCATCCGCCAAGATCTATCCGTGCTGTGCAAGCGACGCCAAGCTCACTCTCCGCCGCGTCGTCCGATCGGCGATAGCCGCAGCGGACCGCCCCAGCGCTTCAAAAATCCGCCTCGCCTCCCCAGCGTGTTCGCGCTTTGTGGTCAGGCCACCCGCGCCGGCCCGCTTTCCTTTCGCCCCGCCAAAAAATTCTGCGTCCCCCACGCCACGTCGTTCGCCGCACCCGCTTTTCTTCCCATGGCTTCACGCTCAAACCCAGTCCCTAGCCCCGCTCCCCAGCAACGGTTGAAGCGCCACGTGGGCGTCATCGGCCTGCTGTTCACCGCCGTCGGGTCCATCATCGGTTCCGGCTGGCTGTTTGGTGCGCTCAACGCCGCCGAGCAAGCCGGCCCCGCCTCGATCCTGTCGTGGCTGATCGGCGGCATTATGATTCTGTTCATCGGCCTCGCCTATGCCGAACTGGGCACGATGTTTCCCGTCTCGGGCGGCGTGGTGCGCTTCCCCCATTTTGCGTTCGGCTCTTTTGCCAGTTACACAACCGGCTGGATTACGTGGCTCGCCGCCGCGTCCACGGCCCCCATCGAAGTGGAAGCCGCCCTCCAATACGGCTCCAATTACGTTCCCTGGCTGCAAGTGTTGAAGGACGGCGTCCCGGTGCTCACCACGCCGGGCTATTTCGTCGCGGCGGGGATGATGTTTCTGTTCAGCCTCGTCAACGTGATCGGCATCCGCTGGTTCGCCCGGTTGAACAACGCCCTCGTGTGGTGGAAACTCGCCATCATCTGCGTGGTGGTCGGCGCCTTTCTCCTGACCGATTTCAAAGCCGCTCATTTTCATACCGCCGCCGCGGGTGGTTTCATGCCTTTCGGCTGGCACGGCGTGTTCTCGTCCATCGCCACGGCCGGCATCATTTTCTCCTATCTCGGCTTCCGCCAAGGCGTCGAGTTGGCCGGTGAAACCGACAACCCCAGTCGCAACGTCCCCATCGCCATCCTCGGTTCCATCGGTCTGTGCGCCGTCATTTATATTGGACTGCAGATCGCGTTCATCGGCGCGCTGCCCACGTCCGCATTGGCCAACGGCTGGGCGCACATTGGCACCACGTTCAGCGGCGGCATCAGCGACAAAGCCCTCGCCTTCGGCCCGCTCGCCACGCTCGCAACCACCATGGGCCTCACGTGGCTCGCCTTGCTGCTCTATATTGACGCCTTCGTCTCTCCAGCCGACACCGGGCTTATCTACACGACCGTCACGGCTCGCCTCTCCTACGCCATGGGGCGCAATGGCAATGCCCCCGCCAGCCTGGCCAAGGTCAACCGCCATGGCGTGCCTTGGGTCAGCGTGATTCTAAGTTTTGTCGTCGGCCTGGTTTTCTTCCTCCCCTTCCCTGGCTGGCAAAAGCTCGTGGGATTTGTGACGTCCGCGACCGTCTTGTCGTTCGGCTCCGGCCCGCTGGTGTTGATTGCTCTCCGCAAAGAATTGCCCGGCCAGTCGCGACCGTTCCGCCTGCCCGGCGCGCTGATTATTTCGTATCTGGCGTTTCTCTCGTCCAATCTGATCGTTTACTGGTCCGGTTGGGAGACGGAGTGGAAGCTGTCGCTGGCGGTGGTGCTGGGTTTGATCGTGCTCTTCGTGCATGAGTCGCTCTACGGCAAACGCACGCCGAGTTTGGAATTTCGCGCCGGCTTTTGGGTCATTCCGTGGCTGGGCGGCCTCGCACTGATCAGTTGGCTCGGTGCCTACCCCGGTCCTGCGCAGCACGCCGGCAACCTCGGCTGGCTCGGCATGGACACCGCCATCCCCGTCATCGCTGTATTTTCGGCGTTGGTCATGTGGCTGGCCTACGTTTTCCGTTTGCCCGCAGAGCGCATAAAACAACACCTTGCCGAAACGTGGTCCGAGACCGATTCCGACGGACTTGCCGAAGCGTAATGTGACTGAAGCACAATTCATCGGCCGGCACACCGGTTGTCGGCCGGCCGAATGACGCAAAAGTGGGCCATGCCGGAATTCAGCAAGAAATATTGTTTAATCCGTCAAGCGGACCGCGCACGTCAATGACGGTGTGGTCGGTCGGAATATTGGTCACGAACCAATGTTCCTCCCGCGCGGAACAAAGGGTGGCCCCACCGACCCTTTCAACTTACGGGCTTCCAGCCGGGTGATCAACGCGCCATGTCGCAAAGGCACCTCAGGCGATACGAAGGGTTCTTCCTTATAGAGCGTATTCGCTCGTGTCCAAATCATGTTTCCCAGTCCGTTATGCTGTTTGACTCCTTTGATTGCTCTCGGTTATTAAAACGGCGCTTTGATTCACGTGAGACGAAGCGACATCTGGCGCTGAGAAATTCGCGAGCATCTCTGAAGACAATGACTTGGGCCCGGCCAACACCCTTTTATCATTTCCGGCTGTTCATCGCCGGAGGCGGCCCGAACCCCGGCTTGGCGCAAGGCAATCTGCACGCGTTTGACGAGCGTAACATGCCCGGAAAACAGAGAACCAAATCCATCGACCTGCTGCTGCGGATCGAAGCAGCCGTGCGCGGCGACATCCTCGTCACGCCGATCTTGGTCCGCGCGGGTTTCTCGCAGGTTGTAAACTTTATCGGTCGTTTGGTTGAGCCCGACAAACCCCGAACCATTTTAGGGCTGAATCTGCTCTCTCGATGAACTCCGCCCTCCCCAACGATTCCGCGGGCGCAGCCGACGAGACCCTCGCAAAACTGATGCAGCAACTCGCCGACGCGGAAGCGGCCTTGCAAAATTACATTGGAAAGCAAGTCGATGCCGTTTCGGCCCCCCAAAGCCATCCCCTGTTGCTGGCGGCCGCGCAACGTAAGCCAGTCAATGGCCAATTTTTGCAGGGGTTGTCCTCTCAGACGCTGACAAGCATCCTCGATTCTTTTCCCGCACACATCGCTTTGCTCGACGCGCACGGCCGAATTCTCGTGGTCAACGAAGCGTGGCGCACGTTCGGTCGAGCCAACGGCTTGCAGATGCCGGACTTCGGCTTGGGCGCTGACTACCTCAAGATTTGCGATCTGGCGACAGACCCGCACGCGGCGGAAGCACCCGCGGTCGCCCGCGGAATCCGCGCTGTAATGGAAGGCACCATGGCGGGCTTTTCGATTGAATACCCCTGTCAAACGCCCGCTCAGACAATGTGGTTTCGCCTCGTGGTCAGTCCCGTGGACGCAGGCGACCGTGCCCGCGTGGTCGTGATGCACGTGGATATAACGGAACGACATCGCACCGAAATCCAACTTCGCGAACAAGAGCAGGGGCAACGACGCCTCGCGCAGCGGCTGGCCGAGGCTCAGGCAGTGGGCAAAGTGGGAAGTTGGGAAACGGATATAGCGACGATGACCGTCGTTTGGTCGGAGGAAACCCACCGCATCTTTGGAACACGCCCCGATCAATTCCAGCCGACGCACGCGGACTTTCTCGCCCTGGTGCACCCGCATGACCGCCAGCGCGTGGATGACGCCCTCCGCTCTTCGTTCACGACCGCCGATCGCCATTCGATCGAACATCGCATTCTCCTGCGGAACGGCCGCACCAAGATGGTGGAGGAAATCTGGCGCGTGCAGTTTGATGATGCAGACGCCCCGGTAAGGGCCGTCGGCACCTGTCAGGACATCACGCAGCGCAAAGAGACCGAGCGCCTCGCGGAGGAAGCCCTGCGATTCAGTCAGACGCTGTTCGCGTCCTCGCCGTTGGCGATTATTGTCTGCAAGGCCTCGGGGGAAATTGTGATGGCCAATGACGCCAGTGCGCAGGTGCTCGGCGCTCCCGACGTGGCGGCATTAAAGAGCCAAAATTTTCATAGTATTGAAGTCTGGAAGCAAACCGAACTCCCTGCGGCGGCGCTCACCGTGCTGACGACCGGCCAGACAACGGACCTGGAAATCCGATCACTGAATTCCTTCGGCCGCGAGATATGGCTGCACTGCTGGCTCGTTCCCTTCACGCACGACGAGAAATCCTACCTGCTTTGCTATTTCGATGACGTTCGCGATCGAAGAATGGCCGAAGAAAAGATCCGCTCACAGCATTCGCAAATGAGGATGGCCGGTCGTTTGGCCAAAGTCGGTGCCTGGTCCCTCTCGCTCGGCCAACGCTTTTGCTATTGGTCGGAGGAAGTATGCGCGCTCCACGGACAACCGCCGGGCCATCAGCCTACGCTCGACGAAGTGATCAACTATCACGCGGCGGAAGCACGGCCCGTTATCCGTCAGGCGATCGAGTCGTGTCGCCAGCATGGAGATCCGTTCGAACTCGAGCTGCAAATCACGGCCGCCACTGGAAAGAGCATCTGGATCTCCACCTCTGGAGAGGCCGTGCGCAATCAAGAAGGCGTAATTACTAAAATCCAAGGCGCCGTTCAGGATATCGATCAGGCCAAGCGAACGGAACTGGAGCTCAGCCGCTCGCACGAGGATCTGATCAAAATCGTCGGCATTCTCCAGGAGATCGCGCACGGCAATATCTCGTTAGAGGACCTGCTGAAATTGGTGGTGAAACGAGTGACTGACTTCTTAACCGTCGACGGAGTTTCCATTGAACTTGTGGAAGGCGACGAATTGGCCTGTCTCGCGGCGACAGGGCTGCTGGAGCCGACCCTGCATGGACGCCGCCCTCGGACGGAAGGGCCTGCAAGCATCGTCTTAACCACGCTTCAATCAATCTTCTGGCGGGCGGACCGGCCGGACGAGCGAGTCGACACGGTTGCGACGCTGAAGTCAGGTGTGCACGCCTTGATGTTGATTCCGTTACATGACGGCCCGATTGCTCTGGGTTTGCTCCAAGTAGGCGCCCAACAGGTCGATGCTTTCACCGAGTCCGCCTTTCATAACATGGAAATCGTCGCGGAAAACTTATCCGCGTCGATGCAGCGTATCAGGGCGACGGAGCAAATGCGTCGTTCCGAAGAGCAATATCGCCTGCTCTTTGTCAGTAATCCGCTGCCGATGTGGACCTATAACATGGCCACGCTGCGCTTTCTTGACGTGAACGACGCTGCAATTGGCCACTATGGCTATACGCGGGATGAATTCCTGCAAATGACAGTGCTTGATATCCGCGCGCCGGAAGATTCGTCGGAGCTAGAATCTTCGACCAAAAAACTCATCAACGCGGGCCATTTGCGGGGCTTGCGCATGCACCGCAAAAAATCGGGCGACATTATTGCGGTGGAGGTTTCCTCCGAACCGGTCGTGCTCAACGGCCGACCGGCGCGCCTGGCTCTGGCACAAGACGTGACCGAACGCCGGCGCAATCACGCGCGCCTGTCGGAGCAGGCGGCCCTGATCGATGCGGCGCCTGTGGCGATTATTGTACAAGATCCGAATCACCGGCTTAAATTCTGGAGCAAAGGCGCGGAACATCTGTACGGCTGGCGAGCAGAGGAGGCGATCGGTAAGTCTTTGATTGAACTGTTGCAGCCCGAGCCCTCCGTGTACGAAGAAGCCATTCGTCAAATCGAGCAGCAGGGCGCTTGGAGTGGCGAAGTAAAAAAGCAAAATAAAGCGGGAGAACTCGTCGTCGTCGCTGGGCAGTGGCGCGGTCAAAAGAACGACCAAGGCAAGATTGAGTCCATTCTCACGATCGACGTCGACATCACGGCCCAGAAGAAAATTGAGCAGCAATTTTTGCGGGCCCAGCGGATGGAAAGCATCGGCACTTTGGCCGGCGGCATCGCCCACGATCTTAACAATCTGCTTTCTCCCATTTTGATGGGGGTGGAATTACTCCGCATGGGCCCTCAAAACGAAAATACTGCCATGGTCATCGGTAGCATCGAGCGAAGCGCCCGGCGCGGAACCGATCTGGTCAAACAGGTTTTATCGTTCGCCCGCGGGGTCGAAGGAGCGCGCATCGCCGTTAAGCTCAACCATATCGTGCGCGATGTTCAGAGCCTGATTGAGGTTACTTTTCCAAAAAATATTCGCTGTCACACCAAGCTGCCCCTTGATTTGCCGCTCATCACAGGCGACCCGACGCAATTGCACCAGGTCATCCTCAATCTGGCCGTCAATGCGCGGGACGCGATGCCTTCGGGCGGCGATATTACTATCCAAGCGGAAGCGGTGAAGATCGATGAACAGTATGCCGTCATGAGCCCAGGAATGACGGCCGGCCAATATGTCTGCCTGAATTTTATAGATACCGGATGCGGTATGCCTCCCGACGTGCTCGAACGCATATTCGAACCGTTTTATACCACGAAAGAAACCGGTCGCGGCACCGGCTTGGGGCTTTCCACGGCGCTGGGTATTGTTCGCAGCCATGGCGGGATCATCAACGTCTACAGCGAAGTCGGCCATGGAACCTCGTTCAAAATCTACCTCCCGGTCCAAGTCCGCGAAGATGCCGAACAGTCTTCCGGCTCGTCGGCCCGAGACGCACTGATCCGCGGCCAAGGCGAGGTGGTATTGGTGGTTGATGATGAGGTGTCTATTCTGAGCATTACTCAGCAAACACTAGAGGCATTCGGCTACCGCGTGCTTACGGCGGAAGATGGAGCCCAAGCCATCGGCATCTACGCCACGCATCGCGACAAGATCAGTGTCGTTCTCACCGATATGATGATGCCGGTGATGGATGGTCCTACGCTGATCGTCGCGCTGAAACGGATCAATCCCCGGGTGCTGATTGTGGCGGCCAGCGGTCTCAACGCCAATGGGTACATTGCAAAGGTCGCGGCCGCAGGCATCACCGATTTTCTGCCCAAGCCCTATTCCGCCGAAGCGTTGCTGAAGATCCTTCATCACGCCCTGCAAAAATCACGTTGATGAACCTCTCGTCCATCCGGCTGGATCGACTTGGCGGAGAGGGAGGGATTCGAACCCCCGGTGCCTTGCGGCACACCTGATTTCGAGTCAGGCGCGTTAGACCACTCTGCCACCTCTCCGAACCGGAATCGCGCAACCTACGGCGGCGGCCAAAAAACGGAAGCTGAAATTACCGGCGCCGCTCAGATATTTTCATCTTCGTCCGCACGCACTGCCCTGCGATTGGCCGGCAAATGCTGCGGCAGAAAAAAATAATAGCACATGATCCACCAACTCCGCGACGAGCGGTAGAAAAGCGCCGGAAAGACGAACGCGCCGACCAGGCCCGCGATCAGTGCCACCTTCGCGCTCAACACACCCGTGGCGCCCAGCACGACCAGCGGCAGCAGATATACCAACACCGTCACCCCGTAATTGAGCGCCATGGAGCCGAGAAAGGAACCTTCATCGCGCTCGATCGGCAGTCCGCAGGCGGTGCACGCACGGTTTACTTTGAACATCGTTCCTGCCCGAAACAGGGTGCGGCCGCCGCAATTGGGGCACCGGTGGGTGAATCCGCGCTGGATGATCTGGCTTCGAGTCACATGCATAAAAAACGCTTCACCCCAGAGGAGTGAAGCGTGGACAAAAGCGCAAATGCGTTTGGCTCAGGCGCCCAGTTGGTAGCGCGTGAAACGGCGGAGCTGGATGTTCTCGCCGATCTTCGTGATTTTTTCGGTCACAAGATCTTTAACGATCTTCTCCGGCGACTTCACAAACGGCTGATCGAGCAGGCAGACCGTGGAGAAATATTTCTCGATCTTGCCTTCCACGATTTTTTGCACGGCGGCGGGCGGCTTGCCCTGCACCTGCGCGGCCGCGATGTCGCGTTCCTTTTGCAGGTCAGCTTCCGGCACCTGCTCACGATTCACGTAAAGCGGGTTGGCCGCCGCGATCTGCAGGCAGATGTCGTTGACGAACGCTTTGAAGTCTTCGTTGCGCGCCACAAAGTCGGTCTCGCAATTCACCTCGATCAACACGCCGACTTTGCCGCCGACGTGAATGTAGCTGTGAATCAGGCCTTCCTTGGTCATGCGATCGGCCTTCTTGGCCGCGGAAGCGGCGCCTTTCTTGCGCAGGATCGTGACGGCTTCCTCGACGTTGCCGTTGGCCTCGGTGAGAGCCTTTTTGCAGTCGAGCAGTCCGGCGCCGGTCTTCTCGCGAAGATCGGCCACCATTTGAGCGGAAATAGGTGAGCTCATGTAATAAAATTCGGCCGTTTATTCGGCCTTGACGGGCGCCTTCTTCGCGCGGGTGGTTTTCTTTTTGGCAACCGTGGTCTCAGTGACTTCGGTCTCGGCGTCCTCGGAGGTTTCGACCGCTTGGTCGGCGGTCGCCTCTCCTTCGGCCGTCGGCTCGATCCCCGCCGCCGCGGCGACTGCTGCCGTCGCCGCTTTCAGATCGGAGGCGCCCCGCGCCGCCCGGCGCGTGTCACGCTGGGCGAGGCCGCTTTGGACCGCCGCCGTGATCGCTTCGACGATGATGCGCACGGATTTCACCGCGTCGTCATTGCCCGGGATCGGATGCGAAACCGTGCTGGGGTCGGAATTGGTATCGACGATCGCGGCGCACGGAATGCCGGAACGCGCCGCCTCGGCGACCGCGATTTTCTCATGGCTGACGTCGACCACAAACATCGCCGACGGCAGGCCGCCCATGTCGACGATGCCGCTGAAATTACGCCGCATGCGGGTCATCTCGCGCTTGATGGACGCCTCTTCTTTCGAGGACAGCTTGGCGAGTTCGCCGCTCGTTTCCATCTGCTGATATTTCTTAAACTTGGCGATCGAACGCTTGACCGTCTCGTAATTGGTCAAGGTGCCGCCGAGCCAGCGGTCGACGCAGAACGGCATGCCGGTGGCGTTGGCCGCTTCACGCACGATTTCCTGGGCCTGACGCTTGGTGCCGACAAAGAGCACGTTGCCGCCGTTGGCCACGGTGTCCTCGATGAAGGACGTCGCCTTCTGCAAGGCATCGTAGGTCTTGCCGAGGTCGATGATGGTGATACCCTGCCGGTGATCGAAAACGAACGGCTTGGAGCGCGGATTCCAGCGCTTGGTCTGGTGTCCGAAATGGACGCCGGCATCGAGCAGGTCTTTAGGTGTGATATTCATGTTGATCTATGTGCTTCCGACACAGGTCGGCCAACGGGCCGCCTTGCGATCGTGAGTTGTGGGTTAGTGACGTTTGACTGATTGAACTCCGCCAAAAGCGGAGCGGGCCAAAACAGAGGTGCGCTGCGTGCGAGGCAAGAGTGAATTGGGGAAAAAATTAAAAACACGTTGACAGTGGAAAACACGGCACGCACCTTCCGCGTCCCATTTGTTGCAGGGTGGAGCAGCCTGGTAGCTCGTCAGGCTCATAACCTGAAGGTCGCTGGTTCAAATCCAGCCCCTGCACCCAATTTTAAACGCCGCCCTCTGCTCGGGCGGCGTTTTTGTTTTGCCGATCCGCCCGGCGGCGCCGTTCTCCATCGCTCGACGCGGAGACGCAAAAAAGGCGCCCGGATTACTCCGGGCGCCTGGGAATTTTCACTCGCACGCCGGACGGCGCACGAGCTGTCGTGGATCGTTACTCCTTCTTGGCGGCCTCGTCGAGAATGTCGCCGAGGTTCATCATGTCGGAGCCGGCGCCGCCGCTGCGGTTCATCGCATCGTAGCTGGCCGTTTCCGCCGCGAGTTCCTGATCGGAGTAGTTGGCCGCCTTGATCGAGAGGCCGAGGCGACGTTCGTCGCGGTCGATCTTGATCACGCGCGCCGTCACTTCCTGACCGGGCTTGAGGACGTCTTTCACCTTGTCGATGCGGTCTTCGCTGATCTGCGAGATGTGCACCAAACCATCGATGCCATCCTTCAGCTCCACGAAGGCGCCGAACGAGGTGATCTTGGTCACGGTGCCCTTCACCACGTCGCCTATCCGGAAGACGGCGTCGATGTCGGACCACGGATCCTGCGCGAGCTGCTTCATGCCAAGGCTGATGCGCTGCTGGTTGGAATCCACGTCGAGCACGATCGCGTCGACTTCGTCGCCCTTCTTGAGGACTTCCGACGGGTGATTGACCTTGCGGGTCCAGCTCATGTCGGAGACGTGCACCATGCCGTCGATGCCTTCTTCGAGTTCGATGAAAGCGCCGTAGGTGGTCATGTTGCGCACCTTGCCGCGCACGCGCGCACCCATGGGGTAGTTATGGCGAACCATGTCCCACGGATTCGGCTCGAGCTGGCGGAGGCCGAGCGAAATCTTTTGCTCGTCCTTCTGGATGCCGAGAACGACCGCATCGACTTCCTGACCCACTTTGAGGAGCTCGGAAGGTTTCGAAATGCGCTTCGTCCAAGACATCTCGGTGATGTGCACGAGGCCTTCGACGCCGGGCTCGATTTCCACAAACGCGCCGTAAGGCACAAGGTTGACCACTTTACCGTGGACCTTCGCACCGACCGGGAATTTGCGATCGATCTCGTCCCACGGATTTTTCGTGGTCTGCTTGAGCCCGAGGGAAACGCGTTCTTTGTCGCGGTTCACTTCGATGATCATGACCTGCACTTCTTCACCCTGCTTGAGCATTTCGCTCGGGTGGGAAATGCGGCCCCACGACATATCGGTGATGTGGAGGAGACCGTCCATGCCGTCGAGATCGATGAACGCACCGAAATCGGTGATGTTCTTGACCACGCCCTTGCGGACCTGACCGGGCTGGATGGATTCGAGCAAGGCACGGCGCTTTTCGGCGCGTTGCTGCTCGATGAGCTCGCGGCGGGACAGAACGATGTTCTTCCGCTCGAGATTGATTTTGAGAACCTTGAAATCGTAGGTCTGGCCCACGTATTGATCGAGGTTCTTCGGGGGCTGCACGTCGATGTGCGACGCGGGCATGAACGCATCGACGCCGATGCTGATGATCAGGCCGCCCTTGACCTTGGCCTTCACCCGGCCGGTGGCGACGGAGCCTTCCGGGAAGCGGGTCAGGATGTTGTCCCAGTTTTTCTTTTGCTCGGCTTTGTCGTAGGAAACGACGGGGTTGCCGCCTTTGTCCTCCAACTTTTCGAGCAGGACTTCGATCGTTGAGCCGATTTGCAGCTCGCCGATGTCGATGAATTCCGACGCGGGGATCAGCGCCTCGGACTTGCCGCCAATATCAACGACGACTTCGTTCTGGCGGATTTCGGTGATGACGCCCGGCACAATCGCGCCTTCCTTCAACTTGTCGAAGGACGATTGAGCGAGCAGCTCTTGCATTACTGAACTCATGTGCGAAACCGGCGAAACCGACGCCTGCTCCAGAGCGCCGCTTCCCCCGGAAATGACTCCGCCATTAAGCGGAGCCGTGGGTTAACGGTTGGACTAACGAATGAACTGGCGGGAGCATCGCGGCGACGCCAGCTCGACCAATAAACTACCGCGAAGGGTCAGCGTCCCAGCGTCAAAGCCGCCTCGCAAGCGCAAATTCTGCCGCGCCGCCGCCGTCGCCGCCATCCGCGGCACCCGTCCCCCACCCGCGCCGCGTTTTCCCGTTAGTCTTTTTGCGCCACCGGGTTGTCCCCTGGACCGACCACCGGTTGCGCACCGCCCAGCTCCTGCTGCAGCGCCGCGAAAAACGAATCATACAACCCGTGTACGCTTAAATCTTCGCTGTTGGCTCCTGAGGCGGTCCGATCATCTTCATCCCGCTGGAGCACCGCCGAGACCCGGGTGAGCGCCGGCTCGAGCGACGTGAATCGCACCTTGAACACGAACTGCCGGTGGCTCCCGAAATCCGCGCCGGGCAACAAGCGGCTGTGCGCCTCGATAATGCCCTGCGCCTGCCCCGCGCGTGTCACGGTGAAGTCCAACGTTTTGAAAGCCTGTTGCGCCGCCTCAAACACGTCGCGCGCCGGTTTGGCGTAATCCCTCACCTGCGGGGTCGCCGGTGTGAAACGTTGCGCGACACGGTTCGATACCGATTCGCAGCCGGCATACAAAAAAGCGATGCAGCAAACACTGAGAAACGATAAGGCGCGCATGGTCAGGCGGGTTGTTGTTGCGAAAGACAATGCAAGGTCCCGAGGCCCCAAATCAAATGGTAACAGTCGATCGGCACGACCTCGCGCCCGGGAAAACAGTCACCGATGATCTCGCACGCTTCCGCATCGCGCTTCTTTTGTTGGAACGTCGGCACCAGCACCGCGCCATTGATGATCAGAAAATTCGCGTAACTCGCCGGCACCCGCTGCCCCTGAAACGCGAGCGGCTTCGGCATCGGCAGTGTGACGATCTCAAACCGCTTCCCCGCCGGCGTCCGGAAACCGCGCAACCGCTCCAGATTCTCCTCGAGAATCTTGTGATTGGCGTCGCGCCGGTTCGCTTCGACACACGTGATAAAACCGTCCGCGCGGAAGAAACGCGTGATGTCGTCAATGTGTCCGTCCGTGTCGTCGCCTAATATGCCATCGCCGACCCAGAGCACAGTTTGCACGCCCAGAAAATCGCGCAGGTTCTGCTCGATCTCTTCGCGGGTGAGCTGCGGGTTGCGATTCTTGTTCAACAGGCATTGCTCGCTCGTCAGCAGCAGCCCCTCCCCGTTGACGTCGATCGACCCGCCTTCGAGCACCATGTCGTTCTCGAACCGGCGCAATTCCAACGCCCGCGCGATGCTCGGTGGGATCTCGTTATCCAAATCGTAAGGCGGATATTTGTCGCCCCAAGCATTGTAGCGCCAGTCGGTCAAAGCCACTTCCCCGGTCTTCGTGTGCTTCACGAAAATCGGGCCGTGATCGCGACACCACGCATCGTTCGTCGGATGATCGTAAAACGTCACCCGCGCCATGTCTGCTCCGGCTGCGGTGCACAACCGTTTCGCTCGTGCGTGCAACGCCGCCGCCGCGTTGATCCGCACGTCCTCACGTCGCGAGATCTCGGCGACGATCTTCGCCATCGCATACGGCACGGGCCGAAACTGTCCGGGCCACGAAGCACGCTTGTGCGGCCACGACAACCAGACGGCCGCCTGCGGCGCCCATTCCGCCGGCATGCGAAAGCCGAGCGCGGCCGGCGTGGCGGTTGATTTTCGGGGCCGGGAGTTTCGAGTTGCCATGGAGTGTTGCACGCGAGTCTGCAGCGGCCGCCCGGACGCGTTCGCACGCGCACCGGTGTTCCGACGCCGCAAATTCTCAGTCGATAAAACGCTTGGTCAGATCGCCGTAAGCATCGATCCGCCGGTCGCGCAGAAACGGCCAATGCGTGCGCGTCACGTCAACTTTGCCGAGCTCGATCGGCACGATCAGCACTTCTTCTTTGTCCGCACTGGCCTTGGCGAGAATCTGGCCACTGGTGCCGGCGACAAAACTCTGCCCCCAGAACTCGATGCCTGGGCCGCCCACCGGCTTCAGCACTTCCGTGCCGATGCGGTTCACCGCCGCGACGAAACAACCGTTCGCCACGGCGTGACTGCGCTGAATCGTTTCCCATGCGCCGTGCTGGTTTTCGCCGTATTCCGCCTTCTCGCCGGGATGCCAGCCAATCGCGGTCGGATAGAACAGAATCTCCGCCCCTTGCATCGCCGTCAGTCGCGCGCCTTCCGGATACCACTGGTCCCAGCAGATGAGCACGCCGATCTTGCCGAATTTCGTTTCCCACGCGCGAAACCCAGTGTCGCCCGGCGTGAAATAGAATTTCTCGTAGTAGAGCGGATCGTCCGGGATGTGCATCTTCCGGTAAATGCCGAGCAGCGCACCGTCGGCATCGATGATCACCGCGGTGTTGTGATAAAGCCCGCTCGCCCGCCGTTCGAACAACGACGCCACGATCACCACGCCATATTTTTTCGCGATCTTCTGAAACGCCGTGGTGCTCGGTCCGGGAATGGGCTCCGCCAGTTTGAAATTTTCGTGATCCTCGCTCTGGCAGAAATACTGCGAACAAAACAGCTCCTGCGTGCAGATGATGTTGGCGCCTTGTTTCGCCGCCTTTTCCGCCAGCGCGAGCGTCGTCTTCAAGTTCGCCGCCGCATCCCCCGAGCAGGCGTGTTGCAACAGCCCGAGCTTGACCGTTTTCGTCGCCACCGCCGGCCGGCTGTAGGCCGCGCCACCCGGCAGATTCGTGCGTCTCTTTTTCATGCCTTAATACACGACCTTGTTCAGCGGATATTCAACAATTCCCTCCGCTCCGAGTTCTTTGAGCTGCGGAATGATTTCCCGCGCCACATTCTCGTCGATGATCGTCTCCAGCGCGACCCATTCGACATTGCTCAATTGAGAAATCGTCGGATTGCGCAACGACGGCAGCGCCTTCACGACGCCATCCAGCGCCGTGCGCGGCAGATTCATCTTCAGCCCCACCTTGCTTTCGGCCTCCAACGCGCCGCGCAACAGCAGGGCGATCGTCTCGATCTTTTTCCGCTTCGCCGGATTCGCCCAACTCGCCTTGTTCGCGATCAGTTTCGTGTTCGTTTCCAGCAATGTATCGATGATGCGCAGCTTGTTCGCGCGAATCGAATTCCCCGTCTCCGTGATGTCGACGATCGCATCCACCAAGTCGGGGACTTTCACCTCGGTTGCGCCCCAGGAAAACTCCACGTCGACGGACACGCCTTTCTTTTCGAAATACCGTTTCACCGTGCCCACGAGCTCCGTCGCCACCCGCTTCCCTGCGAGCTGCTCCGGCTTCGTGATGTCCGAGGCCTCCGGCACGCACAGCACCCAGCGCGATTTCAGGACCGAGGCCCGGCTGTAAACCAAATCGCACACCTCAACGACGTCCGACCCGTTTTCCTGAATCCAGTCGTAACCCGTCAGGCCGCAATCGAAGAAGCCGTGCTCCACGTAACGGCTGACCTCCTGCGCGCGAATGAAGCGACCATCCAGCTCCGGATCGTTGATCGACGGCTTATACGAACGCGAACTGGTCGTGATTTTCCAGCCGGCTTTCGCAAACAAGCTTTTGGTGGACTCCTCCAAACTGCCTTTCGGCAGCCCGAGCATCAACAGTGGTTGGGTGGCAGACACGCCCGCGAAAGCAGACGCCGCCCCGCCCTGCTTCAAGACTAAACTCCCGGCTGCGTGGGCACCTCCGCCGGCGCGGGTGCCGACGCCGCGCCGCGCGGCCGCCGCTTTCCCCGTCGCGGTGTTCCCACCGTCGGCTTGTCCTTCCGCTTCAGGAGTTGTCCGCGCAGGTATTCATCCGGCACCGCTTCCCGCCAGGCCGTGAGCCACACCGCGCCGAGCATTTCGCCGCCTTTCAGCAGCTGGCCCTCGATAAACGCCCGGGCTTCCGGTGTGATCGGCTGCGTGCCATGGCCGAGCTTCCCTTCCTTTTCCAACTGGTAGAGCGGTTCGACCAGCTTGTTTTGCGCCACGAGAAAATCCATCACCGCCACGAACATCGGATCCCGTCCGTCTTCCCGCGCGGCCATCGCCACCGGTTCCACGGTCTGCACGCGCGGCGCGATTTCCGCCGTGTTAACCTTGGCTTTCGCAATGAACCCGCCGTCGATCCACGAGTGAATTCCGGGCCAGCGGCTGTAGCCTTGGGGATTGTCGCCCACCCACCCGTTGTGATGGATCGTCGTGTGGAGCGGCTGCGCGAGATCGCCGACGTAGTGTCCCATCACCCCCATGACATACACGGCGTTCGCCTTCGCGTTGGCCACTTCCTCGGGCGTGCCGAGCTCCTCCATCACTTTCAAATACGAAAACACCGACTTCAACTCGCCGTAATACTCCGCGATGGTCCACGGTGCGAAACCGGGCCATTCGCGCGAGTGGTCGGTGTTTTTCTCAGGGTCGATCGGCGGAAAATTTTCGGGGTGCGCGGCGCGGCCCGCCGCAAACGCCAGCGCGAAGTCGTAGCGCATGCAGGGCAGCGTGGCGATGTCGAGTCCCGCCTCCGGCACTTGCTCAAGATCGAGGTAATGATTCATGCCGTTCACGTGGTGCAGCGGCAGATCCGCGACGTTGCGCCAGCGGTCCGGCTCACCGGCCAGGAATGCAATCCGCGCCGCATTCGCCGGCTCTTGCACAAACGCCGGAAAATCCTTCGGCAACGCCGTCAACGCGAGCTGCTCGACGATGCGGTGGCCCTCGTAATCCCAAGCCCGAAGCGCGCCCGCCAAACCGAGGCCGGCAGCGATTACACCGATCCACCGAAACATGCGTGAGGTCATGGACGCCGAGCTTGGCCCGGCGCCCCAATGCCGTCGAGCACTCTCGCGTAAGCGCGAATCCCCGTGGCGATCGCCACCGCAATCCGCTGCCGATACGCCGGGTCGGCAATCCGTCGCGCCTCGGCATCGTTGGACAAATATCCGCTCTCGATCAAAATCGCCGGACAAGGCGCCAGCCGCAACACCGCCCAACGGGCGCGCTTGAGTCCGCGATCCGGCACCTTGAGCGCTTCGATCATCGCTCCATGCACCCGGTAGCCGAGCAACGCGTTCCAATGGTCGTTCGCGTTGCCCGCATTCTCTTGCCGCGCCGACGCATCGTCATCCCGTCCGGAATCGCTCGTCGAATATTGGTGCTGCGGTGTCATCGTGAACACCTCGACACCCGTCACGCGGTCCGCGCCGCTCTCGACCGAGTTGTAATGAAGACTGATAAACAAATCCGCGCGCACCCGCCGCGCCAAGTCCGGCCGGTCGCCCAACTCCACGAAGCGATCCTTGCTCCGCGTTAACACCACGCGATAGCCGTCCTTCGCGAGCAGGCGCTGCACCCGTTGCGCCGTGTCGAGCGCCAGCGTTTTTTCCTGCACCTTCACCCGCGGGTTCACCTTGCCGGAATCCCGCCCGCCGTGGCCCGGATCGAGAACGATCGTTTTCACGCGCGGGATCCGCGCCTGATCTGCACCCGGCCGCAGCACGGGCGTCAACAACGCGTCCGCATCGATGCGGCTGAAAAGCGGCCGGCCGCGGTTCACGCGCACCGCTTCGCCAAGGAACACCCGTTGCCCGTTGATTTCGCTTTCGCGCGAACCCACCTCGGCCTTGATCGTCGTCCACTGGCTGGTGAGCGAGAATTCCCGCGCGCTGGTCTCGCGATACGTCAGGCCGAAACTCGCCCCGAACAACGCCGCATCGACATATTCGACTTTGTCCAGCCACAGGCTCGCCGGTGCGCGCGCTGCGGTGGCCGTCAGCGCGCCGACCAGCGCCAGCGCGGCCCCGATCAGCCCAAAGGCGAGCGAACGAAGTCGCCGCGGCACCGCCCCCATCCCGGTCTGCTTATTCCTGCTCGGCGTCGCCGCCTTCTTCCTCAACCTCCTCGGCTGAGTCGCCCTCCAGATCGAACTTGGGCTTACGTTTATTCGGCGGATGCGGCGTGACCATTACGTTGATCTGCTTGCCCATCAGCTTCGCTTCGGAATCCGGATGGCCCATGCCCTCCAACTCCGTGAGCGCGCGCTTCATGACGGCGAAACCAATCTCCGTGTGCGCCATCTCGCGGCCGCGAAACTTCAAGCGCAGCTTCACCTTGTTGCCGTGGGAAAGAAACTGTTCGGCGTGACGCAGCTTCGTGAAAAAATCCCCGTCCGCGATGCGCGCGGTGAACTCGATCTCCTTGATCTTGCTCGCCGTCGCTTTGACGTTCGAGTGCTTCTTCTGCTCCTCGTAAACGTATTTGCCGAAATCCATGATCCGGCAGACGGGCGGAGTCGCGTTGGGTGCCACCTCGACGAGGTCGAGGCCCACCTCCAGCGCGAGGTTGATCGCCTTCGACGTATCCAAGATCCCGAGTTGCTTGCCCTCGGGGCTGATCACGCGCACCTGCGGAATCTTGATCCGATGATTGCGCCGGATGTTCGCAAACGGATCGGTGTTACGGCGCTGATAATGCCCTGGTCGGTTGCCGCCAGCGGAAGGAAAAGAATTGGCCATCAATAAGTCTGGAGTGGAATTAGGTGCGCGGTTCTCGCCGGGGAAGTGTGGGTTGACAATCCTTATTTAGCCGGACTTTCCCGGATTCACGCATCAGACGCTAAAACTCTCCCCGCAGGAGCAACTCGCCTTGGCGTTCGGATTAGTGAACTTGAACCCGCCGGCTATCAGCTTGTTGGAATAATCCAGCACCGTCCCTTTGAGGTATAACGCGGTCTTTGAATCGACCAGCACCGGCACTTCCGCGGAACGCACGAGGATGTCGCCACGCCGGGCCTCGGGCGTGAATTTCAATTTATAACTCAGCCCATTGCACCCACCGCCAGTGATCGCGATCCGCAAAAACCCACCTTGCTGCTCCCGCGCGATCAACGCCCGCACCTTCCCGCCGGCCTCCGGCGTCAACCGCACGAGATTCTCGTTCCCTTCGCGATAAAGCGGAGCGGCGGGCGGCGGCGTGACGGCGTCAACAGAGTCCATGGAACGCGCGAACTAACCCGCGGCCCTCGCGTTTAGCAAGCGCCGCGCCACGCGCACCGCGTTGCTGAAACTCGTGCCCGAGGCCACGCCCTTTCCCGCAAGGCCAAACGCCGTCCCGTGGTCCGGACTCGTCCGCACAAACGGCAGGCCGAGCGTCACGTTCACCGCCTCGTCAAAATCCACCGCCTTCAACGGCGCGAGCCCTTGATCGTGGTAAAGCGCGACGATCACATCGAATTCCCCGCGCAACTGGCGCGCGAACAACGTATCGCCGGGCTGGCAGCGCGACACACCCGGGAAATCGCGCCGGATCTGATCCAACGCCGGATCGATCAGCTCGCATTCCTCCCTGCCCAGCACGCCTCCCTCGCCGGCGTGCGGATTCAACCCGCACACGCCGATTCGCGGATCCGCCACGCCTTCCGCCCGCGCCAGCGCATCCGCGGCCGCAATCGTTCGCCGCAACATCTGCGGCCCCAGCAACTGCGGCACTTCCACCAGCGGCACATGCCACGTCGCCAGCGCCACGCGCAGCTGCCCACCGCAAAACGCCATGACTGGCTCCCCCCCCCAGCGCGCGGCGAAAAACTCCGTCTGCCCCGGATACGGATAACCGATCTCCGCCAACTGCAATTTGCTCACTGGCGCCGTCACGACCGCGGCGAATTCCCCTGTGCTGCACCCCGCCGCCGCGCGTTCCATCGCCGCCCACGCCACGAGCGCGCCTTCCCCCGTGGGCACGCCCGGCGTCGCGTGAAATTCCGGCAACCCCACGGTGATCTTCGCCCCACACCCGGGCAACGTCTCCAGCCACTTCGCCGGACCCACCACCGCCACGTCCGCCGCCTCCGCGGGATGCGCACGCAGCCACGCCGCGATGATCTCCGGCCCGACACCGGCCGGATCGCCACACGTGAAAACCAGTCGTTGCACGCCCGAATCCACGCGCCTCATTCCTGCGCCTCTTCTTCGCCACCTTCCCGCCGGGCCCGCGCAAAGCCCCGCTTCCCCGAGGTGAAAAACTCCAGAAACCGCCTCGCTTCCGGCGTCTGATACGTCCCCTGTTCCAGCGCCCGCGCCGCCGTCTCCCGGATGTTACCGGCCGTGAAATACACCTCGCGAAACGCCGTTTTTAACTCTGCGACGCTTGCGCGCGGCACGCCCCGCCGCCGCAGTCCCACCAGATTCAGCCCGATCACTTCGTCGCGCTCCGCCACCATGGTAAACGGCGCCGCATCGCGCGCCACGCGCGCCACGCCACTGATCATCGCGCCCTCGCCGATGCGGGTGAATTGATGCACCGCCACCCCGCCGCCGACAAACGTGTGCGCTCCCACGCTCGTGTGGCCCGCCAGCATTACGTTGTTCGCCACCACGACATGGTTGCCGATCACACAATCGTGCGCGACGTGCGCCGCCGTCATCAGATAACAATTCTCGCCCACGACGGTGCGACCATCGGCGTAGATCGAGCGGTTCACCGTCACGTGCTCCCGCAACACCGTGCCGGCGCCGATGATCGCTTGCGTCGCCATCCTCCGGTCAAAGGTCAGGTGCTGCGGATCGCCGCCGATCACCGCAAAGGACCCCACGATCACGCGATCGCCGAGCACCGCGTGCCGCGTCACCACGGCATACGCTTGCACTTCGCACTCCGCGCCCAATTGCGCGCCTGCTTCGATGATCGCCGTAGGATGAATCATGGGGAAATTTGCGGTCGTGGTTTGCGCGCCGCCCGCTCCGGAAACATGTCGAGCTGCACGTCCTTCACGAGGTCGTAATTCTTCAACAGCCGCAACACCTGCAACGTGTCGCTCTTGCTGTAATTCTGGTTCACTTCCACCGCTTCCAGCAGGTCCAGCAACATCGCGCGAAATGAGATGATCGCGTCCACACCGCGCTCCTTCAGCAACTCCACGCTCTGCGAGCGAAACGGCTCCGCCGTCGGCAGGCTCGGCAGCACGAGCACCTTCAGCAATTCCCCGCCCTCCGCCTCGATCGATGCCGCCGAAAAGAACCGCGTCGCCTCCTTCTGCACCTGCGCCGCGAGAAACGCGAAAATCTCCGGACTGCTGCGCAGCATGCCGGGCGTAAACACATTCGTGTGCCACGGCTTGATCGACACCACCGCGCGCTGGATCAACGGCAGCTCGCTCGCGAAGAGGAAAAAATCCGGCCGGCGCGCTTCCCGCGACCACGCCGGGTTGTAGACCACGAGATCGATCTCCTCGTCGCCCGTCTTTTTGCGCGACTGCACTTGATATTTCCGCACCTGCCGCACGAGAAAGCCGTTCTGTTCGAAATATTCCCGAACAATGCCTTCGTCGATGGCCGACATGTCCGGATCGCCCCTACGCCGCGCCGACTTCGCGAAACGCCGCCTCGACAAACGCCGGCGCGATCCCGCCCTGCGTCGCCGCCTCGCCCAGGGTTTTCATCACCACAAACCGCGGCAGCCCGCCGCGCACTTTTTTGTCGCGCGCCATCGCGGCGAGCAGATCCGCCATCGGCAGCGATTCCCGCAACTTCACCGGCAGCCCGTGCGCCGCCACCACCGCATCGACACGCCCCGTTTCCGCGGCCGTCAAATAGCCCAGTCGCTGCGACAACCGCGCCGCCGCGCACAACCCGATCGCCACCGCCTCGCCGTGCAGATACGTCCCGTAAGCCGTCGCCTGCTCGATCGCATGGCCGAACGTGTGCCCAAGATTCAACAACGCCCGCCCGCCTTCGCGCGCCAGCTCCCGTTCATCCGCCTCCACGATTTTCGCCTTCAACGCGCAACACCGCCGGATCGTCGCCGCGAGCGCCGGACTCTGCACCGTCAACGGTTCGCGCTCCAGTTGCCGCCATAATTCCGCATCGCCGAGCAACCCGTATTTGATCACCTCCGCCATTCCCGCGGCAAACTCCCGCGTCGGCAGCGTCGCCAGAAAATCCGTCGCAACATACACGGCCGCCGGTTGGTGAAACGCCCCCGCGAGATTCTTGCCCGCCGCCAGATTCACCCCCGTTTTCCCTCCGACCGAACTGTCCACCATCGCCAGCAGCGTCGTCGGAATCTGCACAAACGCCACGCCGCGCAAATACGCCGCCGCCGCAAACCCCGCCAGATCGCCCACCACGCCGCCGCCCACGGCAAACACCGTGCTGCCGCGATCCAGCTGCGCCGTCGCCAAAAACTCCAGCACCCGCCCCAGCTCCGCGAGCGATTTGGTTTCCTCGCCCGGCTCCAGCACGATCTGCGGCGCCGCGCCAAACATCGCCGCCAGCCGCGCTCCCTGCGCCTCCGCCAGATGCCGGTCCGTCACCACCGCCACGCGGCCGCCGCCCGCCGTCAAAGCGGCCACCCGCGCCTGCACGTCCGTCGTCAAATCGACGCCGAAGTGGAGTTCGTAGCTCCGCTCCTGCAACTGCACGGTGAGTGATTCGGCCATCGGTTTGGTAAACGCCAATCCCGCGCGCGGGTCAATGGCCGCCTGCGCCCTGCCACCCCGGCCCCGCCCTCATTTGTGATCCCACGGCAACTTCACCTGTTCGCGCGCAAACTTCCAGATGCGCACGACGTCGAACATCTTTCCCGGATTGAGAATCCCCTGCGGGTCGAGCGCCGTTTTCACCGCCTGCATCGCGCGCACCTCCGCCGCGTTGTGCTGAATCCGCAAAAACGGCGTCTTCGCGAGCCCGATGCCGTGCTCACCCGAAATCGCCCCGCCCAATTCCACGACCGTGCGCATCAGCCGCTGCACCGCTTTCTCCGCCGCCCGCTCCTCCGCCGGGATCGCGCGATGATACATGATGTTCACGTGCAGATTGCCGTCCGCCACGTGCCCGAACGTCGGAATCGGCAAACCTGACTCCCGCTTTAACGCCGCCAAAAACCGGATGAACGCCAGATAACTCCGCATCGGCAGCACGACATCCTCGTTCAGTTTCGCGTCGCCCAGTTCGAACATCGCGCCCGAGCACTTCCGTCGCACCGCCCACAACTGCTCCGCTTCCGCCCGCGTTTTCGCCGCGCGATGCGCCGTCGCCTGCTCCGCCGCCCACGCCAGCACCGTCCGCTTCAATTCCCGCACTTCGCTCTTTCCGCCCGCGAGCTCCAGCAGGATCACCGGCCGCCCCGCCTGCCCGGCAAACACCGCCTGCTTCGTCGCGCTCTCCGCGCAACGCACGCTGTCCGCATCCAGAAATTCGCAGATCGCCGGCTGCACGCGCGCCCGAAACAACGCCAGCGCCGCCGTCAACGCCTGCTCTTCATCCTTGAACGAGGTCAGCAACGTCCACCGCTCCGCCGGCTGCGGAATCAACTTCAACACCGCGCCCGTCACGACGCCCAGCATGCCTTCGCTCCCGATCCACAAATCGCGCAGATTGAATCCCGCCGCGAATTTCTTCGTCGCCGTCCCCCACGTCACCGCCTCGCCCGTCGGCAAAAATCCCCGCAACGCCACCACGAAATCGCGCGTCACGCCGTATTTTCCGCCATGCATCCCGCCCGCGTTGCACGCGATGTTGCCGCCGATCGTGCAATACTCCTTCGACGACGGATCCGGGGGATAAAACCATCCCTGCGCCTCCGCCGCGCGCTGGATGTCGCCGACCACCGCGCCCGCCTGCACCTCCGCGAGCCCCGCGTCCGTTTCGATCCGAATGTCCGCCAGCGAGCGCATGTCGATCACCCAGCCGCCCGCCATCGGCGCCGCTGCGCCCGTCAACGTCGTGCCCCGCCCCCGCACCGTCACCGGCACACCGTGCCGGTTCGCCAGCGTCAGCACCACGCCGACCTCCGCCTCTTTCCGCGGCTTGATCACCGCCTCCGGCAGAAACGAAATTTTACTGCTGTCGAACGACGCCGCGTAACACGACGCCTCGTCCGTCAGCACCACTTTCGCCCCGAGCTTGCGCCGCAGAGCCGCCGTCGCGCGTGGATTCAATTTCATCGCGCCAGTCTCCAACGTGCTCGCCCCGCACAACAATCCCGAACTGCACGCGCCGCTTCCGCCCATCTCCGTCCGCCCTCCTCTTTCCGCTGCCCGCCGCTCTCGCCCGGCGCTGCTCGCCCCGCCGCCCCGCTTCACTTCGCCTTCGTTGGCGTCTGCCCCTCCAACCCTTCGCGCAGCGCCTGCACAAATGCGTTGTGCAGCAGATTCATCACCGTCGACCAGATATCCAGGTCGTTCTGCGCGAAATTTCCCGAAAACGGCGCCTTCGTCGCCACCTTTTTGTCCTCGTCGTTTTTTAACAACGAACTCACCGCCGCGATCGCCTTCTCCTTGATCCGCTTCCCCAGGCTCTTGTCCTTGTCCGACGGATTCGAGAAATCCAAGTCCTTGAAAAACGGTTTCACGTAACCGTCGTAAGCACCGCCCTGCGCGTTGATCTCCATATAAACTTCAAACGTCCCCTTCGACACGTCCGCGTCCGCGTAGGCCAGCATGAAACTGTTGAACGGCGGCAGATTCATGTGCTTCAACTCAAACGTCGCCTTGAACCGCGGCTGCTTCGCCAGCGGATCGATTTCCAACGTCGCCGTCACCGCGCCGTCGCCCGTCGTCACCGCCGTCATCTTCGCTTTCGCCGGCAACGGCCCCTCTTTGTCCGCAGGCCGGTTGCCCAGGCCGGTCACCACCAGATGCACCTGCTTCGTCTCCACGTCGACCGCTGGCTGGTGCGTGCGATCGATGAAGTGAACGAGGCCGTTCTTCAGCTCGAAACGACTCACCTCCACCGGAAACGCGTGCCGCAACTGATCCTGCCAGCGCTGGATCTTCTTCTTCGCCGCCTGCATCTTCTCGTCCTTTTTTCCCGCCTCCTTCTTCGGCTCCGCGGATTCCCGCTTCACCGTCGTGAACTCCGCATCGTCCACCACCGCGGCGCCCCCGATCTTTCCGTGCCACAACGGCTCCCACGCCACCCGCAATGCCGCTGTCTTCACCTTCACCAAGGGCGGATCGTCCTTCTGCTCCCGGCTGGACAACGTGAAATCGTGCACCGTCACACCTCCGCGCCACCACGCGATGACGACCTGCCCCACCCGGCCTTCCACGCCGTCCAGCGAATGCAGCTTGTGATTCACGATGACGGTCACCAGCGGCGAGAGGAGTGTCAGCACGCCCGCGATCACCACGACCACGCTGCCCGCCGTGAGCAGCCAATGCCGCCGCCCTGCAGGCTTTTGTTTCGGGCGGCCGGGAGCTTTCATCGAGTGGAAATTCAGCGAGATTTCCCCGGGTGAATCTTCCTCGCCTTAGTGTTCTGCCCGCTCGCGAAGTGCCCTTTCCGGCCCGTTGTTCAGAAGAAGCCGCATGCGCGTCCGCGCCTTCCGCCTACGCCGAGCACAAGCCGCGCCCCGCGCCCTCGCGCGCTCGGTCCTGTATTTTCTCCGTTCGCACATTTCCTCCGCCGAGCGCGCCCGAACGATCCTCAAGTCCCACGCTCGCTACTCCATCGACCCAAGACTTCCCGTCTTCGTTGGCCGCCCCCTCGCCACGCCCCCTTGATCAAGCGCCGCCCGCATCATCGCGCCGCGCGGCATGTCTGCCGCCAGCAACGTCGCGGGATCGCCACCCGGTGTGACCCTGCGAAATGCCGCGACGACCGTGCCCACGTAGTTTCCCGGCGTCACGCGCATGTCGTCGGGATCGTCGTTGTTCAAACCCTGCGCGACCCACCCTCGCGCCTCCTGGGTCGTCAACACGTGCCCCACCATCTCGCCCGCCAAGCCCCCCTCGCGCTCGTAAATCACCGTCATCCCCGCGCGCAATTGCGACCACGCCACGCGTTCGATCACCAGCACCGTGCCCGCCGGATAAAGCGGCAACATGCTCTCGCCTTGGCCCACGACCACCGTTCTTCCCCGTGCCAAACGCGCCACCGTCTCGGCCGCCGTCCACGGATTATTGTTCACGCACACCGGTGCAGGTGACGCCAAGGCCGCGGGCCGCGTCGACAAATGTCCGCTCTGGCAACCGCTGCACCACCCGCCTCCCACAGCCGCCAGGAGCATCCCGATCCACCATCCCACCGGGCTCCACAAGCAACTTTCGCTCCGCGCCGGACCGGCCGCCGAGTCGGCGGAAATGGGCGTGGGAGCCGATGGGGGCACATCGTGCGGCATTGCGCTGGCAGTAATGATCCCACGCGCAACCGCCTGCAATTTCCTACAGTTACCAAACCCTCCGGAAAACGAATCCGGGTTTACCCTACGTCCGCAGCACAATTTTACCGAGCTGCTCCCCCCGTTCCATCAAGGCCAGCGCCTCTTCCGCCCGCGCCAGCGGGAACACGTCGCTCACCACCGGCTTCACGCCGTGGCGCGCCACCATCGCGACCATCCCCGCCCAATCCGCCGGCGAACCCATCGTTGAACCCAGCACCGAAATCTGACGCCAAAACAGTTTCCGCATCGCCAACGCCGATGGATTCCCCCGCGTGGCTCCGTAAAAGACAATCCGCCCACCCGGTGCCGCCGCATCGAGCAACTGCTCGCAACCATCCCCGCCCGCCCCGTCCACGATCACCTGAAATCCACCCGTCTCCTTCGCGGCGCGCGCCCCCCAACCTGCCTCCGTGTAGCGAAATCCACCCTGCGCGCCGAATCCCCGCGCCCGCGCGATCTTTTCGTCGGCACTCGAAGTCACCCAAACCTCCGCCCCCGCGGCCACGGCGAATTGCAGCGCAAACAGAGCCACGCCCCCTCCGATCCCGTTGACCAAAACCCGTTCGCCCCGCTCCAGCTTCGCCCGACTGAACAACGCCCGATAAGCCGTGAGCCCCGCCAGCGGCAGCGCCGCCGCTTCCTCCCAGGAGAGATGCGCCGGACGCTCCGCGATCTGCGTCAGCGGCACGGCGATTTTTTCCGCGAACGTCCCATCACGCGGCAATCCCAGGATGGAAAACTCCGCGCTTTGCGCCGCCTCATTCGCGCCCCAACCCAAGCCCGGATAAATCATCACTTCGCGTCCGACCCATTTTGCGTCCACACCCTCGCCCACGGATTCGACGACGCCGGCTCCGTCGGAACCGGGAATGCACGGCCATTTCAAACCCGCATATTGGCCGAGCTTGATCCACACGTCGCGGTGATTGAGCGCCGCCGCCTTGAGCGCGATGACGACTTCGCCCGCCCCCGCCGCCGGCGCTGTGACATCCGCCACCCGCCCCTGATTCACCGCCGTCAATTGGTATGCCTTCATGGCGGTTAGCATCGAACGTAGAGCGGCATCATGCAAACCGCGTCGCATGTTGCCCGTCGCCGCGTCACACCTTGCGCAAGCCGACACAGCTTGAAGGCGCAAGTCCGGGGAGTGCACGCGTCTCGCGTGTCACTTTCGGCGTCTTACCCAGAGCAGTTCGAGCGGCTCGCTCCTAACTGCTCCGGATGGTGCCTCCCATACCTACTGCAAGCATGAACTCCGCCCCAAATAACCACTCCTCTTGGTCGGCAAAAACCTAACCACTATTGACGCGTCGCCGCCAGCAGCATGGCCGAACCGTTGGGATTCTTTTCGTCCACGACTTCCATCACCCTGAATCCAAAATATTGAAAGGCTGCCAAAATCGTCTCGCGCTCCAACCAACACGCTTCCACGTCGCCGCCGCCGCAAAAGCCTTTCCATTCCAACGCCTCGTCATAGCGCTTGCGATATAGCTTATGCGCAAATCCTCCGGTTACCGTCTCCGCCGGCGTTTCGTGAAACCTTCGCCCAACTTCGACGTTATCCGCCATAAATCCCTCATCGTAATAGACCGTCCAAAGCAAAATAGAGCGGCATCGCAATGACAGGAGGCGAATCAACTCCACCGGATTGAGAAGATGATACAGCACGCCACTCGCGATCCCCAATTCAAATATGTCGTCGGTCTCTTCCAAATATCTAATAAAATCGCCCAGCTCGTAGCGCACGCGCTTCAACTGGAAAATTTCCTTCATAATGAGGCACTTAAGAAATGAACGTGCATTAGCTTCTATTGCAATGACTTCCGACGCCCCCCTTTTCCAGCATATAACTATGACCGCCTTCGAGCGGGCCCAATTCCAGCACGCGTTTCCCAGTAAAACCGCCTACGATCCGCTCAAACCACTCGATGCGATAATCCTCACAGCCCCGCATCGGGCCGGTGCTCGCCACCAAACCGCACGCGTCAGGCAACCGCGTTGACCATTCGCCCTTAAATAGATCGAGCGCATTTTGCTGGCTGGGGGACACTCCGAAAAATTGCGGAAATTCACTCATTCTCGAAATATGAGTTCAGACGCCTCGGTCGTGTCGATAGGATAGTCCCGACCGTTGCTACTTGTCAGCGTGCTCCGGCGCGCGCGAAATACGCTCGGTGCTTCTCGCCTTCCACAAACCCTACGGCGTGCTCTCGCAATTCACGCCCGAGCCCGGCTCCCGCTGGCGCACCCTCGCCGACTTCAATTTCCCGCCCGCCGTTTATCCACTCGGTCGCCTCGACGCCGACTCCGAGGGCCTTCTCCTTCTCGCCGACGAGCCCGGCCTCAACGCCCGCCTCCTCGATCCCGTCCACAGTCACCCGCGTGAATACTGGGCGCAGGTGGAAAACATCCCCTCGCCCGCCGCGCTTGCCCAGCTCGACCGGGGCGTCCGTCTCGCCGATTACACCACCCGCTCCTGCCGCGCACGGCTTCTCGATCCCGCGCCCGCTCTGCCGCCGCGCGATCCGCCCATTCGCGTCCGCAAAAACATTCCCGACTGCTGGCTCGCCCTCGAACTCACCGAAGGCAAAAACCGCCAGGTCCGCCGCATGACCGCCGCCGTCGGCCACCCGACCCTTCGTCTCGTGCGAGCCCGCATCGGCCGGTTCGCACTCGCCGACCTCGCACCGGGCACCTGGCACGAACTCGACGCCGCCCAACGCGCCGCCGTTTTCGCCGCTCGGCCCATCTGACGCTCGCGCCTCCGCGTGCGTGCGTCCGCCGCTGCCTGCGCGCTCCGTGATGCGGACGAGTTACTCGTCTTTTTTCGCCGGCGGCAGATCGATCTCGCTCCCCGGCACGTCTTCCGCCGCGCGAATGCGGAGGTTGAAAATTGGCAGCAGCAGCAGCAGGCCCACGACGGTCAAGCCCAGCACCGCGTAGCCCGCGATGTCGTGCACCTCGCCGGAAATGGAGTCGGCCCCGTAACGATACGCCCAGCTCGTCAGAAAAAGCCCGCGCGCCAGATTCGTCACAAACGCCAGAATCATCGCCGCCACAACCAGCGCGATTTTCTGCCACCACCGTTGGAGAAACACCGCCGCCAGAAACGACCCCGCAAACAGGCAGCCCGTCAGCGAACGAATCCCCGAGCACGCATCCTCGACTCCCACCGTGCCCCCGCTTGGCAGCACGAGCACGTTGCCCTGTTGCTCCAGCGGCAAGCCCAGCACCTCGAAAACCACCGAGACGACCGTCACCACCTTGCGCAAAAGAAACAGCCGCAATTGCTGATCGATCGCCGACACCAACGGCGCCGACACCAGCCACACGAGCGCCGGGAACAGGAATAACGCCGCCAGCTTCAACCGCGGATCCCGCCCGAAACCCGCCACCGTCGGCGCAGGCGTGGGCGGCGCGTTGAAATAAATCAGCGGCAAAACAATGCCGATCATCCCCAGCGTCAGCGCGAGCGTGCCGGGCTGCGACGTGCCCGCGCCCGCCCGGTAAAACGCCCCGAGCAGGAAAAACAACACCCCCAGAATCATCACCGCCACCACCGCGATGGTCTGCAGTTTGCCCACCACTCCGCTCGCCCGCGGACTCCCCGGTGCGGCGCACGCGCCCACCGTCGCCGCAATCTTCTCCCAGCGATCGTAAACCACGAACGCGACAAACGCCGGCACGAGCCAGCCGAAGCCGTAATCTTCTTTCACCCGCCACCAGTGCGACTGGTCCCACGCCACAAACGCCATGAAGCCCGCGCCCAGCAGCAGCGCGATGAGCAACGGCGAAGTCAGCCGCGCGCTCAGGTTTTGCCAGAGCCGTTTCATCGGCGGAAATCGGTGCGCCCGGTGTGCGGCGGCACCACGGACGGATGCGTGAAGGAGAGAAGCGAGCGGACCATCGCCGCCCAGTGCGGCACAAACCGCGCCCTTAATCAATCCCACCGCGCCACCACCGTCCCGCCCGGCCGCGTTTCCCCATTGCCGTGCGCGGCTCGCCGCGAAATCCGCCTTTCGCCGGCCGCTCTCCAGCCCAACCCGCCGCGATGCTTTCCTCCGTCCTTTCGCTCAAGCGCGGCGCACCACCAGCGAGGCGTTCGTGCCGCCAAAGCCGAAGCTGTTCGCCAGCGCCGCATCCACTTTCTTTTTCACGGCCACCTTCGGCGTGAAGTTCAACCCGAGCGCCGCGCATGCCGGATCGACGTTGTCCAAATTGATCGTCGGCGGAATTACGCCTTCGTGAATCGCGAGCGTCGCCGCCATCGCGCCCAACGCGCCCGCCGCTCCGAGCAGATGACCCGTCATCGATTTTACGCCGCTCACGTGCAACTGCCCGCGCGCCTCGCCGAAAAGACCCGCGATCGCCGCGGCTTCCTCGCCGTCGCCGCCGGGCGTGGAAGTCGCATGGGCCGACACGTAGCTCAAATCCGCCGGCTGCAAACCCGCGTCGTCGATTGCCAGCGCCATCGCCCGCCGCGAACCTTCGCCTTCCGGCGCGAGCGACGAAAGATGATACGCATCCCCCGTCGCGGCATAACCGGCGAGCTCCGCATAAATCCGCGCACCGCGTTGCAACGCATGCTCGCGCTCCTCCAGCACAAAGGCCACCGCGCCCTCGCCCATCACGAAACCGTCACGGTCCACATCATACGGCCGCGAGGCGCGCTCCGGGTCGTCGTTGCGCGTCGAGAGCGCCCGCATCTGCGCAAACGCGCCCACCCCCAGCGGTCCGATCACGCCTTCCGCTCCGCCCGCCAGCATGATGTCCGCTTCGCCGCGTTGGATCACGCGCAACGATTCCCCGAGGCTGTGTCCCGACGTCGCACACGCCGCTGTGTTGCAGACGTTGGGCCCGCGAAAATCCAACAGGATCGCCAGTTGCCCCGACAGGATGTTCGGCGCCGTTTGCAGGATGAAGAACGGCGAAATTTTTCGAAAACCACCCGCGAGCCATACGCTGTGCATCGCCTCGATCTCGGGCAGACCGCCGAGGCCCACGCCCATGTTCACCCCCACGCGGTCCGGCCGCAGCGTCGCGCGCACCGCATCCAGGCCCGAATCAATGTAGGCCTCGAGCCCCGCCGCCACGCCCAGATGTGAGAAACGCCCCAGCTTTTTCACGTCCTTCGGCGTGATCGCCATCGTCACCGGAGCCGAATCCGCCCCCCGCGGAAACACCGGTTGCGCCAGCGGTCGCGAAGGGTCGAAGTTCTTCACCTCACCCGCGATTTGCGCCGTGCAGCCGCTCGCGTCGAAACGCGTGATCCGACCGATGCCGCTGCGGCCCGCGATGAGGGAGGACCACGTCTCTTGATGCGTCTCGCCAACAGGCGTGAGCGCACCGAGACCAGTGATGACGACGCGGCGACGGGGAGCGGTGGCAGGACTCATAGAAGTAGGTTTTTTCAGCGACAGAATTCGTGATGCAGCACCCGGCGCGCCGATTCAAGCAACGCATCGCTCCGGGCAGGTTCGTCCGCCGCGCGGGCAAAAAGTAACGCGCCCACCAGCGAACTCATGAGATGGGTCACCCGATCGCGGTTCACCGCCGGATCGTCGCTCAACCGCAACGCCGCCGCCAGTCGCTCCAAATGCCGCGCAAAACCGCGCGCGTAGCTGCTGCGCGCCGAGCCCGTCAAACGCCCCACATCCGTCGCCACCGCGACGACGAGGCAACCCGAGCCGCGGTTGTCGCGATGGTGCCGCGACAAGTAGCTGTCGATGAGCACCCGCGCCCGTCGCGCCGGCGTCGGCTGCGCGGCGATGCGCTCTAAATTTACCACCGCCCCCTCAAAGGCTTCTGTGCACGCTTCGGCCACCAGCTCCGACTTGTCGCGAAAATGCGCGTAAAAGCCTCCATGCGTGAGCCCCGCCCGGCGCATCACTTCGTCCACCCCCGTCCGCTCCAGCCCGTGCTCGCGAAATGCCGCGCTCGCCGCCGAGACGATCCGGCGGCGCGTCGTCACCTTGTGGGCGGCCGGGTAGCGCATCGCGTTAACATGACGCTCGTCATACCATGCGCAAGCGGGATTTTTTCGCGTCGGCGGCGCGCTCGCCGCCGCGCCCGGCTTTCCCTTTGCATTTCCTCCCGACGCGGTGTTTGCTCCGCCCTCCTCATGCAGCAGCTGCACCCTCATTGGCGCATGGAGTATATTGAAGCTCCGCGCTATCCGGACGTGAAAAAGCCCTTCACCGAGCTCCCGGCTCTCGGCGACGACCGGGCGGCGCTTATCGTCCATCGCAGTCCCGCCTCGTTCTTGATTCTCAACCGCTTTCCTTACAACCCCGGTCATCTGCTCGCCGTGCCGTTCCGCGAGGTCATCGAACTCGAGGCGCTCGACCGCACCGAACGCGCCGATCTGATGGAGATCATCATCTTCGGGCAGCAAATTCTCCGCGCCGCCCTGCAACCCGACGGTTTCAACATCGGCTTCAACCTCGGCCACAACGTCGCCGGCGGCAGCATTGCCCACCTGCATGGCCACATCGTGCCCCGCTGGCAGGGCGACAATAATTTCATGCCCGTCATCGGCCAGACCCGCATCCTGCCGCAAGCGCTTGAGGCAACGTGGGAAAAACTCGCCGCCGCTGCCCGCACTCTCGCCCCGCGCTGATCATGTCCGCCAAAACACTTCACTACCCCAGCCCGCGTCACCTCCACCAACTTTACGCCGGGCGCGACGCCAATCTGGCCTACGTCGAACGCGCCTTCGACGTGAAACTCGTTTCGCGCGAAACGTGGTTGAAGATCGAAGGCGCCGCCGCCGCCGTTGCGAAGACCGAAGCCCTCTTCGCGTTTCTCGACGAAGCCCGCCACCAAGGCATGTCGATTCGCAACTCCGACTTCGTGCGCATCACCGACGCCTTCGCCCGTGGGGAAGGCGACCAGTGGCGCTCGCTGTTTTCCGACCCGGTCGTCCTCGCCACGCATCGCCGGACCATCGTGCCGAAAACCCTCGGCCAGAAACTCTATCTTCAATCGGTGCTCCGCCACCCCGTGGTCTTCGGCATCGGCCCCGCTGGCACCGGCAAAACCTACCTCGCGATGGCGGCCGCCGTCTCGGCGCTCCTGAAAAACGAGGTGCAACGCATCATCCTCACGCGCCCCGCCGTCGAAGCCGGCGAAGCCCTCGGCTTTCTCCCCGGCGACCTCCGCGAAAAAATCCTCCCCTACCTGCGCCCGCTCTACGACGCGTTGCACGACATGCTCGAGCCCGATGAGGTCACGAAGCTCACCGAGAAGGGCATCATCGAAATCGCGCCCCTCGCCTACATGCGCGGCCGCACGCTCTCGCACGCCTTCGTCATTCTCGACGAAGCCCAAAACACCACGCCCGAGCAGATGATGATGTTTCTCACGCGCCTCGGCGAAGATTCGCGCATGGTCATCACCGGCGACGTCACGCAGGTCGATCTCCCGCGGTCCAAGCAAAGCGGCCTCATCGAAGTGCGCCACATCCTCCGCGATGTGCCCGACATTGTCTTTCACACCTTTGGCGGCAGCGACGTTGTGCGCCATCCGCTCGTGCAACGCATCATCGAGGCTTACGAACGCTACAAAAACCCCGCGGGCGAGCCGCCCTCCGCCTGACGCGCGCCATGTCGTTTCGCGATCAACTCACCCTTCTCCTCGGCGGCCTCCGGCAAGGTCCTCCCCGTCGCGGCACCTCCGCCGCCTCTCTCGCGCGCGATTTCCTCGATCGCAGCCGGCTCATCGCCATCGTCATCTTTCTCGTCACCGTCGGATCGATCGTGCTGATCAGCTCTGTCGGCATGAGCACGCTGCACGTAGCGGTGCTGCCCAACCAACTCGCGACGACACGCATCGTTGCCAGCGCGCCTTTCGACTACATCAGCGCCGAGCAGACCCGCGCCGCCCGCGATGCCTTCGCAGCCCGCATTCCCCCCGTCTACCGCCTGACCGACGAGCCGGCCCGCCAGTTCGACGCCGCCGCCCGCGATTTTCTCGCCCAACTCAACCGCTTCGATGCCGAACGCCCGCCCGGCGCTCCCATGATCGGCGACCGCCAGTCCGCCCTCGCCGGCATCGTCGACGCTTTTAACAGTCGCGGCTCGTATCGCGTTTCGCTCGAAGACGCCGGCCGCATACTCTCCGGCACCAACATCCACCAACGCACGCAACTCTTCGAAAGCGGCCTCGCCGCCGTGCGCGACATCTATGCCGAAGGCGTGCACGACAGCTCGCTCGGCGGCGGCGTCAACGGCGCCGGCGCGCTCTTCGAAGTCGTCCGCCCCGGCGGTGATGTCACCTTGCGCCCCACCCAGTCGCTCGAAGACGCGCTCACGTTCCTCCGCGTCAGCCTCGCCGCCGACGGCGTTTCGCGCCCCGTTTCCCAGGCGCTGTTTCGGTTTTTCCGCAACGGCATCGCGCCCAACCTCCTCTTCGACCGCGCCGCCACCGAACGCCGCCAGGCCGAAGCCGCGCGCAACCTCAAGCCCATCGTCGTCCACGTCGCCGCCGGTCAAACCATCATCGAATCCGGCGAACGCGTCACCCCGGCCGAATACGAGATGTTCGGCGCGTATCGCAAATACCTCCTCGATCACGGCGACGTCGATTGGAACGAAGGCCTCGCCCTCTTCGGCCGCGTGCTCCTCGTGCTCGCGATGGTGCTGGCCTCCATCATCTACATCCGTCTCGAAGATCCTGAGACGCTGCAAAGCAACGTGCGCCTCGGCCTCCTCGCGCTCGTCGTCATCCTCAACCTCGCCCTCGTGCGCGCCGTTTACTCGATCGGCGGCGTCGCGTTTTTCGTGAGCGATGGTTCCTGGGCCTCGACGCTGCCCTACATCGCGCCCACCGCCTTTGCCCCGCTGATTGTCGCCATCCTCATCGACGCCGGCTCCGCTATCTTCATGGCGCTGCTGATCTCGATTTTCACCGGCGTCATCTACGGCAACCGGCTCGACCTCCTCGTGCTGACGTTTCTCGCCTCGCTGGTCGCCATCTTCAGCAGCCGCGATGCCCACCGCCGCGGGCGCGTCGTCCGCGCCGCCGGCGCCGGCGGCCTGACCGTCGCCGCGTTCGCCGCGCTGATCGGCATCGCCGACCAGGTGCCGATCGAAACGCTCGGCCGCCAGATGGGCGCGGGCCTCGTCACCGGCCTGCTCACCGGCATCGCCGTGGTTGGCTTGTTGCCCGTGCTCGAATCGTTGTTCAAACGCACGACGGACATCACCCTCCTCGAACTCACCGACTACAATCACCCGCTGCTCCGGCGCATGCAGCTCGAGGCCCCCGGCACGTATCATCACTCGCTCATCGTCGCCCAACTCGCCGAAAACGCCTGCAGCGCGATCGGCGCCAATCCCCTCCTCGCCCGCGTGTGCGCACTCTTTCACGATATCGGCAAGGTCCTGCACCCGCTGTATTTTTCCGAGAACCAGCGCGACCGCGGCAACCCCCACGATCATCACGACCCCGTCGCCTCGGCGCGCATCATCAAGCAGCACGTTTCCCAAGGCCTCGAACTCGCGCAAAAGCACCACCTGCCCCGCGCCGTCCGCGATGTCATCGAGCAACACCACGGCACCACGCTCGTGCGTTTCTTCTACGAACGCGCCCGCACCGCCTCCTCCGCCCGCGCCGCCGCCGCGCCCGCCGAGGAGGAATTCCGCTACGACGGCCCGCTTCCGCAATTCAAGGAATGCGCCGTCATCTCCCTCGCCGACGGCGTCGAGGCCGCCTCGCGCTCCCTCCGGCAGGCCACCGCCGACCAGTTGACCCAGCTCATCGATCACATCGTCCGCGACCGTATCGCCGAAGGTCAGCTCGACGAGGCGCCCCTGACGTTCGCCGAAATCGCGCGCATCAAAGAGAGCTTTATCGAGACGCTGCTCAACATGCTCCACGGTCGCATCGCCTACCCGGCCGCCACGCCCGCGCCGTTCCCCGTCAAGGCGTGATCCTCGTGGACCCGCGCACCCTCGCCATTGCCAACCGTTATCCCCGCCTGCGCGTGCCGCGGCGCGAACTCACCCGCGCGCTCGCCATCCTTGATCGCCACGCCGCACGCTTCCGTGGCGGCTGCCCGCCCGGAGAATTGTCGCTCGTCTTTCTCACCGACACCGCCCTCGCCCGGCTCCACGCCGACTTTCTCGCCGATCCGACTACGACCGACGTCATCACCTTCGAAGGCGACGCCGCCGTCGGGCTCGCCGGCGAGGTCTGCGTGTCCGTCGACACCGCCGCGCGCTACGCCCGTGCCCACCGCCGCGACTTCGCGACCGAGCTCACCCTCTACGTCGTTCACGGCTGGCTCCACCTCGCGGGCTATGACGATCTTGAGCCCGTCAAAAAACGCGCGATGCGCCGTGCCGAAGCGCGCGCGCTGCAACTGATCGCCACCGTCGGCGTGCCGCCGTTTCACATCTGAGCGCCGCGGGCTGCGCCCGCCGCGTCATCCTTTCGCCTCGTAACTGCTTACTGTCACCCGCGGCGCGGCGAAACTCCTCTTCGCCGGCGCACACCCGCCTCAGTTGGCTTTGACAACCTCCCGCCGGCGAACGTTAGTAGGCCCGCCCGCAACGCGTCCTATGCCGAGTCAGCCAGCCGATCCCTCCGTTTCCTCGCCCCCCCGGGCGGCCCCTCAACCTTTGATCGTGGTCGTCGAAGATGAGGAGGATCTCGCCACCGTGCTCGCGGTGCACTTGCAGGAAGCCGGCATGCAGACGCAGATCTGCAACCGCGCCGAGCATGCGCTGCGTTACCTCAAACGTAATTTCGCGAACCTCCTGCTCCTCGACATCAGCCTGCCCGACCAGTCCGGTTTCGCCCTGCTCGAAGAGCTCAAGGCGAACGATATTTCCGTGCCCACGATTTTCGTCACCGGCAACATCGAGGAGAACGCCAAGATCAAGGGCCTCGAGATGGGCGGCGATGACTACATCACGAAACCCTTCAGCTACGCCGAGCTCATCGCCCGCATCCGCGCCGTCCTTCGGCGCGCCGAATCCGTCGGCGATCAAAACGTCACCAAAAACGTCCGCGTCAGCGACCAACCTTTCGAGTTCTGCGGCGCCACCATCACGCCCGAGCGCCTTGAAATTTCCTTCCCCGGCGGCGCCATCGAAAAAATCGGTCGCAAAGAACTTGGCATCCTTTCCTACCTTTACAGCCGGCCCGGCGTCGTGATCACCCGCAAGGCGCTCATCCACGCCGTCTGGGGTATTCACGCCGACATCCGCAGCCGATCCTTGGACCAATACATCGTGAAAGTGCGCGAGCTCTACAAGAGCCACGACGCTTCCCTCGACGCCTTCCGCACCGTCCACGGCATCGGCTACATTTTTGATCCCAGCGGCGTTTCTTCCGAAGGCCGCGAGTAACCCTCGCCGTGTCGCGCGCCTCGCGCCCGCTGTCGTCGCTCAAAACAGCTCGCCTTGCATCGCGGCTGACGGCGGTGTGGGCACCGCGACCGTGCCCGGGCTCCCGCTCGCATCCGCGTAACGCTTCCTCGCTTCCGCCGCCGTTGACCGCATTTCGAAACCGTCGAGCAGCTTGAACAACTCCTGCGGATCCGGCGTCCGCCATTCTGGTTTCACCTCCGGCAGCGCGAGATTCAAGGTCGTCAGCTTCAGGTTCAATCGCAGCCGCTCCGCCTGCTCGGCCACGGCCGCGCGAAAGCGCTCCGGCTTCAGCTCGGCCGCTTTTTCAATCACGCACTCCACGCTCCCGCCGCACTCCGCGAGCCATTTCGCCGCGGTCTTCGGGCCCACTCCGTCCAGTCCGGGAATGTTGTCGGACGTATCGCCCACGAGTGCGAGGTAGTGCGCGATTTGCGCCGGCGGCACCCCGAACTTTTCCTGCACGCCCGCCGCATCCAGCCGCCGCCAGCCCAGCTTCGGATTCGCCGATGGCGGTGGCAGCATGATCGTGATCTTCCCGCCCACGATCTGCGCAAAATCCTTGTCGCTGCTCACGATCACCACGTCGTGTCCCGCCGCGGCCAGCTTCACCGCCTCCGCCGCCAGCAAGTCGTCGCTCTCCACGCCGTGCTCCTCGATCCCCGCCAGGCCCATCGCCCGCGTCAGCGCCTTGATCGGCTCAATTTGCTGCCGCAACGGGTCCGGCATCGGCTTGCGTTGCGCTTTGTAGTCCGCGTGCAACGCGATCCGATCCGCCGACTCCCCGAGGTCGAAGAACACCAGCGTCGCACCCGGCTTTTCCTGGTCGATCAGCTTCCACAACGACTTCACCCAGCCGTGCAGTGCCCCGGTCGGAAATCCGTCCGCGCGCGTCAGCTCCGGCAACGCATGAAAACACCGATACGCCAGATTAAATCCGTCCACAAGCAGCCACTTTGCCATCTGCCGAGTGAGCGCAGCTCGCCCGCATCCTCAAATCAAAACGCCACCACGCCCTGCGCCCCGCCCCTTGCTCAGCGCAGCACCAGCCAGATCACCCCCGCCGCCCCCGCGAGCACCGCTGCCGCCAGCACGAAGTAAAACACCCACTTCAACACCTTCGCGAGCAGCCACACCCCCACGATCGCCACCAACACCGCGCCGATCGCAATCACCCACGGCGGCAGATCCGCCGGACTCTCCGCCGCGGCATGGGTGGCAGTGGAAAACAGCGGGTTCACCCTCCCAGCATGATCGCGCCCCGCGCCCGCCTCCAAGCAAAATGAGTTGCGCCGCCCCTCCGCCAACGCCCCACTTTCCGCCCTCATGCACTCCAAGCCGCAGCTCCTCGTCTGGCTCACCTGCGATGGCGTGCACATCGATCGCACCACCGGCAAACACACCCTCATTGGCGCCTTCTCCAATATCCGCGCCGCTCGTTATCCCGCCGTGCATCCCTTCATGGTCTGGTTTCTCACGCTCACCGATGTCGCCGCCGGCGAACACCAGTTGCGCATCTCCATCGGCCGCGATCCCACCGAACTTCAGCCGCTCATTCAACGCTCCTTCACCTCCCACAGCCCGCTCGATCACATCAACATCATCAATGAAATGGTGAAGCTGTCGTTCCCTGTGCCCGGCGAGTATTCCATCCTGATCGAGGTGGATGACGAACCACTTCTCGCCCCCCGCCTCAACCTCGTCGCCTGAGCCACCTCCCTTCATGTCCCACTCCACCTTCGATCTCGTCGGCGTCGGCAATCCCATCATGGATCTGCTCGCGCACGTTCCCGAGTCCTTCCTTACGCAACACGTCCCCGGCGACAAAGGCGGCATGGTCCTCGTCGACGATGCCGACCTCGCCGGCCTCGTGCGCACGCTCGACGGCGCCCTCGCCATCGCCCCCGGCGGCTCGGCGGCCAACACCATCCTCTCCGCCGCGCAACTCGGCCTCCGCACCTCCTACGTCGGCAAAGTCGGCAGCGATCCCACCGCCGCCCAATACCTCGAATTCGTCGCCGCCGCCGGCACCGACAGCTCGCACGTCAAACGCGCCACGCTGCCCCACGGCCGCTGCCTCTCTCTCGTCACCCCCGATGGCCAGCGCACCATGCGCACCCACCTCGGCGCCGCGATGACGTTGAGCCCCGCCGAAATCAGCCCCGCCGATTTCCAGGGCGCTCGCCACGCCCACATCGAAGGCTACCTCCTCTTCAACCCCGCCCTCGCCGAGCAGGTCATCACCTCCGCCCGCGCCGCCGGTTGCACGATCAGCATCGACCTCGCGTCCTTCGAAGTCGTCAAAGCCGCCCGCGATTGGATCTTTGCGCAACTCCGCCTCGGCGTGGATATCGTCTTCGCCAACGAAGACGAAGCCTCCGCCTTGTTCGATCGCACCGACGACTATGCCAACTTCGCCCGCGAGCTCGCCGCATTCGGTGGCATCGCCGCCGTCAAGCTGGGCAAGGACGGCGCGTGGCTCGCGCAACGCGACACCCTTCACCGCGTCGCACCCGTGACCGTCTCCCGCGTCGTCGATACCACCGGCGCCGGCGATGCCTGGGCGGCTGGTTTCCTCTACGGCCACCTGCGCGGCGCCTCGCTCGCCCACGCGGGTGCGGTGGCCTCCATCCTCGGCGCCGAATGCGTCCAACATCTCGGCGCCGCGATTCCCCACGTCCGCTGGCCGCAGGTGCGCGGCGCCGCCCTCCCGCACGTCTCCGCGTAACAACGGTGGGCCGTGCGCTCCGCCGCGCGGCCGGATCGCAGCGAACACCCATCTCCCCCGCGACTCGCCGCGCCCGCGCCGGCGTCGCCGAAATTCATTTTGCGCTGCGCCGCAATCTTGCGAGATTCACCGCTCATGTCCGCTGACCTTGCCGCTCTCGTCACGTCCCTCGCTCAACGCGCCCGCGCCGCGTCGCTCGCGCTCGCCGTGACGCCGTCGAGCGCGCGCAACGCCGCCCTCCTCGACCTCGCAGGCCGCCTCACCGCCGCCACCGACGCGCTTCTCGCCGCGAATCGTCAAGACCTCGCCGCCGCCCGCGAAAACGGCCTCGCCGCCGCGCAGATCGACCGCCTCACCCTCACGCCCGCGCGCCTCGCCCAGCTCGCCGCCAGTGTGCGCGAAGTCGCCGCATTGCCCGATCCCGTCGGCGAACTCCTCGAGGAAACCACCCGCCCCAACGGCCTCGTCCTCCGCAAAATTCGCGTGCCCATCGGCGTCATCGGCATCGTTTACGAAGCCCGCCCCAACGTCACCATCGACTGCGCCGTCCTCTGCCTGAAATCCGGCAACGCCGCGATCCTCCGCGGCGGCAAGGAGTGCTTCCACACCAACACCGCCCTCGCCGCGCTCGTGTCCGCCGCCCTCGCCGCCACCGGACTCCCCGCCGATGCCGTGCAACTTATCCCCACAACCGAGCGCGCCGCGCTCACCACGCTGCTCAAGCTCGACGAACTCGTGCACTGCATCATCCCCCGCGGCGGCGAAAGCCTGATTCGCTTCGTCACCGCGAACAGCACGATTCCCGTCATCAAACACTACAAGGGCGTCTGCTTCGTCTACGTCGACCGCGCCGCCGACGCGGCGATGGCGGAACACATCATCGTCAACGCGAAGACTTCGCGCCCCGGTGTCTGCAACGCTGCCGAGCAACTCCTCATCCACCGCGACGTCGCGTCCACCCTCCTGCCCCGCCTCGCCCGCGCCCTCGTTGCCGCGAAAAACGTCCAGCTCCGCTGCGATCCCGCCAGCGCCGCCATTCTCGCCACCGCCAACCTCCCCCACACCGCCGCCGTCCCCGCCGATTACACCACGGAGTTCCTCGACTACATTCTCGCCGTGCGCGTCGTCGATTCGCTCGACGCCGCCATCGCCACGATCAACCGCGACAGCTCCGCGCACAGCGAAGCCATCGTCACCGACGACGAAACCGCCGCCCGCCGTTTCCTCGCCGCCGTCGACAGCGCCGCCGTCCTCTGGAACGCCAGCACGCGCTTCAACGACGGCTTCGAATTCGGCCTCGGCGCCGAGATCGGCATCAGCACCGACCGCCTGCACGCCCGCGGTCCCATGGGCCTGCGCGAACTCTGCTCCTACAAGTGGCAGGTCACCGGCCACGGGCAGGTGCGCTCCTGATCCGGCTCAGCCAGCCTTCTTCTTCGCGGCGCGGGATTCGTCTGCCTGCCCGCTTGACGCAGGAAACATTCGGCCGTCACCACACCATACCCGATTTCCACTCCCCATGCCCACCCTGATTCCCGCTCCCACCATTATTCCCGGCGCCGGTGAACCACCGAAACGCATCGAAGAATTTGTCGGCCGCGTGAACTCGCGCACCGAAGCCCTCAGCATCGCACGCATGACGAGCCCCGCCGGTTGGGTCGAGCCCGGCCAGACGCCCGCGTTCGACGAGTTCACCGTCGTGCTGGGCGGCACGCTGCGTGTCGAATCTCGGACTGGCACGCTCGACGTCGCCGCCGGCCAGGCCGTCATCGCGCACCGCGGTGAATGGGTCCGCTACAGCACGCCCGCCGGCGCCGAATACCTCGCCATCTGCCTTCCCGCGTTCTCCCCCGCGAGCGTGCACCGCGACGCCTGACCCGGCCGTTCTCGCGCGCCTCCCCGCGCGTCGCCCGAGTGCGTTCTCCGCTTGAACATCACCCCACCACGCCGGTCACACCCCCTTATGAAAACGCCCGCGCTCGTCTCCCTGTTCGCCGCCCTGGCGGTTGTCCCCGGCGCCAGCCTCCTCGCTCAATCCCCCGTCGCCGCTCCGCCCGCTGAGCCCGTCACCTCGGGCCAACCCGCACCCAAGCGCCAGCGCGCCATCTCCGGCGACGTCGCCGCCGCGCTCGCCGCGAGCATGCCCAAATACAACCCGCCGCCGAAGCCGAAGCCCGAGGAAGAGAACGTGGACTTGCGCGACGAAGACAAACCCCGCAACGGCATCATCCGTCTGCCTAAATACGTCGTGCAGCAGAAAAAACCGGAGGTGTTTCGCGAACGCGATCTCCACACGCAAAGCGAACTCATGGACATCGCCATGCAGCGCTACGCCGGCCTGAGCTACGTGCCGCTTTCCGGCATGAATCGCGGCGTCGCCCTCCTCATGTATCAAGAGGACGAACGCAAAAAGAACATCTCCGACCTCAAGGAAGACGCGCAGGACGCCCGTCGCTCCGGCGACACCGCGGAAGCCGACTACATCAAACGCCAGACCAACCGCGCCTTCTCGCGCGACGGCGGTTTCGGCGCGCCGACCGACAAGTAAGACGCAGCGCTCGCGCTCCGCGCCCCCGCGGCATGCCCTCGCCGCCGACCGCCCCCTCCGCGGCCTACGATCCACGCACCGGATCCGCCAGCAACGCCCGCGCAATCGCCGCGCGCTCCTCGGCCCAGGCGGTGCCCGCGGGCGGCAGAGACTTCCCGGCCCGCCGATACCAATACGCGGCGTTGCCCTCATCGCCTTCCACGCGGTGCAGATAAGCATGCACCCACGCCGCCGCCGCCCCGTGGTCCGCTTGCGCCGCCTGATGCGCCCGCTCCCAATCCCCTCGCTGCTCGTGCCATAACGCCTCCAGCGGCGGCGGCCAACCCGCCGGCGCGGCCGCGTTCGTAAATTCTTCGAACGTCATGCGCGCCATCATGTCTTCATCGCCGCGTTTCGCAACCGTCGGCGGACCGCTCCTGTGCACTTCGCGTTCGACATCTCGGCCGCTCCCGCGGTCACTCGGTCCGTGCCCGACACGCTTTCGATTCACGCCATCCGCGCGCTGCAAAAAGGCCGCGCGCGCGAATGCCCGCTCATCATTCTCGATGAGATCGATAGCACCAACTCCGAGGCCACCCGCCTGCTCGCCGCCGGCCGCCCCGCGCCCTTCGCCGTTTTCGCCCGTCGCCAGATTGCCGGCCGCGGTCGCTTCGGCCGCGCGTGGCACAGTGAAAATCAAGGCAACATCTACGCCAGCTTCGCGTTTCGCCCGCAAATCCCGCCCTCCCACATGAGCACGTTCACGCTCTGGATGGGCCTCGGCGTCTGCGAACTCATCCACCATTTCGCCGGCCTCTCGCCGGGCATCAAGTGGCCCAACGATATCGTGTTCGACGGGCGCAAAGCCGGCGGCGTCCTCACTGAAGCGCGCATCGACGCCGATCTGATTCACGAGCTCGTCTTCGGCCTCGGCCTCAACGTCAACACCTCCCCCGGCGATTGGCCCGCCGATCTCCGCCGCCGCGCCACTTCGCTCGGCGAACAGGCCCGCGCCCCGCTCGACCTCAATCGCTTCGCCGCCGCCCTCATCGGTCGCACCCTGCTCGATTACCGCCGCTTCCTCGATGGCGATGCTCCCGCCGCCTTCGCCGAGCGCTGGCAGCGTTACGACACGTTGCGCGGCCGCGCGATTGCCGTGCTGCAAGGCGAGCAACGTTTCGCCGGCCTCGCCGCCGGCATCGATGACGAGGGCTCCCTTCTCCTCCGCGACGCCCGCGGCCGCTTGCGCCCGTTCCGCGCCGGCGAAGTCACCATCGAGAAAGAAAGTTGAGCGCCGCCGTCCACCGGCTGAAGCTGCTGCCAATGTCCGATCCCGTTCCCGCCATCGAAGTCCGCCATCTCGTCAAGAGCTATGCCGGCGCGACCGCGGTCAACGACATCAGTTTCTCCGTCGCGCGCGGCGAAATCCTCGGCTTCCTCGGCCCCAACGGCGCCGGCAAATCCACCACGATGCGCATCCTCACCGGTTACCTGCCCGCCACCAGCGGTCACGTTTCCATCTGCGGCATTCCCGCCGCCACGCAGCCCGACATGGTCAAACGCCAGATCGGCTACATGCCGGAAAACAATCCGCTGCCCGAGGATATGCGCGTCTCCGAATACCTCTATTTTCGCGGCCGCCTCAAGGAGCTCACCCGCCGCAAACTCAGCCCGCGCATCGACGAGGTCCTGGAGCTCTGCGACCTGAAACGCGTTCGCCACAAAATCATCGGCAAACTCTCGAAGGGCTTCCGGCAACGCGTGGGCATCGCCGAAGCCATCCTCGCCGAACCGCCGGTCATCATCATGGACGAGCCCACCATCGGCCTCGATCCCCATCAAATCCTCATTGTCCGCGATCTCATTGCCAGCCTCCGCGGCCGCATGACCGTGTTGATCTCCTCGCATATTTTGCCGGAGATCGAAATGACCTGCGATCGCGTGCTCATCATCAATCAGGGCCGCGTCGTCGCGCAGGGCACGCCGGCCGAACTGCGCCGCGAGATCCTCGGCCGGTCCACGTATGAACTCGAGTTCGCCGGCGATGTCGCCGCGCTCCCCGCCGTGCTCACGGCCGTCGATCCGGAACTTCACGTGGTCACCACCGGCGAACCCGACGCCGACGGTTTTCGCGCGCTCCGCCTCACCACCTCCCACGACACCGAGCTCGGCGAAGCATTGTTGCACGCGCTCTCTGCCCGTGCGGATTTCCGCCTCCGTTCCTTAAGCCGTGCTCATCCCACGCTCGAAGACGTCTTCCTCGCGGCCACCCGCCGCAGTTGGGATGTCCGCAGCGAAGATCTCCGCAAGAATTAGCATGAAGCATTTTCTCACCCTGCTCAGCCACGAGATCCGCATGCTGCTGGTCAACCCGAGCACCTACATCGCCGCCACGCTTTTTCTCGCCGTGATGGGCTTCATGTTCACGGGCATCCTCGAGGCCTTCAGCAAGGCCCCGCAGGAAACCTCGCCCGCCCAGATGTTTTTCCAGTCCTTCTGGCTCCCCGTTTTCTTCATGGTGCCTCTGCTCACCATGAAGTCGCTCGCCGAGGAGCGCCGCCTCGGCACCATCGAGACGCTCCTCACCACCCCCGTCACCACCACCGAGGTCGTCCTCGGCAAATACGGCGCCGCCTACTTCCTCTACATGCTGCTGTGGTCCTCCACCGGCGGCTTTTTTTACATCCTCTCGCGTTTCGCCGGCGATGACCACTTCCTCGACCCCGGCCCGCTCGTCGGCGGATTTCTCTTCGTGGCGGTGTCGGGCCTCCTGTTCATCGCGATCGGTATTTTCGCCAGCTCGCTGTCGCGCAACCAAGCCGTCGCCGGCATTCTCGGTTTCACCATGATTTTCGCGTTGATCGTCGGCACCAATTTTCTCGCCCAAGCCCAATGGCTCAACCGCGATGTCCTCTCTCCGGTCAAAAGCGCGGTCGAATACGCCCAGATTTTCCAACACCTCGAAGACTTCACGCGCGGCGTCGTCGACACCCGCCAGATCCTTTTTTACCTCAGCGGCACGGTGCTGGTCCTGATTTTCAGCATCCTCGGCGTCGAAGCCAAATTGCTCCATAGCTGACGCCCCATGGCCTTTTTCGAAAGCTTCCGCGCCGCCCGCTGGTTGCGCACCGTCAACCTGGTGCTGCAGGCGATCCTGTTCCTTACGCTCTTCGGTGGCCTCAACTACCTCGCCCGCAACTACCCCCTCCGCTACGACCTCACCGCCCACCGCCGTTACTCGCTCTCGCCCGAAACGCTCTCCTACGTCAAAAACCTCCCGCGGCCGGTGCACATCGTGGTGACTTTTTCGGAAGACGCCGAAAACCCCGACATCGCCCAGGCCTACCGCGATGTTTCCGGCCTGCTCCGCGAATACGTTTACGCCAGCGAATCAAATCCCAACGGCCGCATCGCCGTGGACTACTTCGATGTCTACCAACGTCGCCGCGAAGCTGAGCAGCTCGGCATCGATCAACCCAACCAGATCGTCCTCATCTGCGGCGACGAACGCACCGCCATCTCCGCCGGCGACCTTTACCGCGTGGAGAACCGCGAGAAAAAAGCCTTCCGCGGCGAACAGGCGATCACCGCCGGCCTCCTCGACGTCTCCAACCCCGAGCACAAGAAGATCTATTTTCTGACCGGCCACGGTGAACTCCGCCCCGACGACGTCGACCCCGTCCGCGGACTCTCCGCCGCCGCCGACCAGCTTCGGGAACGCAATTTCAAGGTCGAACTCCTCGATCTCAACGTCACGCGCAAGGTCCCCGATGATGCCTCCCTCCTCATCATCGCCGCGCCGCAAGGCCGCTACGCTCCCTTCGAGGAAGAGCTCCTCCGCCAGTTCCTCAGCGAACACGCCGGCCGCCTCATCCTCCTGCTGCCGCCCGCGGTCGAGGCCGGCCTCGACAACCTCCTCTTCGATTGGGGCGTGCTCGCCGACGACGTCCTCATCGCTGACACCAGTCCCAGCAGCTTTGCCGACAACGGCGACCTCATCATCCGCGACTTCGCCCCGCACCCCATCACGCAGACCTTGCTCGATTACAAAATCGGCCTGCGCCTGGGACTCTGCCGCAGCATCCGGCCCGATCCCGCGCGCGCGCCCGGTAACAACGTCACCGTCACCACGCTCGCCGCCACCGCGCCCACCGCCTGGGGCGAACGCAGCTACCGCGTCTCCCGCACGCCGGAATACAACCCCGGCATCGACCTCAAAGGCATTCCCGCGCTCGATCCGCCCAACCGCCTCGGCGTCGCCGTCGCCTCCGAACGCGTGCAGGTGCGCGACAACCTCCCCTTCAGCGTGCGCGGCGGCCGCCTCGTCGTCTTCGGCACCGGCGACCTCGTCTCCAACACCCGCATCGTCAACGCCGGCAACTTGAACATCTTCCTCGGCGCGGTGAACTGGGCCGTCGATCGCGACACCCAGCTCAACGTCCCCGCCCGCCCCATCGAGCGCTTCCAACTTTCCCTTTCACAACAGGATCTCGTTCGCCTCCGCTACTGCATCCTGCTCGTCCTGCCCGGTATCGCCGCCCTTCTCGGCCTCGCCGTTTACTGGTCGCGTCGCAACTAAACCACTCCTCTCCGCATGCGCACCAAAGTCACGCTCGTCCTCATTTTTCTGAACGTCGCGCTGTTCTTTTTCATCTTCAATTTCGAACGCGGCTGGCGCACCGAACGCGCCTCCCTCGAAGCCCGCCGCCTCGTCCTCGGCCCCGAGGCCGCCGACATCCGCTCCCTCGAAATCACCAGCACCAACCCCGCCCGCAACGTCAGCCTCCAACGCCGCGCCGACGGCTGGTATCTCACCTCGCCCATCGACTGGCCCGCCAATCCCAACGCCGTCAGCCGCATCCTCAACGAACTCCAGTTTCTCGAGCATGAGACCAGTTTCGCCGTCAAAGACCTCGCGCAAAACAACCAGTCCCTCGCCGACTACGGCCTCGACCATCCTTCGCTCACCGTCCGCTTCACCTCCGGCGATTCCACCGCCGCCGGCGGCGCCGCGAAACCCATCACCCTTCTGATTGGCGACGCCACCAACGTCGGCAACCGCCTCTACGTCCTCTCGCCCGACGGCCAGCGCGTGCACGTCGTCAGTCGCACCCTCGCCGACAGCCTCTCCATTCCCGCCGACCAACTTCGCGCCGAAACCATTTTCACCATCCCCGTCTTTGAGGTGCGTTCGCTCAACCTCCAGACCGCCCCGCCCGCCAATCTCCGCATCCGCATCCGCCGCGACGGCAACCGCTGGTCCTTCGAGACGCCCATCCTCACCCGCGCCAGCAAGTCCGCCACGGAACTCGCGATCAACAGCCTGAACGCCCTCCGCGTCGTCAACTTCCTCCCCCGCGGCAGCACCGAAAACGCGCCCGCCGCCAACCCCTCCCTGCGCCTCACGCTCGAGGGCAACAGCCGACGCGAAACCCTTCTCCTCGGCGACCCCGTCAGCGCTGCGGCGGCCACCTCCACACAAGACAGCGTCGAATACTACGCCCAACTCGAAGACCGCAACGCCCTCTTCACCGTCAAACTCCCGCGCCCGCTCCTCGACACCTTGCGCAACGCCCAGGAAACCCTCCGCGAACGCCGCCTCCTCGACTTCGATCCCAACGGCATCACCGCCGTCACGATCTCCGCGCCCAACCAGCCCGACCTCGTGTTGCAACGCGACATCGACGCCAGTGCCTGGCAGCTCGTCCGCCGCGCCGCCGGTGGCTCGCAGACCCAGCCCGCCGACCCCAAACTCGTCCAACGCCTGCTCGAGCAACTCACCCACCTCTCCGCCCAACGCAGCGCCGACGGCTCCACCTCCGGATTCGTCAGCGACGCCCCCAGCGCCGCCGATTTGGAAAACTGGGGCTTCAACCGCCCCGAACGCGAAATCACCCTGACGACCGCCGCCGCCACCGGCATCAACCCCGCGCCCCCGCTGCCCAAATTGCAAATCGGCACCAGCGGCAATCGCGACGGTCGCGCCTACGCCCGCCTCGCCAACGCGCCCTTCGTCTACCTCGTCGATCCGGAAATTCTCCCGGAAACGACGCCCGACCCGCTGCATTACCGCGACCGCCTCCTTCGCGCCCTCCCGCCCGGCGCCCGCCTCACCGCGATCACGCTCAAATCGCTGCCCGATGGCGCCGTCATTTACTCGCGCGAACTCAAGCCCGACGAAAAATGGGCCGCCGCCCTCGCGAGCGAAACCGACGCCCGCCGCACCGCCGTGCAGACGTTGCTCGATCAACTCCGCACGCTGCGCGCGCGGGAGTTCGTCCTCGATTCATTCCCCACCTCCGTCTTCTCCGGCGGCGAAAACCGCCCCTGGAAATACGAACTCACCGCCACCATTTCCCTCGTCGGCGGCGTCGGCGGCGAACAAGCCAGCACCACCACCCTCGACCTCACCGAACGCATCGGCGGCACCACCCAGCTCGCCGGCTCCGCTGAATTTGGCGCCGTCTTCGCCGTTGAACAACCGTTCCTCGACGCCCTGTGGACGCTCACTTACGGCTCGCGCGATCCCGGTCCCTCGCCCGCCCCGAAGCCCTGATCGCGCCGTCATGTTCCCGGCCGCTTTCGCCGCTCGTTCCACGCCGCTGCTGCCATGAAATCGTGGCGGCAACTCTGCGGCGCGGCCGGGCGCATCTGTTGGTCCTGCGTCTGCTCCTTCGTCATCTGGACGCTCTGGCTCCTCCTCGTCGTGCTCCTCGGCGTGCAGATTCATATCGCCGTGCAACGCGAATTCGCCGTGCCCGCGTTCGTGCTGCGCGCCATGGAGGAACGCCTCGCCGCGGCCCACGTCGTCGCCACCTTCAAACACGCCACCTTCGATCCCACCGGCCGCATCCTCTTCGAGCACGTCGCGCTTTCCACCACCACGATTCACGACCCTGTGCTCACCAGTCGCGCCGTCTTCGTGGAACTCGATCCGTGGACGCTCCTCGTCGGCCGCTTCGAACCACGCCTCGTGCGCGCCACCGGCCTCGAAGTCCTCACGCCCGCGATGTTTTCTCCCTCGGGCGCCGCCGAACCGTTGCTGCGCAACGCCGACTGCACGCTGCGCCGCGATGGCTTGCTGCTCTCGATCGATCAATTCACCGCGCAGATCGCCAATCTGCGTCTCACCGCCCGCGGCGCACTGCAATTGCGCTCCGCCAAATCCTCGTCGCCTCGCCAGAACCTCGCCGACGCGATCGCGCATTATTTTCCCACGCTCAGTCGCCGCCTCGCCGAACTCTCCGGGCACCTCGGCACGCTGCAGCAGCCCGACCTGCACTTGGAACTTGAGCCCTCCGATACCCGCATCGCCTTCGTCACCGCGACGCTCCACGCGCGCGGCATGATGGTTCTCGCGCCGCAGGAAATCCACACCGGCCCGCTGCGCGCCCAGTCTTCGTTCTCGTTCACCGGCGCCCCCAATGGTCTCCATTTCGAAGTAAGCACGGCCGGCGTCGATCTTCCCGCTCTCGCCGCTTCCGCGAAACGCGTGTGGCTGCGCGGGCAGGCCGCCCCCGCCGAACGCTGGTCCGATTTGCAACCTCGCGGCCTCGAATTTGCCGCCGCCGAAACCACCTTTCGCGGCTACCGCATTGAAGCCCCCTTCGCGACGCTCGCCATCGACGGCGACGAGGTCGGCGGCTCGCTCAACGCCCGCGTGCTCGAAGCGCCCGTAGTCCTCGCCGGTGGCGGAGATTGGCGACGCCGCACCGGCCACGTCGCCCTCGAAACCTCTGTGCCCGCGGCATGGATTGCCAACGTCGGCGAAAAACTCGGCCACGATCTCACCGCGTGGATCGCCCTCGGCCCTCCCGCCGCCGTGCAGCTCGAAGCGGAATTCGGCCCGGGCCCCAAGCTCGTGCAGGCCACCGGTCGGCTCGACGCGCGCAACCTCGATTTTCACGGCGTGCCACTCGCGCGCGCCAGCGCCGGGCTTCTGTTCCGCGACGGCGATTTCACGGCCAGCGACATCATTCTCCAACTGGGCGATCAGGAGGCGCGCGGCAGCTACACAGGCAACCTCACGTCGCGGGATTATCGCTTTCTCCTGCGCGGACGACTTCGGCCGCGCCAAATTTCTCCTTGGTTCCACGACTGGTGGGACAACTTCTTCGCAAATTTCGCGTTCCCCGGCCCGCCTCCCTCCGCCGACGTCGATGTGCAAGGCCGCTGGGGCGAAGCGGATCTCTCTCACGTCTTCGTGCTTGCCGATGGTGCCGACGCCGCCATCCGCGCCGTGCCCTTCGCCCACGTGCACACGCGCCTCTTTGTGCGCCCCGATTTTTACGACGGCTTGGAACTCGTGCTCAGTCGCGACACCGCTGGCGCGCGCGGCACCTTCACCCGTCGCGTCAATGCCGCCAACGGCGAATGGGAAAGCGTCGATTTCGATTTCGCTTCGACCGTCCCGATCCACGACGCCGCCAAAATCTTCGAGCGCCTCGGCGAAGAGATCGTTGAGCCGTTCACCTTCGCCACTCCGCCCAATCTCACCGTGCGCGGACGTGTCACTGGCCCGGGCTCAGCCGACGGCGAACACCAGACGATCGCCATCACCGCCGAATCCCCCGGCGAGTTCTCGCTCTACCACTTTCCGCTGCAAGGCGTGAAGTTCACCGCGGCACTCAACGATCGAAACCTCACCATCGACAAATTCGAAACGCATTTTGCCGAGGGCCTCGCCACCGGCACCGCGCAAGTCACCGGCCTCGGCGGCGAACGCCGGTTGCGCTTCGACGTGCAGCTGCACTCCGCCCGCCTCGGGCTGGCCGGCCACGCGCTGGAGAAATTTTTCGGTCCCACCCAATCCTCGAAAGCGGGCGGCCCAAGTTCCCTCCCCGACAACGTGCGCGTGGATCTCGCCGCTGCGGCTGAAGGAATGTTCACCGATCCTTACAGCTATCACGGTTCCGGCCATGCGGAGCTTGCAGGCTCGCAGCTCGGCCAGGTCAAGCTGCTCGGCCTCCTGTCCGATCTTCTCAAATTCACCGCGCTGCGCTTCACGGCCGCGCACGGCAAATTTGATATCAAGGGTCCCGAGCTCGCGTTTTCCGACGTCAGCCTCACCGGAGCCAACTCCGCAATCGAAGGCCACGGCACCTACCGGCTCGACCGCAAAACCCTCGATTTCAACGCCCGCGTTTATCCGTTTCAAGAAAGCAAGTTGTTCCTCCAGAGCCTGATGGGAGCCGTCCTGACGCCGCTTTCGACCGTTTTGGAGGTCAAGCTCACCGGCAACCTCGCCAAGCCCGCCTGGGCTTTTGTCATGGGGCCGACCAATTTCTTCCGCAATCTCACCCATTCCGACTCGCCGCCTCCGGAAACTGCCCGCAGCCCCGAAAAAACGTCGTCGCCGCCCCAGCAATAACAAAACGCGAGCTTGCTCCGCGGGCGCGCGGTCGTTTTCACTAGGGGTTTATCCCTAATTTAAGAATGTCTTTCTTGCCGACATTGCCACGCCCATCATGGCTCCAACGCACGGTGGCCGGGTCGGCTTTTCTCCTTCTCCTGCTCGTCGCATCGGCCCTGTTCGGCTTTTTTGTCCCCCGGCCGGCGCTCCTGCAGTGGCGGTCGACCGATGTGCCGTTGAGCATGGAGGGCACCGCTTCGCTGCTTTTTCTGGGGTTGGCGCTGTTTGGTGTTTCGCTCCGTCTGCGCCACGCCGCGTTGCTTGCTTGGGTGCCGATCGCCTTGAGCGGCTGGGCCCTCATCGCCGGTGCCCTCAACGCCAACGGCCCGCTCGCCGCCGCACATCTGCTCGATCACGACTCCTCCAATTCGCCGCTCTTCGAGGTCGCCCTCTTATGGAGTGCCGTCAGCACGGTGGCTCTCGTCGGCACCACGGCGCAACGTTGGCGCACGCTCTCCCTCGCCCTCTGCGGGTCCGCCGTCGTCTCGCTCGGCGCGGCGTCGCTGGGGAGCGCCGGCCTCGGTAATACCACGTTTGCGGCCTGGATCGGCGGCGTCGCCATCCCGCCTCTCCCTGCCACCGGCCTCCTCATTCTAGGTGTCGCCTTGCTCTCGCTCGCCGCGTGCGAGCATCACCGCACTCGCCCCGACTCGCCCGTGCCCGCGTGGCTGCCGATCCCCGCAGCCGCTGTTGCGCTAAGTCTCACGGTGGTCCTGTGGCTCGCCTTGCGCGAACGCGAGACGGTTTACCTCAGCACGAACACCCAGATCGCCGTCAACAATCTCGCCGCCGCCCTCGACGCGGAATTTGATCGCGACGCCCGCGCCGTCGAGCGCATCGCTCGCAATTGGGATTTCACGCATGACAACGCTCCCGGCACCCTGCCGGGCGACACCGCCGCCGACGCCGCCGCGATGGTCCACGAATCCAATGGCATCTGCCAATCGGTCAGTTGGATCGACGTGAGCCTGAAAACCCGCGCGGTCATTCCGCTCGCGGGCAACGAAGAGAAAGCCTCCCTCGACCACTCTCTCGATCCCGTGCGGCGCGCCGCCGCGAATGCCGCCCGCAAATCGGGCGCGCCCGCGATTTCCGGCTCGCTCACCGTCAGCGCCGACGGCCCAGGTTTTGCGATCTACGCCCCCGTCATCGTCGATAACCAGTTGCTCGGTTACATCGTGGGCGAGTTCGCCTACCAACCGCTCTTTCAACGTCTGGACCGGCTCTTCGATCTGCGCACCGCTTATCGACTCCAAGCCGAAATCGCCGGCCGCCTGGTGTATGGCCGCGATCTCGCGTCCGACGTCAAAAACGGCCCCTTCGCGATTGATGCGGTGTTCAACATCGCGGACCGCCGCGTCCGCCTCACCCTCGACCCGAAGCCCGAGCAACTCCAACGCACCCGCCGTTTCCTCCCCGAGCTCGCGCTCTTGGCGGGCATCGGCATCTCGCTCTTGCTCGCGCTCACGGTGCACCTCGCCGGCGCCGCCTACCGCCGGCAGATCGAAGCCGAGCGCTCCAACCGCAAGCTCCTCACCGAAAATGAAGAGCGGCGCCGCGTCGAGGCCATGCTCAAACTCTCCGACGAACGCCTCCGCCTCGCGCTCGAGAGCACGCAAATCGGCATTTACGAATACCTCACCTCCACCGCTGTCGTTCATTTCAGTCCCAGCGTCTGGACCATGCTCGGTTACGAACCCAACCGCCTCGCCACGCGCCTCGAAGCATGGACGGAGCTGATTCATCCCGACGATCTCGACGGCTTCGTGCCCACGATGAACAAGCGCCTGAATCGCGAAAGCCCGCTGATGGAATCCGAGTTTCGCGTGCGCGCCCGCGACGGCCAATGGCGCTGGATCTACTGCCGCGCCAAGGCCGTCACCGTCGGCGTGCAGGGCGAAGCGCTCCGCGTCATCGGCACCCTGCAGGATATTTCCGCCCGCAAGGAAGCCGATCAGGCCCTCCGCGCCAGTCAGGCCGAAGCGCGCAAACTCTCCCTGGTCGCCAGTCGCACGGATAACCTCGTCATCCTCTGTTCGCCCGACGGCCGCATCGAATGGGTCAACGAAAGCTTCTCCCGCTTTACCGAATTCGCGCTCCCCGAAGTCATCGGCACCGGCCTCGCCACTCTCGTCGCACCCGATACTCCCCCCGCCGTCGTTCGCGGCTTGCGCCAGGCCATCGCCCAAGGCGAAGCCTTTAACGCCGACGTCGTCTCCCACTCGAAGTCCGGCCGCCGCGCGCATCTCCACCTCGAACTCCAACCCGTGCGCAACGACGCCGGCGAGGTCGATAACTACATCGCGATCGAATTCGACATCACCGCTCGCGTGGAAATGGAAGATCAACTCCGCCGCGCGAAGTCCGATGCCGACACCGCCTCCCGCGCCAAGAGCGAGTTCCTCGCCTCGATGTCGCACGAAATCCGCACCCCGATGAACGGCGTCATCGGCATGACCAGCCTTCTCCTCGAAACCTCCCTCACCGACGAACAGAAGGACTTCGTCGGCACCATCCGTTCATCCGGCGAAGCCCTGCTCACCATCATCAACGACATCCTCGATTTCTCCAAAATCGAGTCCGGCAAGCTGGAGATCGAGCACCTCCCCTTCGATCTCACGAGCTGCATCGAAGACACGTTCGACCTCTTCGCCTCATTCGCCGCCACCCGGAATATCGAGCTTGGTTACGCCATCGATGCGAGCGTGCCGGCCTATATCGTGGGCGACGTCACCCGCCTCCGCCAGGTGCTCGTCAACCTCGTCAACAACGCCATCAAGTTCACCCTGACCGGCGCTGTCAGCATCGACGTTCGCGTCGCCGCCGTCGAACACGATACTGGCGCGCTCCAGGTCGAATTCGCCGTGCACGACACCGGCATCGGCATTCCCGCCGAACGCCTCGACCGCCTCTTCCGCCCCTTCAGTCAGATCGACTCGTCCACCACGCGCAAATACGGCGGCACCGGCCTCGGCCTCGCCATCTGCAAACGCCTTTGCACGCTGATGGGCGGCGGCATCCGCGTCGTCAGCACGGTGGGCACGGGCTCCACGTTCACCTTCACCATTCGTGCGGAACGCGCGCCCGTCCCCGCCGACACGAATCTGCCCACCCTGCCCGCGTCATTGCACAACGCCGACATCCTTTGCCTCGAAGACACCGAAATCCATCGCCGCCGCATCGAAGGCCTCCTCCGCCGCTGGGGCGCGCGCGTGCGGTCTGTGTCCACGATCGCGACAGCCTTGAACGCGCTCGAAAAATCGCCGTCGCCCCTCGCCGCCATTGTCGAGACCTCATTGATCGAAACGCCCGAAGCCGAACCCCTCGTGACGCGTTTGCGGCAAAATGCTATTCCCGTCCTGCTCATCCTCCCGAACGCGCGCGACACCAAACCCGTGCTCGGCGACCTTCGCATCGCCACGACCTCCAAGCCCCTCAAAACCTATTCGCTCTTGCGCACCCTGCAGGCGCTGATGGAAGGCGAGGCGCCCACCAAAGTGCCTCCGCCTCTCGCCGCGCCAAGCGAACGTCCCCTCGCGGACGAGCTCCCGCTCGACATCCTCCTCGTCGAAGATAACGCCGTGAACCAAAAGGTCGCCCTGCATTTCCTCGAACGTCTCGGCTATCGCGCCGACGCCGTGTGCAACGGCCAGGAAGCCGTCCACACCGTCCAGTCGCGCCCGTATGATCTCGTGCTGATGGATCTCCAGATGCCCGAAATGGACGGCTTCGAAGCCACGCGCTCCATCCGTCGCCTCCTCGCGCCCGACGCCCAGCCGCGCATCATCGCCCTCACCGCCAACGCGCTCCACGGCGACCGCGAACTCTGCATCTCCGCCGGTATGGATGATTACATCACCAAACCGATCAAGCTGCGCGAGCTCAGCGACACCATCCGCCGCCAGTTCTCCAACGGCCGCGGACACCCGCCCGTCTGATCCGCTATCCGCGCACTTGCGCCCACCGCCAACGCGCTTCCCGCGCCAGCGCGTCCACCATTGAGCCGACGCCCGGCGCGCCGACCAAATTGATCTGCTCGAACGGATCAGCGGAGCGATCGAAGCACAGCCACGGCGCGCCGTCGTCGTTCAACACGATTTTGTGCGACCTCGTGCGCAGCCCGCGCCATACCCGGTCGCATTGATCGGGCAACGCCACGACGGACGGCATCGAAATGAGCTGCGCCTCCGCCGGCGCTGCGCAAGGCCCGACTCCCGCCCAGCCGAGGCTCCACGCCAGTAAATCCGTCAGCGACACCAACGCCTCGTCCCGCCGGCCGCCCGCCGCCCGCCCGCCTTTGATCCCCGTGACGATCATCGGCACGCGAATGCTTTCCTCATACGGCCAGCCTTTGCGAAAAAGTCCGTGCGCCCCGTGCATGTCGCCGTGCACCGAAGTGACCACCACGATGCTGCCTGCGGCGTCGAGACGCGCGGCCAGCGCCGCCACCGCCCGGTCCGTCGCCTCGATGTGCGCATAGTAACCCGCGAGTTCTGCCCTCGCCCTCCGCTCCACCTCGCCGCCACGCGGCACATTCGGTGCGAGCACCATCGCCTCCGGCGCCCGCCGCGCCACGCCCGCCGCTGCTGCGCCATACGGCGGATGCGGCGGCTCCAGGCTCACCATGGCGAAAAACGGCACCGTTTGCGCGGCACACCATTCCGCTGCGCGCGCGCAGACGACCTCCGCTTGGTAGCCGCGAAACTGCGTCGGCTCCGGCAGCACGGAGCCATGCAACCAAGGATTGTTGAGCTGAAATCCGCTCTCAAAACCTTCCCAAAACGCAAACCCGCCCCGTCGCGCTGCCGGCACGACGCTGCGCGCGTGCGCTTCACCAACCAACGGCGCCGTGCGATCACGCTCACTCAAATGCCACTTGCCGAAAAATCCCGTGCCGTAGCCCGCTTCCCCAAAAACGTGCGCCGCCGTTCTCGCTCCTCCGGGCAGCGGGTCGAAATAATCACGCACGCCGTTCGCCGGCGAAAGCACGCCCGTCAGCATCGCCGCCCGCGCGAACGGCCCGAATGGATGCGGCGTCACCGCCTCGCAAAAGTTCACCCCGCCCGCCGCCATCGCATCGAGACCCGGCGTTCGCGCGTTCACATCGCCCGCGCACCCGAGCGCCTGCCCGCGCCACTGCGTGGTGACGATCCAGACGATACTGCGCGACGAATGGCTCATGGTCTCGACGCAGAAATCTTCCCGCGCCCGCGCCGCAAGGCAATGCATTCGCTTTTCTTCGCGCGCCCGCACCCACGCGGCCTGATCTCCCCCGGGGCGTCTTTTCTTTCACTTTGCGCACTTTCCCACATCCAAACGCCGCTCTGGCGACACTCACTCTCGAATCCATTATGCAACTCCACCTCGCTTCCTACTTCGCCAACGTAACGTCCATCTCGCCGTTTTGGATCCCGATTTCTGCCATCAGCGGCGGCGTCCTCATCGTTTTTCTCAGCATGTATTTTGCGCACGAGCGCCGCCGACTCTGGCACGACACCGCGCGTGTCGCCTTGGAGAAAGGTCAACCGCTTCCGCCCGCATTGCAGCAGGCAGATGACCGCTCGCGCCGCCGGTGCGGCCCGCGGAACGACCTGCGCAGCGGCCTCATCCTTCTCGCCGTTTCCTTCGGCCTCTACTACGGATTGCGCGACGTCGGCTCCGGCCCTCAACTCATCGGTGCCTACATCACCGGGGGCATCGGTGTCGCGCTCCTGCTCAATGGCCTCCTGACCGCTCTCTTTCGCCGCAACAACCCGTCCACCGACCTCGATCGCCCGCCCCAATCGTGATCCCGTCCGACCACGAACTCATCGCCCGCATCGTCGCCCACGACGACCGCTGCGCGTTTGGAGAACTCGTTCACCGACATCAGTCCGCGGTCCGGCGCTTCCTGCGCCACCTCACGCACGGCGATGCCGCCTGGGCCGACGATCTCGCCCAGGAAACGTTCCTCGAAGTCCACCGCACGCTGCCTCGCTTTGCCGGCCGCGCGCGCTTCGCCACCTGGCTCCTCGGCATCGCCCACAATAAATTTCGCAACGCCCGCCGGCGCCAACGCGAGTTCCCCTGTGCCACGCTCCCGGACCACGCCACGCTCACTGCCACCGCCCGCAATTCGGATCTTAACCAGGATCTCGACACCGCGCTGGCCCAGCTTTCGCCCGAAGAACAAAACGTCGTCCACGTCTGTTATCAGCAAGGACTCTCGCACCGTGAAGCCGCGGACCTGCTCGCATGTCCGCTCGGCACGTTGAAAACGCACCTCGCCCGCAGTAAGGAAAAACTTCGTCACCTGCTTGCCGCATGGAATCCCCAAACCTGACCCCTCTCCCGCCCGACGATCCGCTCGAGCAGATTCTCTCCGCTCGTCTCGCTGGCGATCTGCCCGACGACGGATTCACGCCTCGCGTCCTCGCCGCGCTGCCGCCACCCGCGCGGTCATTCCACCTCTCGCGGCGCGCGATCCTCGTCGGCGTCGGAATCGCCGCCGGCGCCTTCTTCGCTTGGCAACGAGGCGCAGTCGGCCCGGGTCTCGCCGATTGGCGCAACCTCCTCGCCGCGCTTTCCGACCATCTCATCGCGCAGTCCGCCGAGCTCGCCGCCGCCGCAACGCTCTCCGGCCCCGTCCTGATTTCTGCCGCCGCCGTCGCTGCAGCTCTCTTCCTGGCGCTCCGCCCTCAGTCCACGGGTGAACCCCGCCTGTAGGCCGCTGGTCCCGCCGACGGCCTGCGGCGGAGCAAATTCGGCGCGCCCTCCGCGCTCACAAAAACAAAAAACCGACCGGAAATCCGGTCGGTTTTGTTTTGGTCGTGAGCCTTACGCCACGCGCTCCACCACAAGCGGCGGCGGCGTCGGCCGCTTCGGCGCGAGCCGGTAGGCGTTCTTAAAATATTCGAGCGCCTGCTCCAACTTCGCCTCGTCGTTGTAGTGAATCATCATCAGCGGTTCACCCTGTTTTACTTGAGTGCCGACTTTTTTGATCTCCGAAACGCCGACCGAGTAGTCGATCTTGTCATGCGGGTCGTCGCGGCCCGCGCCCAGCAGATGCACGCCGCGCGCAATCATCGCCGCATTGATCGTGTGCACATAGCCGCGCTTCGGCGCCGGCAGTTTCCGAATGTGCTTCGCCTGCGGCAGTTTTTCGGGGTGGTCGATCATGGTCGTATCGCCGCCCTGCGCCTTCACCAGATCCTTGAATTTTTGCAGCGCGGAACCGTCGGTCAGATGCCGTTGCACGGTTTGCTTCGCCGACAGCGTGGAACCCGCCACGCCCGCGAGGCGGACGATTTCCATGCCGAGCTTGAGCACGAGCTCCTTGATGTCTTCCGGGCCTTCACCCTTCAGCAACTGGATCGCTTCGCGCACTTCCAGCGCCGTGCCGACCGTGTCGCCGAGCGGTTGGTTCATGTCCGTCACCAGCGCCACACAGCGGCGCTTCATCGAACGCCCCACGCGGGTCATGGACCGCGCCAGCTGCTTCGCCTGCTCAAGATCCTTGATAAAGGAGCCGTTGCCCCACTTCACATCAATCACGAGGCCTTCGGAGCCCTCGGCGAGTTTCTTCGAGAGAACGCTGCCCGTGATGAGCGGCAGACTCGGGATCGTGCCCGTCTCCTTCCGCAACGCGTAAAATTTCGCGTCCGCCGGCGCGAGATCCTTGGTCTGCGCCACGATCGCCCCGCCGATCCGGCTGAGTTGCGCGGTGAACTGATCGATCGATTGCTCGCCCTTGAAGCCCGGGAAGCAGGCCAGTTTGTCCAACGCGTTGATGATGTAATCGTGCTCCACGCCACACATCATCGGCACCACGACGCCCGCCGCCATGGCCAGGGGCACCAGCACCAGCGACGTCTTGTCGCCCACGCCGCCCGTCGAATACTTGTCGATCTTGGGCTTCGCGATGCTCGATAAGTCGATCACTTCGCCCGACAGCATCATCTCTTCCGTCAGATCGGCCGTCTCCTGCGCTGACATGCCGGAGAAGTAAATCGCCATCGCCAGCGCCGCGAGCTGATGCTTCGGCATCTCTCCATCTAGGGTGCTATCAATGATATAACGGATCTCCTCTTGGGAGAACTCCGCTCCATCGCGTTTCTTTTCGATTAGAAACTCGAAGCTGGGCTTGATAAACCTCCGGGTCGGGATGTTGCGTTTGCTCATGTAGATAGTGTATGCCCTTCTGCGGGCTGCCGCAGGCGGGAAAGTTTACGACCAGACCCTTGTCGGGGCAATTTGTCGAGCCAAAACTGCCCCGCCGGTTCACCCGCCGCCGCCTCCCCGCGCGCGATCAACCGGTTTTCCTGCGCGCGTTTGGCGCCCGCGGCGCCGGCCAACTCCACTCTTGCGAGCCCGCCCCTGCCGCTGGTTTCGTGCGAAGATGCACGTGACCTTCCACCTCGCCGACGACCTCGCCCACGCGCTGCACCAAGCCGCCGCCGCCGCCGGTCTCGACGCCGCGGCGTTTGCGCCCGATCTCCGCACCGCCGATCCCCGACATGGTGATTTTCAGGCCAACGGCGTGCTCGGCTATGCGAAGGCGCGCAAACTCAACCCACGCACCGTCGCCGAACAACTCATCGCCGCCCTCCCCGCGCCGATCGCCGCCGCCTTCGACGTCACCATCGCCGGCCCCGGTTTCATCAATTTTACCGCGCGCCCCGCGACCCTGCTCGCCTGGCTCCGCGCCTACCATTCGCGCGCCACCCTCGCCACCGGCGCCGCCGCGGCCCACGCCGGCCAGACGTGGGTGGTTGACTACAGTTCGCCCAACACCGCGAAGCAAATGCATGTGGGGCACCTGCGCTCTGCGGTCATCGGCGAGGCCATCTGCCGCCTCCTCGCCTTCACCGGCGCGCGGGTGATTCGCGATAACCATCTGGGCGATTGGGGCACCCAGTTCGGCAAGCTCATCTACGGCTTCAAACGCTGGGCCGATCCCGCCGCCCTCGCGCGCGAACCCATCGAGGAACTCGAACGCCTCTATAAACTCGGCAATGATGCCACGCCGGAAGGCTCGCCCGCCCTCGACGAAGCCCGCCGCGAACTCGTGGCCCTGCAAAATGGCGACCCCGCCAACGTCGCCCTCTGGAAAAAATTCTCCGATGTCTCCCTCGCCGCGTTTCAACAAATCTATGACCGGCTCGGCATCCATTTCGATCACCACTTGGGCGAGTCCTTCTACAACGACAAAGTGGACCGCGTTTACCGCGAGCTGACGGAAACCACCCCGCCGATCGCCGAGAACAGTGCCGGCGCCCTCGTCGTTTTCCACGACGAACATCCCCGCTTTAGCCGCCAGGCCGAGCGCCCCAATCCCTTCATGGTCCGCAAAGCCGATGGCGCCAGCGGCTACGCTTCCACCGACCTCGCCACCGCCCTCTACCGCGTCGAACACTTCCACGCCGATGGCATCGTCGTCGTCACCGATTTCCGCCAAGGCGATCACTTCGAGCAGTTGTTTCTCACCGTCAAAAAATGGTTCGCCGCGAAAAACTACCGCTTGCCCGAGCTGCACCATGTGACGTTTGGCGCCGTCACCGGTGAAGACGGCAAAGCCCTGAAAACCCGCGACGGCGACACCATCAAACTCAAAGCGCTCCTCGACGAAGCCGTGGACCGCGCCTTTGCCATCGTCTCGGAAAAGAACGCCGACCTCCCCGAAACCGAGCGCCGCTCCATTGCCGAGATCGTCGGCATCGGCGCCGTGCAATACGCCGACCTCTCCCAGAATCGCAGCAGCAACTACGTTTTCTCCTGGGAAAAAATGCTGGCGCTCGACGGCAACACCGCCCCCTACCTCCTCTACGCCGTCGCGCGCGTTCACTCCATTTTCCGCAAACAAAACCTCACGCCCGCCGATCCCGCCACCGAAGCGCATGCCAGCCCGCTCCACACGCCTGCGGAAATCGCCCTCGCCCGCAAACTCGTCAAATTCCCCGATGCGCTACGCCTTGCGACCGACACCCTCCGCCCCCACTTCCTCGGCCTCTATCTCTACGAACTCGCCGGCGAATTCAGCAGCTTCTACAGCGCGGACAAAGTAATCGTCGACGATCCTGCCATCCGCGCGCGCCGCCTCCTTCTCTGCGCCCGCACCCTCCTGGTGCTCGAAACCGGCCTGCACCTCCTCGGGCTGCGCACGTTGACGCGGATGTGACCGCTCGCGGGGCAATAAGGTCTTGCCGCGTTTCCGGCCCCTGCGCACAGTCCGGCACCGTATGGTCACGCAGGAATTCTACATCCGTTCCGCGGAGGAAAGTGAAGCCCGCGGACCGTTCACCCTCGAACAAATGACCTCCCTGGCCGAGACCGGCCAAGTGACGCCTGAGACGCTCTTCTACGACGCCGGCTCCGAACAATGGAGCGCCATCAAGTCCAACGCGGAACTTCAGACGCTGCTCTTCCCGGAGAAGACCAAACTGAAACTTCGCCCGCAGGAGTCGTTCAGCGCCCTGAACACCGCGCCGGCCGCGGCTGCGCCCATCACCGTCGACGATATGCTCGCCGCCGCCGAAGGTCGCACGGCCGAGACGAAGGATAAATCCGATCCCGAGATCGCCATGGCTCGCGCCGCAAAAATCGGCATGTGGTCCGCCATCGTCATCCTGCTCGTGAGCGCCGCCGGCGAAGTCCTTCCCGCGGTCGATGTCATCATGGCCTTCACGCCCGCCAAACTGTTGGCGCAGCCCCTCGTCCTCCTCGGCCTCCTCGACGCCTTGCTCGCGCTGCTGCTCATGCTCGGCATGGTGACGCTGTATCCTGTCGTCCGTTTTCGCGCCGCGCTCGGCCTCGGCTTCATCGGCTTCCTCTTTTGGGCGCACGGTCAGTCGCTGCCGATTCTCCTCGTCGCCGCGGCCTCCACCGGGCTTTTCTGCTGCACGCTTTTCGTGAGCGTCACCGCCGTCATCGTCGTCGGGCTGGTGGGTCTGGCGGGTGCCGGCGCTCTCACTTACCTGCTGCTCACGACCTGAGCGGCTTCGCCCTCCGCCGCATGTCGCGTCTGTCCACGTTCGCCACACGCACCGCCGTCCTCTTCCGCAAGGAAATCTGGCGCTCGGAAAACCTTCAGGCCGGCTCTCCTCGCGCGTGGCTCTACGCCGCGTTGCGCGTGATCTCGATCACCTTCACCGTTTTCGTGGAAACGAAAGCCGCGAGCCGCGCCGCCGCTTTGAGCTTCAGCTCTTTGCTCGGGCTCGGCCCCCTCGTCGCGCTGACCATGCTTTTGGCGGGTTTCGTCCTCGATAAAAAGGACCCCGATCTCGCCGCCAACACCCTCAGCCGCCTCATCTACTTCGTCGCGCCGCAAGTCGGCCAATACGGTAAGCTCGACGCCGCCCATGCCCACCGGCGCCGCCAAGCCAACGCCGCCCAAGCCACCGCCACGCAGCCCGCCGCTTCTGCACCCTCCGCTTCGACGCCCGCCACCCGCCCGTCACCTCCCGCCGCCACCACGACCGCGCCTTCCAACGATCAGTCCGCACCCGGCACCACCGCCACCAACACCGGACCCGATGCCACCGCGCCGCCCGCGATCGCCGACGCGTCCGACATGCAGTTGAACCCGCGGCTCGTCCGGATGATGGACAACTTCATCAACCAGGGCAGTTCCGGCAAAGCCGGCACTGTGGGTTTCTTCTCCCTGGTGCTCATCGTGCTGCTCCTGTTCAAAACCGTGGAGGACACGTTTAACGAAATCTGGGGCGTCCGCAGCGGCCGCTCCCTGTTCATGCGCGTGGTGTATTACTGGACGATTCTCACCTTGGGCGCCGTCCTCTTCTTCGCGTCGATCACCCTTCTCAGCGCCGGCGCGTTCCTCAACATCTTCAACGAGACCATCGGCCGCCTTCCGTTCTCGGAGCAGATCAACGTCGCGCTCCAGTGGTCCCTCCCCGCGTTCTCCTTTCTCCTCGTGGTGCTTTTGCTCACCATTTTCTACCGCGTGATACCGCACACCCGCGTTTACTGGCGGGCCGCCTTTGTCGGGGCGCTGATTGTTGCGTCGCTCCTGATGCTCAACAACTACCTCGCCTTCCTTTATGTGCGGCGCGTCATCCTCACCGAAAGCCTCTACGGCTCCCTCGGCTTTCCCCTCGTGGTGATGTTCGGTCTCTATATTTTTTGGCTCTACGTGCTCGTCGGCGGCCAGGTGAGCTACGCCGTGCAAAACCTCCACTTCCGCAACAGCCAGGCGGCTTGGAGCGGTCTCAACACCTCCACCCGCGAACGCCTTTCCCTCACCGTTCTGCTCGCCATCTGCCGCCGCTTCCAAGCCTGCCAGCCGCCCGTGACCGCCCCGCAGCTCGGCGAACTCATCAAAGTGCCCACGCAGATCCTCAACGAATCCATCAACCGCCTCGTCGACCTCAAATTCATCACCCCCATCCCGCCGGCCGACGACGCTCCCGCCACCGACTTCTCTTACCAGCCCGCCCGCCCCCTCAATCGCATCACGATGGGCGAATTCAAACATCGGTTCGACAACTACGGCGACGATCCCGCCGGCCCTACCATCGATCGCCTCGATCCGATCGTAAACGCCTACCACGCACACCTCGAATCGCTCTCCGCGAAGGATTTTTTCAGCAAATCGGTCGAGCAACTCCTCCAGGAAACCAAGTCCGGCGAAACCCACGCCGCGCACGGCCGCGTTCCCGCCGCCTCCTGATCTGGCCCGCCTTCAGAGACGGAGCAGCCCACCGCCCGCAGTCTCAGCCCGCGCCACCGCGAGCCGCATCCTGCCGACCGCCCCCTCACGCCGCTCGTCTTCTTCCCCCTGATCGCGCGGTCCGAATTCTCCCTTGCCACCCCCGGTGAGTGACCTAGCGTGCCCGGTTTTCTCCCATGATTTCCTGGATTCAGAGGACGTTTCAACGGCACTTCAAAATTGTTTTCCTGCTCATTCTGGCGGCGATGGCGATTCCGCTTATCGTCATCTTCACGCCCTCTTCCGGCATCGGCGGCGCCGACCGTCACTATGCGCGGCAGGAATTTTTTGGGTTAAACCTCGGCTCCCCGTCCGACCAGGCGCGCCTCATGGGTGACGCCCAGCTCAGCGTTTATCTCCAGGCCGGCGGTCCCGCCCTCGAAGGCGCGCAAATGCAGCAATACGCCCTCACCCGCTACGCCGCGCTCAACCTCGCCGACCGCTTTCACCTCCCCGCCAGCACCTCGGCCGAAGTCGCCGAACACATCAAGACTCTCCGCGCTTTCTCGGGCCAGGACGGCGAATTCGACGCCCAACGTTACGCCCGCTTCCGCGATTCGCTGAAGACCAATCCCAACCTCTCCGAAGCCGATGTCGCGCGCATCGTCGGCGACGACGTCCGCGTCCAGAAACTCCAAAAACTCCTCGCCGGCCCCGGTTATCTCCTCGCCAGCGATGTGCGTGACCAACTGGCCCGCGCCGACTCGAAATGGACTCTGGCCGTCGCCACCGCGGATTTTAAGAACTTCAATCCCACCATCACGCCGACCGACGCCGAACTCGCCAAATATTTCGCCGACAACAGCGCCCGCTACGAAATTCCGCCCCGCGTTGTGGCCTCCTACATCCAGTTCCCCAGCTCCGCTTACCTTGGCGCGGTCAACATCACCGACGCCGACGCCAAAGCCTACTTCAACCAATATCCCGGCCGCTTCCAAAAACCCGCTGGCGACGCGAAGAATCCCGCCGCGACAAAACCCGCCGAAGCCGCCGACTTCGAACTCGTCCGTCCCCAGGTCGAGACCGCGCTCAAAGCCGAACGCGCTCGCAAGCTCGCCCTCAAAGCCGCCTCGGATTTCTCTCTCGCCCTCTACGAAGGCCATGTCGCCGCCGACAGCCCGGCGCTCGCCAGCCTCGTCTCGGCCCACAAACTCGTCGTCCGCCCGCTCGCGCCCTTTACCCACGACGCCGGCCCCGCCGAGCTCGGCGGTTCGCCCGACATCGCCGACGCCGCCTTCAAACTGAACACCGATCGCTGGTTCACGGATGCCCTCGCCGTGCCTGAAGGCGCAGTCGTGTTGTTCTATCACGAGACGCAACCCACCCGCCAACCGCAGCTCGCTGAAGTCCGGGCCAAGGTCACGGCCGATTACGTCGAAAACGAAAAACGTCAGCGCTTCGCCCAGCTCGGCCGCGCCCTGCAGAGCGCCGTCGCCGCCCGCCTCAAGGCCGGTGATACGTTCGAAAAAGCCGTCGCCGCCAGCTCGAGCGCGCTCAAAGTCGAGACCAAGCAACTGGCGCCTTTCACCCTCCGCGACCGCCCTTCGGACCTCGACTATTCCGTGCTGATGTCGCTCGACCGCCTCTCCAAAGGCCAGTTGTCCGATGTCTCCGTTAATGGCGACAAAGCCACGCTCGTTTACGTCGTCGACAAACAAGTGCCCGATCTCGCCGAGAATTCTCCTGCCTTCACGGCCGCCCGCGAGCAAATCGCCCAGGCCAACTCCGGCTTCGATGCCAGCGCGTTTCTCGACGAAGTCGTCGAACGCGAACTCGCCCGCACCGCGCCGAAGGCCCAGTGATGTCCCGCGCGGCCTGACCGCTCATCCTCGCGCGTCAACCGCCTGCCACGTTGCGCTCGCCCCCACCGGCCGCCCGAGAAATTCTGCCTCCGCATGACATTTCCGGCCCGCGTGGAAACCTTCGCTGTTGGTTCTCGTCTCCATCGCCACTGCGTGCGCGCCGTGGATCACGTTGCTTTTCTCGTAACTTTATGTCCCGGCGCCGTGTTCTCCTCCGTCACCTCCTCTCCCGCTCCATGATTCGCTCCCTTTCCCGCGCCTCCCTGCTCGCTGTCGCTTTCGCCGTCGCGCCCGTGTTTCTCGGTGCGGCCGAAGCGCCCGACCCGGCCTCCATCGCCGCCCCTTCCGGCCCGGCCCTGACGCTGCAGGAGTGTATCGCCCGCGCGCTGCAAAAAAACTTCAGCCTGCGCATCCAGACCTTTTCCACCGCCAACGCCCGCGAATCGCTGATCATCGCCGGCAGCGATTTCGACCCCACGTTCAACGCCAGCATCGCGCGCTCGCACGTCGAGGATCCCATCACCGGCTCGCGCCCCGGCGCCTCCGGCAATCTCGATGCGACGAACTCCCGCATCGGCGTTTCCCAACGCGTGGTCACCGGCGCCACGGTCGACGTCACATCCAACCTCGATCGCTCGTCCAACAACCCCGCGTTCTCCTCGCTCAACCCGGCCTACAACAGCGATGTCTCCATCGCCGTCACCCAACCGCTCTTGCGCGGCGCCGGCATCGGCGTCAACCGCGCCAACATCGAGCGCGCCAAACTCGGTGTCACCATCGCCAAACTCGATTACAAAGGCAGCGTCCTCCAAGTCGTCCGCGATACCGAGGTCGCCTATTACAATCTCGCCTTCGCCCGCGAACAGCTCGCCGTCCGCCGCTTCTCGCTGCAGCTCGCGCAAACCCTCCTCGATGAAAACACCGCCAAGCGCAACACCGGCGTCGCCACCGACCTCGATGTCATGACCGCGCGCGTCGGCGTCGCCACCGCGCAAAACAACGTCGTCCTCGCGCAGCAACAAGAGCGCAACGGCCAGGACGCCCTCCTCGCCCTCATCGGCCAGTTCGAATTCGGCACCGACCTTGGCGCCGTCAGTTTTACCGACGCCCACGACAGCGTGCCCTCGACCGAGGAATCCTTCCGCCTCGCGAAGCTCAACCAGCCCGATTACGTCGCCACCGAAAACACCATCAAGCAGCTCGAACTCGACGTGAAGGTCGCCCAGAACGGCCGGCTCCCGACCCTCAACGTCGATGGCGCCCTCGGCCTCAACGGCAGCGATCGCTCGTTCGGCAGCACCTACGACCGGCTCGCCAGCACCGACCGCTACAACTGGCAGCTTGGTCTCTCCGTCAGCGTGCCGTGGGGCCTCCGCGGCGACCGTGCCCGTTACCGCACTTCCCTGAACACGCTGCACGAATACCAGGCCCGCCTCCAGCAATTGGAGCAAAGTCTCCTCGTCCAGGTGCGCAGCGACGTCCGCGCCGTCGATACCAACCTCCAAAGCGTCCAGATCTCCGCGCAAGGCACCGAGCTCGCCCAACGCCAATACGATCTGCAGAAAGCCCGCTTCGACGCCGGCCTCGCCACCAGCCGCGACGTCCTGCAGGCGCAAAACGATTTGGAAAACGCCCGCGTCAACGAGCTCCAGGCCAAGGTCAACCTTCGCGCCGCCGTCGCCGAGCTCCACCGTCTCGAAGGCAGCTCGCTCGACACCTATAACATTTCGCTCGCCGACTAAGACCGTCCGGGTGAGCTCCGATTCCAGTCTTTCCCGCGTCGGCCTGCGCCTGGCCCTCTGGGTTTGGTTTCTCGCCGCGCTTCTCGCCGGCGCCCTCGGCTTCGTTGCGCGCCTCCCCGACTTCGGCGTGCCCGTCCTGATCGCCGTGCTCACCGCTCTCACGCTCCTCGTTGCGCAACGCGTGCCCGCGGCGCGCGCGCTCCTCGATGCGACCGACGTCCGCACGCTCGTCGCGCTGCACCTCGTGCGTTTCGTCGGCGTTTATCTGCTCTTTCTCCACGCTCGTGGAATGCTGCCCTACGCCTTCGCCGTCCCGGCCGGCATCGGCGATATTGTCGTCGCCGCCGCCGCGCTCTTACTGCTGGTCATGCCGCTTGCGCCCGCCCGCCGCGACCGCGCGCTCGCGATTTGGAACACCCTCGGCCTCGTCGACCTGGTGCTTGTCGTCGTCACCGCGGCCCGTCTGAGCCACGCCCAGCCCGCCAGCATGCGCGCCCTGACGCTCCTCCCGCTCAGCCTCCTGCCCACTTTCCTGGTTCCGCTCCTCCTCGCCACGCACGTCATTCTCTACCGCCGCCTGAAAACGTAGCCGGCACCGCGGGCGCATCTCCTCGTCCGTGACGCTCATCGTCACGCCCGCCCCTTATTCGTCGAACAACGTCTCGACTCTCGCTTCATCTGCGCGCACCGCGCGATGTGCCGGCAACTGCGTGCGAAACCAAGTGCGCTGCTTTTTCACCAGCGCGCGCGTATTTTTGGCCACCGCCTCCGCCAGCACTCGCTCATCCGGTTTCTCGCTCTCCAAATAATCCAACGTCTCGCGATAACCGATCGCCCGCGCGGCGCTCGCGTTCTGCTCGAGACCTTTGGCTCGCAATGCCCGCACTTCCGCCACCAGCCCCGCCGCGAGCATCGCCTCCACTCGCCGCGCGATCCGCGCTTCCAAGTCCGCCGGTTCGCGCGTGAGTTGCACGAGCTCCACCCGCCACGGCGCAAACGGCCCCGGCTGCGCCCGAAAGGCCGCCGCCAACTCCGCGACCGTCCGCCCGGTCGCCAGACAGCGCTCCAGCGCTCGCGCGACGCGCCGCGGATTCGCCACGTCCAGCCCACCGAGCCCCGCCGGATTCAGCCGCCGCAGCGCGTCTTGCGCCTCCGCCTCGGTCATTGTTGCCACCCGCTCCCGAATTTCCGACGGCACCGCCACGTCGTCGTTCACCGCCGAGAAAAACGCCTTGAGATAAAATCCGCTGCCGCCTGTCACCAGCACGCGTTTCCCGCGCCGCTCAATCTCCTCCACCGCCGCCCGCGCCAGCGTCACGTAACGGCTCACGTTCATCTGCTCCGCCACCTCGCAAACGTCGATCAAATGATGCGGCACCCGCGCCCGCTCTGCGGCCGTCGGCTTCGCCGTGCCAATGTCCAACCCGCGGTAAAACAACAACGAGTCGCACGACACGATTTCCGCCCCCGCCCGCTCCGCCCACGCGAGCGCCAGCTCCGTCTTGCCGACCGCCGTGCAGCCCGTCAGCACCCGCAACGTCCCTCGGCCGCCCGCGTTCACGCGTGCTCCGCCAGCATGGCGCGCGCCCGCCCCGCCCGCTTGGCCCGGTAAAGCGCCCGATCCGCCGCCTCCATCAAGGGACCCGTTTCGCTCGCGTGCACCGGCAGCGACGCCGCCCCCGCGCTCACCGTCAGTTCAATCCTGATCCCGCCCGTGACCTCGAAGGGTGCCGCCGCCACCGCCGCGAGCAAATCTTCCGCCGCCGCGAGCGTGCCCGCCACATCGGTCTCCGGCAGCAACACCGCCAGTTCCTCGCCGCCGATCCGCGCGCAGCGATCCACCGCTCGCACCCGCTCCCGGATGCGCCGCGCCACCTCCCGCAACACCGCATCGCCCGCCGCGTGCCCGTGCGTATCGTTCACCGCCTTGAAGTGGTCGATGTCGATCAGCACGAGTCCGAACGACCGGTCAAACCGCCGCGCCCGCTCCTCTTCTTCGCGCACCACCCGCGTGAACTCCCGCCGGTTCAGCAAACCCGTCAACTCGTCCCGCGTCGCCAGCCGGCGCAGCGCCTCCATCGTCTCACCCACCTTCAACGCATAACGCAACGCCCGCCCCAGCGCGCGCGGCGTCAGCTCGCGTTTCTCTAAATAATCCAGCGCACCCGCGTTCATCGCCTCGATATCCACCGCCGACGACGACTCCGCCGTCAGAAAAATGATCGGCGTGCGACACTCCGCGGCCACCGCCTCGCGCAAAAGCTGCAACCCGTCACGCTCACCCAACTGGTAGTCCAGCAAACACGCCGCGAAGCCGTTCGACGTCAGCTTTTTCAACCCTTCCTCATACGTGCCCGCGCACGTCAGGACAAAACCCGCGCGGTCCACCGCCCGCAATTGCTGCTCGACGATCCGCCACTGCAAGCGGTCGTCATCGATCAACAAAACCTTGCGCGCCTCGGTCATCGCTCACGCGCCCCTGCGAATCAACTCCGCCAAGCCATCCGCCACCGGCACGTCCGCGCGAAAATCCATTTCCGCCGCCGCCCGCGTCGCCTCGCCGAGCGAATGCACGATATCTCCCGCTCGCGCCGGTTCATGCCGCGGCGCCCCCGCTTGCGGATAATGCGCCGCGAACACCCGCGCCACATCGAGCAGCGACGTCGCCCGCCCCGTGCAAATGTTGACCACGCCCGAGGCCAGCCCCGCCCGCGTCGCCGCCCGCACATTCGCCCGCGCCACGTCGTGCACCGAAATAAAATCCCGCGTCTGTTGCCCATCGCCGAAAATCGTCACCGCTGCGCCTTCGCGAAACCGCCGGTCGAAAATCGAAATCACCCCCGAATACGGCGACGCCGGATCCTGCCGCGGACCGAAGACATTGAAATACCGGTGGCAACGCGCCGTGAACCCGTAACTCGCCGCATGCCCGAGCAGCAATGCCTCCGACGCAAGCTTCGCCGCCCCATACGGACTGATCGGCCGCTTCTCCGCGTCCTCGCGCAATGGCAACGTCGTCGCATCGCCATACACCGCGGCGGACGATGCAAACACCACGCGTTTCACTCCATGTCGCCGCGCCGCCTCGCCCACGAGCTGCGTCGCCAGAACGTTGAGCGAAAAATTCAGCGCCGGATCCGCGATGCTTTCCTGCACGCTCACCAGCGCCGCGAGATGGATGATGGCCTCCGGCCGCGCTTCCTCCACGACCGCGTCGAGCACCCCCGCCGCCGCCACGTCCGCCTCCACGAATTGAAACGCCCCCGACCGCAGCGCCTCCGCCAGATTCGCCGCCTTCCCGGTCCGAAAATTGTCCACGCCGACGACCTTATGTCCGGCCGCGAGCAATTGGTCCGTCGTATGGCTCCCAATAAAACCCGCCGCGCCCGTGACTAGAATCGTCGCCATATGGCGCAATCAGTGAATTTTTCGCCCGTCGACCGCAAGGCCGCACATCGGCCGAGTGCGCCGACCGCATTGCATCCGCATTCTGTGGTCGGGCTGCACTGACCCCGCATCGCATAGCACGTTCTGTGGTCGGGGCGCCCTCACCCCGCATCGCGGAGCAGGGACACCTCAGCGCTGCGTCCCCGCCGAAAGCTCCGCTGCGACGGCACCTATCCGCGCCGCGATCTGCTCGCGCGCGTTCACATGATCGCGGATCACATTCACCAGCGCACTTCCCACCACCACGCCATCCGCCTGCGCCGCCACTTGCGCCACCTGCGCCCGTGTCGAAATGCCAAACCCCACCACCACCGGCAGCTTCGTCGCCGCCTTGATCCGCGCCATCGCCTCCGGAATGCCTTGCGCCGCTTCCGTGCGCACCCCGGTGACACCCTCGCGCGACACATAGTAAATAAAGCCCGTCGCCGCCGCCGCGATGACCGGCAGCCGCGTTTCCGGCGTGGTCGGCGCCACGATGAAAACCGTTTCGAGCCCATGCGCGCGACAGGCCGCACTTAACTCGCCCGCTTCTTCCGGTGGCAGATCCAGCGTCAGCAGTCCGTCCAAGCCCGCCGCTTTCGCCTCGCGCACGTAGTCGTCCACGCCATTTGCGAACACCAGGTTGTAATACGTGTAAAACACGATCGGCACCGCGGCGAATTCCGCCCGCAACCGCCGCACAAGCTCAAACACCTTCGCCCGGTTCATGCCCGCAGCGAGCGCCCGCTGCGCCGCCAGTTGATTGGTCAACCCGTCCGCCAGCGGATCGGAAAACGGCACGCCCAGCTCCAGCAAATCCACCCCGTTGCGCAACACCGCCCGGCACGCCTCCAGCGACGTCTCAAAATCAGGATCGCCCGCGCACAAGTAAGCGACAAACGCGGCGCGGTTCTGCGCCTTCACCCGGGCAAATGTTTCAGCAATACGCGACATGCCCTCTCACCCAACACACCGCCCCGCCTCCCCGCAAATCTTTCTCTTCCCGCTTTGTCTTTCTCTTTCCCCCGCTGCCCTCTCGTTCGCGTTCCTCCTCACCGCGCGCCTCACTCGGCTTTCGCCGCGCGCGCATCCGCCACCTGGAAATCGACCACCACCGGGCGGTGGTCCGACAACCACGCGCGCACAATCTCGCACGACGACTCGCAGCACGCCGGCGGCAGGAAAATAAAGTCCAGCGTCCGCCCCGGCAGCGGCGACGGAAACGTCCGCCCCGTCATCGGATGCAGCGCATAATCGCCAAACTCCGCCCGCAGGTGCGCCCACAGTTTCTCCGTCGCCCCCGACCCACCTCGCGGATTATTGAAATCCCCGCACACGATCGGCGGCGACAACCAGCGAGGATGGTGCTCGCGATGCTTCACCCCGAGCCATTCCCACAACTTTTCCACCTGTGCATGCCGCTGCACGCGCGACCCGTGATGCAAGTGAAGGTTGATCACCGGCAGCATCCGCCCGTGGTAATCGATCTCCGCAAAGAGAAACCCTTTTTCACCCACCGTCCGTTGCCCGAACACGATGTTTTCCGACGCCTTGATCGGATGCCGCGATAAAATCGCGTTGCCGTAACTGAGGTTAAAAAGCCCCGCGCGCCGCGTGTTGATGCCAAACACCCCATGCGGAATTCCCGCTTCCTCGCGCAGAAATTCCAAGTGATCGAAATTCCCCGACCACCGCGACCGCTCATCGATCTCCTGCAACGCCACCACATCCGGCTTCAACTCGCGCAATAACGCCCCGATCCGCCGCAGGTTCGCCAGCACCTTCCGCCGCGAACTCAGCCCCTGAATCGGCGACAATCCCCGCCCGTGAGCGATGTTGAACGTCATGATCCGGAACCGCTGCATTACCGTCCACGATGCGCACTCCCGCCACCGACACAAGCGACCGCAAACATCCGTCCCCGAAGTTCAGCCCCTCTGTGCGCCCCGGACTTCCGACGCTCTCGCGGAACCACACCGCGTTGTGAGTAAGTTTTCTGCTTCGCACTTGTTGCGCGCGGTCGCGCATCACTCACTCGCCGCGTGCGCCTCCCGCTCGTGTTTTTTCTCGGCGCGCTGGCGGTTGCCTGCGGCCTTGCGACGAGTTGCCGACCGGCGCCGCCAGCGTCGTCCGCTCCACTCCGCTCGTCCGCCTACGTCTGGCAACGCGTCCATTCGCCCGCCGTCGCCGCCGCGGTGACCGCCCACGCACCCGATTTCTCCCGCCTCGTCGTGCTCGCCGCCGAAATCGACTGGCGAGGCGACACCCCCGTCATCACGCGCATCAACCTGGATTACTCCACCCTCGCGACCGTCCCCTCGCTCGGCCTCGCGCTCCGCATCCGCGGCTATCACGGATCGTTTCTCGCCGACGCTCCCGCTGCGCAATCAATCCTCACGCTCGCCCGATCGCTTCTCGACGATGCGCGCGCAGTTGGCCTCGCCCCCGCGGAACTTCAACTCGATTTCGACGCCGGCGAACGCCAGCTCGGCGGCTATCGCCAGTGGCTGCAAACCGTGCGCGACGCGCACCTCGGCACCGCGCTCACGTTCACCGCCTTGCCTGCGTGGCTCGCGCAGCTCGACGATTTCTCCGCTCTCGCTCACTCCGCTGACGGCTTCGTTCTCCAAGTTCACTCGCTCAGCCGTCCCGGCTCCGCCCAAGGCGATCTACCGCCGTTGTGCGATCCGGTCGCGGCGCGCCGTGCCGTTCTCCGTGCCGCGCGCGTCAACGTCCCTTTCCGCGTCGCGCTTCCCACTTACGGCTACGCAGTCGCGACCACGCCCGACGGCAAATTCGTCGGACTCTCAGCCGAAGGCCCGGCCCCCGATTGGCCGGCCAACGTCGTGGTGCGTGAACTGCGCGCCGATCCCACCGCCCTCGCCGCGCTCGTCGCCGATTGGACCACGCGCCACCCGGCTTCGCTCACCGGCATCATCTGGTATCGCCTGCCCGTCGCAGGCGATCAACGCAACTGGCGCTGGCCCACCCTCCGCGCCGTGATGGCGGGCCGCGCGCCGCTGGCGCAGCTCTCCCTCGAAACGCATTTCTCCGCCGACGGCTTGCTCGAACTCAGCGCCACCAACACCGGCGACGACGATTTCGCCGCGCCTGTTCACGCCACGCTCGCCTGGACCGGGGCGCAACGCCTCGCCGCCGACGCCCTGCCGCCGGCTCATCTTGCCCACGAAACCCCCGCCTCTCTCGTGTGGCAGGCGCCGGCGCTCGCGCTCGCCCCCGGCGAACGCCGCTCTCTCGGCTGGGTCCGCTTTTCCTCTCCGCCCACCTCCGTCCATGTTTCCTCTCGTCCCTAAAACGTTGCTCCTCGCGCTCGGCCTCCCCGTCGCTGCGCTCGCCTGCGGTCCGTATTTTCCCGATACCATCATCAACCAAGGCGACGCCGGCCTCCTCTCCACGCCGTCGCTCCGCTTCGAGTCCGCCCTCGCGCGCGCCGCGCTGCCCAAGCCCGAGTTCACCGCGTCGCCTCCCGCCAGTGACGACACGTCCTCCTCCGATGTCCTGACGGCTGAACTGCAGGATCTCGCCGCCACCGGCGCCTCGCCCGCGGTGCTCCGGCGTTACACCGCCCGGCGCATGGAAATGTTTCAACACCGCGACCGCGCGTGGAGTCCTTTGTGGTCCACGGCCGATCCGGAGCACCCGTTCGCCGAGCTTCCGCGCGAATTCTCTCTCTACCTCGACGGCGCGCTCGCGTTTCACGAGGGCCGTGCTCGCGACGCCCGCGAGGCATTCCTCGCCGTCCTCGCTCTTCCCGTCAAACAGCGGCCGTTCAAAACCGTTTGGGCGGCGTTCATGCTGGGTCGCCTCGCGGCCGCCGCCGGCGAACGCAGCGAAGCGCTGGCGCGTTTCGCGCAAACCCGTGAATTCGTCCGCCAAGGATTCATCGACCGCGCCGGCCTCGCGGCCGCCAGTCTCGGCGAAGAGGCAAAAGTGCATTTCCTCGCGGCCGAATGGCTTCCCGCGGCCCGGCTCTATCTCGCCCATTACGCGAGCGGTCACCCGAGTGCGCTCAACTCCCTGCGTTTCACCGCCGCGGCCGCGCTCGCCGATCGCTCGCCGGCCGTGCTGGCCAACTTCGCCGCCGATCCCGCCACGCGCGGCCTCATCACCGCGAGCCTGCTTGAGTGCGGCCGCTCGGTGTGCTCCACCAGCCAGGCTGGCCCGCTCAACGGCGACCCTGACTCCGATGGCGCGCACCGCTGGCTCGGCGCCTTGGAAAACGCTCACGTCGCCTCCGCCACCGAAGCCAGCCGCTTCGCGCTCACCGCTTACAACGCCGCCGATTACACCGCCTGCGCCCGCTGGCTTGCCTTGGCTCCGGCCGATGCGCCGGACGCCCGCTGGCTCCGCGCCAAACTCGCGCTGCGCGACGGCCGCATCGACCAGGCCACCGCGCTGCTTGCCGCGCTCGTGCACGAAGACGCCCGCGTGTTCGACGATGCCGCCGGCACCCGCACCCTCGCCGGCGAATTCGCCACGCTCTGCGTCGCCCGCCGCGACTACACCGAGGCCCTCCGCCTCCTGCTGCACGCCGGCTATTGGGAAGACGCCGCCTATATCGCCGAACGCGTGCTTACGCTCGACGAATTGGTCGCGTTCGTGTCCGCCCTGCCTTCGCCAGCCAACTCGTCCGGCGACGCCGATTTCACGTCATCGCTGCATTCGCTCCTCGGCCGCCGTCTCGTGCGCGTCGACCGCTTCGCCGAAGCGCGCGCCTATCTCAGCCCCGATTGCGCCCGCGAACTCGCGCAGTTCGAACTCGCCCTCGCCGCCGGCCACGACTCCGCCCGCCCCGCCACGGCGCGCGGGCTCGCGCTCTGGCGCGCCGCCACGATTCTCCGCACCCACGGCCTTGAGTTGCGCGGCACCGAACTCGCGCCCGACTTCGCCATCTGGGATGGCAATTTCAACGGCGAGAGCTTCCTCGCCACGCGCAACGCCGCCGGCGGCGCCTCGCTTCCGTCCGACGACGAAGCCGCCCGCGCTCTCGCGTCTGACACCCGCCCGCAGCGGCGTTATCACTATCGTTATCGCGCCGCCGATCTCGCGTGGGAGGCCGCCCAACTCTTGCCCGACAACTCCGCCGAACTCGCCGCTCTTCTCGAGGAAGCCGGCGGTTGGTTGAACGCCCGCGATCCGCTCGCCGCCGACCGTTTCTACAAGGCGCTCGTCACACGTTGCGCGGACACCGACGCCGGTCGCGAAGCGCGCCGCAACCATTGGTTTCCCCGCACCTGATCGATCCCGCGCGCCGCCGTCTCAAGTCGGCCACTGCGTGATCGCCGCCGGCAATTCACGGATGTGCTCCAATTGGCGAAAACGCCCATTCGCCGCCGGCGCCGTCTCCACCCGCTCCGCGGCCCACGTCAGATGATACGGGATGTGCGCGCCGGCGCCGCCGAGCGCGAGCACCGGCAGGATGTCCGACTTCAACGAGTTTCCGATCATCACGAAATGCTCCGGCGCGACCGCGTGCCGTCGCAGCACCGCGGCATAGGTCGCCTCATCCTTTTCCGATAAAATCTCCACCGCCGCGAAATTCTCCGCCAGTCCGGACTTCGCCAGTTTGCGCTCCTGATCCCGCAGATCGCCTTTCGTGATCAACAACAGCCGATACTCCGCCGCAAGCGCCGCGACCGTCTCCGCCACGCCCTCCAGCAACTCCACGGGATGCGCCAGCATCTCCCGCCCCGACTCGATCAGTTGCTGAATTTCCGCAGCCGGAATCTTTCCGTCCGTCAACGCAATCGCCGTCTCCACCGCGGACAACGTGAACCCTTTCACCCCATAGCCGTAGAGTTCGAGGTTGCGCATCTCCGTCGCAAACAACGTGCGGTCCACCGTCTCCGTGTCGTGATAACGCCCCAGCAGCGCCCGGTAACGCTCATGCACCGCCTCGAAGATCGTTTCGTTGTGCCACAGCGTATCGTCGGCATCGAAGCCCAGCGTCAATTTGGGAGCGCCCATGCCGCACTGTCACGCCGCCGCCGCGCGCACTTCAAGTCTGCTCCGCCGCCGGTGCAAAAAGGCTTCACTCCGTCGCCGCACCCGCTTCTTTCAACGCCGTGTCCAGTTCACCGTCGCCCGCCCCTCATTCTGGCTTTCGACGTTTCTTCTCGTCGTGGTCCGGGCGGCTCGTGCTGATCGGCGGTCTCTGGCTCGCTGTTGTTGTCGTCTTCACCGTCCAGGCCGGCTTGCGCAACGACGGCCCTCCCGCGAACCGCCCCATCAAGACGCTCGCCTCCGACTACGTTTCCTCCGACTCCTGCCGCTCGTGCCACCCCGGTAATTACGCGAGCTGGCACGCCTCGTATCACCGCACGATGACGCAGGTCGCCAACCGCCAGACCGTCCCGCCTGGCATGGATGGGCTCGACCTTTCCTACGCGGGCAAAGACTTCCACGTGGACCGCGACGGTGAGAACTTCTTCGTGCGTTCGAAACCCACCGGCGCACCCGCCTCCGCCTTTGGCAAACCTCAGCAGATCGTGATGCTCACCGGTTCGCATCATCTGCAAATCCTTTGGCTCGAAACCGGCGAGAAGCGCACCCTCGGCCAGTTTCCCCTCGCCTACATGGTCGAGGATAAACGTTGGACGCCTGTTCAACACACCTTCCTCGTCCCGCCCGATCGCGAGGAAGCGTTGTATTCCCAAGGCGACTGGAACGTCTCGTGCATGAACTGCCACGTCACCCAAGGCCGTTCCCTGCCGCTCGCCGACGGCAAATTTGATTCGCGCGCCGTCGATTTCGGCATCGCCTGCGAAGCCTGCCACGCCGGCGGCCGCGAACACATCGAAGCCAACCGCAACCCCCTTCGCCGCTTCACCCTTCACTTGCTCGGCGGCGCCGACTCCACCATCGCGAATCCGGCGCGCATGACCGGCCCGGAGTCGTCGCTCGTCTGCGGTCAGTGTCACAGCATCTGGGTTTATAAAAACCCCGCCGATCATCGCACGTGGAACGAATCCGGCAGCAAATACCGGCCCGGCCAGAAGGACCTCGATTTGCGCTGGGTCGCGCAGCCGCACGGCGATGATCACGCCGCCGAACGAGCCGCTCTCAACCAGACCGACGCCCACTTCTTCGCGGACCAGTTCTGGCCCGACGGCATGGTGCGCGTCATCGGCCGCGAGCTCAACGCCCTCATGGCCTCGCCATGCTACAAGGGCCAGCACTACTCCTGCATTTCCTGCCACGAGATGCATCCGGCGAAGACCGACGCCGCCTCCCTCGCCAACTGGGCCGACACCAGCCAGAAGAAACCCGGCGCCGATACCAACCACGCCTGCGTCCAGTGCCACCGCGAAAAAACCACCGAGGCCGCCCTCGTCGCTCACACCCACCACGCCGCCAGTTCAGAAGGCAGCAATTGTTACAACTGCCACATGCCGAAAACAATTTACGGCCTGCTCAAAGCAACGCGCAGTCACCAGATCTCTTCGCCCACCGCCGCTGAAACCGCCGAAATCGGTCGCCCCAACGCCTGCAATCTCTGCCACCTTAACCAAACCCTCGCGTGGACCGCCGACAAACTTTCGCAGTGGTATGGTCAGCCCGTGCCCACGTTGACCGCAGAGGATCATCAGATCGCCACCGGCGTCCAATGGGTCCTCAAGGGCGACGCCCGCCAGCGCGCCATCGCGGTCCTCGCCATGGGTTGGGCGCCCGCGCAACAGGCCTCCGGTCGCGACTGGCTCTATCCCTTTGCCATCTTCGAACTCAACGACCCTTACGCCGTCGTCCGCTACGGCGCCTGGAAAACCCTGCAATCCCTTCCCGGCTTCGAGGGCTTCAAGTTCGATTACGTCGCTGACGACGCCACGCAAAAGGAGTCCGTCACTGAAGCCTACCGCCAATGGTGGTTCAAGGTCCGCGGCCCCAACTCGCTTTATCCTCCGGAAACCATTCTCGATCCGACCGGCATGTTCCGCCAGGACGTCTTCGACCGCCTCCTCAACCTGCGCGATCAACGCAAAGTTTTCATCGCCGAATAACCGCCGCCGCCTCGCCCGCTCTCGCTCCCCATGAATTTCTCCGACCGACATCTCCGCTTTGGCTGGTGGTCCCTCTTCAGCTTTCTCGCCCTCGGCGTCGTCCTCGAGACGCTGCACGGTTTCAAAATCGGCTGGTATCTCGACGTGAGCAACGAGATGCGCCGGCTCATGTTCACGCTCGCGCATGCCCACGGCACGCTCTTCGCCGTGGTCAACATTGCCGTCGCCCTCACGCTCCGCACCGTCGCCGGCATCAATTTCACCCGCGCCGCCTCGCTCTCGCTCCTCTGGGGCAGCGTCCTTTTGCCGATCGGCTTTCTGCTCGGCGGCGTGACTGTGCACGAAGGCGATCCAGGCCTTGGTGTAGTCCTGGTCCCCATCGGCGCGCTGCTGCTGCTGTTCGGCGTCGGCTCGTTCGCCCACGCCGTCAGCCAGGCCGGTCGTGCAACCGCGAAGCCGGTGAAACGCTGATCGCCGCGCGGCCTGCGCGGCGCCGGTCCTTACAGCACCTTCACCGCCGCCAACACCAGACGCTCGAAGTCGCCCGCGCCGTGCGCGGCGTTTTTGAGCGTGTGCGCGTGCGAGAGTTTTTCATCCGACAGGCCCGCGCCCATGTTCGTGATGCACGACACGCCCACGACTTTCAGCCCGCAGTGCCGCGCGATCAGACACTCGGGCACGCTCGACATCCCCACCGCATCCGCGCCCCAGCCCTGCGCCATGCGGATCTCCGCGGGCGTCTCAAACGTCGGCCCGCGAAACGCCACATAGACGCCCTCGTGCAACGTGATCCCCTGCTCACACGCCACCGCCTTCACGCGCGCGGCGAGTTCAGGATCCCACGCGTCCGTCACCGGTGTGAACCGCGGACCAAACGCTTCATCATTCGGCCCCGTGAGCGGATTGAGTCCGAGAAAATTGATGTGATCCGTGATGAGCATGAGTTCGCTCACCTTGATGTGAGCGCGCAGGCTGCCGGCCGCATTGGATAGAAAAAGCGTCTCCGCCCCCGCCGCCTTCACCGCCCGCACCATCGTGCGCAACGGATACGGATCGTTCGTCTCGTAGAAATGCTTCCGCCCGTTGAGCACGATGACCGGCACCCCATTGAGTCGGCCGATCGAGAGCGTGCCTGCGTGCCCCGCCACCGTCGGCACGGGGAAGCCTGGCAGTTCGCGATACGGAATCGACACCGCCGCCTCGACCCTCGCCGCCAGTCCGCCCAACCCCGAGCCCAGCACGAGGGCGAGTTTCGGCGCGAGGGTGCCTGCCGCCGCGCGAATTTTCTCCGCGCTCGCGCGGACGTTGTCCTCATGCGTCTGCTGTTCGGTCATGCGTCGAGCTTTACGCATTCTACCGCCCCACCGGAAGCCCGCATTTGCGAAACGGTGACGCGGTTGCCCGCCGAACCTCTGGGTCCGGTGGTTCCATAGTCCGGCAACTTCGCGGAACCGCGGCTCGTGGTCCGGGGAGCGCACGCCCTCGCCCCAGAACGCTCCTCCTTCGCTGGAGGAGCTTCGACGTCATCACGTCGCGCCGCTCAACCCGCGCGATTGCGCGGGTGAAACTTTGCGTGATGCGCGAGCAACCGCTTTTGCTCCACCGCCGTGTAGATCTGCGTCGTCGCGATGTTCGCGTGACCGAGCATTTCCTGGATCGCGCGCAAATCCGCGCCGCCGCCGAGCAGGTGCGTGGCGAACGAATGGCGCAGCCCGTGCGGCTTCACCTTCTTCGTGATGCCCGCCCGTTCCGCGTATTTTTTCACCAGCATCCACAACGCCACGCGGGAAAGCGCCGTGCCATTCTTGTTGAGAAAAAGCTGACTCCCCGTGCGCGCCTTCACCAGCGCCGGCCGGCCCGCTTCCAGATACACCCGGATCGCGTCGCTCGCCTTTCCGCCCATCGGCACCACGCGCTCCTTCGATCCTTTGCCAAAGACGCGCAAGAAACCATTTTCCCAGTCCACCTGCTGGATCGTCACCGCCGCGAGCTCCGACACCCGCAGTCCGCTCGAATAAAACAATTCCAGAATCGCGCGGTCGCGCAACCCACGCGCGTCTCCCGCCACGGGCGCCGCCAGTAAACGCGACACTTCATCGCCCGTGAGCGTCGACGGAATTCGCCGCGCCAGCTTCGGCGCCGAGAGCAACGCCGTGAAATTATCCGCGCGCCACTTCTCGCTCACGAGATACCTCGCCAGCATGCGCAGCGCCGTCAGCTTCCGCGCGAGACTGCTCGCCGCATAGCCTGCGCCGAGCGAATGGATCCACGCCTCGACGTCTCCCGGCGGCACCTGCCGCCAATCGCTCGCCCCGCGCCGCGCAAGAAACACCGCGCACTGATCGAGATCGTTGCGATAACCCGCGCGCGTGTTGGGCGAGAGGCCGCGCTCCAGCGATAAAAAATTGAGAAACGCCTGCGTGTCCTCCGCAAACGCCGCCGGTGCTCGGCTCTCGTCTTGCCGCGCCTCTGCCCGGCGATTCATCGCCCCGCGCCTCAGTAACGCCGGCGCCGCGGGCCCGGATTGAAGGGATTCTGCTCCTTCATCCGAAACGTGATGCGCGCCTTCTCGTGATCGTAAGGACTCATCTCCATCTTCACCGTGTCGCCCGCGGCGATCTTGATGAAGTTCTTCCGCAACTTCCCGGAAATGTGCGCGAGCACCACGTGCCCGTTCGCCAACTCCACTTTGAACATGGTGCCCGGAAGCACCGCCATCACTTTGCCTTCAACTTCGATCGATTTGCCGTCAGACATATAAACTCAGAGAACGGCAGAGCCGCGGGTAGGTTGATTCATGCGCAGTGGTGGAGATAAAAGTGCCCTTGTAAGGCCGAAACGCCGCTCTTTAGTCAAGGTTTTCCCTGTTCGCACCCATGGTCTCGTCGCCTCCGCCCCCGCCTCCGTGTCCGTTCGATAAACGTTTTCCGTCCCAACTCCGACGCGACGACACCTTCTTCATGAGCCTCGCTTACAACCAAGCCATCGACGCTTGGCGGCTCGACGAAGTCCCCATCGGCGCCGTCATCGAAATCGGCGGCGAAGTGGTCGCCTCCGCGCACAACACCGTCGAGGGCGCGCACGATCCCACCGCCCACGCCGAGATGCTCGCCGTCACTCAGGCCGCCGCTCATCTCGGCGACTGGCGCCTCGAAGGCGCCACCGTTTACGTCACCAAGGAGCCCTGCCCCATGTGCTCCGGCGCGATGCTCATGTCGCGCGTGAAACGCGTCTGCTACGCCGTCCCAGATCCCAAAATGGGCTGCCTCGGCGGCGCCACCAATCTCAACGATCTTCCGCGCGTCAACCATCACCTTGAGCTCACCGCCGGCGGTGTCCTTGAGGACGAGTGTCGCACTCTCCTGCAGGCATTCTTCCGCGCCAAGCGCGACGCTCCCGACGTTTGATCCGCTGCGCTTGTCTTTCTGCGTCCGGGGGTTGACGGAGCCGGGTGCCCGCTGCACGTTCGCTCTTCTCTCTGGTTTAATTCAACCACTCACAATCATGGCCTACGAACTCCCGAAACTGCCCTACGCCTACGACGCTCTCGCTCCGCACATCGATGCGAAGACGATGGAAATCCATTATACGAAGCATCATCAGGCCTACATCACCAACGCCAACAACCTCCTCAAGGATCATCCGACCCTCGCCGCGAAAGACGTCAACGCGCTCATCGCCGACCTCAGCCAAGTCCCCGAAAACATCCGCGGCGGCGTCCGCAACAACGCGGGCGGCCATTCCAACCACTCGTTTTTCTGGACCATCCTCGGTCCCGGCAAGGGCGGCGCGCCGAAGGGCAAACTCGCCGAAGCGATCAACAGCACGTTCGGCTCCTTCGATAAATTCAAGGAAGAGTTCGCCAAAGCCGCCGCCACGCGGTTCGGCTCCGGCTGGGCCTGGCTCGTCAGCAACGGCGGCAAACTCAGCGTCGGCTCCACGGCCAACCAAGACAGTCCGCTGATGGGCAAAACCGTCGCCGGCCTCGAAGGCAAACCCATCATCGGCCTCGATGTCTGGGAGCACGCCTACTACCTCAACTACCAGAACCGCCGCCCCGACTACATCGGCGCCTTCTGGAACGTCGTCGATTGGGACGCCGCGGAAAAGAACTTCACCGCCACCGCCTGAGCGACCGCCCGCCGTTTCACATTTCTCCAAGCCGCCCCGCCCCGGGCGGCTTTTTGTCGCTGCCTGATTCGCAGGCGCGTCCTTCACCGCGCGAGTTCGCGCGTTTCGCTATTCCGCCGCCTTCGCCTTGCCGCCGCCCACGGCGCGCCACACCGCGAGGCATCGCTCCAGCAACGCCGGCAGATCAGCCAGCGCCACCATGTTCGGCCCGTCGCTGATCGCGTTGTCGGGGTCCGGATGCGTCTCGATAAAAAGGCCCTCCGCTCCCGCCGCCACCGCCGCTTGCGCCAGCGGCCCGACGAACTCCCGCTGCCCGCCACTCTTGCCGCCCGCGGCACCCGGCAGCTGCACACTGTGCGTCGCATCAAACACCGTCGGATAACCCGTCTGCCGCATGATGGCGAAGCTGCGCATGTCCACGACGAGGTTCTGATAGCCGAATGTCGTGCCGCGCTCCGTCTGCCAAATTTCCTTCGCGCCGCCCTGCTTCAGTTTGCCCGTCACAAACGCCATCTCCTGCGGCGAAAGAAACTGCCCTTTCTTCACATTCACGCACCGCCGCGTCGCCGCCGCCGCCAGCAGCAAATCCGTCTGCCGGCACAGAAACGCCGGGATCTGCAGGATATCGCAAATATCCGCGACAGACGCGATTTGCTGGCGCTCGTGCACGTCCGTCAGCACCGGAAACCCGTAATCGCGGCGCACTTTCTGCAGCAACCCCAGCCCTTCGTGCAAACCCGTGCCGCGCGCCCCGCTCATCGACGTGCGGTTCGCTTTGTCGAACGACCCCTTGAACACGAGGTTCAGCTCCGGCCATTGCAGTCGCAGTTTCACCAGCGCCTCTGCCACCGACCGGCACACCGCTTCACTTTCCAACGAGCAGGGACCGGCGATGACCAGCAGGCGTGACGGGGTGAAAATCATGCTGTCTTCAACGTGAAAGAGTTTATTCATTTTACCAGCTTCGCCTGCTTTATTGCGGCCCCGATGAAGGCCGCGAACAAGGGATGCGCCTGGTTCGGCTTGGATTGAAACTCCGGGTGAAACTGCACCGCTAGAAACCACGGGTGATCCTTCAGCTCGATGATCTCCACGAGGTTTCGTTTCGGGTTCACGCCACTCACCACCATCCCGGCGGCCTTCAACGGTTCCACGTAGGCGTTATTGACCTCGAAGCGATGCCGGTGCCGCTCGCGCACGCTCGGCTTGCCGTAAGCTTTCGCCGCCAGCGTCCCCGGCGTGAGTGCGCATTCGTAGCTCCCAAGTCGCATCGTCGCGCCCTTGTCGGTGACGGCCTTCTGCTCCTCCATCATGTTGATCACCGGATCCGCCGCCGCCGGTTCAAATTCCGTGCTGTTCGCGCCGGGCATCTTCAACACATCGCGCGCGAACTCGATCACCGCGATCTGCAACCCCAGGCACAAACCGTAATAAGGGATCTTCTTTTCCCGCGCATACTTCGCCGCTGCGATCTTGCCTTCCGTGCCACGATCGCCAAAGCCGCCCGGCACCAGAATGCCGTCGAGATCCTTCAGCGCCGTGAGGCCGTTCTTCTTTTCCAAATCCTCCGCGTCGATGCGGCGGATGTTCACCTTGCAGTTGTTCGCGATGCCCGCGTGCGTCACCGACTCGTAAACGGATTTATACGCATCCTGCAGCTCGATGTATTTGCCCACCACGCCGATCGTCACCTCGTGCTTCGGGCTCAGCAAGCGGCGCACGATCTCCACCCAGATATTCTCCTTCGGCGGCGGCAGTTTCAAACCGAACAACTCGATCACCAGCTCGTCGAGTTTCTCTTTTTGCAACGCGAGCGGCAGCTCGTAAATCGAGTTGGCCACGTCGGCGCACTCGATGACCGCCTTCACCGGCACGTTGCAGAACATCGAAAGCTTTTCCCGCAAATCCGCATCGAGCGGATGATCCGTGCGACACACCAACGCGTGCGGCTGAATGCCGATCTCGCGCAACTTCGCCACCGATTGCTGCGTCGGCTTCGTCTTCAACTCCCCCGCCGCCTTGAGAAATGGCACCAGCGTTACGTGAATGAAGATCACGTCGTGCACCCCCACCTCGAGCGCGAACTGCCGCATCGCCTCCAGAAACGGCAGGCCCTCGATGTCGCCCGTCGTGCCACCGATCTCAGTGATCAGCACGTCGACGTCCTTCCCCGCGGAATAAATGCGCTGCTTGATCTCGTTCGTCACGTGCGGGATCACCTGCACCGTCTTGCCCAGGTAATCGCCCCGCCGCTCTTTCTGAATGACGCTCTCGTAAATCTGACCCGACGACAGGCTGTTCACCTTGGACAACTTGCCGCTGGTAAACCGTTCGTAATGACCGAGATCGAGGTCGGTCTCCGCGCCATCTTCGAGGACATAGACCTCGCCATGTTGAAACGGGCTCATCGTGCCGGGATCGACGTTGAGATAAGGGTCGAACTTCTGGATGCGGACGGTCAGGCCGCGCAGCTCCAGCAGCGCACCCAACGACGCCGCTGTGAGGCCTTTCCCCAGCGACGAAACCACTCCGCCCGTCACGAAGATGTATTTCATCCGACACGTAAATGAACCCCGCTCCGCGCGTGACAAGTAAACACTCGCCCCAAAGTCCCGCTCGCGTGTAGGCGCACAGGAGCCCCGTCCACCGCCTCCGCATCGAGCCCGGCGACCGGCATCGGCAATCTTTCTCGTCCTCGGCTGCTTTCAGCCAAGCGGGGACGTATCATCGAGAGCCGGTCGAGCCCTTGGCGCAGAGCACTTCGGTCTGTCGCCAACAGTGCCAACCTCCCGCGGACATCCCCTCACGGATCCAGATCATACACCTCCACCAACGCGAGTCCCGTGTCGCTCGCCGAGGCTCCACTTACCAGCACCGTGTAAACGCCCGGCGCGAGATTGGCGATGAGTGCCGCATCCGCGCTCCCCGTCGCGAGCGGAAATGCCCCCACCCGCGCCGCCGCCGCCGGCATCAACGCCGCCTCCGGTGCACTTCCCCAATCGTCGTTGGTCCGCAACGGCAGCCCCGACACCGCCACCAGCTCCAAGCGCGGATCGCGCACCATCCCGTTCACGAAACCGCCCGCCACCGCCAGCCCCGGTCCCACCGCCCGGATCAACACCTGCTTCGCGGCGGCTCCAGTCACAACAAAGCCTGCGATCAACTGCTGCGCGCCCCCTCCGACAAAGCCCCTCGTCGATAAATTCATCACGCGCCCGCCGTTCGCGATGTCGCCGTCGTACACCTCGACCAGCGCGAGCCCGCTCTCACCGTTCACGCCGCCCGCCACACCGGTGTAAACGCCGGCGTCGAGCGTTTGCAGCAACGCGGAATCCGCACTGCCCCCGGCAAACGCGAACGCCCCCGTTACCGTGCTGGCCGTCACCAACGCGGACAGATTGGCGTTTTCGCCCCAGCGTTGGTTGGCGCCGAGCAACGTGTTTCCCGTCCGCAACTCGAGTTGCGACGCGCTGAGCGTCCCCGCCAGCCCCGCCGCGCTCGCCAGCGCCGGCCCCGCCGCCCGCACCAACATCGGCTTGGCGGTGCCGCCGGATACCACGAACCCGACAATCATCACTTGGTCACCCGCTGCCACCCGGCCGCGGGTCGAGATATTTGCCAGCCGCGATGCGGTGCCGCCCATCGTCACGCGCACTGCCGCACTCGCCACTGACAGCTCCTGATTGGCCACCACCACATGGTAATTTCCAGTCTGGGCCGCACTCATCGCGCTTAAGGAGAGCGCCGGTTGCACGGCTCCGGCCAAAGGCACGCCGTTGCGATACCATTGATACGAAAAGGATGACGCACCACTCACCTCTGCGGTTAGGATCAAGCCCCCTCCGGGCGCAATCGCCGCACTGGCGGGAAACACACTCACCGTGAAGAACCGCGCGGTGTAAATTGCGTTGGCCAGCGCACTGTCGGCGGCGGCCGTCGTCGACCCGCTGCTTAACGCTGCCACCTGCGCGTCGGAAGCACCCTCCCGCCACAAACCCGCGACCAGTGCAGCCGCGCGCACCCGCGCCGTTACTCCGGCATCGCTCTGCGTGATAAACTTGGTCGTAAGAAAGTTGGCGACGGCGGCGTTCACCCCGAGGGTGTTGATATCGCTCAAAAACGCCTGCACCTCGATCAATGTGGGAGCCCGCCCGTAAGTGCGTTGGTAAAGCTGGGAGGCAAACGCCGACACGCGCGCATACTGCCCGCTGGTCACCGTCGTAAGATCCGGCAGTGAGCCATTCCGCGCGAGATAGGCGGCTGAAGAGAGCAGCGTCCCGGTGAAATCGGCCAGCGTCGTGCCGGTGCTTAAGGCCGCCGCTCCGGCCAAGTAGTCGGAGTAGCCCGGCCAGTCGCCGATGACCGCGCGATACGCGAGGGTCGCCTGAAAAGTGTAGGCAAAACCTCCCCCGCTCACCACGTTCGCGACGAACTGCGCCCGCGTAAGCGTCCCGCCCGAAATCTGCGCCGCCGCGGCGAGTTCCGCGCTCGTCGGCACCCGCCCCACCAAGTCCTGATAGGTTTGGGAGACAAACGCCTCGTTGGTTGCAACCGAATAGCCCGCCTGCACTGACACCGTTACGGCTGGAGACACTGCCACATTCCCGCTCTGATCTGTAACGACCGCGTAGACCGAATAGTTTGCCGGCGTGGAGGGCGTCCAAGTCATCGGTCCGGCGGACAACATCACCCCAAGCGAGATGCCATTGGCGAAATACTCCACCTGCGCGACCGTCCCCGCGACAGCCGCCGTTGCACTCAGCACTACGCTGCCGCCTTGCGTTACTTCGCGGGTACTCGCCGCCAACATAACCGTCGGCGCGACAGCCGTGGACTCGGTCACAGTGACTCGCACAGCGGGCGACGAGACCTTAGAATTACCGACGTTGTCGATCGCTTGAGCGACGATCGAATAATCTCCTAGGCCATATCGCCCCACCTGATAGGCTAGCCGCCAGCTACTGCTCTGCTGATCTCTCGTAGCGAAGCCGAGCGGAACTCCATTTGCATAAAACCTCACCGCCACGACTTCCCCGTCGCTGTCGTTGGCGAACGCAGCAAGGTTCACCAATGAATTCGAGGTAATTCCTCCCGCTGTCGGAAATTGGACGGAAACGGAGGGAGAAGCTCCAACAAACGTTTGTGGCAGAACGGTGACGAACGCCGTGTCAGATATATTGGTGGTGGAGTTGGAATCTGAGACACTCGCCGATATCTGATAGCTTTTGGGCGTCGCTCCGATGTTTGCGGGAGACCACGTGGCCGTGAATATCCCTCCTGCCCCGGTTCCGTTGATCGGTTGGCCGTCGACGGAAAATATGACTCCGGTCGTGGCGGGATCGCCCGTGGCGCCGGCCGTGATCGCGGTAAACGTAATCTCCGCGCCCGACGGAATCGTGAGCGGACTGCCAGCCGCGGCCATGGGATTAACGATCCGCACATAGGGCCGGTTGTCTGTCACATTGATAAACATCGGAGCCGACACGATCCGGTTGTTTTTATCGTCGATGGCAATGGCGGTGAGCACATAGGTGCCCGCAATCTTGGGCGTCCAATCGGCCTGATAAGGAAACGCCGCCGAAACCGGCGCCAGCGCTACGCCGTCGAGGAAAAACTGCACCGATTGCACGATGCGTCCGATGCCGGCCGCATCCTTCGCTTCGGCGGTCAATTTCACTGGCGTCGTCGCCGCGACGATACGGTTGTTCCCGGGCAATTCCTGCAGATTACTCGCGTTGATTTCGACGGTGAGAACTCCTTGGGGTGAAGGAATGGCTGGAATCGCGTAAATCGCTATCGGGTCACTGGCGGAGACCGCTCCTTTCGCGGTAATCGCCCGTGCGAAAATCTCCACGCTGCTGTCAGAGCGAAAAGGAAAGGATGCATCGTTCAACGTCGTTTCGGGCGACCAAAGAAGCGCGTAGGGCGCATTGGAATCGGTCGTAATTAGGCCCTGCTCACCGACCAGACACACGACCTGCACCTCGTTCAATTCCGTCGGCGTCGCCGATCCGGCCTGAACGCGATAGACGCTTAAAGTCTGCACGGTCCCAGCCGGCGCCAACTCGTAGCTTAGATTGCTACCATCCCCAGTCATGAGGGTGCGAGGAGTATGCGCCAGCGAGCCTCGAAATTGGACGATGAAGGTGCGGAATTTCGAACCCGGCAGCGATGTCGGAGGCGACATTTTTGCTACGACCACGTTGCCTGCGCCCACGGACGGCACGTTCTCCAGGGCCTGTTGCACCGCTGTCTCGTCTGCATCCGCAGGAATTGCCGCCGTCGTCTCTCCGTTCAGGGTCAACGTGAAACTGCCCCCAATCGGGGCTCCCGTATGCCTGCGGTCCACTGCAGCCCAGAACTCCGTTTTCGCCACCGTGTCGCTTTTCACCAAGGCATCGGCGTGGAGGTAAATCGCTGACGTGTACGGCAACGCTTCATCATCGAGTGCGGGATCCATCGCCGTCCCATAAATCCGCACGTTGAGTGTTTCCGACGAGGCCACCGTGGACCCTTCACTCACCATTTTGACCGTTAGCTGGACCACTCCTGGTAGCTTGGGCGTGTAACTCAGCGAACCACTACCGAACGGCTGGGCGGCTGAAATTCTCGCCCGTCGGATGCCGTTTTCCAGCAGCTCAAAACTTGTTGTCCCGCTCGCGTTCTCCCAATCGAAATGCACGGTGATGGGGCTGGCGGAAGCAAGGTCGTGTTCATATTTGCTCTCAGCCTCGACCAGCGTGTTCCGCGACTCCGAATTCAACGTGGTATCCACGGAAGTGAGAGTCACTGACCCCGCCCGTGCCACTTGGCAGGCGATCGCCAAAACCAGTACCGCGGTCCATGCGGGGAGTTTAAGACCGGAGGAATTTGTTTTCATCGTCGGGGACTTTCCGCGTCATTTCGTGCCATTCACTCGTGGATCGGCGCCCTGCGGCGTCACGACCGATGGATTCTGAAACAGTGCGCTCGGTGCCACATCCCGCAGTTCCTGCTTTTTCAACGAACCGCCCGGACTCACCAAATTCGCCGTCACGAAGATCAGTAGATTCCGCTTCTGGGCGCTTTCACCCTTCGACTTGAAAAGCCGTCCGAGCAGCGGCAGGTCTCCGAGCAACGGCACTTTGTCGTTCACCTTTTTCACTTCCTCGCGCGTCAGCCCGCCCATGATCAACGTCGCGCCATCCCAGATGGTCACTTTCGTCGAAATGTCCCGCACCGAGAAAATTGGCTGATAAAAGCCCGACGGCACCGTAACCGTGTTGCCCTGCGAGATCGCCACACTCGGGCCGCCGTATTCCACGAAGCCGTCGAACTCCGTCACCTTCGGATTCAAGTCGAGGCTGATGCTGTAATCGTCCTCCTCGACAGTCGGCGTGACTTTCAACTCCACGCCGACGTTGCGCTTTTCGAAATTCTGCGGCGTGCCCGCGGTGATCGCGACGCCTGCCGAGCCTCCGCCGCTCGCACTGCCAGTGCCCACTTGGCTTTGCGTCTGCCCGAAGCTCGTTGGATAACGCAATTCCTGCGCCACCGTAATATTGGCCACGCTTCCCGATAGCACCGTCACCTTCGGCGCGCTCAACAAATCCGTGCCCTGCTTTTGCGCCAGCGCGCGAACCACCGCGTTGACATCGAACTCGCCAATCATGCCCGTAATGCTCGCCAGTGCCGCCGCGCCGCTGGCCAGCGACACGCTGCCCGGAATGTTCGGCGGTGCATTCGTCGTAATCTGCTGCGAATTAATCGTGATTCCTCCGTTGCTTGATTGCTGCGAAGGAAACGCAAATGGCAGTGTACGGTTTACTCCGCTTGTACTGTAAACCTCCTGCGGCACCGTGACCTGCTGTCCGCTGCTGTTCAAAATCGGCGCACCGGTTGTCGTGTCGAACTGAGGCAGGCCGCGCCGCGAGACGTTCCACTGCACCCCGAGTTCATCCAGCGCCCCCTCCTGTACTTCCATGAACTTGGCCTCGATTTCCACCTGCCGCACGTCGTTATACCGCGCCAGAATGTTGCGGATGCGTTCGATGTTGCGCGGCGTCTGCGTCACGATCATCGCGGACCCGTCATAGGCGAGGCTGCTGCCTTTCGTTTCCTCGAAATTCACGCCCGCCTGCTGCAGAAACGCCTTCATCGCGACCGCTTCGCCGCCCGCCGCCTCGTTGTTCGCGCCCGCCGACGACAACGGGTCCGCCGGCTTCGTCGTCGCCGACGCATCCGGGGTGTTCACGCTAGCGACACCGCTCATCCGCAGCACCGTGGCCCGCGTCACCGGGAAGATCGCTGTGTCCAGCGTGCTCGTCTCCCCACCCGGCCGCACCACGACCGCATCGGACTGCACTTCATACTGGTAACCCGCCGCCTCCGTCGCGAAGTCGAGCACCCGCTTCAACGTCGTGTTGCGCAACGAAAGTGAGATCAGCGGATTCTTGTTGCTCGGGTCGAGCAGCACGATGTTGACGCCCTTCATCGGCCCCGCCGCCGGATCGAATTCCTCCGACGCCGCGCTCAACGCGTTCAGCACCCGGCCCAGCTCCACCCGCGTAAAGTTCACATTCGGCAGCACGATCGCGTTCAACTTCTGCATCACCGGCGCCAGGCTCTCCGCCGCCGCCGTCCCGCGCGTGCGCTCTTGAAACACCTCCGGCCGCCGCCAGCTCTTGTTCACTTCGTCGAGCAGCTGCGCACGGCTCGTCTCGCGGTTGCGCACCGAACCTTCGCGATCGCGCGCGATGCGGGCGAGCAACTGCCGCGCCTCGGCGTTGTTCGGATCGCGCTCCAAGGCTGCGTGCAACGTCACCGCCGCCGTGGACGATTCGCCGGCGAGATATTGCGCCCGGCCGCGCGCCGCGAGCGCGACCGCCTCGTCGTGCCGCGGATCGTCCGCCGCCACCGGCGCCGGCACGGGCTGCGCCGCCGCCGCCGCCGCTTCATCGCGCGCCCGGCGCAATTCTCCGACCAGATCCTGCGTCAACGGATTCACCGGTAGCGACGCGAGTGCGGCGTCCAGCGTCGTCACCGCCGCGAGATAGTTGCCCTGCGCGAACGATTCCGCCGCCTGCCCGCGCGCCGTGCGGGCCGTCGCGATCGCGCGCTTCAAACGCTGCGTTTCCGCCTGCATCAACGTCTCGCCGTCGTCGCCCTGCACGGGAGCTTGGTCCACCGCCACCTTGATCGCCAGCGGTTCCACGCTCGTCGCGTTGGCCGCCAACTGCGCATTCACTTCCGCCAGCAGACGCGCCACCGCCGGATCGCGGTCCCCGAGTCGCACGAGCTGCTCGAGCGCGCCGCGCGCCGTCAGCAAATCACCTTGGGCGCGCGCGTGGAGAGCATCCGCCATCAGTTGCATTTTCGCCTCCGGCGTCGCTTGCGTCGCGCCCGCCCGCACTTCGGACGTCACGCCGATCGCGAAAGTTAAAAGCACGGCAGCGACACGGGGCGAACACAGCGCGAATACGGATTTCATGGGGTAACAGAAGTGGAAGAGGACGCCGTCGGAACCGGCGGGGCAGACTTGAGAGCGAGCGTGTGATGTTCGGGCGCCCGGCCATCCGCGGCGGCATCGGCAACCAGCTCGATGGCGGGCGGATCGAGGCGCACCGCCGCGACATGGAAAATTTCTTCGCCGACCGGCAGATCGTCGCCGCGCCGCAAATCGTGATGCGCCCCATCCGCAGTGATGACCGATGCCACCAATGATTCCGTATAACGCGGCGCCGCGGAGTTGAGCTCAGTCTCCTCGCCCGTGCGATCGTCGTGCAGCACCGCCGTGGCGACGCGCTGCGTGGTGCTCATGCTGTCCGGCAAATCGACTTGCACGCGCCGCACCTCGAGCAAACGCACCGTCAGTCCCGTTTGCGCGAGCGCGCGCCCCTCCTGCCCGAGAAACGTCTCGCCCGTCAAACGATCCTCAAACGTCCCGCGCCAATCCCCCTCGCGCCCGATGAATCCGACCAGTTGGAAACGATAAAGCTCACGCGCCACCCCGGCCAGCTCGAGGCCCGCCAACCCGCCGAGCCCGGCGCTCGGCCGGTGCAACACGGGCGGCGTCACGGTGAATTGCTTCGTCGCCGCATCATAAAAAATTTCTGGCGGTGAAAAAACGTCGTAGACCCACGCCCCGCCGTGCGATTGCGCGGGCGGCGGTGCCCACATCGCCACTTTTTCGTCGTCGGGCTTCGCTTCAGCGACCGGAGGCGTTTCCCCGGCGGATGCCGTGAGTGGCGCGATCGGACGCGGTTGCAAACGGTGAAGGCTCCACGCGCTCCACCCCAACGAGCCCGCCGCGAGCAAGGCGGCGATCACGAGGGCGCTGGTGCTGGGTTCGAGCGGCTTCATCACGTTTTCGCCGGCGCCGCCGGTGCGAGCTCCACCCACTCCACCGTGACCGTAAACCGCGTGGGCCGGCGCGCCACGAGCGGGGCGTTACTCGCCGCCGCCGGCCCCGCCGCGCCGGGCGCGTCCACGGGCGCCGCCTCGACCGCACGCACCACGAGCGGCAGTTCGCCCGCGCCGAGTTGATTCAGCAGATTGCGCAACCCATCCGTCTCGCCCACGAACACCACGCGCATCGCGAGGGTATCCACGAACCCCGGCACACGCGCCGACCACGCCGGATCGAGCTCGAAAAAATCCGCCGCCACGCCCGCACGATCGTTGCGCGCCGCCGTCGCATCAGCGCCCGGCGCGACCGGCCGTTCGCGCTGCACCGACACGATCTGCTGCGCCTGTCCGTCGATCAACGTCGTCAGCAAAAACTCCGCGATCAACCGCTGCCGCGTGACGATCGGTGCAACCGTTTCGTCGGGCCCTTCGTGCGCGTGCGTGGCGAAACCGAATTGTTCATCGGGCCGCAGACGCACGCCTTTTTCCCGCGCGCGGTTGCGCATCCGTTCGACAAACGCCGCCAGCTCGAAATACGCCGCCGTGCGCGTGGTCGGCTTCGCCGCCGCCTGCCATTGCTGCGCCGCCGCGCCGCGCCCGGCCAGACTCGTGCGCATGTGCGCCAACCGCTGCTGCGCGCGCGCCAGTTGCGCTTCCAGCTCCGCGCCCGTGGCCTCCGTCGGTGCCGGCATCGCCGCGCGCGCCGACGCCCATTCGCTGCGCAAGCGGTCGCGTTTCTTCTCCGCCGTCTGCGCCGCTTTCACCCGCAGATGCAGGCTCCAGCCCGCGCCGACCGCCGCCAGCCCCAGCACGACAAACGCCGTGGTCATCAACGGATGTAATCGCGCGGCCGCCATCGTCAGAGCGGATGCTGCGGGTTGATCACGAGAGTGCAGTCGAAGCGCAGGATGCCCGGCTGCGTGTTGTCGAAGCGCTCGTTTTCCACCGCCGCCACGAATCGCGATCCACGCAAATCCGCCAGCAACGCGCGCACGTGTTCGTAGGAATCGCGGCTCACCTGCGACACCGGATTCTGCCGGTCGAGCAAACGCCCGCTCAACGTCAACCGCCGCGGCGGCGGCGCCGCTCCCTCCGCCGGCGCCGGCCCGCCTGCGACCGGCGGCCCGTCCTGCATTTTCTCCAGCCACACATCCTCCACCTTCACCAGGCGGCTCTGCAAATCGCCGAAGAACGCCAGCCAGTTCGCGCGCGTGGCAAACACCCGGCTCAACGCCGCGCTCTGCTTCTCCGTTTCCGCGAGTTGCGCGAGGATCGCCTCGTTGTGCGCCCGCGCCCGCCGCACCGGTTGCAACTGTGCCGTCAGCCGGCGCGACTCCGCGTCGGCCGCGCGCGCGCGCCGTTGAAAATACCACGCCGGTCCGGTCAACGAAACGATCACGAGCGCCGCCGCCGCGAGCCACTGCCACTGCCGCCGCCGCTCCGATCCGCGCGCCGCCAGAGCCGGCGGCACGAGATTGAATGCCGCCGCCGCGCCCGTTACGGGCACCGCCGCACCCACGAGTTGCGCCGCCGCCGACGTTGCTTCCGCTTCACCTTCAGCGGCCGTCGCGAACGTAACGTGACGCCACGCGTCGTAACGCTCCACCGGCACGCCCATGCCCGCCGCAATCGCCTCCCGCGCCACGGGAAACGCCGCGCCGCCGCCCGCAAGATAGAGTCGCGTGGCTGCCGTGCCACCCTGCCGCGTGAAGTTCGCCATCGAGCGCATCACCTCCGCCTGCAAACGCGCCGCAAACGCCGCCGCGGCGCGTTCGACCGCCGCCCGCGCCGCGGCCGGCACGGAGGTGCCACTCGGCGCGCCGAGCACTTGCAGCTTCAACGCTTCCGCATGCGCAAAATCGAGTCGCAGCTCGTCGGCGATCGCTTGCGTGAGGGTGTTGCCGCCGAGCGTAAACGTCCGCAGCGCAAATCGCCCGCCCGGCTCAACCAGCAACACGTGCGAGGAACGCGCGCCCACATCGACCACGACCGCCGGGCTTTCGACGGGCTCGTAGTTGTGCGCCAAGGCTCGCCGCAGCGCCAGGCTGGCAGGCAGCACGCGCGTCACCGCCACGCCCGCCGCCTCTACTCGCGCGCACAAATCCTCCACCAAATCCCGCTTCGCCGCCGCGAGCATGAACTCCACGTCGAGGCCGTCGTCCGCCGTTTCCAGATGATCCCACACCACGTCTTCGAGCGGATAAGGAATATTTTGCGCCGCTTCGAACGCGATGATCCGCTCGCGCTTGGCCGGCGCGACGGACGCCGTCTTCCCGAACTTCGTCAACGCCAGATGGCCCGGCAGCACGAGCGTGCACTGCGTTCCCCAGCCCGCCGCGCGCGCCGTCGCCACCGCTTCGACGACGCCATCCGCCCACCCTACATCCGCCGCCGGATCGGCAAGATGCCTAACCTGCGAAAATGCGGCGACCCTCAGGCCGCCACGGCCGCTCGTTGTGAACTTACAACAAGCGACATGGCTCGCGCCACAGTCGACCACGAACGAACGGGAGAAACGCATCAGGGGGGAAAGCTGGGCCGTTATGGCACGACGCGCGCGCAGAGGCCGCAAGCCCTAACCCCGGAAATTCTCCGGTCCCGCACCGGGCATTCGCCGACGACTCGCGTTGCCCTCCGCCGCCCGACTCGCGGCGCGAGTAATTTCACGCCGCCTGCGCATGCGCACGACCGCCGCTGGCGACGATGCACGTATTATGTGGTTTTTAATTGGCGCTTACCGCGAATATGAGCGCCTCATTCACTCGCTCAAAACCGCTTCCGGATGACCGCTCCTCTCGACTACAAAATCGCCGTCCTCGTCTTTCTCGAAAACGCCGCCGGCGAACACCTCCTCCTCCTGCGCGCCAAACCGCCCAATCTCGGCATCTGGAGCCCCATCGGTGGGAAACTTGAAACCGCTCTCGGCGAATCGCCGTTCGAATGCGCCGTCCGGGAGACGTTTGAGGAAACCGGTTTCGCGATCACGACGGCCGACTTGCACCTGTTCGCGATGATCGCCGAGAAGGCTTACGAAGGGAAAACGCACTGGCTGATGTTTCTCTTCCGCTGCCGCCGCCCGGTGTCTGCGCTGCCGCCCGATATTTCCGAGGGCCGGTTCGGCTTCTTTTCACGCGCGGCGATTGAGACGCTCCCCATCCCCGAAACCGACCGCGCCGCGCTCTGGCCGATCTACGACCGCTATCGCGACCGCTTCGTCGCCCTGCGAGCCGATTGTGCGCCCGGGCAGCCCGTGCGCGTCGACTTGGAGGAGATCACGCCCGCGGATTGACCGGCTCTCCGCCATGCGGTGGCTGCGCCGCCTCTGCGCCTGTTTGGCCCGCCACCGCGATTCGCGCTAAACACTTGATTTATGCTTCCAGCGACAAACACTTGAACCCTCTTTTCGATCCACCGTGAGCAAAAAAACAGCAGCGAATAACGAACCTAAAGCCGCGGACGGCGCGAAAGCCGAAGAAGCCGCGAATCCCATCAGCGCCGCGGCTCAAGCCCCCATTAATGCGAAGCTGAAACCCGAAGCGCGCATTGAGCTTTTCCGCACGATGGTGCGCATCCGCCGCTTCGAAGAACGCTGCCTTCGCGCCTACCAACAGGGGAAAATCGGCGGATTCCTCCATCTCTACATCGGCCAGGAAGCCGTTGCGACCGGCTGCGTTTCCGTGCTCGGCGATAACGACCACCTCATCACTGCCTACCGCGACCACGGCCACGGCCTCGCCGTCGGCATGTCGATGAACGAGATGATGGCCGAAAACTACGGCAAAGCCACCGGTTGCTCCAAAGGCAAAGGCGGCTCCATGCACTATTTCGCGCCCGACAAGAATTTCTGGGGCGGCCACGGCATTGTCGGCGGCCAGATCCCCCTCGGCACCGGCATCGCGTTTGCCTTGAAATACAAGGGCCTCAAGGGCGCCTGCCTCGCGTTCATGGGTGACGGCGCCGTCAATCAAGGCGCCGTGCACGAAGCTTACAATCTCGCCGCACTCTGGGACATCCCGGTCGTGTTCATCATCGAGAACAACGGCTACTCCATGGGCACCAGCCAGACCCGCTCCTCCGCCGGCGAATCCCTCGCCAAACGCGCCGAAGGCTACGGGATGACGTGGGGCATCTGCAACGGCCACGATCTCTACGAGGTCCGCGACAAGGTGGCAGCCGCCATCCAGCTCGCTCACGAGAAGTCCCGCCCGAGCGTCCTAGAGATCCGCACCTATCGCTACCGCGGCCACTCTGTCTCGGATCCCGATTCGACTTACCGCCGCAAATCCGAGGTGGAGGACTACCGCCGCACGAAGGATCCCCTTCAACTCTTCCAAACGTCGCTCATCGCGGAGGGCGTCCTCGATGAAGAGAAAGCCGCCAAGATCGATGCCGAGGCCCGCGCCGAAGCCGACGCCGCCGCCGACTTCGCCGACGCCAGCCCGCCGCCAACGGTCGAAGATATCAGCAAAGACATCTACTGGGAGCAGGATGCTCCCGCCGATCAACGCACCAAGGGCCGCCTGCTCTTCGACTGAGCGCCGCTCACCTCGACCTCCCGCCAAACGTTCGTCATCCGCCTTTCGACATGCCTGTCATCACTTACCGCGAAGCCCTCAACCAAGCGCTCGCCGAGGAACTCGATCGCGACCCCAACGTCATCCTTATGGGTGAAGAGGTCGGCCAGTTCAATGGCGCCTACAAGGTCAGCGAAGGACTCCTCGAACGCTTCGGCTCGAAGCGCATTCTCGACACTCCCATCAGCGAAGCCGGCTTCATCGGCCTCGGCCTCGGCGCCTCGATGCTCGGCCTGCGCCCGGTGATGGAGCTCATGTTCTGGAGCTTCTACTCCGTCGCCTTCGATCAGATTCTGAACAACGCCGCCAACGTCCGCTACATGTCCGGCGGCCTGATCCACTGCCCCATCGTCATCCGCGGCCCCGCCAACGGCGGCACCAACGTCGGCGCCACCCACTCGCACACGCCCGAAAACATCTGCGCCCATCACCCGGGCGTAAAAGTCGTCGTGGCCGCCACGCCTGCCGATGCCAAGGGCCTCCTCAAGTCCGCCATCCGCGACAACGACCCCGTCATGTTCATGGAGAACACCATTCTTTATAACGACAAAGGCGAAGTCCCCGACGGCGAACACCTCGTGCCCATCGGCCTGGCCGACATCAAGCGCTCCGGCACCGATCTCACCATCGTCGCCCACGGCCGCGCCGTCCTCACCTCGCTCAAAGCCGCCGAGCAACTTCAGGCCGAACACAAAATTTCCGCCGAAGTCGTCGACCTCCGCTCCATCCGCCCGCTCGACGAAGAGACCATTCTCAAATCCGTCCGCAAGACTCACCGCGTCCTCCTCGTCGAGGAGAACAAACCGTTTTGCGGCGTCGATGCGCAGATCAGCTACCTGATTCAGGAAAAAGCGTTCGACGACCTCGACGCCCCGATCAAACGCGTCTCCGCGATCGACGCCCCGCAAATCTACGCGCCGGCGCTCGAACGCGAACACCAGCTCCCCAATCCCGCGCGCATCCTCAAAGCCGCCCTCGAAGTCCTCCGTTAACCTCTTCCCACCATGGCCGACAATATCGAGATGCCCAAACTCAGCGACACCATGACGGTGGGCACGCTGGTCAAATGGTTGAAGCAAGAGGGCGATGCCGTGAAATCCGGCGACATGCTCGCCGAGGTCGAAACCGACAAAGCGACCATGGAGCTTGAGTCGTTTTACGACGGCACGCTCCTGAAGATCTTCGCGCCCGCCGGCTCGCAAGTCCCCATCGGCGCCGCGCTCTGCGCCATCGGCAAACCCGGCGAAAAGGTCGCCGCCCCCGCCGCCCCCGCGCCCAAAGGCGACGCCCAGAAAACGGAACCATCCGCCCACACCGCGTCCGCTCCAGCGGGCGGCGCGCCCTCGCCCGACTCCGGATCCCCCGCGTCCGCCTCCAAAGACACCGCCCCGAAAGCCGAACCCACCGCCACTCCGACCGCTCCTGTAGCCGGGATGCCCTCACCCCGGTCCGAATCAGCCGCCTCCACCCCCGCTCCCGGCGGTCGCATCAAAATCTCCCCGCTCGCCAAAAAACTGGCTGCGGAAAAGAAGATCGATTTCTCCCGCGTCAAAGGCAGCGGCCCCGGCGGTCGCATCGTGCGCGCCGATATCCTCGCCGCCGAGAAAAACCCGCCCGCCGCCGCTCCGGCCGCGCCCGCCGCCGGCAAACCGGCCCGTCCGGCCGCCGATGCTTGGCCGTGGCGCAGTGCGCTCGACAAGAGCGCCATTCAGGAAGAGCGCAGCGTCCCCGCCTCCAACATGCGCGCCACCATCGCGCGCCGCCTTGTGGAGGCCAAGTCGCAGATCCCTCACTTCTACGTCGAAGTCGAAATCGATGCCGAACCGCTCCTCGCGTTACGCACCGAACTCAACGCCGGCCTCGCGAAAGACGGCGTAAAACTCTCCGTCAACGACTTCGTCCTCAAGGCCGCCGCCGCCGCGTTGCGCGCGGTCCCCGCCGTCAACACGTCGTGGGATGGGGCCGCCATCAAATATCACGGCGCCGTGCATGTCGCCTTCGCTGTCGCCGTGGAGGATGGTCTCATCACCCCGGTCATCCGCGACACCGATAAAAAATCGGTCATGCAAATCAGCACCGAAGCCAAGGCCCTCGGCGCGCGCGCCAAGGACAAAAAACTTCAGCCCGCCGAATACAGCGGCAGCACCTTCTGCGTGTCCAACATGGGCATGATGGGCGTCGATCGCTTCTCCGCGATCATCAACCCGCCCAACGCCGCCATCCTCGCCGTCGCCGCCACGCAGAAAAAACCCGTCGTCAAAGGCGATGCCATCGTCATCGGCCAGCGCATGGCGCTCACGCTTTCCTGCGATCACCGCGTCGTCGACGGCGCCCTCGGCGCGAAGTTTCTCGCGGCGGTCAAGGCGCACTTGGAAAGCCCTTCCCTGCTCCTCCTCTGAGGCGATTTCTTCTCCTGACCACCTCTCGCGCGGCTTCCTCCCAGGAGCCGCGTTTTTTTTTGCTCGCTCCGTTCCCCGCCGCGCGCCCACCTCGGCCAACCCCCTTCCCATGTCCTCATCCCAGACTGCTCCGTTGCCCTCGGCTGAAGCCGACTCCGTTCTCCAGCAATTTCACCGCGACGGTTTCGTCGTGGTTCGCAATGTTCTCAGCGCCGAAGAGTGCGCCAACCTCCGTAGCATCACCGATCGCTACGCGGCCGACCCCGCCTTCGACGAAAGCCGCAGCACGTGGTTCGTCGTCCGCAATCCCCAGGATTACGACATCGCGTTTGCCCGCCTCTTCATCCGCGAACCTATCTACTCTCTCGTTAAAGCGATCCTCGGCCCCGAATGCCGTTTCTGCGGACAAAACGTCATCCGCAACGGTCCGGGCCAGGCGATCTCCAACTGGCACGTCGACGACTGCAACAAGCTCGAACATCCGCTCCCGCCCGACGTCCCGCGCTGGCCCGCCGGCGCCCGCCTTCCTCTCATCTGGCTCAGCGTGCAAGTGCCGCTCAGCGACATCACCGCCGTCGAAGACGGCCCCACGGAAATCGTCCCTGGCAGCCACTATTCCGGCCGCCTCTGCCCCGGCGAAAGTCCCGTTTTCGAAGGCCGCCCCGCCGAACCCATCCTCTGCCGCGCGGGCGACATCTATTTGTTCAACCACCAGACCTGGCACCGCGGCATGCCCAACGTCGGCCAGAAAACGCGTTACCTGATGCAACTGCAGTATGCCCGTGGCGACAGCCTCGCCTTCCGCTGCCAGGGCGCCGAACGCACCCCCGCGCTGATGAAAGTGCTGGAAAACGCCGACCCACAGCTCGTGCAAGTGATGGTCGGTCCTCCGAAGTATTGCTGACCGTCGCGCGCGCGAGCTCGCCGTCTCGCTGCATTCGAGAAGGTGAGCGCCCGGCCCTCACCCCACGCGAACAAACGAGTTCACCGTCCCCTTGCGCGACAGCGTGGAGGCGGGGTGCGCTCACCCCGCATCAGCCCGCGTGCGCTCTGCCTTGCCATAGCAGGGTGCCCTCACCCCGCATGCCCGCCAGCCCCGCCTACCGCAGCACGCCGTCGCGCAAAAACAGCGCCCGCTGCGTCTTCGCCGCATGCGCGGCATTATGCGTCACGAGCACGAGCGCCGTCTGAGTCTCCGCGCACAAGCTGAGCAAAAGCTGCACCACCGCATCGCCCGTGCGCTCGTCGAGATTGCCCGTCGGCTCATCCGCGAGAATGAGCTGCGGCGCGTTCATGAGCGCCCGCGCCACCGCCACCCGTTGACGCTCGCCGCCGGACAGCTGCGCCGGCAAATGCTTCGCGCGCTCCGCCAAGCCCACGCGCCGCAACAGCTCCGCGGCCCGCGCCCGTTCCGTCGCGCCGGCTCCGCCGCGAATCCGCGCGGGCATCAGCACATTATTCAACGCATCGATCTCCGGAATCAGGTAGAACGATTGGAAAACGATGCCCAGGAAATTCCCGCGACGCGTCGTCCCTGTGTCCGCGGAGCCACCCCAATGGAGCGTCCCGCCGTCCGGCGCATCCAAGCCCGCGAGCAGGTTGAGCAACGTGGATTTTCCCGAACCCGATTCGCCTCGAATCGACACGCTCTCGCCCCCCGCCACCGTGAGATCGACGCCGCGCAAAACCTCCAGCCGCTGCGTGCCGCTCACGTAGTTTTTCCGCAGCCCGCGGGCCGCGAGCACGTTGGATTCAACCTCACTCACTGCGCAACGCCTCCACGGGTTTGAGTCGCGCCGCCCGCCACGCCGGCAACAAACCGGCGAGCGTCGAAATCACCACCGAACTCACGATGATCGTCACCACGTCCGACGTCTCGGAATACGCCGGCAGCCGGCTGAATTGGTAAAACTTTTCCAACACTTCCTGACTTTGCGTGAGACTCGCGAAACCGCGCACGATCGCATCGCGGTAGTGCAAAAACGAGAAACCCAGCGCCAGCCCTGCCGCCGTTCCCGCGAGGCCGATGATCAGTCCCTGCGCGCAAAAACACGCCGCAATCTGCCGGGGCTTCGCCCCCAAGGCCCCGAGCACGCCGATCTCGCGCGTCTTCCGCACCACCGAAATCAGCAGCGAACTCGTCACCGAAAACGCCGCGACCACGATGATGAAGATCAGCAGGAAAAAGATCATGTTCTTCTCCAGCGAAAGCACGAAGAGAAAGTCCTCGTTGATCTCCGCCCACGAGCGCGCGTGCACGTCGTCGGGATCATTCGCCAGCGCGCGATTGATCCGCGCCGCCGCCACATCCGCATCCACGCCCGGCGCCAGCTTGATGTTCACGCCATGCACCGCCGAGCCCAGGCCGTAAATATCCTGCATCGCCCGCAACGTCACGATCACCGTCGAGCTGTCGAGCTGCTGGTGCCCGATCTCGAAAATGCCCACCACACGCATTTCGCGCGGCAGCAGCACTTCATCGTTTTTCAACTTCTCCAGCAGCAGCGGCGAATACAACTGCACCGTGCCGCCCAATCGCGCGCCCAGTGAAATCGCGAGCTGCGAACTCAGGATGATCGAATCGTCGTCGAGATCGTCGAGCGATCCGATCCGCACGTATTTCCGCAACGGAATGACCTTCTCCACGCGATTGACGTCCACCCCCTGAATGCCCGGAAACGCCGGCTTCCGATCCGCCTCCAGCATCACCACGCCTTCGGCAAAGGGCGTCGTGGCCACCACGCCCGGCACCCGCGCAATCCGCGCCTGCAACGCCTCCGGATCCGTGATCAAGCCCGAACCGCGCACCTGCACGTCCCCTTGCGTATCGACGATCATCCGCCGGATCTCGTGGCCAAACCCCGCCATGACTCCCGTGGAAACCACGAGCAGCGCCACGCCCAGCGCCACCCCCAGAATGGAGATCGCCGTGAAGAACGGAAACCGCCGCCCCGTCGGGAAAAGCTGCTTCAGAGCGAGGTAAAGATACCAGGGCATGGACCGAAATGACGAATGCGGAGTGTCGAGTCAGGCGCGCGTTCCCCGCGACTCAATTCGTCATTTTGCGTCCGCAGGCCGCAACTGCGGAAACAGGATCACATCGCGAATGCTCTCCGCACCAGTCAGCAAAATGCACAACCGGTCGATCCCCACGCCCATCCCGCCCGCCGGCGGCATCCCGTGCTCCAGCGCGAGCAGGAAATCGTGATCGATGTTCTGCTGCTCCTCGCCCGCCTGCGCCTCGAACATCTGCCGCTGCACGTCCGGATCGTTCTGCTCCGAATACGCCGGCGCCACTTCCATGCCACCGATCGTCAGCTCAAACACATCGAGCACGCTCGGGTCCTCCGCGTTCAACTTCGCCAGCGGACACAACTCCTTCGGCAGATGCGTGATGAATGTCGGCTGGATCAGCGTCGGCTCGATCTTCTTCGAGAAAATCTCGTTGGTGATCTCGAACTCCTCCCACTTCGGATCGACGTAGAGCCCCAGCTTCTCCGCGCCCGCGACCTTCTCGCCCTTGCTGCGCGCAAACCATTCCGCGTCGCCCGTCGCCTGCGTGATGAGATCCTTGTAACGCACCTCGCGCCACTCGCCGCCGAAATCGATCTCCTCTCCGCTCGCCGCATGCTTGATCTTGAGCGAACCATCCGCCGGCCGGATCACGTCGCGCACCAACGTCGTCAACAGATCGCGAATCAACGTCATCATCCCGCGGTAATCGCTGTAGGCCTGGTAAACCTCCAGCATCGTGAACTCCGGATTGTGCCGCCGCGACACGCCCTCATTCCGGAAAATCCGCCCGATCTCGAACACCCGATCAAAACCGCCCACGAGCAACCGCTTCAACCGCAGCTCCGTCGCGATACGCAGGAAAAAGTCCACGTTGAGCGCGTTATGGTGCGTCACAAACGGCCGCGCCGCTGCCCCGCCCGCCGTGTTCTCCAGCACCGGTGTTTCAACCTCGATGAACTGCCGGTCTTCCAAAAACCGCCGGATGTGCGACACCACTTTCGAACGCAGCAACAGCCGTGCGCGCGATTCCGCGTTCACGATCAAGTCGAGGTAACGCTGCCGGTAAACCTGCTCCGCATCGCTCAACCCGTGCCATTTTTCCGGCAGCGGACGCAGCGCCTTGCTCACCAGCGTGAAGCTGTCCACGCGCACCGTGATCTCGCCCGTCTTCGTTTTGAACAACGTTCCCGTCACGCCGATGATGTCACCGAGATCGAGCAGCTTTTTGAAGACGCCGTAACGTTCCTCGCCGAGCACGTCCTTGCGGAAATAGAGCTGAATCTGCCCCTGCTGGTCCAAAATCTTCACGAACGAACTGCCGCCCTGCACCCGAAACGTCACCAACCGCCCGGCGACGGTCACGCTGACGACGTCGTCCTGTCCTTCGACGTAAAGCGCTTTCGCGTCCGCCGAAAAGTGCGTCGTCGCCACGTTGGCGCGAAACGGATCCTGCCCCGCCGCGCGCAAATCGGCGAGCTTCTGCCGCCGCACCGCGTGCTGGTCATGGGAAATGTCACTGGGAGTGTCGCTCATGTGAACCCGCCACCGTGCCATCCCCCGTCCCCGTCGCAACCCGGATTTTCCAGCCGCGCAGCCAAATCGTTCTCCTAATCTTAATCGTTCTCCTTCTCATCGTCTCACTCGCGCCCCTCGCCAACAGCAGTCCGCGGCGGCGTTCAAGCGGTGTTGATGCCACTCTGCCTGAAACGTGCGAACGCATCGCCAGTCCGTCCCGAAAGCAGGAGGTTTCTCAACTGCTCTGCACACTGGTCCGGACTCAACGCTTTCGTGTCGATTTCGAAGTCGTACCCGCCAAAGCGGTGCACGCGCTCATACTGCCAGCGTGCAAATCCAATTTGTCGATCGCCGCGCGCCCGCTCGCGTCGCTCCAATTCCTCCAGCGGACATTTTACCCCGACGAACAAAACATCATGCGCCGCCAGTGAGTCGACGCATTCGAGCAGCCACTGTTCCGCCTCCAGCATATAGTCGACGACGAGCGGGAAACCGCATGCGGCCAGATAGGTAAGTGAACGGTTGAAGGCCGACAAAACAGGCCAAAGAACCTTCGGCCTCACCTGATCGTCTTTCAACACGTGCTCGGGAAACATGAAGATGAACGCATCGTTCGACGCGTAGAGCGTTGGCTCATGCCAGAGCTTTTGAAAAGCCTGCGCCACGGTGGTTTTTCCAGCACTGGAGGTTCCGTTAAGAAATATGACCGGGTAACGCTTCATGGATGCCATCCGCATACCCGGGCCACCAGTGAGCAAACTCTTTCTCACTCGCCCGATTTTTTTAAGTCAGGGCAGGTGGTTGCCTTCTTGCTGAGCTTTCGCTAGGAGTCTCGTGCGCTTGGAGTTTAAACTCCCGCAATTCCTCCGCCTTCGTCACCTGCGCAATCGTCGGCCGCGCCGCACTCCAATCCAGCACGCCCACCAGCAGCCGGTAATAACGCAGCCCGAAATACGTCACCAGCCAGCGCGGTCCCTTTCGCGCGATGACTTCCATGCCCGTGATATCCGCCCGCAACGCCGTCGGCGCCACGTCCGGCCAGCGCTGCGGATTGTCGCCCGCCACGTAACTCCACGCGTGATGTCCGCCGAAAAAAAGCAGCCAGCGCCCATCGTCCGCCCGCTGCACGTTGCACGACTCACACTGATTCCAACCGCTGAACGCATACGCCACACCCTCATCACGCCACGTGAACAAATCCGCCGAACTCGCCCGCGCCACGCCGCCCCGCCCATCGCGCAACACCGCCGTGTAATACATCTGCCAGCGCTCGCCATCATGCAGCACATGCGGATCGCGACACGCCGCGCCGCCCGTCGTCGGACAAAACGCCCAGCCGTATTCTTCCGGCCGGATCACCGGCCGGTCGCTCGCGCGCTTCCAGTGAAACAAATCGTCCGACCTCGCCACGCCGATGCGCTGCGTGTTGTCCGTCGCGACGCCCGTGTAGAACATCCAGTATCGTCCGCCGCTCGCCACGACATACGGCGCGAACACGTGCCCGTGGTCCCAGCCGTTCACGTCGATGAAAAAACACGCCTCGTGCGTTTCCCACGTCACGAAATCCCGCGTCGTCGCGTGACCGAAAAACACTTCATTCCCCGGCAGGCCACAACTCACTCCCGGCGTGCCCGCGATGTGAAACAGGTGCCACACGTCGCCTTCGCAGTGCAGGCAAAAATCCTTCAGATAAAATCCCAGCGGCGCGTAGCCCACTCGCAACCAGTCCTCTTGATGCACCCGCTGTCGCGCCACCGCGTCCGCGTAGCACGTGAAATCCGGATTCGCCTCGCCCGCCACCCGCCGTGTTTCCCCACCGGTCGATTTCCCCGGATTCGCGTCCATCAGCGGTTCCCCTCCCGCCTCGTCCTCAGCGCTGCCACCGCTCGTTCACGCCTGGCAGCACCGGAAACGCCCCGTGCGGCTCGCTCTGATACCAGATCGCCGTCGACGCCACGTCGTCCGTCAACGGTTGATAAATATGCCCCGGCCACCAGCCGAGCGTCTGCACCGTCACCCGCAAATCCCGCTCGAAACCGATGCTGTCCAGCACGTGCCAGCGATACAGGCCGAAATAGCGCGGACCGTCGTTCCCGCTCGTGTGCGCGAGCGGCATGCCGATGAACGGCGTGTTATACGGCTCCTCCACCGGCTCCTTTTTCGGATCGCGAAAAAATCCCCACGCCCCGCCGAAATAGTCCTCCGTGCCGTTGTCGCAAATCGTCGGAAACTCGCCGTCGCCATCGAGGTAAAACTTCACCTCGCCCTCGCCCCACCAGCCGCGCGACAACGCCGTCCACGCGAGATACGTGCCCACGTAAAGCCCGCGGCCCTTCACGCCATCGAGGATCGTGTGCTCCGGATGTTCGCGCTGCGTCAGACTCCGCCGCCATTGCGCATGAAAATACGCCGCGTCCGCCGGCACCTCGTGCAGTTTGTAGAGCACTTTGTAAGCCACGATCCGCACATCGTTTTTCCCGTCGTTGCTCAACGTGATCTTCGCCCGCTTGCGGAACGGCATCTGCCAGTAGCAACTGCACCCGCGGTGCGGCGCGACGACCACCGGCAGCGACGTCACCGTGTGCGGCTGCGTGTCGAAACCCATCGCGAAAAAATCCCCCAGCGGCACTTCGACCGACGGCGCCGCCTCGCCATCCCAATACATTCGCAGCACGAGCGTCCGCCATTCGTCCGCGCTCGTGGTGATCCAAAACTGATTGATGCAACCGGGACCTTCGATGTCCGCGAGCAGCGCCGTCTCGCCCGCCTTCACGCTGATGAACGGCCGCACCTTCCAACCCTTCCCGAGATGCATTGCCGGACCGCTGTGCGGCAGCATCGGGTCCTCCGGATTCGGCACCCACTTCGCGCCGCCGCCTTTTTCGCCGGTCGGGTTTTCGGCGTTGATCATGCGCGTCACCGCGCCGGTTTGGAAAGGCAGTTGGCCAAGGAGATTCAACATCGGGAGCGGGGTCATGGGAGGGTTGAAGTCAACGTCGCCGCGCGCACCTGCGTTTTCGCTCCGCTCACTTCAAGCTGCTTCGTGCCCCAAACCACGCTCCGCGCCAAGCTGAACGTGTTGAAAGTTCCTTCCCCCCCGGCCTTCGCCGCTTCGCTTGCACCGGCCGCACGGGCGCATTGACTTCCCTCATGTCCGCGTCCGCCGCTCCGCTTCCGCCTCTCGCGCCCGCCACACTCGACTGGGGCCGCACCCGCTATGAATTCGCCTGGCGTCAGCAGGAGGCCCTCGTCGCTCAGCGCATCGCCGGCGAAATCGGCGACACCCTCGTCTTCACGGAGCACGATCCCGTTTACACCATCGGCCTTCGCACCGGCGCCGATACGCATCTCGTCTGGAATACTACCCAACTCACCCACGCCGGGATCGAGGTCGTTAAGACCAATCGCGGCGGCGACATCACGTATCACGGCCCCGGTCAGATCGTCGGCTATCCGATCATCTCCCTCGCCCCGCGCAAAGACCTGCACGCCTACCTGCGTTTCCTCGAACAGGTCCTCATCAACACGCTCGGCACCCTCGGGCTCGCCGCCGCGCGCCGCCCCGGCAAGACCGGCATCTGGCTCGCGCAGCGCAAAATCGCCGCCATCGGCGTCGCGGTGAAACGCTGGGTCACCTACCACGGCTTCGCGCTCAACGTGAATCCCGACCTCTCCCATTTCAACGGCATCATCCCCTGCGGCATCGCTGCGGCCGATGGCATCGTCACCTCCCTCCAAGCCGAACTCGGCCGTCTCGTCGACCTTGGCGAGGTCCGCACTGTTCTCGCCCGCGAATTCTGGACGCTCCTGCCCGACTTCCTCGCCGGCACCGCCGTCCGCTGAACGCCCGGCACTCATCGCGTGCGAATCCCACGTGACGCCGCGCGAATCAAAATCGCTCCTCCCGGAAATTTCGCGCCGCTCGCGTCATTCGCCGGCGCGTCTCACCCGCTTCCTCGCTGAGCAACGCTAATGCCTCTCTGCCGCCCCGCCTTCTGCTCCGCGGCATTCGTGAAAATGAGTGTGCATTAACGCCCGGATCCATCACCCTCTCTTCTCGTCATGGACACTTCGCGCAAACCCTCCTGGCTCCGCGCCAAACTGCCGTCCGGCCCCGGCTACGCCGCCACGCGCCGCCTCGTGGATGAAAACAATCTCCACACCGTCTGCCAGAGTGCGCAGTGCCCCAACCTCGGCGAATGCTGGTCCCGCGGCACCGCCACCGTGATGATCCTCGGCAACATCTGCACCCGCTCGTGCAACTTTTGCGCGATCGCCACCGGTCGCCCCACGGAGCTCGACCTCGGCGAACCCGGCCGCGTCGCCGACGCCGTCGCCAAGATGAACCTCAAGCACTGCGTCATCACGAGCGTCGCCCGCGACGAACTCAAAGACGGCGGCGCGAGCGTCTGGGCCGCCACGATCCGCGCCATCCGTTACCGCAATCCGCAGACCGCGATCGAAGTCCTCACCCCCGATTTCAAAGGCCGCACCGAACACCTCGACGTGGTCCTCGACGCCAAGCCCGACATCTTCAATCACAACGTCGAAACCGTCGAACGCCTCCAGAAACCCGTGCGCGTGCAGGCCCGCTACGACCGCTCCCGCTCCATGCTGCGCCACGCGAAGAGCCGCGGTTTCGTCACCAAAACCGGCCTCATGCTCGGCCTCGGCGAAACCCGCGAAGAAATCGAGCAGACGCTCCGCGACATCGCCTCCGACAAGACGGACATCCTCACGATCGGCCAGTATTTGCAGCCCACGCCGCAACATCTCCCCGTCGCCCGCTGGGCGACACCCGAAGAGTTTATCCACTGGAAAACATTCGGCCTGAGCATCGGTCTCGGCGTCGTCGAAAGCGGCGCGCTCGTGCGCTCCAGCTATCACGCTGACGAACAGTCCCAGAAATACACCGGCGCCGAGCACCTCAACAACGCGAACGCCCTCGCCAGCGCGTAACCCTCCGCGGGTTTTCCTTCCGGCGGGTTTCATTTTACTCCGGTCATGCGCCGCTCCCTGGCAGTCCTGTTTTTCCTCGCGTTGCTTGCGCCTGCGCCCGCGCAGACTTGGTCCGACGTCGGCCTCTATCGGCAACTCATGGCCGACCAACCCGAATCCACGCAGGCTCTGGAAACGATCCTCCGCGACCCCCAGGCGATTTCGGCCATCACTCTCTTCACCGCCGCCGGCGTCGCCCACCGCGCCCAGCGCGTCGAAGACGCCGGCTTTCTGCTCTCCATTGCCCGGCTGCGCGCCGCCTTCGACGAGAAAATGTTTCCTCCGACCAGCCGCGGCGGCGACAGCCCGCTCACTCTTTTGGCTGCATTGAGCCAGCAGGTGGGCGACGCCGTCTCGCCCGCTCTCGCCTCGGATCCGCAACTCATGCGCCGCGCCCTCAACCGGATTAAAGCCTGGCAGCCCACCGCGCCCGCCGGCTACGCCCCCGGCTGGAAATTCAAAAAGCGCGGCGCGGAAAAGTCGGCACAGGCCACGCTCGCCGACGAGCGCGCCCAACTCGTTCGCCAGCTCGATGAATTCTGCACGCTCCTCGAGGACCCGGACTATTTCGCCGCCTTCAAAATTGGCCAGGCCTACAATCTATCGCCCGACGGCGCCGGCCCGACCAAAGACGCCTACGACCATGCCATGAAAACGATGGCCCGGATCGAAAAACAAAAGGGCCTCCACGGCGCTGCCGCGATGGCGCAACGCTAGCCTCGTCCACCGCTCTGCGGCGTCCGCGCGCCTCGCCACGCCAGCAACGCACAAAACGCGAATCCCACGGCATTCGCCGTGCCGTGCAACGCCCGCATCCACGGCAGATCGAGCCAGGGCAGCGGATGAAAATAGCCGCGCGCCCCGTAGAGCATCGCGAGGCTCATCCCGAACGCCAGCGAGACGCCCGCCACCGCCCACCCCACCCGCGCGCCCCACCGCCAACGCGCCTCGCCTGCCAGCCGCCAGTGCAGGCCAGCGACCAGCCACCCAGTGAGCCCGAGCCACACGGCCGCCACCGCTTCAAGCCCCGGCAACATGTGCAATTGCGCCGTCGTGATGCCGACCGCCACCAGCGGCACTCCCACGATCACGCCTACCACCGCCAACCGGCCGCTCCATGCGCCCGGCAATTCTCGCACCGCGGCACTGGTCACGAGTGGGAGCACCAGCCCCGCGTAGTGAAAGTGCACCGCAGTCAGCACCACGATGTCTTCGCTAAATCCGAGCGGCCGGAAACCGACCCGGTCCGCCGCCAACCAAACGCCGCCGATCGCGATAAACAACAACGCCGCGAGGCGACACCGCGCCGCCGCCGCTCGTGGCCGCTCCCGCCAAAACTCCACCGCGCCGCTCGCCGCGAGCAGTGCCGTCACCGCGATCCACGGCAACGCCAACGCCACCGCCACGAACCCGCGCGGCCACCAAATCCCCACCGCGAGCACGACCGCCGCCGGCCACTGCAACCTGCCGGCCGCGCGCAACAGCGCCCCCGGCGTGCCGCCCAAAATCAGTGGCCACGCCAGCGGCACCAACACCAGTGCGGCGAAGAGCAACAACGCCTGCGCCCACGCCCCGTGCCACGCGTTTGGCACACGCCACGCCACCGCCACGAGCCACACGACCGCACCCAGTCCCGCCCGTCGCGCTGAAACCTTTCGCGTCACGCCGATCCTGTCTCGCGCGCGACTGCGGCGACCATCGCCGCCTGCGAATCGCGCACAAACTTCCGCTGCAGCCGGCGCGCAAGCGGTTTGGCGACTCGCGCCGCCCAATACCGCGGCTGCGAAAACGCGCGCAAATCATACCAGACCGAATCGTCGTCGCGCCACTCCACCGTAAACCGCTCCTCGCCCCGTTCCACGTGCGCCGGCAGCGTGCCATACGCAAAACCCCACCGCCGCACCGGAGCCGCCTCGTCGACCACGTAGACGATCCGGCAGGCATTCAGCCACCAGAGCCCGAGCGCATGCGCCTGCATCGCCACCACGGTGCCGGCCTCGATGGGCGCATTGGCCGGCGCGATTCGCGTCCACGGGCGCGGAAACATCTCCCAACGCGCCACCGCCGCGCGCGCCGCCGCGTAGGCCGCCGCGCCCCGGCCGAGGCCAATCCGGTTGTGGTCGAGATTGAAGCCGGCCGGCGTCGCTGGCGTCGCCGACGCTCCGATTTGCGCGTAGGACAACGCCGCGCCCTGCTGGCGCGCCAGCAACGCGCTCACTTTCGTCTCCGCCGGCTGGGACAGCGACCACATGCACCCAGCCAACCCGCGTGCCGGCCGGCTGCAAGCCTCAGCTCCCGACCTCCCGCACGCGGTATCGCGGCGCGGTGAACAGCCCCGTGCGCGATCGAAGGCAGCGCCGCCCAACGGATTTTCGCGTGGCGTCGGCGCAGCCGCCCCAGCAATCTGGGCCGGATGCGCTATCGCTGTTTTCTGATGCTTTTCGCGGCTCTCGCTTTCATTCTCGCCGGCTGCACTGGCACTCCCGGATCGCCAAACGAGGGCGTCGCGGGCAGCGGGCTCAATCCGCATTTTTTCCGCTTCCCGGCACAGACCGCGGAGTATGACTCGCCTCCCGTATTCCTCAAGGGTGACGCGCCACCCTATCCCTGGCCGCTCCTGATGCATGTGCCGCGGCCGATTCGCGGCCATGCGACCCTTTCGTTCACGATCGACGAGCGCGGCCGGGCCGTGCACCCACACACTGTCGAGACGACCCATCCTTACTTCGCCTCAGCCGTCGCGACCGCCATGCGCGGCTGGCGTTTCAAACCGGCGGAAAAAGCCGGCATGCCGGTGGCAGTGGTAGTCCCACACCTCCGCTTCGAATTCACGGAATTTGTTGGCGGCGACCCGCTGAAACAGTAGCACGACGGGGCCGGCGGCTGTCATTTTTTCGTGTCCATCGCGCCCGGCGCCGCGTAGGACCTCTTCATGAAATCTCGTCGCGACATCGTCGAAAACTGGCTCCCCCGCTACACGGGCGTGCCGCTCGACCAGTTTGGCGAATACATCCTGCTGACCAACTTTCAACGCTACGTGAAATTGTTCGCGGACTGGCACAATGTGCCCGTGCTCGGCCTCGACCGACCGATGCCCAACGCCACCGCGGGCGAGATCACGATCATCAATTTTGGCATGGGCAGCGCCACGGCCGCGACGGTCATGGACCTCCTCAGTGCGATTCAGCCGAAAGCGGTGCTCTTCCTCGGCAAATGCGGCGGCATCAAGCACCGCGCCGAAGTCGGCGATTTCATCCTGCCCATCGCGGCGATCCGCGGCGACGGCACCAGCAACGATTACTTTCCGCCCGAGGTCCCCGCGCTGCCGGCGTTCGCGTTGCAGAAAGCCATTTCCACCACGATCCGCGACCACGCCTGTGATTACTGGACCGGCACGGTCTACACCACGAACCGCCGCGTCTGGGAGCACGACGAAGACTTTAAAAAATACCTGCGCAAGATTCGCGCGATGGCTGTCGACATGGAGACGGCGACCATCTTCATGACCGGTTTTTTCAACGAGATTTCCACCGGCGCGCTCCTCCTCGTCTCCGATCATCCGATGGTGCCCGAAGGCGTGAAGACCGCCGAAAGCGACAAGAAGGTCGACGAAAGTTATGTCGAGAATCACCTCCGCATCGGCATCGATTCCTTGAAGCAGCTCATCAACAACGGGGTCACCGTTAAGCATCTGAAATTCTAAGGTAGCGCGGGACTTCAGCCCGCGCTTCGATCACCTGAGATGCGCGCGTTCCTGTATTTCGTCGTGACGTTCGCCGCGAAGGCGGCGGCGTGGGCGGTCTTCAGCCACTCCACGGTCGGCGCGGTGCTGGTCTTTGTCACGCCCGAGCTGTGGCTGCTCTACCACCTGCTCGTGCCGAATGCCCAAGGCGTCGCGCGCACCTGCACTTCGTTCGCCACGGCCCAACGCGAGGTATGGCTCACGATTGACGACGGCCCGGATCCCGCGACCACGCCTCGCGTGCTCGATCTGCTCGACGCCCATCGCGCCCGTGCGACGTTTTTCCTCATCGGCGAACGCGTGCAACGTCATCCCCACCTCGTGCGCGCCATCGTGAGCCGCGGCCACACGGTCGCCAATCACACCCACACGCATCCTCTGGCGTGGTTCTGGCTGGTCGGCCCGCGCCGCGTCGCCACTGAAATCGACGCCTGCGCCGCCGCCTTGCGCGCCGCCGGCGCGGAGCCCGCACCTTTCTTCCGCCCCGCCGCCGGCATCAAAAGCGTCTTCCTCGCCCGCGCCCTCGCCGCCCGCGGCCTCACGCTCATCGGCTGGACGGCGCGCGGCCGCGAATCCACCAGCCGCCGCGTCGAAGCGCCATTTCGCCGCCTCCGCCACGGCGTCCGCCCCGGTGCCATCCTTCTCACCCACGAAGCCGGCCAACCCGATTCTGTGCGGTTACCCGTGCTCGCCGCCTTGCTCGACCATCTTAAACGCGAAGGCTACGCCTGCATCCTTCCACCGCCCGCCAGTCTCGCCCGCGCGGCGCAGCCCGCGCCGCGCTCACACAATGCCGTGCGCCCGCAATCGATACCGTCGCGGGCTGATCCCGTGCCGCCGCCGGAAGAGCGCGTAAAAGTGTGAGAGGTTGTTGAGCCCGCAATCCAACGCGATCTCCACGATCGGCTGGCGCGTCGTCGCCAGTTGGCGGGCGCTGAATTCCATGCGCGCGTCATTGACGAGCTCCGTTGGCGTCACGCCGAACCAGCGCACCGTCGCCCGCGCCACGTGCGACGGACTGCGCCCCGCCAGCCGCGCCAGGGCCGGTGTGCCGCCCGAAAAATTTTCCGGCGCCGCCAGAGCCTGCCGCGCCTCCGTCAACCACGCCGGCGCCATCTCGCGCTCCTCCGTCGCCGCCCCGGCCCCGAGCAAATCCGGCAGATCCATCAGGAAACCATCGATCAACCGCGGCGTGCGCCCGCCGCTTCCGAGCCGCTCGCTCCACCGGTGCAGCGCACGCCCACGAACCTCGTCGATTCGCCAAGCGTGCCGCTCGGAGCTCTCGAACGGGTCGGGATGGTCGGCGAAATACTTCCGTCGCACCTCCGACCATCGACGACTCGGAAATGCCACATTCACGATCCGCAGCCGTTCGCGCGCGGTTCCCTGCACGCAGTGCCGATCCTTCGGCCGCATCAGCAGCATCTGCCCGGCCACGATCGCTTCCGTGCGCCCGTTGCAACGATGCCGACCCGCGCCCGCCGTCACCCAAAAGATCTCGTGGAAATCGTGGTCGTGATACCGCGCCCCACTGCGGGCGGTCAGTTGCGCGTCGGCAAAATGATAGGCGTCGTCGCCCCGCAGATAGTCCGCCAATCGAAAGTGCGCGCATCGCTCGCCCATGAGCAATAAAACACCAGAAAACGCTCGTTTATGGCAAGATTTTGCGCCCTAAAGGCGATATAACGTAATCATGGTTGCCACCACTTTCTCCTCTCCCCCGGCGCGTCTGACCTCCGAGCAGGTCGCGGAATTCAATCGCGAAGGCTGGCTCATGCCGCGCGAACCGGTCTTCGCCCAACCCAAGTTCGATCGCCTCAAAGGCTTTTTCGACCACCTTCTCGACGAGCTCGACACCGGCACCCGGCCCGAAGCGATGGACGTCCCGCATTTCCAGCACCCCGAACTCTTCGAATGGCTCTTCTCGGATGAAGTGATGGGGCTGGTGCAACCCATCCTCGGTCCCGACATCGCGCTGTTCGCGAGCCACTTCATCTGCAAGCCCCGCGGCAATGGCAAACGCGTGCCGTGGCACGAGGATTCCGCGTATTGGCGCGGGATGCTCGACCGGATGGAAGTCGTCACCGTCTGGCTCGCGATCGACCCGTCGACCAAAGAAAACGGCTGCATGTATGTCGTGCCGCGCACGCACAACACCGGCAAGTCGGGCTTTTCCGACTACGATGATATTTCGAAGGAAGCTGCGGTGTTTCCCACCGAGATCACCCGCACGCAACGCAACGACGCCGCCGCCGTGGCCGTCGAGCTCGCGCCCAATCACTGCAGTCTTCACGACGGCCGCCTGATCCACGGCAGCCCGCCCAACACCAGTTCGCTGCGGCGTTGCGGCTACACGATGCGCTACATCAGCACCCGCTCGCGCCTCAACGTGGAAGATTTCCCGTGGCATCAGATTTACCTCGCCCGTGGCCAGGATCGCGCCGGCAACGCCTACGCTGATCCCACGAAGGCCTACCACGAGAAGGCCCGCTTCCGCGCCGCCCACGGCAAGAACGGCCACTGAGCCCACGGAGGTGGAACGCGTTGTCGCCAACGCGTTATCTGCACCCGCACGCAATCTCGTCCGCCCGCCGCGCCTCACGCGCAACTCCCTGCGCGGCGGATGCCGCGCCCGCTGCCTACGGCTGCACGTCGAACCAGAACGGCGCGAACCGCTGCTGTCCGCCCGCGATGATCTGCGCCCAGATCACGTAGCGACCTGACTCCGGAATCTTGATTCGGAACGTCAGCGTCGGGTGCATCGCATCCGGCGGCTTCGAGAGATCCGTCTCCTTCGGATGCAGATGCGCAAACCCGCTGCGCGTGTCGTTAAACGCCACCAAGTGCGCAAACGCGTCCATGATCGGCTCCAAGTCGACTGGACGGCCGTCCTCGCGCGTGATCGTGAGTTTCAAATCCACCACTTCCCGCGCGACGATTGGCAACTTCGCCGGCGTCAACCGAAACGCATAGCCATCGACCGAGGCCTGCCACAAACCCGGGGGCGGCGGGCTGGCCACCGGCGCGTGGCCGCCCACCGCCACGTCGACATTGGCATACAGGCCGCGCGACGTCGCCGCGGGCGTGAAGTCGGCGAAAATCCGATACAAACCCGCGTAGCGTGGCGTAAATTGAAAATTCCACTCCCCCTTTGGGCCGCTTTCCGGATGCACGTGCTGATAATCCGTCAGACTCGGATCGATCACCATCAGGTGCAGCTTGCGCGTATGGGCGACGAGCAGATCGACTGGCTCGATAATTTTACCCTCGGCCGTTCGCAGCACAACCGACGCGTCGACCGTTTTCCCCGCCATCGGTTTCTCCGCCGTGGTCAACGTCAGCGTCACCGGTGAACGCACCGCCACTACCGGAATGAATTGCGGGTTTGCCGGATCGCAGAATTCGATGGAGTTGCCCCCGGGCACCTGGAAATCAGCATGGCTCAGGTTCGTGCCCGTCGGCAGCAGGCGAAAACCCACAAACACCGCGACGGCGCCCAAGCTGAGCAGGCCGATTTGCCGCCAGGCGGCGCCATCGAGCGAGCGAGTGAGGATGGCCATGGGACGACTTTTCGCGGCGCAGTGCGTCACCGCTGCATTTTCGCCACGAAGTCCTGCGGCTCCCACACGGTGCCATCCGCGCGGTGAATGATTTTCCCTTCCGGGCTGATCAACAACGTGGCCAGCGTGTGTTTCAACAGCGGCCCATCGAACTCCTCCAGCACGCCAAACTGGGCGAGCAGATCCTTGATCGCATTTTCCGGACCCGTGAGAAAACTGAAGTTGCTCGTGTCGATGCCGCGCTCCGCCGCGTAACCCTTCAGCACCCCGGGCGTGTCGTAGGCCGGATCGAGTGTGATGGAAACGAACTCCACGTCTTTGATCCCCGCTTTCCTCGCGAGCGATTGCGTCGCCATCATTTTCTGCGTCGCCGCGGGGCACATGTTGGCCACGGGGCAACGCGTGAAAATGAAATTCATCATGACCATCTTCCCGCGAAAACGCCCCGCCTGCACCACGCGGCCATTCTGGTCGTAAAGCGTGAAGTCGGGCATGTTTTCCCCCACTTCGCGATATGCGCCGCGGCCGCGGATCATCGTGTCCTGACGCAACGCTTTCGCGCCGGCCTCGACGGCCGAGACCGACGTTTCATCATCCGGCCAGATCTGCTCCAGCCGGAAATTTCCCGTCTTGCTCGGGATCACTTGCGCACGGATGCGCTGGCCGGCTTTCGCATTCGCCGCATCGCCCGCCGACACGCTGAACTCCATGGTCATCCCCGGCATCAGCCCCGGAATGTCCTCGTGCGTGACGACGAGCACATGTCGCGCTTGATCCACCGAAACGATTTCACCCTTCAACGGGTAGGTCTTTTCCTCCGCCGCACTGCTCGCCGCAGCGGATTGGGCCCGACGGCATCCCGTCACTGCGATCGCGAACGATAAGACCAAGCCAATCACCACATGCTTCATTTGGAATAACGCATTCTCCCGGGCCAAAGATTTGTCAAAGGGTTTGCTCTCCCGTCCGCGCGAGCTCCTCATCGGCTGTTACGTCCGCCCATGCCCGATTCCGCTCCTGAACCTTCACTTCGTTATCGTCCGGGTCTCGCCTGGTTCGCCGCCCTCGGCAGCACGTGGGTGTTCGTGCTCGTGACGCTCGGCGCGTTCACCACCAGCATCGGCGCCGGCATGGCGTTCGCCGACTGGCCGCTCTCCAACGGCTCCGTCAATCCGCACGGCTGGCTGCACAACCTGCACATGTTTGCCGAGCATTCGCACCGCCTCGCCGGCATGATGATGGGCTTGATCACCATCGCGCTGGTGGTGTGGATCGCGCGCACGGAAACCCGCGGCTGGTTGAAATCCCTGTCCTGGTGGGCCCTCGCGATCGTCATTTTTCAAGGCATCCTCGGCGGCACCCGCGTGCTGTTCGATGCGGTGCATGTTCCCGGTTTCACCATGTCGTTTGGTCAGATGCTGCGCATCCCCCACGGCATCGTCGGTCAAGTCTACGTGTGCATCCTCTTCGCCATCGCCACGTCGCTGTCACGCAGCTGGATCGAGGGCACCGGCGCCAAGGTCAGCCGGCCGGTGCGCCGCGCCGGCGTAATCTGCTGCGTGCTCCTCTTCGTTCAATTAACGGTCGCCGCCATCATGCGGCATAACAACGCCGGGCTCGCCATCCCCTTCTTCCCCTACTCCAACGCCCACCACGGCTGGCTGCCCGACGTGTGGAGCTTCCCCGTGGCGATTCACTTCACCCACCGTGCTCTCGCGGTCGTGCTCAGCCTCGCGATCATCTGGTTCTCCATTCGCATCCGGCTCGACCGCTCGACTTCGCTCGTGATGCGTTTCGGTTCCTCGCTGATCGTCGCCCTCGTCGCGGTGCAAATCATGCTGGGGGCGAACATCATCATCTCCCTGCGCGAGCCGCACATCACGACCGGACATGTGGTCGTGGGCGCGTTGCTCCTCGCCTCCACCTTCTGGCTCACCTGGCTCGCGCACCGCGACCAGATTGAAGAACGCGACCCGTCATGAGCGCCGCCGCGAAATTTTCGGATTATCTCGAGCTGACGAAACCGCGGCTCAGCATGCTCTCCGTCGTGACCGCACTCGTCGGTTATGCGGCGGCGCGTCCGCCCCTGATCTGGAGCGAACTGCTGGCGGTGATCGTCGGGACCTCCCTCGCCGCGGGCGGCGTCGCCGTGATCAACCAATGGATGGAAATCGATACCGATGCGCGCATGCGCCGCACCGCGTCGCGCCCGCTGCCCACCGGCAAAATCCAGCCCGGCTCGGCCTTCGTGCTCGGATGGCTGATGTGCATCGTCTCGCTCGGCGTGCTGTTCGTGAAGACCAACGGCCTCGCCACACTCTTCACGTTGTTCACGATCATTTCTTATCTCGGCTGGTATACGCCCGCGAAGCGCACGTCGCGCTGGAGCACAGAAATCGGCGCCTTGGCCGGAGCATTTCCTCCCCTCATCGGCTGGACGGCTGCGGAAAATCACATCACCGCCCTCGGCTGGACGCTCTTTGGCCTCCTGTTTTTCTGGCAAATCCCGCACTTCCTCGCGATCGGCTGGATGTATCGGTATGACTACGGCGCGGTGAAGTTTCCCATGCTCCCGGTGCGCGACGAAACGGGAAGCAAGGTCGCGTGGTGGTCCTTCATCAATGCGGTGGCGTTACTCGTCGTCACCTTGATTCCCGTCTTCCTCCATTTGACCACTGCCCTCTACGGCGGCGCGGCGCTGGGCTGCGGCCTCTGGTTTGTCTGGCGGGCCTGGGGCTTCACCCGCCCCGGGAGTCGCGAACTCGCCGCCCGGCGACTGTTTTTCACCTCCATCGCCTACCTCCCGCTCGTCTGCGGCGCCTTGGTGATCGACCGATTGTTTTTCGTCACATGACCGTTCGCGACATCCCTACGCTCAACGCCACCTTCAACGCCATCGCCACGGTGTTGATCGTCACGGGATTCGTTTTCATCAAGCGCGCGCAAAGGGAAACCGATCCGGCTCGCCGCGCGGCTCACGTTCGCACCCATCGCGCGCTGATGCTTTCGGCGGTCGTGGTGTCGGCCCTGTTCCTTGTAGGCTACCTCACTTACCATGGCCTGCGCCGCGGCGCCCACACGCCCTTCGGAGGCACCGGCGCGATTAGGACGGTCTATCTCATCATCCTTTGGACGCACATCCCCTTGGCCGCCGCCATCGCGTTTCTGGTGCCGCGCACCTTTCTCCTCGCGATCAAAGGCGACTTCGTCCGGCACCGCGCCTGGGCGAAGTGGACTTTCCCTCTCTGGCTCTACGTGAGCGTGACGGGTGTGCTCGTCTATCTGTTTCTTTATCGCTGGTGGCCCGCTGCTTGATGGATCAGCGCAGCAAAAAGCCGGGTCCGCGGACCCGGCTTGATTTAAAGTAGCGGAACGTCCGTCCCGCTGGACTCGACGGTTACTTGACCGTGAGTTTGCCGTGCATCCCAACTTGGAAGTGCGCGGGGAAAGAGCACATAAAGGTGTAGTCGCCCTTCTCCATCGGCGCCTTGAACGTCACGGAGTCAGACTGCTTCGGCCCGAGCATCTTCGTGTGGGCAATGACGTCGCCCATCTTGGATTGCGGCAGATAATCTTCCGTTTTCGCCTGCGAGGCGGCGGCGTCAAAGGCTGCGGCATCCACGCCGCCTTTCAACAGCACCCAGTCGTGACCCATCACGTCTTTCGGCTGCGTGCCGATATTCGTCAGCACGACTTTGATTTCCTCGCCCGGTGAAGCCTCGATCGAGGTGATGTTGAACTTCATGTTGTCGCCGGCGGTGATTTCGATCGTGCGCGGCCCCGACTGAGTTTCGGCCTGCGCAGTGGTCGTCTGCGCGGGCTCGTTCTTCGAACATCCGAACGCGAGAAAAGCGGCGCCCAGAAGGGAAAGGAGGAATCGTGTTTTCATATCGCTCATAGCTTTCCACAAGCCCGCGCACTTCGCAAATCCTCAGCGCCACCTTTCTTTTCTGCCGCCGACACTCTCATCTCGTCACGATTTTTCCGCTCCGACGCACCGCTGCCGTGCGTGGTCAATGCCGTCCGCCACGCTTCGCACAAATCGGGCTTGAAATGGAGGAGCGTTCGCGAACTCTGTTACCCTTTCCTTTTCGGCCAATCTCACTTATTCGTCCGCCAGCACTCATGCGTTTGTCTAATATTCCCGCGATTTTTTCTCGTTGGAGCCGGGCCGCCGCGGCGCTCGGGACCCTCAGCCTCCTCTCCGGGTGCTCGTTCTGGATGGACGGACACCAGTCGACCATCGAAGTCGCCGGACCCGTGGCCCTGGAGCAACGGCGGGTGTTTTTCATCACCTGCTGGGTCACCCTCGTCATTTTCCTCATCGTCGGGGCGATCCTCGCCTATGCGACGTTGAAGTTCCGCGCCCGCACCGACGCCGACGAACACGCCGAGCCGCCGGAGCAAAGCCACGGCAACCCGATGGTCGAACTCGGCCTCGTCGGCGCTTCCGTGCTCGCCCTCGCCATCATCGCGTTTCCCACCCTCCACGCGATTTGGTATACCTACGACGTCCCCGAGGCTCAGCGCGAGAACGCCTACGAAGTGACAGCCACTGGCTACCAATGGTGGTTCCATTTCGAATATCCGCACGAGCAGATCGAGAACGTCGGCCCGCTCATCACGGCCAACGAGCTCGTCGTCCCGGCCGGTCGCCCCATTCACGTCAATCTTCGCACGACCGACGTCATCCACAGCTTCTGGATTCCCAAACTCGCCGGCAAAGTGGACATGATTCCCAATCGCGGCAACTCCCTCTGGTTCGAGGCGGAAAAGCCCGGTTACTTCTGGGGGCAATGCGCCGAATACTGCGGTGAATCCCACGCCGTTATGCGCTTCCGCGTGATCGCGCTCGAACAACAAGAATTCAACGAATGGGTCGCGCAGCAGAAACAACCCGCTCGCACCGTCGCGGCCACGGCGGCGAACAACAGCGGCGCCCACGCCGAATTTGCGTCCCTGAAAACCTTCAAGCAAAACGCCCCCGGCTACAGCGAGAAATTCGATGTTTCGCCGCTCGATGCGTGGCGCGCCAAACAGCATCCGGAAGCCGACGAAAACCCCGCGCTGATCGCCGAAGGCCGCAAACTATTCCAACAGCACAATTGCGTGACCTGCCACACGGTCCGCGGGCAGGAAGGCGTCGGCACCACGGCCCCCAACCTCACCCATGTCGGCGCCCGCACCACCATCGCCGGCGGACTTCTTGAGAACGATGCCGATCAACTCGGGCGTTGGATCTCCCACCCTGATCGCGTCAAACCGGGCAACCATATGTATTATGGCATCGGTGCGATGAAGGGTTACGTCACGGTCGAGCCCACGGGTGAAACCGTCACCAACATCAAGCTGACCGACGGCGAAGTTCACGCCCTCGTCGCCTACCTCCAAAGCCTCAAATAACGCCCGACGCGACCGCCCTCCGGCCCGCGTTATCGCCCCTCTTCCCTAGGAAAAAATTATGGACGCAACGGTTAAGTCCCACTTCATCGGCCAGGATGCCGGCCACGCCGGCACCAAAGGCCTTGTGCTTTGGCGGCCCACCGCGAAGACCGGCCTCATGAGCTGGCTCACGACGGTCGACCACAAGCGCATCGCACTCCTTTACGGCCTGTTCGCGATCTTCTTCCTCTTCGTCGGCGGCACGGAGGCGCTCCTGATCCGCCTGCAGCTCGCCGTGCCGAACAACACCGTGCTCACCGCGCATCAATACAACACGATGTTCACGATGCACGGCACGACCATGATCTTCCTCGCGATCATGCCGCTCAATTCGGCGTTCTTCAATTTCATCATGCCGCTCCAGATCGGCGCGCGCGACGTCGCCTTCCCGCGACTCAACGCCTTCTCCCTCTGGACCTTCGTTGCCGGCGCCATCATCCTTAACCTCGGTTGGTTCATGAAAGACGGGGCGCCCGACGCCGGTTGGTTCGGCTATGCCCCCCTCACGTCGAAAATGTATAACCCCGACCACTCGATCGATATGTGGGTCATGGGGCTGCAGATTCTCGGCATCTCCTCCGTTGCCGGTTCGCTCAACTTCATCGTCACCATCATCAACCTCCGCGCTCCTGGCATGACGATGATGCGTTTGCCCGTGTTCACGTGGATGACACTGATCACGTCCTTCCTCATCGTGCTCGCGTTCCCCGCCATCACGATCGCGCTCGTCGAACTGATGATGGATCGCCTCTTCGCCACGAACTTCTTCGAGGCCTCCAACGGCGGTATGCCCATCCTCTGGCAGCACTTGTTCTGGGTCTTCGGCCATCCCGAGGTCTACATTCTCATTCTGCCCGCGTTCGGCATGATTTCGGAGATTATGCCCACGTTCTCCCGCAAGCCGCTCTTCGGTTACCCGGTGGTCGTGTTTTCCGGCGCGGCGATCGGCTTCCTCGGTTTCACGGTGTGGAGCCATCACATGTTCACCACGGGCATGGGCACGGTCGCCACGGCCGCTTTCGCCCTTGCCACCATGGCCATCGCCGTCCCGACCGGCGTCAAAATCTTCAACTGGATTGGCACCATGTGGGGCGGTCACATTCGTATGCGCCTCCCGATGCTTTTTGCGCTCGGTTTCATCTGGATGTTCATGATCGGTGGCTTCTCCGGCGTCATGCACGCCGCCGCCCCGGCCGACGCTCAGCAGCAGGACAGCTATTTCGTCATCGCCCACTTCCACTACGTGCTGATCGGCGGCTCGCTCTTCGCCATGCTCGGCGGTCTTTGCTACTGGTTCCCGCTCGTGTTCGGCCGCCAGATGAGCGAGCGCTGGGGCCGGATCGCTTTCTGGATCATCTTTGCGGGCTTCAACGTGACGTTCTTCCCGATGCACTTCCTCGGGCTCAACGGCATGCCGCGCCGCACGTTCACCTACGACGGCAATCTTGGCTGGAATACGCCCAACCTCATTTCCTCCTGCGGCGCGTTCTTCCTCGGCCTCGGCATCGCCATTTTCTTCATCACCTTCGTTTACGGCATGCTCAAAGGCGCCAAGGCCCCGCGCGACGCGTGGGACGCCCGCACCTTGGAATGGTCACTCCCCAATCCCGTGCCGGAATACAATTATGCGGTGATTCCCACGGTTCACGCCCGCGATGCCCTCTGGTATCAAAAGCACCACGCCGATGAAATTCGCCAGGAGGAGGAAGCGCACGCCAAAGAAGAAGACGCCCACGGCGGCATCCACATGCCGTTCCAATCCTTCTATCCCTTCGTCGCCACGGTCGGCATCTTCATCGCGTCGTGGGGTATCGCCGTCACCGACCACAGCTCTAATCCGGCGTTTTGGACGCCGAAAGTCACCGTCACGATCGTCGGAGGCGCCATCATGCTTCTCGGCTTCTATCTCTGGTCGCTCGAAGGCGCCGACGGTTATCACATCCACGTGAAAGAGGAAAAAAAGTCCCACTCATGAGCAGCCCCGCCGCCACCGTCGCGATCGACCATCATCACGACCACACCACGTCGACCGGCATTCCGAATAAGAAACTCCTTCTCTGGGCGTTTCTGGCTTCGGACTGCATGTTCTTCGGGACGCTGATCTCGACGCACCTTATTTATCGGCTCCACCCCGTTCCCGGTGGCCCCGATCCGCGCCACATCTTCTCGATCGAGCTGACGTCGTTCTCGACGTTCATTTTGCTCATGTCGTCGCTGATGATGGCCCTCGCAGTGAATGCGATTCAAAAAGGCAACGTTCGCAGCATGCGGGCTTCCCTTCTCACCACCGCCTTCTTCGGCGCGATCTTCGTCGGATGCCAGGTGTATGAATTCCATCACTTCGTCATGGAAAAGCATCTCACGATCAGCAACAGCCTCTTCGGCTCCACGTTCTACACGCTGACCGGCACCCATGGTATTCACGTTTCCATCGGCATTCTCTGGTTGATGTCCATGTATTTCTTCTCGTTCAAGAAGGGCTTCAGCGAGCGCAACGCCGTGGACGTCGACTCCATGGGGCTTTATTGGCACTTCGTTGATATCGTCTGGATCGTCATCTTCACCGCCGTCTACCTCCTCGAATTTATTTGAGCCATGAGCACCGTCGCCCATCCCGCTGCCGCCGTCGGTCACGACGGCGATGAAAACCGTTTCCAGATCTACGTGCAGATCGCGATGCTCCTTGCTGTCATCACCGGCATCGAAATCGTCGCCATCTATATCCCCCTGGCCCGCTGGATCATCTTCGGTGGCCTCGTCGTGTTGTCGTTGGTGAAGTTTCTCTTCGTCATTTTCTACTTCATGCACCTGAAGTGGGACAAACCGTTCTGCACCGTCCTCTTCATGATCGGCCTCGCGTGGGGCGGCGGCACCGCGTGGGCCCTTGTGCTCCTCGCCCGCGCCGATGCCAGCCGGCCGCTCACGTCTCCCGCCAACGAGCAGGCGGAGGTTCGGTAAACCCGTCTCATCCACCCTTCTTCTCGCGGCGGCCTTTCGGTCGCCGCTTTTTTTTGTCCTTCCCGGCAGATTCGTGCATCAACTCCTGCGATGATCGACTGGCGCCACTGGCATAACGAACCGTATCTCGTCGGCGGCTTGGTGCTGCTCGGCTGGGCGTGGGCCATTCTCGCCGGCCCGTTGCGCCGCCTTCTCGCACCCGGGGCGGCCTATCCGCGGCGCCAGGCACTCTGGTTCTACCTCGGCCTTTTGATCTTCTACCTCGCGGTCGGTTCACCCTTCGATCAGATCGGCGAACGCTTCCTTTTCAGTGCGCACATGCTGCAACACCAGATTCTGGCGTTTCTCGCGCCCCTCCTCTTTGTGCTCGGTCTGCCTGGCTGGATGATCGACTCGTGGCTCGGTCGCTCCGGATTGCTCCGGTTCGCACGCCTTTTCACCCGCCCGCTCCTCGCAGGGTTCATCTACATCGTCGTCACCTCGATCTGGCACATGCCTTACCTCTACGACTGGGCCCTGCAGGACAAAATCGTGCATGTGATCGAGCACATCATGTTTTTCGCCGCAGCGATTCTCCTGTGGTGGCCGGTGGTGAGTCCGTCCCGCCTCCTCCCGCCCGCCTCTTATGCCGGCCAGATGATTTATGCCGTCTACGTCGTCATCGGCATGACACCGGTTTTTGCCTACATCGTCTTTTCGCAACACATCCTCTACCCTACCTACGAATTCGCGCCGCGTTTGTTTCCAGACTTCGACGCCGCCAGCGATCAGCTCCTCGCCGGCGTGATGATGGAGTTGCTGGGCGTCGCCGTGTCTCTCGCCATATTTGCCACCGCCTTTTTCCGCTGGTACCGCGTCGGCGAGAAACGTGACGCAGCGGAAGCAGACGCCAAGCGCGCCCTCCTTGAAACAACTTAACCTCACCGGCGGCCTCTCCGTTGCACTGTTCCCCGCCTGCTTTCCCCCTCCCATGAAATTTACTCTTCTCCTCCTCTCCATGCTCGCCAGCACTTTCTCAGCGTATGCCGCCGCCCCCGATGTCATTCCGATCTGGCCCGAAGGCGTCCCTGGCGCCCAAGCGAATGGCGGCAAGGAATACGAAAAGGACGGCCGGATCTACAACGTTCAGGACCCCACGCTCACCGTCTACCTGCCCGCGGCCGACAAGGCGAACGGCAGCGCGGTGATCATTTGCCCGGGCGGCGGTTACACTCGCCTCGCCATCGGCCACGAAGGCGGCGACATCGCCGAATGGCTTCGCTCGCTCGGCATGACCACGTTTGTGCTGAAATACCGGCTGCGCGAATACGGCCAGCCGGCGCCGCTCCAAGACATCCTCCGCGCCGTGCGCCTGGTGCGTTCGCGCGCCGCCGAGTTTCACGTCGCTGCCGATCGCATCGGTGTATTCGGTGGTTCCGCGGGCGGACACGTGGCCGCGAGTGCCGGCACACTCTACGATCTGCCGGCCGGCCGCACCGGCGCCGCACTGGATAAGGTCAGCGGTCGTCCCGATTTTCTCATTCTCGCTTATCCGGTGATCACGATGAAGGAACCCTCTGCGCACGCCGGTTCCCGCCACAACCTCCTCGGCGAACATCCCTCCGCTGAATTGATCGCGCAATGGTCCGTGGAGGATCATGTCACCAAAGACACGCCGCCCACATTCCTCATGCACACGGAAGAGGACAAAACCGTGCCCATCGAGAACAGCATCATGTTTTACGAAGCGCTGCGCCACGCCGGCGTTCCCGCCGAAATGCATCTCTACGAAAAAGGCCCGCACGGCGCGGGCATCCGCCCCGGTTACGGCACGACCTCGGACTGGCCCAAACAGGCCGAAGCTTGGTTGCGCGCCCGCGGCTTGCTGCCCACGGTCGCTCCCAAAACCGACGGCGCCGCGCACTAAAAAGCCGGCGGAAACGTTTCCGTTTCACGCCGGCTGGTTGATCGCGAAGCGCCTCAGGCGCTCGCGCCGATCAGGTCGTCCACGCTGTCGCTCTCGACATTCACGTCCGCGAACAGCCAGGACGACAAATAGCGTTCCGCTGACGACGGGATGATCGCCACGATCTGCTTGCCCTTGTTTTCCGGCCGCTTGGCCAGCTCGATCGCCGCCCAGATCGCCGCGCCGGAGGAAATCCCCACCGGGATGCCGTCCAGCTTGGCCACTTCCTTGCTCAACGGAGCCGAGTCGTCCTCCTTCACGCGGATGACTTCGTCGTAAATCTTCGTGTTCAGGATTTCCGGCACGAAACCCGCGCCGAGGCCCTGCAACTTGTGCGGACCAGGCTGGCCGCCCGATAGCACCGGTGAGCCGGACGGCTCGACCGCCACGATCTTCAAACTCGGCTTCCGCGGCTTCAACACCTCGCCGATGCCGGTGATGGTGCCGCCCGTGCCGATGCCCGAGACGATGATGTCCACCTTGCCATCCGTATCGCGCCAGATTTCTTCCGCCGTCGTGCGCCGGTGCACCGCCGGGTTCGCCGGATTCGCGAATTGTTGCAGAATGAAACTGTTGGGGATTTTGGCCGCGAGTTCCTCGGCCTTCGCGATCGCGCCCTTCATGCCTTTCGGCCCCTCGGTCAGGACGAGGCGCGCGCCGAGCACCTTGAGCAGCTTGCGCCGCTCCATGGTCATTGCTTCCGGCATCGTCAGGATCAGCTTCAGTCCCCGCGCCGCCGCGACAAACGCCAGCGCAATGCCCGTGTTGCCGCTGGTCGCCTCGATCAACACCGTTTTTTCATTGATCCGACCGCTCTTCAACGCGTCGTCGATCATCGAGAAACCGATGCGATCCTTCACGCTCGAGAGCGGATTGAAGAACTCCAGTTTCAGCAGAATCTCCGCCTGCGCCCCATGTGCCGCCGCGGTGCGGTTCAAGCGCACGAGCGGGGTGTTACCGATTGTCTCCGTAATGTCGTTATAGATTCGTGCCATAATATTGGGATGGTTTAGGGACAAAAATGCAGACCTTTCGCCCGGCAAAGGCCGCTCAAAACTGTGGCATAAACCAACCCGCCGGCAATGACCGGTCTAACTCCGGCCGCCGCGACTTTTTCACTCGGCGCGCGCCCACCCCTGCCCTTAGCTCCCCGCCGTGACCTGGCAAATCGCCCTCGTCTTTGTGCTGCTGGTCGTGACGCTCTGGAGCTTCGTGCGGGAAAAATTTCCGCCCGACGTGACGGCGATCGCGCTCTTCGTCATGCTCATCGCCACCGGCCTGCTGCCGGCACACAAGGCCTTCACGGTTTTTTCCAATGCCGCCCCGATCACGATTGGTGCGATGTTCGTGTTGAGCGCCGCACTCGTGAAGTGCGGCGCGCTCGATCAGTTCTTCGTCCTGCTGGAGCGCTCAGCCGGCTGGCGCTACAGCGTCGTCGTGGTCGTCCTCGTCGCCGTCGTCGCGACCATCTCGGCCTTCGTTAACAACACTCCCGTCGTCGTCGTCTTCCTGCCCATCGTGCTCAACCTCGCGCGGCGCATGAAGCTCTCGCCTTCGAAGCTGCTCATTCCGCTCTCCTACGGCGCCGTGCTCGGCGGCACGTGCACCCTCATCGGCACCAGCACCAACCTGATCGTCAACAGCATCGCCATCGCCAAGGGGCTGCCCCCGCTCTCCATGTTTGAGCTCGCCTGGCTCGGCGTGCCCACGGCTCTCATCGGTGCGGGCTATCTCGGTCTCTTTGGTCACCGCCTCCTGCCGGACCGCCAGATGCTCACCTCCATCCTGACCGCCGAGGAGCGCCGCGAATATATTACGGAAGCATTCGTCCAGCCTGACTCGAAAATGCTCGGACGCACCTTCGCCGAGGCCGGCCTCGTCAGCGCCCGCGGCATTCGGGTCCTCGAGCTCGTGCGCGACGGCGTCGCGGCGCGGCTCGACCCACCGCCCGTCCTGGAAGCCGGCGACCGCTTGATTTTGTCGTGCCGCCCCAAGGGTATCGTGCACACCCGCGGCATCGTCGGCGTGGATCTCATTTCCGAACTCAATCTCGGACTCGAACAAATCGCCGCACACGAAGGCTCGCTCGTGGAAGGTGTGGTCGCCCCCAGCTCCGATCTGGTCGGCCATACCCTGCGCGAAATCAATTTCCGTCAGCGTTTCCGCATGGTCGTGCTCGCCATCCACCGGCACGGAAAAAACGTCCGCGAAAAAATCGACACCACGGCCATCCAAGGCGGCGATGTCTTGCTCATGATGGGCACCGACCCCGCCATCCAGGCTCTGCGCGCGGGCGACGACATTATTCTTTTCGATCAACCGCCGCTCCCGGCCCGCGCTCACAACAAACGCCTCCCGCTCGCCCTCGGCGTCGCCGCCGCGATCGTCACCACCGCCGCGCTCAATTGGGTGCCGATCGAAGTGGGCGCGCTCGCGGGCGCCGTCGTGCTGTGCCTCACCGGCTGCATCAAACCCCGCGATGCCTACGCGTCCATCGAGTGGAATATCCTCTTTCTCATCTTCGGGATGCTCGCTCTGGGCCTGGCGCTGGAGGAGACCGGCGCCGCCGCGCTGCTCGCGCAAAAGACCGTCGCTTTCGTCAACTATTTCGTGCCGGTGCATTACAAGGCCCTCGCGATGCTCGGCTGCGTTTACGTCATCACCGCGTTGATGACAGAGATCCTGTCGAACAACGCGATCGCCGCGCTCATGGCCCCGATCGCCATCGGCATCGCCCACGAACTCGGCGCCAACCCGCGCGCCTTTGTCATCGCGGTGATGTTCGCCGCCTCCGCGGCATTCTCGACTCCGATCGGCTATCAGACCAACACCTACGTTTACGCCGTCGGCGGCTACCGGTTTGGCGATTTCATGAAAATCGGCATTCCGCTCAACATCCTGTGTTTCGTCGTCGCGATGGTGATCGTGCCAGCCATCTGGCCGCTTTAGCGAGCCGCAGCGCTCCCGTAGCCTGTCACAGTTTCAACCGTAGCCCGTCGTAAGCCAGCCGCACGTTCATCGGCAGGCCGGCTTCCGTGGCCGCGTGATCGCTTAAATGCGTCAGGTGCGTCAACCAGGTCATCGGCGCGCCGACGTCTGCCGCCGCCGTCACCGCCTCGCCAATGCTCATGTGCGAGGGGTGCGGCTGCGGACGCAACCCGTCCAGCACCACGGCCGCCGCACCCTTGGCAAACTCCACCGCCTCCCGCGGCAGACGCTTGCAATCCGTGTAGTAGGCAAAACTCACGCCGCTGCTACGCTCCGTGAAAACCAACCCCAGGGTGTTCACGCCTCCGTGCGGCAGCAGCGTCGAACGGATCGTGCCCTGCGGCAGCTCCAACTCCACCGGCATTTGCTGCAATCGAAACGCCGGATAACCCCGCACCAACGGCCGTTCCATGATGGCGTAAGGATAGATCGCCAGCACCCTGCTCATCCCTTCATCCGTCGAGTAAACCGTCAACCCCTCGCCGCCCAGCAGGTCGCAAAACCGCCGCAAATCATCCATCCCCGCGATGTGATCCGCATGCCCGTGCGTGAGGATAAACAAGTCCGTGCGCGCCACCTTTTCTCGCACGCACTGCAGCCGGAATTCCGGCGCGGCGTCGACCTGCACATGCAGCCCGTCCATCACCACGTGGATCGACGCCCGCGTGCGCCGGTTGCGTGGATCCGCCGAGGTGCAAACCGCACAATCGCAACCGATCATCGGCACGCCCTGCGACGTGCCCGTGCCGAGAAAAATCACCTCCATGGTCCCAACGCTGCGCTCCGCGCCGCCGTTGTCGAGACGCGGAATTGCCGCCGTTTCGCCGCCTCCTCTCCCCTTGCCTCTCAGCGCTCCGCCGTGCTCCCGCCGTCTTCTGGCCGCGGCACGGCGGGTCTGGCCGGCGCTCAATCACTTCGCCGTCGCGACCGTCTCTTTCTCGCCCAGCCAAGCCAGCGCTCGCGGCACCACGTTTTCCAATCCGGGCGTGTCCTCAGAATGAGGACTGATGGTGATCACTCGGCCCTGCCCAAACGTCGTGTAAACCGCGGCCGGCGAGTTCACCATGACACCTTTCGGCGAACCGAAGTCTGCGATCTCCGTCCGAAACAGGGCCGCCACCCGATAGGCCGGCAGATCGGCGCGTCCCAGCGGTTTGATGATCGGGCCGTTGTGGTAGCGAATGGAAAATGGCCGCGCGACATCGCCGAAAATTTCCTTCCCGTCATCCGTCAACTGCATCTGCAAAGTCGCCCCGCCCCGCTTCCATTTGTTGGAAACCGTCTTCGCATTCAAAATGCCGAGTCCCCAGTCAAAGCCCGCGCACGCCAGATAAGCCCCGGCGCAAATCCCCAGATAGCCGCCGCCGTGCTCGACGAACTGACGCACATTCTTGCGCCCCGCTTCGCCAATCGCTTTCGCCTGCGCACTCCCGCTGCCGCCCGAAAAAATGATGATATCAAACTGCGACAAATCCCGCGTCCCGATTTCCTCCGGCTCCAGCGCCGTTACTTTCGCCCCGGGCAACTGCTCCGCGCGCTTCGTCACGCTCTTGATGCCCTTCTCGCCCGAACCCGGCCCATCGTAAATCGCGATGTTCAACGGCCGCACCTGAGCCGGCGCCGCAAACAAGTGCGGCGGGTTCACCGGCGCTTCGGCCGCACGCAGACGCGCGCCAGCGGTAATCAACAGCATCATGGCCAGATTCCAGCGAACAAGGGAAGCGATCACCCCGCCGACCAAGCACGACTTTCCGCCGCGCACCAGCCTGCCGTTTTTACGTTTTTCCGGCGAAATCACCCTCGCCGCCCGTTTTCCGAGGGAGCGGGCAACGCGGCCGATTCTGTCAACCGGGTAAAAATGCGACACGGCCGCTGCCTAGCGATACCCGTCGGTCTCCGCAGAAAACGCGCGCCGCTCGTCACTCCGGCTCGCCAACGCTGCTCCAACCCTCCTTCCTCCGCGCTTTCGCCATGATGCTCGTTACCCCGGCTCTCATTCCTCAACCGCAACAGTGCACGGTCCTCGATCGCCCGCCCTTCACGCTCACCGCTGACACCGCTCTCCACGCTCCCCCTGCGCTCGCCCACGCCGCGGAGCAACTCGCTGCACGCCTCCGTTTCGCCACCGGCTGGAAATTCCCCGTGCTCGCCGCCGCCGCCGATCACACTCCCTCACCGGCCGCCATCGTTTTCGTCGCCAGCGCTCACATCGCTCACCCCGAGGGTTATTCGCTGCGCGTCACCAGCGAAGGCGCGCTGATCACCGCGGCGGCTGACGCCGGCGCCTTTTACGCCGCCCAGACGCTCCTCCAACTTTTCCCGCCCGCCGTTTTCGATTCCGCTCCGCGTCCCGACCTCGCGTGGACCGCCCCAGCCATCGAGATCTCGGACGCGCCCCGTTTTCGCTGGCGCGGCGTGATGGTCGACAGTGCGCGCTTTTTCCAGCCGATCGCTGCGCTCAAAAAATTCGTCGATGTCCTCAGCCAGCATAAATTCAACGTCTTCCACTGGCACCTCGTGGACGACCAAGGCTGGCGCATCGAAATCAAAAAATATCCGCAGCTCACCGCGGTCGGCAGCCAACGCCGCGAGACCGTGCGCGGTCATTCGGCCCTGAACCTTGGCGGCGACAACGCGCCGGTGGCGGGCTTTTACACGCAGGAAGAAATCCGCGACTTCGTCGCCTACGCCGCCGCCCGACACATCCACGTGCTTCCCGAAATCGAGATGCCCGGCCACGCCCAGGCGGCGGTCGCTTCATATCCCGAATTGGGCCTCCTCGCCCAGCCCCGCGACGTGAGTTGCACGTGGGGCATCCACGAAACGCTTTTCAACACGAAGCCCGCCACCTTCGCTTTTTTGCAGGACGTTCTCACGGAAGTCATCGCGCTCTTCCCGTTCGAATACCTGCACATCGGCGGCGACGAAGCCGTGAAAAAACAATGGCAGGACGATCCCGCCACGCAGGCTCACCTCAAGTCCCTCGGCCTGCCGGACGAAGAGCATCTCCAGAGCTGGTTCATCCAACAAATCGAAACCTTCCTTGCTGCTCGCGGACGCAAGCTCGTCGGTTGGGACGAAATTCTTGAGGGCGGCCTCGCAAAAACCGCCACCGTCATGTCGTGGCGCGGCACCGAGGGCGCGATCGCCGCCGCCCGCCATGGCAACGACGCCATCATGTGCCCCAATCCGTTCGTCTATTTCGACCACTATCAAACCGACACGCCCGGCACTGAACCGCTCGGCATCGGCGGCAACTCGCCCCTCGCGAAAGTCCACGGCTACGAGCCCATTCCCGCAGAACTCTCCGCCGCTCAAGCCCGCTCAATCATCGGCGTGCAGGGCCAGCTCTGGACTGAATACATTCCCACCTCCGCCCGCCTCGAATTCATGGCCTTTCCCCGCGCCTGCGCCCTCGCCGAGGTCGCGTGGAGCGAGAAATCGCGCCCCGATTTTGCGCACTTTCTCGCGCGTCTTTGCACGCATCTCCGCCGGCTCGACGTGCAGGATGTCCGCTATCGCGCGCCCCTCGAATACGTGCGCGCCTGACCGCCCCGCCGCTCGCCATTTTCCCTCCGCCGACCGCGGCTGCCGCCCGTCCACGACCGCTCGCCTCACGTCGGCCGCAGCCGGCACTCCCTCGCGCGCCGCCCGCCGTAAAACCATGTCGCGGAAGCGAAATTTTTTCGCGCCCGCCTTTCCTCTTGCGCCGCCCCGCGCGCGCCGTTGCCTCACTCCTTGTGCCGAGCGCTGACCAGAATTTCGTCCATCTTCACGTTCACACCGACTACAGTCTGCTCGACGGCGCCTGTCGCATAGATCGCTTGATGGACCGCGCCGCCGAACTCGGCATGCAGGCTCTCGCCCTCACCGATCACGGCAATCTTTACGGCGCGATCGAATTTCTCAATGCCGCCAAGGGCAAGGGCATCAAGCCTCTGCTCGGCTGCGAACTCTATCTCGCCGAAGGCTCCCGCCTCGAGAAAAACGGCCGCGCCGACGACGGCAAAAGTTACTACCATCTCGGTCTCCTCGCCAAGAACCTCACCGGCTACCAGAACCTTCTCAAACTCGTCTCCGACGCGCACCTCAAAGGCTTCTATTACAAGCCGCGCACCGACATCGACACGCTCGCCCGCTACGCCAGCGGCCTCATCGGTTTCACCGGCTGCCTCGCCTCCGTCGTGCCGCAGCATTTGCTGCATGATCGTTTCGAAGACGCCCGCAAAGCCTGCGCCCGCTTCGTGGATATCTTCGGCCGCGAAAACTATTTCGTTGAGTTGCAGGACCACGGCCTCGCCGAACAGCGCAAAATCATTCCGGGCCTGCTGAAACTCGCCGAGGAATTCGGCCTCAAGACGATCTGCACGAACGACGTTCACTACGTCAACGCCTCCGACTCCGGTCCGCACGACGCGATGCTCTGCATCCAAACCGGCGCGAAAATCGCCGAGGAGAAGCGCATGCGCTTCGATACCCAGCAATTTTATCTCAAGTCGCGCGCCGAGATGGAACAGATCTTCGGCGAGGTGCCGGAGTCGGTCACCAACACCCAGCTCGTCGCCGAGATGTGCGACGTCACTGTGCCCTTCCCCAAGGGCAGCGAACGTTATCCGCGCTACCCGCTTCCGCCGGAAATCAAGGCGCAGCATACTCCCGCCGGCTACCTCGCCCAGCTCTGCGTCGAAGGCCTGCGCCAGCGCTACAACTTCGAACACGCCTCCGTCGTCACGCATCCCGTCGTCGTCGAACGCCTCGCCAAATTCGAGAATCTTCCGCCCGGCCAAAAACCGTCCGCGCCCGATTACACCGGCCTCACGACCGAGGAGGAGCTCGTCGTGCGCATGGGCTTCGAACTCGCGATCATCAACGTCACCGGCTTCGTCGATTACTTTCTCGTCGTCTGGGATTTCATCCACTGGGCGAAGTCCCACGCGATTCCCGTCGGGCCCGGCCGCGGCTCCGGCGCCGGTTGCCTCGTGGCATATCTCCTCGGCATCACCAACCTCGACCCGATCCGCTTCAAGCTCCTGTTCGAACGCTTCCTCAACCCCGAACGCGTTTCCCCGCCCGACTTCGATATCGATTTCTGCATGCGCCGCCGCGGCGAAGTCATCGACTACGTCCGCCAGAAATACGGCAACGACTGCGTCGCCAACATCATCACCTATGGCACGCTCGGCGCGAAGATGGTCATCCGCGACGTCTCGCGCGTTCACGATCTGCCCTTCGCCGAGGCCGACCGCCTCGCCAAGATGATTCCCGACGAGCTCAACATCTCGCTCGCCGACGCCATCGCCAAATCCACCGAGCTTCGCACCGAGATCGAACGCAATCCCGTCGCCAAAAAAATCGTCGACCAGGCGCGCGTCCTCGAGGGCATGGTCCGCAACACCGGCAAGCACGCCGCCGGCATCATCATCACCGACCAGCCCCTCGACGACTTCGTCCCGCTTACCTTGCAGGAAGGCGATGTCACCGTGCAGTTCGACATGAACGCCGTCGGCAAACTCGGTTTGCTGAAGATGGATTTTCTCGGGCTCAAAACGCTCACCGTCATCGCCGACGCCGTCGACAACGTCCGCCGCACGGCCAACCCGAAATTCGACATCGAAAAAATCCCTTTCGATGACCCGCCGACCTACGCATTGCTCAATGCCGGCAAAACCATCGGCGTCTTCCAGCTCGAATCCGGCGGCATGCAGAACGCCTCGAAACTCGTCGGCATATCCAACATCGACGACATCAACGCCGTCGGCGCGCTCTACCGTCCCGGCCCGATGCAGTTCATCCCCGATTACGCCCGCGGCAAAAAAGATCCCGCCACCGTCACTTACCCGCACCCGCTGCTCGCGACCGTGCTCAACGAAACCTACGGCATCATCGTCTATCAGGAGCAGGTGATGGAGTGCGCGAAAGTCATCGCCGGCTACACGCTCGGCGGCGCCGACATGCTCCGCCGCGCCATGGGCAAAAAGGACGCCGACGCGATGGCGAAGGAGCGCGTCAAATTCGTCGAAGGCGCGAAACGCGTGAACGACATCGACGAAAAGAAAGCCAACGAGATCTTCGACCTGCTCAACAAGTTTGCCAGTTACGGCTTCAACAAATCCCACTCCGCCGCTTACGCCGTCATCAGCTACCAGACCGCGTTTCTCAAGGCCAACTACCCTGTGCAGTTCATGGCCGCCGTGCTCACCGCCGAGCTCGGCAACGCCGAAAAAGTCTCCCACTTCGTCGCGGAAGCCGAAGCCATGGGCCTCACGGTCCTTGGGCCCGACGTCAACGAATCGCGTGAGATGTTTACTCCCGTCGGCGACAAAATCCGCTTCGGTCTCGCCGGCGTCAAAGGCATCGGCGAACAAGCCGCGCAAAAGATCATCGCCGAACGCGAAGCCAACGGCCCCTACGCCGATTTCGACGACTTGGTGCGCCGCGTCGACAGCCGCGCCATCAACAAACGCGTCTTGGAACACCTCGCCAAAACAGGCGCGTTTGATTTCGCCGGCGAGGCCCGCAAAAGCCTCTTCGACCGCATCGACGCCGCCATCGCCGGTGCCGCCGCGCACGCCCGCGATCGCGCCGCCGGGCAACACAGCTTCCTCGACATGCTCGCCGAGGCGCCTCCGAAACCCGTCCCCGTTTCTGCAAGCGGGGCGCCCTCACCCCGCACCTCCTCTTCTGTGGGCGGGGAGCCCTCGCCCCGCGCTACAAGCGCCGCCGCCTCCGCCGAATTTCCCCCGGCCGAACTCCTCGCGTTCGAAAAGGAACTCCTCGGTTTCTACGTCTCCGGCCACCCGATGAACCTCTTCGCCGGCCTCGCCGACGCCATCGACACGTTCACCGAAGAGCAACTCCTCGCCCAAGGCGATCGCACCGAGTTCCGCCTCTGCGGCATCGTCGGCAATATCACCAAACGTCTCTCGAAAAAGGACAACCGCCCGTGGGCCGCCTTCACCCTTTCCACGAAGCGCGCCTCGACACCCCTTAACATGTTTGCCGACGGCTTCGCGGCCTACGGCGCCAACCTCGTCGAAAACGCCCCGGTGCTCGTGCAGGGCAACATCATCGTCAATCAGGAAGGTGCGCGCGTAAACGTGAAGGAGTGCTATCCGCTCGACGCGTTTGTGACCGGCATCGTGAAAAAGGTCACCTGGCTCCTCCACCCCTCGCACCGCGACACCGCCGCCTTCATCCGCCTCCTCCGCGAGACCATCACCAAGCAAAGCGGCGATACGCGCATCGACGTCGGATTTTTATTCGACGGCCGCGTGGCGCCGATCGCCGAGGCCAGCCATGCACTCACTTGGAAACTCACCGTGACCGGCTTCCAACACCTCCGCGCCCACCCCGCGGTCGCCGGCGTCCTGCTCGAGACCAAACGCCTCGAATTGAAGCAAGACCGCCGCTGGGCCAAACGCGCCTGACCGGAACGCCCTTTCACCACCACCCGCTCGCCCCCCCGCCACGCCCGCCTCGCGCTCATTTCGCAACGCCTCCCCCGTCCTCGCGCAATTTTCGGGGTTTGTCCTTTGCGCTCTTCGTCTCCTTCGTGGTTAAACATCCGATGCTCGAACAAGCCACGCTCAATCACGCCGCGCGCGTCCTCGCCGCCACCGCCGAACCGCTCCCGGCCGATATCGCCCTGCGCCAGTATTTCGTCGCGCATCCCTACCTCGGCGGCCGCGAACGCCGCGCCATCAGCCGCGCGCTCTTCACCTATTTCCGCTGGTTCCAATGGCTCGATCAACGCGCTTCCCCGCAGAAACGCGTCGAGCAGGCCGTCGCCTTGCACGAGAAATTCACCGCCGATCCGAAGTCCGTGAAACCCGAGGCCCTCGCCGCCCGCGCCGTGCCCGCGTGGCTCAGCGAAGAAATGGATCTGCCGCCCGACTTCTTCCTCGAATTGCAACGCGAGCCCGCGCTCTGGCTGCGCGCCCGTCCCGGCACCGCCGGCCATCTCGCCGCCCAACTCCGCGACTGCGTGCCCACGCCCCGCGCGCCCGACGCCCTCCATTACTGCGGCCAGCAGGATCTGTTTCGCACCGCGCAATTCCATGAAGGCGCTTTCGAAATCCAGGATCTCGCCTCCCAACTCGTCGGCCTCGCCGCCGCCCCGAATCCCGGCGAAACCTGGTGGGACGCCTGCGCCGGCGAAGGCGGCAAGATGCTCCACCTCGCCGACCTCATGGCCAATAAAGGCCTGATCTGGGCGACCGACCGCTCCGTCCGCCGACTCGAAAATCTCAAACGTCGCGCCGCCCGCGCCAAAATTTTCAACTTCCGCACCGCCCCGTGGGATGGCTCCGCGAAGCTCCCCACCAAAACTAAATTCAACGGCATTCTGATCGATGCCCCATGCAGCGGCGTCGGCACCTGGCAGCGCAACCCTCATGCCCGCTGGACGACGTCCCTTCACGACGTGCGCGAACTCGCCGTCACGCAGCGCGCCCTCCTCGAACACGTCGCCGGCTCCCTTAAAGCCCGCGGTCGCCTGATCTATTCCGTCTGCACGCTCACGCGCACCGAAACCACCGCCGTCGCCGACGCCTTCACTGCGGCGCATCCCGAATTCGAGCCCGCACCGCTCTCCTCCCTCGGCACCGATCGCTCGTCACTTTTTCTTTGGCCGCACGAACTTCACGCCAACGGCATGTTTGTCGCCGCGTGGCAGAAAAAATCCTGAGCTGACCGGGCCGCGCTCTTCCGCCTGCTCTCGAGGTGAAAAAGATTTCCACGGCCACCGTTCGCGCCGATTTCAACGATCTTCCGGCTGTCCTGCATTACACGCGCGCCGCTCACGAACTCGGCCTCTGGGCGTCCGAACGGCTCCTCATCGAGCGCTTTTTCCCCGACCGCGCCGCGCCACTCCTCGAAGCCGGCTGCGGCGCCGGCCGGGTGACGCTCGGGCTCTGGCAACTCGGCTACCACCACCTCACCGCGTTCGATTTCGCCGCCGAACTTCTCGATCAAGCGCGCGCCCTCGCCGCCGAGCGCCATGCCGAAACGATCCACTTCCTCCACGCCGACGCCACGCGTCTCCCGTTCGCTCCGCCCGCCGATTCTTCCACCGCCGCCGATGTCTTTGCCGGCGACGACGCGCTTCTTTCCCCGCCCACCACCTCCGGCGTGCGCGGGCCCGTTTGTCACTTAATGGGTGACAAATCCCGTTTGCACTCCGGCGCTTTCGCCGGCGCGCTTTTCATGTTCAACGGCCTGATGCAGATCCCCGGTCGCCGCCGCCGCCGCGCAGCGCTGCGTCAACTCCATCGCGCCTGCGGCCCCGGCGCGCCGTTGCTCTTCACCACGCACGATCGCGACAGTTCGCCCACGGAGCGCGTCCTCTGGCGTCTCGAAGCCACGCGCTGGGCCGCCGGCACGCAAGACCCGCGCCTCGTTGAATTCGGCGACCGCTATTTCGAAGACGAAACGGGCCGCACGTTCATGCACCTCCCCAACCGCGCCGAAATTCTCGCCGATCTCGCCGCGACCGGTTGGACGCATCACTTCGACTCTCTTCGCCGCGACCTCGCCAAGGAATCCCGCGCCGTCCTCGATTTTTCCGACGAATGCCGCTTCTGGTGCGCGCACCGAAACGCCTGACGCTCTGGCGGCCTCCCTGCGTTACGTTGGATCGCCGACATTTGCCGCTGCGCCGCGACCGTGTTGCGAATTAGATGTAAATAAACCGGCGGGACCGCGAATGCCTTCGTGAAAGAGTGAAACACTGATGCCTTCACCCCCTTTCATGCTTCCAACTTCATTTTCCTTTCGCGCCTCGCTCCTGCTCTGCCTGCTCGCCGTTTCTGCGTCCGCGCAAACTGTGCTCAACTACACCGCCACCGGTGGCCTGATCTCTGGCTCACTGAATGGCACTGCCTTCACCGATGCGACTTGGACCGCAACCGCGACCGCCGATCCGGCCACGCGCGTTTACACTGGAGGCGAGGTCCCGGAATGGGATATCGACGCACTCGTTTCCCTGACGATCGCCGACGCCTCCAATACGTTCACGGTCTCCCTCACGGGTTGGACAATTTTCTCCATCGACTACACCGCCTACTTCGGAGAAGCCCACGGCGCTTCAGGATTTTATTCAGATGCCGGAGCAATCTACATCGATAGCGCAAACGGCTTCCTGAGCCTCGACGGGCCAAACGGGTTCACGGGCACAAGCGGATTTGATGACCAAGGGCACAGTCCCTACGCCACGAGCGGAGGCGATCTGATCATCGCCAACAGCAGCAACACGCAGGGCGGCGCCTTCTCGGTCAGCGCAGCCTCTCCAATCCCCGAACCGGCGACATGGTCCGCTCTCGTGGGCGCCAGCGTGCTCGGTTTGGCGTTTCATCTGCGGCGCCGGCGTCTCCGCCGCGCCTGACGACGCCACGGGCCGCTCGCTCCGCCGCCAGCCGCTGGCCCGCCGCGCAGGCCCTCTGCGCTGTTCTCCCCGTTGACGCCGACGCACACGTCCGGGCGCGCGCCGCACACTTGCGCCGCGCCGCCCGGTTGTTAACGTCGGCCCTTTCATGTTCGCCTCTTCCGCCGATCGCACCTGGTTGTGGCTCGCCGCAGGTTTTTACCTGATCGGCCTCCTGCTCGGCACGCTCTCCGTTTTCAGTCGCGGACGCCGTTCCACCGCACTCGTTTACGGCGTGGTGCTCACCGGATATGTGTTCCAGACGATTGGCTTGTATCTCCGCGGGCGCACCGTCGGCGGCTGTCCGCTCGGCAACCATTTCGAAATCATTCAATTCACCGCGTGGTCGGCCACCAGCGTGTTTCTCCTCATCGGCGCCACATTTCGCCTCAGCCTCCTCGGCCACTTCACGGCATCGCTCTCCGCGGTCCTCTCCTTCATCTCGCTCATCATCCCATCGTGGGATGCCACGCGGCGCGCCCACATCTTTGGCGGCAACGCCTGGATCGAATTTCACGCCGCCCTCGCGCTTTTCAGCTACGGCGTGTTCGGCCTGCTCGCGTTGACCTCGGTGATGTTTCTTCTCCGCAATCACTCGCTCAAATCCAAACGCGTCGGCGGCGGCTTTTCGTTTCTCCCCTCGATCCTCGATCTCGATCACATCGGCTACCGGCTCCTGGGCTTGGGCGTCGCGTTGATGACCGCGGCCGTTCTCGTCGGCGCGCGCTGGTGGCTTCACGACCTCTCCACGGTCAACTACGTCAAGATCAGCTTCACCGTCGCCGTCTGGTTCGCCTATGCCCTCACCCTCTTTCTGCGCGCGAAACGCACGCTCATTGCGCAACGTTTCGCGTGGACCTGTGCGCTCCTTTTTATCGCCGCGCTGATTTCACTCGGGCCGGTCAGCACTGACCTGCGCGATCATCCCACCGGCTACGTCACCGGCCATGAGTAAGGGCTTGTTCGTTCTCGGCGCCACGCACCACACCACACCGATCGCGGTGCGCGAGCGCCTGTCGCTGCCCCCCGAGGCCGCCGCCGAGTTGCAGGCCGAGCTCGCCGCCAGCGGTGCGCTCCGCGAACTGACCGTGCTCAACACGTGCAACCGCGTGGAGTTTTACGGCGTCGCCACGTCCGCCGACGCCGTGGCGCGCGTCGAAGCCGCCTTTTGCTCGCGCCAGCATTTCGCCCCCGCGGAGTTTCAGCAGTTCCGGCTGCACCTCGCCGGACCCGACGCCGTGCGGCACCTCTTCGAAGTCGCCGCCGGTCTCGATTCCCAGATGCTCGGTGAAGCGGAAATTCTCGGTCAGGTGAAACAAGCCTACGCCGCCGCCCAAGCCGCCGGCCACACGGGCGCCGTGTTGAACCGCCTGTTTCAAAAAGCGTTTCAAGCGGCGAAACACATTCGCGCCACCACCGCGATCGGCGAAGGCCACGTGAGCGTCGCCAACGTCGCCGTCGACCTCGCGCTCACCATCTACGGCGATCTCGCCAGCACCCGCATCCTCCTCCTCGGCGCCGGTGAGATCGGCGAGAAAACCGCCCGCGCCTTTCAAAGCCGCGGCTCAACCTCGCTCACCGTCTCCAGCCGCCGCCTCGAACGCGCGATGGAGCTCGCCACCGCGCTCGGCGCCAGCGCGCTGCCCTTCGAACAACACGAATCGCGCCTCGCGGAATTCGACATCGTCGTCTGCTGCACCTCGGCGCCCGCCGCCGTGATCCCCGTCCCGCTCGCCGCCGCCGCGATCAAAAAACGCTCCGCCCGCCCCCTTTTCTTCATCGATCTGGCCTTGCCCCGCGATGTCGACGCCGACGTCGCGCGCCTCGACAACGTCTTCGTTTACAACCTCGACGATCTCGCGCAAATCGCCGCGCAAAACCGTGCCGCCCGCGAAGCGGAGCTGGCCAAATGCCGCTTGCTCGTGGGCGAAAAAGCGACCGCGGTGTGGAATCACATCAGCCCCGCGCTCGGCGGCCTCGCCGGCAGTCCCGCGCGTCTCGCCGAGCAAAGTCAGAGCGCGTAATCCGCGCGCCGTCTCCGCCTCAATTTCGCCGCCCGCGCGCCAGTTCGTCGCGGATCACCGCCAGGGTGCGCCCCATCGCTCCGACGTTGGCTCGATGCCACTCGATCGCCGCCCGCGCCATCGTCGCGCGTTGCGCCTCATCCTGCAGCAACGTCACCAATTTCCCCGCCACCGCTGCGCGATCGTTTCCCTGCCACGCCGCACCCGCCGCGACCAACTCCGCTGAGATCACGCGAAAATTGCTCATCGCCGGCCCGAACACGATGGGCTTGCCCAGTGCCGCCGACTCGACCGGCGTCTGTCCGCCTTCGTTCGGCGGCAGACTTTTGCCGATGAAAACTAAATCCGCGAGCTGCACCAACCGGCTCAACTCTCCCGTCGTGTCGCCCACCGCCACGTCCACCTCCGCCGGCGCCGCGCCGCGCGACCGCAGATGAAAACTCACGCGCGCCGCCTCCAGTTGCGCCACCAGCGCGGCGCGCCGCTCGGCATGACGCGGCACGATTAACAGCGAGCAATCCACGCCTTCCGCGCGCGCCGCGCGCCACGCCTGCAACAACATTTCCTCCTCTCCCTGCCACGTCGAAGAGCCCACCAGCACGAGTCCGCCGCGCAGCCCGAGTTCTCGTCGCAGTTTCGCCTTCGCGACCGCGTCGAGGGTTTCGATCGTCACGTCCAATTTCAAATTTCCCGTCGTCATCAGCCGCTCCGGCGGCACGCCGAGTTCCCGAAAGCGCTCCGCATCGTGCGCTGAACTCGCCAGCACGCGCGTCAACGCCCCCATCATCGGCTGCACCGCCCAGCGCCAACGCCGCATCCGCCGCAGACTCCGGTCCGACATGCGCGCATTGATCGCGATCACCGGCACGCCGCGCCGCTGCGCCTGCGCCATGTGCTCCGGCCAGCGCTCGCCTTCTGTCAATACCGCCAGATCAGGCTGCACCTGCCGCCACGCCCGCGCGGAAAACAGCCAGCCATCGAGCGGGAAATAACCCACCGCCAGCACCTGCCCGCGATACCGTTCCACCGCCACGCGGTAGCCGGTGCTCGTCGTCGTGGTCAGATAGACCTCCACGCCATCCGCCCGCCACGCCGCCACCAGCGGAGCGATCGCGAGCACTTCGCCGACGCTCACCGCCTGCAGCCAGATGCGCGGCACGCCCGGCCGCCGCGGCGGCAGCGTCGGCACCCGCCCGAAACGTTGCCCGAAATGCTCGCCGTAACCGCCGCGCTTCTGCATCCGCCGCAGGTAAAACGGCGCCGACACGAGCAAAACCGGCAGAAAAAGAAGTCGATAAAGCCAGAGCATGAAAAAAAGGGAGCGGAGCCATCGCGCCCCGGTCGAACCGGTTGCGCCCGCCGTTGCGTCTTTGACGACCCAAGCGACCGGCCCCACTTTTCCACCATGCAGAAATCGCCGCGCTTGTCCCACTTGTTTCTGGCCGTCGCGCTCTTCCTCGGCGCCGCCCTCACGCCCTTCGCTGCGCCGCCCACCACTAAGGCATTGCCCGCCCCAGCCGTCGCGCAGAGCGATTTGCCGCCCGATCCCGCCGTCCACTACGGCCAGCTCGACAACGGCTTTCGCTACGCCATCCGCGCCAACGCCGAGCCGAAAGGCCGCGTATCGCTCCGCCTCTTCGTCCACGCCGGCTCCTTCGAAGAACACGACAACCAGCGCGGCCTCGCCCACTTCCTCGAGCACATGGCGTTCAACGGCAGCACCCATTATCCGCCCGGCACCCTCGTCGAATTCTTTCAACGCCTCGGCATGAGCTTCGGCGGCGACACCAACGCCAGCACCTCTTTCGACCGCACGATCTATCAAATCGAACTGCCCAACACTCACGCGGCGACGATCACCGAGGGCCTCCGCGTCTTCTCTGATTTTGCCGGCGGTCTTCTCCTGCGTCCCGATCAAATCGAAAAAGAGCGCGGCATCATTCTCGCCGAAAAACGCGCCCGCGACGACGTCGGTTACCGTGAATTCACCGCCGAACTCGATTTTCTCCTCGGCGGCACGCGCATTCCCGCGCGTCTCCCCATCGGCCTGCCCAACGTCATCGAACACGCCGACCGCCCGCTCTTCGAAGCCTTTTACAACACGTGGTATCGCCCCGAATTGATGGCGCTCGTCGTGGTCGGCGACATCGACCCCGCCGCCGTCGAGACCGCCGTGCGCGCCGCGTTCGGTTCCTTGACCGCCCGCGCCCCCGCCGAACCCAAGCCCTCGCTCGGCACCGTGCCCGCGCCGCAAAAGGTCAACGCGTTTTACCACGCCGACGCCGAAGCGCCCGCCACCACCGTCTCCATCAACACCGTTTCGTCCTACGCCTACGAAGCCGACACCGCCGCCAACCGCCTCAAATATCTCCCGCGCCAGCTCGCCGTCGCGATGCTCAACCGCCGCCTCGCCATCCTCGCCAAACAGGAGCACGCGCCCTTCTCCTCCGCCAGCATCGGCATCGACGAGAGCTTCGACTTCGTGCGCGAAGCGAGCCTCTCGCTCATCTGTCGCCCTGACCAATGGAGTCCCGCGCTCGCCGCTGGCGAACAAGCCTTGCGCGGCGCGCTCGAGCACGGCTTCACCGCCGCCGAACTCGCCGAGGCCACCGCCAACTATCGCACCGCCCTCGAGCAGGCCGCCGACGCCGCGCCCACGCGCCATTCCGACGCCCTCGCCGAGGAAATCGGCGCCGCCATTCTCGATCGCAACGTCTTCACCACGCCCGCGACCGAGCGCGATCTCTTCGTCCCCACCCTCGCGCGCGTCACGCCCGCCGACTGTCTCGCCGCGCTCCGCCAGGCATGGGCCGCGCCTGGCCGCTCCCTCATCGTCGGCGGTAACGCGAAAATCCCCGGCGACGCCGCCGCCGCGATCGCGACCGCGTATCGACACGCCCAGTCCGTCGCCGTCGCCGCACCCGCCGAGGAATCCGTCGGCCAGTTTGCCTACACCGATTTTGGTCCCGCCGGCGCGGTGGCGAGCCGCCGCGAAGTCGCCGATCTCGGGATCACGCTCGTGCAGTTCAAAAACGGCGTCCGTCTCAATCTGAAACGCACGCCCTTCGAAGCGCACGTGATCCGGCTCAACGCCCGCGTCGGCGTCGGCCAGTTGACCGAGCCCCGCGACCAACGCGGCCTCGCCGCGCTCGCCGGCGGCACGTTCATCGCCGGTGGCCTCGGCCGCCACAGCGTCGACGATCTGCATCGCTTGCTCGCCGGCAAAAACGTCGGCGTCTCCTTCGCCGCCGCGCCCGATCATCTGAATTTCGGCGGCGCCACAACGCCCGAAGATCTCCTGCTCGAACTGCAATTGCTCACTGCCCACCTCGTCGATCCCGGCTACCGGCCCGAAGCGCTGCGCCAGGCGCGCGAAGGCATCACGCAACTCTACGCCAGCATCGCGCACACGCCCGAAGGCCCGCTCGCGACCGACGTCCCGCACTGGCTCGCCAACGACGACCCGCGCTTCGGCCTGCCGCCGCAGGACCAGATGATGCAACGCAACCTCGCCGAGGTGAAAGCGTGGCTCGCCCCGCAGCTTCAGCACGGCGCGATCGAACTCGCGATCGTTGGCGACCTCGATGTCGACGCCTCCATCGCCGACGTCGCCCGCACGCTCGGCGCCCTGCCACCGCGCGAACCGAAACCCGCCCTGCCCGCTGCGCACGAGGTGCATTTTCCCACCGGCTCGCACGAACGCGATTACACCATCAGCTCCGAAATCCCCAAAGGCCTCGTCGCGCTCTTCTGGCCGACGACCGATGCCAACGACGTCAGCCGCACCCGTCGCCTGAACGTTCTCGCCGACATCCTGGGCGACCGCCTGCGTGTGACCGTGCGCGAAAAACTCGGCGGCACCTACAGCCCCGACGTCGGCAGCATGGCGAGCGATGCGTTTCCCGGCTACGGCATGATCAACGCCAGCTCCGTCGTCGACCCCGCCCAAGCCTCCGAACTGCGCGCTGCGATGATCGCGCAAGCCGCCGATTTGCAGGCGCACGGTGCGACCGACGACGAATTGAAACGCGCCAAACTCCCCCTGCTGACGAGCCTGCGCGAAAGCGTGCGCAGCAACCGCTACTGGCTCGCCGCCGTGCTCAGCCGCGCGCAAGAGAAACCGGAAGTCCTCGACTGGGCCCGCTCGCGTCAGACGGATGTCGAGTCGATCAGCAAAACCGACATCGACGCCCTCGCCCGCCAATACCTCGCGCCGGAGAACGTTTATCGCGTGACAGTGATTCCAGCCCAGAAACCGCAGCCCTGACCGGCCGGCCTCTTCTGCGCACAGCGCCGGGGAGCGATGCCAGCGGCATCCGTGGAGACGTCCGAGCGCAGCGAAAGGACGAAGGTGAGGAGCGCAGCGCTCCGTTCTGACTGCGGACGACGCCCAACGCCCCCGCTCCTTGAGCACAACACCGCCAAAGGACCGCGCTTATAGTCCGAGTTTCCGGACCAACTCTTCCACGCTCAACGTGTGATGCGCAGGGATGCTTTTTAGGATCGAGGAGCGCGTGCCGATCTTGATCGGCTGATGGTTCGGGACCGCCTCATAATGCTCGCCGTCAAGCTGCGTCGTGAAGGCGATAGCGACGGGGATAGCGACGGGGTCAGGCGGGGATAGCGACGGGGTCAGGCCGTTGTTCGCTGTTTTTAGGTCGCCTTGTTCATCCCCACCTGCACTGTTCTGCGTCATGGCGCGCAAGCTCCGGATTCAATTCCCCGGTGCGATTTACCATGTGATCAATCGCGGCAATTACCGCCGCGATCTGTTCCTCTCACCCAGCGAGGCTCGCGCCTTTCTCGACACCGTGCAGGAGGTACGCGGTTTGATGGGCTGGCGCATCCACGCCTATGCGCTCATGCGCAATCACTATCATCTCGCGATTGAGACCCCCGAGCCGAACTTGGTCGAAGGCATGCATTGGCTCCAGACGACCTGGGCGACTCGGTTCAACCGTTTTCGGCAGGAGCGCGGCCATCTGTTTCAGGGGCGTTATCAATCATTGCTGATCGAAGATGCCGCCGCGCTCGCACGAGTGGTCGATTACATTCACCTGAATCCCGTGCGCGCGAAAATCGTGCCGCCCGAACAGATCCGTCATTATCGGTGGACCAGTCTGGCCGGCATTCTGCGAGGCGACGGCTGGACGGACGATCACGGCTGGCAGGCCGGGGGACGGTTCGCAGACGACGAACGCGGACGCCAAGCTTACGAGCGCTACCTCGTCGAAATCGGGAGCGACGAGGCGAGCTGGGAGGCACGCGGTCTGAAAGGCTTGTCGCGCGGGTGGGCCATCGGCACCCTTGGTTGGAAACAGGCCTTGGCCAAAGAGCAGAGCCAGCTCGATCTGATGGCCGGCTTTGAAGCAAGTGAGGTGCGCGATTTCCGGCAAAGCCGCTGGGAGCACGCGCTCGCCGGGACTCTGCGCTCTTTGAATCGCACCGAAACCGACCTCGACACGGCCCCGATGAAGCAGCCTTGGAAACTTGAGCTCGCGGCTGACGTGCGGCGCCGTAGTGGCGCCTCATTTCCCTGGCTCGCCAACCGGCTGAAACTGGGCGCGGCCGCGAGTCTCCGCAGCTACCTTTGTCGGCAAAACCTCGGCCAGCAGCGAACAACGGCCTGACCCTATGTCTTCCCCCACTTGTCAAACGCAACACGCGCGGTTTTGAAATCCGACCAAAGACCGCAGGTCTTGAATCTTGACTCCGCGGATTGAACAAGAGTGCCGGTACAGGTTCAACGGGAGCCGGACTCGTTTTGTAAGCCCCCAGGAACACCTGAGAAAGAGGCGGCGATCCCCGTGGGATGACTTTGCCAACCGGCTTCTCCGCACTTTCAAACCACCTCCGAACAACGACGACCCGCGCTTCCTCGCTGCCAAACAAATCGCCACGGAGTTCCCGCGCGTGATGCCATGCGTCAGCGTTTTCGAATCGCATCGTTCGGACCATGCCTGACTCCACCCGCAAGTCCATCGGCCTTCAAACATGAAACTAGCCAAAGCACGGCCAGTCCTTCGTTTGGCCACATCGCCAGCGTAAACCCGCGGCAATCCTACCAAACATTGCGATTCGAATCGCAGGTACCCACACGGAATCGGGCCATTACTTGTAAATCCACCTACCTCCTTCCACTGGTCTCGTCCTGCACGACTTCAGCCTCTCCCGATCGAATTCTCCCTCGATGTTTTCCGCGTGACAGTCACGCCCGCGCCCAAATCGTAGACGCGTGCGGTTCCGGTTTCTTCTCGCCCCTGTTTTCACTCTCCTCGTTTGCGCTTACACCGCCGCCGCGCCGGCGTGGCCGCAGGCGGAGAGCGATCTGGCGCCCGACCCGGCCACCCGTTTCGGCGCGCTCGCCAACGGCGTGCGCTTCGCGGTGCGGTCCAACGCCGAGCCCCGCGGCCGCGTCGCCCTGCGGCTCCTCGTCCTCGCCGGTTCGATGCATGAGCGCGACGACCAACGCGGCCTCGCCCATTTCGTCGAACACATGGCATTTGCCGGCAGCCGCCACTTTCCGCCGGGCACGCTCGTCGATCTGCTCCAGCGGCACGGCTTCGCCTTCGGCGCCGACCTCAGCGCCTTCACGTTTCAAGCGCACACCGTTTACATGCTCGACGCGCCGTCCAAAGAACCCGGCCGGCTGACGGAAGCGATGTCGGTGCTGCGCGATTTCGCCGACGGCGTGACGTTCGCTCCCAGCGAAGTCGATCGTGAGCGCGGCGTCGTGCAAAGCGAGCGCCGCGCGCGGGATGTCTGGCAAAGCCGCGCTTACGATGCGCGCACCGAGTTTTTGCATCCCGACACGCTCATCCCCCGCCGCAATCCGATCGGCGATGAAGGCGTCGTCCAGCAGGCCACCGCCGAACAACTGCGTGAATTCTACCAAACGTGGTATCGCGCCGATAACATCGTGGTCGTCCTCGTGGGCGACGCCCCGGCCGATGACCTTGAACATCTCGTCCACAAACACTTCGACGACCTCGCTGCGCCCACCGCGCCCTTGCCGCCCGGTCCCGATTTCGGCCGCGCCGCAAATCCCGAAAAACTCGCGACGAAACTTTATGTCGCGACGGAATCGGGCGCGGCGAGCGTCGAGCTCTCGTCGGTCACGCCCGGCCGGCAATTGCCGGAAACGCGCGCTGAACGCGACGAGCAGTTTCGCCGTGAACTCGTGATGACCATGCTCAATGAGCGGATGAACCAATTGCGCCGCGACCACTCGCAGGACTTCGGCTCCGCCAGCGCGGTCTCTTCGCACAACGATCCGCTCTACACTGAAACGGCCTTGCGCATCGATTCCTCGCTCGGCGCCGCGCGCGCTGCCATCGGCGCTCTCGGCCACCAATGGCGGCAGGCTTACGATCGCGGTTTCACCACCGACGAAATCGACGACACCGTCGCCTACGTCCGGCGGCATTTTCAATACGCCATCACCGCGACGCCCGTCTCGCGCGAGATCGCCGATGAAATCGCCCTCAGCGTCGTCCAGCACCGCGTGTATTCCTCGTGGGCGCAGCGCTGGGAGCAAGCGCAACCCCTCCTCTCCTCGTTCGATCCCCCGGCCGCGCACGCCGCGTTTCTCGCGCTCTGGCCTCGCGCCCCGCGGCTGTTCGTCGTGGGCTCGTTCTCGCTGCCCGACGCCGACGCCGCGCTCTCCGATGCGTTTGCCGAGGGCGTGCACGAACCACTTGAGACACCGCGCTCCGGAGTCTTGCGCCATCTCCTCTACCGCCCCGCCGCACAGCCCGGCGCCATCACATCGCGGCGGCACAACGCCGACCTCAATCTCGAGCTCGTCGAGTTTGCGAACGGCGTCCGGTTAAACCTCAAACGCACGTCCTTCCGCGAAAATCTCGTCTATCTGCGCGCCCGCGTCGGCTGGGGCATGCTCTCCCAACCGAAGCACTATCCTGGACTCGGCCTCATCGCGGCCGCCTATGTCAATGAGGCGGGCGTGGGCCAGCACAACGGCGAGGAATTGCGCCGCTATCTCGCCGCCCACAATTCGAATCTCGTGTTCGCCGCCGAAGAAGACGCCTTCACGTTCACGGGCGGTTCCGATACCGTGGGCATCAACGACGAACTCACCCTGCTCGCCGCCTATCTGCGCGACGTCGCGTGGCGCCCGTCCGACTTCGTTTCAGCCCAACGCCAAGTCGCGTCCTACTATTCCAACAGTCTCCACGATCCCGCCCAATCCCTTTCCGCCTCCGCGCTGCGCGTCATCAGCGCCGATGACTCCCGCCTCGCCTTGCCGCCGTATTCGGATACCATGAACCGGACGTTTGAACAGTTGCTCGGCTGGCTCGAACCTGCGCTGAGCAACGGTCCGGTCGAAATCGGGTTGACGGGAGATTTCGATGTCGAGCAGACGATCAAGCAGGCCGCACGCACTCTTGGCACTTTGCCCGCCCGCCCCGTGCGAAATCCCCTCGCCCGCGGCACCTACCAACCCGTCACTTTCAGCACCAAGCCCGGACGCTGGCAGACTTATTCGGATACGGCGATCCCTCGCGCGATCGTGCGCGCGCAGTGGCCGGTCCGCGGGTGCAGCGATATTCACACGCGCCGCCAACTCGAAATCCTCGGCTCCGTCGTCGGTGATCTCGTGCGCCGCGAAATTCGCGAGAAACGCGGCGCCACCTACGATCCCTCCGCCGAAGTGTGGAACGGCAGCACCGACCGCGACGACGGCTACCTCATTCTCACGCTCTCCGCCGACCCGGCGCTGGCGTCCGCCATTTCCAAAGACATCGCACGTCTCGGCGGCGAACTCGCCGCCCGCGGGGCCACCGACGAGGAGTTTCAGGCCGCACTTCAACCCCGCATCGCCGAAAACGAGTCGCGCCTCCGCACGAACGACTACTGGCTCTACTACGTCGCCGCCGTCGCGCAGGAAATGCCCTCGCATCTCGATTGGCCGCTCACCCGCGAAGCCGATTATCGCGAAATGCCCCGCGCCGACGTCAACGCCCTCGCCCAACGTTTCCTTTCCGCCAAGGACGCTCAACTGTTCGTCGCGATTCCCGCGCCGCCGAAAAAATAAACCGTTTAGTCCGCCCTTCACCGACGGCTGGCCAGGCAGTCACGAATAACGTCCGCCGTCGGCCACTATTGTTCGCGCTGGAATCGCGCGGCGGTCTTCCCACACTCCCCGCCTCATGCGCTTGACCAACAAAGTCGCGATCGTCACCGGCAGCGGCGCCGGCATCGGCCGCGCGATCACCGAACTCTTCGCCCGCGAAGGCGCGACGGTCGTCGCGGCCAGCCGATTCGCCGACGAAGGCCAGCCCGTTGTCGATGCCGTCGTCGCACAAGGCGGCCGCGCCGTTTTTCGGCGTTGCGATATCTCGGTCGAAGCGGAGGTGCAGGCCCTCGTCGATTTCACCCTGCAGACCTACGGCCGCATCGATGTATTGGTGAACAACGCCGGCGTTAATTTCTCCAAGGCCTTCGAGCAAACCACCGCCGCAGACTGGGACCGGGTGATGAACGTCGATCTGCGCGGCACCTTTCTCTGCGCGCGCCTCGTGGTGCCGCCCATGCTCGCGCAAGGCGGCGGTTCGATCGTCAACATCGCCAGCGTCCACTCGATCGCCAGCGTCGCCACCGCCTCCGCCTACGACGCCGCCAAATGGGGCGTCGTTGGATTCACCAAGGCTCTCGCCGTCGAATTCGCCGCCCGCCACATCCGCGTCAACGCCGTCAGCCCCGGCCTCATCGCGACAAAGATCTGGGACGACGTTCTCGCCGCCGCCGAGAACGAGCAAGCCACCCTCGACTACTGGAAAAGCAACATCCCCATGGGCCGTGTGGGCACCGCCGCCGAGGTCGCCCAAGTCGCCGCATTTCTCGCGAGCGATGACGCCAGCTACGTCACCGGGTCGAACTACGTCGTCGACGGCGGCATGACGAGCCTGCTCATCAGCCTGCCTTCCTACTCGTCGCGTCCCCTGGAAGGGAAGTAGCGCCGGCTCCGGTGTCGGCGGGGTGCCTTCATTCCGCGCGCTCCGGTCGCGGTCACACCGTTTTCCGCACCATGCGCGCCATCGACTCTTCCGGGTTCAACGCCGTCACGCGCGCCACCTCGATCCACGCCAGATCCTTCGACTCCGAGCTGATCGCGATCGGCGCCGCAGGATCCGCTTCGAACATGAATCGCAAGTCGAAGTGATAATGCCCCGCCTCGTCCTTGCGCGGCGGGATCCAGTGCCGGTCCACGTCGAATAACTCCGCGCTCACCGGAACTACGCGCGTCAATCCGCTCTCTTCCCCGGCCTCGCGCTGCGCCACCGCCAGCAAGTCGCCCTCGCCATCCGCGTGCCCGCCGAGCTGGAGCCACTTGTCGAGTTTGCGGTGATGCGTCAGCAACGTCTGCCGACGATCCGGACTCACGATCCACGCCGACCCCGTCAGATGTCCCGGCGCGCACGTGCGCAGCAAGCAATCCTCGTGGGCCTCCACGAAGCGCATCGTCTCCGCCGTCATCGCGGCCTCGTGCGGATCGAGGTGGCATTGAGCGTGACGCCGCAGCAACGCGAGCACAGCGTTCCGATGCATCGTCTCAGCGCCAGAGTTCGTCCGCCGTGAACGGCCGCGCCGCTTCGAGCAACGGCCAGACCGCCTCGACCGTCGGCGCCACGTCGAACAGTTGCAGCAGCCCGGGCGATTTGAATTTCTCCGCCGTCATCCGTTCGAAAAACCGCAGCAGATCGTCGTAGTAACCATCCTGATTCACGAGAATCACCGGCTTCGCGAGCTGGTTGATGTAGCGCAGCGTGATGATCTCCATGAATTCCTCCACGGTGCCGATCCCGCCCGGCAACGTGATGAACGCCACCGCACGATCCTCCATGAGCTGCTTCCGTTCGCGCATCGTTTTCACCGTCACCAATTCATCGGCCTCCACAAACGCCAGCTCGCGCGTCTTCATGAACTCCGGGATCACACCCACCACCTGGCCGCCCGCCTCTTTCACCGCCCGCGCCACCGAGCCCATCAGCCCCGCATGGCCGCCACCGTAAACCAAACCGTAACCCCGCGACACCATCTCACGCCCGAGCGCCGCCGCCGCCGCGTGATATTTCGGATCCAGGCTGCGACTCGACGCACAGTAAACGCAGAGCAATTTCGGCATGGTCTCTGACAAACGACTAATCCGGAGTTATCCACACAAATTTCTCGCGCCTCTTTCCCCCGCCCGCTGCGCTTTCCGCTTCCGCCGTGCTCCCTCCGCCTCCCACCTACCGCGGCCGCCTCGCCCCCTCTCCCACCGGCCATCTGCACCTCGGGCACGCCCGCACGTTCCTCCTCGCCGCCGCGCGCGCCCAAGCTGCCGATGGCCGGCTCCTCCTGCGCAACGACGACCTCGACTCCACGCGTTACCACATGGATTTCGTCGCCGCCATGATCGAGGACCTGCGCTGGCTCGGCCTGGCGTGGAGCGAAGGGCCCGACGTCGGCGGACCCAGCGCACCTTACAACCAAAGCCAACGTCGCCCGCTCTATCGCGCGGCGCTCGCACAACTCCACGCCGCGCGCCTCATTTTCCCCTGCACCCATTCCCGCCGCGATGTGCTCGCCGCCGCCGCTGCCCCCCATGAAGGCGGCGCCGACGATGAGCCCGTTTATCCGGCCGCCTTCCGCCCGCCGCCCGATGCGCCCCTCCCGCCGCTCGGCGATCCTGTCACGGTCAACTGGCGACTCCGCGTCCCCGATGGCGAAACCATCACGTTCCAAGACGGCCACGCCGGCCCGCAATCCGCCGTCGCCGGCCGCGACTTCGGCGACTTTCTCGTGTGGCGAAAAGACGACGTGCCCAGCTACCAACTCGCTTGCGCCGTCGATGACGCCGCGATGGGCATCACCGAAGTCGTCCGCGGCGGCGACCTGATCAAATCCACTTTCCGCCAAATCCTCGTGTTGCGCGCGCTCGGCCACGCCGTGCCCGCTTACTTTCATTGCGATCTGATGCGCGACGAAAACGGCGTCCGCCTCGCCAAACGCCACGACGCGCTCAGCCTCCGCACCCTCCGCACCGCCGGCCGCACGCCCCGCGATATTCGCCGCCTCTGCGGCGTCGAACTCGAAACCCCGCAGCCGCTCCTATGAGCCGCCCGCGATTTCCCGCGTCCCCCGGCGGCGCGCGCTTGTCACGGCAGCGGTTTCCCTTCGTAGTCGGCGCTCCGGCATGACGAAGATTGGTGTGCTCAATGTTTCCGACCGCGCCAGTGCGGGAGTGTATGAAGATACGCCCGGCCAGGCCTGCGTCGCGCTCCTGCGCGAATGGCTCGTGAGCCCCTTCGAACTCGATTATAAAATTGTCCCCGATGACCGCGCCCTCATCGCCGCCCAACTGCGTCGCATGGCCGACGTCAGCGGCTGCTGCCTCGTTGTCACGACCGGCGGCACCGGACCCGCGCCGCGCGACGTCACGCCCGAGGCCACGACCGACGTATGCGAAAAGCTGCTGCCCGGTTTCGGCGAACTCATGCGCGCGACCTCGCTGCGCTACGTGGCGACCGCCATTCTCTCGCGCCAGACCGCCGGCCTTCGCGGCCGCACGCTGATCGTCAACCTCCCCGGCCGGCCGAAAGCGATTCGCGAAAATCTCGCCGCGGTTTTTCCCGCGATTCCCTACTGCATCGATCTCATCGGCGGCCCCCGCCTCGAAACGAATGAGACCGTCATGAAAGCCTTCCGCCCCGCCCCGTAAAGCCATGGAACCCGCGCCTTCGCCCCGCGGCAACATGCCGGAACGGCTTGAAAACGACCGACCGAAAAGCGGTGGCGATTTCAGCTCTTTGAGCACGCTCCCCTCGACCGCCGAACGCGTGAGAAACCTGCGGGCCGAGGCCATTGCGCCATAAACATCGGCCGGCACTTGCAGTCGGCAGCGTTCGAGGGCCATGTTCCGCGGCCTTCGCCGGTGTAACGACCTGCGTTTACGAAACGCTTCCGCTCAGGCTGCGCCTGCCACGCCGGTTCTCACCTGACTATTTTCCCTTATGCTCAACCTCGCTCAGCCTGACCCCACTCAGCATCCGCCGCGCAGCGTTCGCACGCGGCTCGGCGGCTTCTGCCACCTCCCGCGCCTGCTCGACAAAGCGCGCGCATTCGCCGCCGGCAAAAACGGCGGCTACCACTACAACTGCCCGCTCGATCGAAACTTTTTCGATTTCACCGGCATCGACCACGAAGCCCTGCTCGCCGAGGTGAAAAAAGGCGGCAGCGACACCGAGATTCTCACGTGGGTGCGCGCGCATACGTCGCGCAGCAAAGCCGAAATCCACGCGTGGACGGAATGGCTCGATCAGCACGGACCCGGCGGCGTGGGTGGACACGAATGGATTGCCGAAACCGTCAAAGCCGCCGCGGGCGATCGCGACGACATCCGCTCTTTTGCCGACCTGCTCGATCTCGACGACTACGTCAGCTACGGCGGCAAAGGCTGAGCGATCACTCGCTCTCTGTTGAGGAAAACGGGCGGCGCGAGCCGCCCGTTTTGCGTATATGCGCACGGCGTCCCGGCCATATCAGTCTCCCGCCAAGCCCGCCAGGTCGCGCGCCTTAGAGCTCCGTATACTTCGCCGAATTTCCACGCGCCTTCTCCACCGGGTATTTCTTCTCGTTGGCCGCGAGCTTGGTCGTGATTGCCGACGCCAGATCGAGTTGGGTGATGTTCGCAAATTCGATCGCGTAAATCACGATGTCCGCCAATTCCGCAGCGATCTCCGCGCGTTTCGCCGGGAGTTGCGCCGCCGCATGCGATTCCGCCGGCGTGCTCCAAAGAAAATGCTCCATCAACTCGCCGGCCTCGGCCGCGAGCGCCATGCTCAGGTTTTTCGGCGCGTGAAACTGTTCCCAGTCCCGCGCGCGGGCGAACGCCTGCACCTGCGCCTTGAGCGCGGCCACAGTCATCGTTGCGTCGTTGATTTCGCTCATGCGCCCACGATGCCTGCGCCACCCCGCGCGGCAATCACTTCCCACGATCGCGCCAGCGCCACCAACCCGCGAGCGCGCTGCCGATCACCGAATGGAAGACGCTGGAAATCGCGCACGGCACCGCCGTCAGCGGATCGATGAAATGCCGTCGCGCCAGCACCACGCCGAGTCCGGAATTCTGCATCCCGACCTCGATCGACACCGTTCGAGCGATGCGCGGCGGATATCCGAAGACTCGCGCGGACAGATAACCCAACGCGAATCCGCCCACGTGCAGCAGCAGCACCGCCAAGAGCAGCACCCCCGCGCTCGCTCGAATCGCCTCGCCGCTCTGCCCGATGATACTTGCCACGATCAGCGTCACGCCGAGCACCGACATGAGCGGCGCCGCCGGCAGCAAGCGCCCCACCGCCCGGGGCGCGACGCGATTCAACGCCACGCCCAGTAACACCGGCGCGAGCACCACTTTCGCGGTGCTCGCAAAAAGCCCCCAGCCATCCACGCGCACCATCGTGCCTGCGAGCCACTGCGTCAGCAGCGGCGTCATGAAGACCGCGGCAAACGTCGAGCACATGGTCATTACGACTGACAACGCCACATCCGCCTTCGCGAGAAAGGTGACGACGTTCGACGCCGTGCCTCCCGGGCAGCACGAGACGAGAATCAACCCCACGGCGAACGGCGTTTCAAGATGCAGCATTCGTGCGATGCCCCAGCCCAGCAGCGGCATAATCGTATACTGCGCGGCGAAGCCCAGCACCACCGGGCGCGGCATGGTGAACACCCGGCGGAAGTCATCGATCGTCAATGTGAGTCCCATGCCGAGCATCACGAGAGCGAGCCCCCACACGATCCACGGCCCGCTAAACCACGTGAACCACGCGGGCACAAAGAGCGCCGCCACGCCGCCGCCGAGGACCCAAAAGGGGAATGCGTTGGTCAACCACGCGAGGCAGCGCTGCATCCACGTCACGATGCCTCGGCCCCGGCGCGCGTCACGCAATCTTCACGCGCCAACGCAAATAAAAACTTGGCATGCGAACTGCAGACTGCATGGTGACCTCGTTCCAATGACCGTTTCGTATAAACATCTCCGCGCTCGCGCCGGCACTTCGTTCACGAAGGCCGTCGTTCTTTGCCGCGCCCAGATGCATACGGTCGCCCAAAATTGGAATAAATCCCAATCCGGCTCGGGCTCTCAGGCCTAAACCTCCGCAAGACGGACAACGTTTAGCCCCTCTGAAGCCCGGCGGTTCCAACCCCGAGGCTGAAACCTCATTTTCTATTTCCTCCATGCACTCCATTGTCGCCCCCCTCAGGTCAGTTGCTCGTTCGCGCTCGGCTGCTTCCCCCTCTTCTGTTTTCCGCAAGCCGAATTACGACTGCCGCGAGCAGCCGGACGCCCTTAAACTCGTGATCTACGTGCCCGGCGTGGAAGCGGGCGGCGTGGATATCGAATGGCGCGGCGCCGACCTCACGGTCACGGCGCGGAAAGCCCACTACGTGCGCGTCAACTGGCAGGCGCTGCACCTCGAGACCGCGCAGCGCGATTACCAGTTGCGCTTGCGGCTTGGGCACGACTTCGACGTGGACAACCTCCGCGCTGAAATCGCGCACGGTCTCCTCACCCTCACCGTGCCCAAGCTCGAACCCGCGCACGGCCGTTGGCCCGCCGTTGCCTGACTCCGGCTCGGCCGGCCGCCCGCCGTGACCTTCCGCGTGCTGCGCAGATCACTGCGTGGCGACGCTGCGGCCTGCCACCAGTAGTAAACCGCGTTCAACTCATCAAAAAACTCTCTCCGTCTGGCTCGGCTGCGGGAACTTTTATTTCACGCCCCGGCTCCAACGCACCTCTCACCGTATCCCACCAACCACCTGACCTGACTACCATGAGCACCACCCTCAAAACCCTTCCGCGTCCTCTGCCCTTTTCGACCCTCGCCGGCCGGCCGCCGCCCGTGCACGACATCCTGTGGGGACGCCCGCTTTTCAAGGCTCCTGAGATCCCCAATCCTCGGCCTCGCCTTGAGCCGCTTCCGTTCACCGCTATCCGGGTGACGCAGCCCGCCTGAACGCGCGCACTCGCTGCCGTGTCTCAGTCGGTCCGCAGTGGGCCGTGGCTGGGCCTCGCGTCCTCGCGAGTGGATCTCACGTCTCGCGCACCAGCCAGATCGTCTCGGCTGTCGCTCGATGACTGCGCCCTAACAACGCGGCCAATGTAGCTAACGTGGGCCGCGTCGTGCGCTCGAACTGCCATGGCGGGTTGATCACGACCAAGCCGCACCCCTTCATCTTCGGCGCGTCCGGGTCGACGACGAGTTCCAGCGCGAGCGTGGGCGGCAACACCATTTCTCGCAACGACGCGAAAAACGCGTCCACTCGCGCGCGTTCCGTCAACGGATACCACAGCGCAAACACGCCCGCCGGCAGCCGCTCCAAGCCCTCGCTCACGGCGGTCGTCATGCGACCATACTCCCCCTGCGCCTCAAACGGCGGGTCGATGAGCACCAGCGCGCGGCGTTCCGCGGGCGGCAGCCACGCGCGCGGTGCACCGTAGCCATCCGCTTCCTGCACCTTCACTTGCGGGTCACCCGCGAACTCCGCCCGCAGCGCGGCGCATTCCGCCGGCTGTTGCTCGTACAACACCATGCGATCCTGCGGCCGCACCAACGAACGCACGATCCACGGCGAACCCGGATAAAACCGCGCCGTTTCCTCAATATTACCCGCTCGCCGGTCAAACTGCCGCACGCTGTCGATGTAGTCGCGCAATTCAGCCGGCAAATCAGACGCAGCCCACAGCCGCCCCACGCCCTCCGGCCACTCCGGCGTTCGCACCAGTGAGTCTCCCTGCGCCGCCACGCTCAAATCGTATCCGCCGCGGCCGGCATGCGTATCGAGATACAGAAACCCGCGCTCCTTGCGCTGCAGCCCGCGCACCAACGCCACGAGCAACGCATGTTTCATGACGTCGGCAAAATTGCCGGCGTGAAAATGGTGCCGGTAATTCATCGCGTGCCGGACCGCCCCCGACTGCTCATGCGATGACCGGCACCTTCACCACCGACTTCCGCACGAGCTGCGGATCCGCGCCGCTCCGCAGCGATGGCATGTGCACGTCCGCAGGAAAAAACACCGCCGCCTCCCCCTCGCCCAACATCAGACGCGAGGCCTGCACTTGCTCCCCGTGCTTGATGAAATCCCGCTCCGCATCGTAAGGCGCCGTCTGCTCCACACGGCTGAGATCGACGACCTCCATGGCCTCATGGCCCGCCACCACGACCTGCACGTCAATATAACGGCGGTGCGACTCGAAAAAACCATCTTCACGCGCCTTCGTCCAATACGCCTGCTCCAGCGCAAACGCCCCGTCGGATAGCTCCACGCGCTTGGTCTCCCCGGCGGCAAGCGCCGCCAGCCGGGCCGCCGCCGGAGAACCCGGACGGAAGACCTCTTCCAAATACGAAAACGCCGCCGCAAAAGCCTCCGGCCGATCGGCCGTCTGATCGCGCAACGTCGCACGGGAACCAAAAAGAGCCATGCCGGACAATTCAAAGCTCGGCTGGTCACTGGCAAGCGCTGAAACTGCACGCCGCATTTCTTTCCCTACCCCTATTCCCCATGAAATTCCTACTCCTCCCCCTGGGTTTCTTGTTGTCCCTCCTCGTCGCACATGCGGCGAGTTTCGAAGGCACCGTTAAGATGACCATGACCAACGGCGGCACGACCCACCCGATCACTTACGAAATGAAAGGCTCGCGCGTCCGCACCGATGTCGAACTGGGCCAAGGTCACAACGCCAGCGCGATTCTCGATCGGGACCATGACCAAATGATCATGCTCATGCCGGCCCAGCACATGTATATGGTCATGCCCATGCGCAACGCCGCGGCCGCCTCCGGGCACGATTCCGATGACGTCAAAATCGAAAAGACCAGCGAAACGCAGAAAATCCTCGGCTACAACTGCACCAAATACGTCGTCACTTCGAAGGATACGAAAACCGATGTCTGGGCGACGGATGAACTCGGCACGTTCATGGGCCTCGGTGCGGTTGGCAACCCGATGGGCGGACGCCGCGCCGCCAGTGCCCCTTGGGAACAGGCGTTGACCGGCAAAAACTTCTTTCCCCTTCGTGTCGTCAGCGAATCCGGCAAGTCGCCGTTTCGCCTCGAAGTGACGGAAGTGAAAAAAGGCATCATCCCCGATTCGGCATTCGAACCGCCCGCGGATTTTCGTAAATTCGACATGAGCGGCTTCCCCGGCATGGGTCGCGCTGCGTCCGGCGCGCACGACGATCAGTGAACGCGCCCGGCGGCCAGCTCCGCCACTCTTCCGGATCTCTCGACCCAGCGGGCCCGACGTGCCGGTCATTTCGATTGAACAAAGTCTCTCGCGGCCAATCTTCGTAGGATGGCCCAGGTTACTCGGATAATTTCCGACCTTCACTACGGCGATCGCGCCAGCCGCGTCGCATCTCTGGCCATGCTCCGTCCGCTGTTTGAGGACGTCGACCGCTTGGTGCTCAACGGCGATTCGCTCGACACCCGCGCCTCCGCGACGCCGGAGCGAACCGCGACCCTCGCCGCGGAAATTCGCGCGTTTTTCCCCGCCCACGTCCCCGCCGTCGACATGGTCACCGGCAATCACGATCCGGATTTTTCCACCGTCCACTCGGTCGACCTGGGTGATGGCGCGGTCTTTGCGACGCACGGCGACATCCTCTGGGACGAGATCGTGCCCTGGGGCCGCGACGCCAAGCTCGCTGCCCGTCTGCTCGCGGAGCAATACGGTAAAATCGAAGCCGGCGAACGCGCCTCCCTCGAAGAACGCCTCGCCGCCCTGCGCGTTGCCGCGGCGGCAATCCCCCAGCGCCACCAGTCGGAACGGCGCAGCATCCGTTACTTTCAACATCTCGTCCGCGACACCGCGTGGCCGCCCACCCGCGTCCTGCGCGTTCTGCGCGCCTGGCAGGAAGTGCCGCGTCGAGCCGAACTCTTTGTGCGGCGCTATCGGCCCAACACCCAATGCATCGTCATCGGGCACACGCACCGGCCCGGCGTCTGGACGCGCACCAACGGCGTCATGATCATCAACACCGGCTCGTTTTGCCTGGGGTCGCGCACATGGGCGGTCGACCTCGGCACCGACGAAATCGCCTGGCGCCGCATCGAACGCCGTCGCGGCGAATTCCACGTCGGCCCGGTGCAACAACGCTTTTCGCTCGCGCGCCACTGAACGGCCGCGACAGTCCCGCGCATGAGCATCGAGTTTGGCTGGTGGAACAAGGATCCCGAGACCGGCAAATATCAGGTCCACGCTGTCGTCCATGGCGGCAACATCGAATGGACGAAGCATCAAGGCCACCACTCCTCGTGGGAACCTCATGTGCCGGATGACGCCGACCGCGAACGCCTCGTTTACGAAGCGAACAAACGCGTCCCGCGCCGCCTCATCAGCAAAAAGCAGTTCGAAGAAATCAAACGGTTGAGCGAGAACACCGGCTCCGGCCACATCTCCGGCCGTCGTTGCCGGCCCTCGCCCATTCTCTAATCCCAACGCGGGGCGACCAGCGCCCAAAGCCAGCGAAAGCCGGGACAAAATTCCCCCGCCCGACTCACCACTCGCCGCGAGATCTCTTCCCTCGTCAGCCATTCGCCGCGGTCGATTTCGTTCTCGTTCAACGTGAACGGCCCATCGGCCCGCAGCCGGTAAATCCACGAAAACTCCCAGCCCGTGGCGAGCCGCGGTTCCATCCGCAGCCACTTGGGCGGCGCTGAGACAACGTGCCAGCCGAGCTCCTCGCCCAGCTCCCGGCAGACGGCGGTGTCGTAATCCTCGCCGGCGTCCACGTGCCCGGAACACGAAACCGTCCACAGTCCCGGCGACACGTCTTTCCGCTGCGAACGTTTCTGCAGGAAAACCTCGCCCCGCTCGTTAAACGCCAGCACATGCACCGCCCGGTGCCGCCAACCCTGCGCATGCACTTCACGGCGCGTCGCCCGACGAAGCGGCCGGTCAGACTCATCCACTACGTCGAAATATTCTTCGTTCATTCGCGCGCCATTTTAGTGATTGTTCGCTTCGATTCGTGCGCCAAGCCTCGCTTTTTCTCCATGCCGAAAATCGATGTCAGCAAAGTCGCGGAAATCCTCAAAAAGAATCAGCTCGATCCCTCGCTGCTGCGTCGCGTTATCGAAGACATAAACCTCGCGGTCCAGCCCGAGCCCGGCGACGAGGAGAAGCCGCCCGCGGTCAAAAAGCAGTTTGTCATTCTTATTTCCGACCCCGAAGGCCGTTTCCCGAAAGAAGACTTCGCCGGCTGGGTCTTGCAGATCCCGGAAACCGAAAGTCCCGCCACCACCGCCGATCGCTTCCTCCGCGCGACCTACGATTACAACGCCTCGAAAAAAGGGCGCCTCTATCCCGCCAAAACCGTCGGTGAAGCACTCGAGAATGTGCCGGCCAAGTTCTTCAAGGAAGCCGACCTGTGGGTGAAGACCAAAACCCCGGTCATTGTCCTCAAAACCGACAACGAAATTCCGAAGGAGTGACGGGCGCGCGAATCATGGAACCGCGGGATGAGCGCGGGCGTCTTCTCACTCCGTGAATTCCATCGTGCTCGGATTGCTCGGTGTCGCGCTCGCCGCCACGGCTTGGGGGCAGAGCGACCCCTCGCGCCGGTTTTCACAGAGCCTGTCGGTCGAGAGCCGGACCTCCGCCGGCCTCCCGCATCTCGATTCCGACGAAGTTGCCATCCTCGACGCGCTCGTGCGCCGCGACTCGGCTGCACCCGACGCGCAACGCGCCACGGCCGCCACGTTTTCGCAACGCCTCTCCGCTGACGAATACCGCCACGCCGGGCTCGGTCACCTGACCGCGGGGCAGTTGGTCAACCTCGACGCCTTGATCGCGATGCACGAGTCCGCTCCCGCCGCCACTCCGCGGCTGACCGACTCATTGCCGCGCGCTTCGACTTCAGGCGTGAGTGAAAAGCTGCCCGCGCGGGAGCTGCATGGCGCAGTGTTTCTCGAAGTCGGCGGCGGACGTGGTTTTTCCGAACGCGCGGGCGGCATTGCCCTCCGGCTGGAAGATCCTGCGCGCCACATGGCGATCTCGGTCGGCTATACCGAACGCCACGTTGATTGCCATTGAGGCCTTTTCGTCCGCCATTGCGCGGAAGGTGTTGCGGCGTCCCCTAAAATGCGGGAAGACGAACGCACATGAAAATCGAACTGTTCGCCCTCTGTGACTTCGCTGCCGACTATGCCGGAAAACTCAGCGTCATCGGCATCTTCGACACGATGTGGACGAAGCAGACGCCGGCGGTGCTTCCGCATTGTTCGGTCGCGGTGAAGTTCCGCTTCGAAAAAATCGAAGAAGGTCAGAAGCGCCTGCGCCTTTCCGTGTCGGATGCGGACGGCCACCCTGTCATCCCGGCGATCGATATGCCGATCACCGTGACGTTTGCGCCCGACGTGCACAGCGGGACGATCCAAGTGGTCGTCAACATCGGCGGCTTGAAGCTCGAAAAAGTCGGGGAGTATTCCGTCGATCTCGCCGTGGACGGTCGCCACGAAGGCGGCATTCCGCTCTACGTGCGCGAGCGCGCCTGAGCCGCGCTCAGCGTTCCTCCGGCGGCGGCGGAAAGGCCCAGCGGCGCAGTGGCCCTACGCCCGCCGCTTCGCGCGCCAGTTCCACCAACTCGTCGATCACGACGGTCGGATCCTCGTGATAGCGCAGACGTTGAAATGCATCCCGCGCCTCCTCGTAACTCGCGGGAGCATCGAGCCAGCGGTCCATCAGCACCTCGAAGTCCGCGGCGCTTTCGATCTTCACACAGCCGGCACCCTTGTTGAAATATTTCCACGTGAGCCGCTCCTGCGGCATGATGCCGCCAAAGGCGTTGAACACGATCGGACACCCCAGATGCAGCGCTTTGGCGCACGTGGTCGTGCCGCCCCGCGTCACGATCAGGTCGCTCAACTGCATCAAACGCGGCACCTGCTCCGAGTAGCCTTCGACGTGGCAGTTAAAGTCCGGGTGGTTCGCCCGCCACTGGATCACGCGGTTGAACACCTCCTTGTTTTTGCCGCAAATGACGATCGCCTGGCAACGGTCGCTCCGGCGCTCCAGCACCGGCAACAGGTCGAAGTGGTTGTTCGCACCATTGCCGCCCGTCGCGAGAAACACCGTGAATAAATCCGGCCGCAATCCGAGCTGCCTGGCTCGCTGCGGACCGCGTTCCTCCGGCGCGATGAGATCCAGGTGCGACGACGGCAGCCGCAACGAGCCGCGCACCACCGTGCGTGCCGCGGGCATGCCGATCTTCACCGCGAAATCGCGCGCCGCCGCCGTCCGCGAAATGTAAAGGTCCACCGAAGGCTCGACCCAGTTGCGCGAGTAACCCCAGCCGCCCGAAAATTCGCCGCAATACGTCGCGCACCGCACCCGCGCCGGCCCCAACACCGCCCGCGCCTCCTGAAAATACCCGCGATTCAGGCAATCGTGCACACTCAACACCAGATGCGGTTTAAACTCCCGCAGCACCTTCACGTAATAGCCGCGCCCAAACGTCACCTTCCGACTGTTGAGGAAACTCAGCCCTTCCACGACCGTGTAGAACGCCTTGTGCACCCACGGCGACTTTTGCTGGATCCAGTTGTAGAAATTCACGCCGGCGCGATTCACGACCGACGACTTCTCCAGCATCTGCTCGATGCGCACATCGATCTCGTGCCGGTAAAGTTGAAAACACCACTCGGCAAACGCCTCCGCCCGCGCGTCATGACCGCCGCCGGTGCTTGACGTGAGAACGAGGATGCGCAGGCGGGCCATCGTTAGCGGACGTTAAAGTAGCGCGCTTGCAGCCGCCGTTTGAGCGCCAGCGAACCAAACCGTGCAAGAAAAGGCGCCAACACCGCTTGCGAGAACCGTCCCGTTCGCACCGTCCCGCTGCGCCGCCGCCACAACGCGCGGCGCAACGACGCCGCGGCATGCGCCGGCCCCGGCCCGCTGCTCATCAACGCCTCGAACGCGCGCCACGCCCGTTCCATCCGCGGCGTGAATTCACTTTGCGGCCGCCGCACCGAGCCCTCGAAATCCGTGCGATAATCGCCCGGGCGCACGTCGAGCACCACGACTCCTGTCGGCGCCAACTCGAGCATCAGGCTCTCGTTCAGCGCGCTCAGCCCCGCCTTCGCGATGTTGTAAGCGCTCTGAAACGGGAGCGGAAATTCGGCCGCGAGCGACGAAATGTTCACCAGCGCTCCCCGGCCGCGCGCGATCATCGGCGGCAGCGCCGCGTGCGCCAACGCCGCGGTGTTGACGAGCATCACGCGCAACTGCTCTTCCCACACGCCGAAATCCACCGCGGTGAATTCCGCAAACGCCCCGTAACCGGCGTTGTTGATCACGAGATCAAATCCCTCCGCTGCCCGCTCCGCCGCGCGAAACGCCGCCAGCGCACCCTCCCGATCTTTGAGATCAAGCACGACCGGCGTGAACCGCTCACCGACGAGGGGGGCCAAGCGTTCCGCCGCCCGGGCCGTGCCCCACACGCGCACCCCTTCCGCCAGCAGCATATCCGCAAACGCCCGTCCCAAACCTGTGCTCGCACCGGTGACAAAGGCGGTGCGGTAGAGAGTCGCGAGTTGCTTCGCCACAGGATTATCCCGCTCGCCTCAACACCAGGGCGACGTTGGCTCCGCCGAAACCGCTGCTGTTTTTAACCGCCACCTGTGGCACCCGGATTTCCGTCGCGCGCAAAATCGCGAGTCCCTCGCATTCGGGATCCAGATGACTGATGTGCGCCGAACCCGGCATAAAACCTTCGCGCAACGCCAGCGCCGTGAAACCGGTTTCCATCGCGCCCGCGAGCGACAATCCGTGGCCGGTCAACGCCTTCGTGCTGCTGATTGCCGGCCCCTTCGCTCCTCCTTTCGTAAATACCGCCTTCAACGCCCGCGCCTCCGAGATATCGCCAATCAAAGTCGAAGTCGCATGCGCGTTGACGTAATCGACACTCTCCGGTGCCACGCCTGCCGCCTGCAAAGCCTGGCGCATCGCCGCTTCGATGCCCGCGCCATCGGGATGGGAAATCGCAACGTTGTAGCCATCCGAAGCCTGCCCCCAACCGAGCAGTTCGCAGTAAGGCGTCACCCCGCGGCGGGCCACTTCGGCTTCGCTTTCCAACACCAGAACCGTCGCTCCACCGGTGCCGACAAATCCATCGCGCGCCGCATCGAACGGCCGCGACGCCAACGCCGGATCCGTTTGCAACGACAGCGTGCGCATCCCCGCAAACGGCAGAATGGCGTCGGTGTTTCCGTCTTCTGCGCCCACCACGAACATCCGCTGCTGGCGCCCCAGCGCGATCTCATCATACGCAAAACCCAAACCGTGCGCGGACGACGCACATGCCGACGAAAATCCGCACGATGCTCCGCGAATCTTGAACGCCGCCACCAAGTTGAAATTCAGCGTGCCGACGATCGACGACACGATGCCCATCGGCGAGCAACGCATGACGCCGTGCTTGAGCAGGCGTTCGTGGTGGTAGTGCGTGAGAAACGGGGATCCGCCCGACGACGCATACAGCCCGGTCTTCGCGTTGGCGATGTCCGCCTCCTCCAGTTTCGCGTCCTCGATCGCCTGCACCATCGCGCAATGCGCATACAGCCCGTGCGGCGCCATTGAGCGCAACGTTTCACGTTTGATCTTGTAGCGCTCCGGCCACGTCCAGTCCTCCGGATCGGGGGAATCCGTCGTGAAACCCTTGATCGTGCCCACAATCTTGCAGCCAATCCCGTCCTTCTCGAACGGCGCGTAACGTTCGAATCCATGCTGCAACTCGCGCAAATGCCGCGACACCGTGTCGCGGTCGTTGCCGATGCTGGTGATGAATCCGAGGCCGGTGACGAAGGCTCTAGCCATACAAAAGCGGGTGCGACGCGCACCCGAAACCGCCAATCAAAGCCACCGCTGCGCGCCGGTCAACCTGAGACCCGCATCGGCGCCCCTCACGCGCTCGCCGCCACTTTTTGGGGGGCCGTCGGCATTTCCGCCGGGGGCTCCACAGTTCCTGCCGCCGCCGTCGGCTCCGCCGCGGGCGGCACCACCGGTTGAGCCGGTGCATCCACATAACCAAATGTGAGCGTGATTTCCTCCGCGATGATCGCTTTTTCCGCTCCCACTCGGACCGCGCCCTCGAACGTCGCGAGAGGCAGCTTCATGCGTTTCGGCTTCACCGACAGCGATAGAAGGTCTCCCGGACGACAGACCCGGTGAGCCCGCACGCCTTCGCAGCCGGTGAAAAAGATCATCGCCGAACTGACGACTTTGTTCGGCTCGGGCACATGGCCTTCGAGCAAATACAGCACCGCGAGCTGGCCCAGCGCTTCCAGCATGATCGACGCCGGCATCACCGGGTTGTCCTTGAAATGCCCCTGCAGAAAAAACTCCTGGCCGGTGATCTTATATTTGGCGTTTGCCGCCACCGAACTGACCGACGCTTCGTTCAAAAACAGGAAGGGTGGCTGAATCGGCATCACAGCGCCGATGTGCTCGATCGGTAAAAATTTCGTGGGCTTCGGCATCGGCAGTCCCCTCACCTTGCAGTCGATGAACGTCTTCACGTCTCCCACCGTGCGCAGATTCCGCAACTCATCGTTGTTGATCGTCGTATGAAGCACTTCTTCCACCAGGATAACGATTTCCATCATCGTCAGCGAATCGATCCCCAAGTCCTCGATCAGCCGCAAGTCATCGTCCGGCGTTTTGAGTTTCGCCCGCAGGTCCGGCTCCACGAAGCGTTCGATCACACCGATGATGACACTCGGAAGATGATCCGCATTACCGGTCTTACGAAACTGCACTGCCGCTTCCACCGCCGACGGTGAGCACCGCTTCAGCGATTCCCGCAACACGGCTTCGTCGTCCGCCGTCAGCGGCGCCAAAGGCGTCGGGAACGGCTTGTTGCTGCCCGTGATAGGTTGGACTACATCTCCCATTCGCGTCTGTTTGTATGTCGCACGGCTACCTTTCAAACCCTATTTCAAACTCCGCCGGTTCGTCCCACCGCCGCGAACGAAGTTCCCCACCAGTCCATCGATGCGGGTCGCGCTTGCCCCCAACCGGTTAACCGCCCACAAACGCCGATTCGTCGCGTCCGCCATCCGCCAGAGGACGCCGTCCGTGTATGCCTGTCGACGCGCTTCCGCCCATCTTCCTCCTCACGCACGAATTCCATCCCGTGCGCGGCGGCATCGCCACGTTCGCGGAAGAAATGGCGCGCGCGGCAGCCGACTCCGGGCGCTCCGTTGAAGTGTGGGCGCAAGCGGCGCCCGCGGAACGTGAACCGGTCTGGCCTTTCCCCGTGCGGCGATTGTCCCTTAAAGGTTCGCAAGACTTTGTCTGCCAGGCGCGCCTGGCATGGGAACTGGTCTGGCACCGCAGGCGCCTGCGCCGCGGCATCCTCTTCCTCCCGGAGCCCGGTCCGATGCTCGCCATGATGGCGCTGCAATTCTTCGGCGGCATCCGCCCTCATCGGCTCGTGTTGACGTTTCACGGCTCCGAGATCCTGCAGTTTCATCGTAAACCCATCACGCGCTGGCTCACCCGGCGGTTGATTCGTCAGGCGGATCGCGTCAGCACGCTTTCCCGATACACCCGCGAGTTGCTCGTGTCGCGCTTCCCTGAAGCCGCCCACAAAACGTGCCTCACGCCGGGCGCCCTGCGGTCGGCGAGCGAACGCACGGCCGCGGTGCCGACGGCGCGGGAATCCGGTCATATCGTGGTGCTCACGGTCGGCCGCCTGCATCCGCGAAAAGGGCAATTGCTCACCCTGCGCGCCCTCGCCGCCCTGCCGCCCGCCACCCGGGCCCGCTTGGAATACTGGATCGTCGGCGGTCAAAGTAAGCGCGGTTATGAAAACCTGCTGCGCGCCGAAGCCGCCCAAAGCGGCCTCACCGTGCGCTTTTTCGGCAGCGTGCCGGACGCCGAACTCGAAAACCTCTATCGACAGGCCGACATCTTCGCGCTGACCAGCGTCGATCATGGCGACAGCGTCGAGGGCTTCGGCCTCGTCTACTTGGAAGCGGCAGGCCATGGCCTCCCGATCGTCGGACATGCCATCGGCGGCGTGCCCGAAGCGGTCGTGCCCGATGTCACCGGCTTTCTCGTGCGCCCGGGCGACTCGCTTTCGTTGACCGCCGCGTTCGCCCGTTTGATCGACGACGAAGGATTGCGCGCGCAGTTCGCCGCCGCGGGCCGCGGCTGGGCCCATCGAAATACCTGGCGGCGCTCCGCCGAGTTGCTTTTCAACGACCTCTCATGATCCAAGCGCGCACCCAGGTAACTGTTCGTTACGCCGAGACGGATATGATGGGCGTCGTCTATCACGCCAACTATCTCCCGTGGTTCGAAGTGGCGCGCACGCACCTTTTGAAAGAACACGGGATGCCCTACCGGCAGCTCGAACAAGACGGCTTCCGCCTCCCCGTGCTCGAAGTCAACGCGCGCTATCTCCGCCCGGCCGTTTACGACGACACCGTCACGCTTGTCGTCACCCTGCGCGAAAAGCCCCTGCTGCGCATCCGCCTCGAATACGAGGTCTTCCGCGGCGAAGAACTTCTCGCCACCGGCTACACCGTGCACGCGTTCATCGATTTGACGGGCCGACCCGTTCGGCCGCCCGCCCAATTCACCCAGTGGACCAACGAGATTTTCGGCGCTGGCAAATAGTGGATCGCCGGCTGGCTCGAGCGGCTCCATGCCGTGCGCCGCCCACCGCGTCCTCGCGCTGACGCCCTACGTGGCCGACCGTTGCCGCACCCAATCCTTCGCCTCGTGACGCCACGCGCGCAGCACGTGATTCACGATATCCCCCAGCGGCCGCGCATCCGTGAGAATCATCGACCCCGCACGGCGGTAGATCGGTGCCCGCACCGCGTAAAGTTCCCGGATCCGCGCCGCCGGATCTTCGACCTCCAACAACGGCCGATGCCGGAAACGCGACGTGCGCGCGAGGATCGACTCCACGGAAGCGTGCAAGCAAATCACCACGCCGCGCGCCTGCAGTTCGCTAAGATTGCCCGGTTGCACGACCAGCCCTCCCCCGCAGGCGACGACCGCCCGCGTGCCGGGGTGCCCCTCGACGACGAAGGCGCGCTCCATCGCCCGAAATGCCGCCTCCCCCTTTTCCGCAAAAATCTCCGGGATCGTCTTCGCCTGCTCTCGCTCGATCTGGTGATCGCTGTCGATGAATTGAAAGCCGACCCGCGCCGCGACCGCCCGTCCGATCGTCGTCTTCCCCGTGCCCATAAAGCCCACGAGGTAAAGATTGACGTCCGCCGCATTCATTCGGGTCACCAAACGGCCGCTGTCGCCCCTTGCCAAACCTGAAAAATCGATTCGCGACGCCTTCCTCCGCCTCACAACCTCTTGCCCATGCCCGACGCCTCGCCGACCGCGCACAACTACGCTTTCGCCAGCGACAATACGGCCGGCGTCTGCCCCGAGGTCCTGGCCGCCCTCGCGGAGGCTAATCGCGGACACGTGCCCAGCTACGGTCACGACCGCATCACGCACGAAGCCACCGATCGGATCCGCGCGTTGTTCGAGACCGACTGCGAAGTCTTCTTCGTCTATAACGGCACGGCCGCCAACGCGCTGTCCCTCGCGTCCATTTGTTCAAGTTATCACGCGATCCTCGCGCACGCCGACGCCCACGTGGAACGCGACGAATGCGCGGCGCCCGAATTCTTTTCCGGCGGCGCCCGCGTCGTGCCATTGCCCGGTTCGCTCGGTAAACTTTCGCCCGACGTGGTCGACCAGGCCGCGTCGTCGCACCACGAGGTGCACGCGTCGAAACCCCGCGTGCTCTCGCTGACGCAAAGCACCGAATGGGGCACCGTGTATTCGCCCGCCGCAATCGCGGCGCTCACTGCGACGGCCCGCCGCCACAATCTCGCCGTCCATCTCGACGGCGCCCGGTTCGCCAATGCCGCCGCCGCGCTGCGCGATCGCCCCGGCGCCACGCCGGCGGATCTCACCTGGCGAGCGGGCGTCGACGTCCTGAGCTTTGGCGGCACGAAAAACGGCGCCGCCGGCACGGAAGCGATCGTGTTCTTCAATCGCTCCCTCGCTGCGGAATTCGCCTACCGGCGCAAACAGTCCGGCCAACTCGCGTCCAAAATGCGTTTCCTCGCCGCCCAATGGCTGGGGTTGTTGCGCGACGACGCATGGCTGCGCCACGCCGCCCATGCGAACGCGATGGCGGCGCGTCTCGGCCGCGAACTGGGGGCGTTCCCCGCACTGCGCCTGCTCGCGCCGGTCGAAGCCAACGCCGTCTTCGTCGAACTTCCGCCCGCGGTTGCGCAGGGCCTGTTCGCCCGCGGCTGGCATTTCTACGCGATGATGGGTGAGCACGGCTATCGCCTGATGTGCTCATGGGCTACGCAGCCCGCAGACCTCGACGCCTTCCTCGGCGACCTTCGCGCCGTCGTCAGCGCCCAATAAAAAACCTCCGGCGCAAAGCCGGAGGTTGGTCAAAACGATTCGGAATCAGCGCGGGCTCATTTGCCGCTCGACGGAGTCGTGGGGCCAGGCGTCACGGTCGGCGCGGGCGCCGCGGCGGCGGGGATGATGTCGAGCAGTTCGATGTCGAAGATCAACACCGAGCCAGGAGGAATCGCACCCTTCGGCTCATCGCCGTAGGCCAGTTGCGGCGGCACGTAGAGGCGGATTTTGCCGCCTTTGTTGATCTTTTGCAGACCCTCGGTCCAGCCAGTGATCACACTGTCGAGACGAAATTCCGCCGGCTCGACTGCGCCGCCCTGCTGGCGCGGCTGGAGCGACGTATCAAAAATCGTGCCGTCGATCAGCTTGCCCGTGTAGTGCACTTTCACGGTATCGGTCGCCTTCGGATACGGACCGGTGCCCGGCTGCAAGATTTCGTAGCGCAAGCCGTCGGGCTGCGAAACGACGTTCTTGTTTTCACCGAGCTTGCTGAAGAACGCCGTGGCGGCGTTGAGGTTTTGCACCTTCAACTTCTCCAGATACGCGCCCTGCTTCTTCTGGACGAGGTCGTCCATCAAGGGACCAGCCTGCTCGAGCGCGTAGGGAGCGTCTTTGTCGAGCGCCGCCGCCTGGATGCCTTTGCCGAGCGCCGTCGCTTCGGCGGGCGTGAGGTCGAGATTGCTGATCGAAAGGCGCTTGCCCATGAACCAACCCAGTTCCTCCATCAACTGCGCGTCCGTGAAGGACGGCGCGGGCGCCGCGGCGGGGGCGGTCGTCGCGCCCGGCGCCGACTTCGTCGCCGGGGCAGCATTCTCAGCCGGAGCCGCGCTTTGCGCGCCCGGGATCGAAAATTTGACTTCCTGTGCGCTCACGGCCGCGACAGCGGCGAGGCTCAACGCGCAGGCGGTGAGGAGGGAGGTGGATTTCATATCGGAGTGGAGTGGTCTGGGAAACGGACGGCTGTAACTTTGTGCCGTAAATTGTCGGATGTGCCAGCGCCCGGCCCCGAAAGCAACCAATTAGTCCCCGCTTGAGTCGGTCCGCTCCGTGCGCCATCGTCGCCCCCTTTTCCCCATGCAAGTCGACCAATTTTGGACCAGCCAGGACGGCCAGATTCTCACCGTGAAAAACAAGGACGAGCGCGCCGTCACGCTCAGCCTCGCCTTCTGGCCCCGCCATCCCGCCGAGTTTGAATATCTGAAAACCCATCTCGCCGCGCTCAAGTTCACCGAGCGCAGTTCCCTCGCCCGCATCGGCATCGAGATGATCATCACCCATCCACCCGTGGTCGATGGCAACCGCCTCGCGGTGGAAGCCGAAGCCTTTATTTTCGACGGCAGCTTTCCGCACGCCAGCTATTGGAAGAAACTCCTTCGCCCCGGCGTCCCCGTCGGGCGGCTCTTCTACGCGCCCGCCGCCGTCAAACTCTCCACCGCCGCCATCTGGGCTGCCCTTCAGGAAAACCGCCTCAAGCTGCCCGAGACCATCAGCATCGACAGCCTCGGACGCGTCTTCCTCACCCCGCACCAGGTTAACTACACGCTCAACCCCAAGCTCCTCCGCCCCAATTTCGAACACGTCGTCAGTGGCGAGGCCGGCCGCAGCTACCTCGACCAAGTCCAGATCCGCCACGACGCTTCGCCCCTCATGATCCCGCCGCAGTCGGGCATCCTCACGAGTTGCTCGATGTATCTCAAAGAACACTTCGTCGTGCTCAACCAAGGCGCCGGCAACTTTGGCCTGCACACCAGCGCGGTCCTGCTCGATCCGGTGAAGACGTTTGGCACCAATGTCATGCTGGAGATCTACAACACCGGTGATCAACCCGTGGTGAATCCCGTCGTCTCCGTCGAAATATACGGCGCGCCTCCGTTTTCGGATCCCGAACTGAAAACCCTCACCAAAAAACGCCAGCGCCTCCTCAGCACCACCACCAGCCTGTTCAAGTGCCTCGACGAATCCCCGCCTCGCGAAAACAACGCCCCGGCGCCGAAAACCAAAATCACTGTGCGCGGCCAGAGCGCCACCATGGAGAACCGCACCAGCCTCGTCCGCGTCAATGACGAGGAGTTGCGCCACCTCTTGGAAGGCGAGGCGTGCCCGCTCGGCAGCCGCACGCTCATCCAAGCACTCGACAGCGCGCCCGGTTCCGCCGACACGCTGGTCGTCGACTACTTCCCTGACCTGCTCGAACACATCGAACTCATCACCCGCCTGGGCGACGTGAAGCTCAAGCGCATCATCTTCCGCCACGCCTCCCGCACCCACGGCTATTTTCTCTCCAGCAACGCCCACGCCCGCCTCGATACGTTCAACGCCATCGGCATGCAGGTTTACTGGTATGATGAGGTCACGCAGGATCTCTATCTGCACACCTACAAACGCGGCCACGGTTTCTTCGTCCGCGAGGAGATGGCCCGCAAGTTCCAGGAATCCACCATCCTCGCATTCTACGGCTCCGCCGTCGGCCTCGACCAAGCCGACACCGACCGTATCTCCTCCCTCGTCGACAAGCTCACCGGCTTCCTCGGCGGTAATCTCGGCGTGCTCACCGGCGGAGGCGGCGGCGTCATGCGGCTCGCTACCGACCAAGCCCGCAACAAAGGCGCCCTCACCGGCGCATGTTTCCTCGAACTCGAAGCCCAACCGCCCGAGCTCGGCGTGGATTTCTTCAACACCTTTCAAGAATCGGCACGCCACTTTCGCCAAAAATGGTTCGAGAGCGCCGATTTCTGTATCTTCAACGTCGGCGGCGTCGGCACGCTCGAGGAAATCGGCATCGAGCTCTGCAACCTCAAACTCGGCATCCGCCCCCGCGTTCCCTACGTGTTTTTCAACGCGAGCTACTGGACCGACCTGCGCAAACAATTCCGCGAAATGATCCGCTCGAAACGGGCCCCCGCGTGGATGGCCGACTACGTCCTTTTTACCGACGATCCCGACGAAGTCGTGGCGTTTTATCGCAAAACGCTGCAAGTGCTCTAAGCGCCATCAGGGAAAACCTGACGCCGCGGCAAATCTAAAGCCTATGCGGCGAATGGAGGGACGGGCGTAACGTTACCGGAAGGCTGCGGTCTGCCATCGCCAGCCAACCTTCAACCCACGCCCGCATGCCGACTTCCCCTGTTTCTTCGCGCGACCTCACCGCCGTCATTCTCGCCGCCGGGGAAGGCCGCCGCCTCGGCGGCATCGCCAAGGCTTTCCTCGAACTCGGTGGAGCTACGCTCCTCCAGCACGCCGTGCAGCTCATGGAGCCGCTGGTTGGGCGCATCGTCGTCGGCGTGCGCGCCTGCGACCTCTCCTCTTCGCACCAACAGGTCGCAGCCCTCTCGCTGTCGGTTCCCGTCGAATGCGTCGCCGGCGGCGACACCCGTCAGGACACGCTGCGCCGGCTGATCGCCGCGACGCATACGCCGTATTTGTTGATCCACGAAGTCGCGCGCCCGTGGGTGCAGCCGACCGAAATCCGGCGGATCATCGCCGCGCTCGGTGAGCACGACGCCGTCGTGTCCTACCTTCCGATTCCCGTGCGCGACAGCATCGCTCTTTCCCGCGACGGCGTCCTCGAACGCGCGCTCCCGAGAAAAGACGTCGTCACGCTGCAAACCCCGCACGGCTACCGGCGCTCCCTGCTCGAACACGCCTATGCGCTCGCCGCCGAAAACAACTGGCTCGAAGACAGCACCGCGGCGCTGGTGATGCATACCGACACCCCCGTGCATCTCGTGGAAGGCTCGCCGCGCAACGTGAAGATCACTTACCCCGAAGATCTGGTGCTCCTCGCGTCGGGAGAAAAACGGCCTTATGGCTTCAATGCCGTGGGTGCCTTTGCGTAGCTCGCCTCAGTTCCGTCGAAATGCGCCGAGCCACCGCGCCGAACTTGCTCGGTTTATTTCCGCCAATTTCGGCGAGCGGCCGTGCATGACACAGGGCGGAGGTACGCGCGCTTTGGCCGGGACTTGGCTCCGCCACGCGTGCCACATGCCACTCTAGTCAGAAGATCAGGGCCTGCCTATTGAGCTATTGGATTACTCCGCCAACCAAACCATCCTCGTCATCATCGCGCATTCGCGGCCGGCGTGCCCACAACCATATTGCCCCAGCGAGCATCAGGGCGCCCATGAAGACGAGGGTCGGCCCGAGCGCCATCAATCTCTCCGTGCCCGCAGCAAGCCATCGCGAATGAATGTCTGCGGACTTGAGGCGAGAGCCCGGGCGTTCCGCAAAAGCTCGCCGGAGTTGCGCCGGAAGAATGGGCTGTAGCAACGACGATTCCAGAAAGACGCCCAGCATCGCACCGTTCCAATATGGGCAAAGACCGTTGGCCGGCAGGTCTGGGGCTTGGCTGGCTGTAACGCAACCGGTCGAATTGGGGCGCCTCGCATGGTGGGCCCACCATGTGCGGCAATGGGCGCCCGTCATGGCCGGAAGCGCCCTCCTGCTCGGGATTTTCACTGTGGCGTGGTCCATTCGCGAATGCACTTGGCACGCATCGTCCGCGCGCTGTTAACATTCCACCTTGCGAATAATCGGGCGTGCGAACGCGCGGTAAGCGGTCGCACTCGCCCCGCCCTCTGCTCCCTTGGATGCCATCCGCGGCGTCGCGCTCGCCGGTGCGCCCCGGATCAAAATCTGCTTGGGCGAGCCGGCGCGTGGCAGCTATCGTGAAAACTCTTTGCTGCCGTAACCCGGCCTTGCCACTCGCGCGCGGCTCTGTGTTTTTCGCCGCGTGGCTTCAACCGCACTCCCTCGTCACGTCCTGGTCGTCGGCTCCGGCGGTCGCGAACACGCCCTCGTTCTCGCGCTGCGCAACTCGCCCGCCCGCCCCCGCGTCTCCTGCGCACCCGGCAACGCCGGCATCGCCCAACACGCCACCTGTTTCTCCGTCGCCGCGGATAACGTCTCCGGCCTCGTCGAACTCGCGCGCCGCGAACACGTCGACTTCGTCGTCGTCGGCCCGGAAGTGCCGCTTTCCCTCGGTCTCGCCGATGCGTTGCAAGCCGCCGGCATCGCCGTTTACGGCCCCACCGCCGACGGGGCCCGCCTCGAAGCGTCAAAGACATTCACAAAACGACTGCTGCTGAAATACGCGATCCCCACCGCCGCCGCTGGTTTCTTCACCGAACTCGACTCCGCGCTCGCCTACGTGCGCACGCGCCCGATCCCGATCGTGATCAAGGCCGATGGACTCGCCGCGGGCAAAGGCGTCGTCGTCGCCGCCACGCTCACCGAAGCTGAGAGCGCCGTGCGCGACATGCTCGCCGGCAATAAATACGGCGCCGCCGGCAGCCAGATCCTGATCGAAGACTGTCTCGTCGGCGAAGAAACCTCGATCCTCGTCGTCGTCTCCGGCCGCGACTACGTCGTCTTGCCCACCTCGCAGGACCACAAACGCATCGGCGATGGCGACACCGGCCCCAACACCGGCGGCATGGGCACCTACTCGCCCGCCGACATCGTCACCCCCGACCTCCTCGCGCAAATCGAGCGCGACATCGTGCAACCCTCCGTCAACGCGATCGCCGACGAGGGCATGGCGTTTTGTGGCACCCTTTTTATCGGCGTCATGCTCACCGCACACGGTCCGAGCGTGCTCGAATACAACACCCGTTTCGGCGATCCGGAAACGCAGGTCGTGCTACCGCGCCTCGAAAGCGATCTTCTCGATCTCCTCTGGCGCGCCGCCCAAGGCAGCCTCGCGGGTTACACGCTGCGCGTGAAATCAGCCCACGCCGTTTGCGTCGTCATCGCCGCGCGCGGTTATCCCGACGCTTATCCGCGCGGCGATGTGATTCAACTGCCCACCACGATTCCGGGCGGTGTGGCGATTCTGCACGCCGGCACCGCGCGCGACCAGGACGGCAACTTCACCACCAACGGCGGACGCGTGCTCGGCGTGACCGCGATTGCGCCCACCCTCGAAAAGGCCGCCGCCGACGCCTATGCGGTTTGCGCTGCGATCGAGTGCCGCTCCAAGTATTACCGTCGCGACATTGGTGCGCGCCAGCTTCACCGCCGATGAAAACCTTTCTCCGCTCCGCCTTTGTCGCCCTCGGGGTTTTAAGCGTCGCCGTTTTCGCCTCCGCCACGCCGCTCACTCAGGATCTCGGCGGCGGCCTCACGTATTACCGCGCCCACCATCTTCCCGCCGATCTGCCTCCATCCGAGCTGAAAGCGGGCGCCGTCGTCCTCGATTTGCGCAACGTCACCGGCGATCGCGACGCTGCGACCGCCTTGGCCGCTTGGCTCGATTTTCGCGGCAACGCCAAACGCGCCGTCTTCGTTCTCCTCAACACTCAAACGAGTTCCTCCCTGCGCCAAGCGGCGACCGCCGCGCCGGGCCGGCCGGGCGTCCTCACTTTGGAGTCTGCGAGCCGCCACGCCACCGCCGATATCACCGTTGCGATTTCCCCCACCGAGGACCGTCGGGCGTATGACGCACTCGAAAACGGCACGGCGATCGCCGATTTGATTGCCGCCGAGCCCCACAAGGAACGCCACGACGAAGCGGCGCTCGCGCGTGATCGGCTCGCCCCGGCCCAAGCCGAAGCGGACGAGGATGCGGACGTCGGCGGCGACGAAGCTTCCGCTGCGCCCGCGGCCCCGCCGGCTCCTCCACCCGCTGCGCCGGTCGATGCGGTGCTCCAGCGCGCCGTGCAACTGCACCGGGCGTTGGTCGCGTTGAAGAAAATCTAGCCGACCCTCGCGCCGCGACGCGGCCAGTCGGGTTTTGCTTTTGCGGCAGAATCTTATCCATTCACCGCCATGTCTGCTTCCGGTCCGGTGATCATGGTGTGCACGGCCAACATCTGCCGTAGCCCAATGGGTGAGGGATTGTTGCGTCATGCCCTCGCGGGGCAGTCGGGCCCCTTGCGTTCCTTGCGGGTGATTTCCGCCGGCGTTGCCGCGCGCAACGGCGAACTCGTCTCCGAGCACTCCGTAACGGCGTTGCGCAAAGTCGGCATCGATATCGCCGGCCACCGCAGCCAGCCGCTCACTCAAAAGCTCATCGATGAAGCGCTCGCCGTCATCTGCATGAGCGAATCGCACCGCACGTTGATCCACCTGCAAGCCGAGCCAGTGCCACCGCACCTGCACCTTTTCCGCGAGTTCATGCCGGCCGGTTCGCCCCGGGAAATCGCCGATCCCTACGGCGCTCCGCTGCCCGTTTACGAACGCTGCCGCGACGAAATGGTCGAGGCCATCCCGAGCTTGGTGCGCTTTCTTGAGACGCTCGTCTCTCCGGCCCGCGCTCAATAAGCGACGTCCCGGCGCCGGCATCCGCTCGCAGCGCGCCCTCCGCCCGCGTGCTTTCTTCCGCGGCAGGAAGCCCACGTGACCAACGTCGGCCCTCACGCCGCTCGTCAGCTCCGCGCGACAGGCGACTCGCACGAATCCGCAGAAAAACCTTTGCCTCCGCGGAGCGCTTGGGCGTGATTCGCGGGCACGTCATGCTCCACGCCGCGCCGCTTAAAACCCTCGATCCCGACGTCTTTGCTGCCATCTCCGCCGAACTCGCGCGTCAGCAAAGCCACGTCGAACTCATCGCCTCCGAAAACTTCACCTACCCAGCCGTGATGGAGGCTCAGGGCAGTGTGCTCACCAACAAATATGCCGAAGGCTACCCCGGCAAACGCTGGTATGGCGGCTGCGAGCAGGTGGACAAAGTTGAGCAGTTCGCGATCGACCGCGCGAAGCAGCTCTTCGGCGCCGACTACGCGAACGTGCAGCCGCACTCCGGCGCGCAGGCCAACACCGCCGTCTACGCCGCCGTGCTCTCGCCCGGCGACAAGGTGCTCGGCATGAATCTTTCGCACGGCGGCCATCTCACGCACGGCAATCCCGCGAACTTCTCCGGCAAACTCTATCAATTCTGCCAATACGGCGTCCGCGAGGACAACGGCCGCCTCGATTACGATGAACTCGCCGCGGTCGCCGCGCGCGAGAAGCCGAAGATGATCACCGTCGGCGCCAGCGCTTACTCCCGCACGATCGATTTCGCGCGCATGGGCGAAATCGCCCGCGCCAACGGCGCTTACCTCTTCGCCGACATCGCCCACATCGCCGGCCTTGTCGCCGCCGGCGTGCATCCTTCCCCCGTTCCCCACGCCGATTTCGTCACCACCACCACGCACAAGACGCTGCGCGGCCCCCGTGGCGGCCTCATCCTTTGCCGCGCGGCGCACGCGAAAGCGGTCGACTCCGCGGTTTTCCCGGGCACGCAGGGCGGGCCGCTCATGCACGTCATCGCCGGCAAAGCCGTTTGCTTCGGCGAATGCCTCAAGCCCGAGTTCAAGACCTACTCCGCGCAAATCATCAAGAACGCGCAGGCGCTTTGCGCCGCGATGCTGGGGCACGGCTACAAAATCGTCTCCGGCGGCACCGACAATCACCTCATGCTCGTCGATCTGCGGGGCAAATTCGCCGAGCTCACCGGCAAAGTCTCCCAAGAGACGCTCGATCACGCCAACATCACGTGTAACAAAAACACCGTGCCGTTCGAAACGCGTTCGCCGTTTCAAGCGTCTGGCATCCGCCTCGGCACACCCGCCGTCACCACCCGCGGCATGAACGAAACCGACATGGTCGAGATCGCCGCTTGCATCGACACGGTGCTCGCCGCCATCGGCACACCCGGGCAGGCCGAGGCGATCGCGAACGTGAAGCAACGCGTGCTCGCGCTCACGGCGCGCTATCCGCTGCCGTATCACCTGTAAACTCCGACCGCGTCGACGCCGCGCATCCTTGTGCGCGTTGCATCCCGCGGTTGAAGCGTATCTGTTGCCACCCTCGTGACCCTCACCTCCTCAATGAAGTCGCCGGAACGTCCGCTCTCCCTGGGCGTGATCTTTCTCACGATCTTCATCGATCTGCTCGGCTTCACGATCATCTTCCCGCTCTTCCCCGCGATTCTGGAACATTACCTGCGCGCGGACGGTTCGGGCGGCGGACTGGGCTGGCTGCTCGCGCAGATCGATCATTTCGCGCGCCTCGCCGGTTCGCATAGCAACTACCGCGAGGTCTTGTTTGGCGGCGTCCTCGGCTCGCTCTACGCGTTCCTCCAATTCCTGTTCGCTCCTCTGTGGGGAACGTTGTCCGATCGCATCGGCCGGCGCCGTGTGCTGTTGATGACCGTCGCCGGCACGACCCTGAGCTACGTGCTGTGGTTTTTCAGCGGATCGTTCTTGTTGTTCATCGTCGCCCGTCTGATCGGTGGCGCTTTCGCCGGCAACTTGTCGGTCGCGACTGCCGCCGTCGCCGACGTGACCACGCGCGAAAATCGCGCCAAGGGCATGGGCATCATCGGCGTGGCGTTCGGCCTCGGTTTTCTGTTCGGCCCTGCGATCGGCAGCCTCGCTGCGTTCCACGATTTCACGCTGCATCATCCCGGCCTGACGCGCTTCGGCGTTAACCCGTTCTCGTTCGCGGCGCTGCTCGCGTTTGCCTTCAGCCTCGTCAACCTCGTCTGGGTGGCGGTGCGCTTTCGCGAAACGCTCGACCCGGCGCACAGCGGCGAAAACGAGCGTGTCCGCATCCGCCACCCGTTGCACGAACTGCTCCACGCCAAAGCCGGTCCCGCCCGCCGCACGAACTGGCTCTACTTCATCTTCACCCTGGCGTTTAGCGGCATGGAGTTTTCCCTGCCCTTCTTGGCCAAGGATCGGTTCGCGTATGAACCGACCGATATGTTCAAGATTTTCGTTTTCCTCGGGCTCGTGCTGATCTTCACGCAAGGCGGTCTGGTGCGGCGCGCCGTGCCCCGCTTTGGCGAGAAACCCGTGCTGCTCACGGGCCTGCTCTGCGTGTGCCTCGGCATCGCGCTGGTCGGTTTGTCCCGCGGTGCGGCCCTGCTCTACACCGGCCTCGGCGCCATCGGCGTGGGCGCTGGTTTGATCAACCCGTCCGTATCCTCCCTCGTGTCGCTTTATAGCCCACCCGCGCAGCAGGGTCGCACGTTGGGCGTCTTCCGCTCTCTCGGTTCCCTGGCCCGCGGCATCGGGCCGGTCGTGGCATGTTTGTTCTACTGGTGGCAGGGCGCCACCGTGACTTACCTGCTGGCGGCCGCGATCGTGTTGGCACCATGGTTTCTCGCGTTGCCCCTTCCCCGCCCGCAAAAATAGCCGCGGGGCGCTTCGCCCGGCTCCTGCTGGCTCTGGTCTGCGTCGCGTTGGCTGGCGGCTGCACCGTGTGGCCGTGGCGGCATGAACCGCCGCGACCCGGCCGCACCACCCTCGATAAACGCCAGACCGAGCTGCCAACGCAGTTCCTCGGCAACTACCTCATCGTGGAGGCCAAATGGGAGAAGCGCCGCCCTGCGCGCTTTATCATCGATACGGGCTCGTCCGTCACGCTGGTCAGCGCCGAGTTTGCCGCCAGTCAAGGCATCAAAGGCCCCGCCGGCGGCGTGCCCGCGGCCCATGTCCGATCGGCCGATGGCACCGTTGCCACACTGCCCGGCACCGTGCTGCGGCGGCTGAAGCTCGGCGACGCCTTGTTCGAAAGCGTGCCGGCCCTCGTTTACGACTGCTCCGCGATCTCCGCGCACCTCGGCGTACAGATCGACGGCATCCTCGGCTTTCCGCTCTTCCGCGAGACGATCCTGACGCTCGACTATCCTCACTCCCGCGTGCTGCTCGCGCCGCGCCACTCTCCCGCGTTGCTCCCGGGCTCCGTCGTTCCCTTCAACAACCGCCAGAAAACGCCGCTCATTTCCGTGCGGCTCGGCGATCAATCGTTTGTCGCCCTCATCGATTCCGGCAGCGATGCCGCCCTCCACCTGAATCCTCTCGGCCTCCACCCCACGTTCGTCCGCCCGCCGCGCACGGGCGTTTCCGTCGGCACCTTGACCGGCGACCGCACCCAACAAATCGGCCGGGTGCGCGAGCGCTTGGTGATCGGCAACTATGAACTCGTGCGACCGGTGGTCGATCTCACGGACGAACTTTCCGCCATCGGCGGCGACATTCTCCGCCACTTTACGGTCACGTTCGACCAAGAGCGCAGTCAGGTGACTTTTTACCGCGAATCGATGGAGCCGATCCCGCCCACGCCGCGCCTCAGTTCCGGTCTGAGTTTCAATAAAACCCCCGCTTACTGGCGCGTCGCCACGGTCGTGCCCGACTCACCCGCCGCCGCGGCCGGCGCGCAGACCGGCGATCTCATCACGCGCATCAACGGCGAGCCGGTGAGCGCCTGGCCGCTCGGCCGCTATGAGGAACTCGTCGCCGATGGGGGCGTGATCGTCTTCACGTTTCTGAACGGCCGCGACGAGTTTCAGCGCCGCATCCCCGTTTTCTCGCTCGTCCCCTGACGCGCTCAACCAGCCCGCCGCAGACGGAAAACTGCCGCACCATCGTGCGCCGATTCCCACGGCCACGCCATCGCCTCTGTCTCCCGGGAAAACAAACCGCGGGTCTGCGCGACAAACGCCGCCACCACCTGCTCGTTTTCCTCCGGATCAATGCTGCACGTGGAATAAATCAGCCGTCCGCCCGGCAGCACGAGCCGCCCGGCCGCCACCAACATCTTCCGTTGCTGCTCGGCATGCCGCGCGAAATCGCCCGCCTGCAGACGCCATTTTACGTCCACGCGATGCCGCATCACGCCGGTGTTGGAGCACGGAGCATCGAGCAGCACCGCCGGATAATTCGACGGCAGATTGTGCTCGATCAGCAGCTTGCCCGCATCCTTCAACACATCGCCCTGCACGAGCGCCACCTCCACGCCCCGTGTCCGCGCAAGATTTTCCTTTAACCGATCCAGCCGCACCCCCGGCAGGTCGAACGCGACGAGCCGGCCCGCGCCCATCGTATCCGCGATGAGCACACTCTTGCCGCCCGGCGCCGCACACAGGTCGACCACCATTTCTCCCGGCTGCGGCGCGAGAAGTTCGACGGCCAGGCGCGTCGACGGATCCTGCAAATAAACCTGCCCCGCCGCGAGCAACCGCTCCACCTCGCGCCAATGGCCCGGCGGCACTTCGTAAAAACCCGCCCATTGCGTCGGCCGGAGAAAATCGGGCACCGCCACCGCGGCTTCGCCCGCGGCTGTCGCCCCGGCGCGCCAGCGCGCGTAAACCGGTGCCGGCGACTGATTCCATTCGAGCAGCCGGCGTGTGGCCTCAGCGCCAAACTGCGCGAGCCAGCGTTGCACCAGCCAGACCGGATGGGAGAAATACTCCGCCAGCGCCGCCGCGTCCGCGAGCCGTCCCGGCACCGGCTGCGCGGGCAGCGAGGTCGCCAGCTTGCGCACGATGGCGTTGACGAGCCGCGCCTCCGCCGGGCTCGCCAGATGCTTCGTCTGCTCCACCGCGTGATGCACGATCTTCGCCGCCAGGCCATCCGGCATTTCGCCGGACGATTCGATCAGTTCAAAACCCGCCAGCAACAACGCCGCCTGCGTGATCGGCCGCGCCGGATGAGCCAGCCACGCGCGTGTGGCTGCATCGAGCCGCGCATGATGCCGCACCACCCCGAGCACGAGACCGTGGGCGCGCGTGCGCTCGGCCGCGCCGAGTTTGGGCGGAAGATTTTCCAGCAGCGCATCCACGCGCTCCCGACGTTCAAGCCAGCGCGCGACCAGCTGCGCAGCAGCCGACCAGGCACTGGTAGACGATAAATTCGAAGGAGAGCTCATAGCGGACGGTGACACACGGTTTGACAATGCAGGTGATTGTCCGCTCAACTTTCCCGTTCAGGCCCTCACTTTCGCAATCATGAATTCAGAAGCAGCTTCCGCACTCATCGCCAAAAACCCGTCTCTCAAGACGGCAAAAGCCAAACTTGAGGCGATGGAGCCGGGTGCCTACTGCATTCATCGCAGTTGGGGTTTCGGACGCATCAAGGACTACGATGAGGCCGCGCAACGCCTCATCATCGACTTCAAAACCAAGCAGGGCCAGTCGATGGACCCCGCCTTTTGCGTCAACACCCTCGAAGTGCTGCCCGCGAAGCACTTGATGGTGCGCAAAGAGACCGAATCGGAAAAGATTTCCGATCTGATCGCGAACAACCCGGCGCAACTGATCGTCGAGGCGCTCCAAGCCTATCCGAATCACGCGACCACGGCCATCGACCTCGAAATCACGCTCGCCCAAGTGATCGGCGAAGAGAAGTTCAAGAAATGGTGGTCCGGCGCCAAAAAGGCCGTCGCGAAAGACCCGCGCATCGCCGTTCCCGAGAAAAAGACCGAGTGCTACGTGCTCCGTGAAGTTCCGGTTTCGACCGAAGACGAAATCGTCGAGCAGTTCACCGGCACCCGCTCCGCCCGCCGCCGCATCATCCTGGCGGACGAGCTCGTCACCGACATCGGCAAGCAACCCGCCAAAAGCGACTTTTCCGCCGTCCTCCAAGGCGTGGCGGACTCCGTCAAGGACAGCAACCAGCTCGATGCCGCGGAGCGCCTCTACGGCGCGTCCGTTCGCGACTTGCTCGCCAAAGCCACGGGATCCACCGAGGTTTTCTCGCCGACCCAGGCCGAACTTATCGCGAACGTCCGCGACTTGCCCGACATCGCGGAAAAAATTCCGGTGCCCTTCCAGCGCGACTTCCTCGAGCTGATCAAGGAAACGCATCCGCTCGAAAGCCGCGAAATCCTCTTCACCTTGCTCAAGACTTCCCAGGGCAAGTTCACCACCGAGTGCATTAATTTCCTCGTGGAAAGCGGCTACGCCGACGAACTCGCCGCGACGCTCAAGCGCTGGCAAACCGAGCAGAATCTTCGCGCGCCCGTCCTCCTCTGGATCGTCAAGAACCGCCACTCGAAGAAATTCGCCAAGCTGCTCAACGACCTCATCACCCCGCGGCTGCTTAACGCCATCTTCTTCGCCATCGATTACGAAGCGCTGCAGGCCTCCAGCGCCCGCCGCATCCCGCTCGCCGACATTCTCAGTGAAGACACCGAGCTGATCGCCGATCTTCTCTCGACCGCCGATCCCGAAACTGCGCGCGATCTCGCGAATACCTTGATGCTCAACCAAGGCTTCGAAGAGCTCACCAAAAAATCGCTCCTCGCCCGTTTCATTAAGATTTTCCCGAACATCCAGTCGCTCGTCGCCGCCGACGCCGAGAGCAAGGAAGAGCAGCTGCTCGTCTCCCGCGCCAGCTACGACCGCAAACGCGAGGAATACGAAAACATCGTCTCCAAAAAGATTCCGGAAAACTCCAAGGCCATCGCCACCGCCCGCGAGCACGGCGATCTCAAGGAAAACTCGGAATACAAAATGGCCAAGCAGGACCAGCAGGTTCTCATGGCGCAAAAGACTCTCTTGGAACGCGACCTCGGCCGTGCCCGCGTCACCGACTTCAAGGATTCCGCCACCGATCAAATCAGCATCGGCACCATTGTCACCGTGCGCAGCCAGGCGTCGAATCAGGAAGGCCGCTACACGATCCTCGGCGCGTGGGACAGCGATCCCGAAAACCACGTGATCTCCTACAAGACGCCTCTCGGCGCTGCCTTGCTCACCAAGCGTCCCGGCGACGTCGTGACGGTGAAGACCGGTGCGACGGAAGAGACCTATACGGTCGTCTCCATCAGCCGCTACGCCGATCAGAAAGCTTGATCGAATTTCCGTTCGCGCTTTCCCGCATTTCTTCAACCCGCCTCACCTGAGGCGGGTTTTTCGTTTCCCGCTCTTGCGGACCGCCTCCGCCCTGCCCGGCTGCACGATTGCGTTCCGCGCGGTGCCCTTTCACCCTGCGCTCGCGTGAACGCTCCCTGGGACATACTGAAAACCCTGTCCGACCCCACTCGCCTGCGCTTGCTGGCTCTTCTCGCGCGCGAAGAACTCTCGGTCGCGGAACTCCAGGAAATCCTCGGCATGGGCCAGTCCCGCATTTCGTCACAACTCGCCCAGCTTCGCCAAGCCGGCCTCGTCTCGGACCGCCGGGAAGGGAAAAACGCCTTCTACTCCCTCCGTCGCGCCCTGCCACCCAAGCCCGCCGCTCTCCTGCAAGCCGCGATCGACACCGTGGCGGAGTTGCCCGCCTTGCAGGACGACCACGACAACCTGGATCGCATTCTCCAAAAACGCCGCCGCGTATCAGAGCAGTATTTCAATCTCATCGCCGGGCGCCTCGGTAAAAACTATTGCCCCGGCCGCTCCTGGGAAGCGATCGGTCACCTCGCGTTGCGCATCACGCCCGCCATCGTGATTGCCGACCTCGGCGCCGGGGAAGGCCTCATCTCACAACTGCTCGCGCAGCGCGCGCAACAAGTCTGGTGCATCGACAACTCTCCCCGGATGGTCGAAGTCGGCACCGCCCTCGCGAAGAAAAACGGTCTCGCCAATCTCGCCTACAAACTCGGCGACATTGAGAACGTCCCGCTGCCCGACGCCTCGGTCGATCTCGCGATTCTCAGCCAGGCCTTGCATCACGCCCAGCATCCCCAAGCCGCCGTGGCCGAGGCGTATCGCATACTCCGGCCCGGTGGGCAGATCCTTGTGCTCGACCTGAACGAGCATCAATTCGCCAAGGCACGCGAACTCTACGCCGACGTTTGGCTCGGTTTCAAAGAGAGCGCGTTGCACCAATTTTTAAAGCGGGCCGGCTTCGTCAAAGTTGCGGTCGCCGCCGTCGCCCACGAGACCACCGAACCGTTTTTCGAAACGCTTCTCGCCAGCGGCGTGAAATAATTTCGCGCGCCGCAGTTCCCGCAAACACCCGCCCGCAGTTGCCCCGCGCGCGGAAGCTCGTCTTCGTGCGTGCTCCGCATGCAACCCGTCCGCCGCGTCTCCTCTTACGTTTTCCGCTATCGCGGCTTCTTCGCGCTCACGCTCTCACTCGCGATCGGGAGCACCCTTTTCCTCATCGCGATTCCACAGGTGATCAAATGGATCGTCGACGACGTGATTGCCCCCGGCCGCCGGGACTTGCTGTGGACCGGCGTCGCCGCCCTCACTGCCTGCTATTTCATGCGCGATGCGCTCAATTCCCTGCGCATCCGCGTCAACAACACGCTCGAGCAAAAGATCCTCGTCGACCTGCGCGGCGACTTGCACGCCAAGCTCCTCGACCTCCCGGTATCCTACTACGATCAACGCCAATCCGGCGAAATCGCCTCCCGCGTGATCGAAGATGTGCAAAACGTCGAACGCGTCCTCCTCGATGGCACGGAACAGGGCACCGTCAGCATTCTCACGATTCTCGGCATCGCGATCATCCTCTTCATTCAGCAACCGATGCTCGCCGCGCTGACGATCGCGCCACTACCCATCGTCCTTCTCCTCGGCCGCCTTCATTTCCGCGCCGGCCGCAAATTGTGGAAAGCCACGCGCGAAGCCGCCGGCGATATGAACGCATTGCTCATCGAAGACATTCAAGGCAACCGCCTCATCAGTTCCTTCGCCCTGAAAAACCGTGAACGCGGCCGCTTCCTCGCCGCCGCCGGTCGCCTTCGCGACGCCACTCTTCGCGCCATGTATCGCTGGTCGCTGCACGGCCCCGGCACAAACTTCATCTCCAGCCTCGGCGCCGTCGCTGTCCTCGGCGTGGGCGGCTCGCTGCTGATGCAGCATCAACTCTCGCTGGGCGCATTCATCGCGTTCTTCGCGTATTGTTCGCTGCTCTACCAACCCGTCAGCCAGCTCAACAACCTCAACAATCTGCTCTCTGCGGCGCGCGCCTCCAGTGATCGCGTGTGGGAAATTCTCGATCATCCCGTCCTCATCGCGTCGCCCGTCGCCCCCAAGCCTTTTCCCCGCGGCGTGCCCGAGGTCCGCTACGAACACGTCAGCCATGCCTATCCGGAGCGCCCGCCCGTCATCGCGGATTTCTCGCTCACCCTCCCCGCCGGTCGCGTCACCGCTCTGGTCGGCCACACTGGCGCCGGGAAGTCCACCCTCGCGAATCTCCTGCTGCGCTACTACGACGTCACCGCCGGACGTTTGACGCTCGATGGCGTCGATGTGCGCGAACTCGATCTCGACGAACTGCGGCAACACATCGGCTACGTCGCGCAGGAGCCGTTTCTCTTCAACGGCACCATCGCCGAAAACCTGCGGCTGGCCGCCCCCTCCGCCAGCGAAGAACAAATCGCCGCCGCCCTCCGCGCCGCCGCCGCGTGGGATTTCGTGCAACGCCTCCCCGACGGCGTGCACACGCGGGTCGGCGAACGCGGCATCCGCCTCTCGCAGGGCGAAAAACAGCGCCTCACCATCGCCCGCGTCATTCTCAAAAACCCGCCCATCGTCGTCCTCGATGAAGCCACGGCCAGCGTCGACACGCTCACCGAAGCCGCCATTCAGTCAGCCATCGAAACGCTGGTCGCGGATCGCACCACGCTCGTCATCGCCCACCGCCTCTCCACCGTGCGTCGCGCCGACTTCATCGTCGTCCTCGATCATGGCCGTATCACCGAATCCGGCACGCATGACGAACTGGTCGCCGCCGGCGGCCGCTACGCCCGCCTCTGGCGTGCTCAAGTGGACTCGCAACGCGATTTCGACGCCGAGGCCGCTGACGTCGGCACCGCGACGTCTTGAACGCCCCGTTGATCAGAAGCGAAAGTTAAGCGGGTCGGCGCCGCACCGCTGACCACGATCGAGTCGCGCGATCGCCGCCATTTCGTCCGCGTCCAGCGCGAAGTCGAACAGATCGGCATTCTCGGCAATGCGCTTGGGATCGGCGGATTTCGGAATCGTGGCCACGCGCGTCTGCAAGTCCCACCGCAGCACCACCTGCGCCGCGCTCTTCCCATGGCGCGCGCCGATCTCCACCAGCGTGCGATCGCGCAGCAATGCTCCCGCTTGCATCAAGGGACTCCACGCCTGCACCTGAATGCCACGCGTCTGGCAGTAGTCGATCAACGCCGGACTCTGGAGATACGGATGATATTCGATCTGATTGACCATCGGCTTTATTTCCACGTGCGGCAGCAATTCTTCGAAGTGCGCGATCATGTAGTTGCTCACGCCAATCGCCTTCACGCGCCCCGTGCGGTGCAACGTCTCCAACGCGCGCCAAGAGGAAACCATGTGCCCTTTGATCGGCCAGTGCAGCAGGTAGAGATCGAGATACTCCAGCCCGAGGCGGCGCATGCTTTCCTCAAACGCCTCCGCCACCTTGTCCGCGCGCATCGCGTCGTTCCAGACTTTGGTGGTAACGAATAATTCCTCGCGCGGCACGCCGCAGCTGCGCACCGCCTCGCCGACCCCGCGCTCGTTGCCATACAGCGACGCCGTATCGATCCCGCGGTAACCCTGCTCGATCGCCGTCCGGACCACCGCCGCCGTCTGCGCGTCACTCTTGATTTGAAAAACGCCCAGCCCCACCCACGGCAAAACGTAGCCATTGTTCAACACTGCATTCGCGCGCAAGCCCGCGGTGCTATCCGGAAAAGCCAAATCGGCGTGAGCGCTCATGCGCGCTGATAATGTGAAGCCCTGCGCACGCGTCAAATCCACGCCCGCCCGGAACCCGCGGGCAAGTCTCTCCGGCAAACGATGTGGCGCGCATAGGTCGCCTTCCCATACCGCTTACTCTTTCGCCCCGCCTCCGTCGCCAGCCGAATACACCCGCTCAACGCGGAAGGCTCCGGATACCCGCGCGCCCACTCTCGCGGTAGAGTGGCGTCCACGCTCCAGCGCTCTTCAACTTCCTCTCTCCGCGCATTTGCGCCGCGAGGAAATCGCGAGCTCCGGCCACCGTGATTCCCGCACCTTCAACCCAACCTTCTGGAAAGAGCCTATGAACCTGCCGAACATCTCTCCCAGCCTGCGCCGCCACGATGCCGAGCCCGGCGGGGGCGCTTCCCCCGAAAGCCCACGCGGCCAGGCCGCCGACTTCAAAGACGCCGCCGGTGGCCTCCTCCGCGACGCCGGTGAACAACTGAAATCCGCCGCTCGTCAGGCCAAGGAGCAAGCCGCGCATCTCGCCGAAGAGCAGAAGGACCGCGCGGCCCGCCATGTCGGTGCTTACGGCTCCGCGATGCATTCCACCGCCGCGCAAATGGAAAACGAAGATCCCAACATTGCGTGGGTCACTCACGCCGTCGCCGATCGCATTCAAAAAGCCGCGGATTACCTCCGCGCCAACGATTTTTCTAAGCTCCAAAGCGACTTGGAAGGCCTTGCTCGCCGCAATCCCATCGTGTTCTTCGGCGGCCTTTTCGTCGCCGGCCTTGTCGTGGGCAACCTGGTGACCGCCACCGCTCGCGAGACGCCCAAACCCCGCAGCGGCGCCTCTGACGCCGACTCGCTCGGCTGGGCACCCTACGGCGATGCCCCCCGCACCGCGCGCACCGACAACCCCGGCGGCCCTGCTTCGCCTCCGATGTAAGGTCGACCGTCATGAACCCCGACACCAACCCCCACCCGGCTTCCATCGTCCAACTGCTTCAGCAATTGCGTGACGAGGGCATGACCCTCCTCTCGCAAGAAGTCGCTTTGGCCAAAGCGGAGATCACCGACAAGCTCTCCGAAAAGGCCGGCCAGGCCATCAAGCTCGCCGTCGGCGGCATGATTGCTTACGCCGGCTTGATTGTGCTCCTCCTCGGCGCCGGCGACCTCCTTGCGTTCGGCTTGAGGCACACCGGCATGGATCCGGAAGTCGCCGTCTGGCTCGGCCGCACCGTTGTCGGTCTGCTCATTGCGATCGTCGGCGCCGTGATGCTCGCCCGCGCCAAGCACGCCTTTGCCAAAGACACCCTCGTGCCCGAGCAAACCCTCGCGTCGCTCGAGAAAAACAAAAACTGGGGCCGCGCCAAACTTCACTCCGTGCATGAATCCGTCGCCTGACCCCTCGGAACCCGAAGCCATCCGCGCAGAAATCGCCGAGACGCGTCAGCGGATGGACGACACCATCGATGCGCTCACCTCGCGTTTGCATGGCCGACACCTACTCGACGAGGCCATTGGTCTTTTCCGTTCCAAAAACCATTCCGGAGAAAGTGCTATGAACCAGAAAATCAAAGATACCGCCAACACCGCCGTAAACGCGGTCGTTTCCACCGTGAAAGAAAACCCCATTCCCGCGCTCCTCATCGGCGGCGGCTTGGCATGGCTGGTTTACAACCGCCTGCATCATTCTTCCTCCTCTCCGCGTTCCGACGACGATGACTCCTCGCCGGTTCCTTACAGCTACTTTCAAGAAGGCACCTCCGGCTCCGCCGACTATTCCGATTTTGAAACGGATGAATCTGGCGCCGACGCCGAAGGCAAACTTCATGCCGCCGCCGGCGCGCTCCGCGCCAAAGCCAGCGGTGCCAAAGACGCCCTCTATGAAGGCGCCGCCCATCTCCGCGATCGCGCGACGGAGATCGGCTCCCGCGTCGCCGATCGCAGCCGGGCGATTTACGGCAAAGCTCGCGACGGCGTGGTGCACACGGCCGAAGACCATCCGCTTGCGCTCGGCCTCGGTTGCCTCGCCGCCGGAGTCGCCATCGGCCTCGCCCTGCCCACGCCACGCCGCATGAAAGAACTCGCCGGCCCCACGGCCGATCGCCTGCGGACTCGCGCCCGCGAAGCGGGCCGCGACGTATTGGAGCGCGGCAAACGCGTCGCCGCCGCCGCCTCCCAGGCCGTCAAAGAGGAAGTTCATGCCAAGAACGACGCCGCCTTCTCGCAACCGGCCGTCACGGAATCGACCGCCGCCAGCGGCGACCACTCTGTCGCCGGTGCGTCGTCGGCCAACGCGCCGGGCAATAGCGCGTCCGCCTGAGCCCTTCGCCGCCCGGCTTCGACCCCGGTGAGTTTTACGTCTCGACGGGGCGCAGCTCGCAACGCCCTCACGTTGGATCTGGCCCGCTGAACCCTTGACCATCAACCCCGCTTCCGCCGCGGATGCTCGCGGCCGGTCCGCCCATCATCCCGGCGAACTCCCTGCGCGCGGTTGGCTGGATATCCTGGCGCGCACGCGGCAAAAGCTCGCCGCGGACAACCTCTCCATCGTTGCCGCCGGCGTTGCCTACTATGGGTTTTTCGCCGCCGTGCCCGCCTTGGGTGCGACCATCTCGCTCTACGCGCTGGTCGCTGATCCGTCCACCATTGCCGCGCACTTGGAACTCCTCGCCCGCGTTTTGCCGGGAGAGGTCATGCCTTTGGTGCAGGAGCAAATCAGCCGTATCACCGGCAACACCACGGCCGCCGGCTGGGGAGCCGTGATCGGTGTGGTCCTCGCGCTCTACAGCAGCGCGCGGGCGACGCGGGCCCTCATCGCCGGACTCAACATCGCCTACAACGAAACCGAACGCCGCGGCTTTTTACGCCTGCTCGTGCGATCACTCGCGCTCACCTTCGCCGCCATTCTCGGCGTGCTGGTCGTCATCGGCCTGCTCGCCGCCGTGCCTCTCGCCGCCCGCCGCGCGGGTGTTTCCGCCGGCACGGAAATGCTCGTGGCCTGCCTGCGGTGGCCCTGCTTGGTTGTTCTTTTCGCCAGTGGCGTGTCGGCCCTCTATCGCTTCGGGCCGTCACGGCGGCCCGCCCGCTGGTCCTGGTTGAGCGGCGGGGCGATGGTCGCCGCCACGCTCTGGATCGCCGCCTGCGTGGGCTTTTCGTTCTACGTATCCAAATTTGGGAGCTACGATCGCACCTACGGGTCGCTCGGCGCCATCGTCATTTTTCTCTTCTGGCTCTACCTCACCGCCTACGTCGTGCTCCTCGGCGCAGAACTCAATGCGGAGATGGAACGCCAGACCGCGCGCGACACCACGCCGGGGCCGGAACGCCCGCTTGGTCAGCGCGGCGCGTTCGCGGCGGACACCGTTGGTCACGGACGAGGCGAGAAATCTTGAAGCAAAATTTCGCGCTCACTTTTGCAAATTGCCATTGCACCGAAGGAGGCGAGTGCGCTGAATGCTCGGGTCATGCCTACCCCCAAGAGTAAAGCCAAAGCGAAAACCAAAGCCGTGAAAAAGCCTGCTGCCAAAAAACCGGCGGCTAAGAAAAAGCGGTAAGGATTCGCTTCGCTAGCATTCAGCCCGGTCTTCACTGACCGGGCTTTTTTGTATCCACGAATGAACGCCACATCACCGCCGGCGGGTTGTCGTTTCTCCTCGTCCGAGTAGCGTTCTCCCATGAGCAAAGCCTTTCTCCGCGAAGATGACCTGCAGCCCGAACCCGCTTCTCCGCCGGCGCTCCCGCTCTCGCTGCTCATCGGCGGCAAGCACTATCTCACGCCCCGCGGCGCCGCCGTGCTGCAGGAGGAAATCACCCGTTTGAGCATCACGGAACGACCGGGCCTGGCCGCCCGGGCGGCCAGCGATGCCGACGAAAAAGCCGAGCTGCAGCGCCTCGACAGCCGGGTGCGCCAACTGCAACTGACCTTGCAGACCGCGGAGATCGTTCCACCTCCTCCGCCGCCTCATGATGTCGTGCAGTTCGGCGCGACCGTCACGGTGGAAAGTAAAACCGGCGGCGTAGTTCGCTATCGCATCGTCGGGGTCGACGAAGCCGACCCGGCGGCGGGGACGATCAGCCACCAGTCGCCCATCGCCCGTGCCTTGCTCAACGCCCACCGCGACTCCTCGGTGGAATTCTCCTCGCCGGCCGGTCGGCAAGAGCTCCGCGTGACGGACATCAGCTACGAGTAGAAGTCGATTCGTCTGCCCGCGCCCCGCAGTTGCCTTTGTTGGCACACCGCGACCGACTCACTCCATGCTCTCGCTTCCTTCGCGCAACGTCTTCGGCGGCCCGTTGAAGCCGTGTTCCACCCACCCGCTGACGGGATTTTTCCGCAACGGCCGTTGTGACACCTGCGCCGAGGACCACGGTTGCCACACCGTTTGCGTCGAAGTGACCGCGGAGTTTTTAGCCTTCAGTCGAGCGCATGGGAACGACTTGTCCACGCCGCGCCCCGAGTTCTCATTTCCGGGGCTCGTGCCGGGCGATCGCTGGTGCGTCTGCGCGAGTCGCTGGCTGGCCGCGGTGGAATCCGGCTGCGCCGCTCCCGTTGCCTTGGCCGCGACCCATGCGCGTTCACTGGAAGTCATACCCGAGGATGTGCTCCGTCGTCATGCGACGGCCTAAAAAAAAGGCGCGGCCGCCATGGCCGCGCCTTGAGAGAGCTCACTGTTGTGAGGCGCTCAGTTCTTTTCCGAAACGGAGATCTGGTTGTCCACATCCCAACCGTTGGCGGCTTTTTCCACCTTGTCTTCAATCGTGTTCTTCAGGTCTTTGCTCGGCACGGTGCCCGTAAGCACGAGCTTGCCGTTTTCCTGCGAGACCTGCACCTGACGAGCCGCCGCCGGCAGCGAACCGTCGTTCAACACCCGGCGAACAGATTCAACCGTCGCCTGGTCAGTCGCAGCGCGGCTGCTATTCGCAGCGTCGTTGCTCATCACCGTGGTCATGCCGCCGGGCGAAGTGATGCCCGTCGTGGTTGACTGGCTCTTCCAGCCGCTCGAGTCATTCGTCGTATGGACCGAAACGTTCATGCCCGGATCCGCATCCCAGCCCTGCCAGGCGTAGACTCCATCCCGATTCATCACGCCCGCCGTCGCGGCAGAACCCGCGGTGGCCGCCACGAACTGGTCTTTCGTCAGCGAAGTCGTGACGGAATCACGACCCGTGCCGGAGATCTCGACCTTGTCGAAGCTCACTACGTATTTCCCATTACCCGTCATCCGACGGCTGCTGTTGGCGCTCACGCCCGAGCGGCCGGCGCTCATATCTTCGTTGGTCGTGCCCGCACCCACATTGGAGCGGTCAGTCGCGACGAAGTCATGATCGGGATCGAGAAGAATCGCGGCGCGATGATCAGACCACGTGATGACCAGGTCATCGATGTTGCCCACCTTCTGATCGCCGGAGCGGATGTTCTTGCCGATGACGTCGCTGGCCAGAACGCACTGCGCATTCATGTCCGCATTCTTGTCGGAATGCTTGTGCCACTTCGACTTCATCGTGTCCGCTTTCACGTCGTAATACTGATCGAGTTGCATCCGCTGGTCATTCACTGACGCCAGCTGATCCTTCTGGAACTTCGGCGCGTCTTTCCATTTCGCTTTGTCGATATTGACGGAGAACTTGTCGCTCGACATCGATGCCGACATCGATCCGGCGGACGCACTCGTGGTGGCGGTTGCGGGTGTCAATGCAGCGGCGGGCACGAGATGCAGCGTATCGCCGATTCCGAGCACGCCGCCCGAACTCACGACCACATATTCAATGCGGCCGTTGTCAGGGTTGATGACGAAATCATTGATGTCGCCCAGCTTTTCGCCGTCCGAACCGACCACGGCGCGACCCATGAGTTTTTGCGCGCTGTGTTCTTTGCGGGCGTCCTTCATTGCCATTCGCGAGCTGCGGGCCGAGCCGTTGTCGCTCCGGTAATCTTTATTCGTCGACTGATCCATGCTGCTGCTGTCTGCGCTGGTCCGCGCTCCCGCCATAGGCGCGAGACACAGAACCAAAGCGCCGACCGCCGCGCAGGTGAGTGATTTTGAGTGGTTTTTCATAGGATTCCTGATGGGGGTTGCGTTTAGTTTCAGTTTCCGGCGCGCCGCATCACGAGCTCTCCCGGCTCGCGACCGCACCCGGTCTGTCCTCAACTCGCCGCCGCGGATCGCAGCCGGGAGGCCCGGCCGCAAGCGCAAGTGCAGTGAGTTGCGAACATACGCTAACTCTACTCTTCCGCGGGAAAGTCGCCATGGGGTCGCCTCCGGAACGCACACTGGGCCGATTCTATCTGCGCCATCATGGAGATGGTAAACAAGGACTCAGCAGGCCCGCTGCTCCGCCATCCGCTGCGCCCTGAGCCGGTGGTCACGCCCGCGCTTGAAGCAATCCGCCCCACCTGCCGTCGCGGAAATTCTCCGAGCAACCGCGGCGTGCAACTCGGGCCTAGGGTGTCTCATGTCTGCCGCCACCGTGTCCCTTTCGCCCACGCATTTGCTTGCCCGCGCCCGCATCGCTCTCGGTCGCCGCCGGGAGATCGCGCGCCTCTCCCGCGTCCACCACGCCAACGAAAAGGCGCTCGCGACCGCCCCGGGAGTCCTGCCCGTTCGTATCAATGCCCCTGCCGGCGGATTGGGCGCTCATTTCAACATGGCTGTGTTGGTCCTGACGGCGTGCCACGAGCGTGGACTGCGCCCCAAGTTCCGCTTCACCACCCCTCACTATGGCCGGCCCGACGGCAGCTACGATTGGCTCGCGGAACTCTACCGCCAGCCAACCGATCTGGATGTTCCGCCCGGCGCTCCCGAGTTCGTACTCACGCAATGGAACGACGTTCCCCCTTCGCTGCGCCGGGCCCGAGCCTGGGAACGCGCGGAGCTCGCCGCCTTCCTGCATGCGCATTTCACCCTCGCTCCTGCACTGAGCGCCACCCTCGAAGATTATCACGCCCGCTTCATGGGCGGCGAGCCCACACTCGGCCTGCACTTCCGCGGCAGCGACAAGCACACCGAAGCGGACCCGGTCACTCCGGCGGCGATGCTGGAGGCCGCCGCCGCGCTGCTCGAAACCGGGTCTTTCGATCGTGTGTTCTTCGCGACCGACTCCCTCTCTTTCGTGAGCGCCATCGGCTCCGAATTTCACGGGCGCCCGGTGGCCAGCGCGCCGGACGTGCTGCGCTCCGGCGACCTCACCGGCGTGCATTTCATGAACCACGGGAATCCGGTGACGAAAGCTCGCCAGGCGCTGCTCGACGCATTGCTCCTCGGTCGCTGCCAGCATTTGTTGAAAACGGAATCAAGCCTCTCCCAGTGGACCACGTTGCTCCACCCCTCGCTGCCCGTCACTCAACTGAACCGACGCCGCACATCGCCCGCTTGGGCCGCATGGTTTCCCGTGCCGATGTTTGCCGAAGGAACACCGCGGGGCGCCTAAGAACTCCAGACGGGCATTGCGCGTTCCGCCAGCGCATTGCCCGCGCTGATCGATCGTGACGCGACAGCCCCGGCGCGCTCTTGGAACGGCAGTCGCCTGCCCTCATTCGCTCACCTGGCACCCGCCCGACTATCTTTCGTCGTCGCTCCCGGCGCACCGAACTGTACAGCCGCCGGCCTGTCAGCAACTTGCCGCCCACCGCCGGGATGCTCTGCTCCTCGGCTCGTTTGCGCCCCACATCGTGCAACCCAAAATGGATAGTGTGCCGCTTCGCGGCTTCGTAACGCTCGCGACTGTCACCCTCGTGGTCGCCATCCTGCGGCTCGCCAAGGATGTGATGATCCCGGTCGCGATGGCCATTCTCCTCGCGTTCCTTCTCACGCCCGTCGTCGTCCGTCTCACGCGTTGGGGATTGCCCAAGACCGCCGCGATCATTGCCACCGTGACGCTCGCCTTTGCGGTGCTGGGCGGCGTCGGCTGGTTGGTCGGCGCCCAATTGCTCGACCTCGCCCGGCAACTTCCGAACTACGAGCAAAACATCCATCACAAAATCGCGGCGATGAAGGCGCCCCACGCGCCCGAGGCGATCTCCCGCGCGTCCGGGGTGGTCGAAAACGTCCGCAAACAACTCCAAGCCCCTTCCGAACACGTGCCGACCGATGCAGCCACCGCGCCCGCGGAGCCTGGCCCAGTCCCCGTCGTCATGAAATCCGATGGTTCGGCCGTGGAGGTCGCGCGCGAAATCCTCGCTCCCGTCCTCGGCCCGCTCGGCACCGCCGGCATCGTGATTGTTTTTGTGATCGCGATGTTGTTTCAACGCGAAGACCTCCGCGACCGCTTCCTCAACGTCGTCAGTTCGGGTCAGATGAACATGGCGACCCAAGCGCTCGATGATGCCGCCCAACGCGTCTCGCGCTACTTGGGCATGCAACTCATCGTCAACGCCACCTACGGCGTTCCCATCGGCCTCGGGCTGTTTTTCATCGGCATACCCAACGCCCTGCTCTGGGGCCTCCTCGCCACTCTGCTGCGCTTCATCCCCTTCCTCGGACCATGGATCGCCGCCATTTTTCCCGTGGTCCTCGCGTTCGCCGTCGATCCCGGCTGGATGAAATTGATCTACGTCGTCGGCCTCTTCGTCGTGATGGAGTTGATCAGCAACAACGTCGTCGAAGTCGTCCTCTACGGCGCGAGCACGGGCATTTCCAACGTCGCGCTCCTCGTTGCAGCGGTTTTCTGGACGTGGCTCTGGGGCCCCGCCGGACTCTTTCTCTCCACCCCCATGACCGTTTGCCTCATGGTCATCGGCAAATATGTGCCCGGCCTGAAATTTCTCAGCGTCTTGCTCGGCAGCGATCCCGTGCTCGCTCCGCCCGTGCGCTTTTATCAACGCATGCTCGCGATGGACGCCGACGAAATGGAGTCCATCGCGCTCACCTACATTGAAGAGCGCTCCCTGCTGGAATTCTACGACGACATTCTCCTCCCCGCGCTTCAACTCGCCGAACAGGATCGCCATCACGGCGCCCTCGCCGAAGTGCGGCAGACGTTTATCTTCGAAGAGTGCCGCGAGTTGATCGCCGAGTTGGAGCGCAACCCCGAAGCCGAGCCGAATACGCCGCTCGCCGCCGACGCCCGGGGACTCTTTGCCGTGCCGGCCCGCGACGACGCCGATGAAATCGTTGCGCTCATGTTGCGCCACTTGCTCCTGCAACGCGGAATAGAAATGGACGTGGCCTCCATCACCACGAAACCGGAAGAGAACATCCAACGCATCGAACAAGAGCCGACTCGCCTCGTCTTTGTCTCTTCCCTCCCCCCGGGCGGATTTTCCGCCGCGCAACACGTGATCCGGCGCTTCCTGCGCGCCCGCATTCGTCCGCCGATCGTGCTCGGCCTGTGGTCGCGCGACGCCGCGGTCGGCCCGCTGAAACAACGCCTCCGCTCCTCGCGCGTTGAGGATCTCGTCACCTCACTCGGCGAAGCGGTGGCTGTACTGGAGAAACGCCTCGCCGGCCGCACGGCCGATTCAACCTCCGCATCCGTTCCCGACGCCGCACTTGCACCCTTGGACCTTGCCCGAGCCGCCGCCGACGACGTGATCGCGCTCGTCACGCGCGACCTCGCCGACGCGTTCGACGTGCCGGTTTCCCTCGTCAGTTTTCTCAAGGCCGACGCCGAATTCTGGGCCGGCATCTCCGGTATCTCCGAAGAAAACGCCGACGCCCCACAGGAGCCGGGCATAGAGTCGGCGTTGAACGACTTTATCACGGTGACCGATGATCTCGTCGTGATTGACGACACATCCGCCGATAAACGCGTCGCCGCTCATCCGGCTGTCACCGCTCGCGGAGTGCGATTTTACGCCGGCGTTCCGTTGCGAACCGAGGCTGGCCACGTCGTCGGCACGCTCTGCCTCGTCGATACCAAACCACGGGAAATCACGGCCGCGCAAAAAGCGCTCTTGCGCGCACGGGCGGCGGAGCTCGTCGCCGCAGTGCAAAGTCGCAAGCCGCCCGCGCCGGCGTAAAAAAAGCCCGGCAGTATCGCCCGGCTCGCCACGCTCGCTGGGCGGATGCGCTTTACTCTTCGTCCTCCTCGTCGTCGTCCTCCGCCGTTTCGATGTCGATCTCCTCGGCGATGCGGGTGAGCCGCTTGTCGGTCTCGCCCTCTTCATCGAGCGTCGTCTGCAAGAGGTCGGCAATCTGATCTTCGCCCAGCCGCTCAGCCAGTGTGCGCACGGTGCCATAACCCGCCATTTCGTAGTGCTCCACCTTTTGCGCGGCTGCGATGAGCGCCGAGTCGATCAACGCCGGGTCGCCTTCCATTTGGAGGACTTCCTTCCCTTCCGCGATCAGCCCTTCCATCGCCTTGCACTTTTTTCCCTTCGGCGATTCGTCCAGCTGCTCCATGACTTTCTCGAGTCGTTCGACGTGGGTTTTGGTTTGCTCCCAATGCTCGGTGAAACCCGTTTTGAGATCCTCGTCCGTAGCGGCCTTTGCCATCTTCGGCAGCGCTTTGACCAACTGCGTTTCGGCGCTGTAGAGATCCTTGAGCTGTTCAACCAAGAGTTCTTTGAGTGATGTGACAGTAGACATGGTAAATGTGGTTTAACGTTCGCGGCCACGATACGCGGCCGGCATCGCCTCCACCATCGGGCCACCCTGCATCTTCGCGCGGGCAACCCACCGTCTCTCGTCCGCCGTCTCCCTGATGCGACTTTCCGCCGCGCTCCGCTTCCGCTCATGCGGGCGAATTCGTAAGCTGGTGCCAATCCCATGGCTCGTCGCATCCGCCCGCCCGCAACGCCCCCGGCTCGTCGCCGCGCGCCTCCGCCGCATCCAGCCAACGAGGCTATCCTCGCCGCTCGCGAGGCCGGCTTGCGCTACGTCGCCGACACTCGCCCTGGCTTGTCCCGTCGTCGCGCCGGCCGCTCCTTTGCCTATCGCGACGCCGCCGGTCGCCCCATCCACGATACCGCCACGCTCGCCCGCATCAAACACCTCGCGATTCCCCCGGCTTGGCGCGACGTATGGATTTGCGCCTCGCCGCATGGGCACATCCAAGCCACCGGGCGCGACATGCGCGGGCGAAAGCAATATCGCTATCATCCCGATTGGCGCGCGGTCCGCGACGAAACGAAATACGAACGCGTCATCGCCTTCGGTCGCGCCCTCCCCGCCATCCGCCGGCGCGTCGCTCGCGACCTTCGCCTGCCCGGCCTCGGCCGCCGCAAAGTGCTCGCCGCCATGGTCCGCTTGCTCGAGACCACCCTGATCCGTATCGGCAACGACGAATATGCCCGTGAAAACCGCTCGTTCGGCTTGAGCACGATGCAGGACCGCCACGCCAAAATTAAGGGCGGCCTCATCCATTTCGAATTCCGGGGCAAAAGCGGCCGGCAACACCAAATCGACCTTCGCGAACCACGCCTCGCGAAAATCGTCCGCCAGGCGCAGGACCTCCCGGGCCAGGAACTCTTTCAATATCGCGACGACGCCGGGGCGGTGCAGGATGTCGCATCCGACGACGTCAACGCCTACCTCCGCGAAATCGCCGGCGACGATTTTTCTGCGAAGGACTTTCGCACCTGGGCCGGCACCGTGATCGCAGCCCTCGCGTTGCGCGAGTTCGAGCGCTTCGACACGAAAGCGCAGGCGAAAAAAAATCTCGTCCGCGCCATCGAGCGCGTCGCTGAGCGGCTCGGCAACACCCCCGCCGTCTGCCGCAAATGTTATATCCACCCGGTTGTGATGGAGAGCTACCTCGATGGCGCGACGGTGAAACAACTCGAGCAGCGCACCGAAGCGGCGTTGCGCGGCGGACTGCGCGGACTCACTGCCGAGGAAGGCGCCGTGCTCGCGTTTCTGCAGGCGCGGCTCGCGGCTCCGCCCCGTGCGCCCGCCCGACGCGCCACGCGCCGCACCCGCTGAACGTTCATGAAACGAATTCTTGCGACGAACCGCGTTCGAGGGCGAAGGTGCGATTCAACTCTTCCCCTATGCGTATTCGCTCCCTTCTCGCCTTCGCCGCGCTGACTTTTGCAGCGCTCGGCGCCTCCGCCGCCCAGAGCGGTTTTGCCGGCACGTGGAAACTCGACGTCGCCGCGAGCTCGCCCATCAAACCGTGGGACACCGACACGCGCACGATCACCCTCGACGGCGATTCCCTGAGCATTGCCCGCCATCTCACTTGGGGCAAAGACCGCGGAGCCGACGACCTCACTCGCGCAAAACTCGATGCCCGCACCGTCACGACGACGCCGATGACCTACTGGCTCGATACGTGGTATAACAACGCTTACATTGGCGGCGACAAACAGCAGCACGTCACCGGCGCGTGGATCGAACCCAACCGCGTTTTCAAGCTCGACCGCCAGCTGACGCTCGAAGCCCAGCAAGGAGATGTGCCCGTGCACATCTACGACGAGTATCACCTCTCCGCCGACGGCCACACCCTGAAAGTGTTGGAAATCCGCTCCACGCGCGACCAGCCACTCACCTTCGTTTTCACCCGCGCCTGAGCTCAGCCCGCCCTACCATGAAGCGCATCATCCTCCTCTCCCTCCTCACCCTCTCCGCCGCCGCTCTGCGCGTGCAGGCCATTCCCGGCGTCGCCGGTCCGATTCCAAAGGAAGCGTATACTGTCGTCGCGCAGGACAACTGGGAAATCAACGGCAGCCTCCCCGAGAACGCCCTGCTCATCAGCTTGCAAGGTCTCGCCAACACCGATGCGCCGCGCGTTTTTGTCGAGTATCCACCCTCCTGGCACTTTCACGATTTTGCGCCCGTGAAGGATTTCTATGCCACCCGCTACGGCATCAAATTCACCCGCCTCGCCACGCCTGATGCCGCCCTCACCGCCCTCAGCAAGTTCGCCAAAGGCTATATCGTGTGGGATAAAAATGTGCGCACGTCGCTCAACGTCGCCTTCACCGCCGCCGGCGTGCAACGGGGCGTGGTCGTCGACGAGAGCCTCATCCCGCTCGCGGAGAAGCACGGCCTGAAACCGCTCGCCGATTTCCGCGGCCAGTTCACCGGGCAGAGCGATGTGCAGATTTACGAGTGGGCGCTCGACCGCTACTGGAAGGATTGCAGTCGCGACTATCTCATCTGGATGGGCGGCGTCGCGTGGAACACCATGGAACCCGGCGTGGCCGACCTCGGCATCGCCATGCACGCCTTCGTGGCCGACCTTTCCGCCAATCCCAAGGACAAAGAGGAACTCGCACTCCACCGCCGCATCCTCGCGCAGATGAATCCCGGCGCCTTCATCTTCGGCTGGCATTCCTACGCCAAAGACAGCGAGGGAGAATGGGTCACGCTCACCTCCAGCTACGGCCTCAAGGTGATCGGCCTGAATACGTTTCCCAACGGCACATTCATGAGCCAGATCGAGTTTTCGCCCGGCTTTAAATTCACCAACAACAACCACGTCACCCGACAGCAGAAGGTCACCGCCGAACCCAAGGTCTACGTCTGCCTCGTGCAGTCCGATAGCATGGGCATCGGCGCTTGGAATGAACCCGAGCGCGGTCAGATCTACTACAACTGGGATGTCGGTATCGACGGCGTGCGCTGGTATCCCGGCGTTCTCGAAATGTTCGCCAAGGACAAAACGCCCAAGGACTATTTCAACGGCGGCCAGTCCGGCTACATGTATCCCGTCGCGATTCCTCCTGATCGTTTTCCCGGCCTCATGAAAGAGATGAACGAGATGATGGCGAAATACGATCTGCACGTCGTCAGCGTCATGGACCACACGCGCCGCAGCGCGTCCGTGCCGGTCGGCTATTTCGATGTGCCGAAACGCACCGTTGACGAATACTTCAAATACGCCCCCGACGTCATCGGCTTCATCAACGGCTACGCCGCCGCTCATACTTACGATGCGCGCAACGGCCAGGCGTTCATGTCCTACGACTACTATCTCGACGAACATCGCCCGGTGCCGGATGCCGTCGCCGATCTCAACGAGTTGATGCGCCTCAACCCGAAACGCCCCTACTACCTGCTCGTTCACGTGCGCGAATCCAACAGCATCAAGCGCGTGATGGAAATCGTCGGCCAGCTCGACGAACACCCCGAGGTCGTGCCCGTCGATACGTTTCTCAAGCTCGCTGCCAGCAACCCGACCTTCAAACCGCGCTACGCCGACGAAGCGTTGAAACCGTAAGCTCGCCGCGCGCTCCGTCCCCGGGGCGCGCACGCCCGGCAGTGTCCACCGTCGCGCGCCCTTTCGCGCTACCTCTCGGCCAAAGGCGCGAGCTTGAAGTGACTTCGTAGCTCGACCGGCGGGACGTTGCCCAATTCCTTCCGCACGGAGCGATCGAGTCGGTTGCCCGTGCTGGTCTCGAGCCGGTCGATGACTTCGTTATGCAGCGACGGACTCGCGGCGAAGTGCCACACCGCGTCGGGTTGCGTCGCAAAAAACGCGTTGATGTGCTTCGCGATCTGGGTCGCGATGCGCCGCTCGCGGTCCTCGTTCTTCGGGCGCCGTTCCTCCATGGGCGCCGCTGACGCGCTCGCTGCGGCGTCGCCCCTGGGCGGCCGTTCGCCTGGCAGTGCGCATCGTCGGCGTTCATCGGCCAGGTCCACCGCTTGCGCCACCACCAAGCTCGGCGCGATTTGGCCGGGCTGGCTTTCTTCGTGGTAAAACCGGAGCTGCCGCGGGTCGGCGACGACGATGTATTTTTCGGTCATGACGAAGTTAAACGATGAGGAGACAGAAACGCGTTGGCATGTGGTCGCACTATAGACCCCCGCGTTGGCGCCGCCATGGGGCATCTCCCCGTAAGGACCAAAAGAAAACTCGCCGCCGTCTCCCGCTTCCCCTTGCGCTTCGCGCCGCTGAACGATTGAGGTTCTCGTCTATGGCCTCTCCCGCCCCGGTTTTCCTGTGGGTCGATGACGTCGCTGCGGAAGCGAAAAACACCTACGCGGGATTCCGCGGCGGTTTCGAGCTCACGGCCCCCGCCGAGGTGGAGTTCCGCCTCTTCGGCGCATCCTGGTTTGTCGCCTGGCTCGACGGCGAATTTTTTGCCGAAGGTCCCGCGCGGTTTCTCGCTCCTTTCCCCGAATACCAGATCTTCCGCGCCACCCTTCCCGCCGGCCGCCACGTGCTGGCGGTGCAAGTCCATCACATCGGAGAATCGACGCGACTCCTCCTCCCCCTCGAACCCTTTCTCCACTGCCGCGCGCTGACCAGCGGACGCGAACTTCCCATCGCGTGGCGTGCCCAGCGGCTCCCCGGCTACTTCGCCGGCTCACGCCGCATCAACCCGCAACTCGGCTTCATCGAGTGGTGCGACACGCGCGCACTTCCGCTCTGGCAGACGCCGGCCTTCGACGATTCCGCTTGGAGTTCGCCGGCTCCGGTGGCGCGCCCGCTCGGCCCACTGACGCCGCTCACCACCGCGAACTGCGGGGCGTTCATGCTGCCGGTCACAACGCTCGCCGCTGGCACCCTGGTCGAAGAATTCGGCTACGAGCGCGACAATCCCGCCGCGCGCTTTTTTCTCCGCGAACTCTCGCCGGCTGATCTGCCACCGCAAGGCGTCTGGCGGCGCTACGACCTCGGGCGGGTCCGCCTCATGCGACCGCGCTTCACCTTGGACCTGCCCGCCGGCGCCGTCGTCGAGTTCGCCTACGCGGAAGCGCTCACGCGCGGCCGCGTGGCCCCGTGGATCACGTTGTCCGACGGCGATTCGTGCAACCTCGATCACTACGTCGCGCGCGGCGGACCGCAGGAGTTTTTTCCGCTCACACCGAAGGGCGGCCGCTTTCTCGAAGTGCACGTCATCGCCGAGCCCGCCACCGTGAAGTTTCTCCGCGAAGAGATCATGGAGCGCGCCTACTATCGCGAGGCGCAAGGCTCCCTGCATACGGGCGACGCCTTGCTTGATCAGATTTGGTCTGTCGGGGTGGAAACACATCGCGGCTGCGCGGAAGATGCCATCGTCGACAATCCCACGCGCGAACGCGGCGAATGGGCCGGTGATGTCGTCACCGTCGGCATGGATATCGCCGCCGTGGCGTTCGCCGATTTGCGGCTGTGCCGCCGCGGCCTCGTCCAATGCGCCCAGTGCGCCCGCGACGACGGGCTCGTCGCCGGCCTGTGCCCCGGCGGCGCGGCCTACCTTTCCACTTACGCCGCGCAATGGATCACCGCGTGCGTGCACTACTGGGCGCTGACGGGCGACCGCACCTTGCTCGAAGAAATGTTTCCGTTCGCCGAGCGCAACCTCGACGCCTTCGCCGCGCAGTCCGGGCCCGACGGCGTGCGCAATGAGCTCGGCTGGGCGTTTGTCGATTGGGGCTACGTGCGCAATCCCGGTCCGACCGACATGGCACTCAACCTCCATTATCTTGCCGCCCTGCGGGATATGATCCGTTGGTGCGAAGCCGTCGATCGCCCTGCGCGCGCCGCCCACTACCGCACGCAAGCCGACGCCCTGCGGGCGATCATCGCCGCCTACTACGCCGCCGAGTTTTCGTCCGGCGACGATGCCTGGTCGCGCATCGGCTATCATCGCACTGCTCTCGGCCTCTGGTTGAATTTCTTCCCGGCCGCCGACGAATCCGCCGCCGTCGCGTTCATCAAACGCCACATGCTGCAATGCTTTCCCAACGACCCCACGGCGCCGCGCCTCAGCGATCCCGCCGCCAATAACCCGCGCCTCATCACACCCTACTTCGGCAACTACGCGATGCCTCTGCTGATCGCGCGCGGCGAAATGGACTTCGTCCTCGCGCAATTTCGCGCTTGCTGGGGCTGGTCGCTCGGCGGCGGGCGCACGACGTGGCTCGAGGTGTTCGATCCGCGCTGGAGCCACTGCCACCAATGGGCGGGTTGCCCCACGTGGCAGCTGTCGCGTTTTCTCCTCGGCCTGCAACCGCGCGCCGACCGCGGCGAACGCCACTTCGATTTTACGCTCCGGACCGGCTCGCATCCGCGCGCCGAGGGCACGCTCCCGATCGCAGGCAGCACCGACGTGGTGCATGTGCGATGGGAGCGAAACGCGAGCGAGATTCGTTACACCCTCGAATCCGCCACACCCATCCACGTGCAATTCCCGGACGCCGCCACGCCCACGCGAATCGCCGGCCGCTACGAACGCCGCTGGCCTGTCGCGCTTGTGCGCTAGCGCCTCCCACGATCATCCGCTATTTTCTCGCCATGGAAATTCCGCCTCTTCGCGCCGGTTTGTTCGGCATCGGTCTCGACGCTTACTGGCCACAGTTCGCCGGCCTCCAATCGCGCCTCGAAGGCTACCTCGGCCGCGTCGCCGCCAAGCTCGCCCGCCCCGGCGTGGAGATCGTCAACCTTGGCCTGGTGGACAACGCCGATCGCGCCTACGCCGCAGGGCGCGAGTTTCGCCGCCAAGAGGTGGACATCATTTTTCTCCACGTCACCACCTACGCGCTTTCGTCGACGGTTCTCCCGGTCGTGCTCCGCGCGAAAGTGCCTGTGATCGTGCTGAATCTCGCCCCGGCCGCCGCGATCGACTACGAAAAATTTAACCGGATGACGGATCGCACCGCCATGACCGGCGAATGGCTGGCGCACTGCTCCGCGTGCCCGGTGCCGGAGATCGCCAACGTGTTCAAACGCGCCGGCGTCCGCTTTCATCAGGTCACTGGCGTGCTGGAGGATGACCCCATTTGCTGGCGCGAGATCGATGGCTGGATCGAAGCCGCGCGCGTCGCCGCCCGCATGAGCACCAACCGCCTCGGCCTCATGGGCCACTACTACGGCGGCATGCTCGACATTTACTCCGACGTCACCCTCCAGTGCGCCACGTTCGGCACGCACGTGGAGATTCTTGAAGTGGATGAACTCTCTGCTCGCCGCCGCGAGGTCGCGCCCGCCGCCGTCGCGGCGCGCGTGAAGGATTTCCACGCCGAGTTCGACGTCCAAGCCGATTGCCAGGCCGACGATTTGGCCGAAGCGGCGCGCACGTCGGTCGCGCTCGACCATCTGGTAGCCGACTACCAACTCGGGTCGCTCGCCTACTTCTACAAAGGCAGCGGCGTGCCTGAAAACGAAGCGACGATGGCGTCGATCATTCTCGGCACCTCCCTGCTCACCAGTCGCGGCGTGCCGGTCGCGGGCGAATACGAAGTGAAGAACGCGCAGGCGATGAAGATCATGGATCTCTTCGGCGCGGGCGGTTCGTTCACAGAATACTACGCGATGGATTTCAAGGATGACGTCGTGCTCATGGGCCACGACGGCCCCGGTCACCTGCGCATTGCCCAAGGTCGAACCAAGGTCCGGCCGCTCCGCGTTTACCACGGCAAGGTCGGTCGCGGAGTTTCCGTAGAAATGGCCGTGAAACACGGCCCCGTCACGCTTCTCTCCGTCGTCGAAAGTCGCGAGGGTAGATTGAGTCTGCTCTGCGCCGAAGCGGAATCAGTGCCCGGTCCCATCCTCGAAATTGGCAACACCAACAGCCGCTATCGCTTCAGCATCGGCGCGCGGGAATTCGTCAACCGGTGGAACGCCCACGGCCCCGCGCATCATTGCGCCGTGGGCCTCGGCCACCTCACTGACCGCCTCCAACACCTCGGCCATCTCCTCGGTCTCGAAGTGATGCGCGTCTGCTGAGCGGCCTCGTGGCGTAAAATGGGCAGCGCGTAAAAAGAACCTTTTGCGCGAAAATCGGTCTGTGCGAAAAATGGCGCGCCGCGCCACTGCGGCGCGCGAACCCTCGCAACGGAGATTCGCTATGATCTGCCCTTCCTTCGCTTCCACCCCCGTCGTTCGCTTCCGCCCTCTTCTCTGGGCACTGGGTTGCCTTGCCATTGTCAGCGCCGCCTCGGCGGCGGCACCGAATCGGGCTCCCCTCGGCGAACAAGAATCCGTCACCGTCACGGCGGCCCAAGGCGACGACGCCGCTGCCACCGTCACGTTTCAGCTCCGGGCTGATCGCTTCGGCGGCCACGCTCCCGCCAAGGGTGAATTCACCATCCTTTCCGAAAAGTATATCTGGTGGTCGCACGAAATGACCGTCGAAACGACGGGCGACCACGTGCAGGCCAGCGTCCCACTCGCACCCGCGGGAATGGATGCCCTCCTCATCGCGGAAAACAGCGTCGCCGCGTTTCCTGGCGGACCGGAAAACGTCGCCGAAGTCACCGTGCCACGCGCGGCGATCGTTCCCCAGCTCGCCTCGATCATGCCGCCGGAAGGCCACGCCATCTTCTTCAATCCGCAACGCCCCGCGCCACCCGCGGTGCCCGCCGCCGATGCTCCGCTGGATTCCGTCAACGCCTACGTCCGCGCGGTCACGACGTGGGATGCCGACATGCAATCCACCCTCTCGTCCTTGGCCACCGAGCTCGTGCGCGCTCAAAGCCTGTTTACCGATCTGCGCACCGCCGGTCGCCTGCCGTGGAAACCCGACCAGCTCAAGCAACTCGCCGCTCGCTACCAGCAAACGCCGCCCGAGCAGAAAGAGTTTGAGCAACTTCGCTCCTCCACCCGCGAACAGGCGCAAAACTACGTCCAGCAATGGAACGCGGCGCATGCGTCCAAGGCGGGAGCCACCGCGGCCACGCTGCCGTTTCCCGCCGACAAGTGAGGCGGGCGCGCGCCGCGGTCCGCCGAAGTTTCTCACGCGCGCGACGGCGGCGCCGCCGCACTCATCCCCCGGTCGTTTCGCCGCCCATCACCTGGAGCACAATTCCCGTGATGAACGAAGAGTCCGCATCGGAAGCGAGAAACACATAAGAGGGCGCCAACTCCTCCGGCTGCGCCGGCCGCTTCATCGGCGAATTCTTGCCAAACAGGCTGACCTTTTCCGCGCTCGCCCCTTGATCCGAAACGTTGAGCGGCGTCCAGACCGGCCCGGGCGCGACCGCGTTCACGCGGATTCCCCGCGGTATCAAATCTTGCGCGAGGGTTTTCACGAAAGCGTTGATCGCTCCCTTTGTCGCCGAGTAATCCGGCAGCATGGCGGACCCCATGATACCAGTCTCTGAACTTGTCGCGATGATGCTCGCGCCCGCCTTCAAATGCGGCAGCGCTGCGCGCGACAGCCAGAACAGCGCGTAAATATTTGTGCGAAAAGTCAGGTCGAATTCTTCATCTGTCACGTCTTCCAGCGACTTCTTCCGGTTCTGATGGGCGGCGTTCGAGACGAGAATATCGAGACGCCCCAACTCCCGCACCGTCAGATCCACGACGTGGTTGCAAAAATCCACGAAGCTCAAATCGCCCGGCAGCAGAATGCACCGGCGCCCCTCCGCCTCGATCGCGCAGCGGGTCACCTCGGCGTCAGTCTGTTCTTTCGGCAAATAAACGATGGCCACATCTGCGCCTTCCTTCGCGTAAAGCACCGCCACCGCGCGGCCGATGCCGGAATCGCCGCCCGTAATCAACGCCACCTTGCCCTGCAGTTTCCCCGCCGGCCTGTAATTCAACGCTTGGTAGTGCGGCGCCGGTTTCATCTTCGACTCCAAACCGGGTTGCTTCTGTTTCTGTTTCGGAAACGGCGGCATCGGCTCGCTTTGCATCTGCGGTTTTCCGTGGCCGGATGGGCGGTCCGGGATCGGTCGGCCTCCTTTACGTTGAGCACTCATAAAAGTGGTTTTTGAAAGCTATCTTCCTCGCACCAATTCAGCCGCCGTCGGCAACGGGCGGCTATGCGCGACCGCCCCGAGACACCTCTTCGCCACATCCGTTTCCTCGCGCCGCATAGGGCCGCGGACGGATCGAACCATGGCGAATTCTCCCGTGCCTGGGTTGCGTCGCGCCCGTTTCCGCGGTCACTTTCCGGTATGAGCGAACCCCTCCCCGTCGTCCGCCACAACGCCGCCGCCCACAGGTATGAACTCGCCGCCGACGGCGACGTGGCTGTGGCCGAATATCAGATCGACGGTCACACGATCACCTTCACCCACACGTGGGTGCCGCCCGCGCTGCGGGGTCGCGGCCTCGCCGAGCAACTCGTGCGGCAGGCGCTGGACGACGCGCGCGCCGACGCGCGCCGCGTCGTGCCGCAATGCTCCTACGTCGCCCGCTTCATTTCCCGTCACCCTGGGTATCAGTCGCTCGTGGACGCTTGACGAAGACCACGCTGATGGAGCCGCTGCGCTCGAGGCGCGCCTCCTGCACCCCTGCCAGTTGATTCACGTTGCCGTGCAAGCGCATGTTTTCGAGCAGATCGTCGAGGGTGATTTTCGCGCGCTTCATCTCCTCGTAATCTACTTTCCCGTCTTTCACCAACAGCCGGTCGCGCCCTTTCACGAGCTGTGACACACGATGCGAATGGAAGGCCAGCGTGCCGTAAAACCGGTGCAGTGCGACCATGGCAATGCTCGCCGCAAGGGTCGGCAGCAAAGGAGCGCTGCCGTTGATCGCCCGACTCAACACCGACCCGAAGATCACTCCGAGCACCACGTCGAAACTCGCATTGTGACCGATCGAACGTCGGTCGCTGCAACGCAGCAGCACGATTGCGAATGTGAAGACCACGATCGCCCGCAACACCATCGCCCACACGCCGAGCTGCGAACCCGCCACGTTCCAACCGAACGCCTGCTCCAAGTTGCTCCATCCGGGATTCAACATGTCGGAAATTACGCGGCTTCCGTCGGCGTTCAAATCAGCTGAGACGCCAAAACGCGGGCCCGCGATCGTCCCCTCCTCCGCAGGTTTTCCATCGAGTGGCGCATTTCTTCTCGTCCCCTCTGCCTCGTTTGTTGTGCTCGACGCATGTTACGCCCCCTCGCTCTCATGGCCGTGATGACTTTCAGTGGATTGACGAGCTTCGCCGGCGGTCCTCCGCCCAAACTGCCGGGCGAGTATCTCGGCTTGCCCGACAGCGTGAAGCTTTACCCGTTCGTCGACCTCGCGGCGGATTCGCAATTCCAAGTCGTGGTGGATCGCGAGGCCGGTCAGTATCTCGGGCATGTGAGTTCCGTCCTGCTGGAGGACGGGCGCACGATCCTTTGCGTTTATCCGAAAGGTCATGGCAAAGGCCTCATCGTTCTGAAACGCAGCACGGATGGCGGCCTCACTTGGTCGGACCGTCTGCCGGTGCCGGACAACTGGTCGACCTCGCTCGAAACGCCGACCATTCACCGCGTCGTCGACGCTCGCGGCAAGAAGCGTCTCATTTTATGGTCGGGTCTTTATCCCGCGCGCCTCTCGGTTTCGGAAGATGACGGCGCCACGTGGAGTCCGCTGAAACCCGTCGGCGACTGGGGCGGGATTGTCGTGATGGGCGGCGTCGCCGCCGTGCGCGGGCAACCCGGACACTACCTCGCCTGGTTCAACGATGACGGGCGTTTCCTCCGGGCTGATGGCAAAAAAACCTCTCCCCTGACCTACGCTATTTATCAGGTCGAGTCGGCCGATGGCGGCCTCACCTGGGGCGAGCCTCGCGCCCTCATCAACCGCTCCGATCTCCTCCTCTGCGAGCCAGGTTTCGTGCGTTCGCCTGATGGTCGGCAGATCGCGCTGCTGTTGCGTGAAGATTCGCACAATCACCTCTCCCAAATTATTTTTTCCAACGACGAAGGCCGCACGTGGTCGGACCCGCAGCCATTGCCCGTCACCATGGTCGGCGATCGCCACATGCTCACCTACGCGCCGGACGGCCGGCTCGTCGTCGTGTTTCGCGACACCAACCGCGCTTCGCCCACCAATGGAGATTGGCTCGGCTGGGTCGGCACCTATGACGACCTCGTGCAGGATCGCCCCGGCGCTTACCGCGTGCGCCTCATGCAAAATAACTGGGGCTGGGACTGTGGTTACTCCGGTCTCGAAACGCTCGCCGACGGCACGATCGTCGCCATCACCTACGGCCATTGGACGAAAGACGAGCCGCCCTACATCGTCGCGGTGCGCTTTAAACTCGCTCAGCTCGACGCGATTCTCGCCGCGCAAAAACGTCCGTAATCCCCCGCGCCCGCCTTCCTGATGTGGGCCGCACGTGCCGGCCTCACGTCTCACTCGCACGGCGCGCCCGTGGTCCGCGCTGCACAACCCCTGCCAGCCGTTGGTATTCCAGTTCGCGGCCTTCCCGCGCGCGCCGCAGCAACAACGCTCCGCGGCTCATGTCCCCGCGCCCGACGAACTCGGCGGGAAACCACAACCGCTCACCGAACACCGCCGAAAGCGGTTCGACGTATTTCGTGGTGCTGATGCTGCCGAGCAGCACGAGGTCGGCTGTTTCGCGATCCGCCAGTTCCTTCGCCGACTCGATCAACGGCTCGCGGTAGCGCGGTTCTCCGGCGTCGATATCGACGGCGCCGAGCTCCTGCAATTCGCGTAACGTGACCGGCGTTTCCGTCGGCATGAGGCCGCGCGTCGTCGTAATCACCCACGAGCCCGCGCCACCCGCCAGCGACCCGCCAAACACCGCCGCATAGGCGCGTTTTCCGCGAAAATACAAACCACTGAGAAACTCAAATATCTCCCCCAACGCCACGGCTTCGCCGGCGTGCAACCGTCGCGCCAGGGCAAAAGTCGCCGCCGGATTGAACAAATACGTCGCGCGCCGCCCACCCGCATGAGCCGGCGAAAGAAGGAATACCCTCGCCATCACGCACCCTAGCGCGCCTCCACCGGGTCGCAACCACTTCGGCCCTGACTATCACTGCGCCGCGCCCGGCGAGCATCGTGCGCCCACGCCGCGATCGCGAAACTCGTTTCGCGCTCCGCTCCGCCCGGCGGCATGACGCCGCGGGCGGATTCGTCGCGCAACGAGAAATCCTTACGCGTAACCGCCGCCCTGCACGATGCCGAGTTCCTGGCGGCGGCGCTTGCGCTCCGTCGCGGCCTGACGCTCGTAGCCGCTCTTCCGATGATCGGCTAGCGGGTCGGCGGGCAGTTTGTTCGCCTTGCGCCAGGCGGCGAATGCCGGCGCCACGTCAGTGAAAAACGCCTTCTTCAACTCCAGTTCCGCGTCCACCACGTTGTTTTTCGCCTGCGCTTTCCGCAACGCCGCGTGGTCCACCAGCGCCGCTTTCACATACAGCTCCTGCGCCATGAGGACGGTTTGAATCGTGGCCTCGATCTTTGGTTTTTCGTTGTGCGACTGGTCGATCATGTAAGCGATCTTCGGCATGCGCCCACGATCCGCGGCGAAGAAATGGATTTCGTGGAAAATCCGAAACGCCTGGTAGGGATCGATCGAGCCCAGCGTGAGATCGTCGTCGGCGTAGCGCCGGTCGTTAAAGTGGAAACCGCCCAGCATGTCTTCGTCGAGTAACCACGCCACGATCTGCTCGATGTTTTGCGCGCTGTAATGATGGCCCGTGTCGACGAGCACCTTCGAACGCGGTCCCGCTTTCTTGCACAGAAGATACGACATGCCCCAATCCGCGATGTCCGTGTGATAGAACGCCGGCTCAAACGGCTTGTATTCCACGAGCATTGTCTGCTTCGCCGAGAGCTTCTCGTGGCAAGCTTGCAGCGCGGCGGTGAAATACGCCTTGCGCTCGCGGATGCTGCCCTGACCGGGATAGTTCGTGCCGTCGGCAAACCAGAGCGAAACGTATTCGCTGCCGACGGCCTGCCCGATCGCGATGGAGTCGTAGCAATGCTGCAGCGCATGCTCACGCACCGCGGGATCGTTGTGACCGAAAGAACCCCACTTGTAACACTGATCCTGAAACAAATTCGGATTGATCGCGCCGATCTGCACGCCGTGCTGCCGCGCGAGTTTCGCCACTCTCTTCGGATCGTCGCCCGCTTTGAAATCCCACAACACGTGCACCGCCACCGTCGGGCAGCAACCGGTCACGCGGTTCACTTCGCCGGCGTCGGCGAGCTTGTCGTTCAAATCGATGGCCGCGGCATCCTGGAAGAATTTTCCAAAGCGAGTGCCGGTGTCGGCGAAGCCCCAGGAGGGCGTCTCGATGGCAAAGGAATCCAGCGCTTCGCGCGCGCGGCGGAGGAGTTTCGGAGTCATGGCCGGTTAATGTTGCGCGGACGTCACAAAGTCATGCCTGAAAATGCGCGCGCCTTTGAACGTTCACCCGCGCGCAGTCTTGCCCCGGCGCGGGCCGTCGCGTTGGCTGGCGACATGTGCGATGCCTGTCTGCGTCTTGACCAGCCTTGGCTGCCGGCCCACCCGCAGGCCCGGCCGCGGGCGCGGTCGCGCCGTCGCATCGTCGCTAAAACCAAGCCCCCGCTCCCGGTCCCCCGCACCCCGCAGCGGCCCCGCTGAATCACTCCACCGGCGGCGCTTCGTTTTCTTCGCTTGGCGCCGCGACGACTGGCGCGGGCGCGCTCCACAGCAGCCATGCGCCCAGCCCAAAGAGCACCGCACAGGCCGCGACAAACCAATCGCCGTGCTCCACATAAAATGTGGCGCGGCCGATCCACCGCACATCGCGACTCAACGAAATCGTCTCCGTGCCGCGAAAGAAAATCCCGTGGCCTTCGCTGGTAAGCACCGTCCGCACGTTGCCAAACTCGTCGATCCAGCCACTCCAGCCCCCATTGCCACAACGAATCACCGGACGCCGCGTTTCCACGGCCCGCAACACCGAGTGCGCCGCATGCTGCTCCGCCGCGCCCCCTTCGCCAAACCACGCGTTGTTCGTGATGACGACGAGCAGATCGGCGCCCGCCCGCACGCTCGAACGCGCCAGACTCGCATAAATATCCTCGTAGCAAATTAACGGCGCGACCGCCGCCGCCGCTCCCGCCAGGGGCGTGATGAGGAGCTGCGGCACATCGCCATGCGCGAAGTCATCGCCGATCGGCACGAACTTCCCCAGCCATCCCAGCACCGGCCGCAATGGCACATATTCGCCGAAGGGCACGAGATGGCGCTTGGCATAATATCCCGGCAGCAACCCCTCCGCGGGCGTCACGAGAAACGCGCCGTTAAACCACTGCTCATCCGGCTGGCCATTGTGCTCGATCGCGATCGACCCAAGCAACAGCGGCACGTTGGCGCGCTTGACCAACTGCTCCGTCCACGCCTGCACGCGCGCGTCGCCGTGCACCGCCCACGGCGTGACGGCCTCGGGCCACACGATCAAGTCGGGCGCGGTGCGCGCGGCCCGCAACGTGAGCTCTTGCAAACTCGTCAAAATCGCCGGCGCACGCTCCGGATTCCATTTTACCTCCTGCGGCACGTAAGGCTGCACCAGCGCGATGCGCCCGAACGGCACCGTGAAACGCGCGCGGTTGAACGCTTCCTGCACGTGCACCGAGAGGCAGACGAGCAACAGAAACAGCGCGAGAAAAAATTCCTGGCTGCGCTTCCGCAGTCCGCGCTCGCCTTCCCGAAAGAGCCGGTGGGCATACGCACCGAAGCCGATGTTGATGGCAACGAGCGCGAACGAGATTCCGCCCGCGCCGGTGTAGGACGCCACTTGAAGTATGCTCGACCGCTGCCATTGGCTCGCCGCCAGTGGCAGCCACGGAAAACCGCCCATCAACCACGACCGCGTCCACTCGATCAATACCCACGCCGCCGCGAGGCCCAGCATCGCGCCAAGCCTGATCGGCGTCGCCCGTCCGATAAACCGCGGCATCGCCCACCACGCCGCCAGATACCACAGCCCGATCCATACACCGACGACCGGCCCCAGCAGAAACAACCCGACCCACGTCACGTTGTGCAACCAGCCGAGAATGATCGTCCACGCCACCGCCTGCGCGCCCAGCATCGTTGTCGCGTAGAGGCGGAAGGACGGACGCAAATACGCCCAAAAGATACCCGGCACGAGCATCGCATACGCGAACTCCGGCGCGTGGAAAGGCGGGAAGGACAACACCGCCAGCACCACTGTCGCCACGAACACGACCGCCGCGCCCGTGCGGTCGGAGTAGCGCTGCCAGAACGGCGGCGGCAGGTCGTAGGGATCGACTTCAGACAACGGCGTCGCCATGCGCGCATTAGCCGGCAAACGCGCCGGCCCTTCAAGGATTAAGCCGGTCGCGCGCGCTTACGCCCCGTGGCAGTGCTTGTATTTCTTGCCGCTGCCACAAGGGCACGGATCGTTGCGGCCGACTTTCGGCAGCTCGCGGCGGATCGTCACTTTCGGCAACTCGAGTTCGCGCTCCGGGGCCGCGGCGGCGCCCGGCGGCAGAGCCGACGTCGTTCCTGTGGAAACGCCGGTCGCGACGGGCGCATTCTCCGGCCCGACGGTGCGGGCGTTGCGCGCGAGAATCGCGAGCATGTTTTCGAACGACTGCAGATTCGTGGCGCTCCGAAACAGCCCTGTGCAGATTTGCAGCCGCACGTTGTTCATCAGTTCCTCGAAATACGTGTAGGCCTCGCTCTTGTATTCCTGGAGCGGATCTTTCTGGCCGTAGCTGCGCAGGCCGATGCTTTTGCGCAGTTCTTCCATCTCCGTGAGATGCTCCTGCCAGTGATGATCGATGGCGTTGATCACCACGTAGCGCTCCAGCGAACCAAGCGCCTCCGGCATCTCCACCGACTCTTTCACCGCGTAGGCCGTCTTGATGCGTTCGACGATTTTCGGCGTCAGCGAACTGATATCGCCGTTGGCGAGTTCCTCGGGCTTCAGCGAAATGGGGAAATGGGAGTTCACCCAACCGATGAAGCTCTCCACCGCCGCCTCCGACACGCCGTGCCGGTCGCCATAGCCGGCCGCGTCCAGACGCGACGCGACTTCTTCCTCCACCTGCTCAAAGATAATGGCCTTCGGGCGCTCCGCGTGAATCGCCGCGTTGCGGATGCCGTAAACGACTTCGCGCTGCTGGTTGAGCACATCGTCGTATTGCAACAGGCGTTTCCGCTGCGCGTAATTCTGCTGCTCCACTTTTTTCTGCGCGCTCTCGATCGAGCGGTTCAGCCACGGGTGCTCCAGCTCCTCGCCTTCCTTCATCGAGCCCTCCATCAGCTTCGAGGCGAGGTTGCCCTGGAGAAACAACCGCATGAGGTCGTCCTCCAACGAGAGGTAAAACTTCGTCAGGCCGGGATCGCCCTGGCGCGAGCAACGGCCGCGCAACTGCCGGTCGATGCGTCGCGATTCGTGCCGCTCCGTGCCCACCACGTAAAGTCCGCCCGCCTCGCGGACGCCTTCGCCTAGTTTGATGTCGGTGCCGCGGCCCGCCATGTTGGTCGCGATCGTCACCGCTCCGCGCTGACCCGCCCGAGTGACGATTTCCGCTTCCTGCTGGTGATACTTCGCGTTGAGCACGGTGTGGATGACGCCCGACCGCTTCAGCATTCGCGACAACACCTCCGACGACTCGACGCTCACGGTGCCGACAAGCACGGGCTGCCCGCGCTTGTTGGCGGCTTCGATCTCGCGCACCACCGCGGCAAACTTGTCGCGGCGCGTTTTGAAAATGGAGTCATTCCGGTCGATGCGAATACACGGCTTGTTCGTCGGGATGACCTGCACGGACAACCGGTAGATGTCTTGAAACTCGGTCGCTTCCGTCTCCGCCGTGCCGGTCATGCCGGCCAGCTTCTCATACATGCGGAAATAGTTCTGGATCGTGATCGTCGCGTAGGTGCGCGTCTCGCGCTCGATCATGACGTTCTCCTTCGCCTCGACCGCTTGATGCAAACCGTCCGACCACCGCCGGCCCGGCATCACGCGGCCGGTGTTCTCATCCACGATCATCACCTTGCCTTCCTGCACGACGTATTCGACGTCGCGCTCGTAAAGCGAGTAGGCGCGCAACAACTGGGAAATCGCGTGGATGTCCTCGGAAATCGTCGCGTAACGCTGCTGCGATGCCAGCTTCCGCTGCTCGCGGGCTTCGAGCGACATCCCGTTGTCCTTGTCCAATTCGCTGAATTCCGTCGCCAGATCCGGGAGCACAAACGCATCCGGATCGTCGGGCCGCAACCGCCGCCGGCCCAGCTCCGACAAATCCGCCTGGTGCTGCCGTTCGTCGATCGAGAAGAAGAGTTCTTCCTTCAACGCGTAGAGCTCCCCTTTGTTCAGGTCGGAGTTCATTTCGACGTCGACCTTGTCGAGCAGCTTCCGCCACTCGGGGTTCTCCATCAGACGCAACAACTGCTTGTTTTTCGGATGACCGATTTTCGTCTGCAGCATTTTGCGCGCGGCGCCCTGGCGATCCGGGTTGGGCCGCTCCAGCATCTCCTTCGCCTCGCTCACGAGCCGGTTGCACAAGCGCGTCTGCTCCGCCATCAACTGATCCACGCCGGGCTTTAACCGCGTGAACGGCTGCTCCCGTTCGATCGGTGCCGGTCCGGAAATGATCAGGGGCGTGCGCGCCTCGTCCACGAGGATGGAATCGATTTCGTCCACGATGCAAAACCAGTGATCGCGTTGGACCTGATCCTCCGCCCGCGTGGCCATGCCATTGTCGCGCAGGTAATCGAATCCAAACTCGCTCGCCGTGCCGTAGGTGATGTCGCGGCCATACATCTCGTGCCGCAAATCGGATTCCATCTGCTGCTGGATGCAGCCCACCGTGATGCCCAAAAAGTTGTAGAGGTTTCCCATCCACTCCGAATCGCGGCGCGCCAGGTAGTCGTTAACCGTGACCAACTGCGCGTTGCGGCCGTTGAGTGCGTTCAGATACAACGGCAGCGTCGCGACAAGGGTTTTGCCTTCGCCGGTCGCCATTTCCGAAATCTTCCCCTCGTGCAGCGCCATGCCACCGATCAACTGCACGTCGAAATGCACCATGTCCCACGTCAATTCCTGCCCGCAGACCACAAAGGTCCGGCCACAGAGCCGACGTGCCGCGTTCTTCACCGCCGCGAACGCCTCGGGCAGGATCTGGTCGAGCGTCTCGCCCGCTTTCAATCGCGCCCGAAACTCATCTGTTTTGGCGCGGAGCTGATCATCCGTAAGCGGCTGATAGGATTGCTCCAGCTCGTTGATGCGCGCGACGACGGGGCGGCACTTTTCGAGAAACTTCTTATAGTGCCGGCCAGAAAACCGTTTGAGCAGAAACGAAATCATGAAAGGTTGGGATCATACGGGACACCCTGAGGTTGGCAAATGACAAATCCGTCCGCGCCTCACCGTTTTGCTCCCTAACACGCGTCGGCCCCGGTCTTTCTTCTCCGCCGCCGCTCCCGCCGTTTTGCCGGTTGGATAGCGCCGCGTGGCGCGGTGTCGCCCCTTGCCGCCTCACAACGGTTTCAATCCCGCTTCGATTTCCCTGCGGCGCGGTTCGAGAAACGGCGGCAACGCGAGGGATTCACCGAGCGCTTCCATCGGTTCGTCCGCCGCGAAACCCGGTCCATCCGTGGCGATCTCGAACAAGATCCCATTCGGCTCGCGGAAATACAGGCTGCGAAAATAGTAACGGTCCACCGGGCCGCTCGTCGGCACGCCCTTCGTCGCCAAGCGCTCGGCCCAAGCGCGATACTCATCCTCGTTCGGCGTGCGAAACGCCACATGGTGCACGCCGCCCGCGCCTGGCCGCGCCGCCGCCAATGACGGCTCCACGCTCACGTGCAGTTCCGCTGCCGGCCCGCCCTCACCCATCGCATAGACGTGGATTTCTCCGGCACTTTCCGTGCGGTAACTCCGCTCGCGCCGCATCGCCAGCACGTCGCGCAACACCCGATCAGTCGGCTCGAGCCGCGGCACGCTCAACGTGATCGGCCCCAGCCCGCGAATCTGATGCTCGGCCGGCACCGGACTGCGCGACCACGGATGCGCCTCACTCTTCCCGCCATCGACAACCAACGCCAGCCGCTGCCCTTCGAAGTCCTCGATTTCCAATGTCGCCCGCCCATCGCGTTCGCCGATCTCGCCCCGCTTCACCTCCAACTCGTCGCAACGGCGCGCCCACCACGCCAGCGCCGCCGCGTCCGCCACGCGAAAGCCCGTGCGCACAATGCTGTGCGTGCCCCGCCGCTCCCGCGGCACCGGCCACTCGAAGAACGTCATGTCCGTGCCCGGCGTGGCGCGGCCATCGGCGTAAAACAAATGGTAGGCCGATACGTCGTCCTGATTGACGGTCTTCTTCACCAAACGCAGGCCCAGCGTTTGGGTGTAAAACGCATGGTTTCGCGCTGCGTCGGCGGTGACCGCCGTCAAGTGATGGATTCCCGTGAGCTGCATCCGCCTAGCATGCCGCGCTTCCCCGCAAACGCAACGAGCCCGCCGCCCCCGCTTTCGGCTCGCCCGCCGCGGCTCATTTCACGATTGTCCCACTCTTGAAAATCACGCTGCCCGCCGATCTGAAATCCGCCGTGCCCCCCACCGTCTGGGGTCGCGTCCTCAGCGCCACTCCCGTGATCATGACCGTGGTCGCCACCATGCTGGCCGGCCTCGCATCCAGCGAGATGACGCGCGCCCAATACGACCGATCGCTGGCGGCCCAACAGCAGTCCAAAGCCGGCGACCAATGGGGATTCTTTCAAGCCAAACGCCTTCGCTCCGCCATCCAATCCGGCACGCTCGATGCCGTGCAAGTCACCGCCGACACCGATCAGGTCAACGCCCCCGCGATGCGCGCTTTCGCCGCCACCCTGCCTCATCCGGAAGCGATCGCATCCGCTCTCGATCTCCTGCTCGCCGGCCGCCTGCCGCCCCAAGCCGCCGCTCCGGTGCCCCCGCCCGCGGTCCGTGACGCTCTTGCCGCGATTGAAAACGACGCGCCCGATCTCAACGACCGGCTTCGCGCCGCACCTCCCGCAGAAGTTGCCGCGGCTCTCCGCGCCGCCCGCGACCATTCGCGCGACTTCGACGCCCTGCTCAACCCCGTGGTCAGCAGCGGCGACGCCCTCGGTGACGCACTTCAGGCCACCGGCCCAGAGCAGCGGTCCCTGCGACGCGATTTCACGCTCCTGCGCCTGCGCTACTCGTCGACGCGCTACGATGCCGAAGCTCGCCTCAACCAAGCCGTCGCCGCCCTCTACGAAGTGCAAGTGCGCCAAAGCAATCTCTCCGCCGAACGCCATCGCACGCGCAGTCAGCGGTTTTTCTACGGCATGCTCGGCGCGCAAGCCGCGGTCATCATCGCCACCTTCGCCATCGCCGCCCGCCAGCGCAACCTCCTCTGGTCCCTTGCCGCCACCGCCGGCCTCGGCGCTCTGCTCTTTGCCGGCTACGTCTTTCTATTTTTGTAAGCGCTCACCCGCCGCGCGCCTCGGTGGCACGCGACAGACAGCAAGGCGGCGGGTCAGGATTCCAAAACTCGCCGCAACCTCGCCCCCGCTTCCGCCGTCTTGGTGTTTCGTTCTCCCGCCCTCGGCGGTTGCGTCACTCCCCGGCCCATGAAACTCGATTATTCGCCCGAGCAAGCCTGGCAACCCCTCCCCGCCGCAGCGTGGGATGCCGCTGCCGCCCGCCACCTTCTCCGTCGCGCCGGCTGGTCCGCGAGCCCCGACGAAGTCACGCGGGTGTTGCGCGATGGACTCGCCCCCACCCTCGACCGACTCTTTCCCCGCCAACCCGCGGCGATGCCCGTCCCAAAGTCAGTCGCCGACTTCCGGAGCGAAGCCGCGGACTATCGCCGCAAAATTCGCCAAGCACCGCGCGAGCAACGCCGCGACTTGAAACGGGATTTCCAACAGCAAGCCCGCGACGCCCTCGGCGACCTCACGCTCGTCTGGATGCAATTCAGCCTCCACCCCGACCGCGCCGCCTACGAAAAATGGGTGTCGTTTCTGGGCAACGTTTACGTCGTCTCCGCGAATAAAGTCCGCGATCCCGCGATGCTCTACGAGCACCAGGCACTCCTGCGCGCCGGCGGCACCGGTCCGGCCCCGAAACTCACCAAAGGCGTGCTGCGCTCGCCTGCGATGATCCAGTATCTCGATCTGCAACAAAACCGTCTCGGCGCACCCAACGAAAACTTCGGCCGCGAACTCATGGAGCTCTTCACGCTCGGCGTCGGCCATTACACCGAGAACGATGTCAAACAAGGCTCCCGAGCCTTCACCGGTTACCGCCAGCGCGACGGAGCCTTTGAGTTCGCCCCACGCCAGCACGACGGCAGCGCCAAGACTTTCCTCGGCCACACCGGCCACTTCGACGGCGATCAAGCGATCGACGTCATCTACCAGCAACCTGCGGCCGGCACGCGCCTGCCCGCCCTCATGGCGCGGTTTTATCTCAGCGACGAACCCTTGCCTGATCCGCACCTTGCCGCGCTCGGCGACTGGTGGCGCGCCACCGGCTTCGATCTTCACCAACTCTGCCTGCGCTGGTTTTCCAGCCGCCTCTTCTTTGATCCGCAATTTCGCGGCATCGCCATCAAAAGCCCGCAGCAATACTATCTCGGCCTGCTGCAGGATTTGGGCCTCGATCTCGCCCCGCTGCCCCGCCGCGTCCTGCCCGCCCTCCGGCAAATGGGCCAGCCGCTCTACACGCCGCCCAACGTCCGCGGCTGGGTCGGTGGCCGCGAATGGATCAACTCCGCCACCCTCGACGCCCGCCGCGCCCTCGTCGGCGTCCTCTTTACCCCGCTCAACGAAAACCGCCTCAACGCCGACGAACAACGCGCCCTCGCCCGCGCACGCGCCGCCGGCGTGACCGGATTTTCCTTCACCGACGATCGCTTCAAGAAACTCCTTCCGCTCACCGACGCCGAAGTCACCACCGCTCTCTGCGATTTTCTCCTCCCCGTGCACGTCGCGCCCGATTACCGCGCGGCCATCACCCAGTTCCTCGCGCAAGGCGACGCCGCCCGGCGCCTCGCCCGCATCCGCAACGCCGCCATCACTCTCCTCGGTTCCCCCGAATACCAACTCTGCTGAGGCCCGCTCCCCCCATGAAAAATTTGCCGAACCTCCTCCCCTCGACCCGCCGCGAATTTCTCCGCTTCAGCGCCAAAGGCATCGGTCTGCTCGCGTTCACACACTACGCCCCGTCGTTTCTCGTCTCCTCCGCGCGCGCCCAGATTCCCGCCCCCGGTCGCGACCAGCCCATTCTGGTGCTCGTCCAGCTCGCCGGCGGCAACGACGGCCTCAACACCGTCATTCCCTACGCCGACGACCACTACCACCGCCTGCGTCCCACGTTGGGGATCAAGGAAGCCAACGTCCTCAAACTCGACGAGCACGCCGGTTTCAACCCCGCGTGCGCCGGCCTCCATCGCCTCGCCCAAGACGGCAAGCTGGCGATCCTCCAAAACGTCGGCTATCCGAATCCCGACCGCAGCCACTTCCGCTCGACCGACATTTGGGAAACCGGCAGCGCGAGCGATCAGTATCTCACCACCGGTTTCATCGGCCGCTACTTCGACAACTCTTGCGCCGGCGCTCCCGCCAACGCCGATCCGCTCGGCGTGCATCTCACCGCCGAGGTGCCGGAAACTTTCTTCGCCGAGAAAGACCACGCCACCTTCGGACTCAGCGACCGCGGCGGCCGCCGGCAGCGCCAGCAGAACCTCGCCCTCCTCGAGAAAATCCTGCATCGCCCCGCGGGCGACGACGAGAACGCCAACGCCGGCTACCTGCGCCACACGATGATGGACGCTCTCGTCACCGAACAAAAAGTGCAGCGCGTCATCGCCGATTACCGCGCCGGCGCGGAATATCCGCACACGCCGTTTGCCCAGGAATTGCGCAACGTCGCCAGCCTCATCGCCGGCGGCTTTTCCACGCGCGTTTACTTTGTTTCCCTCGGCAGCTTCGACACCCACGTCAACCAATTCGACCGCCAGAACAAACTTCTTCAGACCCTCGGCGACGGCCTCGCCGCCTTCCAAAAAGACCTCGCCGCCCACCGGCTCGAGGAAAACGTGCTCGCCATGACGTTCTCCGAATTCGGCCGCCGCCCCATGGAAAACGACGGCAAAGGCACCGACCACGGCACCTCCGCCCCGCTCTTCATCATGGGCTCGCGCGTCAAGGGCGGCCTCCACGGCGCCGCGCCCAACCTCAACCTCGCGCGCAACCAAGACCTCACCTACGGCATCGATTTCCGTCAGGTCTATGCGACGGTGATCGACCGCTGGTTGCAGGGCAATTCCACCGCGGTGCTCGGCCAGAAATACGCGCCGCTCGACTTCATCGCGTAAGCGTTCCTCAGACCACGGGAGATCGCCCGCGCCGCAGCGCGCCGCCTGATCGCAATCTCCCGAGGTTTCTGGACCGCCCCGCCCACGTTTGCCGACGGCCGGTTAAACGTCGTCCGGAATCCCTCGTCCCCCGACTCAGCGCGGTTAAAGTCCGCCCGGCTCCCAGTGCGGACGCACCCGCGCGAGCGCCGCGGCCAGTTCGTCGAGCTTCACGGGTTTACTGATGTAATCATCCATGCCAGCCTCGTGGCACCGCTCCCGATCGCCCTGCATCGCGTTGGCCGTGAGCGCCACGATCCACGGGCGCGGCACCGCCGGATCGGCGTGCGCCCGGATGCGCCGCGCCGCTTCGAGCCCGTCCATCTCCGGCATCTGCACATCCATCAACACAACGTCGTAAACCTGCCGCCGGAGCGCCTCGAGCACTTCATAACCGTTGGCGGCGACGTCGGCGCGATAGCCGAGCTTCTGCAACATCATCAACGCGACCCGCTGGTTCACCGCGTTGTCTTCTGCCAGCAGCAGACGGTCCGTGTGCAAGGGCGTCGGCATTTCCACCGGCGCCGCCGGCGCGGCCACCGGCGGCAACGGCGTGCGTCCTCCATGCTCCGCCAACACGCGGAATAATTGCGCCGGTTTCGCGGGCTTGGTCAGGCAGGCCGAAAACAATTCCCGCTCCTCGCCTTCGAGCTGGCCCACGGACGAGAGCAGAATCAGCGGCATTTCCGGCCTGCGCTCCCGCAACGCTCGCGCCAGCGAGATGCCGTCCATCCCCGGCATGTGCATGTCGAGAACGGCGACGTCAAACGTCTGTCCGGCATCCATCCACCCCAGGGCCTCCATCCCCGTGGCCGCCGCGTGCGCGCTCATTTGCCACGTCGTCGCCCACGCCAGCAGGATGCGCCGGCTCGTGCCGTTGTCGTCCACGACCAGCAGCCGCTTGCCCGCCAAGTCCGTCTGCTGCCCCGCCGGCAGGTAAGGCCGCGGCTTGTTCGTCACCGCATCCACGTGCACCGTGAAGAAAAACGTCGAGCCATGGCCGGGCTCGCTTTCGACCCACATGCGGCCGCCCATGATTTCGGCGAGTCGCTTGCTGATCGCGAGGCCCAGCCCCGTCCCGCCGAAACGGCGCGCCGTCGAGGCATCGACTTGGGAGAACGAACGAAACAGCCGCCCCAAACCCTCCGGCGGGATGCCGATGCCCGTATCCTTCACCGCAAATTCCACCTCCGCGCTCGTTTCGTCCTGCTGCAGGGTGCGCACGCTCAATACCACTTCGCCCTTCGCGGTAAACTTCACCGCGTTGTTCAACAGATTGACGATCACCTGCCGCAGCCGCGTGGCATCGCCCCGCACCAGCGCCGGCACGCCGTCGGAAATTTCGTAGAGGAAATCCAAGCCCTTCTCGGCGGCGCGCGGTGCAAACAAATCCAACGTCCCCTCGATGCACTCGCGCAGCGAAAACTCCTCCCGCTCCAATTCCAACCGGCCGGATTCGATCTTCGAGAAATCAAGAATGTCGTTGATGATCGTCAGCAGGGAATCCCCGCTCTGCCGGATCGTTTCCGCGTATTCTTTTTGCGCCGCGGACAGCGGGGAATCCAGCAACAGGCTGGTCATGCCGATCACGCCGTTCATCGGCGTGCGAATCTCGTGGCTCATCATCGCGAGAAACTGGCTCTTCGCCGCGTTCGCCTGCTCCGCGACCTCCTTCGCCGCGCGCAGTTCGTCCTCCTGTCGCCGTTGCGCCGTGATGTCCACGATCGTCACGACTTCCTGCAAAATCTCTCCGTCCGGCCCGCGGTAAACTTGCTGCGTCATCGACACCCAGATCACCTCGCCATCGGGCCGCCGGTAACGTTTCTCCAACACGAACCCGTCGATCTCGCCGCGCTCGAGCCGCGCACGTTCGGCCTCTTGCGCCATCAAATCTTGTTTCACCGTCATCTCACGGAAGAGCGCCAGCGACGGCGCCGGTTCGCGCGCCAAACCCAAAACCCGGTAAACGCCATCGTTGAACCACACGATGCCTCGTTGCCGCTCCTGCCAGCTCACGCCAATCGGCACCGCATTGAGGATGAAGCGCAGCTCGCCTTCCCGTCGCTCCAACTCCTCTTCCGCGTGTTTGCGCTCCGAAATATCCACGGTGGTCGCCATCTCCTCGATCCCACCATCCGCGCGCACCACCCGCTGCCGCGTCAGCAAAACCCACACCGTCGTGCCGTCGGGCCGGAAATAACGTTTCTCCAACGAAAACTGATCCATCTCCCCCGCCTTGATCTTCGCCTCCAGCACCATCTGCCGCGCGTATTCCTCCGGGTGACTGATCTCCTCAAATTTCCCCGGCTGCCCCACTTCCTCCGCGGTCAAACCACAGATGCGCAAATGGGCTTCGTTGACGTGCCATTCCATCTTCCCGTCCGCGCGCTGATGTCGCCAATAAATCCCCACCGGCGACCGTTCGAAAATGAAGCGAAACTGCGCTTCCTTCTGCGCCAGGTCGGCCTCCGCGGCTTTGCGCGCCGTGATGTCGAGCTGCAGTCCCATGTAGCCCACGTGCTGGCCGGACTCGTCGTGCAGCGGCTGGATGTCCAGCTCCAGCCAGATCGGCCGCCCCGCGCGCGTGTAGTTCAGTAATTCCGCCCGCACCGCTCCGTCCGCCGCGTTGATCGCATTGAGCGTCACCAAGTCCGTGCCCGGCCCGTGCAAAAATTCCCCCGGGCGCCTCCCGCGCACGTCGTCCAGCGTGTAGCCAAACATCCGCGTGAAGCTCTCGTTGACCCACTCGATTCGCCAGTCTGCATCGGCCAGCAACACCCCGCTCGCCGTGCGACTCGCCACCATCGCCAGTCGCCGCGTTTCCGCCTGCGCCGTGCGCAAGTCCGCCGTCATCTTCGCCGCCAGCTCGAGCGCCCGCTCGCGCGCCGAGAGCACCGCCCGCAAAAGCCACGCCAGCAGCGCCGCCACCACGACGCCCGCCGCCAGCACCGTCAACGCGAGCGGCGGCAGTCCAAACGCCTCGGAATGCCGGCTCGTCACCCACACCGTCCACCGTTGGCCAAACACGTCGAGCGGCATCGTCTGCGTCCAGCCCCCGCGCGCCCACGTCGTCAACGTCGGCACCTGCTGGCCGGTTTGCACCTGCTGGCTGCTGTCGAAAAGGAACGTCTCCTTCGTGGCGGTCGTGCCCTGAAACACCGCGAGTTCCAACCCGCCCTCCGCCGCCCCGAGCACCCCTTGGAGCAGCAACGCCGGATCCACCGCCGCCGACACCCAGCCGATGAGCGCCCGCTCGCGCGCCGCCGGCGTGCTCACGTCCGCCCCTGCGCGATACACCGGTTGCAGCAGCAGAAAGCCCGGCACCGAATCGTCGCCGTAAATCAATTCGATGCGCCGCGACATCACCGCCGTCCCGCTGCGCATGGCGGCCTCCGCCGCGGCCCGCCGCGTGCGCCCCGCTCCGATGTCCAAGCCGAGCGCACGGCTGTTGAGCTCGCGCGGTTCGGCCCGCGTGACGACAAAAAACTCCGCGTGTTCGCGGTTGTCGCCGCTGCGCTCCACCGTGAACTCCGGTTCGCCCGCCGCACGCATTCGCGTCTCGAATTGCGGCAAATCTTCGCGTTTCACGCGTTCCACGTAACTCAGCCCCACGACGCCCCGCCCCAGATACGGCGCGAGCGAATCGAAATAGGCGGACCACTGTTCGCGCGAGACCTCCGGCGTGGCCGCGATCCACGCCTGGGCGCCCGCCACCGCTTCCGCGGCTTCCTTGAATTGATGCTCCACTGCCGGCTCGATATGCCCCGCGATACGCAGAAACCGATCACGCTCGTTCTGGTGCAGCTGCCCCCGCACGATCCACGCCCCGACCACCGCCACGATCAGCGCGATGCCGAACGCGAGCGGTGGCACCCACTGCGCATAACGGCGGCCGGAGATCGCACCGACGGAGCGAATATGCACGGGACTATTCACGAGGACTGAGAAAACCGTTCAACCATTCCGTCGGTGGTGTCCGTCCGCTGCCGCCGAGTTCACTGCGCAATTGCGCCGCCAACGCCGCGGTCCGCTCCCGCCGGACCGGATCATGCAGACACGCGCGCAATTCCGCCGCGAGCGCCCCCGGCCGCGCCGCGCCTTGAATGAACTCAGGATACATGGGTTGTTTCAGCAGCAGGTTGGCGATTCCCAGATACGGCACCTTCACCAATCGCCGGCCGATCAAATACGTCAAAGGATTCGCTCGATAAACCACTGCGCCCGGAATCCCCGCCAACGCACAGTGCATCGACATCGTGCCCGAACTCGTGAGCACCGCCGCCGCGCCCAGCGAGCCGTGTTCGTCGAGCGGCACGAGTTTCACGTGGGCGGGCGGACCCGCTGCGAGCAGCACGCGCCGGATCGCCTCGCTCGGATAAAGCACCACCGCCTCACGTTCGCCGAGCGCGGCGAACGCGCGCAGCAACACCGGAAAAATCCGCGCCACCGCCTGCTTCCGGCTCCCCGGCAGCAGCAGCACCGGCCCCTTCGCCTCGTAACGCACCGGCGGCACATAGCCCGCCTCCACAAAAGGATGCCCGAGAAACGTCACCGGCAACGACGTGTCGGCGTAGCTCGCCACCTCGAACGGAAAAATCACCCCCAACGCATCGAGATCGCGCGCCATCGTAAACCGCCGCTGCGGTTTCCACGCCCAGATTTGCGGAGAAATATAAAACAACGCGCGGACCGGCCCGCCCCCCTTCGTCGTCACACCGCGCTTCCTGAGTTCCGCCGCCAAACGCAGGTTGAAACCGGGATAGTCGACGAAGCACACCACCCGCGGCAGGTGCGTCTCGATCCACCGCAGCGTCGCCGCGAAGAGCGCCTTGAAATAGTCGTAGTTTCTCAACACTTCGACCAACCCGACCACCGACGAGGCCGTCAAATCGTGCAACACCTGCGCGCCCGCCGCCGCGAGCGCCGGTCCGCCCAACGCCGCCACCCGCACCCCCGGCCGCGCCCGCCGCAAGTCCGCCACGATCCTGGCCGCATGCTCGTCGCCCGAATGTTCGCCGGCGATGAAGAGCACGTCGACGCCGCCGCCCGGCGGCGGCGGTAATTCACCTACGCGACCGCTCATGCCGGCCCGCGCCTTTCGCTGTCCACCGCCGTGGTCCGGGCGCAATTCATGGCTGTCCGCTCCGAATCTGATCGGTGATGGCGATCGCGACTTCGAGCGCCGTCTTGCCCAGCGCGCCCCCGACTTTCGGCTGCCTGACCTGCGCCACGCTCTCGACGAAATGCGCCAGTTCCAAGGCGAGCGGCTCGCCTTTCTGCAACGGAATCTCCTCCACCGGCATCGCCGTCAAATCGCCCGGCTTCACGGCCCCCGCCATCAGTTGCGCGGCGTAGCTCAACATCCCGCTCTTGCGCACGAGGTGACCGGTCTGGTTCATGAAATCGAAAGAGAGATAAGCCGAGGACTGGAAGACGCGAATCTCGCGCACCTTCTTCAAACTCATCCGGCTCGTGCTCAGATTCGCCACGCAGCCGTTGGCAAACTGCAGGCGCGCGTTCGCGATGTCCTCCGTCTTCGACAGCACGCTCACGCCCACGCTGTCCAGTTTCACGAGCGGCGATTTCACCAATTCCAACACGATGCCGATATCGTGGATCATCAAATCGAGCACCACGCCGACCTCGGTCCCGCGCGGCGTAAACGGCGCCAGCCGCTCCGTCGTGATGAACCGCGGCTCCGCGACCTCCTTTTCCAGAAAGCCCATCACCGGATTAAAATGCTCGATGTGCCCCACCTGCACGAGCACGCCCGCCGCCTGCGCCGCCGCCAGCACGCGCTCCGCATCCGCCAGCGACGCGCAAATCGGTTTTTCGATCAACAAATGGCAACCCGCGGCGAGCAACGGCAGCGCCACCGCCGCGTGTTTGTCGGTCGGCACCACGACCGACACCGCGTCGCACGCCTCGCCCAATTCCGCCAACGTCGCGAACCGCCGGCACCCGAAGCGCCCGCAAATCTCCGCCGCCCGCGCATCATTCTCCTCGTAAACGCCGGCAAACTGCACGCCCGGCAACGACGCGTAAATGCGCGCATGATGCTGCCCCAGCGAGCCCACGCCCGCCACTCCGCACCGCACCCGATCCGTCGTCACGTCTGAAGACATGCGACCATAGCACGACTCAACCCGCCGCGTTGCAACGCGGGAAAACGTGTCACCTTCCCTCCTCGCCCGCCCACTCCGCCCGCCACACAGTCTCATCGCGGGTCGCGTAAATTTTGCGCTCCCCCGCGCGCCCGATCGCCGACGCGCCGGCTGGATTTCCTCTGGCGTTCACCGGGCGAAGCTCCAGACTTTTCCCCCGTGACTCCGCCTCTCCGCCTTTCTCTTCTCACCCTCGCCGCCGCCCTCGTGGGCGTCCCGCTGGCCGGAGCGCAGATGTTGACGGATTCACCCTTTCTCCCTCCCGCTGGCGCCACACTCATCGCGCCGCCGCCGGAGACGTTGCAGTTGTCAGGCGTGATCGCCTCCGGTGAATCGGTTCTCGTCAACCTCACCGATTCGCAGACGAAGCGCAGCCTCTGGATCCCCGTCGGCAAAACTGTCGACGACATCGAAGTGCTTAGCTGCGATTTGAAGACCGACACCGTCGTCGTGCGCGCGAAAGGCCAGGTGAAAACACTGAAGCTGCGTACGGCCACCATCGTCACCGCGCCGGCGAGCGCGCCCCTCGCGCCCAGCGTCATCGCCAGCGGTCCCGACGGCGCGCCGGCGCCGTTGCTCACGCAAGCCGAGCAGGAACGCGAAGCGCGCATGCTCGTGAGCGACCTGCTCGAGATCGGCTTGCAGCAGCGCAAGGCCTACGAAGAAGCCCAGCGCAAAGCCGCCGCCGCCAAAGCCGCAAAGTAGCCGGAATTTCGCCTTTCTCCCCACCGGGCGGAATGCTTTGCTGCTGCGAATGAAGCTCTTGGTCACCGGCGCCGCCGGCTTCGTCGGTTGCACTCTCGCGTCGGCGTTGGCCCACCGCGGCGACACCGTTTGCGGGCTCGATAACTTTTGCCGCGCCGGCAGCGAGACCAACCGCGACGCCCTGCGGTCCGCGGGCGTGAAGCTGGTCCATGGCGACTTGCGCAACGCGAGCGATCTTGAGGCGCTCGGCCCCGTTGACTGGGTCATCGACGCCGCCGCCAACCCCAGCGTGCTCGCCGGGATCGACGGCCGCAGCAGTTCGCGCCAAGTCGTGGAGCATAATCTCGGCGGCACCGTCAACCTGCTGGAATTCTGCAAAACGCATCGCGCCGGCTTCATCCTCCTGAGCACGAGCCGCGTTTACTCCATCGCTCCGCTCGCCCAGCTCGCCGTCGAGCCCGTCCACGATGCCTTTCGTCCCCGCCATGACGCGACTCTGCCCGCCGGTCTGACGTCCGCCGGTGTGGCTGAAACGTTTTCCACGCAAGCCCCCGTGTCGCTTTACGGTGCCACGAAACTCGCCAGCGAAGCACTCGCTCTGGAATACGGCGCCGCCTTCGACCTGCCTGTCTTTATCAACCGTTGCGGCGTGCTCGCCGGGGCCGGCCAGTTCGGGCGCGCCGATCAAGGCATCTTCGCGTTTTGGATTAACAGCTACCTGCGTCGCCGCACGTTGCGTTACATAGGGTTCGGCGGCCAAGGCTGGCAAGTGCGCGACTGCCTCCACCCGCGCGACCTCATCCCGGCACTCGTCCAACAATTTTCCTCGCCCGCGCTGCCCACCGAGGAGCGCGTGGCGAATTTTTCCGGCGGCGTGTCCAGCGCGACCTCGCTGCGCCAGTTGAGCGCGTGGTGCGAGGAGCGTTTCGGAGCGCATCCCGTCGCTGCGGATCTGGCGCCCCGCCCCTTCGATTTGCCGTGGGTCGTGCTCGACCATGCCCAAGCGACGCGCCGGTGGAACTGGCGGCCGCAGACCTCCGCGGCCGAGATTTTCGCCGAGATCGCCGCGCATGCGGAGGCGCATCCGGCTTGGCTCGACCTCTCCTCTCATTCCTGATCTGCGCCGCATGCCCTCTGCTGCCTCCCTGCCGCTGAACCTGTTCAGCATCGTGATTCCGGCCCACGATGAGGAAGAGTCGCTTCCGCCGACCCTGCGCGAACTCTATGCGGAACTGCAGCGCGCGGGCGTGCCGCACGAGATCGTCGTCGTTGACGATGCGAGCCGCGACCGCACGTGGGCGGTTCTCCAGGAGATGCGCGCTGAGATTCCGACTTTGGCCCCCACCCAGAACACCGGCCTGCACGGCTACGGCCGGGCCGTCGTGTGGGGCTTGGATCACAGTCGCGGTGACGCCGTGGTCATCATGATGGCCGATGCTTCCGACTCGCCGGTCGACGCGGTGAAATACTGGCAACTGCTCAACGAAGGCTTCGACTGCGCGTTTGGCAGCCGCTTCATCGCCGGCTCGCGCGTGATCGATTATCCGCGGCTGAAACTCTACATCAACCGCCTCGCCAACCTGCTCGTTCGCATCGCGTTTCGCCTCCGCCTGAACGACACGACCAACGCCTTCAAAGCTTATCGCCGCACGGTGATCGACGGCTGTCGCCCCTTCCTGTCGCCGCATTTCAATCTCACGGTCGAACTGCCGCTGAAGGCGATCGTGCGCGGCTTCAATTACACGATCACGCCCATCTCCTGGCAAAATCGCAAATACGGCGAGGCCAAGCTCAAGATCAAGGAAATGGGCAGCCGCTATTTCTTCATCTGCGCCTACGTCTGGCTCGAGAAATATTTCAGCCGTGGTGACTACCGGCGCCATTGATAAGGGATCCTTTCTCCGCGCGCTCTCGGGCCGGCCCGGTTTGTCATAATCAAACTCGCCTGAACAGGTGCTTGCATGCCGCCCCTCCGCGGGCTTTAGCTCGGGACCGTTTGTCTCCAATTTGCCTATGAAAACCACGACCTCCCCCGCTACGTTTCCGAAGGCCGAGATCGGCCGCGAAATGAAGGGCGCCGACGCTGTTGTCGAGTGCCTCATCCGCGAGGGCGTCGACGTCGTCTTCGCCTATCCCGGTGGCGCCTCGCAGGAGCTGCACCAGTCGCTCGCCCGCACCGACAAGATTCGGGTCATCCTCCCGCGCCACGAACAAGGCGGCTCGTTTGCGGCCGAAGGTTACGCCCGCGCGACCGGCAAAGTCGGCGTGTGCATGGCGACCAGCGGTCCCGGAGCCACGAACCTCGTGTCGGCCATCGCCGATGCGTTCATGGATTCCATTCCGCTCGTGTCGATCACCGGCCAGGTTTTCCAAAAATTCATCGGCAAGAGCGCCTTCCAGGAAACGGATTTCTACGGGATGACGCTCCCGATCGTGAAGCACTCGTATCTGATCACCGACGTGCGCGAGCTGCCGCGCATCTTCAAGGAGGCGTTCGAAATCGCCCGCAGCGGCCGGCCCGGACCGGTCGTCATCGATATCCCGAAGGATGTGCAGCAAGCGAAGTTTCAACCCGTGTTTCCGGGCGTCGTGGAGTTTCGAAATCCTTACATCAACCTCCAACACCACGCCAGCGACGAAGAGTTGAAGGACGTGCTCGCGCTCATCGCGCACGCCCAGCGCCCGGTGATCTACGCGGGCGGCGGCATCATCTCGGCGGATGGTCATGCCGAACTGCGCGCCTTTGCCGAACGCACCAACATTCCCGTGGCCACCACGTTGATGGGGGTCGGCGCTTTCCCCGAAACGCATCCCCTGTCGATGCAATGGTTCGGCATGCACGGATCAGCCTACGGCAACTGGGCCGTCGATCAGTGCGACCTCCTCCTGTGCTTCGCCGCGCGTTTCGACGATCGCATCACGGGCGACACGAAGACCTTCGCGCCCGAAGCCCGCATCGTCCACATCGACATCGACGCGTCTGAGCACAACAAGAACAAGCGCGTCCAATGGCCGATCGTGAGCGACATCAAGTATGCGCTCGCCCGCATGAACGAGCTGATGGCCGCCGCCAAGTTCACGGCGCCCGACACTCAGGCCTGGCACGCTCAAATCGCCACCTGGAAGCGCGACCATCCCTTCAGCTTTGAAGAGAGCCCGCACATCGTCCCGCAAGAAGCGATTAAAGCGCTCTATGAACTCACCAAGGGTGACGCCATCATCGCCACCGGCGTGGGCCAGCACCAGATGTGGGCCGCGCAGTTCTATCGTTTCGATGAACCGCGCCGCTACCTCAGCTCGCTGGGCCTCGGCGCGATGGGCTTCGGTTATCCCGCCGCCCTCGGCGCGAAAGTCGGCTGCCCGGACAAGCAAGTCATCGACATCGACGGCGACGGCTCCTTCGCGATGAACATCCAGGAGCTCGCGACCGCCAAAATCGAAAAAATCGCCGCCAAGGCGATGATCCTGAACAACCAGCATCTCGGCATGGTGGTGCAGTGGGAAGATCGCTTCTACGGCAGCGTGCGCGGCAACACCATCCTCGGCGACGAGACCAACGTCGGCAGCCCGGATAACCCCGACGCGCTCTACCCCAACTTCGTGAAAATCGCCGAAGGCTACGGCGTAAAAGGCCGGCGGGTGATCAAAAAGAGCGAATTGAAAGAGGCCATCCAGGAGATGCTCGATCACGATGGCCCCTATGTCCTCGACGTGGTCGTGCCCTACACCGAGCACGTGCTGCCGATGATTCCCGCCGGGAAAAGCGTGAAGGAAATGCTCCTCAAGTAACCCGGCGCCCGTCGCCCCTGCCCTTCGCCGGGCCGCTCACCGCGGCCCGGCTTTTTTGCGCAAAAAAGCGGCGTCGCCCGCGAAGGCAACGCCGCTGGAAGAGAGCAACCGTCCGCTCGCCCGATCAGTTCGTGGGGACCGAATGGATCGTTTTGATGATCCGACCAGCGACGAGATACGGATCCGCCGCCGAGTTGGGACGGCGATCTTCGAGGTACCCCTTGTAGCCCGAGTTGACGAAACTGTGCGGCACGCGGATCGAGGCACCGCGATCGGCGAGCCCGTAGGTGAATTTGTCGATCGACTGCGTCTCGTGCAGACCGGTGAGACGGAGATGATTCTCCGGCCCGTAAACCGCAATGTGCTCGTCCATATGCTTGCTGAACGCAGCCATGAGTTTTTCGAAGTAAGCCTTCCCGCCGACCTCGCGCAGGTGCTTCGTGGAGAAGTTGGCGTGCATGCCGGAACCGTTCCAATCGAGCGGCGTGTCAAACGCGCCGCGGATCGGCTTGCAGCGCCATTCCACGTCAATCCCGTAGCTCTCGCACAAGCGCATCATGATGTAGCGCGCCACCCACATCTCGTCGGCGGCGCTCTTCGAGCCCTTGCCAAAGATCTGGAACTCCCACTGCCCTTTCGCGACCTCAGCATTGACGCCTTCGATGTTAATGTTCGCCGCCAGGCAGATATCGATGTGCTTCTCGACGATTTCGCGCGCGACGCAGCCCACGCTCGAGTAACCGACGCCCGTGTAATACGGCCCTTGCGGCGCCGGGTAGCCGTTCTCCGGAAATCCGAGCGGGCGCCCGTCCTGGTAGAAAAAGTATTCCTGCTCGAAACCGAACCACGTGTCGGGATCCTCCGCGACCGTCGCCCGCGCGTTCGACGGATGCGGCGAACCGTCCGGCAGCAACACCTCCGACATCACGAGAAACGCGTTCGTGCGGGTGCAATCGCGGAACAAGCCCACCGGCTTCAGCAAGCAATCGCTGCTCTTGCCTTCGGCCTGTTTGGTCGAGCTGCCGTCAAAACCCCACATCGGGAGATCGGCAAGCGTCAGCGAGGCGACGTCGCCATCGATGATCTTCGTTTTGCTGCGCAGGCCGGCGAGCGGCGTGTAGCCGTCGAGCCAGATGTATTCCAGTTTGATTTTCGACATGAGGAGCGGAGGAGGAGTTGTATTGGGAGGGTTTCGCCATCCTCGTCGAGCCGCAAAACAGCCCGACTGAAAACGACACTCACCCACGCCCCAAATCAGCAGCTCGCATGCCAACGTCTTCGGCTTTTTTCGCGCTCTGGCCATCTCCTGAAGTTGCCTGCCGCCTTCTCCAAATCTCGCGCTTGCCCGTCTTCTGCGGGCCCTTCACAACCACCCCTCTTACATGCAAGACGTGAAGGATACGCGCCGCGCCTTGGTCCGCATCGGCTACGATGGCCGCGTGCACAAGACGTTTCGCGGCCATCTGGCCAAGGAACGTTTTGCGCACGAGGTGCGCGTTCTGCGCCACCTCGAAGCCCGCGGCTGCGACTACGTCCCGCGGTTGCTCGAGGTTGATCCCGACGCCTTGAAAATCGTCACCACCAACTGCGGCCAGCGCGTGGACCATCTCGCTCCCGAGCGGCAAAAAGAGTTGTTCGCCGACTTGGAGAACTACGGCGTCCGCCATGAAGATCCCGAATTGCGCAATATCACCTACCGCATCAGCGACGGCCGTTTCTGCCTGATTGACCTGGAGTTCGCCACCCTCCTCGAAGGAGAAGAACCGCGCTCGCTCAAACCGACCGATTTATCCGCATGAGCACCATGCCCGCCGAGGCCGATTCCCCTCCGCCGCCCGTCATCCTCCGCTGGTCCGGCATCACCCATCGCGGTAAAGTGCGGCCCAACAACGAAGACTCTTTCCTCGCCCTCGCTTTCGACGGCCACGAGGTGCGTTACCTCGGCAAAACCGGAGAAGCCTCTCTCACCGGCGCCGACTTTGTCTTCGCCGTCAGCGACGGGATGGGCGGCGCCAAATCAGGCGAATTCGCCAGCCGCATCACCGTCGAAAAGACGTCCCACCTTCTGCCCCGCGCCTTCCGCCTCACGGCCCTCGGCATGAAAACCCCGTTCGCCGACGTCCTCTCGGAGCTCTTCGGCACGATCCATCAATCCCTGATCAGCCTGGGCGCGAGCTACGAAGAATGCAGCGGCATGGGGACCACGCTGAGCCTGTGCTGGGTCACGCCCGGTTGGATCTACTTCGGCCATATCGGCGACAGTCGCATCTACCGCCTCTCGCACACCGGTGAACTCAAGCAGCTCACGCAGGATCATTCGCACGTTGGCTGGTTGCGGCGCAACGGCCGCCTCAACGAGCGCGAAGCGCGCACCCATCCGATGCGCAACGCCCTCAACCAAGCCCTCGGTGCCGGCCATCAATTCGTCGACCCGCAAATTGGCGCCGTGGACTACGCTCCCGGCGACCGTTTCCTGATCTGCTCCGACGGCTTGACCGACGGCCTGTGGGATCGGCACTTGCAAGAAATGCTCGCTGGTCCCCTTCCCCCGGGTCGCACCCTGGCCCAACATCTCGTCGATGAATCACTCGAACGCTCGGGCCGGGACAACACCACCGCTGTCGTCGTTGAAATCATCGCCGGCGAACCCGCCCCGGCAACCGTAGCCGCCGGCTGATGCTGCTCTTCGTCTATGGCACATTGAAGCGCGGCGGCGCCAACCATGGGTTGCTCGCCCAGCAACGATTCATCGGCGAAGCCCGCACCGTCCGCGGCTTCACGCTCTTTGCCCTCGACGGCTACCCTGGCCTCATCGCCGCCCCCCACGCCGCTGGCGTGACCGGTGAGGTTTGGGATGTGAACGCGCCGCAAAGCCTGGTCCTCGACGAATTCGAAGGCGTGGCGGAAGGACTTTACGCCCGTGAGCTTATCGCCTTGGCGCCACCGTTTGAAAGCGCGTCGGTGGAAACGTATTACTACCTCCGCAACGTCGAAGGGCGCCGACCGCTGGGCGACACGTGGCGCGGTTAGCCGTCAGCCTCGCTTCAAAGCTGACTCCGGCACGCGTTGCACGCTGACGAAGCGGGCGCGAAACAACTCGTCCAGCACGGCACGCACTTCCACGGGCACACGCTGCACCAGCTCGTCCAAACCAGGCAGCGGTTCGCGGCTCGCATTATCAGTGGGCTGCGCGGGCGTCACCGCCTCGCCGCGTGCGCTGGCTTCGGCCAAAAACGCCGACTCCACCGATTCGTCAGGCCAGTTCGGCGGCTCATCGTCCCCGCTTCCCGTCGTCGCGGTCTCGGGTTGCGCGACTGGTGGGCGACGCCCCGCCACCTCGGCGGCTTCCTCGTCTGCCGCCACGATTGCAACCACGGCCGCGCCACCCGCGGTTTCGGCGCTGCTCAGAAGCGCGGCCGTGAGCCGCTCCTCAAGCCGGCCGATCAGGCCTTTTTTTTTTCGTCGCCCGCGCTCGGTGACTCGTCCGCCAGCGCGGAAAGCTCCTTGATCAAGCTGTCGATCGCTCGCGCGCGACTCGCCTCCACGGCTTTGAGCAGCGTGACTTCGAAATTGATCTTTTCTGCGAGCCCGAGCTTCACGTCGCCCTCGCCTTCGCGCAATCCGTCGAGCAGCCGGGTCATTTGCTCGGTCGTCATGAGGACGCCGAGTTTCCCGGTCCGTCCGCCTTGCGCGATCGCATCAATCAACGCATCACGCACCAGCGCCTGCAGATCGGCGAGCAAGCGCACCAAGTCGCGCCCGTTGCGGTCGCACTCGTCGATAATCGCCACCAATTTCTGGTGATCTCCGGCCGCCACTGCCGCGGCAAGTTCGGCCACCTTTTCTGCGGCGACGAGGCCATAGACATCGAGCACGTCGGCCTCGCCGATTTCGTTGCCACAAAACGAAATCATCTGATCGAAAATCGACTGCGCATCGCGCATGCCGCCATCCGCCATGCGGGCGATCGATTGCAGCGCGGCGTCGCTCGCCTTGATGCCTTCGGCCGCACCGATTTTCTTCAGCCGTTCCACGATGAGGGCCGGCGGAATGGGCTTTAGATCGAAGCGCTGGCACCGCGAGACAATCGTGGGCAGCACCTTCTGCGGATCGGTCGTGGCGAACACGAACTTCACGTGCTCCGGCGGCTCTTCCAGCGTCTTCAGCAGGGCATTGAACGCCTGGGCCGAGAGCATGTGCACTTCGTCGATGATGTAGACTTTGTATTTTCCCTGCGCCGGCGCGTATTGCACGGTATCGCGCAGATCGCGCACCTGATCGACGCCGTTGTTCGAAGCGCCATCGATCTCCATCACGTCGAGATGCGAACCGTCGGCGATCGCCAGACAGGCCGGATCGTTCGGGTCGAAATCGGCGTTGGGGCCGCCCGTGCAGTTGAGGGCTTTCGCGAAAATGCGCGCGGTCGAGGTTTTCCCCGTGCCCCGCGGCCCGACGAAGAGGTAGGCGTGCGCAATCCGGTTGCGCGCGATGGCATTCTTCAACGTGCGCACCACATGGTCCTGCCCGACGACATCGTCAAAGGTCTGCGGACGCCACTTGCGCGCGATGACTTGGTAACTCGAGGAAGACACTGCTGGTAGCTAAAACGCCAATCCGCCAAAGCGAAAATCAAATTCCAAAATAAAAGTGGCCAGGCACCCTGCGGCACAAGGAGGACGTCGTTACCGTTGCTGCCTTCCGGCCCTGGCGGAGTTCACGCGCCTGCCCTTGCACAGGACCTGGCCGGCGCGAACCATGCGCGGCGTCTGCCGCTGCGCAAGCGCTATTTCAGGACTCCGGAGGCGGCGCTGGCGGCGACTCGCCCGCGCCTTTGGACGGCCGTCCCTCGCCGCGACCTTCGCGGGGCTTGCGCGTATTCAGTCGGCGCCGGAACCGCTCCTGCAACTCCTCAAGTTTGGTCCGTTGATCCGGCGACAACACGGCCGAAACTTCAGCCTGCATGCGCTCCATCACCGCGGTGCCGTTGCGAAACGATTCGCTGCGCAACTTCCGCATCTCGTCATCGCCACGCAGCAGAATCGGCCGGATTTTCTCCTGCTGCTCCGGCGTCAAATTCAATTCCGTCGTCCAGCGGTCCAGCAGTTGCTTCGCGATGTGGCCACGCTCCATGGCGTGCCAGCCGCCGCTGCCTCGCGAATACCGCAAGGCCACCACTCCGCCGCAGAGCGCCCCCGCGGCAAAAATCCCGAGGCATGCCACAAATACCTGCCAGCGTTTGTTCATGAGCCGGAGGATAGGTCGAGCACGGCGGACACCGGATCAGCGTTGAGCACCGTGTCTTCAATCGGCTGCTGCTGCGTGAGACTTTGAAAGTTGACCGCGAGAAATCCGAGCGCGAGCGCCGCCGCCACGCCGAAAGCGCGCCAGGAAAGCTGCGTGAACAACGAGGTCGACGCCACCGGCATGTCCGCAAAAGCGCGGGCGACCACCCGCGTGGCAAAACCATACGGCATCGCCTCGTCGCGCGCGATGGGCGCCCGACGGGCCGCGGCAGTCAGGCGCCACCAAGGCTGGAGTGGATCAGGCCGGTTCATGCACGTTCCTTTTGTTGGAGGGTTTGAAACAGTTTTTGCAATTTCCGTCGCGCACGAAATGCGCGGACTTTCACGAGCGGTTGATTCCAGCCCGTGAGCTGGCTGATTTCCGCGATCGTCTTCTGTTCCAGATCGAGGAGCTGGATCACCTGGCGATCTTCGGGTTTGAGCTGGTCGAGGAGTTTGTGGAGCAGTTCTTGCGTGGCGAGCGCCTCGCCTGGCCGCACGTCGCGGTCGTCGGTGAGCACGTTGTCCAGCACCTCGGCCTCGCCTTCCGACAAATCGGCCCAACGAAATTCCGGGCGGCGCTTCTGCGCCCGCAGGTGGTCGATGCAAGTCGTCACCGCAATCCGCGAAACCCAGTGCGGAAATGGCACGTTGCCCTGATATTGCTCGAGGCGGGTGAACATTTTCATGAACACCTCCTGCGCGAGATCCTCCTCGGGGACGCGCCGGGGCAGATGCGCCCGCACGATGCGAATGACCAGCGGATAAAGGTGCTCCACCAATTCGCGGGCCGCGAGCTGGTCGCGTTGGCGCACCTTCGCCAGGCATCCTGGCAAATCGAAAGGTGGTTCATCCGCCATGCCGACATGGAGAGCAGTCCATACACATCACGCAAGACGAGTCGCACACTCGCAAGTTACAGGGACGGCGCGCTTGACACCGGCCGCGTGCACGCGCTTTGTGCGGCCAATTCATGTCTTTTCAGGACGCAGGACTTCGACTTACTTGAACGCACGATCGCGATGCCGCGTAGCGGCTGGTCGTGCGTGTCCCAGTCCGTTTTTCCGCCGCCGGTTCCGGCGGCGTTTGGTAGTTTCCCTTCCCGCTGTTTCACGTCAATTTCTCCTCGTCCATGAAGTCTTCCCCCGTTTCCAAGTATCGCCCGTTCCCCTCCGTCAACCTGCCCGAGCGGCAATGGCCCAACCGCACGCTCGAGCGTGCGCCGACCTGGTGCAGTGTGGATCTCCGCGACGGCAACCAAGCCCTCGCCCAGCCGATGAACGTGGCGGAAAAAATCGAGTTCTTCGAGTTGCTGGTGGCGATCGGGTTCAAGGAAATCGAAGTCGGCTTTCCTTCGGCCTCGCAAATTGAGTTCGATTTCATCCGCCGGCTGATCGACGAGAATCGGATTCCGGCGGACGTCTCCATCCAGATCCTCTGCCAGTGCCGGGAGGACTTGATCACACGGAGCCTCGAAGCCCTCCAAGGCGCCAAGAACGTCATTTTCCACCTCTACAACTCCACGTCGCCCGCGCAGCGCCGCTACGTGTTCAACGCGGAACGCGCCGACATCGTCAAAATCGCCACGCACGCCGTCGCCTTTTTGAAGGAGCATGCCCGCCCGCTCATCGCCGCCGGCACGCGCGTGCGCTTGGAGTATTCGCCCGAGAGCTTCACCAGCACCGAGTTGGATTTTTCGCTGGAAATCTGCGAGGCGGTGACCGACGTCTGGCAGCCCAGCGCGGAGAATAAGATCATCCTCAATCTTCCCGCCACCGTCGAGTATGCCACGCCCAACGTGCACGCCGACCAGATCGAATGGATGTGCACGCACCTCACGCGGCGCGATCTCACGGTCGTTTCGCTCCATACGCACAACGACCGCGGCACCGGCGTCGCCGCCACGGAGCTCGCCTTGCTCGCCGGCGCCGACCGCGTCGAAGGCACGCTCTTCGGCAACGGCGAACGCACCGGCAACCTCGATATCGTGATCGTCGCCCTCAATCTCTTGACCCACGGCATCGATCCCGGCCTCGACTTCAGCGACCTCAATCACATTCGCGAAACCTACGAACGGTGCACGCGCATGGACGTTCCCGCCCGCCAGCCCTACGCCGGAGAACTCGTCTTCACCGCCTTCAGCGGCTCCCACCAGGACGCCATCAAGAAGTCCTGGGAAAAACAGCAACCCGACGCCCCGTGGGACGTGCTCTATATTCCGCTCGACCCCGCCGACATCGGCCGGAGTTACAAGGCCATCATCCGCATCAATTCCCAGTCCGGCAAAGGAGGCGTCGCCTACATTCTCGAAAAGGAATTCGGTCTCGTGCTCCCCAAGGCGATGCACAAGGAGATCGGCAAACTCGTCAACGACCTCGCCGACAACCTGAAGACCGAGCTCACTCCCGAGCAGATTCACGAAGCCTTTCTCGACGAATACATCCGCCGCGCCGCGCCTCTCGCCTTGGGCGAATTCCTCGCTCTCGCGCGCGGTCACGAAGTCACTTGCCAGGCCGAACTGTTCTGGAATGGCGAACGCCGTCTCATCAGCGGCGTCGGCAACGGCCCGGTCGCCGCCTTCGTACACGCCCTCGGCACCGCCGACCTGCCGCCCTTCAAACTCCTCAGCTACACGCAGCACTCGCTCGAACAGGGCGAAGAGTCGCGCGCCGTTTCCTACGTCGAAGTAAAAACGGCCGACGGCCGCAACTGCTTCGGCGCCGGCATCGACGAAAACATCGAACGCGCGCCCCTCAAAGCCCTCGTCAGCGCGCTCAACCGCACGCTCGCCTCCAAATCCTGATTGCGCCCTCCTGCCGCCGGTTGCGCCCCGCGCCGCCGGCGGCTACCCTGACCGTCCATGAAATTCATCCCGGCCAAAACGCCGCTGACGGGCGAGACCCTCGAGTCGCTCACCGCCCGCCTGCGCGAACACGGCGAACCTGCGTTCCGGGCGAAGCAAATCCTGGAGTGGCTGTATAAAAAACGCGTCACCTCGTGGGATGAGATGACGAACCTGCCGAAACCCTTTCGGGCGTGGCTCGCGGAGACCTTTGACCTCGTCCCGGCGTCGCTCGTCATTGAAAAACATTCCGCCGACGTCACCGACAAGCTCCTCCTCGAAATGCGCGACGGTTCGCTCATCGAGACCGTCATCATCCGCGCACCGCAGGAAGGCGTCGGCGTCGACCACTCGCGCAAGACGATCTGCATTTCCACCCAAGTCGGGTGCGCGATGGCCTGTGTATTCTGCGCGAGCGGCCTTGCCGGGCTGAAACGTGATCTTAACGCGGGTGAGATCGTCGCCCAGTTGCTGCATGTCTGCCGCCGCGAAGACGCCCGCACGCCCCGCGCCCGCGCCGAACTCGCCTCGTTCGACAACATCGTCGTCATGGGCATGGGCGAACCCCTCGCCAACTACGACAACCTCATCCGCGCCCTCACGATCCTCAATGCCGAATGGGGCCTCGGATTCGGCGCCCGCCGCATCACTGTTTCCACCAGCGGCCTCGTCCCCAAGATTCTCAAGCTCGCGCAAGAGCCGCTCGGCTTCCGCCTCGCCATCTCCCTCCATGGCGCCACCGATGAAGTGCGGGAGAAAATCATGCCGGTGAACAAGGCGTTTCCCCTCGCGAAACTCCTCCCCGCCGTGCGCGAGTTCTCCCTCCAGCACGGGCGCATGATCACGCTCGAGTTCATCCTCATCGAGGACGTCAACGACTCCCTCGTGCAGGCGGAAAAACTGCGGGACATCGCGCGCGACCTCCACGCCCACGTGAACCTCATTCCTTACAACACCGTCGAAGGCCTGCCGTGGAAGCGCCCCTCGCTCACCCGCCAGGAACGCTTCGCCGATATCCTGCGCGATGCGCGCATCTCCGTCACCCTGCGCCGCGAAAAGGGCCACGACATCGACGCCGCCTGCGGCCAGTTGCGTTTGAAAACAGAGAAAGACCGCGCCGTCGCCGCGCCTCTCCCGTAGCCTGTCCCCGCCCCGGCGCTTTGCCAACGTTTCGCAATCGCGAGGATTATCCTTGAAACGAAACGGCAAAGAAATTTTACGCCCTCTTTCGCGCCTCGAAATACACGGAACACTCTGGCCCGCTGCATTTCTCAGCCGATTTTATTCCTCCGCCCCATGATCGAAGTTCAAGGCCTGGTGAAAACCTACGGTTCCAAACGCGCTGTCGACGGCGTGTCGTTTCGAGTGAACCGCGGTGAGATCCTCGGCTTCCTCGGCCCCAATGGTGCCGGCAAGTCGACGACGATGAAAATGATCACCGGCTTCCTCCGGCCCGACGCCGGCACCGCCGTCGTCGACGGTCACGACGTCACCCGCGAGCCCCTCGCCGTCAAGCGCACCATCGGCTACCTGCCCGAGAGCGCGCCCGCCTACGGTGAAATGACCGCCGAGGAATTCCTCAGCTTCATCGCCGAAGCGCGCGGCTTCCGCCGCCGCCCCGAGCGGCTCGCCGTCGTCAACCGCGCCATCGGCCTCACGCACCTTGAAAGCGTGCGCACACAAACGATCGAAACGCTCTCAAAAGGCTACAAGCAACGCGTGGGGTTTGCCCAGGCGCTCCTCCACGATCCCTCCGTGCTCGTGCTCGATGAGCCGACGGATGGTCTCGACCCCAATCAGAAAAACGAAGTGCGCGCGCTGATCAAAAACATGGCCACCGAAAAGGCGGTCATCCTCTCCACGCACATCCTCGAGGAGGTGGAGGCGATCTGCACGCGCGTGATCATTATTTCCCGCGGCCAACTCGTGATCGACGAAACGCCCGCGCAGTTCCAGGCCCGCCAGCCGGGCGCGCGCCTCGACGAAATCTTCTACGAGCTCACGCGCAGCGATCTCTGAGCCCCCGACCAAGCTTCGCTCATGAAACAAGTCTGTCCCGTCTTCAAACGCGAGTTCCTCGGCTATTTCCGCTCGCCCGTCGCGTATGTGTTTCTCATCGGCTTTCTGTTCTTCTCCGTCGCGCTCGCGTTCTCGCGCTTCGGCGGGTTCTTCGAATCCGGCGTCGCGAGTCTCGACCGCTACTTCATGTTTTTCCCGTGGCTGTTCCTCTTCCTGGTGCCGGCCGCCGGGATGCGCCTCTGGTCGGAGGAGAAGCGCTCCGGCACCCTCGAACTGCTCTTCACTTTGCCGATCACGACGCTCGACGCCGTGCTCGGAAAATTTCTCGCCGCGTGGGCCTTTCTTTCACTCGCGGTGCTCTTGAGTTTTCCGATGGCGATCACGGTCGCCTATCTGGGCGACCCGGATTGGGGCGTGCTTCTCACCAGCTATCTCGGCGCCATCTTGCTCGCCGGCGGCTATCTCGGGGTCTGCACCCTGACTTCGGCTCTCACGAAGAACCAAGTCGTGAGTTTCGTGGCCAGCGTCGGCGCCTGCGCGATTCTCGTTTTCCTCGGCTACAGCGGTTTCACCGACACGTTGGAAAAATGGTTCCCGGTCAGCGTGGCTGACGTCCTCGCCAACTTCAGTTTCATCACCCACTTCGAAGCCTTCACGAAGGGCATCATCGATCCGAAAGACCTCGTCTTCTTTCTCTCGCTGATCGGCTTCACCCTGTTTCTCAACGTCGTCGCGCTCGAACGCTAAACGCGCCCGCCATGAAATTCGGAACCAAAACGGCCGCCATTCTCCTCCTGCTCGTCGCGCTCGTGCTCGTCGATTACCTCGCGTCGTCCATTCCGGCGCGCCTCGACGCCACCGCCGACTCGATCTATTCGCTCTCCCCCGGCACCAAGACGATGCTGGGGAAAATCGAAGACCCGATCACGCTCGATTTATATTTTTCCAAAGACGCCAGCGGCCTGCCCATCGCTTATAAAAACTATGCCGCCCGCGTGCGGGAGATGCTGCGCCAATACGTGCGCGCCTCCCACGGCAAGCTCACCCTCAACATCATCAACCCGAAGCCGGATACGCCCGCCGAGGAAAAGGCCACCGCCGCCGGTCTGCAGCCGCAGGTGTCGCGACAAGGTGGTGAACCGTTCTACTTCGGCCTCGTGGTCACCCAAGCGGACCAGCAAAAGACCATTCCCAACTTCGACCCCAACCGGGAACAGTTTCTCGAATACGATTTGTCGAAGCTCGTTTACAGCGTGCAACTCATCGACAAGCCGAAGCTCGGCCTGATCACCAGCCTTCCGTTGCAGGGCACCAGCCCGCAGGAAATGCAGATGATGGCGATGATGCACCGCCAGCCGCAACCGGGCCAGTTCGTCATCGAGGAGTGGAGCGACACCTTTAACATCGTGCCCGTCGAAGCGACCGCCACCGAGTTGCCCGCCGGCCTCGATGTCCTCGCCGTCGTGCACCCGGAAAATCTCACGCCGAAACTTCAGTTCGCCATCGATCAGTTCCTCCTCGGCGGCAAACCCGTCTTCCTCGCCGTCGATCCGTCGTCGCAATACTTCAAACGCCAGGGCGGCCAGCAGGCGATGTATGGCGGGCCGCAACCCAACGTCTCCAGCGATCTGCCGAAATTACTCTCCGCTTACGGCATCCACTACGACCCGACCAAGGTGGTCGGCGATCTGGAAAAGGCCACGCAAGTGCAGACCGCCAACGGCGCCCTCACGCGCTACCCGATCTGGCTGAGTCTCACAAAAGACGACTTCAACGCGAAGGCGCTGCCCACCGCCCAGCTCAACTCCGCGATGTTCATCGAAGCCGGCTCGCTCTCCGCCCAACCAGGCAGCGCGACCACATTCACCCCCCTGGTGCAAACCTCGCCCCAAGCCGGCGATGTCGCCGCGGCGGCCTTGCAGTTCGCGCAGCCCGACGAGATTGCGAAACAAATCACGCCCACGGGCAAAAAGACCATCGCCGCGCTCGTCACCGGCAAGTTCACCACCGCCTTCCCCGACGGCGCCCCGAAAGATGAGCCCGCCAAACCCGGCGAAAAGAAAGACACCGAATCCGCCGATCACGCGCACCCGACGCCCGCCCTCAAGGAATCGAAAGGCACCTCGACGCTCTTCGTCGTCGCCGACACCGACTGGCTCTTCGACGACTACAGCGTTCGTAAATACAACCTCTTCGGTCAGACCGCCGCGCAACCCTTGAACGACAATCTCGCCTTCGCCGCCAACACCGTCGAGTTCCTCGGCGGTTCGGAGGACCTGATCTCCATCCGCGGAAAAGGCACCTCGTTGCGACCGTTCACTGTCGTGAAAGCGATGGAAGTCCAGGCCCAGCAAAAATACAAAGAGAAGCTCACCGAACTCGACACCCGCCTCTCGCAAGTGCAAGCGAAGCTCACGGAGCTGCAGGGCAAGAAAAACGAAGGCAACCGCCTCGTCGCCACCCCCGAAATCGCCAAAGCCATCGACGATTTCCGCCAGCAGCAGGCCGCCATTCGCGGCGAACGCCGGCAGATTCGCGCCGCCTTGCGTGAAGGCATCGAGTCGCTCGGCAATCGCCTCCTCATTATCAACCTCCTCGCCTCGCCCCTCCTCGTCGGCCTCTTCGGCATCTGGTTTTATCGTCACCGCCGCCGCTGACCTTCCGCGACCGGCCCTCTCCTTTCTTGCTCATGAAGTTGCGCACCCTCGTTCTTGTCGTCGGCCTCCTCCTCCTGGTTTCGGGTGCCGTTTATTGGCTGCGGCGGCCCGCCGCTCCGACCGGTGTCGATCCGCGCATCGGCCAGTCGCTGGTCGACAATGCCGCGCTCGAAAAAGCCGCGCGACTCCGGCTCACCGACAACGGCAAAACCGTGCTTCTCGCCCGCCAGCCCGATGCCACCTGGCGCGTCGCCAGTTATTACGATTTCCCCGCCGACTTTTCCAAGATCAGCCAATTCGTCGGCGAACTCAGCAACGCGAAATTCCAGCGCCTCGTCACCACCCGCCCCGACCGCCTTGCGCGCCTCGACTTCAAGGGCACCCAAATCAGTTTGCTCGACGCCAGCAACAAACCGGAATGGAGCCTCGATCTCGGCAAGACGGCCGACGCCGGTGGACGCTACGTTCGCTTCGACAACGAACAGAAAGCCTACCTCGCTGACTTCAACGGCTGGATCGATACTGATTCGAAAAACTGGGCCGACACGACTCTGGTGCAGGTGAAACCCGAAGACGTGGCCAGCGTGGGACTCACCTTCTCCGATGGCGCCTCGGTCCACGCCTTGCGTGCAAAAAAGGGCGAGGCGTTCCACGCGGATAACCCACCCGCAGGCCGTCAGCTCAATGGCGCCAAACTCACTTCCTTGCTCGGCAGCGTGACCGGCTTGCATTTCTCCGACACTACCGCGCCGGACGATGCCGCCGCTCAAGCCGCCGAGAAACATACCCGCAGCGTCACTCTCAAAACCTTCGATGGCCAAACGCTCACCGTGACGTTTGCCCGCACGCCTGAGGAAAAAAAGCTGAAGCCGCCCGCCCCGGAAAAAGGCGGCGTGGCTTCACTCGGCACGTCGAAAGACGTGGCCAAAGGGGGCGAGGCCGCTGACGGCAAATCCGCGCAGCCTGCGCCCAAGGTCGAACCCGAATTCGAAACGACTCCCGCCGGGCCGGTTTTCGTCCGCGTGATGAGCAGCGACTCCGCGGCGCCGATCAACGAACTGATGAAGAAACGTGCGTTTAAGATTTACGACTACGCCTTTACTTCGCTGCCGAACTCGCCCGCCGATCTTTTCGAAAACGCTCCGCCGCCCACGCCGGCTTCCGCACCCGCCGGCAAAACGCCGCCGCCCGCGCCGACGCCCACCGGTGCCACGAAGCCTTGACGCTTCGCCGCGCTCCAGCGCCGGCACTCCACCGCCGCGCCGGTTCCGCCACCCTTACTCCGCGCGCGTTGCCTCGGAAGACCGGCGTTCAGCCGCCGGCAAACACGGGACGAAACCCAGCGTCGGCGAGAATCTTGGCGACTTGCTCGCGTTTGTCGCCTTGGAGCTCGATCTGGCCCTCCTTCACCGTGCCACCGCACCCGCATGCCGCGCGCATTTTCTTCGCCAGTTGCTCCTTCTCGAGTGCGCCGATCCCGACAAAACCTTTGACCACCGTCACGGTTTTCCCGCCCCGGCCACCGGTCTCCCGCACGATGTCGACGCGCCCGCGGTTTTTCGCCATCGGCGCCGGCCGCGCATCTGTTGGCTGCGCACCGGGCGGCACCGGCGATGGCCCCACCGGCAATCCGCTCGCGTTCAGCGCGCCAAATGGATTTTGACCCAGCCCGTGGCCACCGGACGTGGGCACTTTGCCGTTGCCACTCATGCGCTTGCGCCTCCAGCCCCGCCTGCCTTACGCGCTTGTCCGCCCCCGCAGGCGCCGACCGGAATATCCGTCTCGCCACCGAGAAACATCAACGCCTTGGCGTAGCTGCGCCCTTCGAGAAAATGTCGTAATTGCGGATGCAGCGCCGCCCGGTGATTGGCGAGCAAATCGTCGAGTTTCGTCGTCTCCATCATGACGACCGCACCATCCCCTCGCGCAATTCCAGCGAACAAGGCAGCCAACGCATCTTTGATTTTAATTTCGGCGCTCATAGGGATGAGGAACTAATCCGGCTATTACTGACGTTAAGGCGCAATGCAATCCTCGGAGCCGGCCGCAGGGGGCTTGTGCCGCACGCCGTCCTATGGTTTGGTCCGAAGACAAATTTTACTTATAAGCCGCACTGCGGTACAGGTGTCCAGCTGTCGTGCAGTCGTGCGGCTTTCTAATCGGAACATGAATTCGCTGAACATTCCTACCGGCGCCAACGCCGCTTTCATCGAGGCCGCCTACGAAACATGGCGTCAAAACCCCGACTCCGTCGATCCGACCTGGCGGGCGTTTTTCCAAGGCTTCACCTTGGGCAGTAACGGCACGACCGCCCCCGCCGCCGCACTCGACGAATCTCATCCGCCGATCATCGACAGCCTCAAGCAGTCGAACGTCCACTACCTCGTTAACACCTATCGCGCCCTCGGGCATCTCCAAGCGCATCTCGATCCGCTCAGCGACGCGCCCCCGGCTCATCCCAAACTTTCCATCGGGCAATTCGGGCTTACCGAAGCCGATCTCGATACGAGTTTTGACGTCGGCACCTATCTCGGTGGCGGGCAGATGAAACTGCACGCCGTCGTCGATGCGCTCCGCGCCACCTATTGCGAACACATCGGCGTCGAATACATGCACATTCAGGACGGCGAGGTCCGCCAGTGGTTGCAGGATCGCATGGAGCCGATCCGCAATCAGCCGCACTTCTCCCGCGCGGAAAAAATCCGCATCCTGCGCCGCGTTCACAAGGCCGAACTCTTCGAGCGGTTTCTCCACACCAAATACGTTGGCCAGAAACGCTTCTCGCTCGAAGGCGGCGAAACGATGATCGCCGCCCTCGACGCCTTGATCGAGCATTGCCCGTCGGCCGGTGTCGACGAGGTCGTGATGGGCATGGCCCATCGCGGCCGCCTCAACGTCCTCACCAGCGTGATGCGCAAGTCGTTCGATCTCCTGTTCGAACAATTTTCGGAAAACTACATCCCCGATGCCGTCGGTGGCGATGGCGACGTCAAATATCACCTGGGTTACGAGGCTGTTCTCCAAACCTCCTCCGGCCATCAAGTCGAAGTCCGGCTCGCCGCCAATCCCTCGCACTTGGAAATCGTTGACCCCGTCGTCGAGGGCAAAGCCCGCGCCCGGCAGCGCATCCGTGGCGATACTGAGCGCCGCCGCGTGCTGCCTCTGCTGATTCATGGCGACGCCGCGTTTGCCGGCCAAGGCGTGGTCGCCGAAACCATGAACTTCTCGCAGCTCGCCGGCTATCGCACCGGCGGCACGGTCCACTTCATTGTTAACAACCAGATCGGCTTCACCACCGATCCTATCGACGCCCGTTCCACGCGCTACTGCACGGACGTTGCCAAAATGATCGAAGCGCCCGTGTTCCACGTGAATGGCGACGATCCCGAAGTCGTCTGCATGACGATGCAGCTCGCGCTCGACTTCCGCGAACGCTTCCAACGCGACGTCGTGATCGACATGTATTGCTACCGCCGCCACGGCCACAACGAGAGCGACGAGCCCGCGTTCACCCAGCCGACGCTCTACCGCAAGATCGCCAGCCACGAGCAGGTTTCCGCAGTGCTCAGCCAAAAGCTCATCGCCGAAGGCACCATCACCGCCGAGGAATCCGAGGCGGTGAAAGCCGAGTATACCGCCGCCCTCGAAGCCAACCTCGAAAAAGCCAAGGCACGCGAAACCACCCGCTCCGCCAAGCGGCTCGCCGAGATGGAGGCGCGCAAATTCCACGGCTCCACCGCCGTCGTCCAACCGGAATATCACCACCAACCTGTCCCGACAGGCGTCACTCCCGAGGTCCTGGCCCAAGTCGTGCGCGGCCTCACGACCGTCCCCGAGAACTTCAAGCTCAACAGCAAAATCAAACGCTTCCTCGACCACCGCGCGCAAGCGCACACCGCCGGCGGTCCCGTGGATTGGGGCTTCGGCGAAGCCCTCGCATTTGGCACGCTCCTGCTCGACGGCACGCCCGTTCGACTCAGCGGACAGGATTGCCAGCGCGGCACCTTCAGTCATCGCCACGCCGTGCTGCACGATGCCGAGACGCACGAGACCTACACCCCGCTGGTCAACCTCGCAGAAGGCCAGGCGAAGTTTTGCGTTTATAATTCGCTGCTCTCCGAAGCCGCCGTGCTCGGTTTCGACTACGGCTACTCTCTGGACTACCCGCAGATGCTCTGCCTGTGGGAGGCGCAATTCGGCGATTTCGCCAACGGCGCTCAGGTCGTCATCGACCAGTTTATCGTCAGCGGCGAATCCAAGTGGCAACGCGCCAGCGGCATCGTGCTCCTTCTTCCGCACGGCTACGAAGGTCAGGGGCCCGAGCACTCCTCCGCGCGCCTCGAACGCTTTCTCCAGGCTTGTGCCGAGAACAACATCCAGGTCGCCAACCTCACCACCCCCGCGCAGTTTTTCCACATTCTGCGCCGCCAGATGAAACGCGATTTCCGCAAGCCGCTCGTGGTGATGTCGCCCAAATCGTTGCTCCGTCACCCCGCGGCCACATCGCGCATCGACGATTTCACCAGCGGCGCCTTTCAAGAAATCCTCGATGACACGGTCGCCACCGCCAGCCGCGTGGTCCTGTGCTCCGGCAAGGTCTATTACGACCTCTGCGACTACCGCGAAAAAAACAAACTCACCGACATCGCCCTCGTGCGCGTCGAGCAACTCTACCCGCTGCACACCGAACGTCTGGCCGAAATCGCGCAAAAATACGCCGACGCCCGCCTCGTTTGGTGCCAGGAAGAATCCCAAAACATGGGCGCTTGGAGCTACATCGCACCGCAGTTGGAAACCATCTTCGGGCGGAAACCGCATTACGCCGGCCGCGATGCTTCCGCGTCGCCCGCCGTCGGCTCCCTGGCGTTGCACAAACTTGAATTGCAAGCCTTCCTCAAGGACGCGCTAACTGCGTAACGCATCCGCGTTTTCATTTCCCCCACCCACCTTTTCTCATGGCTCTCGACGTAAAAATCCCCCCGATGGGTGAATCCATCGTGTCCGGTGTAATCGCGAAATGGCATGTCGCCAATGGCGACGTGGTCAAAAAAGACCAGCCGCTGTTTGAACTCGAAACCGATAAGATCACCTCGGAAGCCACCGCGGAAGCCGCCGGCCGCATCACGCTCCTCGCCGAGACCGGCGCCGAAGTGAAGATCGGCGAAGTCGTCGCCCGCATCGACACCGAGGCGGCCGCCGCCACCGCTCCCGCCTCCGGGTCAACTCCTGCTCCGGCGGGCCAGCCGGCCGCTCCCGCCGCCGACACTCCCGTCTCGCCCGCCGTGCGCCGCATCGCCGCCGAGAGCGGCATCGATCCCGCCACCGTCAGCGGCACCGGCAAAGCCGGCCGCGTCACCAAAGGCGACATTCTGGCCGCCGCGGAAAAGAAACCCGACGAGCCCGCCGCTGCCCCCGCGCCCACGTCGGTCGCGAAGCCCGCCGCCACCCCGTCTGCGGCTCCTGCCCCGGCACCCGCGGCCGCCAAAGGCGAACGCCAGACACGTCGCAAACTCACCCCTCTGCGCGCGAAAATCGCCCAACGCCTCGTGGCGGCCCAACACGACGCGGCGATGCTCACCACGTTTAACGAGGTCGACCTCTCCGCCGTCATGGCGCTGCGCAGCAAGTATCAGGACGACTTCGTAAAGAAAAACGGCGTGAAGCTCGGCTTCATGTCGTTCTTCACCAAGGCCGTCGTGCACGCCCTCAAGGAAGTGCCCGCCGTCAACGCCCAACTCGACGGCGACAGCATCATCGAAAATCACTACTACGACATCGGCGTCGCTGTTTCCACGGAGCGCGGACTCATGGTCCCTGTCGTGCGTAATTGTGAAACCCTCGATCTCGCCGGCATCGAAAAGGCCATCGGCGATGTCGCGAAACGCGCCCGCGACGGCAAGATCACCCTCGCCGACCTCGAAGGCGGCGTCTTCACCATCACCAATGGCGGCATCTTTGGCTCCATGCTCTCGACGCCGATCATCAACCCGCCACAGAGCGCCATCCTCGGCCTCCACGCCATCAACGAACGCCCCGTCGCGCTGAACGGTCAGGTCGTCATCCGCCCGATGATGTATCTCGCGCTCAGCTACGACCACCGCCTTGTCGACGGCCGCGAAGCCGTCACCTTCCTTGTGAAGATCAAGCAGGCCATCGAGGACCCTGCGCGGCTCGTGATCGGAATCTAACCGTTCCTCGGCGCGCGCGCCTCTGCCTCCAAAGTGGCGCGCATTTCGCCGCCGACCTCTCCGCCGCTCTGCTGCTGGCCATCCAACCCTCGCTCCTTTCATGGCTTCTGAATTCGATCTCATTGTCATCGGTGCCGGCCCGGGCGGCTACGTCTGCGCCTTTCGCGCCGCTCAACTCGGCCTCAAAGTCGCGCTCATCGACAAACGCCCCTCTCTCGGAGGAACGTGTCTCAACGTCGGCTGCATTCCCAGCAAGGCGCTCCTCCACTCCTCCGAGCAATTCACGTTCGCGAAGAGCCACGCCGCCGCGCACGGCATCAAACTGCCCACTGTCGAACTCGACCTCGCCGCCCTTCTCAAACGCAAGGACGACGTCGTCACCAAGCTCGTCGGCGGCGTCGCGCAACTCGCCAAAGCCCGCAAGATCACCGTCGTCACCGGCACCGCTGCCTTTATCTCGGCGAATACCGTGGAAGTCGCCCCTGCTGATGCCGGCGGAGTGCCCGCACCTCGCACCCGCCTCACCGCCAAAAACGTCGTCATCGCGACAGGCTCCGCTCCCGTCGAGCTCCCATTCATGAAGTTCGACGGCGCCACGGTCGTCTCCTCCGATCACGCGATCGCGTTCCCCACCGTCCCGAAAAAACTCGTGGTCGTCGGCGGCGGCGCCATCGGCCTCGAACTCGGCTCCGTCTGGTCGCGCCTCGGCAGTGAGGTCACCGTCGTGGAGTTTCTGCCGAAAATCATCGCGACCTACGACGACGACATCGTGCGCAATTTCACCCGCCTCCTCACGAAGCAGGGCGTGAAAATCGAAACCGGCGCCAAAGTCACCGGCTTCGCCAACGGCACGCTCACCGCGGAGCGCGATGGCAAAAAACTCGAATTCCCCGCCGATAAAGTTCTCGTCGCCGTCGGCCGCCGCCCCTTCACCGATGGTCTCGCCCTCGAAAAAGCCGGCGTGCAGCTCGACGAAAAGAAACGGGTGAAAGTTGACGCGCACTTGAAAACCACCGCTCCCGGCGTGTGGGCGATCGGTGATGTTGTCGCCGGCCCGATGCTCGCGCACAAGGCCGAGGAAGACGGCGTGGCCGTCGCCGAATGGATCGCCGGCAAAGCGGGCCACATCAATTGGGATCTCGTTCCCGCCATCGTTTACACCGCGCCTGAGGTCGCGAGCGTCGGCCTCGGCGAAGACGCCGCGAAATCCGCCGGCCGCGCTGTCAACGTCGGCAAATTCAACTTCGCCGCCAACGGCCGCGCCATCGCCAACGATACCACCGATGGCTACGTGAAGATCATCGCCGACGCCAAGACTGACCGGATTCTCGGCGCGCAGATTCTCGGCCACGGCGCGGGCGAACTCATCAGCGAAGTCGTCACGCACATGGAATACGGCGGCAGCGCCGAAGATCTCGGCCGCACGATTCACGCGCATCCCACGATGAGCGAAGCCGTCAAGGAAGCTGGCCTCGCCGTCAGCAAGAGCGCGATCCATGCGCTGTAAACGGCTCTTGCCTGTGCCGCGCAGCTTTCCCAACGTTCCGCCCATGATCAAATCGCTTCGTCGCTCGGTTCGCGTCTGGCGCGCTCTCCGCGTGCCGGGGCGTCGGTGCGTCGCGAGTTGAATCCATTTTCAATCTCCGCTCTCGCAACCGCGCCTTGCCCGGCGCGGTTTTTTTGTGCCCGCGCCGCTCGGCCTCCACTTCCATGACCGCGTCTGCTTCCACTTCCCGCCACCGCCATGGCCTCCTCGCCATGCTCGGCTCGGCCGTTTGCTTCACCGCCAACGCGCTCCTCATCCGCGCGCTCGGCACCGTGCAATCTGTCGACGTCTGGCTCCTCGCCTCCGTGCGTTTCGCCATCGGGCTGGGCTTGATCCTCACGGTTTACGGCGTGGGCCCCGCCGCCTTTCAACCGCGTCATCTTTACCAACGCCGCCTGCTCATCCTGCGCGGCTCCCTCGGCGCGCTCGGCGTCTACGGTTACTATCTCACCGTCGTCCATCTCGGCGCCGGCCGCGCCACGTTCATCAACAACACCTACGTGGTGCTCGGCGCATTGCTCGCCGTCTTCCTGCTCGGGGAACGTTTCCGTCCCCTCCTCGCCGCGGGCAGTGCCGCCGCTCTCGTCGGCCTCGCGTTGCTGACTGATCCCTTCGGTCGCGGCGCCGGCCTCGGCTTCTACGACTGGATCGCCATCTTCACCGCGTTCGCGTCCGCCTACATCGTCGTGATGATTCGCCAACTGCACGCGGCGGGCGAACACACCGCCACGATCTTCGGCGCGCAATGCTCCTACGGCCTCCTGCTTTGCACCGGTCCCGCGCTGTTGCACTGGAGTCCGCATCCCGCCGCCGCGTGGGCCCTCATGGTCATCGCGGCGCTCTGCTCCGGTTTCGGCCAGATCCTAATGACCCGCGCTTTCCTCGACCTGCCCGTCGGCGAAGGCTCGGTGCTGCAGATGCTCGTCCCGCTCGGCATCGCTGTCGGCGGCGGGATCTTTTTCCACGAGCACTTCACCCCGCACGAACTCCTCGGCGCGACGCTGATCCTTTTCGGCAGTGCGCTGCCGGCCTTGCGCCGCCGGCGCACCTCTTCCGCCGGGCTCACACCCGCACAATCACGTCCTCCGGCTTGAACCGCACCTTCGTCATCGTCGCGAAACGATCGTCCGCGGCCCGATAGCCCGCCGCACAACTCACCACCGTCGCAAACGCCGTCCCTTCCAGACCGAGGATCTTGTCGAACTCCGCCGGCTCGAATCCTTCCATCGGACACGTATCCACGCCCAGCATTGCCGCCGCCGTCATGAAGTTGCCTAGCGCAATGTAAAGTTGATGCGTCTGCCACGTATCGAGCCGGCCCGACGCCCGCTCCTTGTCCACATTGCGGATCACCATCTCGCGAAATTTGCCGAGCGCTTCCGTTGGCTGGCCTCTCACTTCGCCCATTCGTGCCACGTGGCGATCCACGTGCTCCGTCCCGAGATCGCGATGCACGGCGAACACCACGAAATGCGAACAGTCTGCCGGCTGCGCCTGGTTCCATGCCGCCACCGCCAGCCGGTCTTTGACCGCCTGGTCCGTCACGACGATGAACTTCCACGGCTGCAAACCGATGGAGGACGGTGTCAACACGAGCACCTCCTCCAGCGCCGCCCAGTCCTTGTCCGGCACCTTCTTCGCGCGATCGAATTTTCGCGTAGCGTAGCGCCAGCGCATTTGCGCGACCAGTTGTTCGCTTGAGAGCGCGTTCATGAATTCCGGAGCCGCGTCCGTCAAAACGCGCGTTCGTATTGCACCGGCGGCTTGATCGCGTCGCGGTGGCCCAACGCCTTGGCCGCATGCCACGGCCAATAGGGATCGCGCAGCATCTCCCGCGCGAGCAATACCATGTCGGCTTTTCCGGCGCGCACGATCTCGTCCGCTTGCGCCGGCTCCGTGATCATCCCCACCGCCGCCGTCGCGATGGCGGCCTCCCGCCGAATCCGTTCCGCCAAGGAAACCTGATAGCCCGGACCGACCGGGATCTTCACGCGCGGCACCGCCCCGCCTGAACTGCAATCGATCAAGTCGACGCCCTCCGCCTTCAATCGCCGCGCGAGTTCGATCGATTGTTCGATGTCCCAACCGCCCTCCACCCAATCGGTGCAGGAGAGTCGCACCGCGTAAGGCAGCCGCTCCGGCCACACCGCCCGCACGGCGCGCGTCATTTCCACGACGAAGCGGATGCGGTTTTCAAAACTCCCGCCGTATTCGTCGGTCCGCGCGTTGACTAGCGGTGACAGAAATTCATGCGCCAGATAACCGTGCGCGCCGTGCAACTCCAGCCACTCATAGCCCGCGGCCAGCGCCCGCTGCGCCGCAGCGACAAACGCCTGCTGCACGCCCCGAATCTGCTCGCGACTCAAGGCCGCCGGCACCTTGTCCAACGCGCCGCCAAACGCGACCGCGCTCGGCGCCACCGTCGGCCAGCCTCCCGCGTCGTCCGCCAGATGCGCATCGCCTTCCCACGGGCGTGATGCGCTCGCCTTCCGCCCGGCATGGGCGATTTGCAGGCCGGGCACCGCCCCATGCGCCTTCACGAAGCGATTAATCCGCGCGAGCGGTTCCACGTGCTTGTCGGCCCAGATCCCGGCGTCTCCTGGCGAGATGCGGCCTTCCGCCACTACCGCCGTCGCCTCCGCGATCACCAGACTCGCGCCACCCACCGCCCGCGAGCCCAGATGCACGAGATGCCAGTCGTTCGCCACGCCGTCGTCCGACGAATACTGGCACATGGGCGAAACGCCGATGCGATTGCGCAACGTGATGTCTTTGATTCGTAACGCGTCAAAAAGATGGGACATACAAAAGAGGAAACGTGATTGAGGACTGACCAAATACGTTTTGCGGCCGGGCGCCAGCGGACGAAGCGGAAAATCTGCGTCTCACGCTCCGCTCCTCCCGCCTCGCCACGCGCTCTCCTCCGCCCGCGAACATCCGCCCTTCATTTTTTTCCCCGCAAGCGTCCCAGCATCTTTTCGAAGTCCTCGCGTCCTTCGATCCGCAAAACCCAGAGCACGATTCCGTAGCTGATCGCGCCCACCACGATCAGGCCGAGCACCACGGAGAGATCCAGCACATGCCCGGGCGGCAGGACTCGCTTCAGTGCATGGCGGCCGCCCACCACGATGCCGCCCATCACCGCCGTCCCCGCCACGATCTTCCACGCGCTCTTCCACAATGGCGCGAACGACAACTGCGGCAGCCGCTTTTCCAGCCACGCCTGCAAAATGATCGTCTGCACAACAATCGCCGCCGTGCTCGCCAGCACCAACCCCGCCGCTTCCAGACTCCGCATCAGCAGCAGACTCAGGCCCAGATTCACCAGAAAACTGATGCCCGCTACGATCACCGGCGTCAGCATGTCCTTCATCGCATAGAACGAACGCGTCGTCAGACTCACCACCGAGAAAAACGGCATGCCCAGCGCAAACAGGGCCAGCAACGGCGCCATGTGCGCGGTATCCTCCGCCGTAAACGCCCCGCGTTGAAACAGCAGGCGCACGATCGGCTCGTTTAACAGCACCAAACCCGCCGCCGCCGGCACGTTGATCACGAGAATCACCCGCATGCCTTTCTGGTAGTCTTCCGCCATCGAGGCGAAGTCGCGTTGCACCGCATGTTTCGCGATCAGCGGGTAGACCACCGTCGCCACCGCGATCGCAAACACCCCGATCGGCAGCTCCACCAGCCGGTTCGCATAAAAGAGCACCGACGCCGCCGAGTCGTTCAACGAAAACGCGAGCAGCCGCGAAACGAAAACGTTGATCTGATAAATCGCCGTCCCAAACAGCCCCGGCGCCATCAAACGCCCGATCTCTCTCAACCGCGGCGAGGCCACCAAGTCCAGACGCGGCCGCCAACCCGCATGCATCAACACGGCCGCCGGCACCGCCATCTGGAAAAATCCGCCCGCCAGCACGCCCGCGCACAACCAATGCATCCGCCCCAAATCCGTGTCCGCCCAATGCAACCCCGCGCCGCCGAGCGAAATGATCATGGTCACGTTCAGCCAGATCGGCGACAACGCCGGCTCCGTGAAACGTTGAAACACGTTCAGCGTCGCGTTGAACGCCGCCGCGAGGCACACAAACGCCAGATACGGAAACAGAATCACCGTCAGATCGGCCGCGAGATACCATTTCTCGTCATGCCCCGGCAGCAGCCGTGACTGGCTGAACGCGATCATCGCGAGCAACACCAGCGTTCCCGTCACCACGAGCAGCCAGCTCGTGACTTTGCTCAGCAACAGGTAAGCCCCCGGCCGGCCGCTCTCGTGCAACTCCTCCTGCAACGTCGGCACGATCGCCGCCGTCAACGACCCCTCGCCCAGGAGCCGCCGAAAAAGATTCGGCAGATTAAAGGCCGTGATGAACGCCGAGTTCATCACGCTCGTGCCAAAAATCGCCGCGCTCAACTGATCCCGCACGAGCCCCAGCACGCGCGAAATCGCCGTCAGCGCAGAGACAATGCCAATGTTCTTGAGGCTTTTCGACACGCGCCCGGTTATGCGGCCAACGTCTCGACGCCTGCAAGTTCTTCCCCCGCCGGCGCCGCCGGACGCACCGCGCTCACTGGCTCGCGAGTTGCAGCGTGTCGCCTTCGATCGACACGGAGGTCAGGCGCGACCACGCCGCTTGAAATTCCGCCGGCAAACTCGTCCGCGCGCTCGCGCCGATGCGGTTCATCACCAACCCCGCGGCCCCCGGCAACCGATGCAGCGGACAGGCGCCCAGATAAACCTCGTGCGCGTCCAGCGCGAAACGGTCGCCGTGCCGCGCGAATCCACCGCGCGCTTGGAAAATCACCGTCTGCCCCAAGCCCGGAATCGTGAGCGGCGTGCCAACCTGGAAAACGCCGTCGCGAATGCGAAAGTTGAGTGGCGCGCTCGCTGCGTCGGGCTTCGTCTGCGCCGCGGCCGCGAGGTTCAATTCGTCCTCCACCACTTTGACGGACGTCCCCGCGATGAAGTCCCGCTCCTTCCCCTGCCAGTCTGCTCCCCGGCTGCGATCCGCGGTGCCGGAAATGTAAACGACTGCGCCCGCCGCCGCATCCGCCGGCCGTGCTTTCACGATGGGCACCGGCGTCAGGACCATGACGGCCACGCATAGAGCCACGCCCACCACCACACTCACGGCACCTGCGACGATTACGCCGGTGAGACTGCCGCCTTCATCACTGGAGGAGTGTGCGCACATAAAGACTTATTTTGCCGTTTTACTGCTGCTTTTCGCCGCCGACTTTTCACTTCCGCCGCTGCTTTTCGTGCCCGCGTCGGACTTCGGAGCTTCACTTTTGGGAGCTTCGGTCTTCGGGCTCGCCGCCTTGGCGGCGTTGGCTGCATCCGTTTTGGCGGCCGTGTTTTTGTAGTCGGTGATGTAGAAGCCGCTGCCTTTGAAAATCAGCCCCGCCCCACTCCCGACCAGTCGTTTCAATCCCATTTTCTTGCACTTCGGGCACTTCTTCAGCGGCTCGTCGCGCATGGATTGAAACTGCTCAAATTCGTGCCCGCATTTGGGGCAGACATACTCGTAAGTCGGCATGATAAATTCGTCCGCGTTATGGGTGCCGACCCGATTCTTGGCGAGACTCTTCTCGCGCCGAAGCGCCGGCCGTCGTGCTGCAGGATTGCGCCCGCCATCCTTTTCCCGCACCCCAGACCTGCTCATGGATTTCGCCGCCGAAATGAAACGCCTGGTCGCCCGCGTGGAGCGTGGGATCGATCTCCATTTACCCGCGGCGGACGCCCGCCCGGCGCGGCTGCACACCGCGATGCGTTATAGTATGCAAGCCGGCGGCAAACGCCTGCGCCCCGTGCTCGTGCTCGCCACCGCCGAACTCTTCGGCATCACCGACGATCGCGCCCTCCCCGCGGCCGTCGCGCTCGAATGCGTGCACACCTACTCGCTCATCCACGACGACCTCCCGTGCATGGACAACGACGACCTCCGCCGCGGCCGTCCCACGGCGCACAAAGCCTTCGATGAAGCGACTGCGCTCCTCGCCGGCGACGCCCTGCTCACGCACGCCTTCGCCTTGCTCGCGGGAAACTACGCCGATGATTCCACCCTCGCGCGCGCGCTCCTCGCCGAACTCGCCGACGCCGCCGGCAGCCGCCGCCTGATCGGTGGGCAGATGGAGGATCTCCTCGCCGAAAAGAACGCCGACGCCACCGCCGACGACCTCGAGTTCATCCATCGCAACAAAACCGCCGCGATGATCGAAGCCGCTTTCGCGCTCGGCGCTCTGGTCGGGCAGGCCGATGAACCCGCCATCGCCGCCCTGCGAGTTGCCGGCCGCGACATCGGCCTCGTTTTTCAAATCGTGGACGACATCCTCGATGCCACGGCCAGCTCGGGCGTTTTAGGCAAAACCGCCGGCAAAGACGCCCAAGCGGGCAAGACCACTTACGTGAAACTTCACGGGCTCGCCACCGCCCGCGGCATCGCCGTCGAGCGCACCGAAAGCGCGATCGCCGCGCTGGCTCGCGTGGCCGCCGATACGCGTTTCCTGACCACGCTCACCCGCGAGTTGATCGCACGGGAAAAATAGTCCGTCGCCGCCGTGATCCACCCCGACGGCGTGGATTCACTGCGCCGTCGCCGCGATCTTGATCAACTCCACAAAGCTGCGCGCTTCCAAACTCGCGCCGCCAATCAACCCGCCGTCGATGTCGCGTTGCGCGAGCAGTTCAGCCGCGTTCGCCGGCTTCATCGAGCCGCCGTAAAGAATCCGCATCCGCTGCGCCACCGGCTCGGTGTAAAGCTTCGCCAGCAAGCCGCGGATGAACGCGTGCACTTCCTGCGCCTGCTCACTGGTCGCCACCTTGCCCGTGCCAATCGCCCACACCGGCTCGTAGGCGATCACGAGGCTCGCCGCTTGGTCCTTGTTCGTTCCCGCGAGGCCGCCTTCGAGCTGCGTCTGCACGACCTTCAGCGTGTCGCCGGCTTCGCGCTCCGCGAGGGTCTCACCCACGCACAAAATCGGCCGCAACTGATGCTTCAACCCCGCGATCACCTTCTCGTTGATGAACGCATCCGTCTCCGCGAAATACGCACGCCGCTCACTGTGGCCGAGGATGACGTGCGTCGCGAACAGCGCCCGCAACATCGGCGCGGAAATTTCGCCCGTGAACGCCCCGTTGGGCTCCGGATGCATGTTCTGCGCGCCGAGTTTCACCTGCGAACCATCGATCTCCTTCGCCACCGCCTCCAACGCGGTAAACGGCGGACACAACACGACTTCGACGTCGTTTAACTTGCCCACTTCGACGACGATTTCACGCGCCAGCGCCATGCCGTCGGCCGACGTCTTGTTCATTTTCCAGTTACCAGCGATGAGTTTTTTGCGCGAAGACATGATGAAGAAGTAGCGAGAAGTGCACCGTGCGTAGCGAGGAGAAAGACCGGAAAGCGTTTAAGGTTCGCACCCGCGGTCACCCCGCTCGGTTGGAGAAATCAGCTTTCGAGGAACGCCACCCCTGGCAAGGCTTTGCCCTCGAGGAATTCGAGACTGGCGCCGCCACCCGTGGAGCAATGCGTGACCTTGTCGGCGACCTTGGTTTTCTTGGCCGCCGTGGCGGTGTCGCCCCCGCCGACCACCGTCGTCGCGCCCGCTGCCGTGGCTCCCGCAATCGCCGCCGCCATTGCCTTCGTGCCCTCGGCGAACTTCGCAAACTCAAACACGCCCGGAGGCCCGTTCCAGATGATCGTCTTGCACCGCCCGATCACTTCCGCGAACCGCTCGCGCGACTTCGGGCCCGCATCGAGGCCCATCCACCCCGCAGGAATGCCCGCCTGATCGTCCACAATTTGTGTCGTCGCCTCCGGATCGAATTTGTCCGCCACCACGAAGTCCACCGGCAGGTGAATCTTCACCCCCTTGGCGGCGGCCTTCGCAAAAAGGTCTTTCGCGATTCTGGCCCCTTCCGGATCGTAAAGGCTGTCGCCGATGGCCATGCCCTCGAGTTCCTTCTTGAACGTAAACGCCATGCCGCCGCCGATGATGATCTCGTCGGCTTTCTCGAGCAGATTGTTGATGAGGGGAATCTTGTCCGCGATCTTGGCGCCGCCGAGTATCGCGAGCAACGGGCGCTGCGGATGATCCAGCACCGACGCAAACGCTTTGAGCTCCGCCTCCATCAAAAATCCCGCTGCTTTCTGCGGCAAATTTACGCCCACCATCGAGCTGTGCGCGCGATGCGCAGTGCCGAAAGCGTCGTTCACATACACGTCGCCCAATTTCGAAAGACTCGCGCGAAACGCCGCCACCTTCGCCGGATCCGCTTTCACCGAGGAACCATCCTCCTGCTTCACTTTGCCCTCCTCCTCGAGGTGGAAACGCAGGTTCTCCAGCAGCAGCACCCCGCCCGGCTTGAGCGCCGCCGCCGCTTGCTCCGCCTCCGCGCCGACGCAATCCGCCGCAAACGCCACGGGCCGCCCCAGCAGCTTTTCCAGCTCTGCCGCCACCGGCTTCAGGGAATACTTCGCATTCGCCTTCCCATCCGGCCGGCCGAGATGACTCATCAACACCACCGACGCGCCTTGCTCCAACGCGTAGTTGATCGTGGGCAGCGCGGCGACGATGCGCTGATTGTTGGTGATCGCGCCGCTCGCCTTGTCCTGCGGCACGTTGAAATCGACGCGAATGAGCACGCGCTTTCCGTTCAGGTTGAGATCACGGATGGTTTGAAACTTCGGCATGGTGGGAAAAAAAAGAACCACAGGACACCGCGGGGCGCAGAGATCACATTGCCTCTCTCCGCCGCCGTGCCTCTGTGGTTCAACTAGAGGTGTGGATTCGTAAGCGCGAACTCAGAGCTGCGCCGCGACTTTCTTGCTGAGCTCGACCACGCGGTTGGAGTAGCCCCACTCGTTGTCATACCAGCTCACGAGCTTGAAAAACGTCGGATTCAGCTCGATGCCGGCGCCGGCGTCGAAAATAGACGACGACTTGCAGTGGATGAAGTCCGACGAGACGACGTCGTCGGTCGTGTATTCCAAAATGCCCTTCAGGTAGGTCTCGCTGGCGCGTTTCATCGCTTCGCAGATTTCTTTGTACGACGTCGCCTTCGTTGTCTTCACCGTCAGGTCAACCGCCGAGACGGTCGGCGTCGGCACGCGGAACGACATGCCGGTCAGCTTGCCCTTCACTGCTGGGATGACGAGCGCGGTCGCCTTCGCGGCGCCGGTCGTGGCAGGGATGATGTTGACCGCCGCGGAACGTCCGCCCTTCCAATCCTTCTTCGACGGGCCGTCGACGGTCTTTTGCGTCGCGGTGTAAGAGTGGATCGTCGTCATCAAACCTTCCTCGAGCCCAAAACCTTCCTTGAGCAACACGTGCACCACCGGTGCCAGGCAGTTCGTCGTGCACGATGCGTTGGAGATGATGTTGTGCTTCGCCACGTCCAGTTTGTCGTCGTTCACGCCCATGACGACCGTGATGTCCTCACCTTTCGCCGGAGCGGAGATGATGACCTTCTTCGCGCCCGCCGTGAGATGCCCCTTGGCCTTCTCAGCGTCGGTGAACAAGCCGGTCGACTCGATCACGAGCTGCACCCCGAGCTGCGCCCAAGGCAACCCCGACGGGTCCTTCGCGCTCACCACCTTGATCTCGTGGCCATTGACCACGAGCACGTCGTCCTCGGCCTTGTCGGCGGCCGATTTTTTCGAAGTGACTGTCCCGTTGAAGCGGCCCTGCGTGGAGTCGTATTTCAGCAGATAAGCCAGATTGTCGGCGGGAACGATATCGCCCACGGCAACTACGTCGAGTTGCGAGCCGAGCAGACCCTGCTCGACGAGTGCGCGAAACACCAGGCGGCCGATCCGCCCGAAACCATTGATAGCAACTTTGACAGCCATGGGATTACTTTCCGTGTCTTGTAATGATTGATTTCTGATTAAACCCCGCGAACGCGAGGAATCGTTAAATGAATCCTCCGCGCTTCCGGATGCAAGGGTTTTGGCGGGACCGGTTCCATCGCCACGGAGTCGGAGCCAACGCGACTCTCTCTCCTAACTTGGTCGCGCGCCGCACGGCCGAAGCCCGTGCAAAAAATGGTGGACGCTATTGGACTCGAACCAACGACCCCCTGCGTGTGAAGCAGGTGCTCTAACCAACTGAGCTAAGCGTCCGAAACAGGGGCGAAAACGTGCACACTCGTTCGCCGCGAATCAATCACCTTTTCGCCAAACGCGTCGGCCAGCGATTTTCGGCTTGGGATTCCGCGCCGCGGAACTCCGCCGACCGCCTCGGCCCCAAGCCCCCGCGCCCCTCACTTGCGGGTCTTCACCGCCCGCGTCCGTCGCGGAAACAACGTCGCGCAAATCTCACAACGCGTGCCATCGCACGCATACGCTGTGCAATGCTCGCGCCCGTAAAAAATAATCCGCAAGTGCAACGCGTTCCAATGCTCACGCGGAAACAATTTTTTCAAATCCGCCTCCGTCTGCTCGACGTTGCGCCCGTTCGTCAACGTCCAGCGTTGCGCCAGCCGGTGGATGTGCGTGTCGACCGGAAACGCCGGCACGCCAAACGCCTGCGCCATCACGACCGATGCCGTTTTGTGCCCCACGCCGGGCAACGCCTCCAAGTCCGCAAACGTCCGCGGCACTTCCCCTCCATGTCGCTCCAGCAACTGGCGCGAAAGCCCGCTGATCGCCTTCGCCTTCTGCGGCGAAAGCCCGCACGGGCGGATGATGGCCTGGATCTCCTCGACCGGCACCTTGGCCATCGCCGCCGGCGTGTCGGCCCGCGCGAACAGCCGTGGCGTGATTTCGTTCACGCGTTTATCCGTGCACTGCGCTGAAAGCAGCACGGCGATGAGCAACGTAAACGCGTCGCGATGCGTCAACGGCACCGGCGTCGCTGGATAAAGCTCGGCCAGCCGCCGATCAATGTAGGCAGCTCGCTGGGCGCGGGTGGAAAACGTCTCGGCACTCATGCGAACGGTCGGTCAACACAGCGGCTTCACTCCCAAAAACAACACCTTAAACACCGCCGGATCGAAACGCGATTGCGCGGGAAGCGCCGGCTTCTAGCGTGGAGGCATGTCCATCTCCCGCGAGGCTCTCGCTCCGACCGACACCTTTCCGCGCCGCCACCTCGGTCCCGCCGCCGCCGAGATCGCCGCGATGTTGCCCATCCTTTCGCAACCATCTCTCGACGCCTTGATCGACGCCGCCGTGCCGGCCGCCATCCGCCGCGGCCCGCTCGCGTTGCCCGCGGCCTTGGGAGAAAGCGCCGCCCTCGCCGAGCTCCGCAGCCTCGCCACCCAAAACCAAATTTTCCGCAGCTTCATCGGTCTTGGCTATTCTGACACCGCCGTCCCTCCCGTCATTCAGCGCAACATCCTCGAGAACCCCGGCTGGTATACCGCTTACACGCCCTACCAGGCCGAAATTTCCCAAGGCCGCCTCGAGGCCTTGTTGAATTTCCAAACGCTCGTCACCGAACTCACCGGTCTGGAAATCGCCAACGCCTCCATGCTCGACGAAGGCACCGCAGCAGCTGAGGCGATGATGCTCTGCCACCGCGTCAAACTCGGCGACAGCCAGGCGCCCAGCACCTTCTTCGTTTCGTCCGCCTGCCATCCGCAGACCGTCGACATCGTGCAAACCCGCGCCGAACCGCTCGGCGTCCAAGTCGTCGTCGGCGATCACCGCACCGTCGATCTCGCCGCCCTCACCCCTTTCGGCGTGCTCGTGCAATACCCCGACACCACGGGGTCCATTCACGATTTCGCGGATTTCTTTGTCCGCGCGCACGCCGCCGGAGCGCTGACGGTCGTCGCCACTGATCTGCTGGCACTCACTCTCCTGCGTGCGCCCGGCGAATTCGGCGCCGATGTCGCCGTCGGCTCCGCGCAACGCTTCGGCGTCCCCCTCGGCTTCGGCGGTCCGCATGCCGGTTTCCTCGCCACGAAGGATGCCTACAAACGCCAGATGCCCGGCCGGCTCGTCGGCGTTTCCAAGGACGCCCAAGGCAACCCCGCCATGCGCCTCGCGCTCGGCACCCGCGAGCAACACATCCGTCGCGACAAGGCCACCTCCAACATTTGCACCGCCCAGGTTCTGCTCGCCGTGATGGCGTCGATGTATGCGGTTTACCACGGTCCGGCCGGCCTGCGCCAAATCGCCCAACGCGTGCGCACGCTCATCGCGCTCCTCCGCCGCGGCCTCGTGCAACTCGGAGCCTCCGTCAACGCCGAGCCCGTGTTCGACACCCTCACCATCGGCAACGTCTCCGCAGCGCGCGTCCACGCCGCCGCGCACGCCAAAAAAATCAACGTGCGTTCCCTCGACGCCTATCACGTCGGCGTCTCCCTCGACGAAACCACCACGCTCGCCGATGTTGCTCAATTGCTCGGCTTCTTTGGCGACGCGACGATCTTCGGCGAAAATCTCTCCACCCTCCTCGCGGCAGAAACCGCCTCCGACTACGCGACGCCGCACGCCCGCAGCTCGCGCTACCTCGAGCATCCGGTCTTCAACCGCTATCACACCGAGCACGAGATGCTCCGCTATATCAAGCGCCTCGAGGCCAAGGATCTCTCCCTCTGCCACTCGATGATCTCGCTCGGCTCCTGCACGATGAAACTCAACGCCACCAGCGAAATGTTTCCTGTGTCGTGGCCGGAGTTCGGCAAACTGCATCCCTTCGCCCCCAGCGAACAAACGCGCGGCTACCAAAAACTCTTCGCCGACCTCGAAACCTGGCTCGCCGAAATCACCGGCTTTGCCGCCGTTTCCCTCCAGCCCAACGCCGGCTCACAAGGCGAATATTCCGGCCTGCTCGCCATCCGCGCCTATCACCAATCCCGCGGCGAAGGTCATCGCACCGTTTGCCTGATCCCCACGAGCGCCCACGGCACAAATCCGGCGAGCGCCGCCATGTGCGGCTACAAAGTCGTCGCCGTGGCTTGTGACTCCAACGGCAACATCGACGTCGCCGACCTCACCACCAAAGCCACCCAGCACGCAGCCAACCTCGCCGCGCTCATGGTCACGTATCCGTCGACGCACGGCGTCTTCGAAACATCGATCAAGGACATTTGCGCCATCATCCACGCCCATGGCGGCCAGGTTTACATGGACGGCGCCAACATGAACGCGCAAGTCGGCCTCACCTCACCCGGCTTTATCGGCGCCGACGTCTGTCACCTCAACCTTCACAAAACCTTCTGCATTCCGCACGGCGGCGGCGGCCCCGGCATGGGCCCGATCGGCGTCGCCGCGCACCTCCGGCCGTTTCTGCCCGGTCACGTTTTCACTCCCCCTCGCTCCGGCGGCGCTCCGCGGCCCGGCGCCGTCTCCGCCGCCCCGTTTGGCAGTGCGAGCATCCTCGTCATTTCCTGGATGTATATCCGCATGATGGGTCCGGAGGGACTCACCGCCGCGACGAAGATCGCCATCCTCAACGCCAACTACATCGCGCAACGCCTCGCCGCGCATTTCCCCGTGCTCTATCGGGGCGCTCAAGGCCTCGTCGCCCACGAATGCATCCTCGAGTTTCGTCCGTGGAAAAAGCACGGCCTCGAAGTCGAAGACGTTGCGAAACGCCTCATGGACTACGGCTACCACGCCCCCACCATGTCGTTTCCCGTCCCCGGCACATTGATGATCGAGCCGACCGAAAGCGAAACGAAGGCCGAGCTCGACCGTTTTTGCGACGTCTTGATTTCGATCCACGGGGAAATGCAAGCCGTCGCCGACGGACGCGCCGACAAGTCCAACAACGTTCTCAAACATGCGCCGCACACCGCACTCGTGATCGCAAACGATGCCTGGACGCGGCCCTACTCCCGCGAACAAGCCGCCTTCCCTGACCGTCACACGCGCGCCAGCAAGTTCTGGCCCGCCGTCGGCCGGGTCGACAACGTCTACGGCGACCGCAACCTCGTCTGCTCGTGCGTGGGGATGGAAGCCTACGCCGAAACCCCGGCGTGACGCTGAGCATCCGCCGCACGCCGCGGTTCCGTCAACACACGCCTCTTGGGCGGACGCGCTCCGCCTGAATTACTCCGTCGAAAAATCCTCTGCGCGGCGCGACGGTCGTAAAACCACCGTCGCGCCCGCGTAGTCAGTCGGATCACTCAGCCCGAAAACAAAATCGTCTTGTTCCCGTGCACGAGCACCCGGTCCTCGAGGTGATAACGTAGCCCGCGGGACAACACCGCGTTCTCCACGTCTTTCCCCAAGCGCATCATGTCCTTGATCGTGTCGCTGTGCCGGATGCGCACCACGTCCTGCTCGATGATCGGACCGGCGTCGAGTTCTTCGGTGACGTAGTGACACGTCGCCCCGATGAGCTTCACGCCGCGTTCCTCGGCCTGGTGATACGGCTTCCCGCCGACGAAGGACGGCAGGAAACTGTGATGAATGTTGATCACGCGATGGCGGTAGCGTTCGCACAACCACGGCGGAAAGATCTGCATGTAACGCGCGAGCACGATGGTGTCGGGCTCGGCCTCCGAAATGAGCTGCGCCGTCTTCTCCAACGCCGCCTGTTTGCCCGCCGATTCTTTCGGCACGGGCACGTAATGATAAGGAATGCCATACCACTCGACCAGCGACCGCAGGTCCTCGTGATTCGAAATCACGCACGGCACGTCGAACTCCAGATCCCCCACTTTTCGCCGGTGCAGCAGGTAGGCGAGACAGTGGTCAAACTTGCTCACGAGCAGCACGACGCGCTGCCGCCGCTGCGCATCCACCATCCGCCACGCCATCTTCATTTCCGTTCCGATGGGTTGAAACTCCTTTTCGAGCCGCGCCAGCACCTCCGCATCGCCGCCAATCACAAATTCCGAGCGCATGAAAAACATCTCGCTGCGCGGATCGTTATATTGCGCTGCCTCCGTGATCGACGCCCCGCGCTCGGCCAGAAACGTCGCCACGCGGGCGACGATTCCAGTCCGGTCAGGACACGACGCGATGAGCCGCAGCCGGGCTTGGGCGGACGCGCTCACGGCAGATTGAGCCGGTTGTCGGAAACGGTCGCCCGGATTTCGGTTTGCACATGGCGTTCGACGATCGGCCGCGGCGAACCGCCGTTTTCTTCGCCCCAGACGACCGACACCTCGGCCCCATCAGCCAGATTGTCGTCCACCATCGCCAGAGAGAACCACCCGCGCACGTTCGCCGTGTAGATCGTGTAAGTCGAAAGACCGACCATCCGGCCGTTCACCATCACCTTGTCGAACGGCAGCAGGGAATAGTAGGCGTTCGGCATTTCCATGTATTTGTAACGGTCGCCCGGCCGGAGCTGGCTGGCGTAAACCTTCAACACATCGTCGTTGTTCCAGCGCAGCCAGACTTTGCGGCGATGCGGCTGATCCGCGATTTTTTCCAGCGCCGCGCGGCCGATGAAGTCGTGGTCAAATTTGACGTGCCGCCCGTAGCCGAGATCCCACGGCGTTTGATAGTAGTCTTCAATATTCGGGGACGAAAAACTGCCGCCGAGCGACGCCGTGGCCTCAAAACCCTCCGCCGGCAGCCATTCGCGATACGGCTTCATCTTCTCGCCGGCGTAAATCGCGGGCATCGGCGACGGAATCCAGCCGCTCTCCGGCGAGACCGTCGCGTAAGACCGGCTGCCGCCTTGCACCAAGCCGAACTTCGGTCCCGCCGCCAGGATCGCGTCGAGCACCGCTTTCCCTTCCGCCAGCGGACCGTGCAGTTCCAGGCCACCCATGCGTGACATGTTGTGCCCCAGCGCGCGCACTTTGTGCCCCGCGATCTTCAGTTCGCCCAGATGGAAGAACTTGATGTCGGGAAACGGACCCTCGTGCACGCTCTTGATCAGTTCCAAGGCATTCGGACCCTGAATCTGATAACGATAGAGCAGGCGCTGGCCCTTGTTATAGATCGCCCATTCATCCACTGTGACTTTGACGTCGTAGTTGCCTGTGCGCGCGTTGAACTCGACCCAATTCGGCACCGACGGCCGGCCCACCACGCTGTATTTTTCATCTGACAGGCCGAAAAGAATGGCATCGCCGATCACGCGCCCGTCGTAATTGCAGGCCACAATCTGCTTGGCCTTGTTGGCGCCGAAATTCGCCATCGAGTTCACCGCCACATCGGAAATCAGCCGTTTGACGTCGGGACCCTCGACGTAGACGTCCTTCATGTGAAAGGACTGGTCGAAAAGGATCACGCTGTGCTGCCACGCCTCCTGCTCGTCGCGCCAGTTCGAATACTCTGACTTGATGGGGAACTGGATGCCGCCGACCGTCGAATGTCGCAACATATCGACGGGGCTGGCATACTGCTGGAGTTTCGTTTCGAGGTTGGTGGGCTTTGACATATTCATAGATTAAAAATGCGGAGAACGAATTCGAGTGCCGTCTTCAGGATTTGATCGGTGGGAGGCTGGCCGGAGGGTGTTTGGCGAGATGGTCGCGGCGGGCCCAGGTGTTGGCCCAGCTCGACGTATAACGCAGACTCTGATCCTGCACCGCGGGAGTGTGCGCGAGCAACTGGTCTTCGCGACCCTCGAATTTCAGGCGCTCGTAAGCGCGCGACCAAATGCACTCGTAGTCGTAAACCTCGCACTTTCCATCCCGGGTGCCCCCGCACGGACCGTTGCGTTGGTTTTTCGCACACGACGATTCTGGACACAGAAACGCCATCTCCGAGAGGGAACAGTCACCGCAATCGCGGCAGTCAAACATCAGGCGTTTGCTCGTGTGCTCGATCGCCCTCATCCATGCCGGCCCTTGCAGCGGATCCTTCGCGCTCGCGCACAGCGCATCGCCCGCCTTCCACAGGCCCTTGCCCGGCGTGAACATCAATTCGTGCGCAAACTTGGAAAATCGATACGTGAACGTGACATTCTGGGTCCGCGGATGCGCGCCCAGCGAAGCGGCATACGTCGCTTCCAGCTTTTCCGGATTGGCGAGACCCGTGTTCTCATCGCGCGCAAACACGAAAAATTCGCCCGGGCGCGAATACTGGATCTCCCGCGCAAACTGCTTCCAATCGTCCGGCGCAAACCCGCGCTCGATTTCCAGCACGCGCTCGATCTCCGCCACGGAATGCACCCCGCCCAGATACGCGCCGCGATAACCGAGCCCGCGGTAAATCGCGATTTGCTTCGCGGCCAGTTCGAGGAAAAACGCCTTGCCCTTGTCCGCTGCCGCCCGCTGCGCCTCGCAGATATCGCCGAGCTCCTCCGAGATCACCACGCCCGGAATTTTCTTGGCGCGAAAGACCCGCGCCACGCCCGGGTTGAGCACATAAACATTTCCAATCAACGGCACGTGCCCGTGACCGCGCCGCCGCATCCACGCAATCAACTCGTGCACCTTGCGCGAATCGTAACCGATCTGGTTGATCAGGAAACGCGCGCCCGCCGCGAGCTTCCGCTCCATCTTCAACAACTGCGGAATCACTTCGTTCTCGAGCAGCTTGAAATTCGTCACCACCGCGCCCGGAAAAAACTTCGTCGGCTCGAGTCGCACCGCCTTCTTCGCCCCCTCGCGCGTCACGTCCAGCCCGGCATTCATCTGGCCGAGCAGCGTGAGCAAACCGATCGCGTCGATGTCGAACGCCGGTTTGCCGCCCCCACCCACCCCGTGCCCCGGATAATCTCCCGTCAGCACCAGAATGTTCTGAAACCCCTCGCTCGCCAGCCGCCACGCCTCGCTCTCCAGCGCGTTGCGATTAAAATCCTTGCACGACAAATGGATCACCACCTCCCGCCCGGCATCGCGCAATGGTGCGCCCAACGCGGACGCAGCCAGCATCGGATTGCCGCCCGCGTTGTCTGTGATCGACACCCAGTCGATGCTCGCCGCCCCAGCAAGGTCGCGCGCCAGGGACAACGTCTTCGCCGCGTGCGGCTGATCAAGGCCTCCGCGCGTGGACACCAACTCGACTCCGATCAGGAAGTCGCTGGAAGCGCCGAGTCGTTCCGCCAGTCGGTTCATTCGTTCAACCTCGCCATGTTCCGACCGCTGCGCTCATCCGCCTCGCGCGGCTGGTCCACCTCCACGCCACGACGGCGCGCGCGAAACCGGGCGCCGTGCCAGTGACAGGTGAAGGAAAAGAATCGGCCATGCGAAAAAGGGGGGTTGGGCGATGAGGCGAAGCATCCTACCATTCAAATCCTCGTGCGTCTTGGCACATCGGGCTTGGCCACCTTCGCAGATTGGGCATTTTAGTTGAGTTTCACCTGCATGAGCGTCTCCCGCCCCATCCCCGTCGAACTCCCTCCTCACGGCGTCGCGTTCGTCGAAAGCGTGCACGGGCCGCGCTTCCACATGGCGGAGCGCATCGACCCGTTTCACAAGATCATCTACGTCCTCCACGGCCGCATCGCCTGTTCGATCAAAGGCGACGCCACGCCCGTCCACGCTCCCGCCGGCACCGTCGTCTGCGTGGCAGCCGGCGTGGGCCACAAGATCACCGACAGCGAGCCCGCGACGCTGCTGCTCTTGTGTTTCTCGCGCGATTTTGTCCGCAGTGTCCCCGGCCTCGATTCGCTCTGGGAAAAACTCACTCCCGCACGTCCTGCCGCGTTGCGCCCTGGCCGGACCTGGGCCCAACAATTCGAAACATATTGGCGCGCCGCAGTCGTCGAGCAGGCCGGCGTGCGCCTCGGCCGTGAAATCGTCATCCGCGCCGCCGCGGAAAACGCGCTCGTCGCCCTCGCCCGCCGGCCCGCCGGCCTTTCCTCCGACGCCGCCCGCCGCCGCGTCGAGACCGTCGCCCGCGAACTCGCCGCCACCTTCTACGAACCGTGGAGCCTCGAACGCGCCTGTGCCCAAGCCGACCTCTCCCGCCGCCAGTTCAGCAAACTGTTTCGCGAGGTTACCGACCGCAGCTTCCTCGCCGAACTCACCGAACGCCGCCTCACCCACGCCGCGCAACTGCTGCGCGCGCAACGTCACTCCGTCGTCGGCGCCGCCTTTTCCAGCGGCTACGGCGATCTCTCCCATTTCTATCGGCTCTTCCGCGCCCGCTTCGGCCACCCGCCCCGCGCGTGGCTCGAAAAAAGACCCGACGCGGCCTTGCCCCGCTGACGCGCCCACGGCTAGCTGAGTTTCCCTCTCATGAAAATCATTCGTCACCTCTCGCCCCAAGGCCCCGCCTACGCCGCTCTCCAGCCCGATGGCTCCGCCCGCGAAATTTCCGGCGACATCTTCGGCTCCTACCAAGTCACCGATCGCCCTGTGCGCCCCGGCAAGCTCCTCGCGCCGATCGCCCCCACGCAGATCCTCTGCATCGGGCTCAACTACCGGCAGCACGCCGCCGAAACCGGCGCGAAAATCCCCGAGCGCCCCATCCTCTTCGTCAAAGGCATCAACGCCACGCAGAACCCCGGCGACCCGATCGAAATCCCCACCCGCCTCGCCAGCCACGAGGTCGACTACGAATGCGAACTCGCCGTCGTCATCGGCAAACCTTGCAAAAACGTCTCCCGCGAAAACGCCCTCGACTACGTCCTCGGCTACACCTGCGCCAACGACGTCTCCGCCCGCGATCACCAGATCCGGCTCGGCGGCGGCCAATGGTGCCGCGGCAAGTTCTTCGACACGTTCGCCCCGCTTGGACCGTGCCTCGTCACGACCGACGAAATCACCAATCCGAATACGCTCAAGATCGCCACGATTCTCAACGGCCAGCGCGTGCAGGATTGGACCACCAGTGACATGATTTTCGACGTCCCCGCGCTCATCGCCTACCTGAGCGGCAGCACCACGCTCGTCCCCGGCACCGTCATTCTCACCGGCACGCCCCAAGGCGTCGGCATGGCGGCCAAGCCCCCGCTCTGGCTCAAAGCCGGCGACTCCGTCAGCATCGAGATCGGGAAGATCGGCACGCTCACCAATCCGGTCGTCAACGAAGCCTGATCCGCGCGGTTCGCGCCCACGGCGCCGCTCTTCCCGGCGCCGTGCTGCCTCTCCCGTTTCAACGCGCCGCCGCTCTCGCGCGCCGTTCTCCGCCCGCGCCCACCGAAGCGCTCTCGGTCAACGTCCGCAAAAACGCCACCAGCGCCGCCTGATCCGCTGACGGCAGTTGCATCCCCGCCAGCGGATGCTTCGCCAGATTGGGATCGAGCGACGCCCCCCGCTGCACGCCGTGATCGTAGTGCGCGACGACGTCCTCAAGCGTCCTCAGCCGCCCGTCGTGCATATACGGCGCCGTCAACGCCACGTTGCGCAGCGACGGCGTCTTGAACTTCCCGCGATCTTCCTCGCGCCCCGTCACCCGCGCGCGCCCCGCATCGCCCGAGACGCGCTCCAATCCGTTGCTCCGATACGCGTAATCGGTGAACAACGCGCCGCCGTGGCAGTGAAAGCAATCGCCGCCCCTGCGCCCGCGCGCCGGATCGTATTCCGTCGCGAACAACTCAAATCCCCGCTGCTCCTCGGCGGTCAACGTTTCCTCTCCCCGCATCGCCCGGTCGAATTTTGAGTCCGCCGCCACCAGCGTCAGCAAGTATTGCTCCAACGCCCGGCCGAGCCGGTCCGCCGTGATTTCACCCGGCCCGAAAGCCACCGCGAAACGCGCCCGCAACACCGCATCACCATTGAGCGTCGCCAGCACCACGTGCTCGTCCGCCGCCATTTCCCGCGGATTCAACATCGCCGCCCGCGCCTGATCGCGGATCCGCGGCTGCGCGCCGTCCCACGCAAACGCCGGACTCCACGCCAGATTCAGCAACGGCATCGCATTCCGCTCGCCCACTCCGCCGTTCGCGCCGCGGCTCCGCGCCACGTCGTCGCTGAACCCACGCTCCGGCGCATGGCAGCTCGCGCACGACTGTTGCCCGCCCGCCGACAGCCGCCGGTCGTTGAACAACACTTTTCCCAACGCGATCCCTTCTTCCGTCAACGGATTGTCCTGCGGCAAATCCGGCTGCGGAAACCCCGCCGGCACCACAAATGCCCGCGGCTTCGCGCCCGCGGCTTTTCCTCTCTTCGCATCGCCCGCCACCGCCGTCGGCGCTTCTGCTGCTTCATCGACGCGCGCCGAGTTCGCCGCACGCGACGCCTCCTCCGCGCCCAGCCAAAACCACCCGCGGCTGAACGCGTTCGCCAGCTTCGGCGCGAGCTCATCGCCGACCGCCGAATGCGTGCTCTCGTTGCCTGCCGCCGCCCATTGCGGCACCGCCAAAACCCGCGCCACATTCAGCGCCAATGTGACCGTCGTCGCACCCTCCACGCGAAACGCCGCCACGAAATTCACCCTCATCAAACGCGCCTCCGTCGCCACGTGATACGAAAACCCGCGCTCCGTCGCCGTGTCCGGCGTCGCCCCGTCACGCCAGCGTCCTTCCAGCGCGAAAAACACATAGCCGCCCTGCCAGCTCCAGTGCAGCCGGTCCACCAGCGGATTCAGCGCGTGCCCCGCCGGCCACTGTCCGGGATCGGCATGGTTCACCGCCGTCGGCACGCCGACTTGAAAACCGAGTCCCGCATAGTCGCCCGCCGGCACGCCGCGCAACGTCCATGCCAGCCGCCCCGACTCCGCGTCGATAAAACCAAATTGCCCGTCGAGCCGCACCACCGTCCCGTCGCTCTTCGTCAACACCGCGCCCGACAGCAACGCCGCCAGCCGCGTCACCCGCAACTTCATCCCCGCGTCCGTGCGCACCTCCGTCGACGGCACGGCCAGCGATTCGCCGCCCCACCGCAACGCCACCCGCATCGTCAGCTCCGCCGCCTGCGACGACCCCACCGGCAACACAAGTAACGCGAACCAGCGCATGCCTCACTCTCGCCGTTCGCAGTTAAGCCCGTATGAGGAGCCTTCGGAAAATTGTTAAGCCCCTGTTAAGCGAACAAAAGTTGCGCCGCTCCGCGCCCTCCCGCACAACGCCCCCATGACCGACGCCGCCCCCGATCCCGGCCGCACCCGCGTGCTCATGATCGACGACGACCGCAAGTTCTGCCGGCTCGTCACCGCCTATCTCGCGCCACTCGGCTTCGATGTCTCCGCCGCGCACACCGGTCCCGACGGCGTCGACCGCGCCACGTCGACCACCGAGTCCTGGCACGCCGTCATCCTCGACGTCATGCTCCCCGGCCTCGACGGCTTTGAAGTCCTGAAACGCATCCGCGCGCGCGTCGACGTTCCCGTGCTGATGCTCACCGCGCGCGGCGATGAGATGGACCGCATCGTCGGACTCGAAGTCGGCGCCGACGACTACGTGCCTAAAACATTTTCCACGCGCGAACTCCTCGCCCGCCTCCGCGCCGTCCTCCGTCGCAGCCAACGCACCATCGCCGCCGCCGACGCACCGCGCGCAGAATTCACCGTCGGCCCTCTGCGCGTCAACCTCGACGCCCGTCGCGCCGTGCTCGACGCCGCGCCCTTGGTGCTCACGCCCGTGGAGTTCGACCTGCTCGCGAGCCTCGCGCGCGCCCGGGGCCGCGTCAAAACCCGCGAAGCCCTCCTCGACGAATGCCGCGACCGCAACTACGACGTTTTCGACCGCTCCATCGACGTGCACATTTCTTCGCTTCGCAAAAAGCTCGGCGACGATGCCAAGAACCCGCGCTTCATCCGCACGCTCCGCTCTGCCGGCTACATGATGCGCGCGCCCGACGACCCCGAGTAAGCAGTTGACGCGCCGCCGCGCATCACGGCACCACGTAAATTTCCGCCAGCGCCGTGCCGGTATTCGCGCCTGCGCCCGCCACGACCATCGAATAAACGCCGGGCGGCAGACTCACGATCATCGCCGCATCCTTGCTTCCGCTCGCCAACGCAAACGCGCCCGTCTCCGTCGCCGTCGTCGCAACCGTCGCCGCATCCACGTTGTCGCTCCAGTCGTCATTCGTCGCCACCACCGCGCTGCCCGCGTAAAGCGTCACGCGCGGATCGACGAGCGCATCGCCGACGCCATACGCCGCCAGCGCGGGACCGGCCGCGCGCAACAGCAGTCGCATCGGCCCGCTGCCGCCGATCACAAAACCCGCGATCGCCACCTGTTCGCCCACGCCGACAAATGTTCGACTCGAGAGGTTGGTGAGTGCCGGTCCGACCGCATTGCCGCCCGCATCGTAAACTTCCACCAGTGCCACGCCCATGCCGCCGCCTGTGCCCACCGGTGCCGAGTAAACCCCGCCCGCGAGCGCGCTCACCAGCGCCGCATCCTTGCTGCCCGCCGTAAACAGGAAGGCGCCCGCCGCCGTAAACGTCGCGGCGTCGCTCGCGCTCCAATCCTCGTTCGCCGCCAGCAGCGTTCCCTCCCTGACCAGCGACAAACTCGGATCCGCCAGCGGTGCGCTCACGCCCGAGTTGGCCAGCGCCGGACCCGCCGCGCGCACGAGCATCGTCCGCGTTCCCGGCCCACTCAGCACGAAACCCACAATCGGCATGCCCGTCGCGCCGCCCGTCTGCGCGCGCGTCGAGAGATTCATCAATCGCGCCGTCGCTGCGGTCGGTGTCGGCGTCACCGTCAACGCCGCCGCCGCACTCGTCGCCGCCCCACCGGCGTTGCTCACCGCGACCACGTAACTTCCGCTGTCTTTCGTCTGCGCGAACGGAATCGTCAGCGTCGCCTCTGTCGCAGCCGCGACATCCACGCCGTCCTTTCGCCATTGGTAGGCGAGCGGCCCTGACCCGTTCGCTTCCACGGCCAGCATCGCCTCTCCGCCTGCCGCCACTGTCGCGCTTACCGGCGCCGTGGTGATCGTCGGCGCTACCGTTGGCGCATACGCCACGATCCCCGCCGTGCCCACCGGCGTGCCGACCGGGCCGTTCGTGTCATACGTGGCGATCGCCACCAACGTCACCCGATAATATCCCGCCACCGGCGCCCCGTAACTCGTCGTCGCGCCCCCGCTCGTGACCGCCGCCGCCAGCGTCGTCCACGCCGCCTGATCCGCCGACGATTCGACTTTATACGTCGCGCCTTCCGCCGAATTCCAACTCAACGTCACCCCGCCTCCCACCGCCGCGCCGGCCATCACTCCGATCGCCGCGGCCGGCGCGCCGCGCACGTATTCCGTCACCGTCTCGCTCAACGCTGTCACCGGCCCTCCCGCCGGTGTGCCGCGGAACCAGCGCCCCAGAATGTAAGGAAACTTCGGCGTGCCGTCGTCCTCGATGCTCAAGAAATACGCGTAGGTGCCCTGCGGAAATTCGGGCGTCACGCACTCCCGGCCGTTGTATTCGTCGAGATCGAAATTCGTTCCCAGCGTGCCACCCACATCGCCCAGATATTCGTAGTCTTCGAGGTAATGTCCGAGCGTGTAAGTGCCGTTCACCGCCGGTCCCTGCACCGTCGGCGCGAGCGATGCACTGCGACTTTGCGCGCGCGCCGCCCACGCCGGCAACGTCGTGCGCCCGGTGCTCGCGAGGTTGATCGTGCCGCGCGTGCCGTCGCGTTTCACATAGCCTGAGATCATTCGCCGCACGCCGCTGCCCGCGTCCATCGCCGACGCATAGCCATACGGCCCATAGACTGGATAGCCATCCGCCGCCCAACCCACGATCGGCGAGTGCGCGGTCACGGCCGCACTGCTTTCCTGATACGTCCGCGTGTTCGCATTGAAATCCACATGATCGCCCAACTCGTGCCGCAGCGCCGGCGTGTTGGCGTGGTAGTGATATTGCGATCCCGCCTGATGCGCATACGCCGGATCGAACGTCACCGCTTCGTTCACGAACGCATCGCGATTCCACACGCCGTCACCGTGCAGGCCATTCACGGGCGTGGCGTCCTGACTCGAGGCATGCGTGTAGGAAAACGTGTCGCGGTTGTCGAACATCGCCACGCCATCGACGAAGTAACCGATCGCCCCGCCGTTGGTGAGCGTGTGGGTGACCGCCGCCGCCGGCACCCGCGGAAACCGATAAATCGTCGCCGTGTTGCCAGGAAAGTTCGGAAAATTCTGCAGGTGCCCCGCGTCGAGATACCACGGCCCCATCACGTGGTAACCTAGCCCACTCGTGCGCAGATAGACCCAGCCCGTCGAATACGAAACCTGCATCACACCCGCGTAAACAGGCGCCGTTTGATTCGTCTGACCGCGGCTCCACGTCGTCACCGCCGTGCCCGCCGCCTTCGCCGCGTCACTTTGATACAGACGCGCATACCAGCCCGTCGGCGCCGTCAACCAACTCGTCACCAGCGGATCGCTGACGGCGGCATCCGCCGACCGCACGACCGCGAACCCGGCACAAAAAACACCAAGCGAAAAACGAAGTTTCATGATGGGGAGGAGAAGTTGCCTCCATTTCACTCCGCCCAAGTTAAGCCTGCATGAGGGTCGGCTGGTTTATTGTTAAGGCCGCGTAAATCCGCGGGATTTTCCTCCGCCGCTTGCTACGCTCGCCTCACTCCCGCTTCCGCATGCACGTCCGCTTCCCCCTCTCGCTCAAGGTTTCGCTCTGGCTCGTGCTCAACCTCCTCCTCGTCGCCGCGCTCGCCGCTTGCGTGCTGTTCGTCACGTCCGACGCCTCGGGCCTCGACGCTCTCGTGCGCGGACCCGCCGGTGAACGCGCCCAGGCCGCCGCCAACCTCCTCGCCGCCGAACTTCGCGCGACCGACGACGCCACCGCTGCCGTCGCGCACCTCCCGCTCAGCGACCAACTCGATTATGCGGTTGTCGCCAACGAGAGCGGCGAAACGCGGGCCGGTCACGCCCCCGAACTCCCGCGCGAAGTCATCGCACTACTCCGCCCTCCACCGCCTCTCGGTCTCCCGCCACCACCGCCTGGCTCGCGCCCGCCACCCCGCCACGACCGCGACGAGTTCCACGACGATGCGCCTCCTCGCGACGACGCCGCTCCGCCGCCCGACCTCCGCTCCGATCGTCCCGGCGCCAACGCCCGGAATCTCGCGCGCGGCCGGCATTTGTTTCACGTCGGCGAACCCGCCGCCTGGTGGCTCATCGTGCGCATGCCGCCCGTCGACCACAACGGCCGCCCCGAACCCGTGAGTCTCGTCGTGCATTCCTCTTCGCTCCGCGCGCTCCTCGGCCTCCTCGACCTCACGCCGTGGTTCCTCACCGCTGCCGGCGTCCTGGTGGTTTCCATTTTGTTTTGGCTCCCGCTCGTCCGCGGCATCAGCCGCGCCCTGCGCCAGCTCGGCGCCGCCACCGAACGCATCGCCTCTGGCGATTTCACCACGCGCGTTCCGACCCGCCGCCGCGACGAACTTGGTCACCTCGGCGAGTCCGTTAACCGCATGGCCGCCCGCCTCGAAACTCAGGCACAAGGCCAGAAACGTTTTCTCGGCGACGTCGCCCACGAGCTCGGCTCACCTCTCGGCCGCCTGCAGGTCGCCGTCGAAATTCTTGAGCAACGCACTGGCGCCGCCGCCACCGCCCCCCTCGGCGACGTGCGCGACGAGGTGCAGCACATGAGCCAGCTCGTGAACGAATTGATGGCGTTCACCCAGGCCGGGCTCCGGCCCCGCGCCGCCAGCCTCGCACCGGTGGAACTCGCTCCGCTGCTGCAACGCGTTCACATGCGCGAAGCACCCGCTATCGTCTGCCGCGTCGAGGTGGCGCCGAGCCTGCGCGTGCTCGCGGATGCCCGGCTGCTCGAACGCGCCGTCGCCAACCTCCTCCGCAATGCCGCGCGCTATGCCCCCGGCAGTCACGTCTTTCTCTCCGCCGCGCCGGACGATGGACACATCAAGCTCATCGTTGAGGACGACGGACCTGGCGTGCCGCCCGAAGCGCTCGCCCGCCTCGGCGAACCGTTCTTCCGGCCCGACGAAGCACGCTCGGCAGACACGGGCGGCTCCGGCCTCGGCCTCGCGATCGTGCGTTCCTCCATCGCGGCGTGCGGCGGCAACGTCCGCTTCTTCAACCGCACGCCTCACGGCTTCGGCGCCGAGATCCAGCTCGCGCGTGCGCCTTGATCATCCGCCTGCGCGGCGCCTCCCGCGCTGGCTTTTCACTCGCTTAACAATTTTCCGCACCGCCGTTCATCCACGCTTAACATCCGCGTGCGAACCTCACGGCGTATGAAGAATCCTATTCGCCTTCTCTGCGCGCTGCCGCTTTTGGCGCTCGCGCTTCCCGCCCAACCGGCCGACGCCGCACCGCCGTCGCCGCCCGACTCCGCCCACGGCCACCGTCCGCCTCCGCCGCCGCTGCTCGTCGCACTCGACGCGAATCACGACGGCGTAATTTCCGCCGACGAAATCGCCCGCGCGTCCACCGCTTTGCTCACGCTCGACAAAAATCACGACGGCCAGCTTACGCCGGACGAATTTCGCCCCGCGCACCCGCCCCACGGCGACCGCCCGCCGCGGCCGGAAATGGACGACAGCGCGCCGCCGATTCCGCCCGCGCCTTGACGTGCGGAATTATCCACCAAGCGCAGCCGCCTCGCGCGAGCGCACCGCACGCCATCCTTGCGCCGTGCGCTCGTCGAGGCCGCGCCGACGTGCGAGTTCTCGAACGCCCTCACCGCCCGGCTCAATCACGCGCCGGGCGGGATCTGCTCGCCTTCGGCATCGGCCCGCCCCGCATACATCGGACCCGCCAGACGCCCCGCCAGCAGTTTTTCGCGGCCGACCAAATATAGCAAAATGCAGAGCACCGCGAACGGCACCAACGTCAACAGATCCGAATTCGGCCCGTCGAAAAACGGATTGTGCGCCGTCGACCAGGTGGTGATCCCGTCGTTGATCCCTTCGAACCACGGCACGCCTTGCATGATCGCAATGATGATGCCCGCGATCGCCCCGCCCGCAATGTAACCCGACGCCAGTAGCACGCCGGGACTCTTGTCGGTCTCCTCCGTGAACTGCGCCGGCGTCATCGCCGCGTAAGCGGCCTTCTTCCGCATCCGCCGATCCACCAGCCACCGCACGAAACCGCCAAAGAAAATCGGCGACGACGACGACAACGGCAGGTAAACGCCCACCGCAAACGCCAGCGCCGGCACGAACGACATCTCCATCGTCACGGCAATCATCACGCCCAGCAACACGAGCGCCCACGGCAGCTTCCGATCGAGAATCCCCTTGATGATATACGACATCAGCGTCGCCTTCGGCGCATCGAACTTTTGCACCAGCGAGCCGTCAGGCCGGCGATTGTGCGTCCCGTTGATGCCAGGATCGACGAGCCACACCGCCTCGCCCTTTTGATTCACCAGATAACGTCCCTCGGGCGCGCCGACATTGTCCGTTTTCTGCCACACGAGATAACTGTTCGCATCGTCCCGCGCCTGCGGTCCCTTGAGCCCTTCCGTCTTCTTCAACGCTCCCACGTCCGTATGCAGCCCCGCCGGCGCGATCTCGTGGATCGGCACGTAAACGGTCGAAGCGTCGTTCAACACGAGCAGCACCGGCCCGAGACACACCGCCGAAAGCGCCGCGCCCGCCATGATCGCCCACTGCTGCAGCTTCGGCGTCGCCCCGAGGAGAAAGCCCGTCTTCAAGTCCTGCGAAGTCGTCCCGCCATTCGATGCCGCGATGCACACGATCGCGCCCACCGAAAGCGCCGTCACGTATTCCGTCCGCCCCGTCCAGCCCACGAGGAGAAAAATGAGGCACGTGAACAACAACGTCGCCACGGTCATGCCGGAAATCGGATTCGACGAAGAGCCGATCTCGCCCGTCAACCGCGACGACACCGTCACAAACAAGAATCCGAACAACACGATCAGCAGCGCGCCGAGGAAATTCATTTCGAGCGACGGTGCGAACGTGATCGCCAACAGCAGTAAAACCACGCCGATGCCGACAAACTTCAGCGAAAGGTCGCGCTCCGTGCGCGGCGTTTCGTCGCGCGCCAGCGTGCTCCCTCGCGAACCGTTGAGATTGCGCAGACCTTCCTTCAAGCCGTGCCAGATCGTCGGCATCGCCTGCACGAGACTGATGATCCCGCCCGCCGCCACCGCGCCCGCTCCGATGTAGAGCACATACGCGCTGCGAATGTCGCCCGGGCTCATGTCGGAAATAAGTTTCGTGCCGGGCTCAAGGGGCGTCGTCATCGACTCGCCGAAAAATTTGATCATCGGAATCAGCGCGAGGTAGCTCAACACACCGCCCGCACACATGATCGACGCGATCCGCGGCCCGATGATGTAGCCCACGCCGAGCAGCGCCGGCGATACTTCCACGCTGACCGAGCCCGCCTTGAAGGGCGCGCCAAACACTTTTTCCGACACATCCTTCCATCCCTTGAGCGCGATGTTGAACGTCGTGTAAATCAACCCCACGCCGAAGCCCGTGAAAATCGCCTTCGCCCCCGGCGCCGCGCCCAGCCCCGCCGCCGCCGCCGCGCGAATCTCCGCCTGCGCGCTCGGCGAGGCGTGCGCCTTGTCGTCAGCGTTGGCACCCGCTTTCAAGACCGCCGCGCAAGCCGTGCCTTCGGGATATTTTAATGTCCCGTGCTCCTTCACGATCAACGCCCGCCGCAGCGGAATCATCATCAGGATGCCCAGCAACCCACCGAGCATCGCCACCAGCATCACGCGCGTCAGTTCCAGATCGAAGCCGAGGATCAGGATCGCCGGCATCGTCACGCCGATGCCGAAGGCGAGCGACTCGCCCGCCGAGCCCGCCGTCTGCGTGATGTTGTGTTCGAGAATCGTCGCGTCGCGCAGACCCGTCTTCGACAGGCCGCGAAACAGCGCCAGCGAAATCACCGCGACGGGGATCGACGCGCTCACGGTCAAACCGACCTTCAACACCAGGTAAAGGGACGATGCTCCAAAGATCATCCCGAGGATCGCACCGGTAATCACCGCGCGCGCGGTGAACTCCCTCATTACGGTCGCGGCGCCGATATACGGCTCCACGTGCTTGGGGTCAGCGGAAGTAGCCATGTTGGGCGGCGACTATCCGGGTCGGCGGGGCAAACTCAACGCGTAATCATCGCGCGCGCTGCGTCTCTTGTTCTCCCACCGCCAGCGCGCCCCGCTGGCCGCGCGCCTTCGATCGCGATCGCTGCGCGCGCCCGCAATCCCGCATTGCCTCGCTTGTCCACCGCTTGTCTGCTCGCTCCGAATTTTTCCGCCATGCCTTCCGCCCTCTACTCCGCCGCCGTCGATCTCGGCGCCACCAGCGGCCGCGTCATCCTCGGCACCTGGTCCCGCCAACGCCTCACCCTCGCCGAAGTCCACCGCTTCCCCAACACCTACCGCGAGCTCGGGCCTCACGCGTATTGGGAACTCGGCGCACTCTGGCACGAGGTGCAGACCGGCCTCCGCCAAGCCGTCGCCGCGCTGCCCCGCGGCGCGAAGCTCGCCTCCGTCGGCGTCGACACGTGGGGCTGCGACCATGTGCTCCTCAACGACGCCGGCCGCCTCGTCTTTCCGCCGCACGCCTACCGCGACGCCCGCACCCAGCCCGGCCTCCAACGCCTCGCGCGCACCCGCGCCGCCCTCGAACGCGTTTACGCCGCCACCGGCATCCCCAACGTTTTCTACAACACCTCCCTCCAACTCGCCGAGACCGTCGCCAGTTGCCCCGCGATCGAAGACCTCGCCACGCGCTGCCTCCTGCTCTCCGACTACTTCAATTTCCTCCTCAGCGGTCGGATGGAAAACGAACTTTCCAACGCGAGCACCACGCAACTCCTCGACGTCCACGGCCGCGACTGGTCGCGCGCCGCCCTCAACCACTTTCGCGTCCCCGCCGAATGGTTCAAGGCACCCATCACGTCCGGCACCAAGCTCGGCCGCGTGCGCAGCCTGCCCGAACTTGCCGGCACGCAGGTCATCGCCGTCCCCGGCCACGACACCGCCAGCGCCTACGATGCCATGCCCGCCGCGGAAAACGGCGGCGACTTGTTTCTCTCCTCCGGCACGTGGTCGCTCGTCGGTTTCGAAAACGACGCCCCGCTCCTCGGCGCCGACGCCCTCGCCGCGCGCATCGCGAACGAACGCACCGGTCGCGGCGGCTACCGCCCGCTCACCAACGTCGTCGGCCTCTTCCTCCTTGAGCAGACGATGAAGGATTTCTCGCGCCGCCCGTCCCACGACCGCGAATGGGCCGCCCTCATCGCCGCCGCCGAGAAACTCCCCGCCCCCGCCGGCCTGCTCGATCTCGCCGACCCCGCGTTCGCCGCGCCCGACTCGATGAAACGCGCCATCGACGCCCAGTTGAAGAAACGAAAACTCCGCGCGCCCAAAGATCTCGCCGGCTACACCCGCCTGATCTGCGACTCGATCGGTCGCGGCCACGCCCACGCTGCCCAGGCATTCGAGCACATGATTGGCCGCCGGTTTCAACGCATCCTGATGGTCGGAGGCGGCTCCCGCAACCGCCTCCTTTGCCAGGCCACCGCGAACGCCGCCGGCATCCCCGTCGCCTCGTTCAGCCTGGAAGGCAGCGCCGTCGGCAACCTCGCCAGCCAGCTCATCGCGCTCGGCGCCGTGAAAGACCTGAAAACGTTCCGTCGCCTTCTCGCCCACCACTTGGAGCAAAAAGCTTACGCCCCGCGAGGTTAGCGCCGCCGCGGCCGCGCCCACGGCGTGCGCCTCAATCGATCACGGTGGGCGTGCGTTTTCCGCCACCACCGGCGGTAGCGGCGCGGCCGTTTTCGCTGCTACCTGCAGCGTCAGTTCACCTCCCGCGCCAGCCGACCCAGATCAAGTTCGCGCCGTAAACGCGCTTTGTAGCGCATCCTCGCCAGACGCAAATCCGCGAGGCACACGAGCGCCCACGCCTTCGCCGGCAAACTAGCGTCCGCGAGGTGCAAAATCTGCTTCCAGCGGGCGCTCGGGCGCCCGATCGCCGCCCGCCACACCGTGCCTTTCGTGGCGCCGACTGCACCTGCCTGCCGTGCCAGTCGCTCCAACCCCTCGTGGGTGCGCATCATCCGGCGCAGGTGCTCCCCGCGCGTGGCACGCGTCGGATGCAAAATCGTCGCGCCCGGCACCCAGCCCATCCCGCCGGGCACACGGCTGGATACCCGCCGCGAAAACTCCACGTCGCCCCCGGAGAACAGCCGCGCGTCAAACGCGCCCCATTGCTCGACCGCCGCACGCGAGACCGCCAGATTGGCCGTCATCGCGGTGCCGGAGCGCTGCACCATCTCCGCCTGCGGAAAGCCGTAAACGCGATCGATGCACTCCCACGCGTTGAACCGCCCGCCGCGCCTCGGCACAAGTGCCACGGGACCCGCCGCGATCGCCGGCGCGCGCTTCGTCGCGAACCACGCCCGATAACTCGGCAGAAACTCCGCCGCCGGCCGGCAATCCGCGTCCGTGAACACGAACACGTCGTTCTTCGCCTGTTCTATCCCGACGTTCCGCGCCGCATAAGAGCCACCGCGATCGCACGAAAAAAATCGCGCACCCATCCGCCAACACGCGCCCTCCGCCGCGGCCCGCGCATGGTCGCCCGAGCCATTATCGACGACGATGATCTCATCGCCGCTTTCCACCTGCGCTGACAGGCCGGCCAGGCACGACTCGAGTCGCACCGGGTCGTTTTTGTGAGGAACGATGATCGAAAGGTTTGGCTGCATGGCGCACGAAAACCGCTTGCGCAAGGTCCTTGCGCCAACGGTGCTTCGTCGTGCTAGAACCGCCCCGGACCGCTTGGTTCCCGGCCCAAGCGCGCGTCAACCCGACTTCAATTTGCCGCGCGCGCGGGTGCCCGCGCCGTGTGCAATCCCGCCATCACCCACTTCCGCGCGGCGAAAAGTCCGATCGGCGACAACATCGCGATGCAGCCGTAGATCAAAAACATCGTGCCCGTGTGCTGCTGCGCCGGCGGCACGCCTTCCGCACAATAGCGCGAGAGCATGTAGCCGGAGTAAAAGCCCGTCGTGCCCTTCGCCAGCAGCCACGGGATGTTCGCGAGGCCCATGTATTGCGCCACGCGTCCCGGCGGCGCGAGTTCCGACGCGTATTCCAAAAATCGCGCCGACCACAGCGCTTCGCCGATGGAGAACACCACGAAATACGTGATCAACCGCGTCAAATCCGGACCGCCCACCAGCAGAAACGTCGGCAGCGCGCTCACCAGCGAACCGACGATCATCATCGTATAAACGTTGATCCGCTTCGTCAGCGCCGCCGTCAGCGGCACGCCGATGAAGATCACACCCGGGTTGATCCAGTTCACCAGCCACTCCATGTGATCCGCCACGTCCTTGTCGTAGGCCCGCAGAATATATTGCGGAAACGTCAGCCACTGGTGCGCGAACAACGTCCGCACCGGCAGCAGCATGAAAATGAAAAACAGGAATCTCGGATTCCGAAACGGTCCCTCCGTGAAATACTCCTTCAACCGCGCGAGCCGCGGCTTCGTCGCCCCGAGACGTTGCTCCTCCGCGGGGTCCGGCCGCAACTTCTCCGCCTCCGCCTTCCGCGTGAACACGACGAAGAACCCCACAAAAGTCAGCGCCGTCACGCCTGTGAACACCCAGTTCACCGCGTCGATGCCGCTCGGCGTCACGCCCGCCAGCCAGCCCACGAATCCGCCCGTCGTCGCGTGGCCATCCTTCACGTCCTGCACCGCCGGCCGGATCCACGCCGACAATGTGCCCGCCGCCACGATCAGCGCGTTCATGATCGCATAGATCAACGCGTAACCCATCACGCTCGTCTTCTCGTCCGTGTATTGTTTCACGCCCGAGTAGCACACGGGCTGCAAAATCGCCTCGCCCACCGCCGTCACGAAAATCGCCGCGATCACCGCCGCCGTCACGGCCACGCCGCCGTGCACCATCCCCATTCCGCTATAAACCAGCCGCCCCACTGTGCACAACGCCAGCGCCGCAAGAATCGCCCGCCGCAAGCCGAAGCCTTCGGCAAAACTCCCCAAGCCCAGCATGAACAACGTCATGCTCATGGTGAAAAGACTCACCATGATTCCCGCCGCCACGTCGCCCCAGCCGAGCTCGCTCGACAGGTAGCTCGACATCAGCGTCAGCACGCCGAAGTAAGCCATCGAATCGACCACGAACGCGCCGATCACGAACCAAAACGCCCGCGGCAGCCGCAGCGTGTCAGTGAACGAAGCCACAAATTCTCGAATCCGGCCCGGCGGTTCAATCATGGGGAAACCCGCATCAAGTCACCCTCCCACTGCGCCGCAATCGCATTTCTGCGCCGCGCCTTTCCCGTCGCGCATTTCACTCCGCCACGTCCGCACCACCTCCGCTGCTCGTCCGCGCATCGCCCTGACGCCGCGCAGGTGGACCGTGCGCTCCGCCGCGCGGTGGTTTGAAGCTCGTCGTTAACATCAAGCCCACGCGCGTCAGCGTGCGCCCCACGCGTCACCCTGCTTGCCCATTTCACAAAATCGACGCTCCGGAGGAATTTCACCTTCATCCGCCCGCGTCGATGAACTGCACGCTGGAAACAATGGTGAGAACGAGAGCGGCGCCGGCGCCCGGGCCTTGGGCGTTGACGGCTGTGAGCGTCACGCGGAACTCGCCCGAGGCTTGCGGCGTGCCCGTGATCTGGCCGGTCGCACCGTCGAAGACCAGACCTTCCGGCAGACCCGTCGCGATGTAACTCGTCGGCGTATTCGTCGCGGCAATCTGGTAACTGAACGCCGCGCCGATCGCACCCGTGGCCGCCTGGCCGCTGGTGATCACCGGCGTGTTCGCCGCCGGCGCGATCGTGAGCGTGAGCGTCTGCGGGCTCGAGGTGCCGGTCGCGTTGCTCGCGAGCAGTTGCACCGTCACCGTGCCCGGCAGCGTCGGCGTGCCCGTGAGCGCGCCGGTCGTCGCGTTGACGCCGAGCCACGCGGGCGCCCCGATCACTTCGTAGGCCGTCGCGCCGTTGAGCGCGCCGATCTGGTAACTGAACGCCACGCCCGCTTGCGCGGCGGCTTGCGGCGAACTGTTGATGATCGGCGCCGACGGCGAGGGTTTGATCACGAGGGTCAACGTGCGCACCGGCCCGGTGCCGTTGAGATTCGTCGCGGCGAGGTAAACGGTGAACGTCCCCGCGCTCGTCGGCGTGCCTTGGATCAAGCCCGTCGAGGGATTGATCGCGAGGCCGTCGGGCAACCCGATCGCGTCGATCGTCGCATACGGCGGGAACGGCGCGGCCGGCAGATTCGTCGCGGTGACGGTGAAGCTGAACGCAGCGTCCACCGTGCCGTCGGCGCGCGTGGAGCTGTTGATCACCGGCACATCGTCGGCGGGCGAGATGAACAACGCCACGTCCTGGCCGAGGCTCGTGCCGGCGTCGGCCGTCGCGGTCAGCGTCACGACAAACACCCCCGACTCGGCGGGCGTGCCGGAGAGCAGGCCGGTGGAGGTGTTGAACGCGAGGCCGAGCGGCAGCGTGCCGGTCAACCCGTAGCTCGTGATCGGACCGGGCGCGGCGCTCGCTTGATACGTGAAGGGCACGCGCACTTTGCCGGCCTGCGCGGCGGCGCTCGTGAGCTTCGGCGCTTGCGCGGCGGCGTTGATCGCGAGCGAGAGGATCGCTGGCGTGCCCGCGCCCGCGGCGTTCGTGGCGCGGAGCGTCACGCCGAACGTGCCCGCCGCGGTCGGCGTGCCGCTGATCTGGCCGGCGCTGTTCATCGTGAGGCCCGAGGGCAGCCCGAGCGCGACGAACGAGGTCGCGTTCTCCGTCGCGGTCGCTTGATACGCGAACGCCGTGCCCACGCGGCCCGAGGCGTTGAGCGCGCTCGTGATGACCGGCGTCGCAGGCGCGGGGCGGATCGTGATCGTCAGCGTCTTCGCCGCGCCGGTGCCGTCGGCGTTGGTCGCGGTCAGCGTGAGGATCGCCGTGCCCGATTGCGCGGGCACACCGTAGATCACGCCTTCCTCGGCCACGAGGCCGGCGGGCAGCGTGCCCGTCACGCCGTAGCTGATCGGCGTGTTCGTGCCCGTGACAATATAGAGGAACGCCTGGCCGACCTGCCCTTCCGCGGTCGGGTTGCTCGTCACCACCGGCACGGTCGGCGCGGCGGTGATGCTGAAGAGCACTTCGAGCGCGAGGCCGCGGCCGGAGGCGTTGCTCGCGGCGAAGTAAACGCGGCGCTGGCCCACGGTCGTGGGCGTGCCCGAGATCGCGCCTGTCGCCCCGTCAAACGCGAGACCCGCCGGCAGCGTGCCGGACACAAGGGTGAACGACGTGGGCGTGTTCGACGCCGTGAGTTGATAACTGAGCGCGGTGCCGACCTGGCCCGTGGCCACGAGCGCCGACGTGATCGCCGGTGCCGTCGGTGACGGCGACACGGAGAACACCAGTTGCGCCGCGGCGCCCGTGCCCACGGTGTTGGTCGCCGCGACCGACACCGTCGTGAGCGCCGGTGCGCCCGGCGTGCCGGAGATGAGGCCGCTCGCGGGGTTGAGCGTGAGGCCCGCGGGCAGCGTGCCGGACACGAGCGTGAAGCTCGTCGCGGCGGGCGTGGCGCTCGCGGTGAGTTGGAAGCTGAACGCCACGCCGACCGTCGCCATCGCGCTCGACGCGCTGGTGATCTTCGGCGCCGCCGGCGCGGGGTTGACCGTGAGCGTCAACGTGACCGTCGAACTGCCGCCGGCGTTGGTGGCGCGGAGCGCAAACGTGAAGACGCCCACCTGCGTCGGCGTGCCCGTGAGCACGCCGGTGGTGGCGTTGAACGTGAGGCCCGTCGGCAGCACCGAATCGGTGCCGTCGGCGAGCTTCGCGAGCGCGAAACCGGTGGGGCTGTTCGTGAACGCCGGCACCAGTGCGAAGCCGGTGTTTTGCACCGCGCTGAACGACGTGGCGCCCGCGTAGAGCGGCGCGTTGGCGGCGGATTCCACGGTGATCTGGAGCTGCGTCGTCGCGGAGCCGGTCACGTTGCTCGCGGTGATGACGACGAGGTAAGTCCCCGCGGTCGTCGGCGTACCCGTGATCTCGCCCGTCGCCGCATTGAGTGTGAGCCCGTCCGGCAGATACGGCGCGCTGTAAGTGGTGGCGCCGTTGGACGCCACAATCGTGTAGGTGAACGCGCTGCCCACGCGGCCGCCGGTTGCGCCGGGGCTCGTGATGACCGGCGCCGGTGGCTGGACCGTCAGCGTGATCTGTTTGCTGTCGCTGCTGGTCGCGTTGGAGGCGCTCAACGTCACCGTGAAGCTGCCCGTCGTCGTCGGTGTGCCGCTGATCGCGCCCGTCGCGGTGTTCACCGTCAGCCCCGCCGGCAACCCGCTCGCGCCATACGTCGCGGACGTCGTGTTGGCGTTGATTTGGAAGTCAAATGATTGGCCCTGCACCGCCGACAAATCCGTGGCCGAAATAACCGGCGCGATCGGATTCACCGTCAACGTTGCCTCCTGACTCACCACCGTGCGTGCAGAATTCGCCACCGTTACCGTAAATGCCCCCGCATCATCTGCGCTCACCGCTGCGAGCACCAACGTCGCCGATGTCGCGCCGGTGAGAGGCGTTCCATCTTTCTGCCATTGAAACGTTGGCTCGGGCGCGCCCGTGGCCACGACCCGGAAAATCGCATTCTCCCCTTCCACCACGACCACGGAAACCGGCTGTGTGATGATTTGCGTCGCGATGAGCTTCACGTCGATCTCACGCGTGAGCGAAGCCGAGACGTAATTCGCGCTGTCTTCCGGCGTAAACATCGCGCGCAACACTTGTGCGTCCCCCGCCTCAAGTTTTGTGCCCGCCGCCGGATCGTAAACAAACGTCCCCGGCACGCTCGCCGTCGCGTTGAGCTGCGTCGAGGACAACGCCGTGCCGTAAGCAATCGCCGCCGGCGCGCTCCACGTCAGCACCGGCACCGCCTTCGCCACCGTGAAGCTCACGACCACGTCTTCCGCCGCCGTGAAATTCGCATCGCCCCCCTGACTCGCGCGCAACGTCACCGTGCCCGCGCCCGTCAACGTCACCACTCCGTTCGCCATCGTCGCCGGTCCGCTCACGACACTCACATCCACCGGCAACCCGCTCGTCGCCGTCGCAGTCACCGCAAACGCCGCATCGCCAAACGTCTTCGCCGTGATCGGGTCGATCGCGATTGTCTGCGCCGCCGGCGCCACGGTAATCGTCGTCGTCGCCGTCGCCTCCGTAAAATCCGCCGCATCGTCCGGTGTGAACGTCACGCTCAACACCTGCCCGTCTCCTGCCCCAAGTGTCGTCCCGAGCGCCGGAACGTAAGCAAACGCACCCGGCACGCTCGCCGTCGCGTTGAGCTGCGTCGCGGACAACGCTTCGCCATACGCAATCGCCGCCGGCGCGCTCCACGTCAGCACCGGCACCGCCTTCGCCACCGTGAAGCTCACGTCCACATCCGTCGCCGCCACGTAACGCGCATCGCCCGCCTGACTCGCGCGCAACGACACCGCGCCCGCGCCCGTCAACGTTACCACTCCGTTCGCCATCGTCGCCGGTCCGCTCACGACACTCACGCTTACCGGCAACCCGCTCGTCGCCGTCGCAGTCACCGCAAACGCCGCATCGCCAAACGTCTTCGCCGTGATCGGGTCGACCGCGATTGTCTGCGCCGCCGGCGCCACGGTAATCGTCGTCGTCGCCGTCGCCTCCGTAAAATCCGCCGCATCGTCCGGTGTGAACGTCACGCTCAACACCTGCCCGTCTCCTGCCCCAAGTGTCGTCCCGAGCGCCGGAACGTAAGCAAACGCACCCGGCACGCTCGCCGTCGCGTTGAGCTGCGTCGCGGACAACGCTTCGCCATACGCAATCGCCGCCGGCGCGCTCCACGTCAGCACCGGCACCGCCTTCGCCACCGTGAAGCTCACGTCCACATCCGTCGCCGCCACGTAACGCGCGTCGCCTGCCTGGCTCGCGCGCAACGTCACCGTGCCCGCGCCCGTCAACGTCACCACTCCGTTCGCCATCGTCGCCGGTCCGCTCACGACACTCACGCTCACCGGCAACCCGCTCGTCGCCGTCGCAGTCACCGCAAACGCCGCATCGCCAAACGTCTTCGCCGCGATCGGCTCAACCTCGATCGTCTGCGCCGCCGGCGCCACGGTAATCGTCGTCGTCGCCGTCGCCTCCGCAAAATTCGCCGCATCGTCCGGCGTGAACGTCGCGCGCAACACTTGTGCCTCGCCGGCCGCCAACACCGTGCCCGCGGGCGGATCGTAAACAAACGTGCCCGCCACATCCGCCGTCGCGTTGAGCTGCGCCGTGGACAACGCCGTGCCATACGCAATCGCCGCCGGCGCGCTCCACATCAGCACCGGCCCCGCCTTCGCCACCGTGAAGCTCACGACCACGTCATCCGCCGCCGTGAAATTCGCATCGCCCACCTGACTCGCGCGCAACGACACCGCGCCCGCGCCCGTCAACGTCACCACTCCGTTCGCCATCGTCGCTGGTCCGCTCACGACACTCACGCTCACCGGCAACCCGCTCGTCGCCGTCGCAGTCACCGCAAACGCCGCATCGCCAAACGTCTTCGCCGTGATCGGGTCGATCGCGATTGTCTGCGCCGCCGGCGCCACGGTAATCGTCGTAGTCGCCGTCGCCTCCGTAAAATTCGCCGCATCGTCCGGTGTGAACGTCACGCTCAACACCTGCGCCTCGCCGGCCGCCAACACCGTGCCCGCGGGCGGATCGTAAACAAACGTGCCCGCCACATCCGCCGTCGCGTTGAGCTGCGCGCTCGAAAACACCGTGCCATACGCAATCGCCGCCGGCGCGCTCCACGTCAGCACAGGCCCCGCCTTCGCCACCGTGAAGCTCACGACCACGTCATCCGCCGCCTTGAAATTCGGATCGCCCGCCTGACTCGCGCGCAACGACACCGCGCCCGCGCCCGTCAACGTTACCACTCCGTTCGCCATCGTCGCCGGTCCGCTCACGACGCTCACATCCACCGGCAACCCGCTCGTCGCCGTCGCAGTCACCGCAAACGCCGCATCGCCAAACGTCTTCGCCGTGATCGGGTCGACCGCGATCGTCTGCGCCGCCGGCGCCACGGTAATCGTCGTCGTCGCCGTCGCCTTCGTAAAATCCGCCGCATCGTCCGGCGTGAACGTCACGCTCAACACCTGCGCCTCGCCGGCCGCCAACACCGTGCCCGCGGGCGGATCGTAAACAAACGTGCCCGCCACATCCGCCGTCGCATTGAGCTGCGCGCTCGAAAGCACCGTGCCATACGCAATCGCCGCCGGCGCCTCCCACGCGAGCAGAGGCTGGTCTTTCGCCACGCTAAACATCACCGGCACGTCCGGCGCCGCGGCAAAGTTGGCATTGCCTGCCTGACGTAAGACCAACGTCACCGCGCCCGCCCCGCTCAACGTCACCGCGCCATTCGCCACGCTCGCCGGCCCCGCCGCGACCACGATCGTCACCGGCAGGCCGCTGCTCGCACTCGCCGCCACAATGAACGGCGCATCGCCAAATGTCTTCGCACCGACCGGTGCGTAAGAAATCGTCTGCGTCGCCGCCGCCACCGCGATCGTCGTCGTCGCCGTCGCGCGCGTATAATTTTCCGTTTCCGCCGGCGTAAACGTTACGCTCAACACCGCACCGCTCCCCGCGTCCAAGACTGTTCCGGCCGCCGGCGAATAGACGAAAACGCCCGGCACGCTCGCCGTCGCGTTGAGCTGCGTTTCCGACAAAGCCGTGCCGTAAACGATCCCCGCCGGCGCGGCCCAAGTCAGCAGCGGCACCGCCTTTTCCACCGTGAAACTCACGTTCACATCCGTCGCCGCCGCGTAACGCGCGTCGCCTGCCTGGCTCGCGCGCAATGTCACCGTGCCCGCGCCCGTCAACGTCACCACCCCGTTCGCCATCGTCGCCGGTCCGCTCACGACGCTCACATCCACCGGCAACCCGCTCGTCGCCGTCGCCTTCACCGCAAACGCCGCATCGCCAAACGTCTTCGCGCTCACCGCTTCGAACGCGATCGTCTGCGCTGCCTTCGCGACGGTCAGTGTCGCGACCGACGACGTCGTGCTGCCCGCCGCGTTCGTCGCCACACAGCGAAACTGCCACCCGTTCATCACTGTGGTCACGTCCGCTATGCTCAACGTCGTCGTCGCCGCGCCGCTGAACGGCGCCCCTTCCGCCACCACCTCCCAGCCGCTCCCGGAATCGACCTCCCACCCATAACTCGCCGTCGAAGCGTTCGTCGCCACAGAGAAGGTCGCGCTCCCGCCAGAGATAATCGCCCGGTCAACCGGCTGCGCGGTGAACGTCGGCGCCACGTCCCCCGTCGCATCGCGCAACGCCACGGAAAACGACAACCCCGCATCCACGCCCACCACCGTCGTCACGCCGGCGCCGCCCGCAATCTGCCCATCCGTATCCGTGCCCCAACCGCTCACCGTCCCATCGGCTTTTAACGCCAGCGAGTGATTGTTGCCCGCAGCGATCGCGGTCACACCCGTCAGGGCGCTCGCGCCGCTCGTGAACGTGCTCGCACCCCACGCCGTCACCGTCCCATTGCTGTTCAACGCCACGGAATGATTCGTCCCCGCCGCCACGGCCACGACGCCCGCGAGCGAGCCCGGCACGCTCGCCTGTCCGTTCGCGTTCCAACCCCACGCCGTCACCGTGCCGTCGCCTTTCAACGCGAGCACATGCGCTGCGCCCGCCGCGACGCCGATCACCCCGCTCAAACCGCCCGGCACGTTCCGCTGGCCATAAGCGTTGTCGCCCCATGCCACCACGCTCCCGTCCGCTTTCAACGCCACCGAATAGTAATCGCCCGCCGAAATCTCGACGACATCCGACAACCCATCCGGCGCGGTCGTCTGCCCGGATGTGCCGAGCCCCCAGCCGCGCACCGTGCCGTTGGCGAGCAACGCGAGCGAATGATATTTCCCCGCCGCGACTTCCACCACGTCGCTCAGATCCGCCGGCACGTCCGTCTGCCCCTTGCTGTCGTCGCCCCAAGCCGCGACCGTCCCGTCGGACTTGAGCGCCAGCACGTGGTAAGTGCCCGCGACCACCTCCGTCGCATCTTCCAGCGCGACCGGCTCATTCAACTGCCCGTGATCGTTTTTCCCCCACGTCAGCACCTCCGCCACCGCCGGAGCCACGCGCACAAACATCGCCGCGCTCGTCGTGCTGCCGATCGCGTTGGTGACGACTGCTTGAAAATAACCGCTGCCCGCGACGCTCGCGCTGGGAACCGTGAGCGTGCTGTTTGTCCCGCCCGCCACCGCGAGGCCATTGTGTTTCCACTGATAACTCGCGGCGCCGTTCGCGCTGATCGCCGCCACTTGCAACGTCAACACCCCGCCTGCGGGCACCGTCGTGCGGCCGCCCGTCTGGCTCGTGATCGCCGGCGCCGCGTCCGTGATCGTCAGAGTAAGCGTCGCCTGGGCCGAGCCCACGCCGTTCGTCGCCGTCAGCGCGACCGCGAACACGCCCGCTACCGCCGCCCGGCCGCTGATCACTCCCGACCCTGCATCGCACGTTAATCCCGTCGGCAGGCCCGCCGCCGTATAACTCGTGGGCGAGTTGGTCGCTGCAATCGCATAGCTAAAATTCGCCCCCGCGGGCGTGCTGGCCGTCAGCGGCCCCAATATTTGCGGCGCCGCCGGGACGATCGTCCCCGTCAGCGTGTAGTGGCCGATGCTCGCATAACTTGTATAACCCGTCGGCGTCGATGCCAGCGGCGTGCCCGTGCTCGACGGCGTCAACCGCACAAAATACGTCCCCGCCGCCGCCGCATAGCTGAGCGAAACCGTCGTCGTGGCGCTCGGGTCGGCGGAGGCGACCACCGTCCCCGCCGCATTGAGCACTTCCAGTTTCAAGTCCGCATCGCCGCCGTAGGTGTTGCTCGCGGCGCGATACGGCGAGGCGCTCAACGTGAGCGTCCCCGCGCCCGTCGAGACCGCAAACGTGTCGCTGTCGCTCGCGCTGCTGAGAATGCCGCTCGCACTGACCACCGTGCCGTTCACCGCCGCCACCGCGGCCGTCGCGACGGTGCCGCCGGCTTCGTCCGCCCGGTAGCCCAGATGCCCGGAGATGATCGCCAGATCGTCCTCGGTGTTGTTCGCCAGATAATATTCGCCCTTCGACCACTGCGAGACGTTGCGATTGTAGCCCGTGCCCATGATCGGCCCCCACGACGTTTCGCCGCTGCCATGACCGCCGTAGTATTCGTTGCCGTTGGTCTGTCCGTCGTGCGACAAACTCAGATTGTGCCCAAACTCGTGCGCCGTCGCCTCCGCAATATAATCCGCCCGCGTGTTGCCCAGATTGTTATAGTAAATGAGCACGGGCGATGACGCCGTCGCGTAATCCGCCTCGCCAAAGACATCCAGCCACGCCACGCCGCCCGCCGTGCCCGACGGCATGCCCACGCCGTTCGCATCGACATTCTTCGTGATCACCGCACGCCCGGTCGTGGAGGTAAACACCGCCGGCTCCTCCGTTGTCACGTCCACGTCAAACGGCGCATAATCCTCCGCCACGCGCTGCCACACTTGCGCGATCACCGCCTGCTCCGCATCGCTGAACGACGTCGCGTCGCCATCCGTGTCGTAGGGCAACGCCTGGTAAACCGCCGCGGCGCCATTGCTCGTATTCCACGCCGTGCCCGTGATCGTGTGCCCGTTGAAGTCGAGGTAGAGCACGTTGGCCGATCCCGGCTTCGAGTGAAACACCGGCGGCGTCGCGATGGGCACGCTCGCTCCCGCCGCCCCCGCGAGCGCCCCGCCCGATCCCTGCCCCATCGCGTTGCGCGTGCCCGTCTCGTCCGGCGGACGCGGAAACACACACGCGTAAAACAACCCGCCATTCGCCGCCGCCCGCAGGCTTGCATAGTCTTCCTTGGGCACGTGCAAGCGCGCCAGTTTCTCCAACGCCCGCCGCCGCGCGGCCGCGTCCAGCCGCAGCAAACTCTCGCGCAACGCCCCCGCCGGAATCTCCTGCCATAACTCCTCCGCCGCTGAAATCCGTTGCCCCGCGCCCCCGCCGGCACCCGCCCCCTCCGCCTGCGCTCGCGGCGTTTTGACCTCGTCTCCTGCCGTCGCCAAGCGAGGTTCCGCCGCCTCGCTTTCCGGTGCGCCCGCGAATGCGGCCTGTGTCTTGTCCCTTTCCGTTTCCGCCGCCCGGATGCGATACAGACGAACGCCGCCCAACAGCAGAACGACCACCAGCGCCCCGACGAAAGCTAGGGTGCCGCGCCTCACGGAAAGTTATCGGAAACGAGTTCCACGGGAAGGCCCGGAAATTGCCCGAGGCCGCATGGGGCGCAAACCTTTTGCGACGCCGACGCCACGCCCGCAGATCTCATCCAGCCGCCGCTCCCCCCGCTCAACCACCGCCGTCCGCAACCTCTCGTGGGAGCGCGCCGACCTACTTTCATCGCCTGCACCGCGCGACCGACAAAAAGCGCCGTCCTTTCCCGGACGGCGCTTGTAACTCTTTTCGCGACCGATTTTTCGGCCACGCGGTGCGTTTTACGTTACCAGATCTCGACGCGCTCGTTGTCCGGGCGGCGCATCGGCGCACCTGCGGGCACATCAAACGCCTTGTAGAAATCCTCCAAATTCGAGACGGGCCCGTTCACGCGGAAACGCGCCGGCGAGTGCGGATCAGTGTTCACCTGCAAACGCAGTTGCTGGTCGCGGATGTTCGTATGCCACACCGTCGCCCAGCTCAGGAAGAACCGCTGCGCCGCAGTGAAGCCGCCGATCTTCGCCGGCTCTTTGCCGCCGAGCGCTTTTTGCAGCGCGGCATAAGCGATCTTCAATCCGCCGAGGTCCGCGATGTTCTCGCCCTGCGTCAACGCCCCATTCACGTGCAGATCGTCGATCGCCACATAGCCGTTGAACTGCTTCACGATCGCCGCGGAACGCTCCTTGAATTTCGCCGCGCTCTCTGGCGTCCACCAGTCCGTCAGACTGCCGTCGGCGGCGAACTGCCGGCCTTCGTCGTCGAAACCATGCGTCATCTCGTGGCCGATCACCGCGCCGATGCCGCCGTAGTTCACCGCATCATCCGCCTTCGCGTCGAAGAACGGCGGCTGCAGGATGCCGGCGGGAAACACGATCTCGTTCATCGTGGGGTTGTAATACGCGTTCACCGTCGGCGGCGTCATGTCCCACTCGGTGCGATCCACCGGCTGGCCGATTTTCGCGATGCTGCGATGGTGATCAAACGCGCGCGCGTTCATCACGTTCTGCCAATAGGCCTTCCGGTCTATCTTCACCGAGCTGTAGTCGATCCACTTGTCGGGATAACCGATCTTCACGCCAAACGCGTTGAGCTTGTCCAACGCGCGGGCCTTCGTCGCGTCGTCCATCCATTCGAGCGTGTGCAAGCGATCGCGCAACGCCGCGCGGAGGTTTTCCACGAGCTGCAACATCCGCGCTTTCGACTCCGGCGGAAAAAACTCCTTCACGTAAAGCTGGCCCAGCGCCTCGCCGGTGTACGTGTCGATCGTCCCCAGCACCCGCTTCCATCGCTCGCGCAGTTCCTGCGTGCCTGAGAGGGTTTTGTCGAAGAACTGGAAATTCTCATTCACCAGCGCGCTGCTCAGGTAAGGCGCCGCCGCGTGCAGCAAATGCCAGCGCAGATACGTCTTCCACGCTGCGACCGGCGTGTCCTTGATCTGCTTGCTGAACCCCGTGAAAAACTCCGGCTGCCCGATGTCGATCGGACCCACGTCCTTGATGTCGAGCGCCGTGAAGTAGCGGTTCCAATCGAACTCCGGCGCGAGCTTCGCCAGCTCGGCGGCCGACATTTTGTGATAATTCGCCACCGGGTCGCGCAGATCGACCCGCTTCTTCGAGACCGCCGCCAGCGCCGTCTCCAGTTGGAGCACGTCGTCCGCGCCCTGCTTGGCGTCATCCGGCGACCAACCCGACAACTCCAGCATGCGCGCCACGTGCGCGGTGTATTCCATCCGCAGCGTTTTCGACTTCTCGTCGTCGCGGAAATAGTAATCGCGGTCCGGCAGCCCGAGCCCGCCCTGGCCGCCCGCCGCGATCATCATCTTCGTATCCTTGGGATCCTGCTCCGACGTGAAAAAGAATCCGACCCGCACCGCGCGCCCGTGCAGATGCGCGATCTCCGCCTGCACGTCCTCGACCGTCTTGATGGCATCGATGCGATCGAGTTCCGGTTGCAACGGCTGGAGGCCCGCCGCGTCGATGGCGGCCTCGTCCATGCCGCTCGCGTAGAAATCGCCGACCAGCTTCTCGATCGCGTTGGGATGTTCCGCGCGGGACGCCTGCTCAAGCACCGTGTGCAACGCGGCCAGATTGGTCTCGTTGACTTCGTAAAACGCCCCCCAACGGCTGTAGGCCGGCGGGACCGGATTGTTTTTTAGCCAGCCGCCATTGGCGAACTGGTAAAAGTCGTCCTGCGGTTTGACCGCAGGGTCGAAGTTCTTCGGGTCGATGGCCGCGAACGCCGCCACCGAGCAAACCAACGCGGCCGAAGCGACCGCCCAGCGAGGAATTTGCATGGCCCATGCATAGCCACGCCGCCTTCCCAGGCAAGGCGAGGTTTACTGCCGGTCAACCACCTGCGTTTGCAAGCAAGCCAGCCCCTCCCGCACAAACGCGTCGCCGTCCGGGCATACGTCCTGAAACATCCCGCGCCGCCAGCCGAAATCGCCGCGCGCCGTGTTGTAGCCTTCTAAGCCGATGTAATCGCACGCCGTCTCGCCCACCGCCGCCAGCAGCGGCGCCCACGGAATCAGCCCGCCGCCCGGCACGCCACGATCGTTCTCGCACGCGTGCAGCCCCCACAATGTGTCGCCCAGCGCCCGCACCGCCGCCGCCGGATCGCGGAGCTCCGTCACCATGTGATACGTGTCGAACATCACCCCCACGTTGCCCGGCGCGCCCGCCAGCTCGATCAACTGCAACGCCTGCGCCGGCGTGTTGATCAGATGCGTGCGAAACCGGCTCATCGGCTCGATCACGAGCCCCACGCCGCGCTCCTTCGCGAAATCCGCCAGCACCCGCAGCCCTTCCGCCGTGCGCGGCAATTCGTCCGCCGGCGGACGCCGTTTCAACACCGTGCCCGGCCGTCCGTAAATCGCCCCCGCATATGCCAGCGCGCCCAGCTCCGCCGCCTGATCGATCGCCCGCCGGTGAAACTCGACTGCCGCCCGCCGCTGCGCCGGATCGTCCGCCGACAAATCCGCCGCCGCCGGCCACTCGCCGCCCGGACTCGTGATCAAACGCATCCCTGCCTCCGCCGCCGCGCGCCGCGTCAAATCGGAGGAAAACGAAACGTCCAACCCCACCGCGATCTCCAGCACGTCGAGCCCGAGACTCTTCGCGCGCGCGAGCAACCCGACCTCCGCGTCGGACCATCGCTCGATCCACAAATAAATGTGCGCTCCGTATTTCATCGCGTTGCCCACGCGAGCGCAGACGACCGGGCATCCCCTGTCGAGCCGGCAACGGCCACGCGCTCCGCTCCGCCGTTCATCCCGCGCACTGTTTCAACTCCTCGTAAAGCTGCGCCAATTCCGGTGTCGCCACACCCGCCGCCCGCGCCCGCCGCAACGGTTCGCCCCAGATCGCCTCGATCTCGATGGCGCGTCCAGCGCGGTAATCCACCAAACTCGACGGCGCATAAGCTCCGATCCGCGCGGTCGTCACAAACTGCCGGTCAATATAACTTGTCGGAATCGCATGGCCCAACGCCGCGGCCACTGCGACCACTTCCTCCATCAGCCGCCGGGCCCGCGCGACGAGGTCCGGATCGGCGAGAATCAAGTCGGTGGTGATGCCTCCGTCCGCCACCACCGCAAGGCCGTTGAACGGCACGTTCCAAACGAGCTTCCGCCACCGTGCCTCGGCCAGATCGTCCACCACGCTCGGCTTCAAATCCGCTCGCTCAAACCACGCGGCGATCGCCCGCGTGCGCTCGGTTGCCGCGCCGCTAAACTCCCCCAGCGTCGTCGTGCCGTAAGAGGCGCAAACGATCACCCCCGGTGCCGTGCGATTGATGCCCGCGTAACAAAGTCCGCCCACGACGCGTCGAGGCCCAAACTGCGCCGCGATGGCTTCGTCCGGCCCCAACCCATTCTGCAACGGCAGCAGCGTTGTCCGCTCATGCAACAACGGCGGCAGCAATTCCCCGAGCGCGCCGTTCGCTGTCGCCTTCAGCGCGATGATCACGAGGTCGCACGCCCCCATTTCCGCCGTCGTGCCAAACGCGGCCACCGGCGAAAGCGTGAACGCGCCGGCGGGTTCCTCGATCCTCAAACCGCGCTCGCGCACCGCCGCCAGATCGCTGCGCATGAGGAAGCGCACGTCCGCTCCCGCACGCGCGAGCTTAGCGCCAAAATAAGCGCCGATCGCTCCCGCGCCGACGATCCCGATGGAGGAAATGTTAACCACAGTGACACAAAGGACACAGAGAAACGCCGTCCGGCAATGCCTCCGTGTCCCGGCTCCTATCGCTGTGCTTCAACCCGCCCGCCCTCAGCGCAGAAACGCTTCGTGCAAGCCGCCGTCCACCGTGAGGATCTGGCCGGTCGTCTTGCTCAGGCGCTGGCTCACGAGCAGAAAATACGCCTCCGCCTGATCCGCCGGCGTGATCGGGGCCTTCGTCAACGTGCGATCCGCGTAAAACTGCGCGAGTTTCTTCACCAGCGATTCCGTCGCCTCGTCCTCCGTGAACGCGATGTTGTATTTCGCGAGCGAACCGACCACGCGGTCGCGGGGAAACATGGCCGAACCCTGCACCACCGTCGCCGGCGCCACACCGTTCACGCGCACGAGAGGCGCGAGTTCGATCGCGAGTTCCCGCACGAGGTGATTCGCCGCGGCTTTCGACGTGTCGTAGGCCACCGACCCCTTCTTCGCCACCGCCGCATTGGCCGAGGTGGTGAGAACGAGCTGCCCCTTCAACCCCTGCTCTTTCCACGTCTTGAACGCCTCATCGCCGACGATGTAACTGCCGGTCACGTTCACGTTGAACGTAAACGCCCACTTGTCGTCGGGAATGTGGCCCGTGGTATCGCTCGGCCAGAACACGCCTGCGGTCACGATGATCGAGTCGAAGCCGCCATAGGCGAGCGCCACCTGGTCCAGCATGGCGCGCACACTCGCGCGATCGGTGACGTTGCACGCGAGACCCACCGCCGGACCGCAGCCCGAAATGCCGCTGCCGGCCACGCCGATGCCCTGACCGAGTTTGTCGGTGATTTCCTTGGCGGTCGCTTCCGCCGCGTCCGCTTTCATGTCGACGCTCACGATTTGCGCGCCGTCTTTTGCGATGCGGTGCGCCGTTTCCTTGCCGATGCCCGAGCCGGCTCCGACGACGACGACGACCTGCCGCGCGAGTTCCTTCTCCGCCGGCATGCGTTTCAATTTCGCCTCTTCGAGCAGCCAGTATTCGATGTCGAACGCCTCCTGCTGCGGCAGCGCGATGTAGGTATCGATCGCCTCAGCGCCGCGCATCACTTCGACCGCGCAATTGTAGAATTCCGCCGTCACCCGCGATTCGGATTTGTCTTTGCCCCACGCGATCATGCCGAGCCCGGGAATGAGCACCACGGTCGGATTCGGGTCGCGCATCGCGGGCGAGTTCGCGTGTTTGCACGTGTTGTAATACGACGCGTAGTCCTTCCGATATTCTTCGATCGCCTTCGCGAGCTTGCTCTTCAGCGCCGCGAGATCCTCCGCCTGCGGATTCCAGTCCACGTAGAGCGGCTTGATTTTCGTGCGGAGAAAATGATCCGGGCAGCTCGTGCCGAGTTCGGCCAGGCGCGCCGCGTCCTTCGAATTCACGAAACGCAGAATCTTCGCATCGTCCTGGATCGTGCCGATGAACCGCTTCTGCTGCGACACCTGTCCGCGCAGCCACGGCAGGATCGCCGCCAGCGTCGCGCGCCGCTGCGTCTCTTCCAACGTCTGATATTTCGCGCCGCCAAACGCCTTCGCGTCGCCACCCTTCTGCTCGTATTTTCCCTCGATGAACGCCGCCGCCTTGTCGATGCAGTCGAGCGTGTAGGTGTAGCACGCCTTCTCGTCATCGGCCCACGAAATGAAGCCGTGCTGCCCCATCATGATCGATTTCACCTTCGGATTTTGCCGGCAGATTTCCTGCATCGCGAGACCGAGTTCGAAGCCCGGCCGCATCCATTTCACATACGCCATCTCGCCGCCGAAAATCTCCTGCGCGAGTTTCTCGCAATGCTTCGACGCCGCGATCGCGATGATCGCATTCGGATGCATGTGATCGACGAATTTCGCCGGAATGAAGCTGTGCAGCGGCGTGTCGATCGACGAGGCGCGCGGGTTCAGGTTGAACGTCGCATGCGTATACATGCCGACCATGTCGTCCTCCGCCGGAGCCTTCAGTCCTTTGTCGGCCCGCGCCGCATAGAGACTCTGCAGGTCGATCAGCTTTTGTTGATACAATGAGGAAAAGTTCTCGCGCTTGCTCGTGCGCAGATCGCCCCCGGAGCCCTTCACCCACAGCACTTCGACCGGTTGACCGCTCAGCGGATCTTTCTCGGTGAGCTTCGACGACGTGTTGCCGCCGCCGGTGTTGGTGATGCGCTGATCGCTGCCCAGCAGGTTGGAGCGATAGACCAGGCGGCCGACGGGATCGAGCGACGCCGCTTGGGCGTCATCCCACAGATAGTTTACGAAGCGATACGATTTCATGAGGGGAAAAGTGAGAGAATAAATTAACGCAGACCGAGCGCCTGCTCGCGATAATGTTCGTCGGGGCGACCCGCGATGCGCTCCACCGTTTCGGACGATAGGAAGTTCGGCCCCCCGAGCAATGCCGCACCCAAATAAACCTCGGCCGCCTTCACCGTCATGAGTGTCGCCGCCATGACCGCTTCCGGCGTGCCGCCCAACGCAATGAGCCCATGATTTTCCAGTAAGACCACGCGCGGCGCCCGCCCCGAACGCTCCACAAACGCCCGCACCGCCGCGCGAATCGCGACCGCGAGCTTCAGCCCCGGATCGACATACGGCACGAGCACCGACGCCGCTCCGCAACACACGATTTCGTCCGGACACGACCGCTGCTCGGCGAACGCCCGCGCGTGTGACGTGCAGAGGATGCGGTTAACGGCCACGGGATGCGTGTGCCCCACAAAATTCACCCCGGGCAACGTGAGCAGCCACGCGTGAAACATCGCTTCGACCGAGGGCTTGCGCGCGTCCGGATTCACCCGCGCCGCCAGCAAGGCCGCATCGACCGCTCCGTCGCCGAGTCCCGTCTGATCGATCAACTCAAGGATATCCGCGAACCGGCACTCCGTCACTCCAGCCTCTGCGAGCGTGCCAAGATTCGAACCGCTCGCCTTGACCAGAAACGTGCCGGCCGTCAGCCGCGCCGAAGTGTTGCCCTCCCCGAGGATGGCCAGCTGCCGCTCTTCACGACCGAGCTGGTGGGAAAGCGAAAGCAAACGCGGAAGCGTTTCAGGAGCAGAAAGATTGGCGGCCATGCCGATATTCCTCGTCACATTTCGCGCATTATCGACCAAAATCTGTCAAAATCTATCACCAGCACCACGAAAATGTCGGGGCGTTTGCACCTCACCCGGCGGCCTGTTCACAGGAGCACGTTGTCGATGAATCGGATCTCATCGATCCAGACGGCAATCGTCAGCACCGAGCGTCCCGGAATGATTTCACCCCTCGCTGCTTCCATCGTCACCTGATCGACGATCGCCACATAAATCACGCGCACTCGCCGATGTTGACTCAGGATATGCGTCGCTTCCGCGACCACGCGGTCAGGGCTGCGCACGCCTTTGGCGACCATCGCCTTCGCCTCTTCCAAAGCACCGTAGATCGCCCGCGCCTCCTGCCGTTGGGTGGCAGTGAGCAGCGGATTGCGGACGCCCGCCGCGAGCCCGTCCGGTTCTCGCCAAGTCGGCACCACCACAATCTCCACCGCAAACGCCAGATCCGCGACCAGCTTCCGCACGACCGCCGCCTGCTGCAGATCTTTCTGCCCGTAAAACGCGAGCGCAGGCTGCACGACGTTGAACAATTTTGTCGTCACCGTGGTGACTCCGCGAAAATACGCCGGCCGCGCCACGCCGCACAGCGGTCGGCTTACCACCTCCTCCGTCACGTAGCTCGAAAATCCGCGCGGATAAATTTCCGCCACCGACGGGGTGAACACCACGTCCACCCCCGCCTCCGCACAGGCCCGCTCATCGCCCTCCGGATCACGCGGATAAGCCGCCGGCAATTCATTGAGCCCAAACTGCAGCGGATTGACGAAAATCGACACCACCACGATGTCGGCGCGCTCCCGGGCGGCGGCGATCAACGCCCGGTGGCCACCGTGAATCGCGCCCATCGTCGGCACGAGTGCCACGATTTTATGTGCGGTGTGAAAAGGAGCGAGGCAGTCGCGTAACTGCACCACTGTTTCGGTTTTCTGCATAGGCCGCGGGGTTTGAACGCCGGGCTTGAACAAAGCAGAGCCGCCCGGCTCACTTCAAGGTTTCCCTCCATCCGTTCCTCCCTTTCTCCGCCCGCCATGATTCGCATCAACGAGAATTACACGAAGCTGAAGGCTTCCTATCTTTTCGCCGACATCGCCCGCCGCGTGAATACTTACGTCGCGGCCCATCCGTCGAAGCCGGTCATCCGGCTCGGCATCGGCGACGTGACCGAGCCCTTGCCGCCCGTCTGCATTGAAGCGCTGCACGCCGCCACGGACGAGATGAGCCAGCGCGCCACCTTCAAGGGCTACGGTCCCGAGCAAGGCTACGCGTTCCTCCGCGAAGCCATCGCGCAGCACGATTACGCCGCCCGCGGCTGCGCCATCGCCGCTGACGAAATCTTCGTGAGCGACGGCTCCAAATGCGACTGCGGCAACATTCAGGAAATTTTTTCCACCGACCTCCGTCTCGCGATTCCTGATCCGGTTTACCCCGTTTACGTCGATACCAACGTCATGGCGGGCCGCACCGGTGCCAACGTCGACGGTCGCTACCAAGGCATCACCTATCTCGAAAGCACGCCCGCCAACGGCTACGTGCCGAGCGTGCCGGCGGGTGCGGCGGATCTGATCTACCTGTGCTTCCCCAATAATCCCACCGGCGCTGTCGCCACGCGCGCCCAACTCGCCGCCTGGGTCGCCTACGCGAAGCAGCACAAAGCCGTCATCCTCTTCGACTCCGCTTACGAAGCCTACATTCGCGATCCCGAAATTCCGCACAGCATCTACGAAATCGAGGGTGCGCACGAAGTAGCCATCGAGTTTCGCAGCTTCTCCAAAACCGCCGGCTTCACCGGCACGCGTTGCGCCTACACCGTCGTGCCGAAGGCCCTGAAAGCCTTTGACGCCGCCGGCGCCGAACACTCCGTCCACGCGCTCTGGAACCGCCGCCACACCACGAAATTCAATGGCGTGGCCTATCCCATCCAAAAAGCCGCCGCCGCCATCTACACCGCCGCCGGCCAACAGCAGACCACCGCCCTCATCAATTTCTACCTCGAGAACGCGAAGCTGATCCGCAGCGCGATGACGAAGCTCGGCTTCGCCTGCATCGGCGGCGACAACGCGCCTTACATCTGGATCAACACCGGCCGCGACTCTTGGGAATTTTTCGATCGCTTGCTCAACGAAGCACAGGTCGTCTGCACGCCCGGCGCCGGTTTCGGCAAGTGCGGCGAAGGCCACGTGCGCATCAGCGCCTTCAACTCGCGCGAAAACGTCGAGACCGCCCTCGCCCGCATCGCCGCCGCGTTGAAGTAACCGCACCCGCGAGCCAGCCCGCCACCCCGCCCAAACCCCCGCGAGGTCGGCTCTGTTCCGAAGGACGCCTCACCCGCGCGGGCGGGCGGCGCCTGCGGCTTGGAGTGTTTACCCGGCTTCCGGATCGGCGTTCGTGCGCGACCGGTAGAAATCCTCGCACATCGCCAAAATCGCCTTCGGCGAGGTCATCCGCAACGCCTCCGCGGCCAGTCGCCGCGCGTCACCCATCGCCATCGACCGAATCGCGTATTTCACGGCCGGGATTTGGGGCGGCGTCATACTCAGGCAGTCGACCCCGAGCCCGAGCAACAACGGCACAAACACCGGATCCGCCGCCATCTCGCCGCAGACGCTCACGGAAATCTTCTGTTTGCGCGCCTCGTCCACGATTTGCTTCAGCGTGCGAATCACGGCCGGATGCGCGGGCTCGTAAAGATGCGCAATGCGGTCGTTCACGCGATCGATGGCCAGCAGGTATTGAATCAAATCGTTCGTCCCGACGCTGAAAAAATCGCAGTCCTGCGCCAGCACGTCGGCCGTGACCGCTGCGCTGGGAATCTCAATCATCGCGCCGACCGCCATGTGTTCGTCAAACGCCTGCCCCTTGGCCCGCAACTCCGCCTTGCACTCCGCCAGCACGGCGTTGGCCCGGGCCAGTTCCTCGCGGCCGCTGATCATCGGATACATCAGCTTCACGTTGCCGAAAGCACTCGCAAGCAGGATCGCGCGGAGCTGATCCTTGAAAATCCCCGGATTCTCGAGACAGAACCGGATCGCCCGAAACCCCATGAACGGATTGCTCTCCTTCGGAAACAACGCCGGGTTGCTCGCCATCGGCTTGTCGCCGCCGAGGTCGAGCGTGCGAATGACCACCGGATGAGGCGCCAGCGCTTCCGCCACCGTTTTATACGCCACGAACTGTTCGCCCTCCGACGGCATCCGCGCCGAGTTCAAATAGAGATATTCGGTGCGAAACAGGCCCACGCCTTCCGCGCTGTAGTCCTGCACCAGACGAATCTCGTCCACCTTCTCGATGTTCGCCATGATCGCGACTTTCTCGCCATCGAGCGTGATCGCGGGCTCCCGGTTCGCCTCAAGCAAACGCGACTCCAACGACTTTTTCGCCGCCTGAATTTTGCCGTAACGAAACAGCGTGGACTCCGACGGATTAAGGATCACGAGCCCGTCGTAGCCATCCACGAGCACCCAATCGTTGGCCTTCAGCCGCGTGGTGAGATCGCGCACGCCCACGACCGCCGGCACTTTCATCGAACGCGCCACGATCACCGCATGGCTCGTGCGGCTGCCGGAATCGGTCACGATCGCGAGCGCCGCGCTGCGATCGATGCTCGCTGAATCGGACGGCGAGATGTCATTCGCCACCACGATCCGCTGATCGACGAGCCGGCTCAGGCTGTTCTCCGCCTGGCCGAGCAGGTTTTGCAGCACGCGTTGCGCGACATCGCGGATGTCCCCCGCGCGCTCCCGCAGGTATTCGTCGTCGATCTCCGAAAACGCCTGCACGTAACGCTGCGAAACTTTGTTGAAACACGTCTCAATGTTCAGGTGCGTGCTCTCGAACTCGCGGATCGTTTCGGCGATCAACGCCTGATCCTCGAGCACGAGCAGGTGCGCGTCGAAGATCAACGCCTCCTCTGGACCGAGATTTTTCGCCACCTCCGCCTGGATCTTCGCGATCTGCTGGCGCGTCGTCAGCAAGCCTCGTTCAAACCGCCCCACTTCCTCGAGCCGTTTCGCCGCATCGACCTGATAATTCGGCACCTCCACGTCGCTTTGCAGATACAGAAACGCCTGACCGTAGGCGATGCCGGGCGAAGCGGCGATGCCTTGGACCGTGGTTTCGTCTGTAGGGCTGGCGGCGGACATTCGGAGGGGAAAGCGGCAATGCCGCCGCGGAGGTTAACGCCGTCCGTCGCGCATGGGTCAATCGGGAATTAAAATCGCACCGGCGCGCCGTTTCCCGCCAGCGCAGATTCGACGACCAACGCCGACGCGCCCCAAGCCTCGCGCACGCACACCGCCACGTGCGTCGCATCCACTTCCGGGCCCAATAACGCGAAGCACGCGCTCCCGCTGCCACTCAGATGCAACGTCACCCCGCACCGCGCCTCGACCCACGCCGCCAGCGTCGGCAACGCCACAAATTTCGCGAACGCCACTTGCTCGAATGTATTGTTCAACAACGCCTCCGCCGGCGCATTTTCGCTTTGCAGCCAGCGCTGAAGCCCGTCCTCGACTTTCTCTCCCGCCGCATACGCCGCCACGCCGCGCGCCACCCCATCCGCCAATCGGCCATACGCCCACGCCGTCGCGATGCCAAACGCCGGTTTGCAGACGAGCACCCGCCGCCCGACCAAGCGCCGTGCGCCCGACTCCGGCAACGCCTCCACCCGTTCGCCCCGCCCGCGCATGATCACCGGACCATCCGCCAGAAACAGCGGGCAATCCGACCCCGCCGCCGCCGCCATTCGCAGCATCGTTTCCGGCGCCACCACGCAGCCCGACACTCGCTGCAACGCCCGCAACGCCGCCACCGCGTTACTGCTGCCGCCGCCCAAGCCCGCCCCCGTGGGGATGCGTTTCTCGAGCCGGAAACGCACGCCGCCCTGCCAGCCGGTCGTCGCGCGAAACAACCCGGCCGCCTTCCGCACGAGGTTCGTCTCGTCCGTCGCGAGCGCCGGATCGTCGCAGGTTAGCAGCGTCTCCCCACGCGTTTCCGTCCCCTCCGCATGCAACGTGTCGCCCCACGTCAGCGGCGCGACCACCGACACGAGGTCGTGAAACCCATCCGCGCGCCGTCCCGTGATCGCGAGCGAGAGATTGAGCTTGGCCGGACTAAAGAGGCTGACCTGCATCGAAGTTCACCCAATCGACACGAAGCACAGGCTCGCTAAAAGCCAAAACCCGCGCTGGCCTTCCCCTCCACCTCTGTCCAACCTCTGCCCGACCGAGCCATGGCCTGTGACTTGATCCTCGTTCTCGACGCCCCTTCTCCCCGCGACCTCGCGCCCGTGCTCCGGCAACTGCAAGGAACCGTGCGCTGGGTGAAGGTTGGATTGGAAATGTTCACCGCGTGCGGCCCCGATGCCGTGCGTGAAATCGCCGATTACGGCTTCAACGTCTTTCTCGACCTCAAGCTCCACGACATTCCCAACACCGTGGCGAAAGCCGTGGCCTCCGCCGCCCGCCTGCCCATCGGCATGCTCACGGTGCACACCTCGGGCGGTCGCGAAATGATGCAGTGGGCCGCCAAATCCGCTCATGAGCACGCGCCCCATCTCCTCCTCCTCGGCGTCACCGTGCTCACCTCGATGAGCGCCGCCGGCCTCGCCGAAACCGGCGTCGCCGCATCGCCCGAACAGCAAGTCGTCCGCCTCGGCCGCCTCGCGACCGACTCCGGCCTCCGCGGCCTCGTGTGTTCGCCGCTCGAGATCGCGCCGCTCCGCTCCGCCTTGCCACCCGACATTGCCTTGGTCACGCCCGGCATTCGCCCGCGCGATGCCCGCGGCGACGATCAGACCCGCATCATGACGCCGGGCGATGCCGCCCGCACCGGTGCGACGTTCATCGTCGTCGGCCGTCCTATTTTCCAAGCCCCGGATCCCGCCGCGGCGGCGCGCGCGATCCTCGCCGAACTTTCCACCGCATGAGCCGCACCGCCGCCATCCTCCTCGCCGCCGGCGCCAGCCGCCGCATGCTCGGCAAAGTCGAAGACAAGATTCTCGCCCCGCTGGCCGGGAAACCCGTCATCGCCCACTCCGCCGGCGCTTTCGTCGCCAGCGGTGTGGCCGATTTTTACGTCGTCGTCTGCCGCGACCTCGCCCAGCAGCGCGCCCTGATGTGCTACGTTCCTACGCCCGCCGTTTTCGTCCGCGGCGGCCGCGAGCGGCAGCACTCTGTTGCCAACGCCCTCGAAGCGCTCCCCGGCGATGTCGAATACGTTTACATCCACGACTGCGCCCGTCCACTCGTCCGCCCCGAGCAACTCGTCGCCCTGCACAAAATCGTGCGCCGCGAAGACGCGGTCGTGCTCGCACATCGCGTGACCGACACCATCAAGGAGCATCGCGATGACGCCCGCTTACGCACGCTCGACCGCTCCCGCCTCTGGGCCATGGAAACGCCGCAGGTTTTCGCCACGGATCTGATCGCACGCGCCTACGCCAAAGTCATCGACCGCGGCCGCAGCATCACCGACGATGCTTCCGCCGTCGAGCTCCTCGGGCACCCCATCGCCCTGCTGGAAAACGCCTATCCCAATCCCAAGCTCACTTCGCCGCAGGATTTGGCGTATCTCGAATTTCTGCTCACGCACGAATCAGCGGGCATTTGAGCGAGCGTTCGTTTTGGGTTCTCCCGTGAACTTTCGCATCGGTCATGGCTACGACATTCACCGCCTCGTTTCCGGTCGCCCGCTCGTGCTCGGCGGCGTGAGGTTTGACACCGATTACGGCCTCGACGGGCACAGCGACGCCGACTGCCTCACCCACGCGATCTGCGATGCCCTCCTCGGCGCCGCCGGCCTGCCCGACATCGGCCATTTCTTCCCCAACACCGATCCGGCCTACAAAAACATCGACTCACAGGTCCTGCTCACTCGTGTGTGCGGCGAACTTTCCCGCCGCGGTTTTGCGATCTCCAACCTCGATGCCACGGTCGTCGCGGAGAAGCCGAAAATCTATCCGCGGCTGGATGAGATGAAGGCTGCGCTCGCCAAATCCACCCATCTCCCCGTCGCCAATATCGGTCTGAAGGCGACGACCAACGAAGGCGTCGGCGATCTCGGTCGCGCGCTCGCGATTGCGGCGCACGCGGTTGCTCTCATCGTCAAGGCGTGAGTTTCTTCCGCCATCTCTCGCGGCGCGTGCGCCCGCGACCTCTTTTCGTCTCCTGCCTGCTCGCCGCCTGCGCATTCGGCCTCGCCGCCTGCGGCCCCCGCGAAACCGTGGTCCAGCGCGGCGACCGCGACCAAGTGCTCCACCGCGGCATCGGCGCCGACCTCGCCGATCTCGATCCGCACCTCGCCACGCAAGCAGGCGACTACAACGTCCTCTCCGCACTCCTCGAAGGCTTGGTCAGCGAAGATCCCGTCGACCTGCACCCCGTCCCCGGCGTCGCTGAACGCTGGGACATCTCCCCCGACGGCCTCACCTACACCTTCCACCTTCGGGCTGATGCGCGTTGGTCCGACGGCGAACCCGTGACCGCGCAGGATTTCGTCGCTTCATTCCGGCGCATGCTCACGCCCTCGCTCGCCGCCGATTACGCGCCGATGCTCTACGTGATCCAAGGCGCGGAAGCGTTTCACCACGGCCAGGCCGATTTTTCGACCGTTGGCGTGGTCGCCCCGGACGCCCGCACGTTGCGGGTGACGCTCGATCACGCCGTCCCCTATTTTCTCTCGCTGCTCAACCACACCGCGTGGTTTCCCGTCCCGCTCCGCGTGATCGAAAAATATGGTTCCACCACCGAGCGCGGCAACGCCTGGGCCCGCCCGGGCCGCTTCGTCGGCAATGGCCCCTTCAACCTCAAAGCGTGGCACGCCGGGCAGGAAATCGTCGTCGTAAAGTCGCCCACCTACTGGGACGCCGCGCACGTGCGCCTCACCGCCATTCATTTCCACGCTTACGACAGCATCGATGCCGAAGAGCGCGCCTTTCGCGCCGGCCAGCTTCATCTCACCGAAGCACTGCCCCCTTCGAAAATCGCCGCCTACCGGCGCGATGACCCCGCGCTGCTGCGCATCGACCCGCTCGTTGGCACCTACTTTTACCGCCTCAACGTCCGGCGCCCGTTTCTGAACGACGTCCGCATCCGCCGCGCGCTTTCCCTCGCCGTGGATCGCTCCGCCATCGTCGAAAAAATCCTCGGAGGCGGCCAGCTGCCCGCGCACGCCTTCACGCCTCCCGGCATCGCCGGCTACACTTCGCGCGCGCAAGTGGTCACGGATTTCGACGCGGCACGGCAGCTCCTCGCCGACGCCGGCTATCCCGGCGGCAAGGGCATTCCCCCGCTCGAATTATTGTTCAACAGCTCCGAAACACACCGGCTCATCGCCGAAGCCGTGCAGGCGACGTGGCGGCGCGAGCTCGGCGTCGACGTGCGTCTCGTCAACCAAGACCTCAACAGCACCCTCGACGCCCGCCGGACCGGAAATTTCCAGATTCTGCGCTCCGTCTGGACCGCCGATTATCTCGATCCGAATTCCTTCCTCGCCATCTGGACCGGCAGCAGCGGCAACAATTACACCGGCTGGGCAGACTCCGGCTACGATTCACTCCTCTTTGCCGCCGACCGCACGGCCGACCGCACCGCCCGTTTCGCGCTCCTCCAAAAAGCCGAAGGTGTTCTCCTCGACGCTGCGCCGCTGATTCCGATTTACCACTACACGCACGTCTTCGTCATTCGACCATCGGTGCACGGCTGGCATCCCACCCTGCTCGATCACCATCCCTACAAATACGTTTACCTCGCAACGCCGTAACGCCTCGGCGCGCTACACGACTCGCGCCCAGAGCACCTTGAGATAACGGCTTTCCAAACAATTGGAATAGACGGGATGATCGGGCCCCGGCCCCGTGCGGTCGAAAAACTGCAACCGCCGGTTCAACCGATGCGCCCCGCGGATGACGTGCTCCTCGAAATCCTCCAGGCTGAGCAGACCGGAGCACGAGCACGTCACGAAAATCCCGCCCGGTCTCACCAAGGAAATCGCGAGCTGGTTCAAATCCTCGTATTTCTGGCGACCTTCCCAGTTTCCGTGCTCATCGCGCGTGAAAATAAACTTCGGCGGGTCAAGCACCACGACGTCCCACGACTCCCCGTTCTGCTGCATCTGCCGCACGTAGGCGAACGCGTCCGCGTGCACGAATTTCAACCGCGCCTGATTCAGGTTCGCGTTGCGCTTCGCCTGGGCGATCGCCACCTCGTCGAGATCCACGCTCGTCACGTCGGCGGCGCCGCCCAGCACTTTCGCACACAACGAAAAGCCGCCGGTGTAACAGCACAGATCCAGCACGCGCGCACCCGGCGTGAAACGCGCAATTGCGCGCCGGTTCTCCCGCTGGTCACAGAAGAAACCAGTCTTGTGCCCTTCCGCGAAATCGACCTCGTAACGCACGCCGTGCTCGCGGATTTTCACCGTGCGCGGCGCCGCCGCGTTGGTCTCGTTAAACGTCGACGGACGGATCCCTTCGAGGCTGCCCAAATCGTGATCCACACTGACCCGCGCAAATTTCGTCCCCGCCAGTTCATGCAACAATGGCAGCCACGCAGGCAGCCGCAGCGCGATCCCGAGGCTGTAAACTTCGCAGAACAGCACATCCGCGTAACGATCGATCGTCAGTCCGCTCAACCCATCTCCATCGGAGTTGATCAGCCGATACGCATCCGTGTGTTCATCGAGCTTGAACACCTCGCGCCGCAGCGCCACCGCCCGCCGGATCGCCAGCTCAAAATACGCTTCGCTCACCGGCTCCGTGCCATGCGCCACCACGCGCAGCGGAATTTTCGCCCGGGGGTTGAACAACCCGGCTCCCGCCAGCCGCCCATTCTTGTCGTAGACATTCACCCAGTCGCCCGGACGCGCGTCGGACGACACGTGCCCCAGCAACCGCGGAAAAATCGCCGGTTGAAACGTGAAATATTTCAACTGCGCCCACGGCTTCGGCCACGTTGCGCGGTCATATTCGGGCACCGCTTTGTTCGCGGATGACGGACCTGAAGGCTGTTTTGATTCGGGCTGCACGACACCTAACGTTGGCGAGCGCGCGCCGGGCGCCACTCAAAATGTGCCCCCCTCAATCCATTCGCGGGGAAACGCCCGGCGTTGCCAGCCGCCCCAAACGGTATTCGCTCCCCGCCCATGACCGCTTCGACAACGCGCCCGCGCTGGTGGCAGTGGCCGACCGTCCTTTCCTTGGACGCCCCGGCGGTCGCCCTCGCGTGGCAATGGCTCGTCGCGCGCGCCGCGCTTTTCCCGCTGTCATCCCAGCATGTCATCGTCCTTGGCACCTCGACGTGGCTCGCCTATTCGGCCGACCGCTGGATCGAAGGCTGGCGGCTCGCCCCCGATGTCGTCCAGACCCCGCGCCATCGCTTTTACCAAACCCAACGCCGCGCCATTGCCGTCGTGTGGCCCTTGGTGTTTGCCGCGGATGTGGCCATCGCGCTCCACTGGCTCACGCCGCGCGAGCTGAGCGCCGGCTTCATCCTCCTCGGCGCCGTGGCGCTCTACCTGCTTTCCCACCAATTCGTGCACCGGCATCACCGCTGGCGCGCGCCCAAGGAAATCATTGTCACGTTGCTGCTCGCCGGCGGCGTCGGCCTGTTTCCCGTGGCCGATCCCTTCGTGCGCGACGGCGTGCTGGGCAGCGCGATCGGCTGTGTTGCTCTGCTCTTCTTCACCAACCTCGTGTTGATCTCCGCGTGGGAGATCGATGTCGATGCCGCGCACGGGCAAACTTCCCTCGCGCTTCAGTTCCGGCGGGCGCTGCGCGCCAGTCGCGCGCTTCCGTGGGGCGTGGCCGCCGGAGCCGGCCTCGCGTGGGTCACAGTGCCGTCGGGCCTGGCCCCCGTGCTCGCGTGCACCGCGGTCAGCGCGCTGCTACTCGCGGGCGTCGATCTCGCCCACCACCGTAAGGACATCAACGGACGGCTCGCGCGCGTCTTGGCGGATGCGGTGTTACTCACGCCCGCGGTGCTCTGGCTCGCGGCGCACCTCAGACGATGACCGCCGCCAACTTCGATCGACTCGCGCGCATTTACGCCGCCCTGGAACGGCTCGCATTCGGCGGCGCGCTCGAACGCGCCCGGTTTCGTTTTTTGGACGAACTCCGTGACCGGAAAAATATTCTCGTCTTGGGCGAAGGCGACGGCCGCTGCCTCGCCCGGCTCGTGCACCTCGCACCGCACGCGCGCATCCAATGCGTCGATGCCAGTGCCGCGATGCTCGCCACCGCCGCACAGCGCCTCCGCGGGAACGTTCACCCCGCCGCGGTGCAATTCACGCAAGCCGATGCGCGCCAACTGGCGTTGCCCACGGATGAATTCGACGCGATCGTCACGCTCTTCTTTCTCGACTGCTTTACCGCCGCGGAAGCGGGTGGTTTGCTCGCGAAGCTTTCGCTGGCCGCTCGGCGAGACTGCCTTTGGCTGTATGCTGATTTCGCGTTGCCCGCGGAAGGATGGCGTCGCTGGCGAGCGCGACTCTGGTTGGACGTGTTGTATTTCTTCTTTCGCCGCGTCACCCGAATCTCGGCGCGGGCGTTGCCTGAAATTCCCGCTATGATGATTGACCGCGGCTGGCACCACATCGCGCATGACGAATGGCAGGCCGGGCTTTTGCGCAGCGATGTCTGGTCACGCGTCTGAACGCGCCAGCCAGCGTGCGAACCGAGTGCCGCTCAGACGTCGCCCGGAGCACGCGTTCAAAACACAATTTGTTTGCGGGCCACCGACCTCAAACCGACGCTCAAAAGCCACGCCCATGCCGCTGCAGATTGTTCACTTCGACCACGCCGTCCTCCGCCGCAAGGGTGCGCTCGTCACCACCTTCGATCCTTCGCTGCGCCGTTTGGCGACCGAGATGACGGCCAGCATGCACGACGCCCACGGCATCGGCCTCGCCGCTCAACAAATCGGCGAACCCTTGCAACTTTGCGTGATCGATCTGCGAGCAGTGGATCCCGATTTCGACTGGCGGCTCGACGGCGCGCGCCCGCCCTTGGAATTGATCATGCCGATGACGCTGGTGAATCCGCAGGTGACCGTCTCGCCCTTGGCCGGCGAAGATATTTACGAAGAGGGATGCCTCTCGTTTCCGGAGATTCGGGGCGATGTGAAGCGCCCGGACCGGATCAGCGTCACTTACTCGGATGAACACGGCGTGCCGCACGCGTTGGAGTGCACAGGGCTTTTCGCGCGTTGCGTGCAACACGAAGTGGATCACCTCAACGGCGTGCTCTTCATCGACCGCATGACCAAGCGAGTGCGGCACAAGATCGACGACGCCGTCAAAGAACTCGCGCGTCAGACTCGCGCCACCGGCGCGCCATGAGCATCGCCACGCGCACCGGCGATGACGGGACAACCTCCCTGCTCTTCGGCCAGCGTGTGCCGAAAGGTCATCCGCAAATCGAGGCGGTCGGGGCGTGTGATGAACTCAACGCCGCCCTCGGTGTGGCCAAAGCGGCTGACGCAAATCCGACCAGACGTCAGCAGCTCACCTTGATTCAACACGACTTGATTGCCCTCATGGGCGAAATCGCGTGCGCGGAAGGCGATCTCGCTCGTTACGAAAAGTCGAAGTTCCGCCGCCTGCAGCCCGAAGACCTAAGCCGGCTCGACGACGCCGTGGCCGCATTGGAAAAACAGTCGCTCGATCTCTCCGGTTGGGCGACACCCGGCGCCACGCCAACCTCCGCAGCGCTGGAAGTCGCCCGCACCGCAGCGCGCCGCGCGGAGCGGCGCATGAGCGCCCTCGCCGCCGCCGGGCGCGGGCTGCGGCCCTTGCTCGGCAGGTACATGAATCGTGTCTCGGACCTGCTCTGGCTGCTCGCGCGCGAAGCCGAAAGCGGTTAGAAAAATCTGTTCTTCGCCGGAATTTGGAGTAGCAGAAAAGCGTCATGCTCATCGCCGCCCTCCTGCTTGTCCTCGCCTGTGGCTATCGAGTGGTCGCGGCGCTCACGCCCGATCTCGCCAACTTCTCGCCCTTGATGGCGATCGCGTTCTGTGGCGCAGTTTATCTCGGCCGCCGCAAACTGTGGCTCGTGCCGTTCGCCGCGCTCCTGCTGTCCGATTTGTTTCTCGACCGGTATTATGCCGCGCAATTCGGCTATCATTGGGACGCCAGCGGAATGGTGGTTCGCACGTTGGCGTTCGCGGCGGCGGTGGCGATCGGGTTCGCTGTCGCCCGCCGGAAGAGCTGGCTGAATCTCGCGTCGGGGATACTGGGCGCCTCGGTGCTATTTTATCTGGCGACGAACACCGTCTCATGGGCGGGCGACGTTGCCTATGCCAAATCCGCCGCGGGTTGGTGGCAGGCGATGACGATCGGCCACCCGGAATTTCCGCCCACCTTGTTTTTCTTCCGCAACTCGCTGGTGAGCGATCTGCTCTTCACCGGCGCATTTGCCCTGGCAATGGAATGGGCCGCTCTACGGCGAGCTCAACCGACCCTGTTGCGAACGGCCGACGTCACCTGATGGCCGGGCGCCGCGCCCCGGATCAAAGTAGATCCGCGGCGAGTTCAGCGAGGCGCGAACGCTCGCCTTTCGTCAGCACGACGTGCGCCGCAAGGGTCTGCCCCTTCATGCGATTGTGGGCATACACCAGGCCATTGCTGCGCGAATCGACGTAGGGATTGTCAATCTGGGTCGGGTCGCCGATGAGGACGATTTTGGAGCCCTCAGCAATGCGGGTGATCACGGTTTTTACTTCGTGCGGCGTGAGCTGCTGCGCTTCATCGAGAATAAAAAATCGCCGGGCAATCGAACGCCCGCGAATAAAGGCCAGCGCCTCTACCTCCACCAATCCTGTGCGCAGTAAGCGTTCGTAGGGTTTCGTGGGCGGAGCAGAGGCGACATGCGCTGGCGCGGGCACCGAGGAAGCGAAAGCTTCGTCGTGACTTTTGTGTTTCTTCTTCGACGTTTTCTTTCCCGCAAACTGTGGATCCTTGGGCGGCTTCGAAGGTATCAGCACCTCGAGGGCATCGTAATACGGCTGCAACCACGGCTTCATCTTTTCATCCAAGGTGCCGGGGAGAAAACCGATGTCCTTGCCCAACGAAATCACCGGCCGGGAGATTGATAATCCGTCAAATTGCGCGTGGTCATTGCAGACTTGATGCAGGGCGCAGGCCGTGGAAATGAGCGTCTTGCCGGTTCCCGCCTTGCCAAAGCAGGTGATCATTTGGATCGAGTCGTCGAGCAACGCATCCATGAAAAATTGCTGCTCCAGATTTCGCGGCCGAATCGGAATCCCGCCGGGGGCTTTGACGAAGTCGGGAAGCTTCAGGCGGCACAGGACGCCGTTACCGACGTGTCGGCCGGGCATCGTTTTTCCTTCGTCGGAGCGGATCAGCACATATTCGTTAACCGCCAGAGCGCGGGCTTGCTCGGAGTCGAGGGCGAGTTCGCCCTCCGAGCAGAATCGTTGCAGCTCGTAAACTGTCACCGGCACTTCGCCGTAACTCTGTTCCTCGGCGAGCTCCGGCACCTTGTCGTTGAGATAGTCTTCGGATTCGAGTCCGAGCGCCCGAGCTTTGAGCTGCACGTTGACATCCTTGGTCACAAGAATGGTCGGCGGCGGAAACTGCTCCTGGACAAAAAGCGCGGCAGCGATGATGCGATTATCTTTTTTCGACAGATCAGGGAGGATCGCGCGCAGCCGATCCATCGCGGGGGACCGCCGCCCCGTGTCCATGAGATAGGGATTGATGATGATCGAGAGGGTGCCGCCGTTGGGCAACTCGACGCCTTCCAACATAGCACGCGAATCAGGTAGCAACTCCTGCAAAAGACGGTGCACGCGACGCGCATTTCGTCCCCGCTCCGTGGATTGCTCGTTCTTGATGGCGTCCAGCTCCTCGAGGACCTCCACAGGTATGGCGAGGTTGTTTTCCTCGAATTTGAAGACGCTCTGCGGATCGTGAAGTAGGACGTTGGTGTCGAGCACGAACGTCTTAACTTGGGCCGAGACCTTGATCCGCGAATTAGGGGCGATCGCCCCGCGCAGGGTTTCCATCGGTGGTGGATATCTTGTGAATAACCGTGCGGTCACACGGCGAATTGTCGACAAAAGATTTCTTCCGCGCGCGGAAAGTTCCGCTTCTGACTGTTCATTTATCGCCCCGTCGCGGTTCGCGTCGTGTTAGGCCGTTCATCCGCAAACGATAAGGCGGGCCGCCTACCCCTAAGCGACCCGCCTTCGTTTTCTTACTTACCCCATTCTTCCGCTAGGCGGAAGAAATTGTTGCGGGATGTGACGAGCGCTTTTCGAAAAGGTTTCCTCAAAATTCGCGAGGAGCAGCCTGCCCTTCACGCCGCCGTGGACGCACAGGGCCCCACAGCCGCAAAAGGTATTCGGACAAGTTGCGCAGACTCGTACGCACCAAGCCATCGCGCGCAGCCTGCGCTCGAAAATCCGGAACCACACTGCTGCGTTCTTTGTAATATTCCCACAAGTCCGCCTCCAACCGCACCGCTGCGGCATGCGGATCTGCCGATGCTCCTATCCCTCGCACCTTCTCGTTCCAGAAGCGAAGCTCTTCCGGGTGCGACTGCACGTAGTCATATAACCGCTGTTCGATTCGATTGAGACTCACGCCGCCCAACGTGGCGTTCGCGGCGCAAAAAACAAACCGCAACCCGTCACCCCACGCCGTCGTTGCATTCCTTCTCCTCAACCATCATCCTCCGCCGAACTCAACCTCACCCCTATGTGGCCTAAATTTCGTGATCAGATCCCTACCATCCTGCTAACCGCCATCTTGGTCGTGGTCGCCGCCTTTTACATTCACCGGCGCACGGTGACCGAAATGGCCGAACGCCAGCAGGCTGAACTCGCGCCCCTGCGCGAGCAAAACGAAGCGTTGCGCACCGCCTCGGAGGAAAATCGCCGGCAGATCGAAGCGGTCAATACGCTCCTCAAGGACGCCGTAAGCCGTCGCGAAGCCGACATGTTTCGCACGGACGAAGAGGTGCAGAAACTGAACACCGAGCGCATCAACGCCCTCGCCGAAGCCGTCGCCCAAAAAATCCAGCCCTACAACCCGTTGCCCAAAACCCCGGAAGAGGCCGAAAAGATGCAGAATGAGCAGGTCGACAAGGTTTCCAACCGCATGGCTGAGCGCATCCAACCCATCCTTTCCGAAATGGCGAAGGATCAAAATCTCACGCGCGATTCGATCAATGCCTATAGCCAGCGAATCTCCGATCAGGTCGGCAACGTCCTCACCAACGAGCTCGCGAAAAACCAGCAGTTAAATAACAACCTGCAATCCACGCAGGCCGTCGCCCAAGATGCGCTCAAGCTTTCCCACGAAATCACGGCGCTCTACCTCAGCTCATTCAAAGACCAGGGGCTTATCACCCGCCTGCTTACGCTGCCCGCCAACGTCGTGAAAGACGCTGCCTCGCTGAGCATCGTCACCAGCAGCGATCGCAAGAAAATGGAGCAGCAGCTCGTCAACAAAATGAACGACATCGAGAAACGGTTGAACGAGATCCAAGCCGAACAGCCGACCAAATAGGTGGGGCGCTTCGACTGTTTGATGAACCGAAGCCGCGCCTGATCGCGCGGCTTTTTGTTTTCCACCGACCTCCCCGGCGGTGGCGTTTCTTTTCGGGTCCCGCGCAAAAGCCCGGTGCCGCGTTCCGGGATTGCTCGGTGGCACGCCGAAGCGTCTGCGACTATTCTGCGGCATGCGCTCGATCTGGAAAGGCTCGATAAGCTTCGGCCTCGTCAACGTGCCGGTGGCGCTCTACCCCGCCACGCGTTACGAGGAGATAAAATTTCGCCTCCTGCGCGCGACCGACCTCAGCCCCATCAACTATAAACGGGTCGCGGAAGTCGATGGCCGCGAAGTCCCGTGGGATGAAATCGTCAAAGGCTACGAATATGAAAAGGGTAAGTTCGTGGTCCTGAAAGACGCCGATTTTAAGCGCGTCGACATCGAGGCCACTCAGACCATCGACATCGCCGACTTCGTGGAGCTTCAGGAAGTTAATCCGATCTACTTCCACAAGCCCTACTACCTTGAACCGCAGCGAGGCGCCGATCGTGTTTACGGTTTATTGCGCGACGTCCTCAAATCCTCGGGCAAGGCGGGTATCGCCAAAGTAGTGATTCGCTCGCGTCAGCACCTCGCTGCCCTCAAAGCCAACGGCGACGCGCTCGTGCTCGAGTTAATGCATTTCGCCGACGAGATCGTCAGCGATGAAGAGCTGAAGATTCCCCAATCCGCGAAGGTCAATCGCCGCGAATTTGATATGGCGAGCAGCTTGGTGGAACGCATGACTGCGAAATGGGACCCGGCCCGCTACGCCGACGATTATCGGTCCGCGCTCCTCCATCTAATCGACGAAAAAGTCGCGTCCGGGGGCAAAGCTTCTCCACCTGCTCCCAAGAAGCCGAGTCATCGCGGTAAGGTCATCGATCTCATGGCGGTTTTGCAGGAGAGCCTTGAGCACGCCTCCCGTCGCACCGCGGGCAAACGCACCAAGAAACCCGCCAAGGCGCCACGCAAACGCCACTCGCGCAAAAAGGCCGCATGACCCGCGCGAAATCCACTTCCCCGCGTGCAAAATCTGCCGGACGCAAGCCGGGCAGCCGTCGCACTTCATCGACCGCCAGGTCTCCGACACGTCGCAAACCAAGCTCGGGCCACGCCCCAACCTACGTTGAACCGATGAAAGCGCTCGCCACCGTTCAGGTCCCAGAGGGCGACTGGCTGGTGGAGATCAAATTCGACGGCTACCGCGCACTTTCGACCGTGCAGGACGGCCGGGCAGAGATCTGGTCCCGGAATCACAACAGCCTCGCGCCCCTCTTCCCGGAAATTAGTGCCGCTTTGCTCTCATTGCCCTGCAGCAACGCCACTCTCGATGGTGAAATTGTTGCGGTCGACGATGCCGGGCGCCCGCGATTTCAATTACTGCAACAGCTCCAGCGCGGCTCCGTCCGCCCGCCGCTTCTGTATTATATTTTCGATCTGCTTCACTTGAACGGAAAATCGTTTCTTTCCGCCCCCATCGAGACTCGCAAGACCGCGCTGGCCAAACTGCTTGACCGCTCCCGCCCACCCCTCCGCCTCTCCCCCGTTTTCGATCAGCCGCCCGCCCGCTTGCTGGAACAGGTGCGTCGCGATGGTTTGGAAGGCATTGTCACAAAGCGCAGCGGTTCACGCTACGAACCAGGACGGCGCAGTGGCCAGTGGCTGAAATGTCGCATCGTGATGGAGCAGGAATTCGTGATCGGCGGTTTCACCGCGCCGCAGGGTTCGCGCACTGTGTTCGGCGCAATTTTAGTCGGCTATTACGAAGGCGGACGCCTGCGTTATGCCGGAAAGGTCGGCACTGGATTCGACGAATCGACCCGCCAATCCCTCATGCGGGAAGCGAAAACGCTTCGTCTCCCCAGCTCACCCTTTTCGTCCCTGCCGTTGGGTCGGCGTTCCCGCTATGGGCAAGGGCTGACTCCATCGGTCGTGGCCAGCGTCGTGTGGGTGCGCCCTCGCCTTGTCGCGCAAATAAAATTCAGCGAATGGACTGATGAGGGCCAATTGCGGCAACCCGTGTTTCTCGGCATGCGGCGGGACAAGCCCGCACGCGCCGTTCACCGCGAACTCACTGCAAAGTAGCGGCATCATCGCCATTGCAAATCGCCCATCCTCTTCGCGATTTCCGCGCACAATGCACCTGAACCTGCACTCCAAACCTCTGTCCAAAGACGCTCAAATGAATTACCGCTAATCACTAAACTCACCGTCTGCCATCTTGGCATGACGTCTGCGATCATCGAAAGCCAACGCGGGCGTTACTACCGCGTTCCCCCTGTCACGCAATCACCACCCTGAACCATTTCTCACCATGCTTGGATACGCTATTACCTTCCTCATCATTGCCATCATTGCGGCCGTTCTCGGATTCGGCGGCATTGCCGGCGCCGCCGCCGGTATCGCCAAGATCCTGTTCTTCCTCTTCTTGATTCTCTTCATTGCGGCTTTGATTTTTGGTCGCCGCCGCCCCCCGGTCTGATTCGGAGGATACCGACTTTCGGCGACGGAAAATTAAAGCGGGGCGGGCTCAAGCCCGCAGTTCATAATGGTCAAAGGCTGACACAGGAGCGTGAGACCACCCGCCGCCGGGACAGATGCCGGATCGTGTAAACGGTCCGGCATCTGTATTTATACAAACTCGCAAGCCGGCTATTCCGCCGACGATCCGCCCAACTTCATTGTGCGACGGAACTCGCAGACTTGGCGCGCCACCATGTCGTTCGAATCCTAAATCATCCTCATGAAAAAAAATATCCCCCTCCTCAGCTTGATCATCGCGCTGGGCATCCCCGCTGCGATTACGACGTTCAACGCCGGTTGTGCCGCCACCCGCACGCGCGAAAGCACGGGCGAATACATCGATGATCGCGCCATCAGCACCAAGGTCAAAGCAGCGCTGCTGCGCGATAAGACTGTCAGCGGATTTGCCGTCGAGGTAAACGTCTTCCGGGGCGTCGTGCAGCTCGGTGGCTTCGTCGACAATCAGACTCAACGCCAGCGGGCGGAAGAAATTGCCCGGGGCGTGGCCGGCGTGCAATCGGTGGAAAATAATATCTCCGTCAAGGAACGTAATCCCTGAGTCTTTTTGCGACCGCATGGTCGCCCTCGCCCCGGCCTTACGCCGGGGCTTTTTTGCGTCTAAACAAATCCACTATTTCGAGGCGTCCGCCTCCCGGTCTTGATCGCGCTCGTCGGCCAGCCGGGATTGGAGCATTTGTTCATGCTGAGCCTCTTCCACCCCTTCCAAAGCCAAATGCTCCAAGTCGCCTTCTTCGTCGGCCTCCATCTCAGGCAACATTTTTCCGCGGTTGCCAGCGGGGTCGCTGGGATCGCGCGAAAGCGATCCGGAAGCATCCGCATCGTCCGACACAGCATCCGGCACTCCTCCTCCTTGGAGTTCGAGCTTCGCTCGCGCTAAGTCGTCCGCAAGCACGTGGTCGCGTCCCTCGATGAGGGCAAGTTCCCGCGCGCGTCGTTCAACATCGGCCATCGTCAACGTGCCAACGCCTTTGCCTCGCAGAAGAGTTCGTGCGCCTTTATGATGTGGATTTGTCATGATTATATTGGGTTGGATTTGACGACCATACCTTCGCCTGGACCTCCATGCCATGGGGTTCATTCCCGTAATTTTAATAAAAGGGGGTTTCTTCTCTTCGCTGCGAGCGCGGCGAAACTCACCTCCTACGAAAAAACCAGCACCCAACCAATCGGGGATTCCCGGATAGCGCTTCGGGGACGGGTTTGCTACAAAGTGACCTTCCTCCACTCAACTTATGATCAAAACAAAACTCGAGACCGCCACCGCACCCAAAGCCGAAAAAGTGGGGGCTAAGTTCAATGTCCTTCTCGTCGACGATCACCCTGTCACCCGCCAAGGGGTGGCGGCCTTGATCAACCAGGAGCGCAATTTGATCGTCTGCGGTGAAGCCGACAGCGCCCCGCGGGCGCTGGAACTAATCACGAAGCTTTCTCCCGACCTCGCCGTGGTCGACATTTCGTTGAAGACAATGAGCGGCATCGAGCTGATGAAGAACATCAAGGTGCTCGCGCCAAATTTGCCGGTGCTGTTTATGTCGATGCATGATGAGAGCCTCTACGCCGAACGAGCGCTGCGCGCCGGCGCGCAGGGCTACATCATGAAACAGGAGGCGAGCGAACGAATCCTCACCGCGATCCATCGTGTGCTGGATGGAGAACTCTATTTGAGCGACCGGATGAAAGAAAAAATGCTCCACCGCATCGTGAACAAAAAGAAAGAGGATGGCGGCTTCTCGATCGATAGCTTGAGCGATCGTGAGATGGAGGTCTTTCAATTGATCGGGAATGGCTTCAGCACACGGCAGATTGCCTCCAAGCTGAATCTCAGCGTTAAGACGATCGACTCATACCGGGAGCACCTGAAGCTGAAGCTGCAGCTCGAAACCGGCTCCGATTTGGTCCGCTACGCCATCCAATGGGTCAAGAGCGAGAACGTCGTTTGAGACCCTAAAGGGCATCGGAGAAACCTGTAACTCTTCGCCGGTTCTCCCACCGGTTTTCTCTGCGCGTCGATTCCGTTATTTTTAACGGACGGAGAAATCCGCACTCGTCCCCAACGCCGACTTTCTCGTCGGCAGCGATGCCCGTTCTCCCTTCTGCCATGCTTTCTGCCCCGACCTCCCTCCTGTCCTATCTAAGCGCGATTGTTCCCGGCGCCCGGCCTTCCCTGCAAGAAATCAACGCTTATGCGCAAGCGATCATGAGTCACGAGCGACGGTCGGCAGAGTATTTTTCGACGTGCCGGGAGGAAGCGGAATTGCAGCTTTGGCTGAGCCGCACGGCGGAGACGAATTCTGACAGCTCGCGCGCGCGCTGACGGTTGGCGTCGGGCCGTGACCGCCAGCCCGGAGTCGCGGGTTGGACGATGCTGAAACTAGGTCGTAGTCCTCGGCTTTACGGCACCGGGTGTTTCCCGACTACCACCCGGACAGTAAACCGGCAACCTGTGGCGTTTCACACCAACAACTCGGCCGCATCTGGTCCGATTTCCGGCGGAACGTGATGTCGGCATACTCACGGACATGAACTTACGCACGCCGGGCCAGCCGCGTCCCTCTTTAGAGTTCGTCCTGCCACCGCCACCGGTTGTTCCCGGCGACCGGGTGCCAGTGCGCAAATCCGCAGTCACCGAGCCTCTTAAATTTCTTTTGATTGGAGACGAAAATCGCAACCGGCGCCTGCTCGCATTCGGGTTGTGTGATTGTTCGATGGAAGCGTGCGGCGTGCAAACTCCAGATGACCTGCAAACGCTCGGTGCGTTGGGGAAATTTGGCGTCGGTATGCTGGATTGGGAAATGAAAGCTCACGACGCTTCCTCGCTTCTCTCTGCCCTTCGCACGATCGAGCCGGAACTTCCACTGGTGGTGCTGGTGAGCGACGAAACCGAACAGGCGGCGGCGCAGGCCGCGGGCGCGACGGCCTGCGTGATGAAGCCAGTCGACGTCGATCGCCTTCAATCAATTCTCCGTGAACAAGCGCGATCTCCGGAGTCGAATCGTGGCGCAGCCGCTCTTTCCCCCACGCCTGCCCCGCGAGGCGTCCAAGGGAGCTCGAAGGGCCAGTTCACGTCGCAGAATCCGACGGTGAAACGCATTCTTGAAACCGCCTGGCGCGTCGCACCGACAACCGCGTCGGTCCTCCTCTTAGGCGAAAATGGCACCGGGAAGACCATCTTGGCGGAGGCCATCCATCAGCGAAGCAATCGCGCGAAGGAGCCTTTTGTTACGGTAAACTGCCCCTGCCTGAAGCGGGAATTGTTGGAGAGCGAATTATTCGGACACGTGCGCGGCTCGTTCACCGGCGCCATCTCTGACGCGATGGGTAAAGTAGCGGCCGCTGAGGGCGGCACGCTTTTTCTTGATGAGGTCGGCGATCTGCCGCTCGACATTCAGCCGAAACTGCTGCGACTGCTGCAAGACCGGGTCTATGAACGCGTGGGAGAGAGCCGCTCTCGGCAGGCCAACGTCCGCATCATTGCCGCGACGAATCGCAACCTTGCGGCTGAGGTTAAAGCCGGTCGCTTCCGCGAAGATCTGTATTATCGCCTCAACGTCATTTCGCTCGAATTGCCTCCCCTGCGCGAGCGCCCGGAAGACATTCTCGACGCCGCCAACCACCTTCTCCGCTCCATCGGCGACGATCTTCATCGCGAGTTTCGCGGCTTCACGCCGCTGGCGGGCGAAGCACTGCAATCCTACGACTGGCCGGGAAATTTGCGGGAGTTGCGCAACGTTGTGGAACGCGCCGCCATCTTGTCTGACCGCGATATTTTGGACCTCGCAGATTTTGAGATCCCTACTTCGACGCACGCGGCCACACCGCAAGTGGGCTCATACGTAAGCCTCGCCAAAATCGAAGAAGAACACATTCGCCAGGTAATCGAGCGCACCACCACGCTTGAACATGCTGCGCGTATTCTAGGGATCGATAAATCCACTCTCTACCGTAAACGTAAGCGCCAACACAGTCCGCTCTCCGATTTCGAATTCGCGAATGAAACTGCGGCGTGCGCCGGCTGACGTGACTCGTCCGGTGGGCGCAATCACCTTGATTCCGCCGATGATCTGAAGGTGGACACAAAAAAACCGGATGCGCGATGCGCACCCGGTTTTAACGCGAAGCAGAACGTCAGTCCTTTTTCTTCAGCGCTTGGGCTTGCGCGAGATGCTCCCTCAAAGTGGGCAGAGTCTTGTTCGCGAACGCTTGCAGATCAGCATCCTTCCCGTCTTTGGCTTCGTCCTCGAACAGCTTGATGGTTTTCTTATGATCCTTCACCATCATCTTGACGTAATCCTCATCAAACTCGTTGCCCGCTTTCGCTGACAACTTGTCGTAATCCCGATCTTTCTTCTCGTCGGCTTTGATGGTGATTCCTTTGGCGGCGGCCAACGCCTTCAGCTCATTGTTCGCCTGCGTATGGTCGGCGACCATACGTTGGCCGAAAGCCTTCACTCCGCCGTCGAGCGCGCGCCCCTGCGCAAGTTCACCCAACTTGACTTCCCGCATGCCACCTTCGGCAGCCTCCTCCACAAAGTGCCGATCAACGCGGGCCACGTGGTTCGAATCGCTCTTGGCGGGCATCGTGGCGGTGGACGACTGGGCATTGACGGAAGTCACGCCGACGACTGCTGCTGCCAAAGCCGCCAAGGTAAGGCGGCGCATATTTACAAACGCTGGGATGGGAATGGTTTTCATGCGTGAACATCGTAACCCCACGCACCCCTGAGCGACATCGGGGCAACACAGGCAGGCGGGAACCGTATCGACGGATCTCAGTCCCCGCAAAATCCGCGACTCAACCCATCCGGCGATTTACGATGCCTTTGGCTCAGATTTACACCTCATGGCGCATACACGCGATAGATAGCTTGCGTGCCGCAGTCGGCACCTCCCGCCGCCACCACCCGATCGTAGGCCGCCTTCGCGGTAGCCAAACCGGGGGTATCGACGCCCAATTCCGCCGCGCAGGCCAGCGCAATGCCGATATCCTTCAACATATGCTTCACATAAAACCCCGGAGCGAAATTTCCCGCCAGCGCCCGCGGAGCCAGGTTGGTCATGGCCCAGCTCCCGGCGGCTCCGCCGCTAATACTCGTTAGCATCACCGCCGGATCCAGCCCCGCGGCCGCACCCAACGCCAGCGCCTCGGCCCATGCCAGCATGCCGACCGCCACGGCGATTTGATTGGCCATCTTGCAGTATTGGCCGGCCCCGGGACCACCCTGACGAACCACGTTTTTGCCAAGTAACGCCAAAACCGGTTTCGCCTGCTCAAACGCCGTTTCCTCGCCCCCGACCATAATGGCGAGCCGGGCTTCCCGAGCCCCGACGTCTCCTCCAGAAACGGGGGCGTCGAGAGCCCGGCACCCGCGTGCCTCCGCAGCGTGGGCAATTCTCTCGGCGAGGCGAGCGCTCGAGGTGGTCATGTCAATCAGGACGGCTCCTCCGCGCGCGTTTTCCAAGATTCCCGATGGAGCAAAGTAGACTTCTTCCACATCGCTCGGGTAGCCCACCATGGTGATTACGAAGTCCGCTTCACCGGCCGCTTCGCCGGCAGTGCGACACCACTTAGCTCCTTTGGCGACGAGCTCGGCCGCCTTTGCCGGCGTTCGCGTAAATACCCGCAGGCGGTGGCCGGCTTGCAGCAAATGGGCCGCCATGCTGCGTCCCATCACCCCCGTGCCGATAAATCCGATCGTATGCGTCTCTGGCATGGACCCTATCTGACGCCATCGAACATGCGAGCGCCACCGATTTCCTCGTTTCCGCTCCCTAATTTGGAAGAGCGGACTTCCCCGCTTTCTGCCTGCCCGCCTCGCCGCCGATTCAGTCCCCGCGTGTCCTATTTGTCCGGCCTCACTAGCAGGCGCCATCCGTCCGCGCGGCGAGCAAAGCGGTCGCTTTTCGCTTCGCAGCGAGCGTTTTCGGTGCCATCACGCGCGAGCGAGAAAAAGCGTGCCGCGGGCCGGCGTGATCGAGAACATTTCCCCTTGCATCACTGGAGCGGCGGCTTCTACGCTCGACCCTTTAATCAAATCGCAATCACCATGGCTAGAATCTGCGCAATCACCGGAAAAGGTCCCGTCAAAGGCAACCGCATCAACCGTAAGGGTCAGTCGAAGAAGAGCGGCGGCATCGGCACCCACGTCACGAGCATCACGAAGCGCAAGTTTCGCCCCAATCTTCAGCGCGTGCGCGTGAAGACCGCCAATGGCGGCACCAAACGCATCTGGGTTTCGGTGAAGGCCATCAAGGCCGGCCTCATCGAAAAAGCCTGACGCGTTAGCCCAAGGTTTTTCGCCCCGGTATGCGCGTCGTGCGCGACCGGGGCTTTTTGCTACCCGGGCTCCAAGCCGCTCTGAGCGCGCACGAGCTTTCGGTTCGTTCGTGCCAGCCCTGAGGCACGTAGAAGGCGCACGCTTTTCCGCGTAGAGCACTCTAATCCTTCGGCGAACCCGATTTCTGTCGGCATCCGCGCCGCTTTAAAGGGCTCGCAAGACCAAGGCAGCGTTCTGGCCGCCGAAACCGAGATTGTTGCTCAGGACCGTGCGCACTCGCATCGCGCGACTCGCGTGGGGCACGTAATCCAAGTCGCAGTCGGGATCTGACGTTTCCAGATTGATCGTCGGCGGAACGATCCCTTGCTCGATCGTCTTTACAGAGACTACGCATTCGATCGCGCCCGCCGCTCCGAGCAGGTGCCCCGTCATCGACTTGGTCGAACTGATGGCGAGCCGCCGGGCATGTTCACCAAAGACCTTTTTGATCGCGAGGGTCTCAAACTTGTCGTTGTAGGGCGTCGAAGTGCCGTGGGCATTGATATAATCGATCTCTTCCGGGCGTAACTGCGCTGTATCCAGCGCGCGCCGCATCGCCAACGAGAGCCCCTTCCCTTCCGGATCAGGCTGGGTGATGTGAAAAGCATCACAGGTCGCCGCGTAGCCGGCCAGCTCACAATAGATGCGGGCTCCGCGAGCCTGCGCATGCTCGAGCGTCTCCAGCACGACGATACCCGAACCCTCGCCCATGACGAACCCGTCGCGATTGAGGTCGAACGGCCGGGACGCTCTCTTCGGCTCCCCGTTGCGCGTGCTCATCGCTTTCATCGAACAAAAACCCGCATACGCCAAAGGCGTAATGGCCGCTTCGCTCCCCCCCGCCACCATCACGTCGGCATCGCCCCGGCGCAACGCATTGAACGCCTCGCCGATGGCGTGTGTGCTCGTCGCACAAGCGGATACCACCCCGAAATTCGGACCGCGGGCGCCCAGATCCATCGCAACCAACCCTCCCGCCATGTTGCTGATCAACGCCGGGATCATGAACGGTGAGACCTTCCGCGGTCCCCGTTCGCGCAAAATGTCGTGCTGCGTTTCGATCGTCTGCATGCCTCCGATGCCCGAGCCGATGATCACACCGACGCGGTCGCCGTCTTCCTTCGCCATCTCCAGTGCGGCATCGCGCACCGCTTGGCGAGCCGCCACGTAGGCAAACTGCGTGTAGCGATCGTTGCGCCGCGCTTCTTTAGGATCCATATGCGCCGCCGCCTCCCAATCACGCACCTCCGCCCCGATCTGCGAAGCGAATTGGGTGCAGTCAAAATGCGTCACGCGATCAACGCCTGAACGCCCTGCGATCAGGCTCGCCCAAAAGGCATTCACATCGTGGCCGATGGAGGCCACGACACCAAGGCCGGTAATAACGATGCGACGTTCCTGGGATTTTCCTGAATCCATGCGGGCGAGAAAGGTTGAAAACAAAAAGGCGTCCTACCGTGCGCTCCCGCAAGGGAAGCCGGTAAGACGCCAGCGTATGAGCGATCCGCTTACTTCGCGGCGGCCTTGTTCTTGATGTAGTCGACCACTTGGCCGACGGTCTGAAGTTTCTCGGCGTCGGTCTCGGGAATCTCGCCCTTGATCTCGTCCTTGAATTCTTCTTCGAAGGCCATGATGAGCTCGACGGTGTCGAGCGAATCAGCGCCGAGATCGTCGAGGAAGGAGGCATTCGGAGTGATTTGCTCCTCGTTAACGTTCAACTGGTTAACGATAATTTCCTTAACGCGCTGTTCGATGGTTTTTTGCTCTGCCATGGATGAAATTCTTGAGGGTTGAGGGTTCACATCGCCATGCCGCCGTCAACCGTAAAAACCTGCCCCGTGATGTAGCCGGCCTCTTCCGAGCAGAGATACGCCGTCATGTTTGCGATGTCCGCCGCCTCGCCAAATCGCTTGAGCGGCACGGTTTCCAACACCTTGCCCGCAATGTCGGGGCTGTTGACGAATTCCGTCGTCATATCGGTCTTGATGAAACCCGGGGCGACCGCATTTACCGTGATGCTTCGGGAGGCGAATTCTCGCGCCAAGGTTTTCGTGAGCCCGATCATGCCGGCCTTCGCCGCGGAATAGTTCGCCTGCCCGGCATTTCCCATGATCCCGCTGACCGAGGTGATGTTTACGATGCGGCCCCACCGCGCACGCGTCATGGGCCGCGCCAGATGCTTGGTCCAATGAAAGCAGCTGGAAAGGTTCGTCGCCAGCACGTCGTTCCAATCAGTCTCACTCATCCGAAACAGCAGCCCGTCGCGCGTGATACCGGCGTTATTCACCAGAATATCGATCGCGGGAAACTCCTTCAAAAGTTCTTCCGCGGCTTTGGCGACTGCCGCGCCATCGGCGACATCCACGGCCACCGCTTTCGCCTTCCCGCCAGCCGCTATGATTCCGCTGGCGACCGCTCCACAGGAATCGGCCGATTTCGAAACGCAGATGACGGTGACGCCGTGCCGCGCGAGCATTTCCGCGATGGCTTTTCCGATCCCCCGGCCGGCGCCGGTGACGAGTGCAGTGCGATTGGTAAACGTGAGCATGCGAGCGAAAAGTAGCGGGCAGCCTCTACGGCGTAGCGAGTCGAAAATTCACTGGTGTGCGCGGCCACGCGCCCGCCCGCGCGCCGCGTCGCTCCTCAATACACGTCTCGCTGGTAACGTTTTTCCTTTTTCATCTGCTTCACGTAATCGCCGGCGGCCGCGATCTCCATGTGGCCTTGCTCCGCGATCACATCATGCAGCGCTTGGTCGACATCCTTCGCCATCCGCGTCGCATCACCGCAGACGTAGAAATGCGCGCCATTGCTGATCCAGCGCCAGAGTTCCGCGGCGTTTTCCCTCATCCGGTCCTGCACATAAACTTTCAGCAACTGATCCCGAGAGAATGCCGTGTCGAGCCGCGTAAGCTGCCCTTTCGCGAGATAGTCCGACCACTCGTCTTCATAGAGAAAGTCAACCGCCCGGTGTTGATCGCCAAAAAACAACCAACTGCGTCCCGTCGCCCCTGTCGCGACGCGCTCCTGGATGAAGGCGCGAAACGGCGCGATGCCTGTTCCCGGACCCACCATGATGACGTCGGTCGCCCCATTGGCCGGCGGACCGAAATGCGAATGCGACACGAACACCGGCACGACCGGTTGTCCGGAGACCGCCCGGTCGGCGAGAAACGTGGAACACACCCCCACACGCTCCCGATGGTTCATTTCGTAGCGCACCACCGCCACCGTCAGATGAACTTCTGTTGGGTGCCGCTGCGGCGCCGAGGCGATCGAATAGAGACGCGGCATCAACCGGCGCATGTGATCGACCAATTCCTGGGGCGAGACTTCGGCTCCGGCAAACTCCTGCAAAACGTCGATAAACTCACGCTGCTCCAGATACCCTGCGCAGAGATCCTTGCCTTCGGGGGCGAGCATCGCGGCGAGCCGCTCGCGTTCATCGGTCGAAGCGGTCTTGGCGGCAAGCAGCTCCAACAGCTTCCGGGTGGGCCGCGCGAGAGCGAGTTTGCTCCGCAACGCTTCATCGAAGCGGAGCGGGCCCGCACTCCTCGGCAGCACGACCGCCTCCTCGCCCGTCGCACCAAGACGCGTTAGAATCTCCGCCACATCGCCGGGCCGGTTCGTGGGAAACACGCCTAGTGAATCACCCGCTTTGTAGGTAAGTCCGCTGGCCGCGATATCCACCACCACGTGCCGCGTCTCCTTCGCAGACCCGGGCTTTGACAATAAGCGATTTTCCACCAACCGGGCGGCGAAAGGATTATCCTTGGAAAATTGAGCGGAGGAATCGGCGTCAGACATGGCCGAATCGAAAAAGCCCCACGCTCCCGCCTTCGCAAGATATACTTTAGCGGGCTCGTGGCTTGCCTCGTCATAAGAATTGCCGCCAACTGCGCGGCATGACTGATCCGTCCGCCCTGCGTGTGCAAAAGTTTCTCGCCGATGCCGGCGTGTGCTCGCGCCGCGCGGCGGAAGTGCTGATCGCGCAGAAAGAAGTCTGGGTCAATGGCCAGCCCGCCACCTTGGGGCAAAAGATCGTTCCCGGACTCGACAAAGTCACCGTCAGCGGAAAACCGGTCCGCGCCCAGGCTCAACCGCGCATCACCCTGGCCATGCACAAGCCTCGCGGCCTCGTTTGCTCCAACGACGACCCTCATCACTCGGGCACGGTCTTTGACCTGCTTCCGCGCGAACTCGCCCGCTACCGCTTTTTCTGCGCCGGCCGCCTCGACCTCGACAGCGAAGGTCTGCTCATTCTCACGACCGACGGCGATCTCGCCAACCGGCTCATGCACCCCTCCAATACCGTGGTCAAACGCTACCACGTTATTTTGAAGGACCCGTTCCCCTTCACCCGTATCCCATTGCTGATCCGCGGCATGGTGATCGAAGGCGAACGGTTGAAGGTCGAACACGCCGCCCTCGTAAATCCGAGTCCCGACAAAACGTCCACCAACCTCGATGTCTGGATGCACCACGGCAAAAAGCGTGAAATCCGGCAACTTTTCCTCGCGTTGCGTTTCGACGTAAAACGCCTGCGGCGCTACCAAATCGGGTCATTCCGCCTGAAAGGGATTCCCCTGCGGGCGATGAAGAAACTTTCCACCAAAGAAATCGAATCGCTGTTCCACACGCCCCGTCGCCACGTCCCGGCCACCACCGCCTCCGATCATGATGAAGACTAAATCCACTCTTTGCGCGTTCGCGTCTATCGCTCTCGCCTCGTGGTCCTCCGCGGCACCGCTCAGCGCCACGACCGCCGTCCACCTCCAGCCTGAAGATCATTCCCCCGTGGTCTCCTCGCTCAAAGCCGGCACCGAACCCGTGCGCGCGGGTCCGGCACCCGACGGCTGGCTCGCCGTAGAGATCCCCGGCGACGAACACGAAGGCTACGTGATGAACAAAGATATCACCAAGGGGCTTGATGTGATCGAAGGCACCGCCGTGCACCTCGCGCCTGATTCCGCCTCGCCCACTCTGGCCACGATCGAGAAGAACGACCGCACCGAAATCACCGGTTTGCACGGCAAATGGACGCAGATTCGGCTCACGAAAAAACTCACCGGCTACGTCCGCGTCGCCGGTGTTCCCCAGCCTGCACCACGGCCCGCCGAAGATTCGCCCGCCAGCGGGGCCTCCGCGCCAATGTCGCCGGCACCGGTAACTTCCTCTGCTTACGGCACGCGTTCCGGTGCGCAAGCGGCTCCCCTCGTTTCGCTCAACGACAACACGCCCGCCTCTCTCCCGCGCTTTTTCCAAGGCCGGTTTGAGTCCACGAAGCGGCCCTTTATGCCCCGTCGCCCCTACGACTGGCAGCTAAAAGACGATGCCGGCGTCCGCTACGCGTATCTCAATACCTCCAAGCTTCTGTTGACTGAACAACTTCCGAGCTACGTCGATCACACCGTCGTCGTGTATGGCACCGCCAAACCAACGCCGGGCGGCAAAGACATCGTGATCGACGTCGAGAGTCTGCAGCTCAAGTAACCGACGCGCTCGCGGCCCGCGTGGGCAGAAACGAATCTCCGCCGGTCGTTTCGTTTGACGCACTTCCCGCGTCCGCTCCACCTTGTTCGCATGGAGCTCATCGACGGCAACAAGATCGCCTCCGACATCATCGCCGAGTTAAAGGCCGAGGTCGCGCAATTCACCGGGCGCCGACCCTGTATCGCTTTGGTGCGCGTCGGCGAGGATCCGGCTTCGATTTCTTACGTGAAGAAGAAGGAGAAAACCGCCGCGGAGATCGGCCTCGAAAGCCGCGTGATTCTGCCTCCTGTCACGACCACGCAGACCGAGTTGTTCGCCTTGCTCGATAACCTCAATGCCGATCCCACCGTCGACGGCATTCTCGTCCAGTCGCCACTTCCCAAACAGATTGACGAACTGGCGGTGTTTCGGCGGGTGTCACCCGAGAAAGACGTCGACGGCTTCAACACCTTGAATCTGGGCAAAGTGGCCCAGGAAGATGAGTCGGGATTTGTTGCGTGCACGCCGGCCGGCATCATGGAACTGCTCCGACGCAGCAGCGTTGACCTCAAAGGCAAACACGTCGTCGTCCTCGGGCGCTCACTGATCGTCGGCAAACCCATCGCGCTTCTCGCCGTGCAGAAAAAGAACGGTGCTAACGCCACAGTGACGATCTGCCACTCGGGCACGACCAATCTGCCCGAGATCACGCGTTCCGCCGATGTGCTCATCGCCGCGATCGGCCGCGCGGAGTTCGTCACCGCCGACATGGTGAAACCCGGTGCGGTCGTCATCGACGTCGGCATCAACCGCGTAGCCGACGCGACGAAAAAAAACGGCTATCGTCTCACCGGCGACGTGCATTTCCCGTCCGTCTCGCAGATCGCGAGCAAAATCACTCCCGTCCCCGGAGGCGTTGGCCCTATGACCGTGGCGTTGCTCATGAAAAACACGGTCAAGGCTTACAAAGCTTCCGCGCGCTAGCTTGCGCGCTCTGCAGGAAGCCCTTTTGCTCCTGTTACATGTCCGCGCCGAAAATTTTGGTGGTCGATGACCAACCGATCAACGTCCAGTTGCTGAAGCGCAAACTGGAACGCGAGGGCATCGAAGTTCTGACCGCCTACAGCGGACTCGAAGCGCTCGATCAGGTGGTGGAGCACAAACCAGACTTGATCCTCCTCGACGTGATGATGCCGGAAATGGACGGCATCGAAGTATGCCAACGGCTGCAAGGCACGGAAGAAACGCGCTCGATCCCTGTCATCTTCATCACCGCGCGCAGCTCCAAAGAAGGTAAGCTGGAAGGCCTCGGCGTTGGTGCAGTCGACTACATTACCAAACCGATCGATCTCGATGAAACCATGGCCCGCGTGCAGACGCAGCTCCGCTTCGTCGCCATTAATCGCGAAATGGCCGATCTCACGCGCCGTTTGGCGGAAGCCCGGCGCGCGGCGACCATCGGCGCGGTCACCCAAGGCATTGCTCACAACTTAAACAATCTGCTCGGCGTCGTTATCGGCTACCTCGATCTAATCAAAGCGTATTACGACAAACCCGAGCAAGTGAAGCGCAACGCTGCGCAAGTCGAAGAGGCCGTTCATCGCATCGTTACGATCATCAAACAACTCAGCTCGCTCGTCATCAAGACCCGCCCTCCGCTCGGAAAATGCAGTTTGCGCGCGCTCCTCGACGGCGGCGTGCAACGCTATCGTCAGGATTATCGTCATGAAAATCCCATCACGATAGACAATCCGCTGGGTGATTTGACGATCGATTCGAACACGGAGGTTTTTGAAGAAGTTTTGGCCAAGGTTTTGATCAACGCTTGGGAAAGCTACGATGCTCCCAGCACCCAGACCCGGCCCATCACTGTGCGGACGCAGCGCATCACCCGACCCGACGAGGGGGATGCGGTGGAAATTTTTGTCGAAGACCGCGGTCGCGGACTTAATCCGGAGATTCGCGATCACATGTTCGAACCGTTTATCAGTTCCAAAAACACCGTCGGCGTGGGCATGGGATTGACCATCGCCCGCCACGCGTTGCGGGGGCTCGGCGGCGACGTTTCCCTCGTGGACCATTCCGGCGGCGGAGCGTGCGCCATTCTCGTCCATCCTATCGAGCGCAAAGCCCGGAGACTACTTCAAGATGCCTAGATTCGCTTTCCTCGGCGCCGGAAATCTCGCCGGCGCAATGGTCGATGGCCTGTTGGAAAACAAAGTCGTGCCGCCCGCCGACCTGATTTGCCTCGGGGGCCCAGGCGTCAGCGCTGCCCGTCTGGCCGCGCGCACTGGCATCCGTTGCGCCCGCTCCATCGACGACCTTTTAGCGGATGCCGACACCTTGGTGGTGGCGTTCAAACCTCAGCACCTGGCGGGAGCCGATCCACGCCTCGCCGAACTCACGAGTGATCGTCTTGTAATTTCCGTGCTCGCCGGCAAACGACTCGAGCGGCTCGCGGGCGTTTTCCCGCACGCTCGCAACGTGGTGCGGGCGATGCCCAACACCCCCGCCGCGATCGGTGCGGGTATGACCGGATGGTGCGCGCTGCGTCCTCCTGCCACCACCGATGCCACGTTGATCGATCGGCTCCTGCAAGCGATGGGACGCGCCGTTGCCGTTGAAGAGTCGCAAATGGACGCCATCACGGCACTCGGTGGCAGTGGCCCGGGATTTTTCTTCGAGTTTGTCGCGGCGCTCCGCGATGCGGGCGTCGCCGCCGGCCTGACGTCAGACTTAGCCACCACATTTGCCGCGGAGACGACTCTCGGAGCCGCGCGCCTACTCGCGCGCCGACAAATCGACCCGGAAACGTTGCGCGACCAAGTCACCTCGCCGAACGGCACCACCTTCGCGGGCTTGCAGCAACTCAAAGCGCATGACTTTCGCGCCACGGTTCGCGCCGCCGTTCTGGCCGCAGCAGACCGCTCCCGCGAACTTGCACAGCAAAGTTAGGCGAAGCGACGGCTCACGACCCTGAGTTCTTGCGTCGACCGCGCGCATCACCGTTGATGGAGCGTTCTAGCATGAGCACTCTCACGGGTCGGATTTTAGTTACAGGAGGCGCGGGCTTCATTGGCAGCGCCTTGATTTGGGCGCTCAACGAGCGAGGCGTCGGCGATATCGTCGTAACGGATTTTCTGGGTGCCGACGAGAAATGGAAAAACCTCACGCCGTTGCGATTCGCCGACTACGTGGAAGCCGATGTCTTCCGCCGTCAGATCGCAGATCGCGCCCACGCATTCGGGAAGTTTTCGGCTGTATTTCATCTCGGCGCCTGCTCGGCCACGACCGAGCGCAACGCCACCTACCTCATCGACAACAATTACGCCTACACGAAGGAACTCGCTGCGTGGGCCCTCGCACAAAACGCCCGCTTCATCTACGCTTCCTCGGCCGCGACGTATGGTGACGGAGCCCAAGGCATGGATGATCGCGATGACAATCTCTCCCGATTGCGTCCGCTCAACATGTATGGCTATTCGAAACATCTTTTCGATGTGCACGCGCAGCACAGCGGTTGGTTGAAACAGATTGTGGGCGTAAAATACTTCAATGTGTTTGGCCCGAACGAGGATCATAAGGGCGACATGCGCTCCCTCGTAAACAAAGCCTACCAACAGATCCTCGCCACGGGACGGGTGCAGTTGTTCAAGAGCCACAAGCCGGAGTTCAAGGATGGCGAACAGATGCGCGACTTCCTCTACGTCAAAGATGCGGTCGCCATGACGCTGCACTTTGCCGACCAAGCGCCCACGGCGGCCGGGCTGTTCAACCTCGGCTCGGGCGAGGCCAATACATGGCTCACGCTCACTCGCGCTATCTTCGCAGCCCTTGGGCGCGAACCGCAGATCGACTTCATCGACATGCCTGAGATCCTGCGCGGCAAGTACCAGTACTTCACCCGCGCCGATGTCGCTAAATTGCGGGATACAGGCTACCGCCGCCCCATGACGGCGTTGCCCGAAGCCGTGCGCGATTACGTGCAAAACTACCTCGTGCCCTCACGCAAACTCGGGGATTAAGCGCGCCGGGCGACGCCGCTAACAGGCGACAAAAAAGCCGCAGATTACTCTGCGGCTTGAGTGAAATTTGGATTTCCAACGGCCTCAGGGGAGCTTCAACAATTCCTCTTCGCTCCACTCGCCACGCGAGCCTTCCTTTGTGCGAAGTTCCGCGACCTTGGCTGCCGTGATCGGGCCGGCCTTGTTGCCCCATTCCTGCCGAATAAAGGTCAAAACGGCCGCGATCTTCTCATCGCTCCAGTTATAGCCGGACCCCGGCACTTGACCGAAAGCCGGCATGACGGCCGCGCCAAATTCGGCACCCTTTACATGCACTTTGCCTTTGAGGCCGTGCAAGACGATGCTGATGACACGCTCCTCCGAACCATCGACCCATTCCGACCCAGCCAGCGGCGGGTAGACTCCCGGAATGCCCAACCCCGTCGCTTGGTGACAGGTAACACAGGCCGAATCAAATTGGCGCCGACCTAAAACAAGCGGGTCCACTTTCGCGGTCGCTCCGCTGCCGGGCTGAATCGGCAACCCCGTTTCGTCGAACACGCTGGGCGCAAAATGGCCCGAAAAATCGTGCACATAGGTGCCAGCAATGAAAATGAATGCGCTAAACACGAACACGATCGCCAAGGGCATCAGCGCATAATGCGCTTTCGTGTCGGGCTTGAACTTCAAGCGCGGTTCGTGGGCGTTCAAAACGCTTTCGTCGGTGGCGCCGGCTTGCTGCAGGCGCGGATCTTGCGATTCTGGAGCGCTCATTTCGTTTCACCTTCCCCTTCGGCAGTCCCATGCACCACGGGTTGCGCTTCGCTAAATTCGTAGGTGTGATTCAAGCTCAGCAAATAGGCCACCAGTTGCTCGGCGCGCCGGGTCGGTGCGATCTCGAAACCGGCAGGCAACTTTACGTTCAGGGCGTGCGCATCCCGCTCGCCAATAATGGGGCGTTTCTCAAAAAGAAATGGATAAGCCGGCATGCCATTGTGCCCGTTGTAGAGGTAAGCATAGAGCCGATCAGGTGTCATGCCGCTGTCTTTGGCCCGCGCCGCATAGTTCGACAGGTCCGGGCCGATCCGTGCGTTTCCGAGTTGCGGCCGTGAATCATAAAGAAAATCACGGGCTACTGACTGCCGATCGCCCCAACCACGAGCCTTGTCCGACCCGATGCCAGCGCGGCGCACCTGCTGTGTATGGCATGACACACAGCCAAGATCCTCGTAAACCATCTGCCCCTGCGCCGCCACGCCTGCCTGCCTCTGAGGGAAGCTGGCGCTTTCGTTATCGTCGTAGTGGGGACGCAGACTCGCGTATTGGGCACGCGTGCCGATGACGAGACCGGCCCAGGAAATCCCCAGGGCGATAAACAAGCCGAAAAATAAAGTGACACCGTTTCTCATGATACGGAAACCTCCATCGCCGCTGGTGCCCGAAACGCGGGCAAGGTGACTTCATTGCGCCGGCAAGCGATCAGCCGGAGAAAGTGGAACGTCGCCAGAATATTGCCGACAAGCAGCAGTGCTTGGCCCGCGGTGGCGAGCAGCAACCACGGCTTCGTAACGGCCGCGATATGTGCGAAGTCCGCGGTCGAATTCAACTCGCGCCCTTGCACCCACCCTGCCACGGCCAAGCCAACCACAATCGCCACGACTCCGAGCACTGAGGCGCCGAAGTGAATGCGAACCAAACCTGCGGAAGGCCAGGCCCGGCCACAAAGACGCGGGACAATAAAATAGATCGCGGCGAAAAATGTCAGGGAAATCGAGCCAATGAGCGCCAGTGCCCCGGTCGCATCAGTCACATAGGTAAACTGAACCACGTTCGCGAGCGTTCGGAAGGAAAGAACTGCATTGGCCAGGCCGGTCAGGATATAAGCCGCGAAGCCAAGCGCCGCGAACTTCAACACGATGCTCCCGCGAGTTGCGAACAGACCGCGAAGATTAAGCCACACCAGCCAGTAGTGCATCAGTGCTACAAAAGTCAGCGCGATGGCCACCGTGGGAATCCACGCAGGCACAGGACCATTCACCAATACCCGCGGCCCGGTCCAGGATCCAACGACGATCAAAGTCCAAAAGCCCAGTCCGGCGAACGAGTAATGCGGAATCGCTTTGGCAGTGATCTTGGGGAGGAGGTAATAGAGAGCACCCAACGCCATTGGGGCGAGCCAGAGCATATAGAGGTTCTCCGCAAACCACGCACTGACGACAGATTGCGAAGTGCCTGCTCCTGGAGCGAGCAGGAGCGAGATCAGGGCAATCGAGAAGATCCACGGGAAAAGGAAAATCGCCGCCAACGCATACCATTGCGAAGCAAACGCGGTTTCATGCTTCCGGCCCGACCAAGCCAGTACACCAGCTACTGCCATGAAGCCGAATGCTACGAGCAACACAGCGTGGGCATAGAGAGGCATCTGCAGGCCCGAAAACGTCGTTGCATCACCGATCAAGATCCCGCCCACGCCCACCAGCACTCCGATGTTCCAAAAGAGTCCACCCAAACAAACGAACGAGGCGCCTCGCATCATGGTGAGACCCAAACGCGACAGCAGCCAAAGCGAAATAGCCATGCCGGCATTGGCCGCCCACCCATAGATGAATGCGCTCTCGTGCGCGGCGTGCAGCCGCCCGTAGGTCAGCACCGGGCAGTGCGCCAACAACGCTGGCATCGTGAGCTGAAGCGAGTTTACCACGGCGAAAAGCCCGCTTAGCACGAGCCAAAGGAACGCGGAACCGAACAAGTAGAGCAACGGCCGGCGCGCGGTGACGTCGATGTCGCTGACTTCGGCGGCGGTTGGCGAGTTTGTGATCATCTCAAATTGATAACGAGGCTCAGTGTTTGGCGCTGTAACGTTCAACGGTCAGCTCCATGGCGCGGTCAATGGGCAATTGCACCGTCCCGGCGCTTTGGTCGATCCACGCGTACGTCGTGGCATGCTTGGCTTCTTCGGCGCGCAGGGTGACAAGGTGCGCTTTGCGCGATTCAGGCGTCGCCTTCCATTGCTGGTCGGCCGCCAATCCTTCCGGCGCGAGTTCCCTCGGCGCCAGCGCCGGACTCCGGGTCCACCACGCCACCGCGAAGAACAACCCCAGGCACACCAAAACGGCGATGACGGTAAACAATGAAACAGGTTTTGCGGAAGGGTTACTCATGGTGCGTGAGGCTCTCGCCAATCCGAGGATCACGGATAGGAATCAGTTTGGTCGTCGCAAAGCTGCGCAGGTAAGCCCACACGCAAACGCCGCCAATGCCTACTACGGAAGTTGCCACCCACAGCAGACGAATCGAAAGAAAGGGCTGGGGATTATCGTGGCTGTCACGCAGCGCCGGCAGGACATTATAGCAAAGATCGAGAAGGATGGACGCCAAGATGCCATACGCGATGCGCCGAATAATGACCGGCGTGACTTTGTAGCGGTAGGACAGCAATAAGAGGAACGGAATGACGAAGTGGCCGAACAAAATCGCCAAACCGACCCACCACCATTGGTTGGTGTGCCCGTCTTGATTCAGTTCGCGAATGTTATACCAAAACGTTTCTTCCGGCACGTTGGCATTCCAGATCAGGAAGTATTGCGCGAAGGTGACGTAGGCCCAGAAGACCGTGAACGCCAACATGAGCTGGCCGATGCTGTGATAGTGATTGGTATTGAGCACGCCTCGATATTCGCCGCGACGTTGCAGCCAAACCATGATCACTACGCCAACGCAAAGGGCACCGCGCACGCAGTTCGCGAAGAACCACACGCCATACATCGTGGAAAACCAGTGGTATTCGAGACTCTTGATCCAGTAAATGGCTGCCGCCGTCAGGGTGATAGCTCCAATCGGGATGCCGGCTGCGGAGGTCACTCGGTTCATGAGGGTCCAGCGAGGATCGCCGTCGCTATCTTGAGTGAACGACGCTTTCCGCAAACGGGCGGAGAGCCACCACCAGAGAAGGTAAAACACGACCGTCGCGCCGAACAGTGCTTTGATACTCAGAAACGCCGATTTCTTCAAATAGAGCGGATCGTGGCCCACGGTTTCACCATTGCTGATGACGTGGCTAAGGTCGGTCCATGGCCAGACGGAGCCCGGCTTCCAGAAGGTAACAATCAGCAAGGGCAGGAAAAGCAGCAGCAACCACTTGAAGCTGGCGATCCCGTGCTCCCACTGCCGGCGAATGACGACGGACCAAGATGCATCAAAAACGTGATGAATCATGATCATCATCAGCATGCCGATGGCGATGGCCGTCCAATAGGAAATGCCGACCAAGTACGAGAAGGCGACGCTGCGAAGGTCGCTGACGAAGAGGCCGAGTGCAGTCAGCACCAATCCAATTATGCCAATGCCCAACGCTTTCGTTGCGCCAGCCGCGGGCGACGCGGCTGGAACCAAGGTGGTGGGAGCAGATTCAGCGTGAGTGCTCATTTGAGGCCAAGCTCCGATCGATGATTCGCAGGAACGTCCGCGAGCGTGCCCGTTTCGGCGCGTTGCAGGGCGCGAACGTAGGCGATTACCGCCCACCTGTCCTGAGGAACAAGCTTGTCCGCGTAAGAGAGCATATTGCCCTTGCCGTGCGTGATGGTGTTGAAGATCTCGCCTTCCGGCATTTGCCGTAGACGGTCGTCATGGTAGGTGGGCGTAGCGCCCATCCCGTAGGACTTCGTAATACCCTGCCCATTGCCGAGTGCGCCGTGGCACGGAGAGCAATAGATCGTAAAGCGTTCTTTGCCGCGTTGAAGCAGCTTAAGATCAACCGTAACTGCCGCGGGGAATCCGTGGATGAACGCTCCGGATGCGTCCTTGCCTTGATAGAGTGCGTCATCGCTACGGAGCATGTCGCGCGAGACTACACCTTCTGGCAGCGGCCGATCCGCCCGACCGTCGGCAAAGAAGTTGCTCGGCCCCTGCGGCTTGTATTTCGGCTGATACTTCATGCCAGGGAATGCCATTTCCGGAAATACATCCATGGGCGGCTTCGTGAACGCACGCCCCCGGAAGCCGAGGATGGAGAGCCCGAGAACAATGATGAGCGCAGTAATGAGATAGACGGTGCGCATGGGTCAGGCCTCCAGTTCCACGATTTCCCGACCGCCGGCCTTTTCTAAAAGCGCTTTGGTGTTGGCCAGGTTGAAACGCGGATCCCGCGCTTCAACGACGATGAAAAACGTGTCATCCATGCCACGCCTGATCTGATCGTATTTCAGTACCGGGTGGTAGTGCATCGGCAAACCATTAAGCACAAACATACCGATGATGGTCGCGAACGCGGTAAAAAGAATCGTCAGCTCATAGCTGATCGGAAACGCAAACATCGGACTGAAGTACGGTTTGCCGCCGACGATGAGTTTATATTCGAAACCGTTCGCCCACCAGATGAGCAGCATGCCGGTGCAAAAGCCGGTAATGCCACCGACGAGGGAAATGCGGGGCACGATCGAGCGACGCAAGCCCATCGCACGATCAAGCCCGTGCACGGGAAACGGAGTGATACAGTCCCAGTTCTTGTAGCCGGCATCGCGCACTTGCTGCGCCGCGTGATAAAGCGCGGGCGTATTATCGAAAGTGGCGATCAGGCCGTAAGTTTGTGCAGCCATGGTCGTTTAGTGTTTCGGGCTCGGACCGCCTTGTTCAACTTCCACCGGATCACCAAAACCCGTGGCATGCTCCGGCGTACCGTGCGGTCCATGCACGTCCGCCTGCGGCGTTACTACCTTCAGTTCGGCAATCGCCATCAGAGGCAGGAAGCGGATGAAGAGCAAGAAGAGGACGGAAAACAGCCCGAAGGTGCCGAAGAATGTGAAGATATCGACCACGGTCGGGCTGAGATAACCCCAGCTCGACGGGAGAAAATCACGGGTGAGCGACGTGCAGATGATGACAAAACGCTCAAACCACATGCCTACGTTCACGAACAACGACAGCACCCAAACCATCGTCGTATTGCGACGGACGGACTTGAACCAGAAGAACTGCGGCGTGATGACGTTGCAGGAAATCATGATCCAATACGCCCAAGCATAAGGGCCGAACGCGCGGTTGATAAACGTGAAGCCTTCAAACGGATTCGCGCCATACCACGCGATGAAGAACTCCATCGCGTAGGCATATCCGACCATCGTGCCCGTCGCGAGGGTGATCTTGCACATGCAGTCGATGTGATACTGCGTAATGAGATCTTCGAGGCGGTAGATCGATCGCAAGGGCAGCATCAGGGTCAGCACCATGCCGAAGCCTGAGAAGATTGCGCCCGCCACGAAATACGGCGGGAAAATTGTTGTATGCCAGCCTGGGATCAGCGCGACTGCGAAGTCGAACGAAACGACCGTGTGCACCGAAAGCACGAGCGGCGTCGCGATGCCGGCCAAGATTAAATACGCCATTTCGTAGTTGCTCCAATGGCGGTTCGATCCACGCCACCCCATCGCGAACAGGCCGTAGCAGAAGGAGCGGACGCGGCGCCCTTTTTCCTGAAAACGGTCACGCAAGACCGCCAGATCAGGAATCATACCGACATACCAAAAGAGCACCGAAACCGTTCCGTAGGTCGAAACAGCGAACACGTCCCATTCCAACGGTGAGCGGAAATTCTGCCAGATCGCGTTGGAATTCGGGATCGGGAACAAGAACCATGCATACCAAACGCGACCAACGTGAAAGACCGGGAAAATGCCGGCGCAGACGACGGCGAAGATCGTCATCGCCTCCGCGGAACGGTTGATCGACGTCCGCCACTTTTGGCGCAACAGGCACAAGATCGCGGAGATCAAAGTGCCGGCGTGACCGATACCGATCCAGAAAACGAAGTTCACGATCGGCCAGCCCCAGTTCACGGGATTGCGATGGCCCCACACACCGACGCCGGTGGCGACAAGGTAGGTGATGCCCGCAAAGGTAAACGAAGCGACAAAGCAAGCGACCGCGAAGCACCACCACCACCACGTCGGGGTTTGGCCTTCCACGATCCCACAGATCTTCTCTGTAATCCAAGTGAAGCTGCGGCCATGCTCGACCAACTCTGCGCGCGGCAAAATGGCTGGCTTGACCTCCCGCAGAATAGCCGGAGGGGCGGTTTGTTCGACGTGAGCCATTAGCTAACGCCTCCTAAACGTTTGGCGGAATCGAGCATCGCGTGGTCTGCTTGCTTCTTCATTTCTCCGTGGCCTTCGCCGTGCGCGCCACCTTCCGCGCCTGCGGAGGCGGGATGGCTTTTGCGATTTTGCTCCTGCCGCGTAAACGGCAGTTTTTGGAAGTCGGGCATACGCGGATTCGGGTTGCGCAGCTTACCCAGGTAAGTCGTGCGCGGACGCGTGTTCAGATAGCCGAGCACCGCGTAATCCTGCTCGCGCGCCTTCGCCTTCGAAACCGCGCTCTCCGGATCACGAATGTTGCCGAACACGATGGCACCCACCGGACAAGTCTGCTGACAAGCCGTCTTGATGACGCCGTCCGGCACCACGACATCGCCGGGATTGCCTTCCTGCGCCACCTTTACCTTGTGCTGAATTTTCCCGTTTTCGATGCGCTGCACGCAATACGTGCACTTCTCCATCACGCCGCGCATCCGCACGGTGACTTGGGGATTCTTCGACATCTGGACCAGTTCCGGCATGCCGTGCGGCCCGAGCGGTCCCATATACAAACTATCGAGTGACCGCTGATTCCAGTCGAAGAAGTTAAATCGCCGGACTTTGTAAGGGCAATTGTTTGCGCAGTATCGTGTGCCAATACAGCGGTTGTAAGCCATGACGTTTAGTCCTTCGTCGTCGTGGACGGTGGCGTTGACCGGGCACACCGTTTCGCACGGCGCGAGCTCGCATTGCACGCAGGCCATCGGCTGGAGCGAGACTTGCGGATCCTGCGGGATTTCCCGGTTGCCTTCGCCGCCAAATGCCGCCGCGTCGGCACGACCGTCGGAATAATAACGGTCGATGCGGATCCAATGCATTTGCCGACCGCGCAAGACCTGATCGCGACCGACAATCGGGATGTTATTCTCAGATTGGCAGGCAATCACGCAGGCGTTGCACCCGATGCAGGTGTTTAGATCGATGCTCATGCCCCATTGGTGAACACCATCAAATTCCGGCGTTTTATAGAGCGAGTTTCCGCGGGGGATCGTCGTCGATTTGGTCGCGAGCGGAATCGCCGCGCCATTCTGACCATAAACCGGCGGGGTTTCCGCCTCCATGCCGATCTCCTTCACAAACGCCGGATTCTCTTGGTATTCCTCGAGATTGGCCTCCCGCACGATGCCGCGCCCTTCCATCGACCAGTGTTCCTGGGTATTGGCGAGAGCGATGCGTTTGCCGGTAAGTGAAACCTTTGCACCAGTGGCAAAGTGAAGTCCTTCCGTCGTCCTGAGCGGGTAGACGTTCGTGCCGGCGCCTTCGCCGACGCGGCCGGTCGTGGTCCGACCATAACCGAGAGAAAGGATGAGCGTGTAGTTCGAGAGACCCGGCTGAATGTGCAACGGACCGCGAATCGTACGACCATTCAGCGTGATCTCCGCTTCGTGGGCCATTTCCCGACCATTGTCGGAATCCGCCAATTCAATGCGCGCCACCTGCACCAAAGCTCCTTTCGGCAAGATGCCGAGCTCCTTCGCGAGGTGCGGACTGACGAGAATGGCATTGTCCCAACAAATGCGGGTGATCGGATCCGGCAGTTCCTGCAGCCAGCCGTTATTGGCAAATCGGCCGTCATCGACTTTGTAGTCGGCGCAAAAGCGCACCTCGAGGTTCTGTTGCGACAACGTTGTCGCAGACGGCGAACCGGCCGCATCCGTGAGGCTTTTCAGGCCTGCGGAATTGATGCCGCCACCGGAAATCGGATAAGCCGAACCTTCCAGCAAGCCGTCATGGAGAAATTTGTGGAACGCTTTCTCCGCGTCGACGCCCTCGCCCACCACTCCGGCAAACGTCGCGCGCACCATGCCATGCGGGTCGGTTTCTTTTTCACCGGCAATCTTCGCGAGCACTTCGATTTCCGTGTAACCGCCGAACAGCGGCAGGATCATCGGCTGGATCGGGACGATAATCCCCTCCATCGTGCGTGCATCGCCCCACGATTCGAGATAGTGCGTCGCTGCGATGTGCGTTCCAGCGAGCACCGAGGTCTCGTTCTGATAGTAACTGAAATGAACCACGTCGGCGACCGACTTTTGCAAGGCCGCCCACCCAAGTTCCGCCGGGGCATTGTAAGCGGGATTCCCGCCAAGAATCACCAGCGTCTTGACTGCTCCGCCCTTGATCGACCTCGCCAGATCCTGAATGGACGAGGCATTGTTTTCTGCCAACGTCGCCAACTCGACGGTCTGTCCGAGATTGCCAAGCGCGGCGTTCATGGCGTGCGCCAATGCGTGCGCAGCCGCTGGCAGATGCGCGCCGGCGATCACCACGCAACGTCCTCGATGCTGCGCCAAATCGGCGGCGCATTCCTCGACCCAGCCTGACGGCACACCGGTCAACCCTTGGGCGAGACCGCTATAATCCGACGACCCCGTGATCTTCCCCGCCAACGCCGCCGCGAGCCCGACCATGTGGCTCGTAGCCAGCCGCAGGCGATGATCCGCCATCGTTCCGGTGATCGTAAAGCCACTCTCCGCCATATACAGGCGGTTCATCGCATCTTCCTTTTTCGTTACGCGCCGTTTTTTCGAGAAATCACGTGCGTAGATGAGGCTGCCCTCCTCCGAATGGAGAAAATCGGCGTCGAGCGAGACCACGCGGTCAGCCCGGTCAAAACGATACAACGGCTTGACGTGCGCCCCGAAAATTGTGCGCGCAGCGCTGGTCACCTCACCGCTGACTGGCTCATATTCCGCCCAAATCGCTTGCGGAAATTTCGCCCGCAGAGCCGCCACCAGCCGAGTGCGGGTAGGCGAACTGGATTCTTCAGCCAAAAACGCAAGACCCGCGCCGGCGTTCCCCGCGTGGTCGGTGCTGAGCTTGGCGAGCAAGGCATCCACCGCCTCGCGATCCAACGTTGCTCCGCCCTTCGTGTGCGTCGTCGCCCGGTCCGGATCGTAAAGCTCCAACAGGGATGCTTGCGCAATGGCCGATGCGGCACCGCCGTGGGGCGCGTAGCTCGGATTGCCTTCCACCTTGGTGGGGCGCCCTTCGTGCGTTTCCGCCAGCAGCGGAATGGCTCCTCCGCGCATCGGCATCGCCGTGGCGAAATACAATGGCAGTCCGGGAATGACACCCTCGACCGACTTGCCGTAAGGCAAAATATGCTTCTCGGGGCGGCGGCAGCCGGCGAGACCGATCCCACCCAGCGCAAACGAAGCCGCCATGATCTTCATGAACTGCCGGCGATCGACGCCGTTCAGTTCCGCGGCGCCACCCGGAAATTCACGGGCCACCTGTTCCTGAAATCCCGGCGTGTTGGCTAGCTCATCCAAGCTGCGCCAATATTTCGGACCAGTCAGCTCGCGCGGCGACGGTTGGGGATGTTGAACGATTCGTTTCATCGATGGCAGCCAGAGCAGCTTTGCGGCGGGTTAATCTTCATGTGCGCAACCAAATCCCGACCCAGTTTCTCCTGGGCTTCCGGGCTGGCCGGTCGCCAGTCGAGATTCGTGATCTGATCGCGTGGGCGCAGATGGGGACCCGGATTGCGGTGACAATCCAAGCACCACGACATGCTGAGCGGTTTCTCATGGCGCACGACCTCCATTTGATTGATCTGGCCGTGGCACTCCCAGCAACTGACGCCGCGATTCACGTGCACCGCGTGGTTGAAGTAAACGAAGTCGGGCGTGGAATGAATCTGCACCCACGGCACTGCCTCACCCGTCGCATAACTGTGCCGCACAGGCTCCAACAGCGGGCTTTGGGTCTTGATCTGGTTATGGCAGTTCATGCACGTCTGCGACGTGGGCACATTCGAGAAACCGGACTTCTCAACGTTGCTGTGGCAGTAACGGCAATCGATGCCGAGCTCGCCCGCATGCTGGGCGTGGCTGAACGGCACCGGCTGCACCGGGGCGTAACCGACGCGCGTGTATTTCGGCGTCATGTAATAGGTGACGCCCGCGGTCGCGATGCCTCCGACCAAAACCAGGAAAATGACGATCTGCAGCGGCAACCGATTGGCCGCTTTCGGGAATAGTTTCGACATGGGCGCGAGTGGACGGGTGAGCCAAAATCCCGCTTAAAGCGAGGCGCCGTCACGCGCAACGGCACGCGGCTCGGGGCGAATTTGGAACGGTTGATTTTTCGGCGCGGCGCGATTGCTCGTCGCCGAGGCGCGTTTCATGAGCGCCTGCGGGGCCACGCCGGCCAAGGCAATAAGCCCGGTCAGCTTGGCGAAGAAATTTTTGCGGGAAAGAGCGTGATCCACGTGCAGGTTGCGGGTTGAAATCGTTGTGAAGGAACGGAGCGGAGTTTGCGTTGTAAACCAAATATTTTCCGAAGCTTTTCCCGGCGGGTGAAATTAGAACGCGCGGCGAGGCGGAATGCTCGCGCTAATCCGTTCTGCGTCACTCTGCGACGAACCGTCCGTCACGCATCGCAAAGATCGCATCGCAGCGCTGCGCGATATCGTGGTTGTGCGTGACCAGCACCACGGCCTGACCGTTTTCGCGGGCCAGCCTCGTGAGCAAGTCAAACACCAACGTCGAATTCGCGGCATCGAGATTACCCGTCGGCTCATCGGCGAGCAGGAGTGATGGCTGGTTGGCGAGCGCGCGCGCGACCGCCACCCGCTGCTGTTCTCCACCCGACAGGTGCGTGCCGAGGCGATGAGTCTTATCACCCAATCCCACGGTCCGGAGCAGTTCGTGGGCGCGTTCTTTCATCGCCGCCGGCGCGAGGCGCCCGAGCTTGCGCATCGGCATCAGCACATTTTCCAAGGCGGTGAATTCCAGCATCAGAAAGTGAAATTGAAACACGAACCCGATATGCTCCGCCCGCGCTGCGGTGCGCGCCAGATCGTCGGTGTGCGACACGATCCTGCCTCCGATCTGGATTTCTCCGCCATCGGGTTGATCGAGCAAGCCCAGCAGATAAAGCAACGTCGATTTGCCGCACCCCGACGGTCCTACGATCGCGTTGATCTCGCCGGCCCGCGCTTCAAACGACACCCCTTTCAGCACATGGACGCGACCTTCGTCGCGCCCGAGATAGCGGTGCAAGTCCACGCAGCGGATCGCCGGAGCCACATTGGCGTCGGCCCTCATTGAGCGGACCCTCGCACGATGTCGCCCGGTTCAAGCCGTGCCGCCCGTCGCGCCGGAATGAGGCTCGCGACCATCACCATCACCACCGCGGTGCCGATGGCCTCCGCATAATGCAGCCACGACCACGCGACAATGTAGCGATTGGTGGCGAATATCCCCGAAATCTGACCGATCGGCATCAGGGAAACCGCATACGTCACTGCGGCGCCAAACGCCGAACCCAGCACCGCGCCGATGATCAGCACCACCGCCGCCAGCCACAGGAAAATCTGGGTGATATCGCGCCGATCGTAACCCATGGAGCGCAGGATCGCGATATCCTTGGTTTTCTCGATGACCATCATCGCGAGCGTATTGAACATCGCCAGACTCGCGATCAACGTGAAGACCGACACCGTGATGAGCGAGGATACCCGCAACGCGTGGAACACCGACAGCCACGATTTCTCCCGCTCCTGCCACGCCTTCGCACTGTATCCGATCACCGTCTCGATGCGGGCCGCGTCTTCCGGAGCGCGCGTCGGGTTGTGCAGACTCAACTGAATAAACGTCACCCCCGTCGGGTAGTGCAGCAGCGAACGCGTCTCGCTCAAGTCCACATAAATTCGCGTTTTGTCGATATCGCGGACGCCCGTCTCGTAAATTCCCCCGACATGGTAACGCCGCGTCTCGCCCCGCGCATCGATCATAAACGAATCCCCTACTTTCAACTGCAGCCGGTCCGCGAGCACGCGGCCGATCAGCGCCGCCGAGGGCGATTCGCGAAATGACGCCAGACTCCCGCTCGTGATCTGCTGCGCCAGATCGGAGACCTTCAGGTGTTGATCCAAATCCACTCCGAAAACCTGCGCCGATTCATTCATGAACGCGCTGCGCACGACAACATTTCCCCGCAACACCGGCGAAATGCCCGCCACGTTGGGGAATTGCCGCAACGCATCCATCACGAGCCGCGTGTCCTCGACCCCCGGGATGTATTTGCGCGCGTCGCGCTGGCTCACCTCGAAATTCGAGCCCCGCCCCGCCGTCATGCTCCGCAACGTGTCCTGCAGCTTGTCCTCGATCCGGATCGCGCCATCCGTCCCCAGGATCGTGTTGATGAAAAAATCCTGGAAGCCGCTGGTCGTGGCCTGAGTCACGATAAACAGCCCCACCCCCAGAATCGTGCAACCCAGGCTCATCGCCATCGCACGCTTGCGCGCCGTGAGAAACCGAAAAGCGATGCCAAGGTTGGGCGACATGCGACGATGCGCCTGTTTAGTTGGCCGGCGGCAACACCCGCACCTTCACGCGCTGGCCGGGATGGAATTGATCCAGCATGTCGACAATCACCTGATCTCCCGGCTGCAGCCCCTTCAGCACCTCAACGATGTTGAGGCTGGTGTAGCCGACCTCGATCGACTGCTCCCGCACCCGCCCGTCCTCCACGACGAACACGGTGTTGTCGAAAATGGCTCGCCGCGGCACCAGCACCTTTGCTTCACGTTCCGCCGTCACGATGCTCACTTCTCCCGTGATGCCCGGCACGAGCTTCGCCGGGTCGATTTTCACGTCGAGATGCACGATGTAACGCTGCGTCGCCGGATCGGCCGTCGGCAGGATTTGCGCCACCGTGGCGTCAAACAAATAGGCGCCGTAGCCGAGAAAACGCACGTAGCATTTCTGCCCGAGCTTGATGCCCGCAAAATTCTCTTCGCTGATGCGCGCCTCGACCGTGCGATCATCGGAAATCAGCGTGGCGATCGAGGTGCCACCGCCGATCAAATCGCCCGGTCGGGCCAGGACTTGCGAAATCGTCCCATCCGCAGGCGCTGTGATCGTCATCTTCGCGAGTTGCCGCCGTTTCACGGCGAGATCGTTCTCAAAATTATCGAGCTGGTTCTTGTTGTTGACCTCTTCCAACGCGCGGCGCTGCTCGATCTGCTGCACGTCGCGCCGCTGTTTATCCAACAACGCCTGCGCCATCCCGCCGGCCTTCAACTGCCGCTCCGCGGCGGCGAGGTCCTGCTTCGCCGTTTCCAATTCCAACGCGATCGAAGATCCCACCGCGATCCGCTTTTTCGCCGCCGCGTAGTCCGATTCCGTTTTCTCAATCGCCAGCTTCACGTCAGTCGGATCGAGCTGCGCGACAAAATCGCCCCGCGCGAAGTGACGCCCGGGCTTCAGCTCACTTTTCACGATGCGTCCCGCCTCTTCGCTCTTGAGCTCCATCTGAAATTCCGCCCGCACCACGACGCTCCCCGGCACCGCCTCCACGGCCTTGCCTCCCGCCACCGCCACCACATCCGCCGTCGGACGCAACAACACGACTGCGGCGACGGCCACCACGGCGGCGAGGACGACGATCACGATGATTTTTTTCATGGTTGGACGGCGGGTAAGCGCTTCAAAGCCGGATCTTGTTGGACGAGCGAGAGGAACTCGGCGGATTTCATCAGATAATCCGAACGCGCCAAGGAAGCCGCCACCTGCGCATCGAGCAGCGAGCCTTCCACTGTCTTCACGTCGTAAGACGATACTTCGCCGCGGCCGAGCTGCTCCTTATATGTCGTCACGACACTTTCCGCGGCCGCCAAACCATCCTCCGCAAACTTGAGTTCTCGGCCCGCAAACCCGAGCAGCTTGGCGGCATGTTGCACCTGCGCCTTCAATTGGTCGCTCGTCGTGCGATAACTGAGTTCGTAAAGGCGCCGGCGCGCGCTCGCCGACGCGACCGCGCCGCGCGTCGCGAATCCGTCAAAAATCGACCACGTCACCTGCACGCCGGCGAAAAGCGTGTTCACCCCGTAGCGCTGCCCGATGTTCGCCGTGTAACTCACTTGATCCTGGCTCAGTCCCGCCACGAAGTTGACCATCGGCCGCAGCTGCACGCGGGCGATATCGTAGTTCAGCCGCTCGACTTCTGCCTGCCGTTTCAAGTTGCGCAGCACAAAGCTTTGCGGCTCGGACTGCGAAAGAAAGCCGGCCTCGAGCGCCCTGATCGCATCCGGCGCGGGATCAACTTTCGCCACCGCATCCGCCAACGCCGCGTCCGGGATCGTGCCGCAACCCGTCAGCCGCTCGAGTGCGCCTTTCGCGAACGTATAGTCCTCCTCCGCACGATCTGCGGCGAGTTCGGCACGCGTGATGGCCAGGGTCGCCGCGGCCGCTTCCGAGGCCGAGATGGATTTATCCGCCAGCCGCCCCTGCGCCAGCCGGTTGTTTTCCTTCGCCAGATCGATGCCAAACCGCGCGCGGGCGAGCGTTTGGTGTTTCACGATCAACTGCAAAAACTGCCCGCGCACTTCGTTGACGAGCAGGCGATACGCCTCGGCCGTCTGCCCGCTTTCAAATTTCTGCCGCAGCGTGCCGATGCGGGCGCGATTGCGCAGCTCTCCCCAGTGAAAGACCGACTGCGACACGCCGACATTGTAATACGTCTTCTGCGAAATCTGGCTGCCCGGCAAATCCTGCCGCGACTCGCGCTGCTCGTTGAATTGGCCGTAGGCGGAGGCGTGCGGCAGCAGCCCGGATCGGGCGACCATCGCATCGCCATCCGCGACCGCCATCTGCGCCGCCCGCTCCAGCATCTGCGGCGACTGCGCCAGCGCGCAATCGAGCAGACGTTGCAACTCCGGATGCAGTTCCTCGGGCAGCGGCGGCGGGTTCGGCTCCGCCCGCCCGAAGCAGGCGAGCAGCCCGGATAGGAGGCACAGCAGAAGGACCCGGCCACCCGGGCTGAAGCGCAAGAAAGTCACACGTAAACTCGTAGCCACGCGACCCGGCCGAGTCGTGGCAAGCCCAAAGCCCCCCGCGCCCGCCCGCCACCTTGTCCGCCGCGACGGGCGCGCCGAGGTGGAGGTTGACCGTCGAATTTCGCGCGGCTTATCTGCCCTGATGAAGAAAGTTTTCATCACCGGGATCACGGGGCAGGATGGTTCCTACCTCGTGGACCTGTTGCTCGAAAAGGACTACGAGATCCACGGACTCGTGCACCGGCCCGACGCACTGATGAACAGCAATCTTCGCCATCTGCTCGGCGACAGCGGCGTGTTGAACCGGCGCCTCTTCCTGCACAACGGCGCGTTCGAGGATGCCACGCATTTGCGCCGCATCATTGGCAAAGTGAAGCCCGACGAATTCTACCATCTCGCCGGCCAGTCGAGTCCGCGGTTGAGCTTGGAGCTGCCCGAAAGCACCGTCGACAGCATCGGCATGGCCACGCTGCGCCTGCTGGAAATCCTGCGCGACCTGCCCGACCCGCCGAAGTTTCTCTACGCCTCAAGCAGCGAAGTCTTCGGCTCACCGCCCCACTCGCCGCAGGATGAAAACACGCCCCTGACCCCGACCACGCCTTACGGCGCGGCCAAGGCCTTTTCGCAGCAAATGGCGCGCATTTACCGCACGGCTTACAAACTGCAGACTTGCTCGGCCATTCTCTACAACCACGAGTCGCCGCGGCGCAGCGGCAATTTTGTCACGATGAAAATCGCCCGCGGCGCCGCGCGCATCAAACGCGGCTTGCAGCAAAAACTCACTCTCGGCGCGCTGGGCGGCCGGCGCGATTGGGGCTGGGCGCCCGACTATGTGCGCGCGATGTGGCTCATGCTGCAAAACGTGCCCGTCGACGATTACGTGCTCGCCAGCGGCCGCCTGCACAGCGTCCAGGAGTTGGTCGAAATCGCATTCCGCTGTGTTGATCTGAACTGGCGCGATCACGTGGATTTTGACGCGAACCTGGTGACGAGCATCGAGCCCGTCGCCCCCTGCGGCAACCCCGCGAAGGCCAAGCGCGTCCTCGGCTGGGAAAACACGGTGGCTTTCGAAGAAATGATTGCGCGACTCGTCGAATCCGAACTGAACAAGGTCGCATGAGAAAAGCGCTTATCACCGGCATCACCGGCCAGGACGGCTCCTATCTAGCTGAATTACTGCTGGAAAAAGGTTACGAAGTGCACGGCATCGTGCGCCGCTCGAGCAGCATCAACCGCGCGCGAATCGACCACCTCCAAGCCTTCGAGCACGGAGAGAACAAGCGCCTCTGGCTGCATTACGGCGACCTCGCCGACAGCGTTTCGCTCGTCAAACTGCTTTACCAGCTCCAGCCCGACGAAATCTACAATCTCGCCGCGCAGAGTCACGTTCGCGTCAGCTTCGATATTCCCGAATACACCGCTGACATCACCGGTGTCGGTGCCGCCCGCATCTTGGAGGCGGTGATCGAATCCGGCATCGGCAAGAAAGTGCGCTATTACCAAGCGTCCTCTTCCGAAATGTTCGGCAAGGTGCAGGCCGTCCCGCAGACGGAAACGACGCCCTTCTATCCGCGTTCGCCCTACGCATGTGCCAAACTCATGGCGCACTGGCTGACGGTCAACTACCGCGAATCCTACAATCTTTTCGCGTGCAGCGGCATTCTCTTCAACCACGAGTCGCCCCGCCGCGGAGAATCGTTCGTCACGCGCAAAATCACGATCGCCGCCGCGCGCATCAAGGCCGGCCTGCAGAAGGATCTTTTTCTCGGCAACATCGACTCCAAACGCGACTGGGGCTACGCCAAGGAATACGTTGAAGGCATGTGGCGCATGCTGCAGCAGGATGAGCCCGATGACTACGTGCTCGCGACGAACGAGACCCATACCATCCGTGAATTCCTCGACGTCGCGTTTGGGCGGGTCGGCCTGGACTGGCACGACCACGTGAAGTTCGACGACCGCCTCCTCCGTCCCGCCGAAGTGGACCTGCTCATCGGCGACTACGCCAAGGCGCAGGCCAAGCTGGGCTGGGAGCCCGCCACGCGCATGAAAGGCTTGGCCGAACTCATGGTCGACGCCGACTGCGCCGCGCTGCGGCCGCAGTAAATCGTCGCCCATGAGTGCCCCGCTCACGGCACCGGCCCCCGCCGCGTCTGGTTTCCTCGCCCACGGAAACTTCATCGGCTCCATGTGGCGGTTCCGCGGTCTGCTGTGGCAGTTCACTCTGCGCAACGTCGAACTGCGGCACCGCGGCAGCCACCTCGGATTGGTGTGGTCGGTGCTGAATCCGCTTTTGATGCTCGCACTTTATGTGCTGGTCTTCGGCTACATTTTCCGCGGTCGCTTCAACGCGGCGCATCCCGAAAGCCGCATGGACTATGCGCTCGGCATATTCCTTGGCCTGACGCTTTTCCATCTCTTCGCGGAGGTGCTGGGCGTGGCGCCTATGATCATCATCACGAATCCCAATTTCGTGAAAAAAGTGGTGTTCCCGTTGGAAATACTACCCGCGGCGGCCGTCAGCTCTGCGTTTTTTCACATGCTGATCAGCCTCGCGCTGGCTTTGACCGGCATCGCCCTGTTCGGTCCGGGGCTGGGTTGGAGCGTGTTCTGGCTCCCGGTCATCCTGCTGCCGGTGCTGCTCTTGCTACTTGGCACCGCATGGATGATCGCCGCCGTGGGCGTCTTCTTTCGCGATATTTCGCAGGTGATGGGCTTCGTGAGCATGGCGCTGATGTATGCCAGCGCAGTCGTCTATCCTGCCTCCGCCATCCCACATTCAGTCTGGGTGTGGCTGCGTTTTAACCCCATGCTGCTGGCGGTTGAGCTTTCCCGCGATGTCGTGATGTGGGATCGACCCATGCATTTCACCTACTTGGCTTACCTTTTCGCGACCGGTCTTCTCGCCAGCGCGGGGGGCTTTTGGATATTCTCCAAACTGAAACCCACCTTTGCCGATGTGGTATAGCGTAAAGCCTGGGCGTAGGGCGGGCATCATCCCACGACAGCGCAACATGCACCGCGAAAGCGCCATCCTCACATGAACGCAGAGCCGGCCATTCTTGTTCGCAACGTGAGCAAAGTTTACCGGATCTGGGACAGTCCCAGTTCGCGGTTGACCTCGCCTTTGCAACGAAACCTCGCCCGCGTCTTTCCGCGCCGCTCGCGACTGCGGCACTGGTGGGAGGCGCGGGCCGCCCAAAGTTATCGCGATTTCGCCGCGCTGCAGGAAGTGTCGATCGTCATTCACCGAGGCGAGAGTGTCGGGATTCTGGGCCGCAATGGCTCTGGGAAATCGACTCTTTTGCAAATCATCGCCGGCACGCTTCAGCCGACGACCGGCGACGTGAAATTGAGAGGTAAAGTCGCTGCACTTCTCGAGCTCGGCAGCGGCTTTAACCCCGATTTCACCGGGCGAGAAAACGTTCACCTGAGCGGTGCCGTGCTCGGCTACTCGCGCGCGGAAATGGAAACCCGCTTCGACGGCATCGCCGATTTCGCCGACATCGGCGACTTCATGGATCAGCCGGTGAAAACGTATTCCAGCGGCATGATGATGCGACTGGCGTTCGCCGTGCAGACTGCGGTGGAACCGGACATTTTGATCGTCGACGAGGCGCTTTCGGTCGGCGATGCCCCTTTTCAAGCCAAATGCTTTGCGCGGCTGCGCTCCATCCAGGCCGCGGGCTGCACCATTCTTTTTGTCTCGCACGACATCGGAACGGTGCGCGCCTTCTGTCAGCAGGCGCTGTGGCTCGACCACGGTATCCCGCAAGCGCAAGGCGTAGCTAACGATGTATGTGCCGCTTATGCCCGGGATTGTGCCCGGGCCATGGGGATGGAGTATCAGGAGTCGGCGCCGGTGCAACAGGAGTCCGTCAGCAACACGGCAAAGAATCGTTCTTCCGTTCTCCTGCGGGAAAGCCGCGCCGAATTCCAGAAAAACGCGCGACTGAGCCGGCGCGGCAACGGACGCGTGCAAATCAGAAATTTTTTTCTGCTCGATGCAGACGGGAAACGAACCACCGAACTCACTTGGGACCAAGAGGTGACAGCCGTTTATGTCGTCGGCAGTGATCGCGAGTTTGATGGCCTTTTTCGGCTCAGCGTCACCTGCATGAGCTTGCAAGGCGTGGAATTGCTTTCATGCACCGATCGCACCCATCAACATCGCCTCAGGCTGAAGCCGGGCGCGGAAGAGGTGCTCACCATGCAGGTGAAATTCCCGCTCGTCGCCGGCCGCTACGCACTTTTTTCCGGCCTCTTCATTTTTCCCGATGATGCCGTGTTTCCCGGAGGCACGCTGGACTTCAGTCGCTCCACCGCCGCCGACTTGCTCAGCTTCAGCGCTTTTATTGAAATCCTCCCACAATTCAATCTGGGGATCCACGGCCCGGTCCACCTCGAGACCCCGCTGTCGTTTGCAGCCGGGTAAATGTCTTTCACCGTTCGCACACCATGTCTGAAGGCCAGCCTCTGTTTCCCGAACCATTGCACGTCGGCCGCCCTAATATCGGCGACCGCGAGGCCTTCCTGTCCCGCGTCGGCAGCATGCTCGACCGCCGGTGGTTCACCAACAACGGTCCCCTCGTCCAACAATTTGAGCACAGCGTCGCCGACTTTATCGGCGTCAAACACTGCGTCGCGATGTGCAACGCCACCGTGGCGCTGGAAATCGCCAGCCAGGCGCTGGGTCTCTCAGGCGAGGTCATCGTGCCTGCGTTCACCTTCGTCGCCACCGCCCACGCGCTTCAATGGCAAGGTATCACACCTGTTTTCGCGGACATCGATCCCGGCACGCACAATATTGATCCCAACTCGGTCGAACGCCTGATCACCCCGCGCACCTCCGGCATAGTCGGAGTGCACGTTTGGGGCCGCGCGTGCGATGACGCCGCTCTCGCTCATCTCGCGAAGAAGCACGGGCTCAAATTGATGTATGACGCCGCCCACGCGTTCGGTTGCTCTTCTCACAACGGACGCCTCATCGGAGGGCTCGGCGACTGCGAAGTGTTTAGCTTTCACGCGACCAAGTTTCTCAACAGCTTTGAAGGCGGCGCCGTCGTCACGAACAATGACGCGCTCGCGGAAAAAATGCGGCTCATGCGCAACTTCGGCTTCCTCGACTTCGACCGCGTGGTCCACCTCGGAGTCAATGGCAAGATGACCGAAATTTGTGCCGCCATGGGTCTTACGAGTTTGGAGAGCGTGGCGGACCTGATCGCGATCAACCGCCGCAACTACCTGGCTTATCAAAGCAATCTCCGCGGCACCCCTGGGATCGCGCTTATCGATTATCCGCCGACCGAAGCGAATAACTACCAATACGTCGTCGTTCAGGTCGATCCAGCCCTCTGCCCGGTTGGCCGCGACGAATTGGTTCGGCACCTGCACGCCAACAACATCCTCGCTCGAAAATACTTCTGGCCCGGCTGCCACCGCATGGAGCCCTACATCACACTTCAACCTAACGCCTGGCGTCATCTACCAGTCACCGAACGGGTCGCACAAGGGGTCATGGTCTTGCCCACCGGCCAATCGGTGGGACTCGACGATATTGCTGCCATCTGCGGATTGATAAAAACGATGGTGGCACACGCGGCCGCGCGCTGAAGCTTACTTCCCCCTCTCTTCGCGCAGGAATTCTGCCTCTAGCACGGCGAGCTTCTCCGCGTCCCTCTGGCCCAAAACCCGCGCTGGGTTTCCGGCGACAATCTGGCATGCGGGCACGTCCTTCCGCACCAAAGTCAGTGCACCAACTGAAGCGCCGCGCCCGAGTGTGACTCCGGGCAAGATCACGCTACCGCTGCCCACGATGGTGTGGGGCTCGATACGCACTTTGCCGCGGCTCACTTTCCTATACTTTTCCGGCACCGTCGGATTCGTAAGATGGCCTCCCACATAATCATCCGAAGCTGTGTAAACGGCGACCCGGCTGGACAGCCCGGCGAAATCGCCAATCTCGACCCCTTCGCTGCCAAAGATCATCACGCCCGCTGCGAGGTGCACGTGGCTTCCAACGACCAGTGGTTCGGCCGCAGACAACACGCTGAAGCAATCAATCCGCACATGAGAACCCAACCGGATCCGCTCCGGACGGAAAAACTCAACCGTGCGATGGATGGAGACGTGATCGCCAAACTGGAGCCCCAATGCCCGCAGTTCTTCGTCCGTGTAATGCATCGCGCAACTTAAACGCCTCGGCCCGGTCTGGCCAAGGCTGATTCCAATTCTGCCCCCAACTTCTCCTTCGAAAAGGCCTGCTTTACTTTCCGTAATCCGCTGTAGTGCTGCACCGCAAGTGACGTCGACCACTCTCCGCCCTCTACCGCTCGCTCAACAAACCTGGCCGGCGGGCACACCGCCGGTCGTGACCGTGTTTTGCGTGACCTTCAACCACGCGGCGTTCTTGTCGGAATGTCTCGAAGGCTTCCTGCGCCAAGCAACCACCTTCCCGGTGGAGATCATCATCCACGACGATGCGTCCACCGATGACACCCAAGCCATCATCCGCGACTATGCGGCCCGTTATCCAAACATCATCCGACCGATTCTTCAGACCCAAAACCAATGGAGCGCAGGCCTCTCTCCTCTCCGCCTGCTCGGCCGCGAAAGTCGCGGCGAATTCGTCGCCCTTTGTGAAGGTGACGACTTTTGGATCGAAGCCGACAAGCTGGAAGCGCAAATTGAAATTCTCCGCCGACACCCGGAGTGCAGCGCTTGCTTCCACAACGCCCGCTTGGTCGACGCTGATGGTCGCGTCCTCTCCGAGAGCTATTTTCAGTCGGCCCAGACCACCTTCACACGACGCGATGTGCTCGACACGCTCCTTTCGCAGGAACCCACCTGCTCGCTCGTGTTTCGTCGCGATCGTTACGATCCGCTGCCCGACTGGTTTCTTCGGCGGCCATGTGATCTCTTCTTGGATCTTCATCTGGCCAGCCACGGCCCGCTCTACTTTCTGGATCGTAACATGGCCGCCTATCGCCGGCACGGCGGCGGCATCTGGAGCCGCGAGCGCCAGGCTCATCAGCTCGTCGAGCTCATCGTCCGCTTCCGGCTTCTTGAGGCCGAGCCCGCATTTTCTGACGCCGATGATCGCGAATTGATCCGGCGCAAAATTTCGGAGTTTCAAGCGGGGCTTTTTTCACGCGACGATTTCGACGGCGAACTGGCCCGCGTGACCCGCTTGCTGGGGGAGCAGAACTCCCTCATCGCGGCGCTCCGGGAATCCGGAGGCCGCGCACAAAACGATGTCAACGCGCTCAACCAACAGGTGCACCAACTCGCCGCAACCGTCAGCCAGCAACGCGACTATATCGCCGAATTCGAGAACGCTCAGTCCGCGACTGGCTGGATCGGTCGGTTGCGGACGCACGCCGCAGGCGCCGATCAGACCGTCGCCGAACAATCGGCTCTGATCACAAATTTGCAGGCGCAGCGCCAACAACTGGAAACCTATCTGGCTGAGCTCCGTCAGGAAACGGATCGGCAGGCCGCCGTCGGCGACGAACAACTGCGCTATATCCGATCATTGGAAACGCAACGCGATGAGCTGACCTCCGCCGAAGGTCCCCTCGTCCAACTGCGCACGCGCGTGGCGCGCCAGGATGAAATCATCGCCGAACAGACGGCGTTCATCACCACTTTGCAGAATGAGCGGGAGCGGCTTGAACGTCATCTCGCCGAAACCCAACGGGAAGTCAGCCGACTCCAAAATGTCTCCCGCGAACAAGCGGAACATATCCGCACGTTGGAAGTGCAACGCAATGAGTTGACCAAGGCTCGCTAAAGCGTGTCCATTGCGCCCCGCGCTGTAATGGACTCGCCTGACCTGCTCATCAGCGCCGTCGAGGTAAACAACCATCACGGCGTTGGCATTCTTCTCCAACGGTTTTTTCCGGACTCTTCCGGCATCATCACCCTTCGTTCCCGCTCACTCTACGGCGGCCAGGAATCCTTTGGCCAAGAGCACTGGGAGCTGCGTTCGCAGTTTCGGACCGTCCCTGACACGCGAAGCCGGCTCGCCGACCTTCTCGCTGGCCGCCGCATCCGGCGCATTCTTTGCGTGCCTTACTATCGGGAGGATTTCATTCACGGCATCCTGGCAAAAGAACTCACCGGAGCGCCGCTCTGCACGTTCATCATGGATGACCAGACCGTCTTCACGCCGCAGGTGCCCGCGCACTGGCCTGCTCGGTTACTCGCCTCCTCCGACTTGCGGCTGGGTATCTCACCCGAACTCTGCGCTGCCTACGCTCGGCGTTTCTCGTATCCGCTGGAGTTGCTGCCCCCCGTCGTCACAAAAGCGGTTCCACTCATCCCCTGCTATTGGGAAACTGAGCCTGGCGAGCCGCTGCGCGCGGCCATGCTGGGGAACGTCTGGACGGCCGCGCGGTTCGATCAATTGCGCGAGCTCACGCGCGCCACGGGGCTGCATATCGATTGGTATGGCAACGGAACCCAAGCCCCCTGGCTGACCGGCGCGCCCGAAGAATGGGAGGTCGACCACATTCGCACCATGGGATTCCTCCCCGAAGAAGATCTCATCGCGGCGCTCGCCTCCTATCCTTTCATCGTCGTCCCCTCCGGCAGCCTTGATCAACACGATGATAACCCCGCGTTTTCTCATTTAAGCCTGCCGTCCCGGTTGGTCTTCCTCCACACGGCCACCGATACGCCCGTGTTGCTACTCGGCAGTCCCGATACAGCCGCCGGCCGCTTTCTTTGCCGCTTGGGCACGGGCCAATGCTGCGCCTATCAACCGCACGCACTGATCCAAACGATTCAGGCGCTCACGAACGCCGCCGTTCGCCGAAAAATCCAGCAAGCGATCCGCCATTGGTCGCCGGCTTTGGTGCTTCCTGACGCCGGCGAATGGATTTGGTCATCGCTCGCCAAAGGCACGTCAGCACCGGCCCCTTTCCATGCTGCGTTTCCTCCCGAAACGTTTCCTCCTGGCTGGCTCGAACGTATCGAGCCCTTTGCGACGTCGCCTTGGACGCGCCCTTCGCCAGCAAATGATACGCCCGCACCTCTCGCCTTGGTTCATCTTCGCAATCGTCATCACGGGTGGGCGGTGGCTCAGGGGATGGCCCTGCCATCCCTGGAAGAAATCGAGCTCGGGGTATTTTTGCGCGCCGCGGTTGCCACGGGCGCGCTGACTGCGACGCGCACGCCCGGCGATTTCCTTATTCTTGACGACGCGGCCGGCCACTGGACGCACCTGTTGAATCGCGGGCACCGTTTGTGGCATCCCGCCAACACCAACGACTGGCTTGTTGATCGCGAAAACTTCCACGCGATCGAAGCACTCGGTGCCGCCACCCCTTCATCCGGCGTCCCCGAGAAATTTGACGCGATCCTCAGCGGATCGTGGCTCGACCAAGTGACGACGGCGGAACAACTGGCCTGCTTGGTCGCGCGTTTGAAACGACACATCAAACCCGGCGGCCTCAATCTTCATGGCGCAACAGCCGTCATTCATCCGGACTATTTTTGGACAGGTCCCGCCGCCGCCTTTCTTCGCGACGCCTTCGGATTAGCTTCATGGGAGCTGGATTCGCTTTTGGCAGATCCGGATCTCTATACTATGAGCCGCAAAGCGTACGATCTGCAATGGGCCGCGGTGACTAAGCGGCCTTACGACGACTTCGGCCGCCCCGTCGCCCTCTTACTCGCGTGGTCGGCACCTCCTGCTCCCTCTGCACTAAGCGTCTTCAACCGACTGCGGGCGTGGCTGCGCGGATAAGTTGGCTGCCGGCTGCACGTTCGATTGAAGCCGCTTGCATTCACCGGACCCGCTTCTTGGAGTGAAAGCGGCTCATGTCGGAGTTCAGCACGCCAATCCTTTTCATCATCTTCAACCGCCCGGCACCTACGCGGCAGGTCTTTGCCTCCATTCGTGCCCAGCAGCCGCGGCAACTATTTGTCGCCGCTGATGGCGCCCGCGACGACAAAGCAGGCGAAGCTGACTTGGTCAAAGCCACGCGCGCAATCATCGCCGACATAGACTGGCCGTGCGAAGTGAAGTACCTGTTTCGCGATCACAATGCGGGCTGCGGGCGAGCGGTCAGCGAGGCCATCTCCTGGTTTTTCAGCCACGTCGAGGAAGGCATCATCTTGGAGGACGACTGTCTTCCGCACCCGGACTTTTTCTCTTACTGCGAAACACTTCTTCAACGTTATCGTTTTGAACCCCGCGTGGCGACGATCGCGGGCACTCATTTTCTCCCTCCCGAATTTGCCTGCACGCAAAGCCACTACGTTTCCAAATATTTCCAGATGTGGGGCTGGGCCACATGGCGCCGCACCTGGACCACGTATTCGCACTCCCTGGACGAACTTGACGAAGCGGGTTGGTGGTCGGTCTTGGAGCGCACTCACGCGAACCCAGTGCAGGCGGCCTATTGGCGCGAAGTCTACCGTGCGCTCAAAGCCGGAGTCTTCGACACGTGGGATTTCCAAGTCTTTTTTCATTCTTGGAGAGCCGGCGCCTGTCACGTCATGCCGGGCCGAAATCTTATCTCCAACCTCGGCTACGGGCCGGAGGCCACGCATACGAATTTCGAGAGCCCGATGGCTAATCTCCCCGTCGCACCTCTCCGGATCCCGCCGCACGAAACGATTCCCCTCGAACCGAATCCGGTCGTCGACGACATCATCTTCTTTCTCCGTTTTCTGGAGTCGTTGCACCAAACGTGGTGGGTCGAGCAGGTTCTCTCGCCCGAGGGCAAACTCGGCCACGCTCGCGCCGAACTCCTGCGCAAGGATCGCCGCCTGCACGAACTCGAACGCGAGGTCGCCGACAAGCGCCGCCAACTCCTCGCTGCCACGCGCGCCCTCGCCCAAGCCAGCGCCAATGAGAGCCGCGCCGTTTCTTCGACATGAACAATCCGCAATGGCCGCATCCCGGCAATCTCGCCGAATTCTCATTTTCGAAGCTGTCCCACTTCGAACTCTTCCGCGATCTACCCTTTCAGTCCTACAACGTCGGCGATCCGGATCCCACGATTTGCGACCTGAAAGTCTATCAGGACTATCTCGTATATCTTTTCATCCGCAATAATGTACCGCCGGGATCACGCCTCCTGGAAGTTGGCGGCGGCGACAGCCGTGTTCTGCGATTCCTCTCTCGTGATTACGAATGCTGGAACGCGGACAAATGCGAGGGTCTCGGTAATGGCCCGACGAAATTTATCTCGCCCGACTATCGCATCGTTTACGACTACATGGGCTCGTTCAGTCCCGAGCTGTCGGACGGCTACTTCGATTTCGTGTTTTCCATTTCTGCGCTCGAGCACACTCCGGAAGACCCGACCATCCGGGAGAATATCCTCAAAGACATGAATCGGGTCCTGAAGCCAGGTGGCTACTCGCTCCACTGCTTCGACGCCATTCTCCGCCCCGGCGGGACGTCCTGGATCAACGGTTTGGTCCCGTATCTCTATTCCCAGATTTCAGCCGACACTCTCGAAACAGCAATCAGCACCATCCAAAACGACGCGAATTGCTACGTCATGTCGCAACAAGCCTACGACTCCAATTGGAAACCGATAACGAAAGACGACTATTCGGAATTCGGACGGCCATTTTCGATAAATGTCGGCTGGCCGCAACGCAGCTCAGCGCGTTAAGCGACGCACCTTAGTCCCTCCAACGCCATTTACGATGTCCGCTACGGGCAACGCTTCAGGACAAAAAATGCTCCAAAAATTGCGGCCCCTCGTGTGTGCCGGTCAAGTTATAGGTTGGCCACTTTGGGTCTTCACAGCGCTTATTGCCTGGGCCGGGTATTTCACTCATGTCGCCGGTTTTGGTCTATACGGCGACGACGTCGCATTTATTGGCACTGCGCTTAACCGCCCTTGGGGTGAGGAATGGGCTTGGGTTAATTTTTGTTTCACAAAATGGCCTCAAGGACGGCCTCTGGGGATGGGGCTCAATCTCAGCCTGCTACCCTACTTGGTGGGAAAGTCGGGCGGCCTGCTCGCCCTGCATCTCTTCGGATTAGTTGTTTTTGCCACCAACGGTTACCTTTTGGCACGGTTGTCGAACCGATTTCTCTCTCTCGCCGGCGTCTATGGCGTCGCTGCGTTCTACGCACTTGCGCCCGTCGCCGTTGTACAGGCACAGCTTGTTTTTGCGTATAATACACAAATATCGTTGCTTTGCGCATTACTTAGCGCATTCGCAGCGATTCACGGCCGATGGCTTTGGTATGTAGCCGGAGTGGTCGTGACGACATTGATGGGCGAACCAGCAAGTGTTGCGGCGCTACTCCTGCCGTTTGCATTAACTCTCGAATGGCGGAAACGACAGTGGATGGGATATCCGTTGCGGACAATTCTTCTCTGGATCGGGTCCGTTGCCACAGTCCTGGTATTGCGCGTTCGAATTGGCGATCCTTGGGGGCAAGAACGGGTCGGAGAATTGTTCGGACACCCGGCGGAAGTCGCACGGCGGGCGTTGATGGCCGCAGGGACCGGCACGGTCACCCAATTTAAACTCATTGGAGAAAGAATCATGGTGCCGTGGCATCATGTTAGCGGTGAGTCCGTCGTGGTTTTTCTCGCGGTTGGGAGCGCTGTCACTCTTTTATTCCAGTTCGGCCATCGCCTAATTCGGCCCAAGAACTCGTCGCCCGTGCAAGTTCCGACTGCGCCCAACGGCGCCGCAGTTAAGCTTGGGTCTTGGCGGGTATTCGTCGCCGGTGCGCTCGTGTTGGCGGGTGCCTACGCCTCTTTCTTTCGGGCCCCTTGGTTCCCCGGCACATGGAGCACGGGCTTCATGTCAGGATTGCATTGCGTGCCCAGCGCAGGAGGTGCTTTGTGCATCGGCTTTGCCGTGGACCGAATGACTCTTGTCAATTGGCGAGGTGCGCAGTTCGCCCTGCGGATACTGCTGGGCGCAACGCTTGGGTCGTTGGCGGCATTTGGGTCGATCGTGCAACAGGATTACTGCGGGGTCTGGCGCTTCCAAAAGACGTTTTGGCGCGCTTTTGACCAACTCTGCGAAGATGCCGGCGAGCGCACCTTCGTCGTCGTGGTCGATCGCAAATTACCACACTTTCGCTACACCGATTGCTTCAGTTGGACCTCTGAAATCACCCCGGGCGCGCTTTACGACTACAACGCCGTTGTCGCTTCAGCGAGCGACCGGCCCGCGCGATCTCCGCTACAAATTCCGCCGTCTGTGATCCTGTGCGCGCCCACGCTCGCCGAAACCATCAGCCTCCGTGACGGGCATTTTCAATGGAAGCCGACCGACTATTTCATGCTTCCAAAATCCGCCGAACAGCAGCCCCAGGATGGCAACGTGATCGTATTGGAGCGAACCGCGACCGGGTGGACGCGCTGGCAGGGGACAGCTGCCGTCGAAGGGGGGACCCTCCGCTTGAAATCCTCGCAGCCAGCCGTGCGGCCGCCCCTTCGCCCTCTCGCTCGCTATTACGCACTGGCGTCCCCTGCAGGGCGAGAACGCTAAATTGGCTTGTGCGCTCTCTCTCCAAATGAGGTTTTGCCAACTTAGCATCATGAATGCCGCATCGAGCACCGGGGCAACGACCACAGCTGGTCACTCCATCATCGTCCCCGTTTACAACAGCGCGAAAACGTTGCCTATGCTCGTGGATGCCGTCGAACAGGCGTTCCTGCAGGCGAAAACGCCATTCGAAGTGATTTTGGTAAATGACGGCAGCCATGATGCGAGCTGGAGCATCATCACGGAACTAGCGGCCGGTCGCCCATGGCTGCGAGGGATTTGCCTGTTTCGAAACTACGGGCAACATAACGCACTTCTCGCGGGCCTTCGGAACGCGCGCTACAACGTCACCGTCACTCTGGATGACGATCTACAACATCCGCCGACGGAAATCGACAAGCTCTTGGCCGCGCTGGAGGAGGACGTCGACGTAGTCTATGGCACTCCCGCACGAGAACAACACGGTCTCTTCCGCGATCTGGCCTCTCTTATCACCAAACTCGCCCTGCGGAGCGCCATGGGAGCCAAAACCGCCGCGCAAACAAGCGCCTTCCGTGTTTTTCGGACCGACCTGCGGCAGGCGTTCGCAAACTACGGCAGCCCGACCGTCTCCATCGATGTCCTGCTCACTTGGGCCACTACTCGCTTCACTTCGGTGCAGGTGCTCCATGCTCCACGCTTTGAAGGTAAATCGAATTACACTTTCGGAAAGCTCGTGCGCCATGCACTGAACATGACCACGGGCTTTTCGGTCCTGCCGCTTCAATTCGCCAGCATGATGGGCTTCGCCTTCACCGCTCTCGGCATCACCGTACTGGCTTATGTGGTCGGCCGTTACATGCTCTTCGGCAGCGCGGTCGCCGGGTTCCCATTTCTCGCTTCCATCATAGCCATGTTTGCTGGGGTCCAGCTTTTTGCCCTCGGGGTTATTGGCGAATACCTCGCGCGGATGCATTTCCGCATTATGGAAAAACCGGCGTATACGATTCGGGGCCACGTTTCTTCTGAGCAACTGCCTCGCTCATTATGAAGATCCTGCGCGAGGATACGCCTAGTTTCGACCTGCAAGCTCTTGAACGCGCATGGACGCTCCCCGCGACCTTCGTTCTTGTCTCGGCCAAACTGAGCGTCGACGACCAATGGCTCGCCGACTGTGCAGCGACGCTGCCCCCGCACTTGCGGGAATGGCATTTCATCCTGCTGACCTCCGGAAGTACCGGCTCTCCGAAGCTCGTCATTGGCGAACGTCGGCGCGCCGATGCCCTCGTCGCCATCCTCCACCACCTGCAATCGAGCGATGTGGTCGAGGAAACGCTTCTTCTCCTCCCGCTCTCTTATAGCTACTCTTTTGTGAACCAGTGGCTCTGGGCCCGGCAATTTAGGCGCCGGCTTGTCCCTACGCGGGGCTTGGCAGATCCTCATGCCCTCCGCGAAAACCTCCGTGCGGCACATCAGGCTATGCTTTGCCTGGTGGGCGTGCAGGTACCGCTCCTTGTGAACGCATTTCCCACTGAGACTTTTCCAGGTGTTTGGCGCATTCACTTCGCAGGAGGCCGCTTCCCCCAAGAACAGCTACCCCAGCTCAAGCGACTGTTCCCCGAAGCTCGCGTTTACAACAACTACGGCTGTGCCGAAGCCATGCCGCGACTCGCGTTGCGATCCGCCGAAGCGGCTGCCGATCCCGCTAACATTGGCCAGCCGCTGCCGGGCGTAGAACTTCAAACTGACGGCGCAGATCGGCTCTTCTTCCGCAGTCCTTACCGCGCCATTGCTCTCATCGAGAATCAGGTCTGCCGTGAAATTCAACCCGACGAATGGCTCCCCACGGGAGATTTGGCTGCGCAAGACGGTGACGGCGCATGGCGACTCCTTGGCCGGGGTAACGACATTTTCAAACGACATGGCGAAAAGGTCTCCCTGCTCGCTTTGCTCGCGACCGTCTCCGCTCCGTGGTCTGGTCAATGCGCATTTTATCGCGAAAGAGATCCGACCGGAGAAGATGGGTGCGTGTTAGTCCTCACTCCCCTCGCGACCCGCGAAGCAATCAACGGAGTCCTCCTCGCTTTGCGGCGCAAGCACCCGCGAGCCCATTGGCCATTGCGCATTGAGACGCTCTCTGCCCTGCCGCTGTTGCCGAATGGGAAAACGGATATCAGAGCCTTGACGGATTTGGCCGGAAAAGCCGTCGTCTGGCGGCAATTAGCCTAATCACATGTCCAATCGCGAAAAACTCCGCGCCTTGATCCAAGATGTCTTTCTCCTTTCGCCTGACGAATTTCGTTTCGATTTGCGGCGTGACGAGGTGGAGACGTGGGACTCATTGGGTGTCGTGGCTCTGGCTGTCGGTGTGCAGCAAATTTTCGGTTACCATTTCAGCCCGGACGAGGCTAACAGCATCACCGGCGTGCAGCACGTCATGACCATCCTTAGCTCTAAGGGTATTGCGTTCGATGATTGAACTTCCTCCGCGTTGCACGCTCGCGGAAGCTCGATCTTCGATCGGTGCGGCGGCGGCACTCTGGGCAACCCCGTCCGTTCGCGGCAAGCTGGCCGATCAGCGACTATGGCCGTTAATCGACCGGCCGGCATTTTTGCAAGAGGGCGGCTGGCTCGTTGTGGCCGGCGGCGGCACCATGATCGACGAGGCTAAGCTGTTTCGTCAGACCTACCCGGCGGGGAAACTGGCTGCGCTGCCCACGATCTGGGGCAGCGGCGCCGAAGCGTCGCCGATTGCAGTGGTGAACGAGGCGAATCATAAGCGCATTTACCTCAATTCTCGGCTGCGGCCCGATCTTATCATCGAACATCCTGAACTTGCCGTCAGTCTACCCGGCGATAGAATTTTCGCCGCTTGCGGAGACACTTGGGCCCACGCGCTCGAGGGCTTTCTTTCCCCTCTTGCTTCGCAAGAACTGCGGCAAGACCTCGCCGATTTGCTTCGGCGCCTCCTCGTATTACCCCTCGCTCACCACCCCGAATGGTTTCACGTCAGCGCGCTTGCCGCCGCGGGACAAGCGCGCTCGAGCGTCGGGTTGATTCATGGCCTTGCACATACCTTGGAACCAATGCTCCGCGATCCCTCATGGGGACACGCGAAGCTCTGTGCGACATTTCTCCTCCCTGTCTTTCGATTCAATCGCACGACGAGCACCAAGCCTGGCGAGTTGCTGGCCCAGCATTTCATTACCCTTGATTCTATCGACACCCGCCTGAGGGAGTTTTTCGACCCGCCGGCTTATGCCACGCTCCTTCCCTTCCTGGCCGATCATTGGACGTCAGTCATTCGCGACCGCTGCTCGCGGACGAATTGCAGTATGGTTCGTCCGGCCGATCGGGAATTCTTCCTCGAGTTCACCCCATGAGTGAGCTTCTCCACTTTCCCCCTTTTTCGGAACGCGACGACGCCGCTTTTTTAGCGGAGATGAATGCGCTCACGCAGTGGCATATCGACGGATGTCCTGGCTACCGCGCGATTTGGCCGGACTGGAAAAACTCTACACGCGTAGAAGATCTTCCCTTCCTTCACGTGGGAGTCTTCAAAAAAAGGCTGTGGCAGACCGCCGGCGCCGGCGTGCGGCACCAACGCGTGCTCAAGAGTTCCGCAACCTCCAACGCAGGTAACAGTCGCATTTCGCTCGATGAACGTAGCTCCACACTCCAAGCCGCGAGCAGCTCCAGCATCTTGCGGGACGCGTTGGGTGGCGAGTTGCGCCCGTTGATCGTACTCGATCATGCAAAATCTCTTCTCCAGCGAGGAGAAACCAGCGCCCGCATCGCGGCAGCGTTGAGTTTGCGTCCTCTGGCTTCGGCGTTGCACTTCGTGATGGCGGAAGATCCCGCCGGTCCACGCCTTTTGTGGGACCAAATTGCCGCGGTGTGCGCACAACACGATCATGTGCGCGTCTACGGCTTCACGTGGCTCCTATGGCAAACTTGGGCCACTGCGGAGATTCCCGATACTGTCCGCCAAGTGCTCGCCCGCACTCGGATCCAATTCGTTCATAGCGGGGGTTGGAAAAAACTCGAGGCGCAGGCCGTCGACCGAGCGGCCTTCGACCGCCGGCTGATCGCGACCGGTGCGCCTAATTCCCAAGTGCTCGATTTTTACGGACTGGTGGAACAGGTGGGCGTCATCTTTCCCCTATGTCCAGCCGGTCACCGCCACATCCCGCGATGGGCGCTGGCCCTTACGCGCGATCCATGGACGCTCGATTGCGTCCGAGAAAAGCCAGGCATGCTGCAGTTGATGAACACCCTCAGCTTTGGAGCGCCCTACCACAACGTATTGACGGAGGATATCGGGGTGCTTCATTCGACTCCATGCCCGTGCGGCCGAGCCGGCCCGCATTTCGATTTACACGGTAGAATTCCTAAAGCCGAAGTTCGAGGGTGCGCGAATGTGTGATCACTTGGAGTACTTCCAAAATTCGGCGGGCACCGTAGCCGTCGCCCTCCCCTTCGCTCTGTCGATTCGCATTTCGGATTGGGAGAGTCTCCGCTACACCATGGTTCGCAGGGTCGATCCCGCCTTCACGCGCGACGAATGGGCCTATTTGGTGAATTTCCTTCATGGCGATCAGCTCGCGCGCCCGGCTCTCCTATCCTTTGGCCGGCAGGGCGGTGATCCCCAGCAGCTGGTTTCGCTTTTCCGCCCCCGGCCAACCATCGCCCTTTGGCTGCCCAATAATGTCAGCCTGCTCGGTCCGTTAACACTCATCTTGTGCAGCTTGACCGGCGCGCAAATCCACGTGAAGTCGGGCTCTCGGGCCACGGACTTATGTCAGGCATTCGTCACCTATGCTCGGAGGCAGCTTCCATCGAAGTCCGACCTGCAGCATTATTTGAGCGACCAGGTGACCGTTGCAAATTTTGATCGATTTGATCCTCGAAACCGCACCATGGCCGCGGAAGCAGATGTTCGCATCGCTTTCGGTTCTGATGCGTCCATCACAGAGATTCACGCTCTGCCTCATCGCCCCGACAGCATCGCCCTCCCCTTCGGCGACCATCAATCCGAAGTGTGGGTGGAACTCGCGGCAATGGACGATGCCGCTGTGGACGCGCTTATCAGTGTGTTCGCCATCTATGGTCAAACCGGCTGCACCTCACCGCGACGTGTCGTGGTAATCGATGGTACGCACGACGATTGCCTAAGATTGCGCGATGCACTCGCGGCCCGGTGGCCCTCCGTCCAACGCGAGCAAACGCCGATGCATGTCGCTTCGCAGAACGTGCTCCATCACCAACTCGCACTCGCCGACGGCTGGCAGTCGATTACAGTCGATCAAAATGCGGCAGTTTTGGCAGCTGGCTCGCTCGAACAAGACCCTCTGCGGGGCGCGATGAGTCTCGCCATCGTCTCGGCCACGCCCGAGGCCGCCGTTGCGTCGCTGCCGGCCAATATTCAAACCGTCGGCCATCACTTACGTGATCCGTCGGCTGCCCACTGGATCGCCCTGCTCGCTCAAACCGACATAAAGCGCTGGGTTCCCCTGCGTCGGATGCACCATTTTGGCCCGATTTGGGACGGCGGGAATTTCTGGCGCCAACTCTTCGACGAAGTCCAAATCGCCACGTGATTAGACTGCACGAAACAAATACCGCTTGGTGGGGCTCTCCGGTGGGACTCGTGGAGGACGCTCGCTGGTTCGACCAGGAGGAAATCGCACGTCGACACGATCTGGGCCGATTTAGCTGGGTCGAATACAAGGCGGCACTCACCCAGTCGCCCTCCCCGTTCCTGTTGGCCCGAGCCGGATTCGCCTTTGTCGATGTGCAAATTAACTTTCGCTTGTCGCTGTCCCGTTTGCCCCAGTCTCCCTCGCTAGCTCCTCTCGAATGCCACAGTGCAAAGACCCATCCCTGGCAACTAAACGCGGGCGAAATGCGCCACTTCGAACACGAGCGATTCTTACAACTACCCGGAGCGGACAAGGCGCGCCTCGCGGAACGATATAGCCGTTGGGCGAACGAAGTGATTACCCGCAGTCCGGCTTCTTGCGTTCAAATCATCTTTGCTGGACGCGTGCAGGGCTGGTTTATCGCCGAACCCACCAACGCAGGGCTGCATCTCGCTCTCGCCATGCTGGCCGCGGGCTCGACCATTTCCGGTCACCATCTGTATCATCGCGCGCTTCGATTTTATGCGGACCACGGGTTCACCGTCGGGCAGGCTGCCTTTAGTGTGCGTAATACTCCTGTTATGAACATCTACGCCCAACTCGGAGCCCGCTTCTCCGCTCCCGTCGGTTGCTGGCTTTGGCACTCGATTTCAAATCCATGAACGCCCCTGTTCCGTTCAACCGCTCCTCGCTCCAAGGACGGGAGCTAGAATTTATTTTCCAATCCATTTCGAGCGGACAGATCGCCGGCGATCAGACCTTTTCCCGGCGATGCCAGCAATTGCTCGAAGGCACCTTGGGCATTCCCCGCGCCCTCGTCACCACCTCATGCACTCATGCGTTGGAAATGTCCGCCCTCTTGCTCGACTTCCAACCCGGTGACGAAGTGATCATCCCGGCGTTCACGTTTGTCTCGACGGTCAACGCCTTTGTGCTCCGCGGAGCGCGGCCCGTCTTTTGCGATATTCGGCCAGATACGCTCAATATCGATGAAAGCAAAGTCGGTGCACTCTTCTCGTCAAAAACCAAGGCGCTCGTTCCGGTGCACTACGCAGGCGTCGCGTGCGAAATGGACCCCTTGCTGGCTCTCGCGCGTCACCACGGCGCCGCCGTGGTGGAAGACAACGCGCACGGTTTGTTCGGCCGCTATCGCGGACGCTGGCTGGGCACCCTCGGCGATCTTGCGACGCAAAGTTTTCACGAAACGAAAAACATCACCTGCGGCGAAGGAGGCGCGCTTCTCATCAACGATCGGGCATTGATTGAGCGTGCGGAAATCATTCGCGAGAAAGGCACCAATCGAGCGAGATTCTTTCGCGGCCAGATCGATAAATACTCGTGGGTGGACATTGGCAGTAGTTACGTGATGAGCGACGTGCTCGCCGCCTTTTTATTCGGCCAACTCCAATGTTGGGATACTATCCAAAGCAACCGGCGTGACAAGTGGCTTCGCTATGACGAAGCGCTCACATCTTGGGCTGCCCACAATGATGTGCGACGTCCCTTCATTCCTCCACATTGCGAACAGGCCTGGCATATGTACTATCTCCTCATGCCCACAGCTGCAGCACGAACGCGATTCCTCGCCCACCTTAAAGAGCGGCAAATTTCGGCTGTCTTTCACTATCTCCCCTTGCATCTCTCCGAATACGCCCGCCGCTGGGATTTCAAGCCAGGGCAATGCCCCGTGACCGAAGACGTCAGCGACCGTCTCGTCCGCCTGCCTTTTTACAATACGCTTTCTGATGAAGATCAGGCGCGGGTCATCGAATGTATCCAGCAATTCATCGTCTAACGTGAAGTCGACTAATGCCTCTGGGGTTGGGTTTATCCTCCTCACCGTTTTTTTCACCGTCTCAGGCCAGCTTCTTCTCAAGAAAGGCATGATGAAGATCGGCAGTTTCGGGAGCGGCGCTGAAGGATGGACGGCTCATCTTATACAAGCGCTCAGTAATCCTCTTGTAGTGCTCGGCCTTGCGTGTGCGGGGGCCGCTGCCCTCACATGGATGGCCGCCGTTTCGCGCGCTGATCTTAGTTTTGCCTACCCCTTCATGAGTCTGGCGATCGTGCTAACTCTGGCTCTCACGCCACTTCTTCTCGGTGAACGCGTGCAGATCCATCAGTGGCTGGGCGTGGCTCTTGTCATACTTGGCGTGTGGATCGGTGCGCGAAGCTAGCCTCCGCCCTAGGTCGCTTTCGGCTGCGCCACAAGCGCCATGGCCACCACGCCAACCGCCACAGTCGCCGCTCGCGGGCTCCTGGCAATCCTCGCCACACGCCGCCTCGCTCGTCTCTGAGATACCGCAGATACTGCTCCCACCAGTTGCGATCGCAGTAGCCTAGGTGGCGCAACTGCAGATCTCGGATTTGTCGAAAGATCTCCCCTCGCAGCCGCTGCGATTTCGCTCCGGCATGTTCCCTGGCCGCCGCCCATTCCTCGGGCACATGTAGAAATTTAGCTCCGCAGCGCAGCGCTCGAATCCAAAACTCGTAATCCAACGTGTGGTCGAAACGCGGGTCGAAATAGCCGCAGCGTTCATGTAGCGATCGTCGCCAGAATGCAGCTGGTTGAGAAATGAAACAGTGTTCGATTAAGCGTCCGCCATCGAAATCCTCTGTCGGGTATTTGCGCAAGAAGCGCCCCTGTTCATCGATGATGGCAGTATCGCCATAAACAACATCAACATCCGGATGCGCAAGCAGTGCGCTCGCCGCGCCGCGGACCGCTCCGGGCCGCAAAAGATCGTCGCTGTTTACGTAGCAAACGATCTCACCCATCGTCCGCTGTAGCCCAGCATTGATCGCCTGCGCCTGCCCGCCATCTCGCTCACTCCGCCAGCTTACCCGCGATCCATAACTCTTGAGAACATCGATTGAACCGTCGCTCGAACCGCCGTCGGCGACAAAAAAATCGATCGCGGGATAGTCCTGCGCCAACACGCTATCAATGCAGGCGCGAAGAAATGCCTCCTGATTGAGAGACGGTGTGATGATGGAGACGCGGGGCAGTGCAGGCATGCAGCGCGACCGATCCAACGCGCATTCGGCCACAAGTCAGCCTTGTTTCGTTTGTCCGTGGTAACCACGACGTCGACAATCCTGCGGGGCAACCACAAGGTCATCCGCCATGTCCGCTTCGTCGGGTCCCGTGTTTTCATCGTCATCGAGATCGCTCGCCCACCGAATTAAACGCTGGCTGTGCGGTGACGCGCCGCGCCCCATCACCGTCGGGGTCGACCTGCTTCTCATGCAGCCCGGCGGAGCCAACGGCGGCGTGAAGCCGCTCGTCTTTTCCTTTCTCGGCGAGATTGGCCGCGCGCAAGGGCGCAGATTGAAATTCGTCTTCTTCGCCTCGCCCGAGCTCGCCCCCGAAATCGCTCCGATTCTGCGGTCGCACGACGAACTTGCTCACCCTACCTCCATTCCGCCGGCGATCGATGTGCTGTATGCTGTCTTCGGTCGTTCCAATTTGTCGCGAACGGGACTGCCATCTATCAACCTGATCGTCGATCTACTGCACAAGGACCTGCCCGCGGCACTCCCCGTCGAAGAAGTTAATTACCGCCACGAGTGGTTCTCGACCATCGCTGCCCAAGCAACGTTCTTCCAGTGCATCTCCCACTATACGGCGGAGCGACTCCAGTATCACTACCACATCCCGGCCGAGCGATGCTTCGTCACGCACATCCCGGTGCATCAACGTCTGAGGCCCGACCACGTGGTCAAGGCTGAGTCTTCCCCCGTCGCGAAGCCGTTTTTTTTCTATCCCGCCAATTTTTGGCCGCACAAAAATCACGAGGTTCTCCTCCTCGCCTATCGTGGCTACGTCGCTCTTTCCAAAAGCGCCGCATGGCCGCTCGTCTTCACCGGCCATCCTGATGAACGCACAGTCCAATTGCGCCTCTTGGTCTCCCAACTCGGCTTGAACGACCGAGTCCACTTTCTGGGCCATCTCTCAACCCCGCAATTCGCCGCTCTTTGGTCCCAAGCCGGCGCCCTCGTATATCCTTCCCGGCATGAAGGCTTCGGCATTCCCCTTCTTGAGGCCATGGCTTATCGCTGCCCCATCATCGCCGCCCGCACCACCTCAATTCCTGAGATCGCGGGTGATGCGTGCCTCTATGTCGATCCCAGCGACACAGCTTCGATTTCATCCGCGCTCCAGCAAGTCAGCGCCGACGCTCAGCTGCGTACCGCGCTCGTTCGCGCCGGCAAGATTCGTTTGCGCACTTTTTCGTTGGCCCGGGAGACCGCGAAACTCGCCGCTCACTTCATCTCCGCCGCTTCCGCAGCGCCGCTCCGCCCTTGATTCCCTCACGACTCCGCCGCCACAGTCACCGTTTGCGTGAACATCCTCTTCGTTAACTACGGCGACTTCACCACCAACAGCCTCAACCACATCGGCGGTTTCGCGAGTGTGTTGGCGGATTTGGGGCATGCCTGCGCCATCGCCGTGCCGCATGGACTGGAAACACTTTCTCACGTCGACTCCTCGAGGTTTTACGCGACCACCTTCGCCGACGCCCTCGCGCAACCCCGCACACTTTTCCCTGATGGCCGGGCCGCCACCGTCATTCACGCGTGGACGCCGCGCGAACTCGTGCGGAAATTCGTCCTCGCCTACCAACGCACCGCCGCGCACCCCGCGCGCCTCGTCATCCACCTCGAGGACAACGAGCGTTTCCTGCTTGAGCGCTTCACCGGAAAAAGTTTCGCCGCACTCTGCGCCGCCGACGCGTCGGACCTTGCTGCGCTCCTACCCGACAACCTTTCCCACCCCCTCCGACACCAATCGTTTCTCGCGCTCGCCGATGGCGTGACCGTGATCGAACCCCGTCTGCACGAGTTCGTGCCGCCCGGCATTCCTTTGCACGTCCTGCGGCCCGGCGTTGATTTCCAGCTCTACCAACCTCAGCCACCCGCTCAAACCCTGCGCGCCGAATTGAAGCTGCCGGTCGACGAAAGAGTCATCGTTTACACGGGCGGCACCACCTTCGCCAACGAAGACGAAGTCCGCGCGCTCTACGAAGCCGTCGCGCTCCTGAATCGCCGCGGCCAGCCCACCCGCCTCGTCCGCACCGGCTTCAACGCCGCTGGTTTCCTCGACTCACTCTCGCCCGAGACGCGCAGTTTCGCCCTCGAACTTGGCTTCGTGCCCAAAGAGCAACTCCCGCGCCTCCTCGCGCTGGCCGATGTGCTCGTGCAACCCGGCGTTCCAGGCCCGTTCAACGACTATCGCCTCCCGTCCAAACTGCCGGAGTTTCTTGCGCTGGGGAAACCCGTGCTGCTCCCCGCCACCAACATTGGCCTGCTCGTCCGTGCCGGCGCCGATGCGTTGTTGCTGCACGACGGCACCGCCGAAGAAATCGCCCTGCGGTGCGCCGAAGTCTTCGCCTCCTCCTCCCTTGCTGGCACCCTCGGCGCCGCTGCGCGCAGGTTTGCGCAGACCCATTTCGACCTGGCGGAAAACACCACCGCGCTCGCCACCTTCTATCGCACGTGCCTCGACCGCTCGTCGCGCGCCGCTTGGCCCATTCTCCTCACGTCCGGCACGAGCGAGATCGACCTCTTCGCCGCTCAACTTCAAACCCCGCTTACGCCTGCCTCGGCCGCCTCCGCCGCCGACGACTGGGCGTTGCTACGAGCGCTCGTTCGCCTCGTGCAGCAGGAACTCACGCATGACGTGCACGCACAACTGACCGCGGCCGTCACCGAGCGCGATGCCCTCCGTGCGCGCGAGCCGCTCACGCAGCAACACCTGCACAATATCGAAACCGGCCTCACTACCGCGCACCAGCACATCGCCAACCTGGAACCCGCGCTCCACGCCGCCCAGCAGCACATCGCCAATATCGAGGCCGCCCTCCAATCCACTCAGGATCACGTCGCGAATCTTGAGTCCGCGCTCGCAACCACCCGCCAGCATACACGCAATCTGGAATGGCTGCTCGCCGCGACTCGCGCCGATCGTGACCGCAGTGCTCAACGCGCCGCAACCGCCGAAGCCGAACGCGCCGAACACCGCCGCACGCTCGACCGCTCCCGCCACGATCTCGCCGCGTTACGCGAAGAACTCGCCGCTCGAGTCCGGAAAATCGAGCTCATGCAACGCTCTTTCTCTTGGCAGGCAACCGCGCCACTGCGCGCGCTGCGCCGACGCTTCCTCGATTCCCGGCGCCGCGAAACGCCTCTCGCCTCCGCCCTGCCCGCGCGTGATCCGCACGTCGCGTCGGCCATCGATGAGCCGACCGATTGGATGAACCTCGCTCCCACCGGCTTGGTGCGCGGTTGGGTTTTGAACCATCACGGACGCCGCCTCGTCGCGGTGCGCTTGCGCGCCGGGTCCGCCCTCTTTTCCGCTCACTACGGCTCAGATCGTCCCGACGTCGGCGCGGCCTTCCCGCACCTGGCCGCAGCTCGCCGCAGCGGCTTTTCCGTCACCTACACTCTCCCGCCTCAGTCGACGCCCGACATGATTCTCGAAGCGCTCGGCGAGGACGGCCGCTGGACGTGTTTCCACGCGACCCGCGCCGTCATCAGCACCGTGGAGGAAACGCTCCTGCGCCGCGATTACGCCACGTGGGTGCGGCGGTTTGATTCCGCCGGCGAAGCCGATGCCGCCCTGCGCGCCCGACTCGACGCAGCACCGCCGCCCCAACCTCTCGTCATTTCCGTCCTGCTGCCAACCTACAACACGCCCGAGCCTTGGCTTCGCCGGGCGATCAAGTCCGTGCGTCAGCAAATTTATCCGCACTGGCAGCTATGCATCGCCGACGATGCTTCCACTGCGCCCCATGTGCGCTCACTCCTCGAGCAAGCTGCCCGGGAAGACGAACGCATCGCGCTCACATTTCGCGAGCAGAACGGCCATATCTCCGCCGCCTCGAATTCCGCTCTGGCCCTCGCAACCGGAGACTATGTTGCGCTCCTCGATCACGACGATGAGCTCGCGCCGTCAGCTCTCGCCGAAATCGCCCTTGCGGTGGCCGCCTGTCCCAACCTCGCGTTTTTGTATTCCGATGAGGATAAAATCGACGAAGACGGCCGACGGTTCGACCCGTATTTCAAGCCCGGCTGGAATCCCGATTTGTTGCTCGGCCAGAATTACACCTGCCACCTGTCGGTGTTTCGCACGGCTCTTCTTCGCTCGATCGGCGGATTTCGCGAAGGCTACGAAGGTTCGCAAGATTGGGACCTCACGCTGCGCGCGACCGCCGAACTCACGCCCGCGCAAATCCACCACGTGCCGCGCATTCTCTATCATTGGCGCGCGATCGCCGGTTCGACCGCTCTCCAAACCGGAGAAAAAAACTACGCATTTGAAGCCGCGCGACGCGCCCTCGTTGATCACTGCTCCGCCCGCGGACTCGACGCCGCCCTCGAGCCCATCGGCGGCCATTATTGGCGGCTCCGCCGTCCGGTGCCCAAGCCCGCCCCACGCGTTTCGATCATCGTGCCGACTCGCAACGGCGAACCGCTCCTCCGCCTCTGCCTCTCCTCGCTCTTCGCCAAAACAAGCTATCCCCACTACGAGGTCATCGTCGTCAACAATCGCTCCGACGATCCGGCGACGCTCCGCTATTTCGACGAGCTCCGCACCGCCGGCGTGACTGTGCTCGATTACGACGCCCCGTTCAACTACTCGGCGGTTAACAACACCGCCGTCCGCGCCGCACACGGCGAACTCCTCGCGTTTCTCAACAACGACATCGAAATCATCTCCCCCGACTGGCTCGACGAAATGGTTTCCCACGCCGTGCGCCCTGAAATCGGCTGTGTTGGTGCGATGCTTTATTATCCGGATGATACCATACAACACGCCGGGATCGTGCTCGGCGTCGGCGGCCGGCCCGGCACACCGAGCGTCGCGGGACACGCCTTCAAGTGCGCAACGCGCGGCAGTGAGGGGCAACGCGCCCGCCTGCGTCTCGTGCAAAATTACTCGGCCGTCACCGCGGCCTGCATGGTGATGCGTCGCGCCGTTTTCGATGAGGTCGGCGGCTTCAACGAGACCGACCTCCCCGTGGCGTTCAACGACGTCGATCTTTGCCTCCGCGTGCAGGCCGCCGGCTATCGCAATCTCTGGACGCCTTTTGCCGAGCTCTATCACCACGAGTCGGCCACGCGTGGACTCGAAGACACGCCGGAGAAACAAGCCCGGTTCGCCCGCGAAGTCGCCTACATGCGCGCGCAGTGGGCGGAGGTCCTCGATGCCGATCCAGCCTACAACCCCAATCTCACAGCCGAACACGAAGACTTCTCCCTCGCCTTCCCACCGCGCACTCGCGCCTGAGCTTCGCTTGCCATGAATTTCCGCTGCGCCATCGATCAGCCGCTCGCGGCCACAGCGGAATATCGCCAGCGGATCCCGTTCGCCGGCTGGGTGTCCGGTTCAGAGGAAATCGTCAGCGTCAGCGCCTGGCACGGCGCGGACATGTTGGGCGAGACGCACGCGCTCTTCTCCCGACCCGACGTCAACGCGGCTCTGCATCTGCCCGACGGCGCTCGCACTGGATTCCGTTTCTTCGGCGTTGCGAGCACTCAGCATCTTGGGCGACGCCTGGATGTGGAGATTCGCGTCCGTCTTGCTGGAGCGTCCGCGCCTGTCGTGCTCACCACGGTTTCAGTCGCGCTTTCTGCGGTGGATTATCAGGACGGCGCCTACGGCAATCTCTGCAACCCGGCGTGCGTGGATTTGCATCATCGGGTCCACATTTATTCAAGTGGCGCCCCGGCCGAAACTCCCTCGCCGGAGTGCGTGCAACTCCTGGCGAACTATCTTCCCCGTGGTTCGGACGTGCTCGACGTCGGATGCGGTGTGGGCGCATATGCGGCCGCATTGGCCGCGCAAGGTCATACGTGGATGGGCGCCGAACTCTCGCCCTCGCTCCTGCGCGAGCTCACGCGCCGCGGCCTGCCCCATCGCGCCATCCGCCGCCCGCGCTGGCCATTTCGTTACCGACTGCCGTTTCGCGACCGTCGTTTCGACGCGGCCATCGCCATTGAAGTCCTCGAGCACACCACCGACCCCGTGCGCTTCGTGCAGGAAGTGCGGCGCGTCGTGCGTCGACGAGCCTGCTTTTCCGTGCCCAATGCGGAGTTGCTTGCGTTTTGGGCCCCGCGAATGCTGGCCCCTTGGCACATGCTGGAAGGCGATCACCGGAACTTTTTCTCCCGTTTTATTTTGCGCGATCTTCTCCTCCGCTCGTTTCGTCATGTGGAAGTGTTCGACTACGGCACTGCCCCAGCGACAACCCGCGAAAACCTGAACGTCGGCTATCACCTCTTTGCTTTCGCCGATGTTTAGCGCCGCCGCGCGCTGGTCTTCGAGACACCGCGCATCGTTGGAAAGTGCGTTGGCCGACACGCCCAAAACAATCCGTCGGCCGCCGAGCTCTCCCACGTGACAAAAGAGGGTGTTGCCCTCGTCCGGTCCGACTTTGCAATCTGGCGCCAACTTCATGAGTGAGAGCATCAAAGATCCCGGTGAGTTGCAGCGCATCTACGAACACCGCTTCACGGCGATGCTCGGATACCGCCGGAGCGTTTGGCAGCTGCTCACCGCCGCCTATTTTCAACGCTTCGTGCGCCCGACCGACGCCGTGCTCGACCTTGGCTGCGGCTATGGCGAATTCATCAACCACATCCGCTGCGCGAAAAAATTCGGTATGGATTTGAATGCGCGTTCGCCCGAATTTCTCGCACCAGACGTGCAGTTCATCGCGCAAGACTGCTCCACGCGCTGGGCGTTGCCGGATGCGTCGCTCGACGTCGTTTTCACCAGCAACTTTTTCGAGCATCTACCCGACAAAAAAGCGCTGCGCGACACCTTGTTGGAAGCCCACCGCTGCCTGAAGCCCGGCGGCCGCCTGATCGCGCTGGGGCCAAACATAAAGTATGTCGGCGGCGCCTACTGGGATTTCTGGGACCATTTTCTGTGCCTCACCGAGATGTCGCTGGCCGAGGCCTTGCAGAACAACGGCTACGTGGTCGAGAAATGCACGGCTCGTTTCCTGCCCTATTCGATGGTGAACGCGCCGCAATATCCCCTCGCGCTAATTCGCCTCTACCTGCTCGTCCCGGCCCTTTGGCGTCTCTTCGGCAAACAATTCCTCGTCGTCGGTCGCAAGGCTTGATGACCGTCGATCGCCAGTTCCGATGAGTGGCCGCACGGATGAGCGTCGCACCGCTTCGAACGCCGTCGCGACGCGGAGGCCCAAAGTCATTGCGCGCTGGCTGTGGCTGGCGGCCTTCGTCTTGATCATTTTTGGGGCGAAACTTTGGTTCATCGATACCGCTGGCAGCGATCTGCCTTTTTGGGATCAGTGGGATGCGGAAGGCGAATTTCTCTTCCGCCCCGCGCTTGAGGGCAAACTGACCTGGCAGGACATCCTCCACCCGCACAACGAACATCGGATCGTCACCAGCAAACTCTACGCCCTCGGCCTGCTGCGCGCGAACGGCCAGTGGGATGCCCGCCTCGAGATGACGTGCAACGCGCTGGTCCACACCTTCGCTGCGCTCATCCTCCTCCTGCTCGCTCGCCAGGCCGTGCGCTCGGCTTGGATCATACCGATCGCCGTGCTGCTGGCGCTGTTGCACACGCTCCCTTTTTCTTGGGAAAACTCCCTGTCTGGCTTCCAAGTCGCGTTCTATCTCCTGCTCGTTTTTTCGTATGGCCAGATTTGGCTGACGCTGGCCGCGGAGCGATTCGGGTGGCGCTGGTGGCTCGGTCAACTTTGTGGACTCGCCGCACTGATGACGTTGGCGTCCGGCCTCCTGTCGAGTGTCGCAATCTTGATGGTGACGACGCTCCGCATAGTGCGGGCGAGGCGCTGCACGGCGCAGCAGGCAGTCACCTGCGTCGTGGTTCTTGGCTTCTCCATTGCCGGATGGCTCATGAAAACGGACGTGCCCGCGCACGCCTCGTTGAAGGCGACGAGCTGCGCCGAGTTTACGCGCTGTCTGGCCGGGCTCCTCGTTTGGCCCGCGCAGGAATATCTGCCGTGGGCGATTGTGCTGCTGGCGCCCGGCCTGCTGTTTGTGCTTCGCTGTTTCCGCCGACCTTCATTGAGCACTGTGGATACAGTGATTCTGGCGCTGCTCCTCTGGGTCTTCCTCCAATGCGCGGCGACCGCCTACGCCCGCGGAGCGGACGAGAGCGCGTTCTCTTCACGCTATCTGGACCTGTTTGCCGTCAATGTCGCGCTTGGCTTCCTGCTTCTTGTTCGCGAATTTGACGGCGGCCGGCGCATCGCCGCCCTCGTTTTCTGGTCGGCCTTGGTGCTGCCCGGTCTGACCCACGAAACTCTCGCTCACTGGAGAATGGGCGTGCTTCCACAGCTCGCGCGCGAACGACCACAAGTTGCCAACGTGCGCGCCTACGTGAGGACCAATGATTCCGCGCATCTGCTCGGGAAACCGTGGGGCGAGATTCCATATCCCGATGGCGATGTCTTGCTCGACCGACTAAGTTCTCCCGAAATTCGCCGCATCCTGCCTCCAAGTGTCCGCAGACCCGTCGATGTTGGAACGGCGGTGTCGCCGACCCTGCACGCTGTGCCGGAAGCACTGAAGTCCGCCGCCCACGAGCCGACCTTCAGCACTTGGGCGCTTCCGCTGCATTCCGGGACGTTTACGTGGCGAAGCGCGATGCAACCCGCGACCACGTTGCCGGTGCTGCGTTTCAGCATCAGCGGCAACTTGGGCGCCCCTGGACATCATCTGCTTCTGGTCGTAAAAAGCGCCTCCGGTGAAACTCCCGTTGTGCCGGACCACGCGCCGGGCAATCGTTGGAAAACGGTCAACGTCTTTCGCCCTTCGGGATCGTGGTGGCTCGAAGCGAGCGACGCGGATCCTCACGGATGGTTCGCCTTCTCAGGGCCCGTCGAAGTCGGTCGTCTTTCCTGGGCGGCCGCCAAATTGCTGAAATATCACTCGGTGTTGTTGTGGGCCGGCGCCTTGTTTTTGGTGGTCGGCGCAGGCTTCACGCTCGCTGATCAAGCGGGAGCACCCGAGTGGCTGCACGGCCGCAGGCGCGGTGCGTTTCGTCGAGGATGAATCCGGGCGCGCTCTTTCTTCTCGCCACGTTTCTCGTGACGGCGGCGATCGTGGGAGCCCCGGCGGTCGCCGCGCATTTTTGGTTTCGCACGCGGAGCGATGCCGATGAGCGCGTTCTGATCGTCGTGCCAATCGTCGTCGTCGGTTTGGTGGGCTACCTCACCTTCTGGGCGTTTTTCGTTCATCCGGTTCTCGGCCAACTTTTCAGTTTCGCAGTCCCGCTCACTTCCTGGATCGCAGTCGTCCGCCTCGGGCGAAAAAGTCGAGAACACGTAAGACTCGGCGGCCTGGGCCTCCCGGCTTTGATCGCCGTTGGGCTGGGACTGTTTTACCTCGGCGTGCTTTATCTGCCAAAACTTGGTCACGCTTACGCTGACCAGGCCGCGTATCGGTTCGTGCACGATCTGCCGATCGATTCGGTCATTCCTCAAATCTTCGGCGACCGGCTATTTTTCAAGGAGCCGCTCCGCCCATTTATCGTGGACTGGCTCAGTAGTGATCGCCCTCCGCTGCAGGCAGGCCTCTACCTGTCGGTCCTGCCTTGGCTGCAACTTTTTCACGTGCCCCGGCAGTTGGGCTACGAATGCCTCGGCACTCAGGCGCAACTGCTGTGGGTGCCTGCTGCGTGGTTGCTCGCCCGTGCGCTGGGCCTCAATCGCACCCGGCGCACCGTTGCCCTCCTGGTGGTCGGCAGCGTGGGATTCTTTTTGCTCAATAGCGTCTACGTGTGGCCGAAATTGTTAGCCGCCGCCTACGTCGTTTTATTCGCGTTACTCATCCTTGAACGGTCTCCGCACCACGAACGGCGGGTCATGATTCTCGCGGGAGCGTGTGCCGGCCTCGCGTGGCTCGCCCATGGAGGAGTCGCCTTTTCACTTATCGCCCTCGCGCCCTTTTGGATCGCAAAGCTATGCCCCGGGTGGAGGCGAATTCCGGCCGGAGCGATCACTGGCCTGTTGCTCGTCATTCCGTGGGTCCTGTTTCAACGTTTCTATGATCCACCAGGCAACCACCTGCTTAAGTGGCATCTGGCCGGCGTAACCGCGATCGACGATCGGGGAGTGGTCGAGACGCTGCGGGCCGCTTATTCGGCCCTGAGCTTCGATACTTGGCTCGCCGGCAAGCGCTATAATCTCGCAGTTCTTTTCGGGGGTTCGTTCACCGAAATATTCAACATTTTCACCACCCCTATCAAACCCCGCCGCATCCACGAATTCTTCTATTTATTCCGCGCCATGGGCCTATTGAACCTCGCTTGGTTTCTGTGGCCGGCGGCTCGGTCGGCGCGCAATGGAACCACTCGTCCCAATCTTTCGCTCCGGTGGACCCTGGTGGGCTGGACCCTTCTCACCCTTGCGCTGTGGATCCTGCTCATGTTCGAACCGGGGTCCACGCTTCTGCACCAAGGGTCTTACGCCGTGATGCTCGTAGGCTGCACTCTTGCCGTGGTCATTCTGCTGGAAATTCCTTTCTGGCTGAGCGCAATTGTTCTGGGTTGGCATTTTGTATATTTCAGCGCCACGTGGCTGCCGTACACCGGATCCGCCAAACTCAACCCAGGAGAATTCGTCGTCATGGGCATCGGCATTCTCCTACTCGCCGCAGCGGTCAAGGTGGCGCGTCAATTGGACAGGAAGCATGAAGCTTTAGGAGCATGATGCTGATTTTCGATTGCTGCGCGCGGACCGCCCGCCCCACGGGAAACGCATCGCGTCGCCAGTTTCCGCTGTGTCGCTCGCGACGACTCCAATTTCTTTGCCGCGGCGAGACGTTTTTGGTTCGCGCCGCGCGCTGCTAAAAATTGGGTTCGACGCCTCCGGTTTGCATGTCGTTTCCGAAATATCTGTTCAGCGATCCTCTCATCGTTAGTGCTCGCTCAAAGCTAGCTGGTTCACGCCGGATGCAACTTGTCGTCACGTTGGTTGCCGTGCTCGGCATCTTGGTTTTGCGGCGTCCAGAAGCCTTCTTACACCCCCAATTTTGGGCGGAAGATGGACAGGTTTTTTCGTTCAGGCCGATGTCCTCGGCGCGCACTCGTTGCTCTTGCCTTACGCCGGCTATCATCTTTTCGGGCTGCGATTAGTGGCTGCGCTCGCATCGTTTTTCGACCCCCTCTGGGCACCAGCCATCTATGTTTGGTGCAGCGTGGCGACCGTTTGGGGGTTAACACTCGCGCTCTTCTCGCCGCGCCTTGATATAGCGTTCCGCCCTGCCTTGGCCTTGGCCCTCGTCCTTGCGCCGCACACCGGCGAGGTGTTTCAGAACCTCACCAATGTGCAATGGCTGTCCGCGTTCGGACTTGTGCTGCTCCTGTTGCTGCTGTCGTCGTCGCCACGGCCGCGGTGCAACTCTATACCATTCGCCACGCCGCGGCTCCTCCAACCGAGCTGCCATTCGATAGCGGTTCGGAGATCCTGCGTATTTGGGGCTTCCGCGGCTGGTTGCTTCTGTTGACGCCGTCTGGGTTGGCCCAGCAGTTCCCGAATTTCGCCGCCATAGCGATTGGCCTCGCCGCGACCGTCGGACTTTTCGTCAGCGGTTATACCAGAAAGCCCGGCCGCTGCGTGCGCCTCATGCTGTGGTCCGCGGCCGGCGCCGTCTTTGCGGCTGGCATTTTTCGATTCCACGGAATGCTCGCCGTTTTCAACTCCCCCATGAATGGCGACCGCTACTTTTTTGTCCCCAAGGTCCTGATCCTCTGGTTGCTGATTTTGGAATGGGACCACGCTTCGTGGACCCGAAGGTTGGCGCGCAGCGCGACGGTTCTGGCGTTGGTGGCGTGTCTCTCGCATTGACGCTTTCTGCCGTATAAAAACTACGATTAGCCCTCGTGGGCCGCTCGCATCCGCCAAGGCCAAAGCGTCGTGGTTCCCATCAATCCGGAGGGCATGACCTTCACCTACCCCGGAGCGCCACCGCCGCGCTAAAGTGCAGCGCCGCCGCTCCGATGCTCCGCCCAGAGCACCGTTGCAACAGCGGCGGTCCACCCAGGCAATCAACAAAACCCGCTGCTTCAGCTGCGCTAGGCGTCATCCCCTTGCCGCGGTGCGTGGGAAATGCTCCATTTCTGCCCGCATGCCCAAAACCCTTCTGGTCACCGGTTCCTCCGGACTCATCGGCTCCGAGGTTTGCGTCTATTTCGCCCGGCACGGCTACGCGATCCATGGCGTCGACAATAACCAGCGCGCCGTATTTTTCGGGCCGCAAGGTGATACCCGTTGGAACCAACAGCGACTCGCGCGGGAGTTGCCTGGTTTCACCCACCACGAACTCGACATCCGTGATCGCGCCGGCGTCGCGGCTCTCATCAAAGCCGTGCGACCGAGCGTCATCGTGCACACCGCCGCCCAACCCTCTCACGACCGCGCCGCCGCCATTCCCTTCGACGATTTCGATACTAACGCCGTCGGCACGCTGAACCTCCTCGAGGCGGCGCGACACGCATGCCCTGAGTCGCCTTTCGTGCACATGAGCACGAACAAGGTTTATGGCGACGCCCCGAATTCCATTGCGCTCAGCGAACTCGCCACGCGCTGGGACTACGCGGACCCGAGCTACGCGAATGGCATTCCCGAGACGTTTACCATCGACCAATCGAAACACTCCCTCTTCGGCGCCTCCAAAGTCGCCGCGGACGTAATGGTGCAGGAATATGGCCGTTACTTTCAGATGCCCACGTGCTGCCTGCGCGGCGGCTGCCTGACCGGCCCCAACCACACGGGCGTCGAGCTCCACGGGTTCCTCTCGTATCTCGTAAAATGCAACCTCGAGGGCCGCGAATACCGCGTGTTCGGCTACAAAGGCAAGCAGGTGCGCGACAACATCCACTCGCTCGATGTCGCCCGGTTCATGCACGCCTTCGCCGAAGCTCCGCGCGCCGGGGAAGTTTACAACCTCGGCGGCGGCAAGGCCAACTCGTGCTCGATCCTCGAAGCGTTTCAACTGGTCGAAAAGCTCACCGGACGCCCGCAAATCTCCACCTACGTGGACCAAAACCGCGCCGGCGATCACATCTGCTATTACTCAGATCTGCGGAAAATGCGGGCGCACTTTCCCGCGTGGGATCTCACCCAATCGCTCGAGGAAACCATTCGCCAGATTGTCGCCGCCTGGCAGCGGCGAAGCGCCTGATCACGTCGCCGCCACGGTGGCGAAATTGCGATAGATCTGGAGTCCCTTCGCCTGGCTTTTTTCCGGGTGAAATTGCGTCGCGAAACACCGGCCGCGACCGATCGCCGCCGTAAACGTGCCACCGTAATCGCACTCGGCGAGGACGACCGCAGGATCGACCGGCACGCAGTGAAAACTGTGCACGAAATAAAACGCCTCGCCTTCTGTCGCGAGCCCCGCCGCCAGCGGTGAAGCCGGTTGGACGAAGTTCACCGAATTCCAGCCCATGTGGGGAATCTTGAATTCGGCCGGCCGCCGGAAGCGCACAACGTTTCCACGAAAAATTCCCAGCCCTTCGACACCGCCTTCCTCCGATCGCTCGAACAGCGCCTGCATTCCCAGACAAACGCCCAGAAACGGCCGGTCCGCCGCAATCCACCGGCGCACCTCCTCATCGAGACCAGACGCCCGCAGCGCCGCGACGCAGTCGCGCAACGCACCGACGCCGGGCAACACGAGCCCGCGCGCATTCGTCCCGCTCAATTCATCCGGGGTGCGCACGACGCGCGCCAGTGCGCCGACGCTCTCCAGCGCCTTCGTCACGCTGCGGAGGTTGCAAATGCCGTTGTCGATGACGGCGATGGTGGGAGCAGTCATGAAAATACGCCGAAGCGCCTGCGCCGGCCAGGGAAGGCACAGCGCGCTGCGACTCGCAGGGTCTACAGTTTCCCCTTTGTGCTCGGCAGCAAATCGGCCGCGCGCGGATCGATCTGCGTCGCGGCATCCAACGCCCGCGCCAGACCCTTGAAAATCGCCTCCGCCACGTGATGCGGTTCCTCACCGTAAACCAGCTCAACGTGCAAGTTCGCGCCCAAGGTATTGCTAAACGCGCGGCAAAATTCCTTCACGAGCACGATGTTGAAATCGCGCACAAACATCGTCGGCGCACTCACGTTATAAACCAAGTGCGGGCGGCCGCCGAGGTCGACCACGACGCGGGCCAACGACTCGTCCATGGGCAGCAGGAAAAATCCGTAGCGGCGAATGCCCAGTTTGTCCCCCAGCGCCTGCTTGAATGCATCGCCGAGCACCAAACCCACGTCCTCGACCGTGTGGTGATAATCAACCGCCACGTCACCCGTCGCCTTCACATCCAAGTCGAATAGCCCGTGCTTCGCAAAGAGCGTCAGCATATGGTCGAGAAACGGGATTCCCGTGTCCACATGGGCCACGCCACGGCCGTCGATCGCCAGCGTGAGGGCGATATCGGTCTCGGCAGTTTTGCGAGTAAGTTGGGCTAGGCGGTTTGAAGCCATGCGTCGATGGTTTGGTTGAGAACGCGCATCTCCGCGTCCGTGCCGACGCTGATGCGCAGGAAAGAAGCGGTCAAGGCGTGGCTGGGAAAGTAGCGCACGAGCACTTGGTGCGAGAAAAGGAAATCGTAGAGCGACTTCGCCACCGCAGGTCCCGTCTCTCCTCGCGCGGTGCGCGGTTCAACGAAGAGAAAATTCGCCTGCGAGTGATAGCCAAACCATCCCCGCGCGGCGAACGCCGCGGCGGATTGATCGCGCGTGGCGACGACTCGCGCGATGGTGGCGCGGAAGTAGTCGTCGTCCTCCAGCGCCGCGAGCGCCGCAGCCTGCGCCAGACGGCTCACGTTGTAGCTGTCGCGCACGCGATCAAGCAGCCCGATCAGTTCAGCGTCACCAAGCGCGTAACCCACGCGCGCGCCGGCGAGCGCATAAGCCTTGGAAAACGTGCGCACAATGACCAGGCGCGGATGCCGGGCCAGCAGCGCCACTGCGTTCTCCCGCGCGAAGGGCGCGTAGGCCTCGTCTACGACCACGAGCCCGCCGAACTCGCCGAGCAGGCGCTCGATCGCCGCTGGCGAAAAGCCGACGCCCGTCGGCGCATTGGGCGACGTAAGGAAAAACGCCTTCGCTGCGGAGGCGCGAATGCGCGGCCACGGCAACTCCATCGAGCGATCAAACTCGACGATCGCGCAACGACCGTCCTGCACCTCCACGAGCACCGGATAGAGCGAATAGCTCGGCAACGTGAAACCCACCTCGGCGCCGGGCGCACAGAACGCGCGCACAAGCAGATTGAGCACGTCGTCGGAGCCGTTGCCGACGATCACGTTTTCTTCGCGCACGCCATGATGACGAGCCAGCGCCGCGCGCAGCAGACTGCTTTTCGGATTGGGATAAAGGCGCAGGCTGGCCCCGTCGTCTCCGAGCTCGCGGCGAATCGCTTCGGCCACACGCGGACTGGGCGGATACGGACACTCGTTAGTGTTGAGTTTGACCCAGCCTTGGCCGGTGGGCTGCAGACCGGGAGTGTAGGCGTGAAGCCGCGCGACATGCGGCTGAGCAAGATCGGAGAGGCTCATGGCAATTCACTTCTCCACTCGAATGCGCGCCGAACGGCCGTGCGCATCCAAGCGCTCCATCGCAGCGAACGCCGCCACGACGCGTTCGCCCGCGCGAATGCTTGTCCGATCGTAACGCACCACACTCGTGCGGCGCATGAAGTCCGCGACACGCAATCCGCTGAAAAAACGCCCCGCCCGCGCGGTCGGCAGCACGTGACTCGGCCCAGCCGTGAAATCGCCGAGTGCGGTGGGCGTTTCGTTGCCCACCATGATCGCGCCCGCCGTCGTGATCGCACCGATCAACCGCGTTGCCTCCGCCGGCGCCACGAGCAACTCGAGATGCTCCGGTGCCACGTAATTCGCCACCTCCACCGCCTGCGCAAAGGTGCGCACCTTGATGGCTAAAAAACCGTGCTCGAGCACGCGCGCCGTTTTTTCCGACCGCGTCAATGAGCCAAGTTGCTGCGCAACCTCGTGTTCAACCCGCGCGATTTGACGCGTCGAATTGCTGACGAAGTAGATTTTCTCGCGGCCGGAGCCATGCTCCGCCTGCGCCAGCAAATCCGCCGCCGCGTAATCGGCCCGCGCCGTCTCATCGGCAATGATCATCACTTCGCTCGGTCCCGGCAGCGAATCGACTCCCACGAGGCCGAAAACCTGCCGCTTTGCCTCGCACACGTAGGCGTTGCCCGGCCCAAATACTTTATCGACGGCAGGGATCGTCGCCGTGCCATACGCCATCGCGCCGATCGCCTGCACGCCGCCGATGCGATAGACTTCGTCGACACCGACGAGCTCCAAGGCCGCAAGCAATCCGGGCGCAACCTCGCCGGCGCGATTGGACGGCGTGCAGACGACGATCTCCGGACAACCAGCGATTTTCGCCAGCGTGGCCGTCATCAAAACGGTCGACACCAGCGGCACCTCCCCACCCGGCACGTAAAGGCCGACGCGACGGATCGGATCGAACTTTTCGCCGACGCGGGCGCCCTGGCGGTTGCGCCCCGACCAGTCGGCGGGCAAGCCGCGCCGGTTGAAGGCAACGATGTTCGCATGGGCGGCCTTAAGCGCGCGACGATCACCAGCCGATATCTGTTTCGCCGCGGCACGGAGTTCGGTCGGGGCGACGCGAAAGGCTTCAGGCGCGAGCGAGGCACCATCGAATTTCGCGGCGTAGTGGCTGACGGCGACATCACCGCGCACCTGCACGTCCGCGAGGATTTCAGCGACGGCCGCGGAAATTTCGCGAGGCACCAAGGCACTGCGGCAAAAGTCGGCGAGCTGGCCCGCCGCGCCGGGTTTCGAGTAATCGATCGAGCGCATCAAAAATCAGCGAAGAGCGTCAGGCCGCGCGCGCGGCCTCCGACGGCAAAGCCCTTCAGTTGGGAATCAAATCAGGGACGGCAAACAGCGAGTCCGGGAAGTTCTCGTTGACCGTGATTTTCTCGAACGTGATCGAGACCGTGATTTCTTTTCCATCCGCATTCTTACTGACCGTGATCAGCTTTTGCGGGAAGCGAATCCCATCGACGATCACTTCGCCCTCTTCACGAATGCTGCCGCCCGCTTCGGTCTCCGTCCGCACCAACCGACCGGTCGCAGGGTCGAAATAGCGATAGAAGACAATGTCGGGATCGTGGATGAACGCGATCTTGCGCGTCGTCACGCCGTCCACGACGGCCGTGCCCTCGTCCTTGAGCTGACCACCGATGCGCTCGATTCCGCGAAAAAACGCCAGGTTCTCCCACGTGTTCGCGCGCAGGCGTTTAACTTGGTCCTTGCCGAGGAGGGTGAGCTGCCAGCCGGCTTTGTCCTTGGCATCCTGCACCCGGTGCCACGCTTCGTAGCCGTTAAGTCCTGTGACTTCCGTGCCCTTGTTTGACTTCGCTTCGATGCGCTGCTGGTCCGGTTTTTGGAAAATGATGTCGATCTGCACCGGGCCCGTTGCGCCGCTATCGTCGGCGTTGAGTTTGCCGGCGAAGTGCACAGAGGTGAGCGCATCGATGGTCTTTTCGTTACCCAAATAAGCGCGCGCTTTGGCGATGATGGGCAGTTCCGCCTGCGCGACAACGGTGACGACCAGCATCGAGGCAGCAGCAATCGTGAGGCGCAAAAGACGGTTCATGGAGGAGAGCAATAGACAAGTTCCGGACGGGAGGGAAGCGTGCTTCTCATTCCCACTCGATCGTGGCCGGCGGTTTGGAACTCACATCGAGCACCACCCGCCCCACGCCACGCACTTCGTTGGTGATCCGGCTGGAAATCTTCTGGATCAAATCGTGCGGCAGTTTCGCCCAATCTGCCGTCATCGCATCCGTGCTCTCCACAATGCGAAGCGCGATCACGTAGTCGTAGGTGCGCTCATCGCCGAACACCCCGACTGTCTGCACGGGCAGAAAGACGCAGAACGATTGCCACACCTTGTAGTAGTAGCCCGACGACATCATTTCCTCCTGCAGGATGGCATCCGCATTGCGAAGGATGTCGAGCTTCGCGCCGGTGATATCACCCATCACGCGGACGCCGAGCCCCGGCCCGGGGAACGGTTGCCGCCAGACCACCTCGCGCGGCAGGCCGAGCGCAGCGCCCACGGCGCGAACCTCATCCTTAAATAATTCGCGCAACGGCTCGATAAGTTTAAGCTTCATCCGCGCGGGCAAGCCGCCGACGTTGTGATGCGTTTTGATCAACGATGCGGGATTATTTCCGATTGAGACGCTCTCGATCACATCAGGATAAAGCGTGCCCTGTCCGAGGAAATCCGCATGGCCGACCGCCTTCAGCGATTTCTCAAACACTTCGACAAACGTGCGGCCAATGATTTTCCGCTTCTGCTCGGGCTCGGTGATGCCCTTGAGCCGGCGGAGGAAAGTGCGCGAGGCGTCCACCACGCGGACGTCGACGCGGAAATTACGCTGGTAAAGGGATTCCACCTGCTCTCGTTCGCCTTTGCGCAACAGGCCATTGTCCACGAAGACACAGGTCAGCTGCCGCCCAATCGCCTTGTGCAGCAGCGCCGCCGCCACCGAGGAATCGACTCCGCCCGACAGGCCGAGGATCACTCGTGACGAGCCGACTTTCGTGCGAATCTCGTCCACCGCATGATCGATAAAATCGCGCGTCGTCCAATCTTGCTGCGCGCCGCAAACACCCACGAGAAAGTTGCGAATGATGTCCACGCCCCGCTCGGTGTGAAACACCTCCGGGTGAAATTGAATGCCGTAATAACGACGCTTGGCATCCTCGATCCCTGAGAAGGGCGAGTTATCCGATGTCGCGGTTGCAACAAAACCCGGCGGGAGGCGGGTGAGCTTATCGCCGTGAGAGTTCCAGATGCGGAGCTTGCGCGGCAGGCCGGCAAAAAGCTTGCCCGGCTTTCGCACGGTGAGTTCGCCATGGCCATACTCGCGCGCCTTGCTCTTTTCCACCTCGCCGCCGAGAAAGTGTCCCATCAGCTGGACGCCATAGCAAATTCCGAGGATCGGCACGCCGAGTTCGAATACGGCCGGATCCGGGTGCGGCGCACCCTTCGCATAGACGCTTTGGGGTCCGCCGGAAAAGATCAGCCCGATCACGCCTTCCGCCTTCAACTGGGCCGCTGGAGTCGAATAGTGGTAAATCTTGGAATAGACTTGGCACTCGCGGATACGCCGCGCGATCACCTGTGTGAGCTGCGACCCGAAGTCTAAAACGGCGATGACTTGTGGCATGAGAGAAAGTTAGAAAACAGGGAAACGGTGGCGGCGCCGCAAGCGCGATTCTTACTCGTTGCGAACGTGCCGCCCGAGCGGCCGACCACACCGCTCAAAACCGCAGCCGGGAGTTTTCGTGTCCACACTGCGGACATCTGGCCAATTCGGTGCCGGCCGGTGCCGGGTAGAGCTGATCGCAACGGATGCAGTGAAACGTGGTCTTGCGCCGGGCGCCTTCGAATCGGGCGTGGTCCCGGCGATCGTAGTAGAACCACAAACCGAGGAAGACGACGGCGACGAGCACGCAATAGACGATTACGGCGGTGGAAAAATCGAACATAGGAGTATGCCGCCACCGGCTCCGGCGGGACAGCAATTGGGAATCCAACGAACGAACCGACTAAAAGCAAAACGCGCCGAAGGTGACTTCGGCGCGTTTGAGACCAACTCCCGGGTTTAGCTTTTCGCTTCCGGGGTGGACGATTCCGCTGACGCGGGGGCCTCTACGGCCGCGGGCTGATCCTTGGCCGGACGATCGGCCGCCGGTTTCGCCGCCTTGCGGGAGCGAGACTTTTTGTAGCCGGTATCCTCACCCTTGACGAACTCGATCAGCGCGATTTCAGCGGCGTCGGAAATACGCTGCGGACCGAGCTTATAGATCCGGGTGTAACCGCCGTTGCGATTCGTGAACTCCTTATGCTTCTCGTTAAAAAGGAGCGTGATGGCGTTTTCGTCGCGCACATCGGCCAGCGCGAGGCGGCGCAGATGGAGCGCATCCTTCTTGTCGGTTTTCGCCGCCGCCTTTTTGGCTTTGGTGATAACCTTTTCGATGAAGGGGCGGAGCGCTTTGGCCTTCGTGAGGGTCGTTTGGATGCGACCGTGCGTGATGAGCGCGGCGGCAAGGTTGGACAGCATGGCTGCGCGGTGTTCGCGAGTCACGCCGAGGGAGGCATGGTGTTTATTGTGACGCATGGTAGTGCTGTTCTAGGTGACTCCCGATCGGCAATCCGGTCGCAGCGTAGGGCGGCAGCGGACGGCGCGAGAGTCGATTAAGCGTAAAGTCAACGGTCGACGCGGCTCAGGCCGAAGGGCGGGAAACTCACTTCGGCCCGGAGCACGTCGGAGGTCGTTCAGAGATCTTTCCGGGTATCAAGCAGCCGCTCGTCGAACTTCATCCCGAGAGAAAGACCGAGGGCTTCGAGCTTCTCCTTGATTTCGTTGAGGGACTTTTTGCCGAAGTTGCGATACTTGAGCATCTCTTGCTCGGTCTTCATCGCGAGCTCGCCGACCGTGGTGATGTTCGCGTTATTCAAGCAATTCGCCGCGCGGACGGAGAGCTCGATTTCGTTGACCGACATGTTGAGAAGTTTGCGGAGCTTATTCTGCTCCTCGCTCACCTCGGACTGTTGGTTTTCGAACTCGTAGGCTTCTTCGCTGACGCGATCAAACACGTCGAGATGGTGCTTCAGAATCGAGGCCGATTGCTTCAGCGCATCGTCCGGCGTGATACGACCGTCGGTCCACACTTCCAGGATGAGTTTGTCGTAATCGGTGATCTGTCCGACGCGGGTCGCTTCAACTGAATACTTCACGAGGCGCACCGGAGAGAAGAGTGAGTCGATGGGAATCACGCCGATCGCCTGGTCTTCCTTCTTGTTAGCCTCGCCTGGATAATACCCGCGACCGGTCTTGATCTCGATCTCGGCGTCGAACGCACGTTTGCTATCGAGGGTGCAGATCACCTGATCGGGATTGACGATCTGAATATTGGCATCGGCCTGGATGTCGGCCGCAGTGACCGCGCCGCTTTTGTTGACGCTGATCTGGAGCGTAATCGGTTCACGCTTGTGCGAAACGATGAGCACCTTCTTCAAGTTCAGCACGATATCGGTGACATCTTCGACGACGCCATCGATGCTTTGGAATTCGTGGCTCACGCCATCGATCCGAATCGAGGAAACAGCAGCACCCTCGATCGAGCTGAGGAGCACGCGGCGCAGCGAGTTACCCACGGTATGGCCATAGCCGGCCTCGAAAGGCTCGGCCATGAACTTGGCGTAGGTCGGCGTGGCGCCCTCCTCGACTTTGGTGAGCTTGGAGGGAAGTTCGAACTTTCCGAGACGTTTGGGCATGGCAGGAAGGAGCGGAAGTCGCGAAAGATTGTGAGGCTGGGATGGAATCAGAAGCGGGAGTAGAATTCGACGATCAACTGTTCGTTGATAGTCTGATCCATCTCGTCGCGATTGGGTAGGCGTTGCATGACCGCCTTGAACGCCTCGGCGTTAAGCGTCAGCCAGCCGGGAACGGTGCGAATGCGATTCTCCTCGAGATTGCGCGTCGCGTATTGGCGGGAAGCGGGCGAGTTTTTGATCTCGATCTCATCCCCCGGCAAGACGCTGTAGCTGGCGATGTCGACCTTATGGCCGTTCACGCGAACGTGGCCGTGATTGACGAACTGACGGGCGGCGGCACGGCTTTTCGCAAAGCCCAAGAGATAAACGACGCTGTCGAGGCGCGTCTCCAGCAGCTGCATGAAGCGCTCGCCGGTGACACCACGTTCGTTCTTCGCGATCTCGAACACGCGACGAAACTGGCGCTCCAGCAGGCCGTAGAGATAACGCAGCTTCTGCTTTTCGTTGAGCCCAACGGCATATTCGGAAAACTTGCGGCGGGATTTCGGGCCGTGCTGACCCGGGGGATAGTTGCGGCGCTCCAGCGCCTTGGCAGAGCCGAGAAGATGCTGGCCAAAGCGACGGCTGATGCGGGTGGTTGGACCGGTATAACGAGCCATTGTAGTAAAGATATCGGGTGACGGAGACGAGAGACGAGGATGCCGGCTGACTTAGACGCGGCGGCGTTTGCGCGGACGGCAGCCGTTGTGGGGAATCGGAGTGACGTCGACAATCGAGGTGATCTCGAGGCCGATCGCTTGCAGCGCACGCACGGCACTGTCGCGGCCCAAACCAGGGCCTGATACGCGAATCACGACGTCCTTCAAACCGTGAGCCATGGCATTGCGCGCGGCGTCTTGAGCGACGACTTGGGCAGCGTAGGCGGTCGATTTGCGGGAGCCCCGGAAGTTGCACTTACCGGCACTCGACCACGCGATCACCTGTCCCTTGGGGTCAGTGATCGAAACGATCGTGTTGTTGAAGGAAGCGAGGACGTTGACGACCCCGGACGAAACATTCTTCGAACCCTTGGCCTTGCGAATCTTGATCGCGCCCAGCTCCTCCTTGAGAAGATCCTCAGCGGTCGGCTGCTTGGCGACGCCGCCGATAAGTTCAACGGGCTTTTGCTCGACGGGGGCCGCCGGAGCTTCGGTGCCATCGGCAGCGGGCTTGGGTGCCTTGGGCGCGCGAGCCGGCTTTTCCGCGGGCGCGGCGGTTTCAGCGCCGACCGCAGCGGGAGCGTCGATTTTCTTCGGCGCCTTTTCTTTCTTAGGAACGGACTTTTCTTCGGCCATGGGATTAAAGGATTATGCTTCTTTCGCCTTCGTGACACCAACGGTCTTGCGCGGCCCTTTACGGGTGCGGGCGTTGGTGCTGGTCCGCTGACCGCGGACGGGCAAGCTGCGACGGTGACGGATACCGCGATAGCAATTGATCGCCTGAAGGCGCTTCAAATTAGCCGCCAGTTCACGTCGGAGATCGCCTTCGAGCACCCATTTGTGCTCGGTGATCACCTGGAGGATCTTGTTGAGCTGCTCCTCCGTCAGATCCTGCGCGCGCATGTCGGGGTTCAGCCCGACCTCTTCAACGAGGAAATCGGCACGGGCAGGCCCGATGCCGTTGATGTAACGGAGGGAATACGCGACTTTCTTTTTCGCGGGAATATCGACACCGAGGAGACGTGGCATGGTGGTTAGGTTAAGAGTTGTAAGTTAAAAAGTGAAAATAGGACGCTCAGGTCGCTGAAGGCGCCGGGAGCAAAGTGGGAAGTGTAAGGATTTCTGGTCCGTGTTCGGTCGTGAGCACCGTGTGTTCGAAATGAGCCGAGGGCGATGCATCGGCCGTGACGACAGTCCACCCGTCGCCGAGCGTTTTCGTCCGATAGGAGCCGAGATTTACCATGGGCTCAATCGCCAACGTCATGCCGGCGCGGATCTTATCGCCGGTGCCGCGTCGCCCGAAATTCGGGACCTCCGGCGGCTCATGCATCGACACTCCAACCCCGTGGCCGACCATGTCGCGAACAACGCTGAAACCGTGGCGTTCCACGAACTGCTGAACAGCGAAGGAAATATCGCCGATGCGATTACCGATCACCGCCTGTGCGATACCCAGCTGCAGGGCTTCTTGGGTGACGCGCAAAAGATCGCCGACTGCGGGATCCACGAGACCGACGGCAACGGTGCCGGCATTGTCGCCAATGTAGCCTTCATAACTCACGACGATATCGATCGAAACGATGTCGCCGTCGTGAAGAATGCGACGCAGGGACGGAATTCCGTGAACAACTTCTTCGTTCACCGAAATGCAGGTGTGGGCCGGATAACGCCGCGAACCGAGCTGGTAGCCGTAACAGGCGCTCCGAGCTCCGCAGCGGTTGATCGCCAACCGACCGGCTTCCTCCAAATCCTGCGTGCTGATGCCAGGCCGAACCAGCGCTTTCAACTCGTGAAGAACGTTGGCCGCGATTCGACACGACTCCCGCATCCGGGCGATGGCCCGGTCATCTTTGATCGGAATCGTCATGCGGCGAAGGAAGTGCCGGCGTCGCGAAGGACGCCGAGATCGCGGTAGTAGTCGACGAGCGCCGTCGCCAGATTCAATCCGGGACACACCCACACGGCATCGAGCGCTTCATTGCGCGTATCGAGCCATTCATCGAAAACTTTGGCTTGGAGCAGCGTAGCCGGGAAGTCGGTTAGGACAAAACCCGCATCAGGTTTGCGCGCCCAGAACCACCGGCGCATAAGCGTCAGGGAGGCATCACCGTTTGCTTTCGCAGCGGGCGATCGGCGTGAAATCTCCTGCCGCATCAATTCAGCGGGAGAGACGTGCTCAATATTCAAAGAACGAACCCGGTTCATCATTTCGACTGGCAGACAATCTGGTGAACCGAGGAGAAGGAACTTGGATTTCGCCGTGAGGCTGGAAATCGCGAAAGGGTCGGAGATGTCATGCCTCACGACCGGAGTAAAGCATTAAAATGCCCAATGGCGAATCGCCCACGCGACGAGGCCGATGAGAAAGAGGCCGATCAGCGGAATCCCGAGCTTCATCAGCGCTTCGGAGCTCACCGCATCGCTGGAGACGGCGAGAGCGTTGCTACTACGAGCACGCACGCGACCTTTACGGAGAAAGCCATCGTAGTGGCGCTGCAGCAGGTAGGTTTCAATCTGCCGCATCGTATCGAGGATGACGCCCACCGTGATCAGCATGCCGGTGCCGCCGAAAAAGTAGGCGATACGCGCCGGGACATGCAGCTCGAACAGCAAGACGTCGGGCATCACCGCGATGATGGTCAGGAAGATCGCGCCAGCCAACGTGAGGCGCGTCATGATAAAATCGAGAAACTGCGCCGTCGGCTCCCCCGGGCGAACGCCAGGGATATAGCCGCCGTATTTCTTCAAATCATCGGCGACCTGGATCGGTTTGAACATCACAGAGACCCAAAAATAGCTGAAAAACAGGATCAAGGTCCCCATCAGCACGTAATAGACCCAGTTACCGCGCAGCAGATTCTCAGCAAATTCGCCGAGGTATTTAATATTCAGCGCCGCGCCGAGCTGCGAAAGGATTTGTTGCGGAAAGAGGAGAATTGCACTCGCGAAGATGACGGGCATGACACCCGAATAATTCACCTTCAAAGGAAGAAATGAGCTTTGCCCACCCATCACCTTGTTTCCCACTACGCGCTTGGCGTACTGCACGGGAATTTTGCGCTGGCCTTGGACGACCATGACGATGCCCATGATAACCAAGAAAAAGAGGATGATCATGATCACCGCTTGGGGTGCTCCCAACGTGGGGCCGGTGCCAATGGGTCGCACAAACAAATGATACGTCTGCGCCGCTGCGCCCGGAATGTCCGCCAAAATGCCCACGGTGATCAGGAGGGAAACACCGTTTCCGATTCCGCGCTGCGTGATCTGCTCGCCAAGCCACATTAGCATCAATGTGCCCGCCGTCATATAGAGCACGGAAGTAATGAGAAACCCGATCTGCCCCGTCATAACGATCGCGCCGTACGTATTGATATCGTAACCGGGAAATAGTTTGCCGGGATTCTCCAAAGCCAGAATCAACAAAGCGCCCTGCACGATGCAGATCAGCACGGTCGCATAGCGCATGTATTGCGTCAGCTTCTGACGCCCGACATCGCCTTCCTGTTGCAAACGGCTGAGCGTCGGCACCACGGCGGTCATCAACTGAAAGATGATGGACGCACTGATATACGGCATAATGCCGAGCGCGCAGACGGCGCCCTTCACCAGCGCGCCGCCGGTGAACATGTTGTAGAGGCCAACCAAAGCGCCCGCCCCACCCGCGGACTGGTCGCGGAAGAAGTTTTCGAGCGGGTGCGGGTCGATGCCAGGCAACGGGATATGCGCGCCGACACGAGCCACAAACAGGAGGGCAAACGTGTAAAAAATCCGGGAGCGCAGCTCAGGGATTTTCAGGGAGTTCGTGAAAGCGGAGAACACGATAAGAAGTGCGAGTGGCGAGTGGAGGAACGAGTGACCAGCAGCGCAGCGCGCTGCGCTGCCCGACTCAGGCGACGATCGCCTGACCGCCGGCTTTTTCGATTTTGGCTTTCGCCGACTCCGAAAACTTTTGAGCGGTGACCTTGAGGGCGCGGCTGATTTCGCCATTGCCCAGAACCTTGAGCAGCTTCTCGTCGCGTCGGACCAGACCGTTGGCGCCGAGCACCTCAAGATTGATCTCGGTGATTGAAGCGTCGAGAGACTCGAGGTCGCCCACATTCACAATGGCCGGTTCGACCCGGAAAGCCGCTTGATTAAAACCGCGATGCGGCAGTTTACGGTAAAGCGGCATCTGGCCGCCTTCGAAACCGGGGCGGATGCTGCTACCCGAGCGGGCGCTCTGGCCTTTACCGCCGCGACCGCTGGTCTTGCCGTGGCCGCCGCCTTCGCCGCAGCCGACGCGCTTCTTGCGATGCACCGCACCGGCGACGTTCTTAAGTTCGTGGAGTCTCATAGTTTTCCTAATTTTGGGCGCCCCACCCGTCTCGGAGCGTAAAACGCTCAACGAGAGACGATGGAACTCGGATTAAAATCTGCTCAGCTTGCTTGGCGAAGAACCTTGATATCGGCCTTCAGGCGCAACTGCTGGAGAGCGTGGAGGGTGGCGTGGACGACCGCGATGTGATTGTTCGAACCCATCGACTTGGTGAGAACGTTTTTCACACCCGCAGCCTCGAGCACAGCGCGAACGGCGCCACCGGCGATCAAGCCCGTGCCGGACGTGGCGGGACGCAAGAGAACGCGGCCACCATCGTATTCGCCGAAGACATCGTGCGGAATCGTGTCGCCTTTCAACTTCACGCTGACGAGGTGCTTATGCGCGTTGGCCGTACCCTTTTTAATGGCGTCGGGCACTTCGTTGGCCTTGCCGTAACCGATGCCCACCTTGCCCTTGCCATCACCGACGACGGCGAGAGCGGCAAAGGAGAACCGACGGCCGCCTTTAACGACCTTGGCACAACGATTGATGAAAACGACCTTCTCCAGCATGCCCGGGACGGAAGGTTCGTCACGACGTTGTTCGCGGCGACCGCCATCGCGGCGTTGGCCAGAACGCTGGCCACCGTAGGAACGGGACGGCGCGGGTGACGGATGAGAAGCGGGCGTCGCGGCGGGCGCGGCGGCTTCAGTGGCGGGGGAAGTAGATTCAGTGCTCATGGCTCGGATTAAAACGCCAGCCCACCTTCGCGGGCGGCATCAGCGAAAACTTTAACTTTACCGTGGTAAGGAGCGCCGGAGCGATCGAACACGACGGAATTGATGCCAGCAGCTTTGGCCTTGGCCGCGAAGGCCAAGCCGAGAGTTTTTGCGCTGGCGAGGTTGGCTTGGAGCTTCTTCTGCCGCAGTTCGGCATCGAGACTCGAGAGAAACACCAGCGTCGTGCCGGCATCGTCGTTGATCGCTTGGGCGTAGACGTGTTTCGAGGTGAAACGCACGCTGAGGCGGGGACGCGCGGCGGTGCCACCGACTTTTTTGCGGATGCGCCAGCGACGTTTTTGAAGGAGATCGGCTTTACGAACAGTATTCATGGTATCGGCCTTTATTGATAGAGCGCCTTAAGCGACGGTCTTGCCTTCCTTGCGGCGAACGCGTTCAGCATGCTCGCCCACAATGCGCACGCCCTTGCCCTTGTAAGGCTCCGGCGGGTAATAACTGCGGATCTCGGCGGTCACCGCGCCAACGAGCTGCTTATCGCAGCCCTCGACACGGACGCGAGTGCCGTCCGCGATGGTGATTTTGATCCCTTCGGGGATTTCCATGATCACCGGATGCGAATAGCCAAGCGAAAGGTCGAGCTCTTTGCCCTTGAGGACAGCCTTGAAACCGACGCCTTGAATTTCGAGGTCCTTGGCGAAGCCTTCGCTCACACCTTTGACCATGCCGGCGACGATCGAACGCGCGGTGCCATACATCGCTTTCGAAAAACGTGTGTCCTCAGTCGGGGCGAAGGTAACCTTGCCGTCAGCGACGGTGACTTTCACGGCATCGGCGAACAGCTTCGACACTTTGCCTTTGGGGCCCTCCACATTCACGGTGCCATCCTTGACGGCGACCTTGACCTTGGCGGGAATTAAAACGGGTTGTTTGCCAATGCGGCTCATGGAAGTGCGCTCCTTACCAAACGTTGCAAATCAGCTCGCCACCCGCTTTTTCGCGGCGGCAGTCAGCGTCCTTCAGCAGGCCTTTCGATGTCGAAAGGATGCTGATACCCAAGCCATTCAAGACGCGCGGAATTTCCGTATACCGATAGTAGAGACGGCGGCCGGGCGTCGACACGCGATTCAACGCAGTCAAAACCGGGGCCCCGTTCGAATACTTCATCTTCACGATGAGTGTCTTGTGCCCTTGGGCATCGGTGCCCGTCGAAAGGTCGGTTACGTAGCCCTCGTTCTTGAGGATGGCAGCAATCGACTCCTTCATCACGGAGTGCGGCGAAACGCACTCGTCGAGACGGGCTTTGCTGGCATTACGCAGGCGCGTAAGGAAATCACTAATCGGGTCAGTCATGATGGATGTTTTCTAAATTACGGCGCGCGGGTCATATCCGACCCCCGTGAGCCAAAGTGTTTACCAGGAGGATTTGATGACGCCGGGAATCTTGCCCGCCAGGGCCAGTTCGCGAAACGTGATACGGGAAACGCCAAAGTGACCGATATAGCCGCGGGGGCGACCGCTGAGAGAGCAACGATTCCGAATGCGCGTCTTGGACGAGTTGCGCGGCAACTTCTGGAGGCTCTTTTGCGCGGCAAAAAATTCCTCGTCGGTGGCTTTCGGATTCACAAGCAGCGCTTTCAACTCGGCGCGCTTGGCTTTGAACTTTTCGGAGAGTCGGACGCGCTTTTTATTGCGTTCGATGGCGGATGTCTTGGGCATTTTCGGCTTTAGATTTTGATATTCAGATCTTCAGGCTGCGGAATTCATCGGCGCGAGCGCGTCATTCCATATCCACATCCAAGATCGAAGGAGTTTAAGCGGCGGCGACTTTGGCCGGCTCGGTGCGCCGGAAAGGCATGCCGAGGAGGCGGAGAAGTTCCCGGCCTTCGTCATCGTTCAGCGCTGTGGTCACGATCGTAATGTCGAGACCCATGTGCTTTTTGACGTTCTCGACCGTGATCTCCGGGAAGATGGTGTGATCGCTCACGCCCAAGTTGTAGTTGCCCTGGCCATCAAGCTTCGGCGAGATTCCGCGAAAGTCGCGGATGGTCGGGAGGGCGACGGCGATGAGGCGCTGCAGAAATTCCCACATGCTGTTGCCACGAAGGGTCACAAAGGAACCCACAACCTGGCCTTGGCGGAGCTTGAAATTCGCGATCGCTTTGCGCGACTTCGTGAGCACTGCCTTTTGCCCAGTGATCAGACCGATATCCCGCTGGATGTCAGTGATCTGGTTTTTGTCGGCGTCGGCATCAATGCCGGTGTTGATCACGACTTTTGTGACCTTCGGCACCTGATGATGATTTTTGTAACCACGGCTCTTCACGAGCTCGGGCACAACCTGCTCGGTGTAGAGTTTCTTTAGACTGGGGACTTTGCTCATGGAAGGAGCCACCGGATTTCCGACCCGGCGGCGTAGTGAGTGTGTGAAATAGGGAAAAGATTAATTAACGCAGGCGCAGCCGCCCTTTGGCAAGCGCGCTTTCGCTTAAGCGGCCGGCGTGCGGCGCTTGCTGGCGTCAAACACTGACTTAAGCATCAGATTTGAAACGTGAATGGAGCCTTCGCGCTCCGTAATGGCACCTTGCGGGTTCTGCTCAGATTTCTTCTCGTGACGCTTGATCATCGCCAAGCCTTCGACCCGCGCACGTTGCTTGGCCGAAAGGAGCTCAAGGACTTTGCCGGACTTGCCTTTTTGGCTGCCGGCGAGAACGACCACTTGGTCACCGCGTTTGATGTGAAACTTCTTCATTTTAGAGAACCTCCGGCGCGAGCGAGATGATCTTCATGAAGTTTTTCGCGCGCAATTCGCGAGCGACTGGGCCGAAGATCCGGGTGCCCTTGGGATTGTTGGTCGCATCGATAATCACGATGGCGTTGCTGTCGAAGCGGAGATAACTGCCATCCGCGCGGCGCACCGCTGCTTTCGTGCGGACGACGACGGCTTTCGCCACCTCGCCTTTTTTCACCGTGGCATCCGTGTTACTTTCCTTGATGTGCACAGTGATAATATCGCCGACGCCGGCGGTATTCGTGTTCTGACCCTTGCGGCTGATCATGGCAGCGCGGCGGGCGCCGGTATTATCGGCGACTTCGAGAATGGAGCGCAGTTGAATCATGGCGACCTCCTGAAAAATAAAGGTTGGGTTTAGGCCTGCGGCGCGGCGGGCGCGGCGGAGGGTGTGGAGTTCTTGGTCGGCACCTGCGCAGCCACGTCGGTCTCGCTGATCGCGACGGCATCGGACGTGATGGCCTTGGTGACGATGCTCAGGATGCGCCAGCGTTTCAGACGGCTGAGCGGACGCGTTTCCATGATCTGCACCTGATCGCCGATCTTGGTCTCATTCTTCTCGTCATGGACGTGGAGAACGGTCTGGCGATTCACGATCTTGTGATAGAGCGGGTGCGGCGTTTTGTAGGCGACAGTGACCTTGACGGACTTATCGCCGGAGCGGCTGCTCACGAAGCCGAGAAGAATTTTGCGCTGGTTGCGCTGGCCGGGTTGGGCGGAGGACATGGCGGATGATCAGGTTGGCGGCGCGCTCAGGCAGCGGCAGGTTTCTTATTTTTCTCGGTCAGGACGGTCTCTAGACGCGCGACGTCCTTGCGCAGCGTGCGCAGCTCGTGGGTTTTCTCGACCTGTCCGGTTTGTTTGCGGAGGCGGAGTTGAAGGAGTTTTTCACGCGTCTCACGGATCTTGGTCTGAATCTCGACCGGAGCGAGTTCGCGGATTTCTTTGGCGGTCATGGCTAATCGTTGGTTAAAGGCTGGCAGGCTCAGACGAGGGCGCCATCGCGCATGATGAACCGGCAACGGAACGGGACCTTGGCATCGGCCAGGCGGAAAGCTTCCTTCGCCACGGTCGCAGGGACACCGGAGAGTTCGAAGAGCACCGCGCCGGGCTTGATCCGGGCGATGTAATATTCGACGGGACCTTTGCCCTGGCCCATGCGGACTTCGGCGGGCTTCTTTGTGATCGGCTTGTGCGGAAACACGCGAATCCAGAGTTTGCCCTTGCGCTTGAGGTGACGCGAGATGGTGACGCGAGCCGCTTCAATCTGCTGACCGGTCATGGGACCGCGCGTGAGCGATTGGAGGCCGAATTCGCCGAAGGCGAGCGTGTTGCCACGCTTGGCATTGCCGGCGAGAGAGCCCTTCTGGGACTTGCGGTATTTGGTACGGGCGGGAGCGAGAGCCATGGAAATGATCTCCTATTGAGAGGTCCGAAACGATCAGTTGTTATCGGACTCTTTTTTGCAGATCCAGCACTTGACGCCGATCTTGCCGTAGAGGGTCCGGGCTTCCGAAAAGCCGTAGTCGATATTTTCGCGAAGGGTATGCAGGGGCACACGGCCCTTGCGCTGCCATTCACGGCGGGCGATGTCCGTGCCGCCGAGGCGACCGGAGCATTGGATACGAATGCCTTCAGCGCCCAAGGCCATGGCCATCTCAACGGCCTTCTTCATGGCGCGGCGGAAAGCAATGCGGCGTTCAAGCTGCAAGGCGACGTTTTCCGCCACGAGTTGAGCTTCGATCTCCGGCTTCTTAACTTCCTGGATGTCGAGCAGGACATCCTTCCCGGTGATCTTGGCGAGGTCGGCTTTCATCTCTTCGACGAGCTGACCTTTCTTGCCGATGACGATGCCCGGGCGGGCGGTGTAGATCTTGACGCGGACGCGGTTACCGGCGCGCTCGATGAAGATACGCGGCACCGAAGCCTGCTTGAGCTTCTCCATCAGCTTCGTGCGGATGACTTGGTCCTCAAGAATGAGTGCCGGCATGTCCTTCTTCTTGGCATACCAGCGGGACTGCCAGTTGCGACGGACAGCGAGACGGAAACCGATAGGATTGGTTTTTTGGCCCATGGGAGTGAATCAGTTGTTGCTGCCGTCGGTGAGGACGATGCGGATGTGAGCCATCTTCTTGCGGCGGGGCATCGCGGAACCACGGGCGCCGGCTTTAAAGCGCTTGAGGACCGGTCCGTTTTCAATGACGGCGGTCTTCACGATCAGGCTGTCCGCTGAAAGGTTGTTATTGTTTTCAGCGTTCGCGATCGCGGACTTGAGCGTCTTGACGATCAGACGGGCCGACTTGCGCGGGATAAGCGTCAAATATTCGACGGCTTCAGGAGCCTTGCGGCCCGTGATAGTGTTGGCCACTTCACGCATCTTCTTAGGAGACATGCGCGCGTAGCGGGTGAGAGCTTGAACTTCCATGGTGACGGGGGGATTCCGAAAAATTTCGGCGACAGTGGCGCGGCCGTTGGCCAAGCCCTGCCCTTTTGGATTAATGCGAGGCGGTTGGGTTTAAATTTCTTTGCGGGTCAAGCCGCCGTGCGACTTGAAGACGCGAGTCGGCGCGAATTCGCCGAGTTTGTGACCGACCATATTCTCCGTCACATACACGGCGACAAACGCCTTGCCATTGTGAACGTTGAACGTATGTCCGACGAAATCGGGTGTGATCGTCGAGCGCCGGGACCAGGTTTGAATGGGCCGGTGCGTGCCTGCCTTAGTCGCCTTCTCGATCTTCTCGAGCAGGTGATAGTCGACGAAAAAGCCTTTTTTGATGGAGCGAGCCATGGTGCGAGAGGGCTGGGATTACTTCTGACCGCGCGGCTTGCGGCCGTTGTGGTGAACGATGATCTGCGTGTTCGAGGATTTCGAACGACGGCGGGTTGGGAAGCCCTTCGCCAACTGGCCCCACGGGGAGACGAGTTGTTGGCGACCGCCACCACCCTTGGACTTGCCTTGACCACCGCCGTTGGGGTGATCGACCGGATTCATGGCCACGCCGCGCACGGTCGGACGGATGCCAAGCCAGCGACTGCGACCCGCCTTGCCGAGCGACTGATTGCCATGGTCGCCGTTGCCAATTTCGCCAATCGTGGCGCGGCATTTCGGGTTCACATAGCGAAGTTCGCCTGAAGGCATCTTGATGGTGGCACGGCCGTTTTCCACTGCCACGAGTTCGAGGCCTGCCCCTGCACTGCGAGCGATTTGCGCGCCACGGCCAGGGATGAGCTCAACACAATGCAGACGGGTCGACGCCGGAATGATCTCCAAGGGGAAATTGTTGCCGACGTTATAGTCGTTCAGAGACGCCTTGTTAGACGCGAAAATCGAATCGCCCACACTCAGGCCTTTAGGCGCAAGAATGTAGCGTTTCTCTCCGTTGGCGTAAGCCACCAAGGCGAGATGAGCGGTGCGGTTCGGATCGTATTCCAGTGCCTGCACCCGGGCCGGCATATCGAGAATATCGCGTCTGAAATCAACGATCCGGTAGAGCTGCTTGTGGCCACCGCCGCGATGACGCGAGGTGATGCGGCCATAGGCATTGCGCCCGCCGGTCTTCGGCTTGGGCTCGGTCAATGCACGCTCCGGGCGCTTCTTCGACAATCCCTCATGTTTGCTGAGGGAGGTGAAGCGCTGCGAGGGCGTCAGGGGACGAAAAGGTTTGATAGGCATGGTGGATTACTCCGGTGCGACGATCGTGTTAAACGAGCTCGATCTTGTCGCCGGCCTTGAGCGTCACGATCGCCTTTTTGAAATCGGAGGCGACGCTCGGGCGGCCGGTGCGGCTCTTCTTGTTTTTGCCGCGATAGTTTTGGACGTTCACGCGCCGGACAGTGACCTTAAAGGTCTGCTCAACGGCTTGCGCGATGGTGTGTTTGGTGGCGTTGCCGTAAACCTCGAAGGTATATTGGCCGAGCTCAGAACTGAGCTTGTTCGACTTCTCCGTCAAACGGACGAGTTTAAGTACTTTGTCGGCTTGCATCAGTTCTTCCCTCCATTGACGCGGGCGATGATCGCTTCGAGCGCCTTGGTGCTCACAATGATGGTCTTGTATTGCGCGAGATCGAGAGTGTTGAGTTTGGCGGCCTCCTGAAGGGAAACGCGTTGAATGTTGCGCGCAGCCCGCAGCGTGTCGGCCGCGAACGGTGCATCCACGAGCAGCACCTTCCCTGTCGGCGCAATGCGGCCGACGATTTCGTTAACCAGTTTGGTCTTCGGCTGCGCCGGAGAAAACTGGTCGATCACCGTAATTTCTCCCGCAGACGCGCGATCGAAAAGAGCACGACTGAAGGCGAGTTGCTTCACCTTGCCGTTAATCTTCTTCGAGTAGTCGCGGGGCTTGGGGCCAAACACCACGCCACCGCCGACCCACAAGGGCGAGCGAATAGAACCAGCCCGAGCGCGGCCGGTGCCCTTTTGGCGCCAGGGCTTCTTGCCGCCGCCGCGAACTTCGCCGCGGGTTTTGGTCGAATGCGTGCCTTGGCGGTTGTTGGCATTGATCGCAACGATCACTTCCTTCACCGCTTGGAGGCCTTTGTCTCCGTCGAATGTGGGCAGCCCGAACTCCTGTTCGCGGCTTTGGGTGCCATCGGCACTGAAAACTTTAAGCTTCATGGGTTATCTCCTCTTGGTCACTGCGCCGACCGGGGCTGGCCCTTGATCGCGGTGCGCACGACAACATCGTCACCATTTGCTCCAGGAATCGCACCCCGCACGAGGATCAGATTCTTGTCCGCGATGATTTTCACCACGCGAAGGTTTTGCATGGTGCGTTTCTCGCTGCCCATGTGGCCCGGCATGGCTTGGTTCTTCCACACCCGCCCGGGGGTCTGGCGCATACCAACCGAACCAATCCGGCGGTGAAACATCGAGCCGTGCGCGGCAGGACCGCCAGCGACGCGAAAACGTTTAACGACGCCTTGGAAGCCTTTGCCCTTGGTAACGCCAATGACGTCAACAAGCTGGCCTTCCTTGAAGTTCTCGACTGTCACGACATCGCCGACCTTCACGGAGGGGGCGTCGTCCAGGCGAACTTCGCTGAGAACGCGGGGCGCGGCGCTGAGGCCGGCTTTCGCCGCGTGACTTTTTTCGGCCTTCGAGGCGTTTTTCGCCTTTAAAGCAGAGAAGCCGAGTTGCACGGCATTGTAGCCGTCAGTGGCGGTCGTTTTGACCTGCACAACCGGGCATGGGCCGGCTTCGACCACGGTGACGGGGACTAGGACGTTTTGCGCGTCGTAGACCTGCGTCATGCCGAGTTTTTTGCCTAAAATTTCCGAGATCATGGGCTAAGCGGTAGGTGGAAGGGTTTCCGTTTAAGGACCTACATTAGAAGGGGCTCAGCGGTGCGCGGGCGCACGTGAGCAACTGCTAACTGTGGACTTATGGATTCAAACGTTAATGGTGATATCGACGCCTGAAGGGAGGTTGAGCTTTTTCAGTTCATCGACCGTTTGCGCGGTCGGCTCGATAATATCAATGAGGCGCTTGTGAGTGCGCGTTTCGAACTGCTCCATCGACTTCTTATCGACGTGCGGGGAGCGGTTGACGGAGAGCTTGTCAATTCGGGTCGGCAGCGGGATGGGCCCGGAGACGCGGGCGCCGGAGCGCTTGGCGGTCTCGACGATCTCCGAGGCAGACTGATCGATGACTCGATAGTCGAAGCCTTGAAGCTTGATGCGGATGCGTTGGCCTTTCATGGCGTGAGGGAAAGAACGGGTTTAGCTGCGGGCCGGAGCCTTCGACGAGGTCTCGACAATCTTGGCGAGAAGTGAATTTGGCACCTGCTCGAAATGTGACGGCGAGATGGCGGCAGAAGCGCGTCCCTTGGAAAGGGAGCGAATATCTGTTACATAACCAAAAAGCATTTCGAGCGGTACAACGGAGGTGATAACACAGGCGCCGGCCTTGTTTTCGATGCCTTGGATGCTTCCACGGCGGCGGTTGATGTCGCCGATGAGATCGCCCTGATATTCTTCCGGGGTGGTCACTTCGACGCCCATGATCGGCTCGAGCAAGATCGGGTTCGCCTTCTTCATCGCATCCTTAAAAGCGAAGATGCCGGCCATTTTGAACGCGAGTTCCGACGAGTCGACTTCATGGAATGAACCGTCGACGATGCGGATGATGACATCAACCACCGGGTGGCCGGCGACGACACCATTGTTACATCCTTCGAGAATTCCTTCGGTGGCAGGCTTGATGAATTCCTTGGGAATCGAGCCACCCACGATTTCGTTAACCACTTCGACGCCTTTGCCTTTTTCATTCGGCTCGAGCTTGATCACGACGTGACCGTATTGGCCCTTGCCGCCTGACTGGCGGATAAACTTGCCCTCCCCTTCCGCCGCATTGAGGACGGTTTCCCGGTAGGCAATCTGCGGTTTACCCGAAGTCGCCTCGACCTTGAACTCGCGCTTCATGCGATCCCGAATGATATCCAGGTGAAGTTCACCCATGCCGGCGAGAATCGTCTGGCCGGAATCCGGATCGGTGCTGACACGCAGGGTGGGATCTTCCGCCACCAGGCGTTGGAGCGCTGTGCCCATCTTTTCTTGGTCGGCCTTCGAGTTCGGCTCGATTGACATCGAGATAACCGGCTCTGGGAAAGACGGCGGTTCCAAGCGAATATCAAAATCTTCGTCGCACAGGGTGTCACCGGTGATGACGTCCTTCACGCCTACGAGAGCACAAATATCTCCACAGTAGGCCTTGTCGATTTCTTCGCGGTCCATGGCCCGCATCAAAACGAGACGCGAAACGCGTTCACTGCGCCGCGTGCGGGGATTGTAGACCGACATGCCCTTCGGCAGAAACCCCGAATACACGCGATAAAAAACGATTTTGCCCACGAAGGGGTCGTTCCAAAGTTTGAACGCCAAGCCGGAAAGCTTCGCTTTATCGTCCACGGGAGCTTCGACCGGCTTGCCGTCGCTATCTTCGCCGGCCATGGGCGGAACGTCGATCGGGCTGGGAAGGTAATTCACAACGCAATCGAGCAGGCGCTGGATGCCTTTCTTTTTGAAGGCCGAGCCAGGAACGACGCCGCAGAAATTAAGCGAAATCGTCGCCTTGCGCACGGCCAGCATGAACTCGCCGACGCTGATTTCCTCACCGCCGAGATACTTTTCGGCGATAACGTCATCGAAGTCCGAAACCGCCTCTAGAAGTTTTTCGCGATAGGACTGGGCCTCAGCGAGCAACTCAGCGGGGATTTCACCCGTAATCGGAACCAAGCCCAAAGAGTCGTTCGAGTCTTCGAAGGTATAAGCGATCATCTGCACGAGGTCGATCAGACCCGTGAAGTTCTCTTCTTTGCCGATAGGGAGGAAGAGAGCGTGCGCGTTGCCCTTAAGCTTGGTGCGGATGTCGTCAATGGCGCGGTGGAAATCCGCTCCGACGCGGTCCATTTTGTTGATGAACGCGATGCGCGGCACCTTGTACTTGTTTGCCTGACGCCATACGGTCTCAGATTGGGGTTGCACACCCGCGACCGCGTCGAACACAGCGACGGCCCCGTCGAGCACCCGGAGCGAACGCTCGACTTCAGCGGTGAAGTCAACGTGTCCAGGAGTATCAATAATATTAATGCGCTGCTTGATCCCCTTCCATGGGCCGCAAGAAGCATTCCAAGCGCACGAGATAGCGGCCGCGGTGATGGTGATACCGCGCTCGCGTTCCTGCTCCATCCAATCGGTCACCGTCGTGCCTTCATGCACTTCGCCCATCTTATGGACAGCACCAGAGTAAAACAAAATGCGCTCAGTGGTCGTGGTCTTGCCCGCATCGATATGCGCGGCGATTCCGATGTTACGCGTCCATTCGAGCGGGAACGGACGATCTTTAGCGTTCGCGGGCGAAACTTTGGCTTTGTCGGTAACGACAGTGATAGCAGGTGCAGAGGCAGCAGACATGAGCAAAGAGGCGGGTTAACCTTACCAGCGGAGGTGGGCGAAGGCGCGATTGGCCTGCGCCATCTTGTGAGTATCTTCCTTCTTCTTAACCACCGTGCCCGTGTTATTGTAGGCGTCGATGATTTCGGTCGCGAGAGCGTCCTTCATCGGCACGCCTTTACGGCTGCCAGCGGCGTCGACGATCCAGCGCAACGCCAGAGATTCCTGCCGTTCAAACGAAATTTCGATCGGCACTTGGTAGGTCGCACCACCGACGCGACGGCTCTTCACCTCGAGACGGGGACGCGCATTTTCCAGCGCACCCAGCAAGAGATCAACGGGATCACCCTTCTCCAGCTTCTCCGAAACCTTCTCGAACGCACCATAGACGATGCGCTGGGCGAGATTCTTCTTCCCGCTCTTCATGATGACGTTGACCAGATGCGCGACTAACGGGCTGCTGTAGCGAATATCCGGTTCGACGTGGCGTTTCTCTGCTCTGTGACGACGTGACATGACTTAAGTAGGTTAAGAGAAACGGATGTTACTTGGCCTTCGGGCGCTTGACGCCATACTTCGACCGCGAGCGACGACGCTTTTCCACGCCGGTCGCATCCAACGTGCCACGCACGATGTGGTAGCGAACGCCAGGGAGATCCTTTACGCGGCCGCCGCGCACCAGGACGATCGAGTGCTCCTGCAGATTATGCCCTTCGTCTGGAATGTAGGAAATGACTTCGCTGCCATTGGTCAGACGAACTTTCGCGACCTTACGAATGGCCGAGTTCGGCTTCTTCGGCGTGCGGGTCATGACCTGCACGCACACGCCGCGGCGGAACGGGTTTCCGTCCAAAGCAGGAGACTTGGACTTGGTGCGCACTTTGCGGCGGCCTTTCCGCACGAGTTGGTTGATGGTCGGCATAACGAGAGGGACAGAGTGAAAATTCGAGAAAAGGGGAAGACGCTACCTTCTGCCAAAAACTCGGCAAGAAGTTTTTGGCAAAAAGAAAAGATAAACGCGAATTTCCGGTCTTCATTCCGGATTTCGCGGCGACTTGTGTGTCTGGCAAAAGCCAGAAGACAGCGAAGTGACGAAGGGAGCTGACGAGCAAGCCGCGCCGCCTGGAATACTTCAAGAAGAATTCCCGCACGCCGAAAGAAAACGCCTGATCATTCTGCCCTGCCCGCTTGAAACACGTTCCCTCACCCCAACTTTCGCTCAGCAGCTAGTGCTTGTTCTCTTGCAATCGCTCTGAGTGTTCCAGGGCGAAGCGACTCATTTGGCAAGCCGGTTCCCCGCTCTCTTCGCCAATCTGCTGGGCACGCTCGCTCGCCTTGGCAGATGCTATCGGCCCGGTGCGCGCGTGGGAATCCCTGTCGTTTTCTGCAACGAAGATGCTGCCCAAAAACAAAAAGGCCGCCGGCGAATATGCCGGCGGCCTTTCGTCGTTGGATCCGATCGACTTAGCTCGCGGTTTCAACCTTGGCCTCAGACTCCTCCAGCGGAAGATCTGCGCCGAACGGCAGCGTAATTTTGAGCTTCTTGAACTTCGGGAGGCCCGTGCCTGCAGGAATCAAATGGCCCATGATCACGTTTTCTTTGAAGCCCTTCAGGACGTCAATTTTGCCGAGGGTTGACGCGTCGGTAAGGACGCGCGTCGTCTCTTGGAAACTCGCCGCCGAAATGAAGCTTTCGGTTTCGAGCGACGCTTTCGTGATGCCGAGCAGAATCGGCTCCGCTTCCGCGGGCTTGCCGCCGGCCTCTTCGATGCGCCGATTGTCTGACAAGAACGTCGCCCGGTCCACCTGTTCGCCCCAGAAGTATTCGCTATCGCCCGGATCGGTGATGCGAACTTTGCGGAGCATTTGGCGGATGATGATCTCGATGTGCTTGTCGTTGATCGTTACGCCCTGAAGGCGGTAAACTTCCTGCACTTGCGAAATCAGGAAGTCGTAGAGCGCAGAAGGCCCGAGGATTTCCAGGATTTCGTGCGGGTCGGCGGCGCCTTCCGTCAGATGCTGGCCTTTGTGCACAACGTCGCCCGGTTGAACGATGATGTGCTTGCCCGTCGGGATGAGGTGCTCCTCTTCCTGCGCCGTCTCGTCATTCTTCACGACGAGCTTCCGCTTGCCGCGGACGGTGCCTTCAAACGATACGATACCGTCGATACGCGACATTTCGGCCGCATCCTTCGGGCGACGTGCTTCGAAAAGCTCGGCCACGCGGGGCAAACCGCCGGTGATGTCCTTCGTTTTGGATGCTTGGCGCGGGGTTTTGGCGAGCAAAGCGCCGGGAGCGATGGTGTCGCCTTCGTTCACCGCGATCTGTGCACCGACTGGAATAGAGTAAGCAGCGAGGGGCTTGCCCTTCGCGTCGCGCACTTCGATCTGCGGATTGAGATCCTCCTTGTGTTCGATGACGACGGTCGCGATCCGACCGGTTGATTCGTCGAGTTCACGTTTCACGGTGACCCCAGGAATCATGTCCTTGAACGCCAAACCACCGCCCTTTTCAGAGAGCACCGGAATGTTGTAAGGATCCCACTGCGCGAGCACGGCGCCTTTCTCAATCTGCGCGCCATCGGCGACGTGCAGGAATGAGCCGACCACAATATTGTAGGTTTCCAATTCCTTTTCCTCGGCATCGAGGATCTGGATGGTGCCCGTTTTATTGAGGACGATGGCGGCGCCTTCGGCGGTGCCGACAAGTCGCAACCCGCGATATTTCACCCGGCCGGCGGCGCGGACGCGAATTTCCGGCATCTTGAAGCCGCCAGAGGCGACACCACCGATGTGGAAGGTTCGCATCGTGAGCTGCGTGCCAGGTTCACCGATCGATTGCGCTGCGATGATGCCGACAGAGTCGCCGATTTTCGCCACGCGGTTGGTCGCGGGGTTGATGCCGTAAGATTTGGCATCGATGCCGTCCTTGGTGGGCGACGTGAGCGGCGACATGACTTTGACGCGCTCGATACCGACATCCTCAATGCGGCTCGCGACCTCTTCCGAGATCAGCTCGCCCGAACCAAGCAGCAGTTCGGTGGGATTGAGCGGATTATAGATATCGTCGCTGGAGAAGCGTCCCACAATGCGTTCACGCAGGCCGACGATTTCGTCGTCGCCCTCGAAGATCGCCTTCTTCCAAACGCCATCGCGCGAACCGCAATCGTCTTCCGCGATGATGACGTCCATCGCCACGTCGCAAAGTTTGCGCGTGAGATAGCCAGCGTCCGCGGTCTTGAGCGCGGTATCCGCGAGACCCTTGCGGGCACCGTGGGTCGAGATGAAGTATTCGAGCACCGTGAGGCCCTCGCGGAATGAGGACAAAATCGGCCGTTCGATGATTTCGCCGGAGGGCTTGGCCATCAAACCGCGAGTGCCGCAAAGCTGGCGGACCTGCTGTTTGTTACCGCGCGCACCCGAGTCCATCATGATGTAAACCGGGTTCACTTCAGGGCGGCCATCGTTGCCTTCGAGTTTGGTGAACACTTCCTTCGCGATGCGATCGGTCGTGCTGGTCCAGAGATCGATGACTTTGTTCTTCCGCTCGCCTTCGGTGATGATGCCCTTGTTAAACTGGGCTTCGACTTCCGCGATTTTCTTCCGGGTGTCGGCGACGATATCTTTCTTCGCCTCCGGAATGATCATGTCGTCGATACCGATCGAAATACCCGCTTGAAACGCAGTCTGGAAGCCGAGTTCCTTGAGCTTGTCGAGGGTCTCCACCGTGACGTGGTTGCCCGACGTTTTGTAGGTGTTTAGAATCAGATCGCCCAACTTGGCTTTCGGAACCGGGAAATTCACGAAACCCAGCGCGGCCGGCCAGATTTGGTTGAAGATCACGCGGCCTACCGTTGAGCGGAGGGTGCGCTTTTCCTTATTCCCGAACACCGTCTCGCGGCCAAAATCCGGGTTGGGGATTTCGACCCAATCGTGGACCTTGAGGGCTCCGTCCGCTTTCGCGTAGAGCACCTCTTGGAGGCCGCTGAGCAGAGGAACATGCGTCCCTTTTTCCAGCTTCTTGCGTGGTTCGATCGTGAGATAATACGCCCCGAGAACGATGTCCTGCGACGGCGTGAGGATCGGCTTGCCCGACGATGGCGAAAAGATGTTCGACGTCGCCATCATGAGGAGCTTGCACTCCATGATCGCTTCCAAGGAAAGCGGCACGTGGACGGCCATTTGATCGCCGTCGAAGTCCGCGTTGTAAGCGGTGCAGACGAGGGGATGAATACGGATGGCCTCGCCTTCGATCAAGGTCGGTTCAAAAGCCTGAATCGACAGGCGATGGAGCGTCGGTGCGCGGTTCAGCAGCACCGGATGGCCCTTCGTCACCTCTTCAAGAATGTCCCAAACTTCCGGCGACTTCTTCTCGATCATCTTGCGCGCACCGCGGACGGTGTGCACGAAGCCAAGCTCCTTAAGACGGCGAATGATGAAGGGCTCGAACAACACGAGCGCCATTTTCTTGGGCAAACCGCATTGGTTGAGCTTGAGCTCAGGACCGATGACAATGACCGAACGGCCCGAATAGTCGACGCGCTTGCCGAGCAAATTCTGCCGGAAACGACCCTGCTTGCCCTTGAGCATGTCCGAGAGGGACTTCAAGGGCCGATTGCCGGCACCGGTGACGGGGCGCCCGTGGCGACCGTTGTCGAAGAGCGCGTCTACGGCCTCTTGCAGCATGCGCTTTTCATTATGGATGATAACGTCCGGCGTTTTGAGCTGCATCAGGTTCTTCAACCGATTGTTGCGGTTGATGACGCGCCGATAGAGATCGTTGAGATCGGAGGTTGCGAAGCGGCCGCCTTCCAGCGGAACGAGCGGACGCAGATCCGGCGGGATCACGGGCAACACTTCGAGCACCATCCACTCGGGACGGCTGCGGGAATGAATGAAGCCTTGGATAACCTTGAGACGCTTCGAGAGCTTCTTCTTGATCTGCTTCGAACGCGTGGCGCGCATCTGCTCCTGCAACTCGGCCACCGTCGCATCCATGTCCATCGCCTTGAGGCAATCGCGCACGGCTTCCGCACCCATCTTCGCCACAAAGGAATCGTCACCGTATTCTTCGAGCGCCTGACGATACTCGGAATCGGTCAGCAACTGACGCGGTTCGAGCGGCGTTTTGCCCGGATCGACGACCATGAAGTTCTCATAGTAGATCACGCGCTCAAGGGAGCGCGCCGTCATATCGAGCAACAAACCGAGGCGGCTCGGCATCGACTTCAGAAACCAGATATGCGCCACCGGCACCGCGAGCTCGATGTGGCCCATGCGTTCGCGACGAACGCGCGCAATCGTCACTTCGACGCCGCAGCGATCGCAGACCACATCCTTGTATTTGATGCGTTTGTATTTTCCGCAGGCGCACTCGTAGTCGCGCACCGGGCCGAAGATCTTCTGGCAGAAGAGACCACCCGGCTCGGGCTTGAAGGTGCGATAGTTGATCGTCTCGGGATTCTTGACTTCGCCCTTCGACCATTTGCGGATGGTGTCGGGCGACGCGACGGTGATCGAAACGCAGTCGAACGGATTCTCATCGAGGCCGAGCGCAGCCCGGGCCTCATCGCGCGCGATCGAACCGGCAGCTTCGTTAGGTTGGATACTCATTTATAATCTCCCGTTAGGTGAGAACTTGGCGCGGCGCGGCTTAGCCGAGCGCCAGCGCATCACGTTTGTTAAGCTTGATATCGAGACCGAGGGACTGGATTTCCTTGATCAACACGTTGAAGGATTCCGGCGTGCCGGCCGTCAGGGTGTTGTCACCCTTGACGAGCGACTCGTAGATCTTGGTGCGTCCCTGCACGTCGTCGGACTTGACGGTGAGCAGTTCTTGGAGGGTGTGCGCCGCGCCATACGCTTCGAGCGCCCACACTTCCATTTCGCCGAAACGCTGACCGCCATATTGGGCTTTGCCGCCCAACGGCTGCTGCGTCACGAGCGAATACGGACCGACCGCGCGGGCGTGAATCTTGTGCGACACGAGATGGTTCAGCTTCATCATGTAGATGTAGCCAACGACGACTTCTTGGTCGATCTTCTCGCCGGTGCGGCCGTCGAACAGCGGAGTCTTGCCGGAGGGCGGCAGCTTCGCATCGCGGAGGTATTCGCGGATTTTCTTTTCCGGAATGCCGTCGAATACCGGCGTGGCGATTTTGAGACCCAGCTTTTTGCAGGCCCAACCGAGATGCGTCTCGAGCACCTGCCCAATGTTCATGCGCGAAGGCACGCCCAACGGGTTGAGGCAGATTTCGATCGGCGTGCCATCCGGGAGGAACGGCATATCTTCCTCGGGCACGATCTTGGCGACCACACCCTTGTTACCGTGACGACCTGCCATCTTGTCACCGACTTCGAGCTTTTGCTTCGTAGCGATGTAGACCTTCACCTGCTTGATCGCACCCGTGCCGTCGCCCTCGCCCGCTTCGATCGCGCCGATCTTGCGTTCGCGATCCGTCTCGAGCTCGTCGAACTTCGTCTGATACGAGCCGATGATCTCCATGATCTTGATGCGCACCGGCGACGGGTCGATCTGGACGTGCTTCGACACCGCCGCGAGTTTGCGGAGCAAGGTCTTGGTGATCTTGCGATTGGCGGGGATGATGATTTCACCGGTCTCGCCGTTGATGACATCGAGCGGAATCTTCTCGCCGAGGAGAATGTTGGAAAGAGCCTCGGTGAGACCCTCGCGCAACTTGTCCATCTGCGTTTTGTATTCCTCTTGGATCTGCTTCACCTGACGACGACGATCGGACGGAGAAAGCTTCTCCTCCTGATTATCGATCCGGGAAGAAACCTTCACGTCCATCACAATGCCGGCCGCACCGGACGGGACCACCAGAGAGGTGTCCTTCACATCCGCGGCCTTTTCGCCGAAGATGGCGCGCAGCAACTTCTCTTCCGGAGCGAGTTCGGTTTCGGACTTGGGCGTGATCTTGCCGACGAGGATGTCGCCAGGTTTCACTTCCGCGCCGATCCGGATGACGCCGTTATGGTCGAGGTTTTTGAGCGCCTCTTCACCCACATTCGGGATATCCCGCGTGATTTCTTCCGGCCCGAGCTTGGTATCACGCGCCGTCACTTCGAACTCCTGAATATGGATCGAAGTGAAGATGTCTTCCTTGAGAACCTTTTCGGAAATCAGGATCGCGTCTTCGAAGTTATAACCGTTCCAGGGCATGAAGCCCACAAGCACATTGCGTCCGAGTGCCATTTCACCCTGATCGGTCGACGGACCGTCAGCGATAATCTGCGCGGCCTTGATCTTTTGGCCCTGCTTGACGATCGGCCGTTGATTGAAGCAAGTGCCTGCGTTGGAACGCATGAACTTGCGCAGCTCGTAGATGCGAACGCCGTTTTTCGGATCGTTCTTGAGATTGCGCGGCAAGTCCCCGTCGCGCGTGATGACGATGCGTTTGGCGTCAACCGCCGCCACTACACCCGCTTCTTCCGCGACAACCACGATCTTCGAATCGCGCGCCACGCGTTCTTCGATGCCCGTGCCGACGAAAGGCGCTTCCGCCTGGAGCAGCGGCACACCTTGGCGCTGCATGTTCGCACCCATGAGGGCGCGATTCGCATCGTCGTGCTCGAGGAACGGGATCATTCCAGCCGCGATCGAAATCACCTGCTTGGGCGAGACGTCCATGAAGTCGACTTCGTCCGCCGGGACTTCGAGAAATTCGCCGTCCTTTCGCACAGTGACTTTGCCGACGAAATGGCCTTTGTCGTCGATCTCGGCGTTCGCCTGAGCGATCACTTTAGCCTCTTCCTGATCCGCCGTGAGATAGTCGATCTTGTCCGTCACGCGACCGTCTTTGACGGTGCGATAGGGCGTCTCGATGAAACCAAATTCGTTGACGCGAGCATACGTCGACAGGGAGTTGATCAGACCGATGTTCGGACCTTCCGGGGTCTCGATCGGGCAGATTCGCCCGTAGTGCGACGGATGGACGTCGCGCACCTCGAAGCCGGCCCGTTCGCGGTTAAGACCACCCGGCCCGAGCGCGGAAAGGCGGCGCTTATGCGTCACCTCGGCCAGCGGGTTGATCTGATCCATGAACTGCGAGAGCTGACTGCGGGCGAAGAAGTCGCGAATGACCGTCGTGAGAGCTTTCGGGTTGATGAGCTTCTGCGGCGTGATCGAGTCGACGCTCTGATCATACATCGTCATGCGCTCGCGCACCAAGCGTTCCGTGCGGCTCAAGCCGACACGGCATTGATTGGCGAGCAACTCGCCCACCGTGCGGACGCGGCGCGAACCCAAGTGGTCAATATCATCGACGACACCTTCGCCCTTTTTCAGGCGCACCAAATATTTCGTCGCCGCGACCACGTCTGCGCTCTCGAGGATGCGTTGTTCAATCTCCGCCTTGAGGCCCAGCTTCTGGTTGATCTTGTAACGACCAACGCGCCCGAGATCGTAACGCTTCGGGTCGAAGAACAGTCGCTTGAGCAACGCCTTCGCATTGGCGGTGGTCGGCGGCTCGCCCGGACGAAGGCGCTTATAGATTTCCTTGAGCGCCTCCTCTTCGTTGCGGGTTGGATCCTTCTTTAGCGCGCGGATAATGGCGCCATCGTCCAACGATGTGTCGATGACACGCATCGACGTGATGTCGTGTTTCTCGAACGTACGGACGACCGCTTTCGTGAGAGGTTCAAACGCGCGGGCCAGCACCACGCCCTTTTGGGCGTCGATCGCATCTTCCACGAGCACGAGCGAACTGACGTTTTCGAGGTCAAGAGCCTTCGCAACCTTGAGCTCCTTAATCTCGTAGAACAGATTGAGCAGATCGATGTCGTTCGAAAAGCCGATGGCGCGAAGCAACGTCGTGATCAGGAACTTACGGCGACGGCGGCGACGATCGAGATAGACGTAGAGCAAATCATTATTATCGAACTGCACTTCCAGCCAAGTCCCGCGATCCGGAATGATGCGGAACGAATGCAAAAGCTTGCCGTTCGGGTGCGGCGTGACTTCGAAGGCAATGCCCGGCGAACGATGCAATTGCGAGACGACGACGCGCTCGGCCCCGTTGATGATGAAGGAGCCACGCTCCGTCACCATCGGGATCTCGCCCATATAGATATCCTCATCCTTGATGAAATCTTCTTCGCGCAGGCGCAGCTTCACGTAAAGCGGCACCGAGTAGGTCGTGCCATCGCGGATGCAGTCGATCTCGGAGCTTTTCGGCTCGCCCAGATTGTAGGAAACGTATTCCAGCGTAAGCCGGCCATCGTAAGACTCGATGGGAAACACCTCACGGAAAACGGCCTCAAGGCCTTGCGGCTTGCGCTGTTTCTCGGGCACGCCTTTTTGAAGGTAATCGAGATACGACGTGATCTGGATTTCGATCAGGTTGGGCGGCTGGATGACTTCGCGGAGCTTGCCGAAGTTGACGCGTTCTGTTTGGTGACGATCGGCCATGGGAATTCCCGTTGAGGAGGGCAAAAATCAAAATGTCGCGACTCTTACGATGAGGCGCGACGGACTAACAAAGGTACTAACCGGAAAAAGGCAAAGGACAGGCCGCACGGAAACGCGGCCTGTCCTGAAGAAATCGGAAGTTGTGCGGAAAAAACCGGCAAAGCTTATTTGAGCTCCACCTTCGCACCGGCCGCTTCGAGTTTCTTTTTGAGATCCTCGGCTTCGGCCTTCGCGACGTTTTCCTTCACGGGCTTCGGCGCGCCTTCGACCAAGTCCTTGGCCTCCTTGAGGCCGAGGCCAGTGATCGCGCGCACTTCCTTGATGACGCCAATCTTGTTCGCGCCCGCTTCCTTGAGGACAACGGTGAACTCGGTCTGCGCCTCGGCTGCGGGAGCGGCAGCGGCGGCCGGGGCCGCGGCGACAGAGGCGGCGGCGGATACGCCCCACTTGCCTTCGAGGTCCTTGACGAGCTGCGCGAGCTCGAGAATCGGCTGAGCGGACAGCCACTCGATAACTTGGTCTTTGGTGATATTGCTCATGGTACTCTTCTGCTCTCGTCTAGCGGCGGCGATGGAGCCGCGCATTTAAGAGACGTATCTCCTAGATCTAAGCGTTTGATGTTTTATTCTCCGACTCGCGTCGGAAAAATCTGGGTTAAAGGTTGGTAAGACGGGATTCAGGCCGCAGGAGCAGCAGGCTGCTCCTTTTTGACCTTCTCGTTGAGGACGCGAACAAACGCCGCGCCGTGCTGCGTGAACAAGCCCAGCAATTGGGCGCGAAGCACGTCCATCGACGGCAAGTCAGCCAATTGCGACAGTTCTTCGGCGGAGATCGGCTTCTTTTCAATCACGCCAATCTTCACCTCGAGCTTCTGGGTGTCCTTGAAGAAGCCCTTCAGCACCTTCGCCACGGCATACGGTGTTTTTCCGCCGACGACGATGGCGGTCTGGCCCGCCAGCGCGCTGTCGATATCGGGCAAACCCAATGCTTTCGCAGCCACCCGCAACGAGCTGTTTTTAACGACGTGATACTCGGCGTTTTCTGCCGCCAATTGCGCGCGCAATTTGGCGACATCGGCGACCGTCACCTTCGTGAAGTTCGCGAGAATGACGTAATCGGACTTTTTGAGGTGCGCTTGCACCTCGTCGATCAGGAATTGTTTTTCGGCTCTCATGGGTCGGGCCTCGCTTTAGTATTTGCTGTATTCCGTCGACGCAATCTTCACGCCCGGGCTCATGCTCGAGGAAATGAAGATGCTGCGGATGTAGTTGCCCTTGAAACCGGAGGGCTTGGCCTTGCCGATCGCATCGATGACCGACTGGGCATTCTCCAAAATCTGCTCACCGGTGAACGAACGTTTGCCGATGCCGACGCCGATGTTCGCCGTCTTGTCCATTTTGTACTCCACGCGGCCGGCCTTCACGGCCTTGATGCCCGCGACGATATCGTCGGTGACGGTGCCGGATTTGGGATTCGGCATGAGGCCTTTGGGGCCGAGGACGCGCGCGATGGTGCGGACCGTCTTCATCGCCTCCGTGGTCGCAATCGCCACGTCGAAGTCGAGCCACCCCTCGTTGATTTTTTGCATCATGTCCTGCAAACCGGCGTGATCAGCGCCCGCCGCGATCGCCTTTTGCGGATCGTCAGTGAACACTAGGACGCGCACCTTCTTGCCCGAGCCATGGGGCAACGGAGTGGTGCCACGCACGTTTTGGTCGCCCGACGTCGCATCGACGCCCAGGCGGAATGAGAGCTCGACGGTCTCGTCGAACTTGGCTTTCGGAAACTTCGCGAGGACGTCGACCGCTTCTTTGAGCGGATATTCCTTTACGAGGTCAGCAACCTTGGCGGCGCTGTTGTAGCGTTTGCTGTGCAGTTTGGGCATGTAGGACTCCTTGCGGTGCGAACGTCGGTAAGACTCCCGCGGTGAGTTGGTTTGAATGCAGCGCAACCGGGCGGTCGCCGGGTCTTGCTGCGAAAGTGTTAGTCGATGACCTCGATGCCCATGTTGCGGGCGGTGCCGGCGATGGTCCGGATACCAGCTTCTTCGTCTTTGGCATTCATGTCGGCCTTCTTGAGCTTCCAGATCTCGGCCAGCTGCTTGCGGGTCACTTTACCGACCTTCTCGACATTGGGCTTGCCGGATCCCGACGCGATATTGGCCGCCTTCTTGAGGAGGACACCGGCCGGGGGAGACTTCAGAATGAACGTGAAGCTCTTGTCTGTATAGACCGTGATGACGACCGGCAGGATCATGCCGTTCTGGTCTTTGGTGCGCGCATTGAAGTCTTTGCAAAACGCCATGATATTGACGCCTTGGGCACCGAGCGCGGGGCCTACCGGAGGCGCGGGATTCGCGGCGCCGGCGGGCAGCTGAAGACGGATGTAGCCTTGGATTTTCTTGGCCATGGGAGGGAGGAGTGGCGGGTGTTTTCTTTAGCGGAGGGCGGCGGTGACAAAGAGGCGTCGCATCACTCGGTGTTGCGTTGCACCTGCCAGTATTCGAGCTCGACCGGCGTAAAACGGCCGAAAATGGAAACAGAAATCTTCAATTTACCGCGATCCGGATCGATCTCATCGATCCGGCCGGTGAGGTTGGCGAACGCGCCATCGGTGATCTTCACTTCCTCGCCCACCGAGTATTGCACTTTCGGCACTTCCTTGCCGTTGGCTGCTTCGATGCGAGCGCGAATCTCATCGATTTCCGATTGGCGCAAGGCGGCGGGATGGTCGCCACCGACGAAGCCGATCACGCCGGCGACTTCTTTCACGAAATACCACGGCTTGTTGATGACTTTGCCGTCCTCACCATAGAGGCGCATCTGGATGAAGACGTAACCGGGATAAAGCTTGCGAACCTTCGTCGACTTCTTGCCACCCTTGACCTCAGAAACCACTTCCGTCGGCAGCAAGACTTCGAAAATCGAGTCCTCGAGCTCTTCCGCTTTCTTGAATCGCTCGATGTAGTTCTTCACCTTGTTCTCCTGACCGGAGAGCGTGTGAAGAGCGAACCACTGGGAGTCCGCAGGCGCGGTTGTTGGCGCAGACATGGGTAAAAGTTAGCTGACCCAGGACGTGAACAGGTCCACGACTGAATACAGGGAGAAATCGGTGATGCTGGTGAAAAGCCCGAGAATGAGCACCGCGACAATGACGATGATCGTGGAATCGCGCAGCTCAGTGCGCGTCGGCCACGAAGCTTTTTGAAGCTCGCCGATCATTTCACCGACGAAGATGCGTGTGCTGCGGAACGGGTTTTTCATGGATTCTGAGCTGGCAGGGGCGGAGGGAATCGAACCCCCAACCAACGGTTTTGGAGACCGCTACTCTACCAATTGAGCTACACCCCTGTGGATTGCTTTCTTAGACGACGGCGCCGAGGACACGAAGGCGTATCCTCGGCGGGTCGTTAAACGAAACGGCGGACGGATCTTACTGGATAATTTCCGTGATGCGACCCGCACCGATGGTGCGGCCACCCTCGCGGATGGCGAACTTCTGGGTCTTTTCCATGGCGATCGGCGCGATGAGGTCAATTTCCACGGCGATGTTGTCGCCCGGCATGATCATCTCAACGCCCTTCGGCAGTTCGATGACCCCGGTGACGTCGGTCGTGCGGAAATAGAACTGCGGACGGTATCCGTTGAAGAACGGCGTGTGACGGCCACCTTCGTCTTTACCGAGGACGTAGATCTCCGCCTTCGCCTTTTTGTGCGGAGTGATCGACTTCGGCGCCGCGACAACCTGTCCGCGCTCGATGCCTTCCTTATCCACACCACGAAGGAGCAGACCGACGTTGTCGCCCGCTTGCCCTTCGTCGAGCAGCTTGCGGAACATCTCGATGCCCGTCACAACGGTCGTCGTCGTGTCCCGGAGGCCGACGATTTCCACGGTGTCGTTGAGCTTGCAGACGCCGCGCTCGATACGACCGGTGGCGACGGTGCCGCGACCCGTGATCGAAAACACGTCTTCCACCGACATCAGGAACGGCTTGTCCATCTCGCGGACCGGCTCGGCGATCTCGCTGTCAATGGCTTCCATCAATTCCGCGATCGCTTTTTCGCCCTCGGGCTTGCCTTCGAGCGCAGCGGTGGCGGACCCGCGGATGATCTTGGCGTTCTTGCCGTCAAATTGATACTTCGTCAGAAGATCGCGGATTTCTTCTTCCACGAGCTCGAGGAGGTCCGGGTCGTCGATGAGGTCGACCTTGTTGAGGAACACCACGATATTCGGCACACCGACTTGGCGGGCGAGCAGCACGTGTTCCTTGGTCTGCGGCATCGGGCCGTCAGCAGCCGACACGACCAGGATCGCGCCGTCCATCTGCGCCGCGCCCGTGATCATGTTCTTCACGAAGTCGGCGTGCCCCGGGCAGTCGACGTGCGCATAGTGGCGCTTATCGGACTCGTATTCCACGTGGGCCACCGAGATGGTGACGATCTTTGAAGCGTCACGCACGGTGCCGCCCTTCGCGATGTCCGCGTAGGACTTGACCTCAGCGAGGCCTTTGCGCGCCTGACACGCGAGAATCGCGGTCGTCAGCGTGGTTTTACCGTGATCGACGTGGCCGATCGTGCCAACGTTGACGTGCGGCTTCTTGCGTTCGAATGTTCCTTTAGCCATGTGGATTTGAGTTTGTGGTTAAGTGTGAGAAATTGACCTCTGCTGGAACGCCGCAAGAGTTTGCGGCGCTGACCCTGGAGCCCAGAACGAGATTTGAACTCGTGACCTCGTCCTTACCAAGGACGTGCTCTGCCAACTGAGCTATCTGGGCAGACCAAGGGAGAGGGTCAAAAAACGAAAAGAGGGCAGAACGTGCGGACGCGCCTTTTCACCGTCAACAGCAAACTTGATCACTTCTTCAAAATTCTACGGCCCGATGGCTACCCGATAGAGTCCTGGGGTCAAACGCGCTCCGATATGGACGCCTGCGCTGAGGTAACGCTTCAGGTAGCGATCCACGTCATCCACCCCCGTTCTAACGGTTTGCACCGGCGGTCCGATCAGCCCGGCCGCGTCCACCGCCACCATAAATTCCGCCGGTTGCCAAAATCGTGCGCCAGGCGGCTCCGCATCCGCCACCGCCGCTTCCCATACCCGTGCGCCATCTTCCATCCGACACACTTCCACATAAGCCGCGCGTGCTGCTAAGTCCGGCGCTGCTCCGTCGGAGCGCCCAAAGCCGCTCAAGCTGTTCTTCATAACCGTCGTCAGTGCCACCACTCCTGATGCCGGTATCTCCACGCTCAACGGCAGCCTAAGAGTGAGATCGGCCTCTCCGTAGGCAAACTTCGGCGCAAACGTCCTGAATTGCTGCCCTGGCTCCCTTACCACGGATTGCGGCAGCACCCCCTGGCCATAATTCCAGTCCGTGGGCAGGAAAAGTGGCGTGGGGTCACCCAAAACTGCCTGCTGTTCCAGCGCCCCACTCTCTCCCGGCTGCAAACGCGTGAGGTCTATTCCCGTCTTCTCGGACTTCGTCTGCGATGGCCCAGCCTGTCCGCGTTCCACCCTGGGCGACGTGGGCGACCGAAACAGCGCCAAAATCACAAGGGTTAATATTCCCGCTGCGAGGCCCGTCGCCCACCAACGTTTTTGCTCACTCCGCTCCGTCATTTTCGTTGGCCGCCGTTTTCCGGTCCACCGGCCTCCTGCGCCCCGACGATCACCTTCACAAACCCCGCTTCGTGCGCCAGGGCCGATACTTCCGTCAAGTCGGACAGGGGCACGGTCGCCGCGGCCCGGATCAGCAACACCGGCTGTTTCACTGTCTTCGCCTGCGCCTCCAGCCACTGCCGCAACTGCGCCGCGTTCATGGCGCCATCCGCAAAATACAGGCCGGACCGCGGGACACTGATCACGTGGGTCGTGGCGGCCGCCCCTGCCCGCGCGCCCTCCATCGTCGGCATCCGGAATTCGAGTCCCAAACCAGGTGCGAGCACGAAACGCGATCCGAACAGGATGAAAAACACCACGATCAGACCCACGTTGACATAGAACAACACGTCGAAGCTCCGCGGCGGCCGCCGCAAGCGCGAGGCGAGATCCAAGGGCCGGGTAATCATGGCTGCGTCGCCGCTCCCGGCGCTTTGCCCGTGCGGTAGTCGGTGAGCAGATATTTCATCATCGCATTGCCCGCCCATTCGACATCCCGGATGATCGCCCTCACCCGTCCGGTCAAAAAGTGATGCGCCAGATGCGCTGGGATCGCCAGCATCAGACTCCCGGCGGTGCTCAGGAGCGCCTGCCACATACCATGCGCCAACGCGCTCGCGGCCATGTAATCTTTCTGAAACGCGACAAACGTCGTGATCATGCCCAAGATCGTGCCGAGCAGGCCTACCAGCGGCGCCACTTGGGCGATCGCCGCGATCGTCCCCAGCCGCCGTTCGAGCGCCGGCAATTCCACCACCGCCGCCTCCTGCACCGCAAAACGCATCTTTTCCGCGTCCGCATCCGCGTTCAGCAAGGCCGCCTTCACCACCGCTGCCACCGGGCCTGGCGTCTCCTCACACACCGTCAACGCTTCCACAATCCGCCGTTTCGCCAGGATGTTTTCGATCCCGCTCAGAAACGCATTCGAACGGATTTGCCCGCGATGCAAATACAGCGCCCGCTCGATGAACAGCATCAAGCACAGCACGCCCAGCACCAGCAACACCCACATCATGGGGCCGCCTTTGGCAAACAGACCGAAATCGAAGATCGACATGGGAAAAAATTGGCTGGTTCGCGCCTTAACGCCCCGCCGGGCGCCGACGCAAATTCACCCGCTGCGCCCTCACGTTGTGCCGCACCGCCGGGGGAAATCGACTGGGAAAACGTCTCACGGTTTGTCCTCCGGCGGATTGAATTTCGCCAGCCGCGCCCGTGCGAGCGCTTCCCCCGGTAATTTCGACTGCAAGATCAACGACCAGGCATTGCGCGCCTCTTCCAACTTCGCCTGTTGCTCAAAAGACCCGCCGAGCTCGAGCAACGTGCGCGCCATCCAGTAACGCCCCTTCGCGCCCAGCTCCGCCGCTTGATTCGCATTGAGCAGAAACGCCTGCACCACGTCCTGCCACCACACCTGCTGCGCACGTGCCACCTGGCCCCGCCGCAGGAGCGTGTAACCCAGGTTGAAGCCCGCCTCCACGCGCAGATCCAGCGGCGCATCGCCGCGGTCTCGAAGATGTTCGAACAATGTCGCCGCCGCCTCCGCGTGCCCCGGATCATTCGCCGCCTGCGCATTGTGACACTCCGCCAGCGCCAGCTGCGCGATCAACACATCCGCATGCTGCGAGAAATTGTTCACCAGCGACTCATAAACCTGCTGCGCCTGGGGAAACTGATTCAACTTTCGCAACAGATCCCCCTGCTTCAAACGCGCATAAAACACCAAATCGCTCCGCGGGTAACGCGTGACCAACTGCTCAATCAGCTTGTTCGCCTCGATGTAATTCGCGTCCTGGCCCCGCCGCTCCGCCTGCAACGCCGCCTGGTAAAGCGCCAGCGGAGCATACGTTTTGTTGCCGGGGAAATCATCCGCCAGCTTCGTCAGCAACTGCTGCGCCTCCACGGTGTTGTCGAGCTTCGCATAGTGATCCGCCTCCACGATGTAAGAATACACGGCCGCATCGCTCTTCGGAAAATCACTCCGCACCTTCTGCAACTGCTCCAGCGCCGCCGGTTCCCGCTGCAAAGCGAACAGCGCCTCCGCCTTCAACAACACCGCCGTGCTGCCGATCTCCACCTGCAGCGCCGGCGTCAGCGTCCCTCCGCTCGCGATCAACGCATCGACCAGTTCCAGCGTCCGCCCGGGCTCGCCCGCCTCGAGCGACAACTTCGCCTGCAACCACGCCATCTGCGCGCGCAACTCCTCCGACAACACCCCCGTCGGCGCCTTCGCCGCCAGCAGGCGATTCACCCGCGCATACGCTGCGGCCGTCTCTCCGTGCAACTGCAACGCCCGCGCCAGATTCCATTCCGCCTGCCAGCGCTCTTCCGGCGTAAACGCCGGCTGCCGCGCCATCTCGTCCAGCAGTTTCTCCGCCGTTTCCAGCCGCCCGCCCTCGATCTCCGCCAGCAACCGTTGAAACATCAGATCGCCCGCCGCCTCCCCTTCCGGCGTCTCACGCAACGCCGCCGCATACGCATCCGCCGCCGTTCGAAAATCCTTCGCGCGAAACCACGCCTCCGCCACCAAGACGTTGAACTGCGCCCGCAACGCTCCCGCCGGCAGCTCCGCCGCCGCCTTCCCCGCCAGATCCGCCGCCGTGCGATAACGCCGCTGTTCCCATGCCGCACTCGTCAACACGCCCAGCGCCCGCACCTTCAGCGGCGAGCCCGGAAACCGCTGGAGCAACGTCCGCGCATCTTCCTCCGCCCGCGCGTAATCTTTCTCGGTCAACGCGAGCTGCGCCCGAAAAACCAACAGGTCTTCGATGATCGCGGGCGCCGTCGGTGTCGCGATCAACCGGTCCAGCAGGGCCTGCAACTGCGCCCGCGCGGCCGCCGTCGTGGCATCGCGGGCCAGCACGCGCAACGCCACACGTTGCTTCAGCGGATCGCTGCCATGTGCGACCAGACTCGCCAGCGCCGTCCGACCCGCGCCCTCCGCGCCCCCCGCCACCAAACCGAGCAGCAACCGAAAATCATCCTGCGCGCCCCGCTCCTCCGCCGGTGTCGCGAGCAATTGCCGCTGCAGCACATTGATCGCGTCGTTCTTGCGCCCCGCCGCCTCGAGCATCGCCGCGTAAGTCTTCGCGTAATCGTAGCCGATCTTCCGGCCCTGATAACGCTCCATGTTGCGCCGCGTTTCTTCGAGCACGTTGTCGTTCACCACGTTCGCCCGCAACCGCGCCTGCTCTCGCGCCAGCACAAATTGCGCCTTCGCCGGGTCCGAACCCGCCATCTTCTCCGCTTGTTCGAAATCCTCGCGCGCCTTCCCTAAATCTCCCGCCGCATCGGCGACCACGCCGCGCAGGAAACTATACCACGCGCGGTCGTCCGTCGTCAGCTCCTCCGCCTTCACCTCGCCGAGCGCGTGGCGCGCTGCGTCAAAGTGCCGCTGCTGCGCGGCCGCCAGTCCCATGCGCAAGTGCCACGCCGCGCCCCGGCCCTCCTGCTGGCCTTCCAACACCTTCTCCGCCTCTGCCGGCCGGTCCTCCTCCAGCAATGCCGAGGCCAATCCCAGTCGCGCGCGTTGCCGATCTACCCGCGCGTCAACCGACAGCTCCTCGAACAACCCCTCCGCGATCGACGGGAAACCCATTTCCAGCGCCCGCTCGGCCGCCTCGAACCGCTCCGCTTCCGTCCCCGCCGAGACCTCCCCCGCCACCGTCAGCAGGGGCACGGGCCGGTTTAAGGGCGTTTGGGCCCACGTGACACTCACGAGGCCGAGGAAACAAAGCGTGGCGAAACGACGCATAGCAGGCAGAACCCGCACCTTGGGCCGCCGCGTTCCACTCGGCAAGCGCCGACCCATGCCGCTTCTGTCTTCACCGCGATAGCCTCACCACATTCGCCGCGCCTCGCGGTGGCACGCGTTCTCTCCTTCTTGCGCCCCCCTCGCGCCTCGCCACCCTTTTCCTTTCCGACTCGCTCCCGTTCGTTCCTCCCGCACACTTATTGAAACTCCCAATCCTATGAGCGCACTCATCGTCCTCGGCGTAATCGTTGCCATCCTCCTCGTGGTCGTCCTCTGGATCGCGGGCATTTACAACTCCCTCGTCACCCTCCGCAACCGCTTCAAAAACGCGTTCGCGCAAATCGACGTGCAGCTCAAACGTCGCTATGACCTGATCCCCAATCTCGTCGAAACCGCCAAGGGCTACCTCAAGCACGAACATGAGACGCTCGAAGCCGTCATCAAGGCGCGCAACATCGCCTACACCGCTTCGCAATCCGCCGCCGCCAATCCCGCCGACGGCGGCGCCGTGAAAAATCTCGCCTCCGCTGAGACCGGCCTCACGGGCGCCCTCTCCCGCCTCATGGTCGTTTCCGAGCAATATCCCGACCTCAAGGCCAACCAGAATATGATGCAGCTCACCGAAGAGCTGACGTCCACCGAGAACAAAATCGCGTTCGCTCGGCAGGCCTACAACGACAGCGTCATGTCCTACAATACCGCCCGCGAAACGTTTCCCGCCGTCGCGTTCTCCGGCATGATGGGCTTCCAACCCGCCGAACTTTTCAAAGTCGAAGACCCCGCCGAACGCGTCGCCCCGAAGGTGCAATTTACCTGAGCCGCTCCCTGCCGTGTCCGCACCCGTCGCGCAGCAACCGCAATTCTTCGTCGGCTGGGCCACCCTCGCTTCGATCTTCGCTGGCCGGCCGCCAAGCAAGCACCGCCGTGGCCTCAACGGGTTTTTCGCGAGTATCCTGCGCGCACTGATCGCCACCTTGATTCTCGTCGCCTGCGAACCGCACCCAAGTCCACCGCGCTCCGGCGCGCGTTGACCGGCCCACCCGCCTCTCGTTGCCCTGCTCGATGGACTTCTTCGCCGCCCAAGCCCGCGCGAAAAAGCGCACCTCGCGCCTGCTCGTCCTGTTCGCCCTCGCCGTCATCGGCACCGTCGTCGCGGAATACGCCGTCGGCCTCTTCGTTCTCGGCGCGCAGCACGCCCGCCAATCCGACCCTTACGGCGATTACGTCGCTCCACTCCCCGATTGGTGGCAGCCTCAACTCCTCGTGGGCGTCGCCCTTGGCACCCTCGTCGTCGTCGCGCTCGCCGCCGGGTATAAATGGTCGCAATTCTCCGCCGGCGGATCCGCGGTGGCGGAAAACGTCGGCGGCCGGCGCGTCGATCCGCACACCACCGACCCCGCCGAACGCCGCTTTCTCAACGTCGTCGAGGAAATGGCCATCGCGTCCGGCGTCCCCGTGCCCGCCGCCTACGTGCTCGACGACGAAGCCGCCATCAACGCCTTCGCCGCCGGCCACACCACCAGCGATGCCGTCGTCGCCGTCACCCGCGGCACGTTGCAACGCCTCACGCGCGACGAACTGCAAGGCGTCGTCGGCCACGAATTCAGCCACATCCTCAACGGCGACATGCGGCTCAACGTCCGCCTCGCCGCCTTCGTCTTCGGCATCCTCGTCATCGGCCTGCTCGGCCGCGGCGTGATCGCCAGCCTCCGCTACACCCGCGTCCGCTCCTCCCGCGAAAGCAAAAGCGGTGGCGGCATCGCCGTGATTTTCGTGATCGGCATCGCCCTCTTCATCATCGGCTACATCGGCTACTTCTTCGGCCGCCTCATCCAGGCCGCCGTCTCCCGCCAACGCGAATTCCTCGCCGACGCCTCCTCCGTCCAGTTCACCCGCAACCCAGCCGGCCTCACCGGTGCCCTCAAAAAAATCGGCGGCCTCGCGCTCGGTTCCAAACTCGACACCACCAAGAGCGCCGAGATCGGGCACTTCTTTTTCGCCCAAGCCTTCCGCTCCAGTTTCGGCGGACTCTGGGCCACGCACCCGCCGCTCTCCGAACGCATCCGCGCGATCGATCCCGCCTTCGACGGCCAATACTCCCCCGCGCCCGAAGTCGTCGATGTCCGCACTGAGTCCTTCGCCTCCGCCGGCCTCGGCCATCGTTCCCCCGCGCCCCTGCCTCCCGTCATTCCCGGCCCGCTCTCGCCCGCCGCGATCGTCGCCAGCATCGGCACCCTCAACGCCGCCCTCGTGGCCGACGCCCAAACCCTCCTCAACTCACTCCCGGCCGGCCTGCGCACCGCCGCTCGCACGCCCAATGGTGCCGCCGCCCTCGTGTGCGCGCTCCTCCTCGATCCGGCACCCGCCTCCGCCGCACAGCAACGCCAGCTCATCGCCACGCACCTCGGTCCCGACACGCTCCGCGAAATCGACGCCCTCGCTTCCGACATCACCGCGCTTTCGGTCGAGCAAAAACTCCCCCTCATCCAGATCGCCGCACCCACCCTGCGCGATCTCCCCGCGCCCCGCGTCGCCGCGCTCCTCGAAACGCTCGACGCCCTCGTCCTCGCCGACCAACGCGTCACTTCCTTCGAGTTCGCGTTGCAAAAGCTCGTCCAACGCGCCCTCAAGCTCGGTCGTGCGCCCACCACCGCGCCCGGTGAGCAAATCTTCTCCTTCGAAGCGGTCGCCCCCGACCTTAACGTCGTCCTCTCCGCTCTCGCGCGCGCCTCCAGCGACGATGAAACCGCCATCGCGCGCGCCTTCGCCACCGGCGCCGGCCAGCTTAAACTCATCGCAGACCGGCTTTCCCTCCTTCCTTCCAACGCCTGCGAACTGCCCCAACTCGACACCGCGCTCGAACGCCTCGCCACCGCCAGCGGCCCCATCAAACACCGCCTCCTCACCGCCTGCGCCGCCAGTGCCACCGCCGATGGCGTCCTCCGCGCCTCCGAAGCCGAGCTCCTCCGCGCCGTCTCCGCCGTCCTCGACTGCCCGATGCCGCCGCTCGCCCTTTCGCCCGCTTGACCGCGACGCCCTAAGTGCGGTTCTCTCTGCGCTCGGCCCGCGCACCGTGCGGCCTTCTGCCGCATGTCTTCATCGCTCTCCCCCTCCGAGTCCGCCCGCCTCGCCGTCCTGCGCTCCTATGACGTGCTCGATACCTCGCCGGAGCGCGAATATGACGACCTCGTCGCCCTCGCCGCCGAGATCTGCGATGCCCCCCTTGCCGCAATCTCGTTCGTCGACGAAACCCGCCAGTGGTTCAAAGCCCGCATCGGCCTCGCCGATACGGAAACTCCGCGCGACATTTCGTTCTGCTCCCACGCCATCGCCCAGCCCGGCCACGATCTGTTCGTCGTGCCCGATGCGCAGAAGGACCAGCGGTTCGCGACCTTTGCCAACGTCACCGGCGCGCCCCACATCCGCTTTTATGCCGGCGCGCCCCTGGTCACGCCCGACGGCTCCGCCCTCGGCTCGCTGTGTGTGATCGATCGCGTGCCCCGCGATTTGTCCCCCGCGCAACTGCGCGCGCTCCGCGTTCTGCGCCGGCATGTCGTCAACTCCCTCGAACTTCGCCGCCTCGCCCTCGCCCAGCGCTCCACCATCACCGCCCTCGAGCGCACCCGCACCGAACTCGAAGCCGCCCGCTTCGCGGCCGACGCCGCCACGCGCGCCAAAAGCCAGTTTCTCGCGACCATGAGCCACGAGATCCGCACGCCCATGAACGCCGTCATCGGCATGGCCACCGTCCTCTCCGGCTCCCCGCTCGATGCCGATCAACGCGAATGCGTCGATACCATCCGCACCAGCGGCGAACTCCTCCTCAGTGTCATCAACGACATTCTCGACTTCTCCAAAATCGAGTCCGGCCACCTCGAACTCGAGCGCCAACCCTTCGTCCTCGCCGCTTGCGTGCGCGACGCGCTCGAAATCGTCGCTCTCGCCGCCTCGCGCAAGAACCTCGCCCTCACCTACGAGCCCGCCCCCGACCTCCCCGCCGCCCTCGTCGGCGATGTCACCCGCCTCCGCCAGATCCTGGTCAACCTTCTCAACAACGCCATCAAGTTCACCGAGCACGGCTCCGTCACCATCCGCTCCGCCGCCCGTCCCCACGGCACCGGCTCCGTCGAACTTCACCTGTCCGTGCAAGACACCGGCATCGGCATTCCAGCCGACCAGCTTGACCGGCTTTTCCGCGCCTTCAGCCAAGTCGATGCGTCGACCGCGCGCCGTTTCGGCGGCACCGGTCTCGGCCTCGCCATCAGCAAACACCTCGCCGAACTCCACGGCGGCCGCATGTGGGTCGAAAGCGAACCCGGCCGCGGCTCGACGTTTCACGTCACCTTGGTGGCGCCGGTCGCCGCGTCCACTCCCGCACCCCTCGCCGCCACCACCTTCGATCCCACCTTCGCCCTGCGCCATCCCGCGCGCATCCTCGTCGCCGACGACAACATCGTAAACCAAACCGTCGCCTGTCGCCTTCTCCAACGCCTCGGCTATTCCCCCGCCGTCGCTTCCAACGGCCGCGAAGTCGTCGAGGCGGTGCAGCGGGAATCCTTCGATCTCGTGTTGATGGATGTGGAGATGCCGGTGCTCGACGGCCCCGCCGCGACCCGGCTCATCCGGGAGCAGCTTCCCCACTCCGCGCAACCCCGCATCGTCGCCCTCACCGCCCACGTGCTCGCCGACGATCGCGCCCGCCTCCTTGCCTCCGGCATGGATGATTTTCTGCCGAAGCCCTTCCGCCTCGCGCAACTCACCGCCATCCTCGCGCGCGGTCGCTAGTTCCGCCGCCCCTCGCCGACGCGCGTGACCGGCGTCGCGCGCCACCGAAAATTCTCCGCCATTAAGGTCGATTCGCGGCCATTAGTGGATTCAACACTCCTCGCCCATGCGTGCTGTCGATATCTCCGCCGTCAAGCAACCCACCCGCCGCCCCGCGCCCCAAAACGATCCGCTTCGCTGGTGGCGCGAGTCCCGCTTCGGGATGTTCATCCACTGGGGCCTCTACGCGATTCCCGCCGGCGTCTGGCAGGGCCAACGCGTGCCCTACATCGGCGAGTGGATGATGTTTCGCGAGAAGATCCCCGTCGCCACCTACGCCGCGCTCGCCGCGCAATTTCACCCCCGCCACTTCGACGCCGCCGCCTGGGTCCGCCTCGCAAAACAAGCCGGCATGCGCTACCTCGTCATCACCGCGAAACACCACGACGGGTTCGCGATGTATCGCACGTCGGTCAACCGCTACAACGTCGTCGACGCCACCCCGTGGCACCACGATCCGATGGTCGACCTCGCCCGCGAATGCCGCCGCCAGGGCGTGCGCCTCTGCTTCTACTATTCGCAAGACCTCGACTGGCACCATCCCGACGGCGCATGGAACGACTGGGACTACCCCGCCGCCGCGAAAAACCCCGCGCGCTACCTCCGCGAAAAAGTAAAACCCCAGCTCCGCGAACTCCTCACCCGCTACGGCCCCGTGGGCATGATCTGGTTCGATACGCCCCTCACCCTTACCAAAGCCCAAAGCGCCTCCATCCGCCGCTTCGTCAAAAAACTTCAGCCGCGCTGCCTCGTGTCCGGACGCATCGGCCACGGCCTCGGCGATTATAATCTCCCCCGCGACAACTTCCTCCCGCCCGGCCGCCTCGAAGGCGACTGGGAAACCTGCGCCACCCTCAACCACACGTGGGGCTTCAAGACCCACGACCACGAGTGGAAGTCCGCCGAGAATCTGATCACCACGCTCGTCGACCTCGTCAGCAAGGGCGCCAACTATCTGCTCAACATCGGACCCGATGCCGACGGCGTCGTCCCCGCACCCAGCGTCCAGCGCCTCCGCGCCGTCGGCGCCTGGCTCGAGCGCAACGGCGATGCCATTTACGGCACCTCGCCCAGTCCTTTCCGCAACGAATTCTCCTGGGGCCGCATCACCACGAAAGGCCGCCGCCTCTTCCTTCACTTCTTCTCCGCCCCGCCGAAAATTTTCCATCTCCACGGCCTCCGCACCCGCGTGCGCACCGCCCGCGCCCTCGGTGACGCCCGCCGCGCCTTCGCCACGCGCCAGACCACCGACGCCGCCACCGGCCTGCCCATCCTCGCAATCGATTTTACCGGCCTGCGTTTCCGCGCCCCCGTCACCGTCGTCGCCCTCGACCTCGCCGCCGCACCCGACGTCGAACCGCAACCCCTCCAGCAACCCGACGCCACCGTCACCCTCATCACCGGCATGGCCCGCCTCGGCACCGACGCCACCGCACCCACCGGTCGCATCGGCGGCAACGGCCTCACCGAAAACTGGCGCTCCACCGACGACTGGCTCGAGTGGGATTTCACGCTCCTGCGCCCCGGCGCCTACGAGGTGAACGTGGTCACCACCCATCAACACCTCGAACCCTGGAGCGGCGGCCACACCCTCCGCCTCACCGCCGACGGCCAGACGCTCCGTCACAAAACCACGTCCGACGCGATTCTGCCGAGTCTCCGCTCCGCCTATTATCCGCAAATCGCCACCTCCTTCGGCCGGTTCAACTTCGCCAACTCCGGCCGCCACACGCTGCGACTCCAAGCCACGCGCCTGAAGCTCCCGAAGAAAAACAAAACGCTCTTCTCCGACGGCGGCATGCAATTCGTCGAAATCCGCCTCACCCCCGTCTCCTAAAATCTCCGCGTCACCCGCGCGCCCGCCACGCGCCGACGCCCTCTCAGTCCGCTCCAGCCGACATTTCCCCATCGGTCGGCGTTCGGAGGTTCTGCGCGCCCGCCTCCGCCGCCAAAATCAGCGCGCGCCCGCGCCGCCTGCTTGAAGTTTCTCTGGAGCTTGGACGTTGGAGCTTGGAGCTTTTCCCCGTCCGTCGCACGCTCGCGCCAGACTCGCTTTCTCCGCATGCTCCTCGTCCTCGCGCTCTACCTCGCCGCCTACGTGCTTTGCGCCAGCGCCCTCTGGTTCTGGCGCGTCAACCGCCGCAGCGAACGCCCGCCCGCCACGCCCACGCTCCTCCGCGGCCCCGGCGAATCCCTCCGCTGGCGCCTCCAAAAACTCGACGACGCCCTCCTCCGCCACGTCTTCGCCGCCGCGTTTCTCCCCATGACCGTTTTCCTCGGCGGCCTCATGCTCGCGCTGCAACTCGACGGCCGCGCTCGCGACGCCACCTTCGCCGCCGCCTTCCTCCTGTTCCTCGGCACGCTCTTTCTCACCGGCCGCTGGATGATGCAAAAAATCACCCTCCGCCGCGACTGCCACCTCGGCCTCCTCGGCGAAAAAATCGTCGCCGAAAACCTCGCACCCCTCGTCGCCGCCGGCTGCCGCGTGTTTCACGATGTGCCCGCCGGGGCCTTCAATCTCGATCACGTCGTCGTCGGCCCGACCGGCGTGTTCGCCATCGAAACGAAAACCCGCCGCGCCGGCCGCGCCCTCGCCAACCGTCGCCCCGATGAAATCGTCTTCGACGGCGACCAACTCATCTTTCCGTGGGGCAACGACACCTTCGGCCTCGATCAAGCCCGCCAGCGCGCCGCCTGGCTCGGCCAATGGATCCGCACCGCCGCCGGCGAAACCGTCCCGCCCTTCGCGATTCTCACGTTCCCCGGCTGGAACGTCGCCTCTGCCGCCGCGAGCGACGTCCACGTCCTCGGCACCGCCGAAATCCCGCCCTTCGTCCGCCGCGCCCCGGTCACGTTAAATCACGCGCAAATCGAAACCATCGCCCGCCAACTCGAACACCGCTGCCGCGACGTAGAATTCTAACCCGTCGCGCCCGTCACTCCGCCGCTCTGCGCCTTTCTGTAGTGTGGGCGGAGTGTCCTCACCCCGCATTTCGCGCTTTTCCTCCTCCGTGTGTGTGCGGGGTGACCTCACCCCGCACCTCGCGCGCCCCCGAATCTCGACCTCACCCTTTCTGCGCCACCAGCACGAGCCGCTGCCACCACCACGAAATTTTCCCGTCCGCCGCCTCGCTGATCCTCAACAACGCCCGCGCCTCTTCCGGCGCCGTGCGCACGGCTTCGAGCACCTTCGCGCGATTCTCCGGCGAGGTCGCCGCCGTCTCGAAATACCACTCCAAATCCGGCTGCAGCATCGGTTGCAGTTCGCTGCTTTTCACCGCCAGGCCCGACTCCGCACACCACGTTTCCCACGTGCGTTGCGACCACAACCGATGGTGACTCGGATCGCGCCACTTCTCCACGTTGTGCAGCCACGCCTCCGCCTCTGGTTTGCCATCCTCGATGCTTCCATCGATCAACAAAAAAGAGCCGCCCCGCTTCAACACTCGCGCCACCTCGCGCACGAATCCCCGCGCATCGCTGAAATGGTGCGGCGCCACGCGACACGTCACCAAGTCGAATTCCCCCTCCCCAAAGGGCATCGCCTCCGCCGCGAATTCCCGCGTCTCGACCTTCAACCCGCGCTCCGCCGCGAGCGCCGCCGCCCGCGTCAGCATGTTCGTCGAAATATCCCCCAGCGTCACGCGATACCCTCGCACCGCCAGCAGCAAACCCGTGTGCCCGCCCCCCGTCGCCACATCCAGCGCCCGCGCCCCCGCCGGCAGCTCCACGTGTCGCAACGCCCCCTCGATATCCGCCGTCTGCTCGAGGATGTGCCCCTTGCCGTAACGATGACTCCGCCGGTCGAATTGCGCCGCCGACGCCGCTTGAATCGGGTCCAGTTTCACGCCCGGAAATTGAGCACCCGCCCCTGCCAACGCAAATCCGTCCCGCGCCCCCATCGCGGCCGCGCCTCCTCCGCCGGACGTTGAAATCCGCCGCTTTCCCCTGCATCTTCCCCGCGTGACTCTCGCCGAAAAGGAACTTCAGTTCATCGAGCGCTATGGCGTGTTCGACGATCCTCAGGAACGCCTCGCCGCCATCGTCGATCGCGCCCGCCGCGCCCCTTCCTTGCCTGCCACCCAACGCACCGCCGCCACGCGCATCGCCGGTTGCCAATCGCCCGTCTGGGTCGTCGCCGAGTTCACTGGCGAACGTTGCCGCTTCCACGCCGACGCCGAATCGCCCGTCGTGCGCGGCCTCGTCACGTTGCTCTGCGAACTCTTCTCCGGCGCCACCCCCGCCGACATCGTCGACTTCGACGTCGCCCTCCTCGACGAACTCGGCCTCACCCGCCACCTCTCCCCGACCCGCCGCCACGGTCTCGCCAACGTCGTTGCCCACATCCGCACCTTCGCCCGCGCCCACCTCGCCGCCGCCCATGCCTCCTGAGCTGCCGCCGCTCTCCGACGCGCATAATCACCTGCAAGACCCCTGGCTCGCGCCCCACCGCGACCGCATCTTCGCCGGCCTCGCCGCCCTCCCGCTCCGCCGCGCCGTCGTCAACGGCACCTGCGAAACCGATTGGCCCGCCGTCGCCGCCCTCGCCCGCACGCACGCGTGGATTCTTCCCTCTTACGGCCTCCACCCGTGGCAAGTGGGCAACGCCAGCCCCACGTGGCGCGACCAACTTCTGGCCCACCTCGACGCGCCTCCGTCCGCGCCATCGCCTCCACCCGCCCTCGGCGAAATCGGCCTCGACGCGTGGATCCTTCACCGCGCGCGCCTCGACGATCCGCGCCTCGCCGGCCTCCGTCGCGCGCCGCTCGACGAACAACTCGCCGCCTTCCGCTGGCAACTCGATCTCGCCACCGCCCGCAATCTTCCCGCCACCCTTCATTGCCTCGACGCCTGGGGTCCACTCGCCGCCGAACTCCGCCTCCGCCGCCCCGCCCGCGGTTTTCTTCTTCACGCCTACAACGGTTCGCTTGAGCTCGCCCGCGAACTCGCCGCCCTCGGTGCTTATTTTTCCTTCAACGGGAGCTTCCTCGCCGACCGCGCCGCGAAAAAACGCGCCGTCTTCGCCGCGCTCCCCGCCGACCGCCTCCTCGTCGAAACCGATGCGCCCGCGATGCCGCTTCCGCCTCCGCTTCAGACCCACGTGCTCCCCGACACCGCCGACGGTCAACGCGTGAACCACCCCGCCAATCTCGCCGCCGCCTACGCCGGCCTCGCCGCCCTCCGCGACACCTCGCTCCCCGCCCTCGCCGAGCAAATCGAAGCCAATTTCCACCGCTTCTTCACCTCGCCACCCCCGCGACCGAAAAGCTGATCCGCCGCTGCATCACCGCGGATGCGCCATTCTCATCGAGGCGCCTCAACGCCCTCCCGGCCTCCGAGTGTGCACCCCTCAGCCCACGATCAACCGCACCGCTTCCTGCGCCGCCGCGAGCCCAAACGCCCCCGTCACAAACACCGCCGTGCCGTAGCCATTCGCGCAATCCAGCTTCAACTCGCTCTCCGGCTCCCGCGTGCTCTGGCACGTGCCATCGCTCCACGGAAACACCGGCTTCTCCGCCGAGTAAACGCACCGCACGCCGAACCGCACGTCCTCGCCCGCCGCGAACCCGTAATCGCGCCGCAACTTTTTCCGCACCAGCCGCAGCAAATCGTCGCCCACCGCCTCGCCCAAGTCCCCCGTGCGCACCTGCGTCGCATCGCGCTTTCCGCCCGCGCCGCCCACCGTCACGCAGGCGCGCCGCCGCTCTACGCATGAGCCGATCAGCCGCGCCTTGTTGCTCATCAAATCAATCGCGTCGACCACCACATCGAACGCCGGCGCCAGTAACACCTCCGCCGTCGCCGCGGTGAAAAACTCCGTCCGCGCCTCCACGCGACACGCCGGATTGATCAACGCCACCCGCTCCGCCAGCACCTCCACTTTCGGCCGCCCGATGTTGCCGTCGAGCGCGGGCAACTGCCGGTTGATGTTCGTCACGCACACATCGTCGAGATCCACCAGCGTCAACGCCCCCACGCCGCTCCGCGCCAACCCTTCCACCGTCCACGACCCCACGCCGCCCACCCCCACCACACACACGTGCGCCGCCGCCAGTCGCGCCAGACCTTCGCGCCCCAACAGCCGACCCAACCCGCCGAACCGGTCTTCAAAATCTCCGCTCATCGGTTCGCCCGCAACATCGCCTCCGCGTCTTCGCCCCGCTCGGGCGCGTCTCCTTTCGGCCGCGCCAGCGCCGTCGTAAAATTCCACCCCGATGGGGCCTGGAAAATCCGCAGGTCAAACTCGCCCACCACCGAAAACAAGTGATCGAAAATATCCGCCTGGATCGCCTCGTGATAAGCCCAGCGGTTGTCCGTCGTGAACACGTAAATCTCCAGCGGCAGCCCGTGCTCCGTCGGCGCCAGTTGCCGCACCAGAAACGTCATGTCCTGGTGAATCTGCGGATGCGCTTTCAAGTAAGCCACACAGTAGGCGCGAAACGTGCCCACGTTCGTGATCCGCCGCCCATTGCCCAGAATTGTGAGATCGGTCCCGCGCTCCACGTTTGATTTCATGATCTCCTCGCGTTTGTGCCCGAGATATTCCTTCAGCAGGTCGATCCCGCGCCAGCGCTCGATCAGTTTCTCATCCGCAAAACGAATCGTCTGCACATCCAGATACAGCGCCCGCTTGATCCGCCGCCCGCCCGATTCGAACATGCCCCGCCAGTTCTTAAACGATTCCGAAATCAACGAATACGTCGGGATCGTCGTGATCGTTTTGTCCCAGTTCTGCACCTTCACCGTCGTCAACGAGACATCGATCACATAGCCATCCGCGCCCGCCTTCGGCATCTCGATCCAGTCGCCCACGCGCACCATGTCGTTCACCGAAAGCATGATTCCCGCGACGAATCCCAGAATCGCATCGCGAAACACCAGCAGCAGCACCGCCGTCAACGCCCCCAGTCCCGACAACAAATACACCGGCGATTTGTTCAGCACCGTGGCCAGCACGAAGATCAGTCCCAGCAGCGCGCCGATCAGTTTGATCGCCTGGAAAAACCCTTTGATCGGCGTCTTTTCCGCCGCCCGCCGCTTTTCAGCCATGATCTGGATCGCGTCCAGAATCGCAAAAAGCACCGACAACAAAATGAACGTCAGATAGACGTTCACCGCCGCGTTCACCCCCGCGAGCACCGCGGGACTGTGGCCAAAGACATCGTCGCCATACGCATTGATCACCATCGCCGGCGCCACGTGCGACAACCGCGCAAACACCCCCGCCTCCAACAAGACGTCGTCCCATTGAAACGTCGTCCGCTTCACGATCCGCGTCACCGCCGCCAGGATCACCCGCTTCGCGATGAAATTGCCCGCCCACGCCAGCGCGACGAGCACCAGGAGGCCGACCGTCGTGGACACGAGACCCGCGTCCCCCGGGTCGAACCCGCGCGCCACCAGCCAGTCGCTCAACGTTGTGATCAAACTCTGCATCGCTCCTGACTCTTGCACCTCCGCGTCTTCATGCAACCCGCGTCCCGCTCCCGCCGGATTTTTCTTCCTCCCCAGCCAACATCCCGCTGCCGCTCCGGCCGCCGCTTCGTCCACGTGAATATACCCCACGTGTGGGGATATTCCGCCGCCGCAGATCCTGTTATTTTCGCGGCGTCTGGTTCAACCCGCTCTTCCCCTGTTCGCTTCCATTCCCGCCATGCTTCTCCCGCGCCACGCGTTCCTGCTGTTCCTTGTCACTCTCCTCACCCTGCCGCTCGCCGCGCAGACGATCACCTACAACGACGGCGACAACAACGCCACCGCCTACGACAGCACGGGCAAAGGGTATAATCTCACGATCGCCAGCGGCGCCACCGCCACCCAGTCCGGCGACCTCACCGGCAACGGCACATTCCTCAAAACGGGCGCCGGCACCCTGACCCTCACCGGCACCAACCTTTTCGCCAGCCTGTTTAGAATCTCCGCCGGCACCGTCGTCGCCGACGCGGCCGCTCTCGCCACCACCAACTCGGGCCTCATCGACAACCAGTCCTCCCTGGTCATCAATCAAGCTGTCGACGGCACCCTTGACGGCCAAGTCTCTGGCACCGGCTCATTCACCAAGACCGGAGCCGGCACGCTCACCTTCTCTTCCGCCCCGGCCTTAGCCCCAGGCTACTCCGGGGACACCATCCTCGCCGAGGGCACGCTGAAGCTGGGCCACTCTTACGACCTGCAACTCTCCACCGTGATCATGAGCGGCGGCACCCTCGACCTCAGCGGAGTGGGCAGCGCCGAGTTCGGCGGCCTTTCCGGCTCGGACAATCTCGCGCTGGCCGGGAGTCTCACCATCGGCAACAGCCTCACCAACGCCAGCTCCACCTATTCCGGCGCCCTCTCCGGGTCCATGTCACTGACCAAATCCGGCACGGGCACTCTCATCCTCGCCGGCGTCAACACCTACTCCGGTGGCACCTCGCTCTATGGCGGCACTCTGCAAATCGCCGCCGATTCCGCCTTGGGTGCCGTCCCCCTCAGTCCAATGGGCATCCACCTCCTCTTCGGCAACGCCACGCTCGCCACCACCGCCGGCTTCACGCTCAACGCCAACCGCACGATCTACCTGACCGCCTCCGCGGCCATCGACACCGCCACCGATACCACCCTCGCTTTCGCCGGCCTTATCCAAGGCTTTGGCAACCTCACCAAGAGCGGCGCCGGCACGCTCGTCCTCTCCGGCGCCAACACCTACACGGGCAACACCACCGTCTCCGCCGGCACCCTCGTCCTCGGCACTGGTTCCACTCTCCAAAACTCCACCGTCGCCCTCAACGGCGGCAGCCTCGCCTTCGGCCTCCTCACCAACGCCACGATCGGCGGCCTCGCCGGCTCGGGCGCCCTCGCCCTCGCCAACGATTCCGCCGACGCCGTCGCCCTCACCATCGGCGCCAACAACGCCGCCAACACTTATTCGGGCATCCTGTCTGGACCCGGCTCTCTGATCAAAACCGGCACCGGCTCCCTCACGCTCTCCGCCGCCAACACCTATTCCGGCGGCACCACGATCTCCGCCGGCACCCTGCTCGGCGATGCGACTTCCCTTCAGGGCGACATCCTCAACAACGCCGCCCTCACCTTCAACCAAACCACCCCCGGCACCTACGCCGGCACTCTGTCCGGCACGGGCTCGCTCACCAAAACTGGCACCGACAACCTCACGCTCTCCGCCACCAACACCTACTCCGGCAGCACCACCGTTTCCGCCGGCACGCTGTCCATCCCCGCCGATTCCGCGCTCGGCCAGCCGCCCGCCACCGCCACACCCGGCAGCCTCACCCTCGACGGCGGCACGCTCGCCACCACCGCCACCTTTGAACTCAACGCCAACCGCGGCATCGCCCTCGGCGCCTCGGGAGGCACCTTCGACACCGCCGCCGGCACCGGCCTCACCTACGGCGGCATCATCGCTGGCTCGGGCGCTCTCACCAAGTCCGGCGATGGCACGCTCACCCTCGCCGGCGCGAACACCTTCACCGGCGACACCACAGTCGCCGCGGGCAGCCTCGTTCTCGGCGACGCCAACGCCCTCCAATATTCCACCGTCACCGTCAGCGCCGGCAGCCTCGGTTTCGGCCACCTCACCAGCGCCAACCTCGGCGGCCTCACCGGCACGGCTCCGCTCTCCCTCATCAACGAATCCGCCGCCGCCGTCGCCCTCACCATCGGCGGCAGCAACGTCGACGGCACCTACTCCGGCGCCCTCTCCGGCACCGGCTCGCTCACCAAAACCGGCTCCGGCACCCTCACACTCTCCGGCGCCAACACCTACTCCGGCGGCACCACCGTCTCCGTCGGCACACTCGTTGGCGATGCCACTTCTCTGCAGGGCGACATCGTCAGCAACGCCGCCCTCGTCTTCGACCAAGCCTCTGCGGGCACCTACGCGGGTTCCCTCTCCGGCACCGGCTCGCTCACCAAGTCCGGTGCCGGCACGCTCACCCTTTCCGGCGCCAGCACGTTCTCCGGCACCACCACCCTCCTGGCCGGCAATGTCACCCTCGCCCACAGCGACGCGCTCCAAAATTCCATCGTCATCCGCAATGGCGGCACCTTCGATTTCGGCACCTTGACCAGCGCCGCGCTCGGCGGCCTCACCGGCTCGGCCAACCTCGCCCTCGTCAACGCCAACTCCGCCGCCGTCGCCCTCTCCCTCGGCCACAACAACGTCAACACCACCTACGACGGCGTTCTCTCCGGCGCCGGCTCGCTCACCAAAACCGGTTCTGGCAGCCTCACCCTTACCCAAGCCCAGACCTATGTCGGCGGCACCACGATCGCGGCCGGCACGCTCATCCTCAACCCTGGCGCCGCCGTCATCGGCAACATCACCGACCACGGCACTCTCACCTTCAACCGCTCCGACGACTATCATTTTGACAACGTCATTTCCGGCACCGGCGGCATGACCAACACCGGCAATATCGTCCGCTTCTCCGCCGCGCAGACCTACACCGGCCCCACCCGCCTTTCGGCCGGCATCCTCGTCCTCCCCACCACCTTCGACAACGCGCTTTCCGCCTCCACCGTCGTCACCGTCGACAGCGGAGCTAAACTCGATCTCTCCGGCCGCAACCAGACCTTCGCCGGCCTCTCCGGCGGCGGCACGATCTACAGCTTCACCTCCACCACCAGCGCGCTCACGCTCGATCTCGCGGCCGGCCAGCTCCAAGTCTTTTCCGGCAATCTCGGCGGTGCCGATCCGGACTTCGGCCTCATCAAGACCGGCGGTGGCCTGCAGATGCTCATCGGCGCCAACGTCTATACCGGCCCCACCACCATCAGCGGCGGCACCCTCCAACTCGGCCTGGGCGGCGTCGACGGCTCCCTCAACCCCGTCAGCGCCATCACCAATAACGGCACCCTCGCCTTCTACCGCTCCAACACCACCACCCAAGGCACCGACTTCGGTGCCATCAGCGGCTCCGGACAGTTGAGCATTCAAGGCGGCACGCTCGTTCTCACCAGCGACAACGCCATCACCGGCACCACGACCATCGTCGATGGCACGCTCCAGCTCGGCAACGGCGGCGCCACCGGTTCCGTCGCCGGCGACATCACCGACCACGGCACCGTCGTCTTCAATCGCAGCGGCGACTACACCTTCGGCCACAGCATCAGCGGCACCGGCGGCCTGACCAACAACGGCAACATCGTTCGCTTCTCCGCGGCCCAGACCTACACCGGCCCCACGCAAATCAACACCGGCATCCTCGTCCTCCCGACCACCGCCGACAACACGCTCTCCGCCTCCACCGTCGTCACCGTCGCCAACGGCGCCAAACTCGACCTCTCCGGTCGCAATCAAACCTTCGCCGGCCTCTCCGGCGCTGGCACCGTTTACAGCTTCAACTCCACCGCCAGCACCCTCACCCTCGCGGTCGCCGCCGACCAGTCCCAAGTCTTCTCCGGCAACCTCGGCGGCGCCGATCCCCATTTCGCGCTCACCAAGTCCGGCGACGGCACCCAGACCCTTTCCGGCGCGAACACCTACACCGGCGGCACCACCGTCAGTCAAGGCACCCTCCTCGCCAACAACACCGCCGGCTCCGCCACCGGCACCGGCAGCGTCACGGTGCTGGACGGCGGCACCCTCGGCGGCACCGGCTTCATCGGCGGACCCGCCGTCTTCGCCACCGGCGCCCATCTCGCGCCCGGCAACTCCCCCGGCACGTTGACGTTCACCGACGGCCTCACCCTCAACGCCGGCTCCGTCCTCGACTTCCAGCTCGGCGCCACCAGCGACCTCCTCGTCGTCTCCGGCGGCCCCCTCGCCGGACCCACTTCCGGCACCGTCATCCTCAACCTCACCGACGCCGGCGGTTTCGCCGCCAGCACCTACACTCTCTTCGATTACACCGGCGCCACGCTGAGCAATTTCGACCTCACCGACTTCACCTTCGGCACCACCGTCCCCGGCTACACCTACACGCTCGGTTTCAGCGGCAGCACGTTGCAACTCACCGCCGTCACCGCCGTCCCCGAACCCGCCACCTACGCCGCGCTCCTCGGCGCCACGGTTCTCTCCCTGACTCTGTGGCGCCGCCGCCGCTCCGCGCGCCCCGTTCGCCTCTGAGCGTCTCCGCCACCTCGGCCGCGCGGTTAACGATCTCGCTGCAGCAACGTCTCCACCGCCGCGATCGCGGCCCGCTCGCGCTCGGCCCAGCCACCGCGAATCTCCACCCACGGCAGTCCGCGATTCACCAACGCCGCCTGCCAGCGCGCCCTCGCCTGCTGCCGCGCCACCTCGTCCGGAAAACACCGCTGTGGATCCGGCACCCACGGCACGTCCGCCGCACACAACAGAAACAAATCCGTCGCCCGCGCCCGCCGCTCCGCCTCGTCCCGCACCCACGGCGGACACGCCCCCGGAAACAGCCAGTCGTCCCACAACACGCACGTCAGCAAATCCGTGTCGCCCACCACCACGCGCCGCGCCCGCGCCGCCGCCGCGTCCTCGTTCGCCACCTGCCCGCGCGCGATCGCGTCCAGATCCGCACTCGTGATCGCCCCGCCGTGCGCGTCCCAAAATTCCCGCACATACTCCGGCGCCCACGGTTCGCCAAAATGCGCCGCCAGCCGCGCCGCCAGGGTCGTCTTGCCCGTCGACTCCGTGCCAAACACCACCACGCGTTTCACCGCTTCGTTCACGCCTTCAATCCCTCCGCCGCCGCGCCGGCGCGCTCCGCATCCTGCACCCGCAACGCCTTGCGCCACGCTCGCCAGCCCGCCACCGCCAGCCCCAGATAAATCGCATAAAGAAACGCCGTGAACGCCAGCGCCGCGCTCCAATACGACACGATCGCCACTCCGTTCACCGCCAGCCACAGCGGCCAGTTTTCCACATTCTTCCGCGCCTGCAGCACCTGCGCCGCCACGCTGAACATCGCGATAAACGCATCCCGCCACGGCATCGCCGCGCCCATCCACGGACCCACCATCGTCGCCCACGCCACCATCGCGCCCGTCGCCAGCCCCAGCGTCACGAGCCAACCGCGCCACGTCAGTCGTCCCACGGGCAACTCCGCTTTGGTTTCGCCCGCTGCGTCCGCCGCCGTCCGCCCGCCGCGCGCCCAATGCCACCAGCCCCACGCGAGCGTCACAAAAAAGAAAACCTGCAGCAGCGCATCGGCCGGAAAATGCGACCGCCAGAACAGCACGCCCTGCACCGTCACCGCGACCAAGCCCACCGGAAACGCCCACAACGTCCGCCGGATCATCAACCACACGCCGACGACCCCCAGCACCAGATTCGCCAGATCGAGCGCCGACGCGTCCACAAACCCCGCCAGGATATTATGCTCCACTTCGTTCATGCCCGTCCGCCGTTCTCTCCCGCCCCCATTCCCGTAGCGAAATAAAAAACACGCTCACCGCCTTGCGCCCGCCGCCTCTCTCCGCCTCCCGATCGTTCTCTTAATCGTAATCGTTCTCTTAATCCCACTCGTTCGTTCTCGTCATCCTGATCGTCCTCTCATTGAGGCTCGCATATCAAACTTACGCCGCGCCGGGTGGCCGTGCGTTCCGCGCGCAATGGTTCGTCGAGCATCGTTGCGCCCGAGCCGCGCGCGGAGCGCACTACCGCAGCCCACCTGTCAGTCTGTTACCCGAGCCTCGATAATCCCGCCCGTCGTTCTCCGCCCCTCCTTGCTCCGCCCTCATCCCCCGCCGTCGCGCCAGCGCTCGCGCGCGCCCCGTCTCACTCCGCGTGGCTCGCCACAAACGCCTCCAACCCTTCGCGCGTGATCGCATGTCGTGCCCCGCACCGCGGGCAACGAATCTCCAACTTCGGCTCACCGCCAAACAGCTCCTCCGGATTGTGCCGCATCGCCGGCGCCAGCACTTCCATCATGCGCTCCTGATTGCAACCGCAGTGCCAGCGATAGATCCGCCGCTCGAGCAACGCCAGCGTCTCGGTCTCATCCACCGTTTTCATCGCCTCGGTCGTCAGTCCCTCCAGCCATGCCATGTCGCAATCGGGGTGCTCCGTCACCATCACGAAATCCTCCTCCCCGATTTGGAAATATCGCGCCACGCGCTGCTCGCTCTGCCGGTAAAATTTCTCCGCCGCCGCGAGCGGCTCCGCTCCCGTGAAGCTGATCGTGCTGCGCCGCGTCGGCTGGTTGCCGCGCACCACGTCCGCATAAAACAAATTCTCCGGCAATTCCTTCACGTTGTCGTCAAACACCCGGCCCGTCACCGCGCCGTTCGTGTTGTCGCCCGTGAGAAACAAATTCACCAACGGCGCCTGAAAGTTGATCGTCCACGCCGTCAGCTCATTCCACGGCCGCGACGCGCAATGCAGCGTAAACGCCGCCAGCGCCCGCTTGAACATCGCATCGTGCGCCGCCTGCGGATGCATCTTCTGATCCGCGAGGTGCAGATAATAATCGACGAACAGTTCGCTGAAATTCGCCCGCGCCACGAGCGCGTTGCGTCCGCGCACAAAATACGTGCGCACTTCATGTCCTGCATCATCGATGTTTGGCGGTGTCGTTTCCGGCATAACCCCAACGGTCGCGCGCCCCGCCCATTTGTCCAATCGCTGCGCCTCGATTTTCCCCGCGCGTCACGTGCACGATTCCCTCGCCCGGCGTTCGCCCGCGCCTTTCCCTTCGCCCCGCATTTCATTTGCGCGTTTTTTCGTTTCCACCCTCGCGAATTACTTTCATCTGCGGCTCAACTGCTTTCCGCTCCTCTTCGCCCGTGAAAATCCGCTTCCGCCTCGTTTGGAATAAACACTCGCACCACGACCGCCGCGCCCGCGGCTTCAAGGGCCTCGCCCGGGTCATCGAAGACGAGTCCACCGCCGGCCATTACAAGACCCTGTGGCTCGACGCCCGCGCGCTGCTCAAGATCGCGGGCGCGGCCGCGCTCGCCCTTTGGTTCGGCGGCGCCGGGCTCCTCTACGCGCAGTTGCGCAGCCAGCCCTTCAACCGTGTGCGCTACACCGACCTCGTCCTGCCCTGGCACTGGACGCAGATCCGCGATCTGCGCGGCCAAGGTTACATTGCCGCCGGCTTCGACGCCCTCGCTCATCAAAAACTCGACCAGGCGATGTTCGACTTTCGCCACGGCCTCTCGCGCCACCCCGACGCTCCCGACGCCCGCCTCGCCCTCGCGCAAGTTTACGCGCGCTACGGTTACTATCGCGGCGTGCGCGACATCATGCTGCCCCAGTTGGATCGCTCCCGCCCGCCGACTGATTTCATCCACTTCCTGGTGCAAACGTCCGCGAGATTCGACGACCACGCCACGGTCCTCTCCGTCTGCGATCGCCTGTTGCCCGGCACAGCGCGCGATCCTGCCGAGCATACCTGGATCCTCGAACAAAAGGCCCGCGCACTTATCGCCCTCGAGCGCTACGCCGACGCGCAAGCCGTCCTCGACGAAGCCGGTGTTAACTCATCGCTCAACTGGCGCTCGCTCCACGTGCAAGCCCAACTCGGCCTCGGTCACGGCGCCGCGCTGGAAAAGGAAGTTCGCGCGTGGTCCAGCACCGCGCTTCCCACCGACTTCCAACTCCAAATCCTCTCCGTCGTCCTCAGCCGCCGCGGCGATGTCGCCGGTTTGACCAAAACGATCGAGTCGCTCCAGCAGCGTCATCCCACCGAACCCGCCGTCTGGACCGAAGCCATCGGCCTCTACAGCCGCGCAGGCGCCCGCGACGCCGCCTGGTTGACCCTGCAGGATGCCTTGCGCCGCTTCGACGGCAATCCCACCAGCGCCGACCGCCTCGCTCAAGCCGCCCTCGACTCCGGCCACCCCGATCTGGTCGCCCTCTGCGTCGAAGATTCCCGCGGACTCGGCCGCTCCGTGATTAACCCGCTCACCGATCTCACCGTCACCTATCTCAAAGTGGGCGATCTCGGTGCCGCGAACGACACCTTCAAGCAACTCCTCACGGAAGATCAGAAAATCCTGGACAACCAAGCCAACCTGCCCGCCGGTGACGCAGGTCTCACCGCCCGCACCCTGGGCGGTCCCGGCTTCGGCGGCGCCCGCGGCGTCGCTGCTGCCCCGCCGGTCCCGCTCACGCCCGTCATCCGCGACTGGCTGCAAACCCTCCTCGGCGCCCTCGCCATGCCCGCTGACGACCGCGCCGAAGCGCACTGCAGCGTCCTGCAACAAGGCAACCTCGGCCTCACCGCGTTTACCAGCAGCGCAGAATCCCTCGCCCAAGCCGGCCACTGGCCCGCCGTCGCCGCCGTCGCCCGCACCGGTCTCGTGCGCTTTCCCGGCAGCACGCGACTCACCCGCTGGAGCGACACCGCCGCAGACAAAATTGCCGCGCTCCCCGCTCCTACTCCCTCCGCGCTTCCCGCGCCCGCCGATGGCTCCGCTCCGCCCGCAGCGGACCCCACGATCGGCGCCGGCGCCGTCGCGGCCGCCCAACTCTTGCTCGCCGCCCCCGCTGCTCCGGCCTCCGTTTACGCTGCGCTCACTCCCACCGAATTTCTGGCGAAACTCGACGCCGCCGCTCAACGCCAAGCTTGGCCTCAAGTCCAAGCCATGATCCGCGATGTCCGCGCCGAAAATCCTTCCTGGCTCGCGCAAACCCAGTCCGACATCGCCTGGCGCGAAGTGCGCTGCGCCCTCGAACTGCAGGATCCTCTCTCCGCCGCGATTTTCGTGGCGCAACAACTCCACTTGCGCCCGCTCGAAGCGCCCCGCGCGCTCACCATCGCCCGGGAAACCCTCGCGCATGGCGATCGCGACACGGCCCGCCGCCTCGCCGAGGCCATCGTCAACAGCGTGCCCCAGTTCAAGCCCGGCCAGTCCTTCCTGCAGGAACTCCGCCAGCCTCCGGCTCCCGCGGCCCCTTCGGAAAAGCGCGGTTAAATCCCCGGTCGTTTTCCGCCCAGCGCCCGCCGGCTCCGGTCGCACCCGCTCGAAATTCCGCCTCCTCAACGCCGCGTCCGCTCCTGCGCGTCACCGCCAGCGACCGGACCCGTTGGGCGCCCCGCATCCGTCTCCGCTGCCACGCGGAATTCCCAACGCGCGACTCACCACGCGCGTCGCCGCCAGCGCGATCTCTTCGAGCAACGCGAGCCGCTGCGCCTCCGCCGCCGCCAATGCCACCGGCGCCCGCTTGAGCACCAGTTCATCGGTCTCACCGCGTCGCACCAGCAAGCCCCACCCCGCGGGGATTTCCGCTTCCGCAAAAATATTATCCTCCACCACGAGGTAGAGAAAATCCGCGCAACGATAACGCAGCATCTTCGCAAACTTCGTTCCCTTCACCACGCGCGCCTGCACCGTCGCCAGCTCCGTCAGCACACTCCGATACGCCGCGTGCTCCAGACCCGAGAAATCCCACGTATCGAACTCCGGCCACAACGCCTCACCACGCCGCAAATCCGGCCGATGCACCGCCAGCAGCGCCTCCAACTTGCTCCGGCGCTCGAGCAACTCCGCGAGCCGCCGCTTCGTTTCCTCTTCCGCGTGCGCATCCTTCAATAAATCCGCCCGCGCCTGTTTGCATTCAAACACCGCCGTCCGCCGCCCCTCCGCCCCCCGCGCCGCCGCCGCCGCATCCGCGCGATAACCGCAACGCGGCACCCGCACTTCGCACGCGCCGATCGCCAGGCCATTCGCCTGCGCCCAGGCCAGCGCGAGGCGCTTCAACCGGCGATGCGTCTCCGTCTCCCCTCTCGCCGCCCGTGCGGCTTGCGGCTCGGAAAGCTCCGTTTCAGCGACGGACAATTCGTCGGACGCACCCATGCCCCACGTTCAACCAACCGCCGCCGCTTCCCCAGCCCAAAATTTTCCAGCCAACGTCTGCGCCGTCACAACCTGCCGCCGTTCACGGTAAATGCCTTTGACGCCTGCGCGGAACGGTATCTTCTCCTCATTCACAATGTTACCCGCCTCCCTGCGCTGCTTGGTCCGCTTGATCCCCGTCGCGGTTGTCATGTCATTCGCCACCGCGGCCCTCTCGGCCCAAACCACCGTTCGCCTTTTTCGCGGCGGCGAAGCCGATAGCGCGGCCGCCAACGCGGTCACCTTGAATGCCACCGCCGTCGATTCGGCCGGTCTCAACGACGCCAGCAAGATCGGCACCGGCGGCACCTACACGAGCGCAACCGCCGCGCCGGGCTCCTCGCTGGCTTATGATTTCGCGTCCACCGCCTCTTATCAGGAAAGCGTCATCACCAGCCTCAACGCCTCGCAAAGTTTCGCGATGGAGCTCTGGTTCAAAGTGCCCTCGCTCACCGGCGGTTCCCAAGTGCTCTTTTATAATGGCGACACCGCCAGCTCCGGCCTCGGCTTGTATTTGAACAATGGCTCGCTGGCTGTGCTCCGCGGCGGAATCTCGGTTGATAATTTCGCCACCGTCACCGACTCAGCCTGGCACTATGCGGCCTTCGTTTACGACGCTGACGCCCAATCACTCGACGCCTATTTCGACAACCAAAAGACCGTCATCGGCTCCTCCGCCACCAGTTTCAATTTCCTCTCTGGTTACCTCTCGCTCGGCAACAGCACCCACTCGGACAACTTCACCGGCGCGATCGACGAAGCGCGGCTCTTCACCTTCGCCGACGGCACGTTCAACACGTCCATGCTGTCCAATCCCGCCCTCGCCGCCGTGCCCGAGCCATCCACCTACGCTGCTGTGCTCGGCCTCTGTGTGTTGGGCTTCGTCGCGTGGCGCCGCCGCCGCGCCTGACCGCGCACGAAACCGCTCTCGTCTGTAGGCGGGGTGACCTCACCCCACAACTGCGTCGCGGATACGCCGGCTCTCAGTCGGCCCAATTCCCCGGCCGCCCATTCTTTCGGCCGAAATATCCTCTGCGCTGCAGCTCTGCAACGCGTTCGCCCGCCGCGCCTGACACCGCGACGCCCCCACGGAGGCCCGGTTCCACCATTGCTATTATCGCAGATGCCCCGGACTCTGTCGTATGTCTTCCCCTGCCGCCGGCGCGCATCGCGTCGAGGAGCACTTTTCGCTCCCGCTTTTTCTCCTCACGGTTGCCGCCTCGTTCGCCGCCCTCAGCGCCCTGCTTTATTTCGCCGTCCCCGCGGACATCTGGCACACGCAACTCTCCGCCGGACTCGGCCGTTTCGCCGCCGTGTTCGCCCTCGTCTCGCTGTTCAATTGTTTCATGGAGTTCGTTTTTCATCGCTACGTCCTCCACAAGCCCGTGGTGCCGTTTCTCAGTCGTTTCTACAAACAGCACACGCTGCACCACACGCTGACCCGCATCGGTCGCCGCCGCACGCCCGGCGGACGCGACGTGCCCTTCGTCGAAAACATCTACCCGATCCTCGAGCCCGAACAGGGCGAAGCCTCCTTCTTCCCGTGGTATACGTTCGCCGTGTTCGCCGCGCTCGTGACGCCGCTGCTCGCCCTCGCGCAATGGCTCGCGCCGGCCTTCCCGTGGTTTTTCGGCGGTTACGCCGCGCTCGCCACGTCGCTCCTCCTCTACGAACTCTTTCACGCGATCGAACACTGGTCGTTTGAACGCTGGGCGCCGCTCATCGAGCACCGCCACCTCGGCTGGTTCTGGCGCAAGGTCTACAGCTTTCATCTCCGCCACCACGCCGTCATCGATTGCAACGAAGCCATCTCCGGCTTCTTCACGCTCCCCGTCGCCGACCTCTTGCTCGGCACCTTCATCCTGCCGAAAACGCTCTATGCCGACGGCGCCGAATGGACGCCCGCCGAGTTCGCCAGTCCGCGCCCCTGCGCCCTCATCCGCTGGTGCGACGCGCAAAGCGATGCGCTCATCCACCGCCGCCGCGCCGCCGCGCAAGCCGCCGTCGCGCCCGTCTATTCCCGCGGCGAACGTCTCGCCCAGTCGCTGTCGCTCGGCACCGGCCTGCTCGCAAGCATCGCCGCACTCGTCCTCGCCACCACCTTCGCCGCGCTGCGCGACAGCAGCCCCGGCGTCCTCGTCGGCGCCATTCTCTTCGGCAGCGCGCTCGTTTTCGGCTACTCCGCGTTTCTCAACTTCCGCCGCGTTCGCGCGAGCCGGGTCCGCGCGCCGTTCAGCCGCCGCCATCACGTCGCAATTTTTCTCCTCATCGCCGCGACCGCTACGCCGTTCTTTTTCAAGATCGGCGGCGCCTGGGGCTGGAGTCTCTTCGGTGTTGTCTGGGGCGTGTGCCTCGCGGGCGCCCTCCTCCGCCTCTTCTTCGCGCAACGTCTGAAAATCATCTCCCGCGTCGCCTATGTGCTCGTCGGCATCCTCGCCTGCGTGGCACTGAAGCCACTCGTAGCCACGCTCCCCGGCGGCGGCCTCGGCCTGCTCTTCGGTGGACTCGCCTGTTATCTCGCCGGCATCGCGTTTCACGTCTGGCCCGGCCTGCGTTATCACCAGACCGCGCGTCAACTTTTCGCCCTCGGCGGCACCGCCTGCCACCTCCTCGCGATTCTTCTCTTCGTGCTCCCGCCCGCCGCCTGAGGGGCCGCCCATCCGGTGGTTTGCCTGCGCCGACAACACTCGACGGCGCCTCCGCTCAACGTCCGGTTACCCACGCAAAAGCGCGCCCGATATTTGCGCCGGCGCTCGCGACTCTGCCGCGTCCGTGCATCTGCCGCCTTGCCTTTCCCCGCTGTCCCAAGTTGATTGCCAAGCGTCACATGCCCAGCATCGATCCGCGCGCGTGGCGTCCGCTCTTTGACGCCGTTTATGAAATAAACCTCGCGCGCGACCATGCCGACTTCACCACAGCGGTGCTCAACGGCATGAGCCGTCTCATCCCGGCCGACGTCTGCCACCTGCATGTGATCGACCGCGCCGCCGGCCGCATCCTCCATCAAAGCCTTCCGGCCAACCCTTTCCGGCCCGAGGAAATCGCCTACTACGTCTCGCACCCCGAGGAAAACGCCTTTGTCGCCTACTACGATCGCACCGGCGACAAACACGCCCGGCGCCTGTGCGACGTGACCGATCCGGTTCAATACCGGCGGAGCGAATTCTACCGCCACTGCCTCCAGCGGCTCGGCTTCAGACACACCCTCGTCCTCCCGCTCGCGCTCGACGAGCACACCGTCGCCGGTCTCGCCTTTGATCGCCGGCGCGGTGAATTCACCCCGCGGCATTGCGCCCTGCTCGACGCCTTTGCCCCGCACCTGCTCCTCGCTTGGCGCCGCTACGAGAATCCGTGGCAGGAAAAATCGCCTTCGACCCCCTCTCCCCGCGATCGGCTGCGCGCCCTCGGCCTCACGCCGCGCGAGTCGGATATCCTGTTCTGGATGACCGAGGGCAAACAAAACCCCGAGATCGCCGCGATCCTCGGGCGCAGCTTGCAGACAATCCAGGAACACGTCGCCAACATCGTGCGCAAGCTCGGCCAGGAAAACCGCCACGCCGCCACCGTCTTCGCCCTGCGCCGCCTCGGGCGCGCGTAGCCACGCGCGGGACTGGCGCCTCCCCCGGTCTGCTCGGCCACGGCCGCCATCTCGGTCCAAGGCAACACCTTTCCGTCCCTCTTAAAAAATCCCCCACGTGTGGGGGTATTCGCCGCGCCGCGCCGCCACTATAATTCCAGGCAAGATGCCTGCCTTTCTGCTTCGCCGCCTGCCCATCGCCTTGACATTTTTCACGTGCCTGGCCTTCGCCAGCTTCTGCGGCGCGCAAACCACCGGCTCCGGCATCGTCGGCTCCGGCACGAGCACCGGCAGCGGAACCGGCAGTGGCACCGACACCGGCAGCGGCGCGACGACGACCACCTACGGTCCGACGGACACGGATCTCGGCGGTGGCACCGTCACCTTGGTCAGCGCCATCTTCAATGGTGGCACTGTCTCCAACGGCACCATCGATGCTTCGAGCGATTACACCGGTACGTCCGGAGAGGTCACGGCGGTGCTCACCGGCACGGCAAGCCTTACGGTCACTGCAACGGAGTCTTTCACGCTGAGCGCCGCCAACACCTTCACCGGCGCCACCACGGTGACTGGCAACGGCAAACTGGTCGTCGGCCACTCCTTGGCCCTTCAGAATTCTTCGCTTCAACGCATATCCCAGATCGATTTTGGCAATCTTACCGCCGCCACGCTCGGCGGTCTCTCCGGCTCGGGCAATGGCGTGCTCGCCAACGGTTCCGCCGCCGCCGTGGCGCTCTCCGTCGGCAACAATAATGCCGCTACGACGTATTCCGGCGCGCTCTCGGGCGCAGGTTCGCTCACAAAAATCGGCTCCGGCACGCTCACGCTCGGCAACGACAACACCTACACCGGCGGCACCACCGTTTCCGCCGGCACACTGCAACTCGGCAACGCCGGAGGTTCCGGCTCGGTCGCAGGCGATATCACCAACAACGCCGCCCTCATCTTCAATCGTTCTGATGACTATACCTTCAACGGCGTGATCAGCGGCACGGGCGCCGTAACGAACAATGGCCTTATCGTCCGTCTCGGTCAGGCCCAGACCTACACCGGAGAGACCAACGTCGCTCACGGTTTTCTCGTGCTGCCGACTACGGTCGATCAGGGCCTCTCGGCCTCGACGCAAGTCACCGTCGCGTCCGGCGCCTATTTCGATATTTCCAACCACGCCACCACCCTCGCGGGCCTCACCGGCGCCGGCACCGTTTACAGTTTCGGCGGCACCGCCGGGCATCTCACCGTGGCCACGAGCGAAACTCAAACCTTCTCCGGCACCTTGGGCGGCGGTTACGCCAATTTCGCCCTCACCAAATCAGGCGCCGGCACCCTCACGCTCTCCGGCGACCTGAACAACTACACGCAGGGCACCACCATTTCCGCCGGCACCTTGCTGGCCAACAACACCTCCGGCTCCGCCACCGGCACCGGCGCCGTCACGGTGAACTCCGGCGGCACCCTCGGCGGCGGCGGCTTCATCGGTGGGCTCACCACGTTCGAATCCGGCGCGCACCTCGCTCCGGGCAATTCCCCCGGCACGCTCACCTTCACCGGCGGACTCATCCTCGACGCCGGCTCAATCCTCGATTTTCAACTCGGCACCGCGAGCGACCTCATCCGCGTTTCCGGCGGCATACTCACCGGGCCATCCAGCGGCACCGTCACGCTCAACCTCACCGACTCCGGCGGCTTCTCCGCCGGCACCTACACGCTCTTCGATTACACCGGTGCCGCCGTGGATAACTTCGATGCCCACGATTTCACCCTCGGCACGACTCTCCCGGGCTACAGTTACAGCTTCGCCGTCAGCGGCAGCGCACTCCAGCTCACGGCCACGGCCATACCTGAACCTGCAACCGTAGGGCTCGGATTGGGCGTCGTTGCCTTCCTTTCCGCCCTCACCCTGCGCCGCCGCCAGCTCGCCCGTCGCGAGCGGTGCCGCGCTTGACCCGTCTCCCGCGCGTCGGCATACCGGACGACGTGCCGGCCTTCTCCCTTTGGCTGCGGCGCGTCCTGCGCCGACCCGATGTCTGGATCTTTCTCGCCGCCTGCGTCGCCGTTCCCCTGGCCATGCGGGCGACGCATTTGCGTTTCTCGCGCTTCGACCAACTGGCCTACTCCCATCTCGCCGACTCTTTTGGCGCCGGCATTTTTGTCGCCGTGGTGGTCGTGTTCATGGCCCTGCTGTTGCGCCGGGTTCCGCCCGTCCCCCGGCGGGCGCTCGGCATCACTTGGGGCGTTCTCTCCCTCGCACTGACCGCGGGTTTGTTGCAGGCCTTCGTATGGACGAGTTACCGGTGGACCAGCTGGTTTCTCCAAGGGCTCATCCTCGCTCTCTTCGCGGTGAGCGCGGTCCTCACCCTGGTCCTGGCCGTCACAGGTTTGACACGCTGGCGTGACATTGGCGCCTGCGCGCGCGACGTCGGCCGCCACTGGTGCACACTGTTCTTTTACCTCCTGACCGGCGGATATCTGCTTTCCGCCACCCGCCTGGCGCGGCCCGAAGTCGTGGACCGCATCCTGCTGCGCATGGACGTGTCGTTCGGCTTCAATCCGCTTGAGGTCTGCGCCTCCTGGGTCGCGGCTCATCCTTGGGCCGACGCGCTCACCCGCTGCGTCTATCCGATGCTTGGACTGTTGATCGGCGGCGTGGCGGCCAGTCTGCACTTCGCGCGCGACTTCGCCGGCCTCCGCCGTTGCCTGCTGGCGATCCTGTTGATCGCGCTGCTCGGTAACATCACCTATTGGGCCGTGCCGGCGGTGGGGCCGGCCTATGCGTTTCCTGAACTTTACCGGGCCGCGTCCACCCTCCCCCGCAACCCCGCCTTGCTTGCTTCGCTCCGCGAGGCCGCGCTCGACGGCCCCGAGCGCTTCATCACCCGTCCGGATTTGCTGCGCAACGTCATGCCGTCGCTGCATGTGGCGTTCTCGCTCGCCCTGCTCGCCGCGGCCTGGTGCCACCGGCGCCGGCTCTTCTGGCTCTGGCTTCCGCTCGGCTTGGGCGAGATCGCTTCAACGCTCACTTTCAGTGTCCATTACCTCGTCGATGTCTGCGCCGCCGTGCCGTTCACGATCTTCTGCTGGTGGCTGGCCGACGTCGGCATCCGCCGCTTCCCGCCCACCGGCGATCCTCCGCTGCCGGCTCTCGGCGCGCCTCCCGCGGTGCGCCGCCGGCTCGGCTGGACCCTGGCCGGTTCGCTCGCGTTGTCGCTCCTTGTGCTGGTGCTTTGGGGTAAATTTGCACCCATCCCGCCGTGGCTCGCGTGGCCTGCCGCGCTCATCGTCTCCGGCCTGCCCGCCTGGGTTGCTTTCAGATTGTTCCGGCCGGCGCGGCCCGCGCCGGCAGCCGTCTCTTCCGCCGTCGCGCCGTTTGCCGGCCCACGCGCGGCCGTTCCCGCCCGCCTGCTCGCCGGCGCCGTCTTCTTCTCCGGCGGCACCGCGCTGATTCTCGAACAGGTGGCCGAAAAATATCTCTCCACGCTTGTTGGCGCGAGCCGGCCGGCCGCGACCATCGTGCTCGCCGTTTACTTCACCGGCCTCGCGCTCGGCGCATGGCTTTGCCCGCGGCGGTCTGTCGGCGCGGTGCGCCGGTTGGCACTGCTCGAACTGTTCATCGGCGCGTGGGCGGCGCTGTTCGCGATCGGATTTTTCTCCGCCGACCGTGTCTTGGGCGGATGGCTGGCGACGACCGGCACCAGCGCCGCCTCGCTCACCTTGGTCCGCATCGCGCTTGCCGTCATTTGGCTGTTGCCTCCCACGTTCGCCATGGGAGCAGAGTTGCCCACGCTCGCCGCCGTGCTGGCCGGCCACCGTGACTTGCAGGGCCGATCCCTGCCGCGCTACTACGCCATCAACCTCGCCGGTGCCTTTGCCTTTACGTTCGGCGCGCCGGTGCTCCTGTTCAATACGATCGGGGCCAACGGCGCACTCTGGTTTGCCGCCCTGCTCGCCGCGTTTGTCGGCGTGGCTTTGTGGTCCGGACTGGGCGCGGTGCAGGCTGCGCCGGTTGCGGCCGTGACAGCACTCGCCGATACAACCGCATCACTGCCGGCGAAACTAGTCCCTCCCTTCCATCCTCCCGCCGGTCCACGCTTCAACCTCTCCCTCGTTCAGCCCATCCTCTGGTCCTTCGCCGCCGGCTTCGCTTTTTTCGCGCTGGAAGTCCTCTGGTTCCACCTCATCGCCGCCGTCTGCGGAGCCAGTGTGTATAGCTTTTCCTGGCTGCTGGCGGCCGTTCTGCTCGCGCTGACGCTGGCCGCCCATGACGTCGCACGGCGCGCGTTTACTTCGCTCCCTGCTACCATCGGCTGGCTGGTCGCCGCGCTGGCCGTGAGCAACGCTCTCTGGCCTTGGGCCGGCCGCATGCTCGCGTGGTTCGCCGGCCTGCTCGGGCTGCGGTGGTTCTGGAGCGGCGAAATGTTCAAGTTCGCCGTGATCTGCCTGATCGTGCTGCCTCCGGCTTTCCTGCTCGGCCGGATCTTTCCCCTGCTGCTCGACGCGAGAAGCGACAGCGCTCATGTCTCCCGCCTGAGCGTCGCCAATGTCCTCGGCTGCGTCGGAGGTGCGCTCGTCACGGGCTTCGTCCTCATCCCCGCGTTCGGCGCCGAACACACGCTGCTGGGCTTCGCGTTGCTCGCCGCTGCGGGCTGGCTCGCCCTTGTCCTGCGCCGGTCGTTGCGCCTGGCGTGGGTCGCACCCGGCCTCGCCGGCCTGCTCCTTCTCGCCGTTTTACCGCCTTGGAACCGGCTCGAGCTCACCCGCGGATTCGGCGTCTACCTGCAGCCGTCACTCAGCCCGCAAGCCCGGTTGCTTTGGTTCGCCGAAGACTTTCAGTCCGGCTTCGTCACTGTCACCGCCACGCCCCGGGCCAACGGCGGCATCACCAAAACTCTTCTGCAAAACGGAAAATTCGAGGCCGATGATGCGGGTGAAGTCCCCGCCCAAGTCGGCTTCGCCGTCGTCGCCGCCACCCACGCGCCCACACGGGACCGCGCCCTCATCATCGGCGCCGGTTCCGGTCAGACCGCCTCCGTCATTGCCCGTCTCGGCTTCGGCCGGGTCGACATCGTTGATCTCTCCCCCGCCAACATCGCGGGAGCGCGCGCGGAGTTTGCCGGCATCAACGCCGGCGTTTTCGACCGCGCCAACGTTGCCGTCCACCTCGAAGACGGCCGCAATTTCCTGCTGCGCGCCCGCGAGCCTTACGACCTCATCCAGATCGAACTCACCTCCGTGTGGTATGCCGGCGCCACCAATCTCTATTCGCGCGAGTTCTATGCGCTCGCACGCGACCGCCTCGCCCCCGGCGGCGTGCTGGTGCAATGGGTCCAGCTCCACCATCTGAGCGCCCGCGAAATCGGCACCATCCTCGGCACCGCCCGCGCCGTATTCGACCACGTCTCGGTCTGGCAGGTGGGCGGGCAGGCTTGTCTCCTCGCCTCGGTGACGCCGCAGCAATTTAATATGGTCACGGTCTCCCGCTGGCTTTCCGCGCCCGACCTCGCCGCCGCCCGGGATGCGGTGCGCGTGCAGGACCCCAAAAACTTCGCGATCGCCCAGCTTCTCGATGCCCCGGGGGTGGACCGCCTGCTCCAGCGCTACCCCGGCGCTTTCGGCATCAACACCGACCGCAACCGCTGGCTCGAATTCCGCACTCCGAAATACTACCTCAGCCGCATCGATTACCGCGACGCCAACCTCCGCTGGCTCGAATCAGCGCGATGAGCTTCCGCCCCCGCCGTCACTTCTGCTCCGCCGCCAGCTTGTGCTCCAGCTTCCGCACCTTCGGCGCGATCACATAGCTGCAGTAACCGGCGTTCGGATTCTTCCGGAAGTAATCCTGATGATACTCCTCCGCCCGCCAGAATTTCTTCAACGGCACGATCTCCGTCGTGATTGGATCGCGAAACGTCTTCGCCGCCTCCGCGCGTGAGGCCTCCGCCGCCGCGCGCTGCGCCTCATCGGCGTAGAGGATGATCGACCGATACTGCGGCCCGTGATCGTTGCCCTGCCCGCCCACCTGGGTCGGGTTATGAATCTGCCAGAAATAATTGAGCACTTTTTCCAGCGAAACCTGCGCCGGATCGAACGTCACCTGCACCACCTCCGCATGGCCGGTCGCGTGGGCGCACACCGCTTCATACGTCGGATTCGGTTCATCACCGCCCGCGTAACCACTCACGACGTCCGTCACGCCGGGCAGCAATTCATACGCCGCTTCCGTGCACCAGAAACATCCCCCGCCGAGCACGATCGATTCGGTTTTTGCATCCATGTTGATTTCGGTTTTTCGCGCCGGCCGCGTCGTGGAATCATCGCGACAACCGCAGATCATCAACGCCAGCAAGCCCAAGGCCGCACATTGCCACTTCATGTTCCTAGGAGCAATCCACGCCCCCATTTATTCCCACGCCCATCATCGCATGTTTGTTCGCGTCTGAGCCTGCCGTCCGTCCTCACCGCGCAAGCTTCCGATATTTGATCCGGTGCGGCTGATCCGCCTCCTTCCCCTTCCGCCGGCGATAATCCTCCTGATACGCCGAGAAATTGCCGTTGAACCAGTGCACCGTGCTCTCGCCTTCAAACGCCAGGATGTGCGTCGCCACCCGGTCCAGAAACCACCGGTCGTGCGACACCACCACCGCGCACCCCGCGAAATTTTCCAACGCCTCCTCCAGCGCGCGGATCGAGTTCACATCGAGATCGTTCGTCGGCTCGTCCAACAAAATCAGGTTCGCGCCGCTCTTCAGCAATCGTGCGAGATGCACGCGGTTGCGCTCCCCGCCCGACAACACGCCGACTTTCTTGCTCTGATCCGCGCCCGTGAAACCAAACTGCGCGCAATACGCCCGGCTGTTCACCTCGCGCCCGCCCAGCTTCATGATCTCCTCGCCGCCGCTGATCGCCTGCCAGATCGTCTCGGCGTCCGGCAGCGAATCACGCGACTGATCCACGTGCGCGATCTTCACCGTCGGGCCTACGCGCAACTCTCCGCGATCCGGCTGCTCCGCGCCCACGATCAACCGGAACAACGTCGTCTTGCCCGCGCCGTTCGGGCCGATCACGCCCACGATTCCGCCCGGGGGCAGCGAAAAATTCACCCCTTCAAACAGCACGTTGTCGCCGTAACTCTTCGCCAGGTCCTTCGCCTCCACCACCAGCGCCCCCAGCCGCGGCCCCGGCGGGATGATCACCTCAAACTCCCGCTCTTTCTCCGCGACGTTTTGCGCCAGCATCGACTCGTAAGCGTTGATGCGCGCCTGCCCCTTCGACTGCCGCGCCTTCGCCGACGAGCGGATCCACTCCAGCTCGCGCGCCATCGCCTTCTGCCGCCGGTCCTCCGTGCGCTGCTCCACCGCGCTCCGCCGCTGCTTCTGCTCCAGCCACGACGAATAATTCCCCTTCCACGGAATCCCGTGCCCATACGACAACTCCAGAATCCACTGCGCCACGTTGTCCAAAAAATACCGGTCGTGCGTCACCGCGATCACCGTGCCCTCGTAACGCGCCAAGTGCTGCTCCAGCCAGTTGACGCTCTCCGCATCGAGGTGATTCGTCGGCTCGTCGAGCAGCAGGATCGACGGCTTCTGCAACAACAACCGCGCCAGCGCCACGCGCCGCCGCTCGCCCCCCGAAAGCTTCTCCACCGGCTGATCGCCCGGCGGACACCGCAGCGCGTCCATCGCCATCTCCACTTGCGGCGCCACATCCCACGCACCGAGCCGGTCGATTTCCTCCTGCAATTCGCCCTGCTTCTTCGTGATCGCATCGCGCTGCTCATCCGTTTCCGCCGCGCCGATGTCATCCCACGTCGCGTCGTAGGCCGCCGTCAGATCCGTCAAGTGCTTCACGCCTTCCTCCACGCACTCGCGCACCGTTTTGCCCGGCGTCAATTGCGGCTCCTGCTCCAGCAAGCCCACGTTGTAACCCGGCTCGAAATGCACGCTCCCGTCGATCTCCGTGTCCCGCCCCGCGAGGATCCGCAGCAACGACGACTTGCCGGAGCCGTTGAGCCCCAGCACGCCGATCTTCGCGCCGTAGTAAAACGACAACGAGATGTCGCGGAGGATTTCCTTGCGCTCGATTTTCTTCGAGACACCCAGCATCGAAAAAATAATCGTCGGTGCGTCGTCAGGTTTGGCCATGGAGCGCGCAACTTGGCGGCTCCCGTTCCTCCACGCAACCCCGCCGCGCATGGATCCGCCGGCTCGTTGACCGCGCCACCGTCTTTTGCCTTCCTTGTCGCATGCCTTCGCCCGCCCTCGATCGCCTCACGCTCATCGCCTGCGTGCACACCGCCCTCGAAAACCAACCCTGGGCTCACACCCTGTGGGAAGGCGGCTCCGCGTCCTTTGGCCGCACCGACACGTGGAGCGATGCCGATCTCCAAGCCGTCGTGGACGACGATCACGTCCCTGATGCCTTCGCCGCTGTCGAGTCCGCGCTCGCGAAAATCGCCCCCGTCGACGACCGCCTTATCGTGCCGGAGCCCGCCTGGCACGGCCACAGCCAGCGCTTCTACCGCTTCACCGGCTCACCGCCGTGGCTCCTGCTCGACTTTTGCGTGATGAAGCTCAGCGCGCCTTACAAATTCAACGACGAGCTCCACGGCCGGCCCCCGGTGCTCTTTGATCGCGCCGGCCTGTTCGCGCGCCCGCGTCCTGTCGACCGCCTCGCGCTTGAGACGCGGCTCCGCGATCGTCTCGCGCAGCTCACCGCCCGCCTGAAATTCTTCGGCCATTTCCCCGACAAGGAACTCCGCCGCGGGCACCTCATCGACGCGTTGCACTGGTATCAAAGCATCGTGCTCACCGCCCTTGTGGAAATGCTCCGCATCAAACACGACCCGCTCCGCCACAATTGGGGCAACCGCTACCTTCACCAAACGCTTCCCGCCGCCGACGCTGCGCGCTTGCAACGCCTGATGTTTGTCGCCGACCCCGCCGCCATCCCGTCCCACTGCCGCGAGGCCCTCGCGTGGCTCGAATCACTCGCCGCCGAACTCGCCGCGATGCCCTCGCTCGCCAACCCGCATTGAGCCGGCGGCCCTGACGTCTTTCCGTAAACGCACGCGCCGCCCCGCACGTCGTTTCACTGCAACGACAAGGTCGCCCGCGGCGCCGCTTGCTCGGGCGCGCTCTGACCCGCCGACGTGAGAAGCACCCGCTCACCGGCGATTCCCGCCTGCGTAAAGTAGTCGCGCACCGCCCGCGCCCGCGCCTCCGCCAGCGCCCGCAAATCGTCCGGCGTCACCTGCACGCGCTGCTTCAGCCGCGCCTCCATGTCGGCGATGGGCAGGCCAATGACGCCGCCCCTTTCCCCGCGCGCCGCCGCCGCCGCGTCGGCCTCCTTTTGCGCATCGCGTTCCGCTTCCCGCCGCCGCTGCTCCGCCGCCGCGGCCGCCAGTTTTTCCTCGTGCTTCTCCTCCCGACGCTTCCGCCACGAGGTCAAAAATCCCCACGTGCGCTCCACCAAGCCGATATTCCCACTCTTCTTCGCCGCCGGCGGCGCGGATTTCGCGGCCGGAGCGGCATCCGCGTTCTCCGCGGTTCGCTCAGCCGCCTCATCCGGCGACGACATCGGCACCTCCACGCCGCCCGGAAACGTCCGCGCGTAAAGCGCCTTCACCGCTTCCGCGCGTTCTTCACCCGTCGCGGCCAGCGGTTCGCCTCGTGGCGCCGACGCCGCCGTTGATCCGCGCAGTCGCTGCACCTGCGCCCGCAACTGCTCTTTCCACTTCTGCTCCTGCAACGCCGGTCGATCCACGCCCGCGTCGTAGCCGCCTTCGATTGCCACACTCAGCCCCGGCCGTTCCGTCAACGCCTTCACCATCGTCGCGAGCTTCTTTTCTTCGCCCGCCTGCAGTTCGCTCGAACCCGCCGCAAAATCCTGCCACGACAACTCGTCTCCTCCGCCGCCAAACATCGATCCCAACAGTGCGAACGGCGACGTCGCCGCCTTCGTCAGCACGTTGCCGATCGCGTGCCACACCACGCGGCTCACCCGGAAATTCGGATCGTCCACATTCCCTTCGACCGGCACGTCGAGCACGATCTTACCCTCGCGATCCTTCAACAACGCCACGCCCAGCCGCACCGGCAGCTTCGTCGCCGCCGGACTGTCGCTCGCCGCGCCCCACGTGAATTGATCGAGCGTGATGACGTCCGCCGAATTCAACGCCGCATCTTTCAGGTGAAACGTCACGTCGACCTGCAACTTTCCCCGCGCGACTTCGTAGCCCGCGAATTTCGCGGCATACGGACTGAGCGGCACCAGGTCCACATTTCGCAGATCGACGTTCAACGCCGCCGATTTCTCCCGACCCAACGGATCCACCTGCCCCGTCACTTTCACCGGTCCCGATCCATCCACCCTCGCGCTGAGGTCCAGATTTGCCTTCGCCCCGTGCTCCGATGACAACCCCGTGACCACTCCGCCAAATTGCGTCAGCGCCATCCGCACCGCCGGTTTGATTGACTGATCCGTAAACGCGAACTCGCCCTCGTTGATCGTCACGCGTCCGATCGAAATCTTTGGTTCCGGTTCCGCCGCTCCCCCGCTTCCTGCGGACATACCCGGCAACAAAATCGACGGCGTCGCTGCACTCGTAGTCTCCGGCGTCTGCGCCGTCGCCCGCCGCAGGCCGGCCACGTTCCAAGTGCCATCCGCTCGCCGCACGAGGTTCGCCGTTGGCCCCGCCAGCTTCACTTCGTCCACCGCCACGGTGAGCGGCTCGCTCGTCGAAGCCGAAAATTTTTCCAGCGCCAAGTCCGTCCAACCTGCCACCGGCGCTCCCTCCGTTCCCTCCGTGAGCTTGAATCCCGTCAGCGACGCGTCGCCGCCCACGTTCACCGCCGGTCCCGTCCCGCCGCTGTTGATTTGCACGCGACTCTGCGTCGACAACGTCCCTGCGGCGATGCGCGCGTTGAAGTGCTGCTCGAGATACGGGCTCATCGGCGCGAGCGCCATCTTCGTGGCCACCACCACGACATTCGCCGCGAGACTCGGCTTCAGGGTCACCGTGCCGTCGATTTGCACGGCTCCTTCCGGCGCCCAGTCAAAACCCATTTGCAGCGGCATCGGCGAGCCCTCCGCCAGGGAGAAGTTTTTCACGTTTAACTTCAGGGCGTTCAACGTCACGTCCGCCGGCCGCGGGAGCGTGCGATCGGTCGCGTGGACCTTCAACCCCGTGATGGCGATCGCCTGCGCCCGCACATCCGGCGTGCGGTCTCGATCAACCGATGCCCCTGTCGTCGCCCCGCGCGCGACGCTCGCTCCGCCTGGTTGCACGGTCAACTGAGCCGGCGTCCACACTCGCTCCCAACTCAACTTTCCGTCGGCCTCCCGCCGCACCGACACGCTGCCGCCCGCCACCGCCAGGCGGGCAATGTCCACCCGCCGCGCCAACGCATCGGCGTCGATCTCGGTCGCATCCACCTTGGGCAAGGCGAGCATGGGTTCAGTCGCTCCGGGCTCGACGATCCGCAAATCACGCACCGCCACCGTCGCACCGGCGATCGCCAGCTTCCTTTCGCCTGCCCCAAAATCCGCTTCGTATTTCCCACCGACCGACACGCGTCCGTCCTCAACCACTGCGCCCAACGATGCGCTGTAATAGGGCGCATATTTCGGCAGCAACACGTCATCCAGGTGAAACTCACCGCTCGAGCGGAATGGCGCCGTCGTCAGCGTCCCGCGCCACGCGATTTTCTCTCCCGCCTCCGTCGTCGCCTCAAAGGCATACGGCGAATCCGCGCGGCCGCCCGTGCGAAACCCCGTCACGAGGAACGTCACCGGCCCCACCAGCGTCGTGAACTCCTGTCGCCGCGATTCGTCGCGCACGCTCACCTGCGCCCGCGTCACTTGCAGCCGCCCGATGCGCACCGGCCGGTGTTCCTTGGCGCCACCGCGAGCGTCCGCGGAATCGCCCTTCGCGTCCGCGAGCAGATCGGAAAAATTCAACCCGCCATCCGCGCCCACCGCGACGTTGCCCTGAAACCCATCGAGCTCGATCGCCCCGATCACCCATTCGCCAAACAACGATGCCAGCGGATCGGCGTTCACATAGAGCCGCTTCCAACTGACAAACGAGCCGCGCCGGTCGCGCTCGGTGATGTTCACATTTTCCAACGTCGCCGAGAGCGCGAACGGGTTCACGCGCACGCTGCCGATCGTGACCGTGCGCCCGAGTTCAACCGACAAGCGCTTGGGCAGTTGCGTGCGAATCAGCGGCGGCAGTGCAAAGAAACCCACGAGGCCATAGAGCCCGACGAGAATCACCGTCCATCGAAACCAGCGAAAGCGACGCGGAAACCGATACATGCGTGCACGCAAATCGCCCGCCCGCAAAGCGCAACCGCCCCCGGCCATCCCAGCCTTCCCTCGACGGACTTAACACGATGCTCCGTCGCGGGGAAACACTGACTCGCGCCCGTTGCGGGCCGATTCGCGCGCCCCGTGGTTTTCCGTCACACACGTGAAAGCGTTTTCGCCTGAACGAAAGCGCGCCGCGATCTGCGGTCATGCTAACGCAACCTTTACGGCATTTTAGGCCTGCCTCGGATGCACGTCGCGCCATCGCCCCCGGCCGCCAATCGGCGGCGCCTCGCCTGATCGCCGGGCGGTTTTTCCCCCATCCGTCGCGGAAAACGCCGGATATAAATGAAACCGGCGACTCGCTATGCTCTTTCTCATGCCCAGTCACCACCGCCCCTACTCCACTGCTCACCTGCTTTGCCTTCACGGCCAGACGCTCGACGTCAGCCGTCTGCACTTTGATGATGGATCCCACCTGACCACCCGCGTCACGATCGAAGTCCGCGACGACGCTGGCTTCGGTTCCGTGCAACTGCGGTGGCGCCTCCCCGCGTTTCGCTTCCCTGCCGAAGAAACCCGCCGCCTCACGGAAAACGAAGCCGACCAACTCGCGGCGGCCTGGCGCGAATGGAAACGCTCCGTCGCCCCGCAACCGCGCGGCCTCACGCTCGCCTACGCCTGAGTCGGCGCCGCGTCCGCGCTTTCCGCGCGGTGTGGTGTTTCCACGGGAACCACGCCCCGCCCCTCCCGGTTTCGTCACCCTGCCTCCGTCCGCGTCGCCAGTTCGAGCGCGCCGAGGATTGCCAGCGCCTCTTCTCGACTCGCCCCGCACATGCTTTCGTGCGGTCGCAGGCTCAGACAGACGGCCGGCCGCTCCGGGCGCCCAAAAATCGCGCAGCGATTATCCGGCAAAAGTTGCACGCACCTGACCCCGGCCGGCTTGCCGCCGGGCATTCCCGGAATCGCCGACGAAATGGACGGCGCGATGCAGCAGGCCCCGCAACGCGCGCGACATTCCATTTCGTCGGATTCCCACCCGTCGCTTACTCGGCGGCCGGCTTCTTGGCTGGCATCTCGAGCACCCGATCCGGCCCGACCTCGACCTTGCCGCCATTCGGAATGTTGGCCGCGAGAAACTTCTCCACTTCACGATAGAAGGCCACGCGCGCGTCTTCGTGGCGAAATCCATGCCCCTCCTCCGCCTGCCGGACGAACGTGTATTTCTTCCCATACTTGTCCAACTGCCGCTTCAACCGCTTCCAGTTGTCGATATCGACGCGCGGATCGTTGTCGCCGTAACCATGCAGCGTCGGCACGCGGATGTTTTGCACGTAGTTCACCGGCGAGCGCGTGCGCAGATACTCCGCGTCGTCCCCGATCCAATTCTTCGCATAGGTGCGATCGCCCAAATTGTTGCGCGCAAAACCCGCGATGATCGAAAGATCTGACACGCCGACATAGTTGACGGCGCAGCAATACAGGTCCGGCGTAAACGTCACCCCCGCGAGCGCCGCGTAACCACCGTAACTCGCCCCCACGATCGCGACCCGGTCCGGGTCGGCGATGCCCTGCGCAATCGCCCATTTCACTCCGTCTGTAAGATCGTCCTGCATCTTGCCGCCCCACTCTTTCCGCCCCGCCAGCAGGAACGACACGCCATAGCCGCCGGAGCCGCGATAATTGGGCTGCAACACGGCATAACCGCGATTGGCCATGAGCTGCACCTCCGGATCGTAACCCCACTCGTCGCGGATGCCGTAAGGCCCGCCGTGCGGATGGATGATCAGCGGCACCCGCTTGCCTTCCGCCCCCGCCGGCAGCGTCAGGTAACCGTGAATCGTGAGACCGTCCCGCGCCTTATATGAAATCGGCTTCATCGGCCGCAAATCCGACTCCTTGAGTTTGGAATTATACGCGCCAATCCGCATGAGGCGCGGCTTGTCCCGGCTTTGGTCCAGTAAATAGTAGGTTCCCGGCGACACGTCCGAAGTCGCCACGATCACCCGCACCTTTTCATCGTCCGACGAACTGACCACCCGGTTGAACGTGGACGGGAGTGCCGCATCGATTTCCGACTGCAGCTTGGCGCGATCAGCGTCGAACCAGTGCACGTGCTCTCGATCCGTCGTATAATAAATGCCCAGCAACTTCGATCGATCCCGCGACATCACCACGTCGCCTGGATCGCTCTCCACTTCGTAATTTACCTCGTCGGTAAATGACCGGGTGGACACCCGATACGACCGCAACCGGATCTCCCCGTCATCGCCGAGCACAAGGACATAGACCGTATCATTGTCTTTTGCGAAAGCTTGCGGCGACCAGGACGGTGAGATCATGCCCGCGTCTCCTTCCGTCTCGGCCACCTTGAAGAAGGCGCTCTTGCCGTCCTGCCGCATCTCGTGGATGCGATTCCCGCCGCGCACAATCGTTCGCCCGCGCACGACGCCGGCATTATCGACAATGATGTCCAGCGTGGCGCCGGTGTCATCGATGCCCGGGACGGCGAAACGCTCGCCCGTGCGGACATCCAGCGAATACAAACGGAACGTCCAACTCCCGACACTGCGATTACCGTAAATTAATATATGGTTCGGATCGAAATGTAATCGATCCATGATCATTGCCTGGTTCGCGCGATCGGCGACCAGTTCCTTATAGGCTTCCGCCAGTTCGGTCACCCGGCGCTTCGATAGGCTGATGGAGCGCAGCGCCGTGCTTTCGCGCCCGCCAATGTCACCGCCAAACACGATCCGGTCTGACCCCTTCCAAAAATACGACGAATAGTTTTCGTCTTTGGCCGCGACCAGCGCTTCCGCCTGCCCGGTTTGCAGATCCATCAGCGCGATCCCGATTCTCCCGGTGCCGAGCTTCGCGAGAAACGCCAGATGCTGCCCGTCCGGCGCGACTTGCACCGAGCGCATTTCCGGGTCGGCGAACAGGTCCTCAATCGGAATCAAAGGCGCGCGCGCTTCCGCGCATACACCCGTTACCAGGCCTAACATTAGCGCCAGCCAACCGGCGGCGAGCCTAGGGGAGGTCACTCTCATTGGCCGAGCGTGATGGCACCCGCACGTCCCGAAAACAAAAAAGTGTGCTGCCACTATAGCTTTGTCGGACCACCGCGTCCGCCCGAAGCAAAGCGTTCGCGCCCGCGGCCCACACGCCCGTTCGGATTTTTCCCATTTATCTCCGTGTCGTTTGGCGAACGGTGCTTTACGGCGGGCGTTTCCGCCTCCTCAAATACCGCCGCCCCCCCTCGTCGCCCATCACGGCTCGTTCCCCCAACGCATTCATGTCTCCTGTCACCCCGTCACCCCTGCTCGGCACTCTTCTGCACGGCATCGGCGCCGCCTGCGCCGCGCTTTGCTACGCTCCATTCCGGGGCGTCCGCCAATGGAGTTGGACGACCTACTGGGTCGTCCAAGCCGCTGCGTGCTGGCTCATCCTGCCGTGGATTTTTGCGTGGCTGACGATTCCCGAACTCGCCGCTGTGCTCCATGAGGCGCCGGGCAGCGCGATGCTTAAATCCTATTCACTCGGCGTTTTCTATGGCATCGGCGGCATCGCCTTCGGCCTCGCCATCCGCTACGTCGGCTACTCGCTCACCTACGCCGTCGCCATCGGCGTGTCCTGCGTCGTAGGCACCCTCGTGCCGCCGCTCCTCGCCGGTCAACTCGGCGCCACGCTCGGCCAGCGCGCCGGCATTTTCGTCGTCGCTGGCGTCTTCCTCGGCGCCAGCGCCATGCTCGCCACCGGCTGGGCCGGTTTCCGCAAAGAGCACGAACTCGCGGACGCGCGCACGCCCGACGCCTTTAACGCCCGCGTCGGCCTGCTCATCTGCCTCCTCGCCGGCATCATCTCCGCCGTCTTCAACTTCGCGCTGCTCGCCGGCCAGCCCATCGCCGATGTCGCCGCCCGGCACGGCGCCGGTTATTTTCAGGGCAACGTCATCTACCTTTTCTCCAACAGCGGCGCTTTCACCACCACGCTGCTCTATACGATCTTCATCGCGACCCGCCGCCGCACCTGGGGTGAGTTCACCCAGGTCAACGACCAGGCCCGCCTCTCTCGCAACTACCTCTTGGCGCTCGTGACCGGCCTGCTCTGGTATCTTCAATTCTTTTTCTACGGCCTCGGTCACGTGCGCATGGGCCAGTTTAAGTTCTCCAGCTGGGCCATCCACATGATCCTCCTCATCCTTTTGAGCGCCGGCTTCGGCGTGGCCATCGGCGAATGGCGGGCGTGCCGTCCCGCCACGAAACTGCTCGTCGCCGTCGGCATCGCCCTGCTGCTCGGTGCCGTCAGCTTGATCAGCTACGGCAACTTCCTCGCTGCCCCGCCCGCCGCGTAAGATATTTCCGCGGTGCGCGCCCACACCGGTTTGCAACCGCTCCGCCGACCGACCGAGCGCTCAGACCGGGCTCGGCCCACCACGCCCCGCCGGCCGATCTTTTCCGCCGTTCAGCGGTGCCGGGCGCTTTGCGCGCGGCTTTGTCTGGTGCTCGGGACAGGACTCGAACCTGCACGCCTTACGGCACACGCCCCTCAAACGTGTGTGTCTACCAATTCCACCACCCGAGCAAAACAAGACAGGGAAGGCGGAATAAGAGCGGTCGCTCCGGCCTTGTAAAGCCCCGAAATCACTTCCTGCCCCACGCCCCGCGGAGCCGCCTTCTCGGCATGTCGCTCACGGTCCATGCAACACCTCCGGCCCCGTCGGCGCCTCCGGCGGAGCTCCTTTTGGCTCCTGCGTCACAAGGATTTCCACCGGCGTCGCCGAGGTCTCCGGCAACTGGTAATACACGCTGCCCGAATGCCCGTAAAACTCAGCCGGCACCTCGCCCACGCGCTCGTAGATCGTCGAATCCGCCGGCTTCACCCACAACTGCAACGACTGCCCCTCCGGCACCGTCGGCAAATGGTAAAGGTTGAGATACCCTTGATGCTCCGCTTCGTCGAACACCGACCAGGCATAGGCCGACTGCGGCGCGCCCGCCGATTCCGGCGTGGCCGTGGGCGGCGGACTGGTGGTCATCGGCGGTGTCACCGGCACCGCGGTGCTTCCGCCCGTCGTCAATGGCACGGCCGCTGTTACTCCCTGGCCACCCCACGACGCCACCTCGCCCGGCAACACCACCACGCTCTTTTGCTCCGGCGCCTCTGGCGCCGGGGTCGCCGGGGGCGGCGTCGTCGTCGCCGGTCCCACCGCGACAATGCCCGGCTGCGTCAAAATCCCTCGGGCCAAATCCATCAACCCTTTCCGTTCACCTCGCGCATAACTGGCGGGGTCCACCAGCTCCATCGCGGCCAGTCGCCCCACGCCGTGCTCCACCAGCGCCCGCTGCGCCAGCCGCCGGATGATGTCGTCGTATTCCGCGCGCAACGTCTCGCTCGCGCGTTCGAGCTTCGCGTAATCGCCGCGCAACGTCGTGAGCCGCTGCAACTCCTTCGCCGCCGATCCGCCGTCGCGCCCCACGCCAGTCCCGGATTCGCCGGCCCGCGCGTCGCGACCCCGCGCCGCTCCATCCGTCGCGCTCCCGTTGGCCAACGCCTCGCGATCCTCCCCGGCCTTCCTCCTGTCACCAACGGCTTCCTTTCCTCCGCGCCCCACGCGCCCCGTCGTCACCACCGCTCCCCCGCCAAAAAACTGCCACGCGTTCAGCCCCAGCAACACCGCCGCCGCGAGCGGCCACGCCCAACGCCCGCCGCGTCCCGGCGCGCTCCGCACCACCGCCAACGGTTTCGGCGCAGTCTCCGCCCGCAAGGCCATCAGCACGCCCCGCTGATCCGCCGCCGCCATCGCCTCCGCCGGTGCCGTTTCCCCCGCGAAATACGCGCAACCGTCCGCCACTGCCCGCAACGCCGCCCGTGCCATCTCCTCGCGCGCCAACCGCTCCTCAAACGCCGCCCGCCGCTCGGGCTCAAGCGCGTCGAGCAGGTAGTAAAATGCTTCCTCTCTCAGATCTTCGCTCATGGTTTTGCCAGTTGACGCAGCTTCATGAGCCCGCGCCGCAAATGATTCTTAACGTTGCCCACCGGCGTTTGCATCGCCTCCGCAATTTCTCCCTGCGTGCACCCTCCGAAAAACGCCAGCTCCAGCGCCTGCCGCTGCGCCGCTGACAGTTGTCCGAGGTAGCCGTCGAGATTTTCGCTATCAAGCGGAGTCCCGCCTCCCTCCCGCTCCGCCATTTCCACCGGCTCGCGCCGCAGCGTCTCGTGCAGACGACGTCGCCGCGCGCCTTTGCGCAGTCGGTCAATCGCCGACCGGCGCACGATGAAAACCAGCCACGAAACCACTTCCCCGCGCTCCGCCCGATAGGTCGCCGCCTGCCGCCAAGCCTTGATGAACGCATCCTGCACCGCATCCCGCGCGTCTTCCGGGTCCTCCAGCATCCGCCGGGCGATGCCGTGCAGCAGCGGAGCGAACTCCAGATAGAGCAGTTGCAACGCCTCGCGCTCGCCGGCGGCGAGCCGCGCCATGAGGCGGCGATGCTGCGCAAGGGTTTCGGCATCGAACAACGGCACGGCGACCGAGGGCTATTCGGAGGCGCGGCTCATTTCAATTCCCCACTGCGGCCCGGCGCCGCCGCCCGCCCAATGCTTCCGCGCCAGCTTCCCGCCCGCGCACGTTTTCTGAAATAGGAAGAGTCGTCATCGCCGGTGCCTACACATACGCCGCCCGGCCCTCCGCGGAGTCAGTTCCCGACAACTAATTCGCCCGCCACCCGCGACGCTCAATGCTCCGCAGGTTCACAGCGGCCGCCGATGCACCAAGCCGAGCGTCAGATTGCGCGCGAAAAACGGTCCGCGATAAATCAACCCCGTGTAAACCTGCACCAGCGTCGCGCCGGCATCGAGTTTCTCACTCGCGCTCCTCGCGTCCATGATCCCGCCCACGCCGATGATCGGGAGGCGCCCTTGTGTCGCGTTCGCGATATACGCGATCACCTCCGTTGCCCGCCGCCGCAACGGCGCTCCGCTCAACCCGCCGATTTCGTTCGCCTCCGCCAGCGCCCCCGGCCGACCGAGCGTCGTGTTCGTGGCGATGATTCCCGTGAGCCCAAATTCAGCAATCACCTGCAGGACGGCCTCGATCTGCGCAAAACTCAGATCCGGCGCGATCTTCAACCACAGGGGCTTGGCCCCCGCGCCGCGCGCGCGGTTGGCCGCCGTCACCGCACCCAGCAACTCCCGCAGTCGATCCTCGTCCTGCAGTTTCCGCAAATCCGGTGTATTCGGACTGGAGACGTTCAGCACCACGTAGTCCGCATGGTCCGCCAGCGCCGCAAAACTCGTCAAATAATCCGCCGTCGCCTGGTCCAGCGAAGCCACCTTCGACTTGCCCAGATTCACGCCGAGCGGAATGCGCCGCGCCCCCACGCCCGGCTGCCCCGCCAGCCGCTGCGCCACGGCCGCCGCCCCTTCGTTGTTGAAACCCATGCGGTTGATCACCGCCTCCTGCGCGGGATAACGAAACACGCGCGGCCGCGTGTTCCCCGGCTGCGCTTGCGCCGTCACCGTGCCGATCTCCACGTGCCCGAAACCCAACGCCGCCGCGGCCGGCCACGCTCTCGCGTTCTTGTCGAAACCTGCCGCCAGACCGATCCGGTTGGGAAACATCAGCCCGCCGCACGCCACCGGCTGGCGGGCCCACGCCGGCACCGCCGCCATCGCCTCCACGAGCCGCGCGAGCGGCCGCACCGCCGCCAAACCCGCCATCGCGCTCACGGCCAACTCATGCGCGTGCTCTGCATCCATTCGGAAAAGCAGCCGGCGCGTCACGTTTTTATAGAATCGGCCCATGAGACCGCCGACTCTGAAATCGTCGCCTGAAAAGGCAAGTGCCCCACTGGCTTATATTCGCTCGCGGCCCGGGATTTTTCACCCTCCGTCCACGCGCTTTTCCGCCGGTTTTTGTGCTTGTTTTTTGAACCTCCCCTCGCACGCTGCGCCAAAAATCATCCCTGTCTCCTCTCTCTGTCTCTATGGCCAAAGCCACGCAAACTCTCGATTGGTGTATCGTTCGTCTCGGCGAAGATCATAACTGGTGGGTCGACGAAGTCAGCGACCCTGTTCGCTGGGACGTCGACGGCCTCAGCATCATCGATCCCCGTCAGGTCAGTCACCTCGTCGAACTCGTCGATCCCCTGCGCGATTACGGCTTCGATCAGGAAATCGTGGAGCGCGCGTTCATCGCCTTCCGGATCGAGAAGGACCTCGGCGACGGCCGCGTGCGCCTGAAGCGCACCAAGGAATCGCTCTTCGATTCTGACGAACGCCTCTTTGCCCTGCCCGATTTGCTCGACGAGGAAAACGGCCCTTACGCCGACCTCCTCGACCACGTCACCCGCTGCCGCGTGAAGATGCTCAACGACCTCTTTGACTTCGAGTCCAAGCTCACCGTCGACGAAGTCGAAGACGAGATTCGCGAAGAACAAAACACCCACTTCATCGAAGGCAAAGCGCTCCACACGTTCGCCGAACTCACCGCCATCCTCGACTACATGCCCGCCGGTTATGAATCCGACGATGAGCATCCCGCCAAGGAAGCCGATGCCGATGAAGACGACCTCCCCGAACTCGACGCCGAGGAAGAGGAGAAGCTGAAAAACGACGAGTCCCTCCGCTGGGACGAAGACGAAGAAGGCGAAGAAGAAGAGAAAAAAGAAGGCAAAGCGGGCGACGACGAGGACGAGGATGAGGACGAAGAGGATGAAGATGAGGACGACGAAGAGTCCGACGAAGATGAGGACGAAAAGCCCAAGCGTCCTTCCCGGAAGCGCTGAGCTAATTCCTTCCGTTTAGCCTGCAGGCGGCCCTCATCGGCCGCCTTTTTTGTGCGCGCATCTTCGCACTCGCCGGCCCACGGGCCGCTCGCCAGCTTCGGCGCGCCCCACCATGCGCCTCTTCCAAACGAAGCCCGTCGCCACGCTGATCGCGGAGTCAGAGAGCGGCCCGCGCATGAAGCGCGACCTCGGCCCGCTCAACCTCATCAGCCTCGGCATCGGCTCCGTCGTCGGTGCCGGCATCTTCGTCCTCGCCGGCGTTTCCGCCGCGCAATACGCCGGCCCGGCGATTGTCCTCTCGTTCATCTTTTCCGGCATCTGCTGCCTCTTCGCCGGCCTGTGCTACGCGGAGTTCAGCACGATGATCCCCGTCGCCGGCAGCGCCTACACCTACACCTACGCGACCATGGGCGAGTTTCTCGCCTGGATCGTCGGCTGGGATTTGATCTTGGAATATCTGTTCTCCGGTGCCGCCGTCGCCGTCAGTTGGTCCGGTGCGGTGCAGGGCCTCCTCGGCGAATTTGGCGTCACGCTGCCCGCCGCCGTCAGCGCCGCGCCCTTCGCACTTGAGAAAGGCCATCTCGTGACCACGGGCGCATTCATCAATCTCCCCGCCATCGCGATCATCGCGATCCTCACGTTCATCCTCGTGATCGGCATCAAGGAATCCGCGAATTTCAACAACACCATGGTCGTCATCAAAGTCGGCGTGCTCCTCGCTTTGATGGCTTACGGCGTGTGGTGGATTTTCGGCCATCGCGCCCTCGCCGCGCAAAATCTGCGTCCCTTCATCCCGGCGAATACCGGGACCTTCGGCGAATTCGGCTGGAGCGGCGTTTTCAAGGGCGCCGCCGTTATTTTCTTCGCCTATGTCGGCTTCGACAACGTCTCGTGCGCCGCCCAGGAAACGCGCCATCCGCAGCGTAACATGCCCATCGGCCTGCTCGGCTGCCTCGCCGTGTGCGCGTTCCTCTTTATCGGCGTCTCCCTCGTGCTCACCGCCATGGTCCACTACCCGCAGCTCGGCGTCGATGCCCCGTTCGTCTTCGCGCTTCAGCACGTCGGCGCGCCTCCTATTTTACGTTTCGGCATCGAGATCGCCACCCTTGCCGGCCTCACCTCCGTCGCCCTCGTCTCGCTTCTCGGCCAGCCGCGCATCTTCTTTTCCATGGCCAAGGATGGCTTGCTGCCCGCCATCTTTGCGAAGCTCCATCCGCGCTTCCGCACGCCCTACCTCACCACCCTCGTCACGGGCGCTGTCGCTGCGATCGTCGCCGGTCTGCTCCCGCTCGATCTGCTCGGCGAACTCATCTCCATCGGCACCCTCATGGCGTTCGCCCTCGTGTGCGTTGGCGTCTGGGTGCTCCGCGCAAAACGCCCCGATCTCCCGCGCCCGTTCCGCACGCCGTGGTTCCCGCTCGTCTCCACGCTCGGCGTCCTGACCTGCGTGGGCCAGATGTGCATGCTCCCGCTCGATACCTGGCTGCGCCTCGCGATCTGGATGGCCATCGGTTTCGCCGTTTATTTCGGCTACAGCGTCCGTCACAGCACCCTGCGTCGGCGCGCCTGAACCAATCGGTCTCCTACGTTCGCGTCGCTTCGCGTGATTGGCGGGCGACGTTGCGCCTATGCTCCGCGCAACGCTTTCGCCATCTCCTTCGCAAAATACGTCAGAATCATGTCCGCACCCGCCCGCTTGATTGCGAGCAGCGACTCGTGCCGGCAACGCGCCAGATCCAGCCAGCCCAGACGCGCCGCCGCCTGGATTTGCGCGTATTCGCCTGAAATCTGATACGCCGCCACCGGCTTCTGCGTCCGCTCCCGCACGTCGCGGATGATGTCCAGATACAGTCCCGCCGGCTTCACCATGATCATGTCCGCGCCCTCGCCTTCATCGAGCAGCGCCTCTTGGATCGCCTCGCGCCGGTTCGCCGGGTTGAGCTGATACGTCGCCTTGCTCAGCAAACGCGTGCCCGCCGCCTGCGCACTGCCCACCGCCTCGCGAAACGGCCCGTAATACCCCGAGTTGAACTTCGCCGAATACGCCATGATCGCCTTCCCCGCGAAACCCGCCGCATCCAGCGCCGCGCGAATCGCGCCCACGCGTCCGTCCATCATGTCGCTCGGCGCCACCACGTCCACGCCCGCCCGCGCCTGCAGCACCGCCATGCGCGCCAGGATTCCCACCGTGCGATCGTTGTCCACGTCGTCGCGCTCCGCCGTCAGCACGCCGTCGTGCCCGTGCGAGGTGTAGGGATCGAGCGCCACATCCGTCAAAATCGTCAGCTCCGGCACCGCCGCCTTCACCGCCCGCACCGCGCGCAACACCAACGCGTTCTCGTCCAGCGCCAGCGACCCCTCGTCGTCCTTGAGCTTCGGATCGAGTTTCGGAAACAGCGCCACCGCCGGCACGCCCGCCGCCTGAATCTCGCGGCACTCCTTGACCAAGTCCGCGAGGCCAAATCGAAACACCCCCGGCATGGAGTTGATCTCCTCCGGCGCCGCGTCGCCTTCGACCACAAACAACGGCGCAATGAAATCCGCCGGCCGCAGCACGGTCTCCTCGACCATCGCCCGCAGGCTCGCCGTCCGCCGCAAGCGCCGCGGCCGTTGCACCAGGTTCAGTTTGAATGCGTCATCCATAAACGTCCGCCACTAAAGCATACCGCCCGGCCCGCCGCGACACGATTCTCCCCGCGCCGCCCGAGGAAAACCTGCGCCCGCCGCCGCGCCGCGCACCCCGTTCAACTCAACGCTTGCGCCGCTGCGCGGTTATGCGTTGCCTCCCCTCGCCATGCGATTGGCTGCTTCACGTTTCTCTTCGTTGACGCGTCAGACGACCACGACGCGAACGACGTCTTGCGGTTGTTAACCGGGCGTTCCGCCCCCAACCGCCGGCCCGCGCCCTGCGCGCCGCCCCGTCCGAAAAAGACCGTTCCGCTCCCGCGGAAAACCTGTTAGCCGCTCAACCTCCTATTTTCGTTTCCATGGCCCTCCGACTTTTCGACTCGCTCTCCCGCACCGTCCGCGAACTCCGCCCCTCGCACGCCGACGGCGTTTTCCGCTTCTACAACTGCGGCCCCACCGTTTACGCCCCCGCCCACATCGGCAACTTCCGCACCTTCGTCATCAACGACGTCCTCCGCCGCCTCCTCGAACTCGAGCTCGGCGCCGCGAAAGTGAAACACGTCCGCAACCTCACCGACGTCGACGATAAAACCATCCGCCGCGCGCGCGACGAAAACCGCCCGCTCGCCGACGTCACCCGCCAGTGGACCGAAAAATTCCACGCCGACTGCGCCGCCCTCCACTGCCTGCCGCCCCACGTCGAACCCACCGCCACCGGCCACATCCGCGAACAGGTCGACATGATCGACGTCCTCCTGCGCAAAGGAAACGCCTACCGCGTCGCCGACGGCTCCGTGTATTTCAAAGTCAATTCCTTCGACGATTACGGCCAGCTCTCCCGCGTCAAAGAGCGTGAGCTCCAGGTCGGCTCCGCCCTCGCCGGCAAACCGCAGTCCGCCGATGCCGACGAAAAGGAAGACGGCTCCGACTTCGCGCTCTGGAAAGCGCACAAAGCCGACGATGGCGACAACGCCTGGGACAGCCCCTGGGGCCGCGGCCGCCCCGGCTGGCACATCGAGTGCAGCGCGATGAGCAAGAAACACCTCGGCGAAACCATCGATCTCCACACCGGCGGCGTCGACCTCCTCTTCCCCCACCACGAAAACGAAATCGCCCAAAGCGAATGCTGCAACGGCGTGCAGTTTTCCCGCCACTGGTATCACAGCGAACACCTCCTCGTGGACGGCAAAAAGATGAGCAAGTCGCTGGGCAATCTCTACACGCTCGACGACCTCACCGCGAAAGGCTTCTCCCCCGCCGCGATCCGCTACGCCCTCCTCGCCGGCCACCCGCGCAAGCAACTCAACTTCACCCTCGACTCCGTTCACGCCGCCGAAAGCGCGATCGCCACGCTCCGCGCCTTCCGCTCCGCCCTGCCCGAGTCCGCCACCGCCGCACATCACGTTTTCGAACCCGTTATCTCCGCGCTGCAAGACGACCTCAACACCCCCGCCGCTCTCGGCGCGCTGTTCACGATCGTCAACCGCAAGAACGGCGAAGCCGACCGCGCCTCGTTGGACCGCGCCCTCTTCGCCCTCGGCCTCGACCTCACCGCGCCCGCCGCGGCGAAAGCCGAGATTCCCCCCGCCCTCGCCGCCCTCGCCGAAAAACGCTGGGCCGCGAAGCAGTCGAAAGACTTCGCCACCGCCGACGCCCTGCGCGCCGACCTCACCGCCGCCGGCTGGTCCATGCTCGACCGCAAAGACGGCTACTCCCTCGAACCACTCAAAAAATAGCGCCCCGAATTTCCGCCCTCAAGCGCACGGAACACCAATCCGGGCTCACCAAAGACAAGGATGCTCCGGCTCCGTGTCCTCTGGGTCAGAGCTCAGTGAACTCTGTGGCTAAATCCGAAACCTTCTCCTCCCTTTCCGCCATGTCGATGACTCCCCTCGAAGAACTCCGCCACTCCGCGTCGCACATCATGGCGACCGCGATCCTCCGCCTCTTTCCCGAGGCCAAACTCGACATCGGTCCGCCGACCGACACCGGCTTTTACTACGACATCGACCTCGACCACAAACTCACCGCGGACGATCTCGTGAAGATCGAAGCCGAGATGAAAAAAGTCGCCGACGAGAACCAGCCCTTCCTGCGCAAGGAAGTCTCCCGCGAAGAAGCCACCGAGATCATCAAACGCATCGGCCAGGAACGCTACAAACTCGGCCGTCTCGCCGACATCCCCGCCGACGAGAAAATCTCGTTCTACCAAAACGGCGAATTCATCGACCTCTGCGCCGGCACCCACGTCCGCTACACCTCGAAGCTCAAGGCCTTCAAACTCCTCTCCATCGCCGGCGCGTATCATCGCGGCGACGAAAACAACAAGCAGCTCCAGCGCATCTACGGCACCGCGTTTCCCTCGAAAGACGAACTCGCGCAACACCTCGAACGCCTCGAGCAGGCGAAAGCCCGCGATCACCGCAAACTCGGCCGCGACCTGAAACTCTTCCACATCGACGAAGACGTCGGCCAGGGCCTCATCCTCTGGACGCCCAACGGCTCCGTCATCCGTCAGGAGTTGCAAAACTTCATCAGCGAAGAACTGCGCAAGCAGGGCTACGCCCAGGTCTTCACGCCGCACATCGGCAAGCTCGAGCTCTACAAAACCTCCGGCCACTTCCCCTACTACAAGGACTCGCAGTTCTCGCCCGTTTTCGAGAACGACTCCCTCGCCCGCGCCATTGGTGAAAATTGCTCCTGCGCCGACGCGTTCGCCCGCCTCGACGCCGTCTCCGCGCGTCTCCGCGAACAGGTCAACGCCCGCACCGGGCAGGACACCATCGCCGCCGATCGCGTTAAGCCCGACGATCAGCTTCTCGACGGCTTCATGCTGAAGCCGATGAACTGTCCGCATCACATCAAGATCTTTGCCTCGCAGCCGCACAGCTACCGCGATCTCCCCGTGCGCCTCGCCGAGTTCGGCACCGTCTATCGCTGGGAGCAATCCGGCGAACTCAACGGCCTGACCCGCGTCCGCGGTTTCACGCAGGACGACGCCCATCTCTTCTGCACCGAAGAGCAGGTCGCGCAGGAAGTCCTCGGCTGCCTCGCCCTCGTGAAGATCGTGCTCAGCACCCTCGGCATGGCCGACTACCGCGTGCGCGTCGGCCTCCGCGATCCCGATTCCAACAAATACACCGGCGAAGCCGCCAACTGGGACAAGGCCGAGGAGGCCTGCCGCGCCGCCGCCCGCACCCTCGGCGTGCCGTTCACGGAAGAGCCCGGCGAGGCCGCGTTCTACGGGCCGAAAATCGATTTCGTCGTCAAAGACGTCATCGGCCGCGAATGGCAGCTCGGCACCGTGCAGGTCGATTACAACCTCCCCGTCCGCTTCGACCTCTCCTACATCGGCGCCGACAATCAGCCGCATCGCCCCGTGATGATCCACCGCGCGCCCTTCGGCTCGATGGAGCGCTTCTGCGGCGTGCTCATCGAACACTTCGCCGGCGATTTCCCCGCGTGGCTCGCGCCCGAGCAGGTCCGCCTCGTGCCCATCAGCGACAAGACCAACGACTACGGCCGCGACCTCCTCGCGCAACTTCGCGCCGCCGGCGTCCGCGCCACGCTCGACGAACACAGCGACAAACTCGGCGCCAAAATCCGCCGCGCCGAACTCGAAAAAATCCCCTACACGCTCGTGCTCGGCGCAAAGGAAGCCGAAGCGAAATCCGTCAGCGTCCGCAGCCGCGCCCGCGGCGATGAAGGCGTGCAACCCTTCGCCGACTACCTCGCGAAACTCACGGCCGAAATCTCCACCCGCGCCTTGCCCGACAAGAAGAAACCCGCTGCGCCGACGCCCGCCTGAACGCGCCCCGCCGCGCGCCGCCCGGTCTTCCCATGGAGTATCTCTACTGGACGCTCACGCTGCTCCTGCTCCTCGTCGGCGCGGTCGGCTCCGTCGTGCCGCTGCTCCCCGGCACGACGCTCATGTTCGCCGGCGTGATTCTCCAACGCCTGCTCCTCCCCGCCACCATCACCTGGACCGCCGTCTTTTGGATCGGCGCCGTGTGGGTGTTTTCGCTGGCGGTTGACCTCATCTGCACGCTCGTCGGCACGCGCCTTTTCGGCGGCTCAAAATGGGGCATGACCGGCGCGACCGGCGGCGCGCTCGTGGGCATGTTTTTCTCTCTGCCCGCGCTGATCTTCGGCACGATGTTTGGCGCCATCGCCGCGGAAAAAATCTTCGGCCGCCGCACCGATCGCGATGCCCTGCGCTCCGGCGTCGGCGCCACGCTGGGCTTCCTCGCCGGCACCTTCGCCCGCGCCATCTGTGCGCTCCTCATGATCGCGCTCTTCGCTTACGCCGTCATCACCGCCGCGCCCCCGCGATAGACCGCGAAACCAGTAACCATGTAGGCGGGGTGCCTTCACTCCGCATTGCGCCCCGCACTCCGCAGCCACCGCTCAATAATCGAGCACCTTCAGCGGCCCGATCTTCACGCCGAAACGTTCGTCCCACGGCTTCACGCGTTTGAAATCGCTGCGCGTCAAATCGTAACTCGCCGATACCGGCACGAAGAAGATCGACCCCGCCCCGTCCGCTTTGATCTCCGTCAACGGCGCCGCGTGCTTGTCGTCCACCGCCGTAAACGTCAGCAGCGCGCCCCCGCGTTTGATCTTGGCCACCAGCTTCACCCGCATCGGCGCCCGCAATTTCACGTCCACCGATTCCAGCGTTTCTTTTTGCCGCGCCACCCGGATCAATACCGTGAATTTGTCCGGCGGCAGCCGCCAGTTCCCCTCGCTGCGCAACGGCACTTCATACGTGATCGCGGCCGGCTCATCCGCCACGACCGCCGCCCGCTTCACTTCCAGCAACTCGCCCAGCGAACTCCGGTCCAGCCGCTGTTTCGCCCGCTCGCGCCGGAATTTCCGCTGCGCCGAATCATCCGGCGCCTTCCCATCTCTCTCGAGCAACGTCCAACGCTCCTCCGGTCCCACCGATGGATCGAACCGCGACCGCCGCTCCTCCTTCAACTTGCCGTTCTTGTCGTAAACCAACGTGTGCTGCGTGAACGCCCACCGCTGCGTGTCCTCCGCGTATTTTCGAATCGCTGCCGCGAGCGGCGCCGGCGCGCCCTGCAGTGGATCCGGCTCCGCCGCCTCGTCCGCCGCTCCCGCCCGCGACGTCCACAGCCCCACGACCGCCAGCCCGATGAAGAGGATTTTGTGCACGCCTGTCCCTATCCGGCCACCGGCCGCACGCAACCCGTTTGGCGCATCCGCCCGCGTCCCAGCATCGACAGCCTTTCCTCGTCGGCCAAGCTGCCGCCATGAGCTTCGACGCCCGTCCCGCTTGGAGAGAAGAACTCGACGCCATCGTCGGCGCCCGCTCACACGGCCAGTTCAATCAACTCCTGCCTCGCCTCGAAGCGCTCGACCGCCGTCATCCCAACGTCGCTGAAATCGCCGCGCAGATCGCCTGGACTTGCGAAACCCTCGGCCGCCTCGACGCCGCGCTGCCCGCCTACGAAAAAGCCATCGCGCTCGGCCTGCCGCCCAACGAACTCTCCAACGCCTACCTCGGTCTCGGCGCCACCTTGCGCGCCCTCGGCCAGCTCGACCGCTCCGCCGCGATCCTCCGCGCCGCCCGCCTGCAGTTTCCCGATAACCGCGAACTCGACGTCTTCCTCGCGCTCACCTTGCACGCCCAAGGCCGGTCCGGCGAAGCCCTCGCCCTCGTGCTCGAAGCGCTCTGCGACACCACCGAAGATCCCGGCCTCACCGCCTACGGCCGCGCCATCCGCCACGCCGCCGCCAAACTCACCTGACCGCCCCGCGCGTCCACTCGCCGTTCACCCGCCGCAGCAGCCCCCGCGGATTCGCGTTCTGTAATTCCACCGGCAGCAGCTCGTCCGCGAAATTCTGGTAGCACACCAACCGCGTCCATCGCTGGAGCGCGCGCGTGCCGACCGAGGTGCTGCGCCCGCCGTCGCTCGTCGCCGGATACGGTCCGCCATGCACGATCGCGTGACTGACCTCCAAGCCCGTCGGAAATCCATTTAGAATGACCCGCCCCGCCCGGCTCGCCAGCACCTCGATCAACTCGCGCTCCCCCGCCGCCTCCGCCGCACCCGCGAGCAACGTCGCCGTCAGGCTGCCTTCGAGGTGCCGCGCCACGTCCAGCATTTCCGCGTGATCGCGACACCACACCACGACCGCACTTGGGCCGAAAATTTCCTCCGACAACCCCCGCTCCCGTGCAAACACCACCGCGTCCGTCTCGAACCACACCGGCCGCGCCGTCGCCCCCGTTCCCGCGTTTTTCTCCCGCGCCTTTTCGCCCACCACCGTCCGCGCCGACTGCGCCCGCTTCGCCACGCCCTCCCAAAACTTCTCCGCCATCCCCGGCGTGAGCATGGTCGCCGGCGCCGTCGCTTCCAATTTCTCCGCGAGTTGCCGCACCCACACCTCCGCCGCGGCGGAACGCTCGACCACGATCACACCCGGATTCGTGCAAAACTGCCCGACCGCCAGAGTCGCCGACGCGTGCAACTGCTCCGCCAGTTCCGCCCCGTGCTCCGCGATGGCGCCCGGCCGCACAAACACCGGATTCACGCTTCCCATCTCCGCATACACCGGAATCGGCTCCGCCCGTGCCGCCGCCAGATCCGCCAGCGCCCGCCCGCCGCGCAACGAACCCGTAAACCCCACCGCCTGCACCGCCGCGTGTTTCACCAACGCCTGCCCGACCTCGAAGCCCGCATCGAACAACAGCGAAAACGTGCCCTCCGGCCAGCCGCACTCCCGCACCGCGGCAACGACCAGTCGTCCCACCAACTCACCCGTGCCAGGATGCGCCGGATGCGCCTTCACGATCACCGGGCAGCCCGCCGCCAAGGCCGACGCCGTGTCGCCCCCGGCCACCGAATACGCGAACGGAAAATTACTCGCGCCAAACACCACCACCGGCCCCAACGGCCGCAGCATCGAGCGGTGATCCGGCTTCGACGTCGGCTGCCGGTCCGGCTGCGCCGTTTCGATGCGCGCATCGAGCCAGTCGCCCTGCGCCGCTTCCGCCCCATACAGCCGCAATTGCCCCGCCGTGCGCGCGATCTCGCTCTCGCACCGGCCCGGCGCCAGCGCCGTCTCCTGCGCGGCGCGCTCCGCCAGCACCGCCCCATTCGCTTCCAGTTTTTCCGCCACGCGTTGCAACAACGCCGCCCGCTCCGCGCCCGTCTTCCGCGCCACGATCGGCGCCGCGGCGCGCGCCAGCTCCACCGCCCGAGTCACGTCCTCGCCCGTCGCACTCGCAAACGCCGGCGCCAACTCCACGCCGCGCGCCGGATCGCAACCGTGGAACCGTTTTCCGCCCGGCGTTCCCTCACCCCATCCAATCAGTGACCGGCCTGTGATGCGCATGCCCCACCTTCGCCCCGCCCGCGTTGAGCGCAAGCCGCACTCCACTCTTCACCTCGCCACTGGCCGCTTCAGCGCTCGCTCTCATGCAAACCGGTCCGGCCGCAACATCGCCAGATCCACCCGCGGCGCGCGACCCGCCAGCACATCCGCCACCAGCACGCCCGTGATCGGCGCCATCGTCAGCCCCAGCATGGCATGGCCGCACGCCGCCGTGAGGTTGGCATAACGCCCAAATCGCCCGATATACGGCAGCCCGTCCGGCGACACCGGCCGATAACCAAACCACGGCTTCACGCCTGCAAAATCCTCCGCCGTCATCTCCGGGAAAAACGCCCGCGCCCCGGCCACGATCTGCTCCACCCGTTCCGGCCGCACGCGGCCATCATGTCCGCTGATTTCCATCGTCCCGCCAAATCGCAGGGTCTCGCCCATCGGCGTCACCGCCACGCGGCGCTCCGTCAGAATCAGCGATTTCGTCAACTGCCACCGGGGTCGTGCCAAGGTCAGGCTGTAACCTTTACCCGCCTGCATCGGCACGCGCAGCCGCAAACCCGTCACGGTGTCGCCCGCCCACGAGCCCGTCGCGATGACATATTCGTCCGCCGTTAAAAGACCCGTCGAGGTCGCCACGCCCGTCACCCGCCCACCGGCGGTCGCCCACCCGCGCACCGTCGTCTCCCAACGGAACGCCACGCCCGCCTCGCGCGCCCGCGCCGCCATCACCGGCACGAATTTGCGCGGACTCAAATGCGCATCACCCGGAAAATATACCGCGCCGACCACCTTCATTTTTATTCCCGGTTCAAGCGCCCCCGCCTCGCGCGCGTCGATGGTGCGCGCTTCCACGCCCAGTTCGTTCGCCAGCCGGGCCAGTCCGTGCGTTTCGTGCTCCAACATTTCTTCCGTCTGGCACAAATTCAACAACCCCTCCCTTCGCAGCTCGAACGCGTTGCCCGTCTGCGCTGCGAGCTCCCCAAACAACGCCCGCGCCGCCACGCAGAGATCACGCAGCAACGGTGCCGCACGACGCGTGTGCTCCGGCGTGCACGACTGCGCAAACAGCCACGCCCATCGCCACAACGTCGGGTCGAGCCGCGGCTTGATATAAAACGGGCTGCGGGAGCTCAGCATCCACTTCAGCCCTTGTTTCACCATGCCCGGTGCCGAGAGCGGCACGACGTGGCTCGGCGACACGTAACCCGCGCTGCCATGCGCGCACGAATCCGCGCCTTCCGCACTGCGTTCCACGACCGTCACGGCGAATCCCTCCCGCGCGAGGTAATACGCCGTGCACAACCCCACCACTCCTCCGCCCACCACGATGACCGAACGCGCGTTGTTCATAATTTTAACCTTTGATGCCCCAGCAAAATGGGTCCGCCGCGTCCAGTCGCAGCACACTCTCCGCGGTGATAAATGCGCGTCCGGCGATCGTCGGTGCGATTACGCCCGCCGCGCGATCCACCCACCGATACGTCCCGCGAAATCTGCTGCCGGTCACGCTCTCCTGCACCCAGGGCGCACCCTCCGCGAGTTTTCCGTCCGCCGCCAGACACGCCAGCTTGGCGCTCGTGCCCGTGCCGCAGGGCGAACGGTCATACGCCTTTCCCGGGCACAGCACGAAATTCCTCCCGGGCACGCCCGCTCCTTCAGCCGCCGCGCTCAACTCCACGTGGTCTACATCGCCGTAGCCCGCCGCGTTGACCGCTCCCCGGATGCGCCACGCGATGTCCGTCAACGCCTCCACGTTGCCTCGTTCCACCCGCCCCATCCGCTCGTCCGCGTCCGCCAGGAAAAACCAGTTGCCGCCCCACGCCACATCGCCCCGCACCTCCCCAAACCCTGCGACCTGCACCCGCACGTCCCGCGCCGTGCGCCGGCTCGCCACGTTGTGCACCGCCACTTCCCCCTGCTCGCCCAACTGCCCGCTGACCACGCCGACCGGCGTATCCAACCTCACCGTCCCCGGTTGCAACCGCCCCAGGTGCGCGAGTGTGGCCACCACGCCCATGGTCCCGTGGCCGCACATGCCGAGATAGCCGACGTTGTTGAAGAAGATGACACCTGCCGCGCAGTCCGCGGCATGCGGCTCCACCAGTAACGCACCGACCACGGTGTCCGACCCGCGCGGCTCGTTCACGATCGCCGAACGATACGCATCGAAGTCCGCGCGAAACCGCGTCACCCGGTCCGCGAGCGGCCCATCGCCGAGGGCCGGACCGCCCTCGAGCACTACCCGCGTCGGTTCGCCCGCCGTGTGGGAATCAATGACTCGCACCGAGTGAAAGTTGGACGCCATCCTCGATGGTATCAACCGCGCCGCTCGTCGCCTCAAGCCCGTAAGTTCCGCCGCGCCGGGCGTTACTATATTCATATTCATAAGTTTCTTTAGTCAACAATGCGCGCACCAACGCCGTTGTTTACACTCCGCCAACCGTCCTCTGTAGCGCACGTATCTAGTCGAGTTACCCTCCCTCTTCTCGTTCCCTGCGCGCTGTTCCCCGGCTGTCTTTTTCGCACTTCAGCAGACTACCACCTTCTCGGACTGACCGAACCCCTCGCCCCTTCTCTGCCGCCCACGCGCGGCCCATGGAAGCACCGTTCGCCCCGTATCTTACTCCTCCTACCACCTATGAAAGCCTCCCTCTGCCGAGACTTCGCGCTGCGCCAGCTTTTGCTGGTCCCGCTGTGCCTTACCCTCGCTGTCCCCGCTGGTCTCGCTCAACCGGCGCCGGGCACGACCAGCACTCCTCCCAATCGCAAGGACGCCATCCCCGTCGTTACGGATAAAGACGATAGTCCGCGCACCGATGATATTGTCGTGATGTCGCCCTTCGAGGTTTCCACCAGCAGTAAAGGCTACTACGCGGCGAATACTATGTCTGGCACCCGCTTTAATACGAAGCTCGCCGACCTCGCCTCGTCCGTCACTATCATGACGAAAGAGCAGATGTCCGACTTCGCCATGCTCGATGCCAACGACGTCTTTCTCTACGTTGCCGGCACCGAAGGCACCGGCACTTACACGGATTACACCCTCGATCGCAACGGCTCGCTGGCGGACAATGTGCAACTCAACCCGACGCAGGCCAACCGCGTGCGCGGCATCGGCTCGGCCAATACCTCGCTCGGCAACATCGAGACCATGGGCCGCGTCCCGATCGACCCGATCACCATCGATGCCTTGGAAATCAGCCGCGGCGCCAACGCCAACGTCTTCGGCCTCGGCAATCCCTCCGGCACCGTCAACCAAGTGCCCGCCACCGCCAACCTCTCGCGCAACCGCACGACCCTCGCCCTGCGCGTCGACGCTCTCGGCGGTCACCGCGCCAGCCTCGACGTCAATCGCGTCCTCCTGAAGGACAAACTCGCGATCCGCGGCAGCGCCGTCTATCAGGACGACGAGTTTCAGCTCAAGCCCTCCGGCGTCCGCACAGAACGCTATAACGGCATGATCAAATACCAGCCGTTCAAGCTCACGACCATCAGCTTTTCGTCCTATAACTATCACGCCTACGGCAATCGCCCCAACTCGCTCCCACCGCGCGATAATCTCTCCTATTGGCTCGCCAGCGGCAAACCCACCTGGGACCCCGTCACGATGACGGTCCACGTCAACGGCGCCACGCTCGGACCCTATACCGCCGCCACCTATAACGGCCCTGACTATTTTAATTCGAGCTACCTTGGCAACAATCACAGCCAGATGTTCATCGACCAATCGGGGCTTTCCTATTGGTCCGCACCGCAGAGCACCACAAACGCCACCGGGCCGATCGGCAACTTCACCGCCTCCCACTTCCTCCAGACCACCGCCGCCGCCGGCTCCGTCTTTTCCGGCACCGCGCCGCGTCCGTTTGACCAATACCTGTTCAACACGACGCCGACTGTGAGCGACCGCAGCATCTACGACTGGACTTCGATCAACCTGGCCGCCCCGAACCGCTTCTGGGATCGCACCAGCACCAACCTCTTACAGATCGACCAGCTCTTCCTCAATTCGCCCACCCAAACGCTCGCCGCGCAGCTCGCCTTCATGCGCGAAGACTCCGATCGCTGGGCGCGCAATTTTGTCGGCATCGCCAACGACAACGGCCAGTCCGGCCAGCTCATGGTCGATATCAACGAGCGCCTTCTGGATGGCACCCCCAATCCCTTTCTCGGCCGCCCCTACCTCGCCGTCGACAAACCCCGCATCCAGGAAAATCCCCAGAAGTGGGACACCTCCCGCGCCCAACTCGCCTACCGTCTCGATCTCACCGAAGAGAAGAACCTCCTCAAGTGGCTGGGCTCTTTCCAGGTCACCGGCTACAGCGAATACAAATACCGCGTTAATCGTCAGTATTCCTGGCGCGAAGCCATGACCGCGGCCCCTTGGATTCCCGCCGGCACCTATACCGGTTTTCAATCCGCCCCCTCCGGAACTCCGGCCAACCTCCCCGTTACCTCCGGCGAATATCGTTTCTACGTCGGCGACAAGGTCGGCAACAATGTCGACTACGCTCCCGGCGATCTGAAGCTTGGCACCTATCCGTTCGTGTGGGGCAACTCGGCCACGGGCGTTTTCCACACCGACAACCTCGTCCTCGACCAGGTGGCCGCCGACAAAACCGGTGGCGCGCTCAATTCCAAGACCACCATCCGCACCAACGGCGCCGTCGTCCAGAGTCACCTCTTCGACGACCGCCTGGTCACCACCCTCGGCGTCCGCAACGACAACGTTTATATCAAATACGGCAATCCCGGCACGCCCACGAACAAAATACTCCAGCCCGATGGCACGTCATTCGACTATACTATCGTCAACGGCTGGCAGCCGAACTACTTCTCGACCGGTGGCCGCACGACCAATGTGCAGTTTGTCGTCCGCCCGTTTTCCAACACTCGCTGGAGTGAGTCCATCGCCCGCTCCAACGGCTTCCTCGGCGAGCTCGTCGACGGTCTCTCGGTCAACTTTAACAAGTCGAACAGCTTCCTGCCCACTCCGCCCGCGCAGGATCTTTACCGCAATCGCCTGCCCAACACCAGCGGGTCGGAAACCAGCTGGGGCTTCAATCTCACGTTGCTGAAAAACACGCTCAACATCCGCGTCACCCGCTACGACGACCTCCAGCGCAACGCGCAGACCAACGACATCAACACCCTCGCCGGTCGCGTGCTCCGCCTCGACTTCGTGCCGACCGGCACCGGCAATCCCACGCCCTACCTGAATCTCTACGCCAATGCGAATCACTGGGTGGCCTTCCAGCATCCCACCTGGACCGCCGCCGAGGTCGCCACCGAAGTGACCCGGCAGACCGGGTTCAGCCCCGACGACGCCGATTACTATATCAACGCCGCGTCCGTGCTGCCCATCGGCGCCACCTCCGACCTCCAGTCCCGCGGCACCGAGGTCGAGGTGAACTACAATCCCACCCAAAACTGGACCCTCACCGCCGCCCTGACGGACAATCAAACCGTCAATAAGAACATCTCGAAAGCGCTCGTCGATTGGATCGACGAACGCATGCCGACCTGGACCACCATCGTCGACCCGTCCATCACCGATGCCAACGCCGCCGCCGAAAACAATCCCGGCAAACTTTGGTGGTTGCACAAGTATTCCGCCGCCCCGGTCGCCGGCACGCCTGCCTCCTATTCCGCCACCGCGCAGACTCCGCAAGCGAACTACCAGGCCTTCGTCGGTGCCCCTCTCGGCATCATCAAGGCCCAGGAAGGCAAAACCAACCCACAGATCCGCCGTTACGGCTTCCGCGGCGCCACGAGCTACCAGCTCGCCGGCCTCACCGACAACAAATACCTCAGCCGCATGACGGTGGGCGGCGCCATCCGTTGGGAAGACAAGGCCGCCATCGGCTACTATGGCAAACAGAGCCTGCCCGCGATCATCACCGACCTCGACCCGAACCGCCCGATCTACGACAAGAGTCACACCTACGTGGATGCGTTCATCGCCTACAAGACCAAGCTCTGGAACGACCGCGTCGGCGCCACCTTCCAACTCAACGCGCGCAACCTCGGTCAACAGGTCCACCTCCAACCCATCGGCGCGTTCCCCGACGGCACCATCCACACCTACCGCATTGTTGATTCCCAACAATTCATCTTCTCCGCTTCGTTCGACCTGTAGTTCGAACGCTAGGGTTGTTGCCCACGCCGCCACCTGCCCGGTGGCGGCGTTTTTTTTTGCTCCTTCCGCCCGCGAAAAAGTGTCGCGACGCCCGCGCCGCTCCTCCTAATCCCCCCGCGATGGCCTCCGCCCGAACCCGCCGGCCCGCGGCCCCCGCCCCCGCCGACCCGACCGCCGCCACTGCCACCGGCACTCAACCCGCCGCTTGGGCCTGCGCGCTCCTCGCGCTCGCCGTGCTGCTCGCCTATCTGCCCGCCCTGCACAGCGGGTTTATTTGGGACGACGACGGCCACGTCACCCGCGCGGACCTGCAATCCTTCGCCGGCCTGTTTCGCATCTGGTTCGAGGTCGGCGCCACGCAGCAATATTATCCTCTGCTGCACTCGGCATTCTGGTTGGAGCATCTTCTCTGGGGCGCGGCACCGCTCGGTTACCATCTCGCCAACATCGCTCTCCACGCCACCGCCGCCTGCCTCTTCGCCCGCGTGCTGCTCCGCCTCGCCGTGCCCGGTGCCTGGTTCGCCGCAGTGCTCTTTGCACTCCATCCCGTCTGCGTGGAATCCGTGGCTTGGATCTCCGAACAAAAGAACACGTTGTCCGCGATCTTCTATTTGCTCGGCGTCCTCGCCTACCTCGACTTCGACCATGATCGCCGGCGCTCGTCCTACGCTTGGGCGGGCCTCTGGTTTGTCGGCGCGCTCCTCACCAAAACAGTCACCGCCACCCTCCCCGCCGCCCTCCTCGTCGTGCTCTGGTGGAAACGCGGCCGCCTCGATTTGCGCCGCGACGTGGGCCCGCTCCTCCCGTGGTTCCTCTGCGGCGCCGCCGCCGGCCTCTTTACCGCCCACGTCGAACGCACCTTGATCGGTGCGCAAGGCGCCGACTTCGCCCTCAGTTTCACCGCCCGCCTTCTCCTCGCCGGCCGCAATTTTTGGTTCTACCTCGGCAAACTCGTCTGGCCCGCGGATCTGATCTTCATCTATCCGCGCTGGTCCATCCACGTGTCCGCTCCCGAACTCTGGTTCTCACTCCTCGCCGCTCTCGCCCTCCTGGCTGCACTGGTGTGGTCGAGCCGCCGCACGCGCGCGCCGCTCGCCGCTGCGCTCCTTTTCGGCGGCACGCTTTTCCCCGCCCTCGGTTTCGTCAACGTCTACCCCTTCCTCTTTTCCTACGTCGCGGACCACTTTCAATACCTCGCCAGCCTCGGTGTCTTCGCTTTGCTCGCCGCCGCGCTGTGGTCAATCACCACCCGCTGGCCCGCCACGGCCCGCCGGACGCTCCTCGCCGCTCTCCCCGCATGTCTCGGCGTCCTGACTTGGCGGCAATGCGCCACGTATCGCGACGCCACCACACTCTACCAGACGACGATCGCGCGAAATCCCGACGCGTGGCTCGCGTATCAAAACCTCGCGGTCATCTACGCCAACGAAGGCCGTCCCGCCGATGCTCTGCCGCTCGTCGAGACGGTGCTGCGTCTGCACCCCGATTATCCCCTCGCGGAGAATAGCCTCGGCGACGACCTCGCGCGGCTGGGACGCTTTTCCGAAGCGCTGCCCCACCTCCAGCGCGCGGTGCAACTCGAGCCGCGTTATTTCCAAGCGTTCAATAACCTGGGTTCCGTCCTCCTGCAGCTTGATCGCGCCGCCGACGCTGTCCCTGCCTTCGAGTCGGCCTTGCGCCTGCAACCCGCTTTCCCCGAAGCGGAAAATAATCTTGGCCAGGCGCTCACTCGCTTGGATCGCGCCGCGCAAGCAATCCCGCATTTCCAACGCGCCCTTCACCTGCGCCCCGATTTCGCGGATGCCGAGCTGAACTGGGGCATCGCGATCATGCTCACGTCCGGCTTCGCGCCCGCTCGCGCGCATTTTGAGCGCGCCGTCTCGCTCGCGCCCGACAACCCGCAACTCGCGGGCACCTACGCTCGCGCGCTGTTGCAAGCCGGTCAGCTCGCGGATGCCGCCGTCCAGCTCGAGACCGTCGTCCGCCTGCTGCCCGACAACGCCGAAGCGCATCTCGATCTCGCGCGCGTCCTGCACCGCCTCGGGCGCACCGCCGAGGCGAACTACCAATTCCAAACCGCAGCGCGCTTGAGCCCCGCCCTGCTGCCACCCGCGCCGTAATCGCGCCGCCCTGCGCCGGGCCGCCCGCGCGTCGCCTCGCTCGCCCCACGGCGCGACGGCGCCATCACTTCCCGTTCGCCGCGACGTCCGCCTTCGTCGGCCGCGCGACCCAGCGCAACGCGAACCCGACCGCAATCAGGATCGCGCCGCCCACCACGTTCAGTGTCGCCGGCGCCACCTCGGTCGAAGGCACAAACCAGCACGCGAGCAGCACTACGCCGATGAGCAGGCTGATGTTGCCGATCACCGCATAAACTCCCAGCGCGCCGTGGCCCTGTGGTCCCGCCGGCTCCGGCACCGGCGTCCGCAAATCGCGGTCGAGCGCGATCGCCGGCGCGCTCTTCGGATCGCGCGCATTCCACCACAGCGCCGAAATCGCAAACACCACCGTGGACGCGATCGATGCACTCAGAATGTTGCGCGCGTAAACGTGCTCCGGAAACGCGTCGATCGCGAGCAACCCAAACGCCGCCGTAAACCCCGCCACGCACGACGCGATCCCCGACCACCACGGCGTCTTCCGATAGATCAAACCCAACGCCACCGGCATCGAAAACCCCGGTCCCGTGAGCGAATAGTATTTCAACGCAAAATCGAACGCGCCGCCCATCGTCGAAATCACAAACGCCAGCACTACCCCGGTCACGCCGATGATGAACATCGTCACTTGCGCCGTTCGCATCTGGTGCCTGTCCGACGTCTCCCGTTTCGTGAAGCGCCGGCGCAATGGCACGTAAACATCCTTCGTGATCGCCGCCGAGAGCCAGTTGAACGCGTCGTTCGCCTGCCCCAGCGTCGCCGACAAAATCGCCGCCACCACGAAGCCCACCATGCCGTGCGGCAGCAGGAACATCGCGAGGCTCACAAACGACGCCTCCTCCGGCGCCTTCAAGTTTGGCCACAACGCGTGCATGTCCGGAAAAATCAAGCGCGAGCCCATCACCGGCAGCACCCACGCCACCGGCCCGATGACCGACAACACCGCGCCCAGCATCGCCATCTTCTTCGCATCCCGCTCCGTCGGCACGCTGTTGTAACGCTGCGCGAAATGCCACGCCACGTTGTAGCCCAGCAACGAGGCCAGAATAAACGATCCCAGAAACCACGGATCAACCGGCTCGCCGCTCGGCACCACCAGTTCGCGCGGCAACTCGGTGAACAGCCGATGCACTCCCGCCATCACGCCGCCGCCGTGGCCCAGATAAGCCATCGAGATCGGCAGAATCATCGCCGACATCGTCAGGATGATCACACCCTGCACCGCGTCCGACAGCACCGCCGCCCACAATCCGCCGACCACGCTGTAAACAATCATCACCGTGCCCACCACGAGCATGCTCAGTTGCAGGCCCGTCAGCGGGAGCCCGAAAAGATGGAAGACCTCGCGATCAAAACCCAGCGCCGCCGAGATGAAGATGCACAAAATATACAACCCCTGCCCGATGCCCACCACCTGCGGCACGATGGCCGTCACCGTATAAAAATACGTCGTCGAAGGCGAATACCGCCGCGTCAAAAATTCCAGCGGCGCCTGGATCCGCGCCCGCCGCCAGATCGCCGCAAAATAGAAATACCCCAGCAGGTAACCCCACACTGCCGACGTAAACAGCAGCAGCGAACCCGACCCATGCTTATACGTGTAGCCCGCCGCCGCCACGAACATGAAAGCCGAAAAACCCGACACCCAGCTTGATACGCCCGCCATGAACCACGGCACCTGCCCGCTCGCTTTGAAAAAGTCGTTCGTCCCCTTGTTTTTTCCGGCCGCGTAAAAGCCGACCCAGATGACGATCACGAAATACAGTGCAATCAGGACGTAATCGATCCCGTTTACCGTGTTGAAGCTTGGCATGGATATAACTTAACCGCCGGACCAACCGCTCAATCGCGCCCGCGCCTCAAAGCGTGACCGCCGGCGCGCCGTCGCCCGTGGCCGCCAGCCGCACATCGATCCGTCGGCCGCCGTGCTCGCCCTGCACCCGCCACGCCCCACCGTCGCGCACGATGCGCACGTCGCCGTGCGCCTCGCCCTTCGGCCGCGCCGTGCAAACCGTGACGATCTCGTGTTCGTTCGCCGCCGCCGACTCGACCGCTGCAAACGGGTAAATCCCGTCCTTCTCTGCGAGCGGGAGCTTGTCCGTTGCCACGGTCACCGCGCCCGCCGCCGCCACGCGACCGCGCAACGACGCCCGCGGGCGCTCGATCAGAAACTCCGAACCGGACGCCGACACCTTCGCGCCCAAATCTTCGTTGTTCGCCTGAAAGTGCAGTTGCACCGTCAGCGGCGCTCCCTTCATCGCGACGCGATCGAAGATCACCACGACTTCCGGTTTTAGAAACACGAGCGTCCGCTGCACCCGCTGCACATTTTCGTTCACGAGCGCGTAGGCATCCGTGGCGTCGCTCGTCACGGTCATCCATCCCTCGCCCGTCCGGAAATCGATCACGCGCGCAAACGCCCACGACGCGTTCGTGCCTTCGCTGCCGTCGTGATATTGATGGCCCTTGCCGTCGATCAACACCGCCGTATGCGCCGGTGTCAGCCGCAGCAGCCAGCGCGGATCGGTCCGCACATACGCCGCGCGAAAAGGATCGTGCAGCAAGCGCTCCCCATGCGCTTTGAAGATAATGCTGTTGCGATCCGCGTGCTCATGATTCGCCGGTCCGCCGCTGCGCAGCGCCAGCACACTGTCCTCCGCCGCCCAGCCCGTCCGCGACACCACGAGATCGTTGCTCATGCGGTGATCGAGTAACGCCGCCTCCGGTGCCGCTGCCTTCACGCCGGCGTCATACCAGATCATCCCGAAGTGAAACTTCGCCTCACCGATGTCGCGCGCCACGAACTGCGCCACCGCATCGTGCTTCGTGCGCTCGACCCACGCCGCCACCGAGACATCCACCGCGCCGTTCGCATCGCCAAAGTTCACGATGTCGTGCTCCGGCTTCACCGTCGGCATCATGTAACCCTTCACGTGCTGGAAATCCTGCACCTTGAGCCCGCTGTCGATCGTCGGCATCGTCATGCTCAACGCGTAGCGCACGGTGCCCGGGTAGTTGATCAACGACCGGTCATCGATGCCCGTCTTGCGCCACAACACCTCGGCAAACATCGCCATGAACAACGTCGTATAGCCCCAGTAGCTCACGCCCTCGTCGTAGCTGCCGTCGCTGCCATACATCGACGAAAACGACTTCGCGCTCGACCGCGCCAGCTCCAGCCATCCCGCCGCCTGCGGCAGCCGGTCGTGAAAATAGCACGCCGCAATACCGAGCGCCCCGGTCGGGATGATCCGTAAATTCGTCGCCGCGAGAATCAACGGCCAGCGTTTCAAATCGATATAGCGAAACTCATCCACCTCGCTCCGCGGATTCCATTCCCAGCCTTTCACGCGGTCGGGATATTTCATCCCATACACGCTCGTGTAACTCGCCGGCACGCCCTTCGCCACGACCGCCTGCTCGATCTCCTCACGCTCCGCCGCGCTCAACCCATCGCCGAGCCACTCGATCGCAAAGAGCAACGCCACCGTCGCCTCCGGCGCGCGCTGCAGACCAATGATCTGCCGCCCGCCCTCGATGAAGTTGTCCCAATCCGGATAATCCAACAGCCGCCGGATCGCCAGCCGTGCGAGCTTCAGTTGCGCCGGATCGCGATTCACGACGTAGATAAACGACGCGCGCTCCAGAATTTTTTGCACGTGCAACATATCTACGACGTGATTGTGCAGCCGCACATGGTGCTCGAGAAAATCGGTGTCGGCCGCCATGTCCGCAGCGAGCATCGACTGCCAAAGCGCCGCAAAACGCGGATCGGTGGTATTGGCTCGGATGCGCGGCAAATCCGCGTCGTCGAACAGCAAGCCGCGTTGCGCCCCTGCGGGCGCCGCAGCGGAGGAAGAAGCGGGGGTAGTCATGGCGGAAAGCCGGGCTGAGAGCGGCAACGAAGCCGCGAGCAGAGAAGTCGTTTGCAGGAAGTTTCTGCGAGTCTGCTTCATAAATTGCGCGGGACGGCACCGGTTCATCCGCTGTCGCCCGCGCCGACCCTACGACCCGACTCCCGCCTGTCATCGCCAAAAGTGCCCCGCGCCGATCTTTCTTCCGGAATAATCAACCCGCCTCTCACTGTAACATCGGCATTCCTGTCTGTGATCCTTCGTTTGAAAGAGACCTTACCGCCTGTAGTCTGCCGCGAGCCCGAAGCCTTCGCGCGAATCGCCCCCGCTCACCCGCAACGGAGGCCGTAAGACTTTCGTTCCCCTATGCCATTTTTCTACGCGGCGAGCGCGTAGGTCCGCTCATCGTAGCGGAAGCCGTGAGGCTTTTGTCTCCGCTCGCCTCCGCCGTCCGCCGTGGCACAGGCACTCCGGCGGAGGATCACGAGTCAAGACAGGTGTCTCTCGCTGCCCGCGCGCCTGGCCTTGGTCATTCCGCGGCGTAGTGTGGGAAGTCAAGACCGGCGGATCTCTGCCTTTACCGAGGGTTTTTCGTTCAACCTAAAATGGCATTACGTCCTTGATTGACGCGATATTACGCGACAGACATCCGCCCATCATAAATGGGCGATTAACCTGCTAGCCGGTGCCGCCCTTCTCGTTGCGACGGGGCGGAGCGAGGTCCAGTTGGCGAGGGACACCGGCGGGCCGATCATTCGCGCTTTTACGGAAAGGGATTTGCCGACCAATCCGCATACGCGAGCGGTCGCCCTCCATCCGGCGGGCCTCGTGTATGTCGGCACGATCGAGGGCCTGATCGAATATGACGGCGTATCTTGGAGACTGATTCGAGGCACCGAGGGCATGATCGTGCATAACGTCGCGGTGACGGCGTCCGGGCGGGTCTTTTTCTCCGGCGCCGGCGTCTTTGGCCTGCTGGAACCTGATCCACACGGCATCTTGGTCGCACGCCTGCTGCAGGGCGATTTACCGGCCGCCTACCGTGAGGTCGGGCACGTCCTGCACCTGGTCCTGACGGGCGAGGACGCGTGGTTCGCCACGCAGGGCCTGCGCCCGGCGATTGTCCGGGTGGACGTCCGCGACCGCGTCACGGTGATGCCGATCGACGGAGGCTGCACCTCTCTCTTCACGCACGACGGCCGACCGTATTTCGTCACGCGCGCCGGGGTCTGGCGCATCGAGGCCGGGGCGACCAGGCCAGTCCCGGCCTCAGGCGCCGTGCGAACAGCGGGCATCGTTTCGCTTTGGCCGGGAGCGAATGGCGCGACTTGGATCGTGTGCGCCGATGGTCTGCACAACTGGATCGGAGACGCGGCACGGCTGGTCTCAGAAGAGGTGCGCAACGCGCTGGCGGGCGACCGCGTGACCGCCGGCTGCCCGGTGCGCAACGGTGTCTTTCTGCTCGGGACGGACGCAAACGGTCTGCTGCTGGTAAACACCGCCGGCCACATCTTGAGCCGTTACGGCCGTGACGACCGCTATGTGCCGACCAGCGGAAAGATCTCCTCGCTCACACCCGACAGGGATGGCGGCGTATGGATAACGCATTACGGCGGGGTAATCCGCGCCCAGTTCGACGGGCCGACCTCGCTGCACGTCTCGCCCTCGGATCTGCACGGGCGGGTGGAGGCATTTGCGTTTTATCAGGGCCACCTGTACGCCGCTACGACCACGGGGGTGCTGGCGCGGGACGAGGCGAACGGAAGATTCACCCTTCTGCCGCAGGGCGGGATGGACGCCTGGGCGCTGGTGCCGACCGAGGACGGGCTGATCGTGGCGGGCGACAACCTCCGGCTGCTCAAGTCGGACGGCCGCGTCGAAATGATCGATGAGCGGCGGCTGGGTTTCCGCGCCGCGCTGCGGCTGCGGCGCGAGCCCGACCGCCTCGTCGCGAGCACCGGACCCGACGGGTTGTTGCTGCTCTATCGCCAGGAGACTGGATCCGACGGCACCAGACATTGGCGTTTCGAGGCCGAGGTGCCGGGCGTGCGCATGCCACTATATCCACTCGTCGAGGACGAAGCGGGCTGGCTGTGGGGCACGCGCAACCGGCTGGAACTGGTGCGCCTGGACTGGCGCGGGGGCGTGCGTCTCGACGCGAAACCGGAGCGTATCGGCCCGGAGCGGGGCCTGCCGGAGGCGGAGAAGCCGACGTTTCGCGTGTGGATTTTCGCATGGAACGGAAGCGTGGAAGCATGCAACTGGCAGGGCATCTGGCGCCACGATCCCGCCACGGATCTTTTCCGCGCTGAGGATCGTATCGCGGGCCTCGACCCGAGCCGGTGGTCGAGAGCGTTTCCCTTGGCCGACGGATCGCTCTGGATGGCCAACACGCGGATCGAAGACGCGGCGGCCCTCGCTCGCCGCACGGGTCCGGACGCCTGGCGATTCGAGACACTGCCACGCAATGGACTTGAGTCGATCCGGCCCACGGCGGTGGGTGACGACCCGGCCGCCGACGCTTGGTGGATCGGGTATCTGGGCATCGCAGCGACAAAGAAGGATTGGCACGGGGCCATCCCGCCTCCGCCCACCGCCTTCGTGCGGCGCGTCGAGACGGCCGCGGGCCGCGTCGTCTGGGGTGGCGCGGGGAAAGTCCCCGGCGGCACGCTGGGTCCGAACGAGAAGTCTGTGCGTTTCTCGTTCGCGGCTCCGTTTTTCCAGACGGACGGCAACGGGCGGGTCAACGTGACCTATCGCACCCGTTTGGACGGCATCGATTCCGACTGGTCGGCGTGGGGGGACGGGGCGCGACGGGATTACTCCAGCCTGCCTCCGGGAGCCTTTCGATTCCGGGTGCAAGCGCGCGACGACGCGGGACGCGCGGGCAGCGAGGCGGTGTTTGCGTTCACGCGGCTGGCGCCGTGGTGGCGCAAGCCCTGGGCCTGGTGCGGCTACGCCCTGTTGGGTGCGGCGGGAATCGGCGGGATCGTCCACCTCCGCACGCTCCAACTGCGGGGACGCGCCGAGGTCTTGGAGAAAGTCGTGGCGGAGCGCACCGCGACGCTCCTCCTGCAAAACGAGGAGTTGGCGCGCCTGCACAAGCTCGAGCTCGACCAGAAGACGGCCGCGCGCCTGGCCGAGGAACAAGCCCGGCTCGAGACGCTCCGCTACCAGCTCAACCCGCACTTTCTTTTCAACGCGCTCGCGTCGCTCAACGCCACGCTGCCGGCGAACGCAGGCGCCGCGCGTTCGATGCTGACCCGCTTGTCGGAGTTTTGCCGCACCACGCTTTACCGCGACGACGAGCGGGAGCGCACCACCGTTGGCGAGGAATTGCGGCAACTCGGCGCCTACCTCGAGATCGAAAAGACCCGCTGGGGCGATCGGCTGGAAATCATGATCGATTGCCCGACCGAACTGGAAAAAATGCCACTACCCCACTTCCTGCTCCTCCCGCTGGTCGAGAACGCGATCAAATACGGCCACGCCACCAGCGAAGATCGCATCGGGGTGCGAATCGAAGTCCGGCGCGCGGGCGACGCCATCGACCTGCTCGTCTCCAACACCGGCCTGTGGATCGAGCCCGATGGCAAGCCCCCGGAGCTGCCCTCGCTGGGCATCGGCCTGAAAAACCTGCGGGAACGTCTCGCGCGGTATCAGGCGCGAGCTTGTGTGCGTCGCCAAGGCACCTAATGAGCGTTTGTCTCTCATAACTTAATCTATCCATCCGCTGTCCAACGGACGGGTCCACCTCTCCATCCGCTTCCTCAACAACGCCCGACACTCCGCCGGTCACGCGATCCGCTACGACGGCGCGAAGGAACGGTGAGCTGGCCGCAGTAGCCCGAAAACCGTCGAGAGCTTACGAATGAACTCTACAACCTCTCCGTAGTCACTTTGAGAATAATTCGGGCTCTCTGTTGGGCGATTCGAGCGGGAGGATATCGTGCGTCTTCGGGCTGTGATCTCTTGCGACTACGTCAATAAAACGCCCCTGAACTGCAGCAAGGTATCGCGATGATTCTTTTTCCACAGAGTCCCGAAATTCCCGTGCTACAGTCCCCAGCTCGACAGAACTTGTGAACGTGGCCGCCTGTAGTCGCCGATTTATTGCCCGTGCAGCGCCTAGGCATCCGGGGTCTTGATATTGAGGCAAAGTCTCCATCGCCTTTCGAAGCACCGACGGGTCTATTGTCTTTGCAGTATCGAGTCTGGAGATAATCAGGTTCAACGTCGTGCGCAACGCGAGTCTCCGGTTGCCGCATTTCACCGCGCGGTCAATAGCGGTCGAATAGTATTCTAGACCCTTAATCTGCGCACCCTCCGCCATCAGTAGTAGTCCATATGTAGCAGCTGGGGCGATTTCCTCTGGCGCATCCGCGAGGTGCTTAATCGAGTTAAAGTGTTTTCTAGCTGAAACCGCATCGCCGTTTCTAAGGTACGCGAAGGCTAGATTATTTAGAAGTAGTGAATCCTTGGGATTAGCTCCGAGGCCACGTTCACCAGCTTCAATCGCGAGGTCGAATCGCTCTGCCTGACATCCAGCAATGGTCCCCAAGACGTAAGGAGATTTTGAATAAGGTTCTTCCAATGCCCATGCAGTGCTTGAGGCATACGCACCCTTAAAATCTAAAAACGCGAAGCGCAGCCAACCCAAGGCTTCGTTACTCTGAGTGAAGTCGAACCTACGATCAGCGGCCAGCCCCGGGATTTGCTCGCGAAGAATCCACTGACTATGCGCGATGACGGATTTAGTCGGATCAACCCAAGCATGCCGAAAGAATTTCTTTGCACGCTGCTCCGCCCCGTTCAACACCTCCAGCGTACCTATGGCCTCCAAGGTCTCAGAAAAGACGAAAGGCTTGTCCGCCGCTAGCGCGGCTTCTCCGGCCGCTTTGGTGCTCTTCGGCATTTTTTTCAAATAAGTCGCAACGCTCAGTAATGGACCGAAAATCAATGGGTCTGGATTGATCGCGTGCGCGCGCGCTGCGACACGGAGAGCCTCATCCCACTCGTCGTAGTGAATATAAAACCGCACTGCGGCACGAATAACAAAACGGTTAGATGGCGCTAAGTGCACCCCCACCTTGATCGCCCTCTCGGCTTTTTTCCTTTGGCCGAGGATCGTGTACAATCTCGCTTGCTCGATCCACGCGATCGCGTCGTGTGGAAAGTCCTGCAATCGGGCCTTTCTGCTTTGGATGGCGGCACGCTCGCTCAATTGACTTACGGCGACCTCCCCAAGAATCCGCCGGGCCTGTCCGTGCGCAACCTTCCCAGCTATCGGCTCAGTCAAAACATACTCCGCAAGCCACTTCGCAGATGTCTTAAGTCCGATGACATCCGCGACGCCCATCAGCTCTGTGCCTACGAAAACAGATGGGGCCTGTTTAAAATCATCTAACGATTCCTGAAATGCGATCCTCGCAGGACCGTAGTCAATCACCGGCCCAGGGACAGGGAACGTCGTCAGCTCTCTGGTTTGAGATGCCACCCTGAACGGCAGCCACTGCGGAACGACATATTTGTCGCCGAGACCTTGGTTCATGGGATCAGCCGCGCCTTGTTTGCGACGCGGTCAGCAGTCGTGACAATTCTTTCCATAGAATACCGGTCTCCGCTGGCTTGAATCACGGTCTTGGGATGCCCGCGCTTCAATGGTTCGGGGTGACAGAGAAAGAGTATCATCTCCCTAACGTCGCTCTTAACTACGTCCGGCAAGCTCGCCACGATGTCGGCAACCGCATCAATAGTGGCAGTGTGAAGCGCCGGTAGAGCAGCATTAAACCCACCGGTCCAGTTCATCGGATGATAAGCGGCCGGCAATTTAGTCAAAATCAAGCTGAAGATATTAATCTTGCAGACGAGAAATGCCAATACCCCTCCTAACATGTAAAAGTCTGCCGCCTTCTGCCGAACTGTGGGATCAGGCTCGAAGTGATTATAGTGAAACTCAATGGGCATGTAGTCCGTGTCGCCCCAGTGATTAGCACCAGAGAACATCGCGCGTGAACCGGAAACGGTAGCGCGACCCAAGTCGGCGATTTTTGCTTTTGTGCCTGCCGCGATCAGCACGTTAGATGGTTTTAGGTCTTGATGGATGATGTTGATCGAATGGAGTTGCTTTAGGCCTACGCAGACTTCGTGGAACACTCGCAGCGGCCACGTCACCCCAGCGGCGGCCATCTTTGGGTGACGCCGAACATCTCCTTCCTTGCACAGCTCGAAGATCAAAAAGGGGATGTAGTATGGATCGCTAGGGTGGCGATATTCGCCCTCTTCTATGGCAACCACCACGCGATCAAGACGTTTGGTGTCACAAGCCTCAAGCAGATCGACCTCATGCTCAAAATTCTCGGTTATGTCCTGCAGTATCTCATTTCGCCTCTTTCCCGTGGGCAAAAACATATTCATCGCATACCCGATGTTTATCGCCTTCAAGAATGCATCGCGCCCGTCTTTATGCTGGACAAGGTAGGCTGAAGAAAATGCACCGCCCGTGCCGCCGAATTTCGAGATTTTCTTAGTTACGATCCAACCGTTCAAGTCATGCCCTACGAGATTGCTAGCTAGGTTGCTCATTCAGAGACTGGTAGTTGAGGTGAGTTAGCGGAGAAGAGGTCAAGTTAACGGAGAAGAGGTCAGGCTTTGTTGTTTGTAGTGGGAATGCATCGCACCGAAGTGTCAGCTCGTCCTCGCGCCATGATACCGCGCGATCGCTACGGCTGCGTAGCTGCCGATTTCGTCGCCGAGCTCGGCGGGCACAACTCGGCAATCGCGCGCACTGTCCGGCAACGCTTCTCTTACGATCACTTCGTTCATCGCGGGCACCAGGAACTTTTCGCACCGCGCATAGATGCTCCCAATCACGATTCGCTCCGGGTTCAGCAGGTCGATGAACCACGCCAGCGCCTCGCCGAGCCGCGTTCCGACGTCGCGCCAGATCGCCAGCGCCAGAGCATCGCCCGCTTCCGCCGCCAAGCCCACCGCGCGCGCCGTGATTTCTTCCCGTGGGAGCGTTTGCAACTGGCTCTGCCCTGCCCATGTCCGCACCCGTTCGCGCGCGAGTTGCGCGATCCCACCACCCGAACAAAATCCCTCGAACGATCCCGTCTTCCCGTAACCGACCGGCCCGTCGGGCGCCATGCGGAGGTGTCCGACTTCGCCGGCGTTGCCTGTGACGCCTTCATACAGTCGGCCGTCGAGAATCAGGCCCGCGCCCATCCCCGTACCCATGGTGAGAAACATCATGCTCTGGCAGCCGCGCCCCGCGCCAAACTGCCACTCCGCCAGCGCGCACGCATTCGCGTCGTTCATCAGAAACGCACGCCCGCCGAATCGCTGCGTCAACTCCATGCAAATCGCGATGCGATCCCATCCCGGCAAGTTTGGCGGCGAGAGAATCAACCCGCGTTTCGCATCCAGCGGTCCACCGCACGAGACGCCGAATACAGCATCCCGCGTTGGCGCGAGCTTCGCGATCTCCGCGTAAATCCGCTCCAGCGTGGCGCGCACGTCCGTCGTCGCGAATCGGGCCACTTCTTCCACGCGCCCGTCGCCCACCGGCACGCTGAGCGCGCATTTCGTCCCGCCAATATCAACGCCAATGATGTCGTTCATTGCACAATATAAAACGGCCCTGGCAGCTTGAATGTCCGCTCCGCAAACCCACCCTCGAGGTCACTCACCTGATCGCCGATATTCGCGATAATCGCGTAGCCGCTCTCCATGATCCGCCGTCGTGTGGCCGTCTTGAACTCACCGGTCGTCTGGCTCGTCCCGGGCGGCTTCAAGATCAGTTCTCGAAAGTCACCGCAGCCGATCGCCGCCAGGTTCTTCAACGTGCCCGGACGGTCCGACTCATGGCGACCTGTGAGGAAGAAAACCTCCACGCCCAGACGCCGCGCCGTGCGATACACCTCGACCACGGGCGCAATCGCCGGACCTTCCCCGCGATCGACCCACGCGTCCCACAATTTCGGCACATAACCGAAATCCATCGCGCGCATGTGCGGCAAATTCGAGATGATCGTCTCATCGATATCGAACACCACCGCGAGTTTTTCCCCCGCCCTGCGTCGCGCCACCCGTGCCTCCACCGTCCGCACGGCCTCCGTGGCCACCGCTTGCACTTGGCGCTCATACTGACCCGACTCCACATATCCCACCACGGCCTTTTTCGCCGTCGTCAGGTTGAGCGGCTCCGTCGTCGGCGTCGCACAGCCGGCCAAGAAAACGGCCAGCGCACCAGCCAGGGTGAGGGATAAACGACGAATCATGCGCGGCCACGCTGAGACCAAATCGTCGGCAGCACAAACGTGTTTCGGCCTGCCTCGACTGAATTGCGGGCCCCCAGGCGGATTTGCTCCGGCCTCGAACAACAAAAGGGACACGCAGCCTTCGCACCCTCCGTGCGACTCCAGAGATTCCACTCATTCAATTGCCCGGTACGTCTCGCCAACGCCCTGCGCCCAACCTACACCGTCCGTTTAAATGGTTAAAATCCGACTCGGTCCGGTCTTTCTCACGTCTGCTTCAGCTTCCTTGGCGCGCCTAGCGGCGTCGGCGACGGAATTTTCCCGCGCGAACAGCCGGTTCGCAATGGTCACGCTCGCCGCCATGAAATCTTTTGTTCTCGTCACTGCTCTGCTTCTCGGCGCGCCGATGGTGCGTGCCGCCGACGCTCCGACGTCTCAGCAACTGCAAACGCAACTTCAAGAACAGACGGCATCCATTGACGCCTTGCAAAGGCAGGTCAAGGAAACCGACGTCGGAGACAAGGCACAATATACTTACTACCAATTGGCTTTGGCCTACCAGAAGCGGGCGCTCGTTTATGAGAAGCTTAAGCAGTGGAAAGATGCTGCCTGGGATTGGTATTTGGCCGACGCCATGCGCTTTAAGATTTACGATGGGAAATATAAAACTCTCATCAACGGAGAGGCGATGATCCGGACAAACCAAGCCCGGGACCAACTCCGGGCGGGAGATTGGGACGGCGCGAATCGCTCCATGAAAGAGGCGCGGCGCGGCAAAGGCTGGGAGTCGCGTCACGCTCGCCAATGCCTGGTCGGCGCGCTTGTGCACCTTTATTTCAACCGGCCTGACGCGGCGCTGGCGGACGCACTCGATGCAAAAGCGCGCGCTCCCAAAGAAAGTGCAATTTTGCGCGACGCCTATGTCGCTCTCAGCCTCGCCTACTATCAAAAGGGTGACTTGGAGAATACGCAGACAACCTGGGCCGAAGTCCTCAAACTCGACCCAAAGTTCGCGGTCGTAAAATTCTTTTCGCCAGACGGCGCGCGCCGCAATGCCGCCATCGCGCAAAACCCCGACGACGCCGACGCCTGGCTGGAGCGGGGTCGCTACTACCTCCGCTTCGGCGATCTCTTCACCAAACCCAAGAGCAAAGCCATCGAGGCACCCGGCTCCTCGCTCCCCCAACCCGACTCAGTCCAAAATTTTACCGCCTCCGATGCGTACTTTTGGAATGCCGCGCAACGCGACTTCACCCGCAGTGTGACATTGAAACGCACCCCCGTGGCGCTGGCGTTGCGGGCGCAAAGTCTGTACAAACTCGAAAACGCGCCGGCGATCAGGAAAGAGGGCCTTCATCCACCCGGTTTAAGCTGGACGGAAGACGAGAGAGCCGCCGTTGCGACGGGCGCGGACAATTTTGAGGCGATGGATGCCCTGCGCGAACTCTATCAATATAAAGCCGACCAAATCCGAGCTGACGGCGGCCGCGCTCGTCTGCGGCGCGCGGCGCAAAAACAGGCCAACTCCTATGCGTCGATGGCGCTGCTGCATCACCCCGCCGACCCGATGGCTCCGGTCGCGTCCTTCCAGCTGGAGGAAGGCGCCGACGATTTGATTGAAGCGACCCGAGGTGCAACGCTCGATCGCCCTGCGGCGACCGCCCGTGAGTGGAAGGAGTTGGGCAATGAGTATCGCCGTCGAGGCGATCTCTATAATGCGCTGCAATCCTACGAACAGGCCCTGAAACTCGACCCGAAGTACGCCGACGCCCAGAGCAACGTCGGCTCCATCTATAGCGACGCCGGCGACTACCGCCGTGCCATTCCGGCATTTCGGGCCGCCATCGCACTTGAGGCCGGCCATGGTGTGGCGCACTTCAACCTCGCCAGTATTTTGCGTACAATGGTTTTCCTTCCCGACGCTTTGGTCGAAGCCGAAGCCACGGTGAAATACGCCTCGCCCGATCTCGCCGCGGTGGCGCTCGGCGCGCGCGGCAACATTCGCTATCTCCTGCAGGATCGCGCCGGCGCGCTCGCGGACTGGCGTGCAGAAGTCGCGCTCGACCCCCACCAAGCGCAAGCTTGGCGCGCCATCGGCAAAGTGAGTTTAGGCGACGCCGACTTCGCTGGAGCGCGCGAAGCGTTTGCCAAAGCGGTGCAATTGCAACCGGACGATCCTTTCGCAAAAATCCTTCTGGCGACAGTGCTCAATATTGCCGCCTTTCAGGAAGCGACCCAAGCGCAGGGTAAAACCATCGACGCGACAAATTCCAGCGCCCGAGAAATCGTTCACCCCGAAGCGGCCAAGCTCCTGGCGGGCGTTCACCTGCGAAGTCGGGCCGAGTGGGAAGAGTTGCTCCATTTGTGGGACGAACTGTTTGTGGACACCGCCATGGGTAGAAACGAAGGTCTTCGGCCATTGGCCGATAGCGGCAAGATCGTGCTGCGCACCGTGTATAGTGAAAGGAAACTAGCGGTCGACGAAGCGGACTAGCCGTCGTTTTCCGGCATCAGCCGCCCTTTCTTGCGTCAATCGCCATCCCGCGACCCGGAGCCAAGATCGGCAAGGCGCAAGCGCCATCGGCCTACGCCGGGGTCGGCCGATGGCGCGCTGTTCAGTAAGCGAGCTCGACCATCTGGTGACTCGTGAATTCCGGGATCGTGAACGCCACCACGCCCTCCGCCTGCGTGAAGGCCAGCTCGCTTCCCTCGGGCACGAGACGCGCGCTCTTCACTTTGCGCGGCAACTGCAACGCCACCTCCGTATTCCGCAGCGGGATGAGGTCCTCGATGATCTCTACATTCTTTCCCGCGAAGGTTCCGCGCACCGCCGTCGGCGCGTAGAGCACGTGCGCCACGTAGCGTCGCTCTTTCGGCTGCTCGAGGACGTTGACGCGCGCGGTCGTCGGCAGATTGGTCGCGACGGGCAGCTTGTCATCCAGGAGGCGATGCAGCGCCGCGTTCACAAAATCGCGATACAGCGGCTGACCGCTGGCGCGATACTGCGTGAAAATATCGTGCGCGAAATACGCGATCTGTTTCCCCAGCACTGCCGCAGGACTGACCGCGCCGGGCGCGTCGGGTGCGTGTTGGTGCGAACAATAATGCTCCCACGTCCGGTTGAAATACGACTCGCGCCGCTCCGCCAGCACGCGGGCCGTGGTGGGCTTGATGACGTAGGCTCCGCCCGCGATCACGATGGCGGACTTCACCGGCACCTCGGGCGTCAACGTCGTCGCCAGAAGATAGTCAGGATCGTTGGCGGAGCGGCCGAGCAGCTTCGCTCCAGGATCCACCGCGAAACTCGCGTGCGCTTCGTCGAGCAGCGCCGTCCCCGCGGCGAGGATGCGGCCACCGCGGGCGAGAAACGCCTTCGTCTTCGCCGCCTTCGCGGGCGTCATGACAAACTTGTCGGGCAGCACGACGACGTCGAAGCCCGCCCAGCTCGCGTGTTCGTCGAGCATGAGAAACGGTTGGTGCAGCTCGAGCAGCATCCGGCTCACGCCCTCGTCCGCGAGCGCCGACTGCGCGTGGCCGCCGCGCCAGCGCTCTTGGTTGACCTCGCAACTCACGAGCGCAATCCGCGCGACGGGCTTCACATAGTCGCACCACGGCTCCTTGCGTTCCACTTCGGCGTAGGCGGCGCCGATGAGTTCATACGTGTCCCGGTTCATCTCGCCGTTCGGGTGCAACTGGTCGCCGATGCTGCACTTCGCGCCGTAAGCAAGCATGGCGCTGCACTCGTAACGTAACGCCGCCGGGCGCTTGAAGCCGCCAAACTCGCCCCACGTGTTGTGAAACTTCCCCGTCATGCCCAAAAAATCCCATTTTTGCGTAATCGCGTAGCGCGCGGACATCGGGAAGTGATCGTAGCCCCAGCCGCCGGTCGGCAGCGACTCGAGTTCAAGATGCGAATTGAACGCAAGCGCCTTGCGCGCACCGAGCGAGATATGGCCGGAGTTGTGGAAGACGGGAGTATCCTTGCGCACCGACTTCACCGCGGCGTTGGCCGCGCGAAAGTAACGATAAAGCACATCCTCCGCGTAGCGCTGCACGTCTGCGTCGAGCTCGGGATTGTAGCCGGCGCGCTTCATTTCCTGCAACGCGTCGTCGCTGTAGTCGCGTTGCGTGCCGATGATATCGAGGAAGATGCCGTCGTTGTCCGGCCAGCGCTCCACCACTTCCCGAATCTGCGCGCAGAGATAATCGAGATACGGCGAATTGAACCGCAGGATCCGCCCAAACCAGTCCACCTCGAGCGGTTTCCAATTCACGCCGTCCTTGCGCTTCACGACCCACGTCGGGTGGGCGAACGCCGCGAGTTCGTCGAGCCCGGCGCTGAGATAAATCGGGCAGCGCACGCCTATCTCGCGGCACGCGTCGATCTGCCGGGCGAGTAGATCGAATTTCAGATGCGGGTGCATCCGGCCCACCTTCGTCGGGTGGTAGCTCCAGCCGTGGTGGCATTTGGAGAACACCGTGATCGAGTTCACGTGGCCGACTTTCAGGGCCTCCTGAAACTGCCGCTTGTCAAACTCCGAGCCGATGCCGGGGATGAGGCCGCTGGTGTGGAAATCGAGATGAACTTGGCGGAAACGAAGATGGTGCATGGGGAACACCAGCCGGTAACGAAAATTGGCGCGCGGGCGAAGTGAAATCGGTCCGCGCACACCAAATGCATGCAGCCGCGTAAGAGCCCGCTTCGCCGACCGCCGGAAACCGGAGGGGAAGTCGGCGTAAACACGTGCGGTTATCTCCGAAAAAAAACAGCCCGCCGGTGAAGGCGGGCTGGACAAGACGTGGTCAGCCGGAGTCGGCCGAGGAAGCCTGACCGAGGCGTTACGGGATCGCGTAGATTTCGACAATGGCCTCGCCGGTGCCGCCATCGGCGCCGGAAACTTGCGCGGTGTAGGACGTGCCCGCCTGCACCGTGATGACCATCGCGGAATCCTTGCTGTTCTCCTGCAGCGGAAACGCGCCCACTTCGGTGAACGTGGCCGCTAGGCTGGCGTCCCAATTGTCGTTGGTCGCGACGACGGTGGCGCCGTTGAAGATGACGAGCTTCGGATCAGCCAGGGTATCCGGGACGCCGAAACCGCCCAAGGTCGGGCCGACGGCGCGGATCAACACCTGTTTGGTGCCGGTGCCACCCACCACGAAGCCCGCGATGAGAATGTCGTTCGCCGTGCCGACGTGGTAGCGAGCGGACAGGTTGACGAGCTTGCGGCCATCGTTGGCGCCGGCGTCGTAGCCTTCCACGAGGATGGTCCCGGTGCCGGTGCCGCTGGCCTGCGCGGTGTGCGGACCGTTGATGGACTGTTCCAGCGCGGCATCCTTGCTCCCCACAACGAAGTCGAAGGCACCGAGTTCATGGAAGAGCGGAGCGAGCGAACTGTCCCAATCGTCGTTGCTGCCAACGAGGTTGGCGCCCGCATCGAAAAGGTTGATCCGCGGATCGCCAACGCCCGTGAGACCGAAGGCGTTCAAGGCCGGACCCGCTGCGCGGACGAGCACCGGTTTCGCGCCGCCGTCGATCACGAAGCCGACGATCAACGTCTGGCCCTGAGTCATCGTCGCGCGGACGGAGAGGTTGGAGAGATAGCTGCTCGGATTGACCGAGAGAATGGCGGCTGAGCTGGTCACGGTGCCGGCGGCGTTGGTCACGCTGACGGTGTAACTGCCGGCATCCACCGTCGTCGGGGCAGCAATCGTGAAGTTCGCCGTCGTGGCGCCGGCGATGGCGACATTGTCTTTGTACCACTGATAGGTCGGCGCCGGCGTGCCGGAAGCGGCGGCGGTCAGCGTGACGCTTTGGCCTTCGGTCACGGCGGTGGTCACAGGCTGCGTGGTAAAGGTCGGAGCGGTCGCAATCGTCAGCGCGGCGGCGGCGCTTCCAGTCGTGCCGTAGGCGTTGCTGACGTCGACCGTATAGCTGCCAGCGTCACCTGCCGTCGTGCTCGTGATCGCGTAGGTGGCCGCGGTAGCGCCGCTCAGCGCTGCACCGTTTTTCTTCCACTGATACGTGAGCGTGCCCGCGCCAGTCGCTGCCACGGTGAAGGTCGCGGGCTGACCGGCGACAATCAGTTGCGTGGCAGGCTGCGTGGTGATGACGGGGGGCGGCGGGTTGACGGTGATCGTCAGCGTCGAAGCGGGGCCTGTGCCGACGGCGTTGTTGGCGCTCACCGAAAGCACGAAGGTGCCCGTCCCGGTGGGCGTGCCGCTGAGCGTGCCCGCGGTATTGACCACGCCAGCCGGCAGAGCCCCGGTGACATTGTAACTCAGAGGCGAATGGGTCGCGCTCAAGGCAAACGGCGCCATCGCCTGGTTAACCGTCAAGGCAAGCGTGGCGGCCGAGTTTATTGCGGACACGCCGACTTGCAGGGTGAGGGTCGCGGGGAGGCTTGTGCCGTAGCTGTTGGTCGCGGTCAGGTTCACGGTGTAGAGACCGCCGACGGTGGGCGCGCCGGTGATGAGTCCGGTCGTTGTATCTACGGAGAGTCCAGGCGGCAACCCGTCGGCCGCGAAGCTCGACGGCGTTTGCGTGGCTTGGATCTGGTAATTGACGGCGGCGTTAACGTCCGGCGAGAGCGTGCCGCCGGTGACAACCGGCACGGGGCCGGCGGGAGCGATCGAGAACGTGAGCGTGGTTTCCGCGCCCGTGCCAAGATCGTTGTTCGCCGCCACGGCGACCGTGTAGGAACCCCAGACCGTCGGGGTGCCCGAGATGGTTGCGACGTTATCAAACGAGAGGCCGGGCGGGAGCGTGCCGACGTTGTAGCTGGTCGGCGCGGGATTCGCCGCGAGCGTGTAAGTGAGCGGCGTGCCCACGGTGCCGCTCGCAGTGCGCGTGCTCGTGATGACCGGCGTGCCCGAGGGCGGCGCGATCACCAACGTGTAGGCGAGGTTGTCGGTCGTGACCGGCGTCGTGGGATACTGCAGCGAAATGTTGCCGCTGTAGCTTCCTTGGGCCGCCGGCGTGCCACTGATGATTCCGGTGGCCGCGTTGATCGACACGCCCGAAGGCAGTCCCGTCGCACCATACACGGTGCCATCGGGCGGCGTCGACGAGAGGTGCGTCGGCACGTCGAAGCTGTAGGTCACGCCCGACTGCCCGCCAGGGAGACCGTAGGGCGCGGCGGCTCCGACAAGGGCCGCAGCCAGGAAGAACACGGCCGTCAGCAAAAGACGGCGCACAGGGAGGTGTTTCATGGGAGGATTCAGTTGCCGCCGTTGAGCTCAACGCTCGACGTAATGGTGAGAACAAGGGTGACGCCGGCGCCCGGGCCTTGGGCGTTGACGGCTGTGAGCGTCACGCGGAACTCGCCCGAGGCTTGCGGCGTGCCCGTGATCTGGCCAGTCGCACCATCGAAGACCAGGCCTTCCGGCAGTCCCGTCGCGATGTAACTCGTCGGCGTATTCGTCGCGGCAATCTGGTAACTGAACGCCGCGCCGATCGCACCCGTGGCCGCCTGGCCGCTGGTGATCACCGGTGTGTTCGCCGCCGGCGCGATCGTCAGCGTAAGCGTCTGCGGACTCGAGGTGCCGGTCGCGTTGCTCGCGAGCAGTTGCACCGTCACCGTGCCCGGCAGCGTCGGCGTGCCCGTGAGCGCGCCGGTCGTCGCGTTGACGCCGAGCCACGCGGGCGCCCCGATCACTTCGTAGGCCGTCGCGCCGTTGAGCGCGCCGATCTGGTAACTGAACGCCACGCCCGCTTGCGCGGCGGCTTGCGGCGAACTGTTGATGATCGGCGCCGACGGCGAGGGTTTGATCACGAGGGTCAACGTGCGCACCGGCCCGGTGCCGTTGAGGTTGGTCGCCGCGAGGTAAACGGTGAACGTCCCCGCGCTCGTCGGCGTGCCTTGGATCAAGCCCGTCGAGGGATTGATCGCGAGGCCGTCGGGCAACCCGATCGCGTCGATCGTCGCATACGGCGGGAACGGCGCGGCCGGCAGATTCGTCGCGGTGACGGTGAAGCTGAACGCAGCGTCCACCGTGCCGTCGGCGCGCGTGGAGCTGTTGATCACCGGCACATCGTCGGCGGGCGAGATGAACAACGCCACGTCCTGGCCGAGGCTCGTGCCGGCGTCGGCCGTCGCGGTCAGCGTCACGACAAACACCCCCGACTCGGCGGGCGTGCCGGAGAGCAGGCCGGTGGAGGTGTTGAACGCGAGGCCGAGCGGCAGCGTGCCGGTCAACCCGTAGCTCGTGATCGGACCGGGCGCGGCGCTCGCTTGATACGTGAAGGGCACGCGCACTTTGCCCGCCTGCGCGGCGGCGCTCGTGAGCTTCGGCGCTTGCGCGGCGGCGTTGATCGCGAGCGAGAGGATCGCTGGCGTGCCCGCGCCCGCGGCGTTCGTGGCGCGGAGCGTCACGCCGAACGTGCCCGCCGCGGTCGGCGTGCCGCTGATCTGGCCGGCGCTGTTCATCGTGAGGCCCGCGGGCAGCCCGAGCGCGACGAACGAGGTCGCGTTCTCCGTCGCGGTCGCTTGATACGCAAACGCCGTGCCCACGCGGCCCGAGGCGTTGAGCGCGCTCGTGATGACCGGCGTCGCGGGCGCGGGGCGGATCGTGATCGTCAGCGTCTTCGCCGCGCCGGTGCCGTCGGCGTTGGTCGCGGTCAGCGTGAGGATCGCCGTGCCCGATTGCGCGGGCACACCGTAGATCACGCCTTCCTCGGCCACGAGGCCGGCGGGCAGCGTGCCCGTCACGCCGTAGCTGATCGGCGTGTTTGTGCCCGTGACAATATAGAGAAACGCCTGGCCGACCTGCCCTTCCGCGGTCGTGTTGCTCGTCACCACCGGCACAGTCGGCGCCGCGGTGATGCTGAAGAGCACTTCGAGCGCGAGGCCGCGGCCGGAGGCGTTGCTCGCGGCGAAGTAAACGCGGCGCTGGCCCACGGTCGTGGGCGTGCCCGAGATCGCGCCTGTCGCCCCGTCAAACGCGAGACCCGCCGGCAGCGTGCCGGACACAAGGGTGAACGACGTGGGCGTGTTCGACGCCGTGAGTTGATAACTGAGCGCGGTGCCGACCTGGCCCGTGGCCACGAGCGCCGACGTGATCGCCGGTGCCGTCGGCGAAGGCGACACGGAGAACACCAGTTGCGCCGCAGCACCCGTGCCCACGGTGTTGGTCGCCGCGACCGAAACGGTCGTGAGCGCCGGTGCGCCCGGCGTGCCGGAGATGAGGCCGCTCGCGGGGTTGAGCGTGAGGCCCGCGGGCAGTGTGCCGGAGACGAGCGTGAAGCTCGTCGCGGCGGGCGTGGCGCTCGCGGTGAGTTGGAAGCTGAACGCCACGCCGACCGTCGCCATCGCGCTCGACGCGCTGGTGATCTTCGGCGCCGCCGGCGCGGGGTTGACCGTAAGCGTCAACGTGACCGTCGAACTGCCGCCGGCGTTGGTGGCGCGGAGCGCAAACGTGAAGACGCCCACCTGCGTCGGCGTGCCCGTGAGCACGCCGGTGGTGGCGTTGAGCGTGAGGCCCGTCGGCAGCACCGAATCGGTGCCGTCGGCGAGCTTCGCGAGCGCGAAACCGGTGGGGCTGTTCGTGAACGCCGGCACCAGTGCGAAGCCGGTGTTTTGCACCGCGCTGAACGACGTGGCGCCCGCGTAGAGCGGCGCGTTGGCGGCGGATTCCACGGTGATCTGGAGCTGCGTCGTCGCGGAGCCGGTCACGTTGCTCGCGGTGATGACGACGAGGTAAGTCCCCGCGGTCGTCGGCGTGCCCGTGATCTCGCCCGTCGCCGTATTGAGCGTGAGCCCGTCCGGCAGATACGGCGCGCTGTAAGTGGTGGCGCCGTTGGACGCCACAATCGTGTAGGTGAACGCGCTGCCCACGCGGCCGCCGGTCGCGCCGGGGCTCGTGATGACCGGCGCCGGCGGCTGGACCGTCAGCGTGATCTGTTTGCTGTCGCTGCTGGTCGCGTTGGAGGCGCTCAACGTCACCGTGAAGCTGCCCGTCGTCGTCGGCGTGCCGCTGATCGCGCCCGTCGCGGTGTTCACCGTCAGCCCCGCCGGCAACCCGCTCGCGCCATACGTCGCGGACGTCGTGTTGGCGTTGATTTGGAACGAGAACGTGCGGCCCTGCACCGCCGACAAACTCGCCGGCGCGGAGATGATCGGCCCGATCGGATTGACGGTCAGTGTCGCCGACTGACTCGTCACCGTGCCAGTCGAGTTCGTCACGACCACGGTGAATGCACCCGCATCGGAAGACTGCACGTTGCTCAACGTGAGCGTAGCCGAAGTGGCGCCCGCGATCGGCTGTCCGTTCTTCTGCCATTGATAAAAAATCGGCGCAGTGCCCGTCACCTTGATCGAAAACACAGCACTACCGCCAGCGACCGCCACTTGGGCGACCGGCTGAGAAGTGATCATCGGAGCATCCGCGATGCTCAACACCCGGTAGGTGTCCGGGTAAGCCTGGCCGGGCGAAGCCACGGTGCCGAAGGCATACAACCGCGTTCCCACCAACTGCAATCGGACATCGGCCACCGGATAATCGATGACGGACGCCGGCGGCGACCAAGTCGCATCCAGCGCACCGCTTGCATCAAGGCGCATCAGGCCGGTCGAGGTGGCCACGCCGTTGAAGTGATCGAAACGGCCGGCGACATAAACGCGTCCGTTCGAGTCAGCGACCAGGGAGCTGATGTAGCTCGAGGCCGCAACATTGCCGGCGTTGGCGATGCCGCTACCTGAGAAAGTAGTGTCGAGGGAACCGTCGACGTTGAGTCGCACAAGGCCGCGCGGCGCGCCTGCGAGGGCGAACGAGCCACCCACATACACTTTTCCATCCGCCGTCTGGAGTGCCGTCGCGATGAGGTTGGAGTCGCCGTAGGCGGTCAGCGCGAACTGGTTGTTCACCTGCCCGACCGGATCGTTGATAAAGCCCGTGAAGCCGGACGACGCGAAGTTCGCGCCGAAAGACGGCGTTTGGAAACTGCCATCAACCGAGCCATCGGCGAGCAGGCGTTGCAGGCGGACGCTGCCGTCGATGCCGCTGACGATGACCAGCAATCTCCCATCCGGTAGAACTTGGGTGACGTGCATCGCCCCGGTGTAGATGTGCGAGACTTGATTGGTGCCGTCGCGATCGACGCGCGCCAGGTTCGGGAGCGCGGGATTGAAGCCAGTGTCGGCCGAACCATCCGCATTCAAGCGGACCAGCGCGGCGGCGGTCGCGCCGTTCAAGGCAGCTTGTGGATCGATGGAACGCGTGCCCAGAATCAACCGGCCGTTCGGTGCCGCGATGATATCCGCCGAACCGAGCGCCACCGAGGCGGGAACGTGCGCCAAGTAGCTGGCATCCGCCACGCCGTCGGCGGTGAGTCGCACCAACCGGGCGACGCCGTCACCGGCGTTATCACCGGTCACGACATAAGTCTGATCGCTGCCGGCGTCGGCGACGACCGCAAATGGCAGCGTCGAGAACCCGACCACGCCAGTCCGGGAGAGCGACGGCTGCGTCGCGGCGAGTTGCCCATTCGCATCGAACAATCCCAAGCCCGGCAGCGCCGTGCTGCCGAAGCGGTTGAAATTGCCCGCCACCAACACGCGACCATCGCTCAACACGTGCGCGGAAGTCGGGAAGATCGCGCGACCGAAGCCGCCCGTCTGGAACGATTCATCCGGCGTGCCATTGGCAGAAAACGCCGCGAGGCCGGAGTTCGCCACCGACAGTTGCGTCGTGACGCCGCTGACGGCGTTGATCGCCGGCACATACCACCGGCCATCGGCGCCGCGGGACAACCAAAACGCTTCAGTATCGAAACTGCGCGAGTCGAACGTGGGATCGATGGTGCCGTCCGCGTTGAAACGCAGAGCGCGGTTGTCGATCACCATGAATTTGTCGCCGGCCAGCATGACCAGCGCGCGCGGTGCGACGGAGAACCCGGTGGTGCTCCGCAGCGGTTGCGCGAACGTGGAATCGAAGGTGCCATCCGCGTTGAAGCGGATCGCCACAACCGGATCGCTGGTCGTGCCTTTGGCAGTGTAGCGCAGGTTTTGTCCGATCACCACGAGCCGTCCGTCGCTCTGCAAGGCAGAGGCGCGCATCGCGGCATAACCGAAGTTTTGCGGGTAATTCGCCGGATTCCCGAGCGTGCCATCCAACTTGCCCGTGCTGTCGAACCGCGCGATACCGAAGCGCGGGACGCCGTTGATCTGGTTGAACGAGCCGGTCAGATACACGCGGTTTTGCGCGTCCACAAACGGCGGCCAGAACACGATGCCGCCGTTGGTGATATAGGCGGGCGTAAAGGTATCATCGAGCGAACCGCTGGCGTTGAGACGATACAACCCCGGATTCGGCGCCTGCACGCCTCCGGGCGGATTGGCGTTGCTCATGTTATCCGTCGCCGAGACGAGAATCTTGCCGTCCGGCGCCACGGTCAGGAACCGAATTCCGTAGTTGAAGTAAGGTGCCGTGAAGGTCGGATCGATCGCACCCGTCGCGTCGACCCGAATCACCGTCGAAGAGTCGCCGGTATCCGCGGCGATCACGATTTTGCCGTCGGACTGCACCGCCGCAAAGGCCACGCGACGGAAACGGCGGTCGAGTTTGAAACCGGTGTCGAGACTGCCGTCGCTCTCGCGGAGGCGGGCGAGTTGTCCCGCGAATTTGCCGCCGACCATATCAAGGCCGCTGTTGTAAATCGTCCAAGGCAGGTAGATGCCGCCCTGGCCGTCGTGCACCGTGCGGCCTGGTGCGATATCGTTGCTGCCCGGCACCGATTGCTGCCAGAACATCGCATCCGGCGTCAGCACCGTGAGGGACGCGGACTGGCTCGTCGCGGTGGACGAACCCGACGTCGACGTGACCACCACGGAATAGCTGCCAGCGTCGGCCGCCGTCACGGGATTGAGCGAGAACGCCGAACCGCCGGCGGACTCAAGATTGGCGCCGTTCTTGCGCCATTGGAAACTCAGATCGCCGGGGCCGATCGCGCCCACGCGGAAATCCACCGGACCGCCGGCCACCGCCCGGCGGGCCGTCGGCTGGTCGGTGATGATGATCGAAGCCGGGGCCAACGTCGCCGCCGTGCTGGTTACGCTGCCATAGGTATTTGATGCCCTGACCGTATAGGTATTATAGTCGCCGAGTCCGACGCTCGCGATCGTATAGGTTGACGACGTCGCGCCCGGGATGGCTGCGCCATTCCTGAACCACTGGTAACTAATGGCGGGGCCGGTCGCATCGACCGAGAATGTCACGCTGCCACCCTGATCGGCCGATTGCGCCGTGGGCTGAGTCGTGATGACTGGGGCGATCGGATAAGCCTTGCTCGCGATCGCACCGTAATCACCCACAACCACGTAGCCGAAGGGAGTGCCGGTCACACCGCGCAGGAGCCAGGGATATTGCGACGACTCCGCCGTCCAAGTCGTGCCGTCCGGCGAGGTGAGAATCGTCGACGTGCCGCCGACGGTGATAAAGTTGCCGTTGGCGTAGGCCAGCCCGCGGATGCTCCCGGTGTAAGGCGTGTAGGCTTCCTGCCAGTTCGCCCCATCGGTTGACGTGATAATCACGGTGTGGTTCGAGCGACCAGCCGCCACGAAGCGGCCGCCCCCGAACGCCACGACTTCGTAGGTCAGCCCCGATTCCGGCGACGAGGCGTTGGTCCACGCCCCCCCGTTGGTCGAATAGAGGATCGTGCCACCGGTGCCGACGGCGACGCGCACGCCATTACCCGCTGCCACGCCGTGCAACGATTGCGAGGAGTTCGATGACTGCGTGGTCCACACCGCGGCGTCGGGCGACGTGGCGATGGTGCCGTTGTCACCGACGACGGTGTAGGTCGAAGTCGCGGTGTCGTAGGCCACGCTGCGGTAGTTCACCGCCGGCGCCGTGGTCGCGGCCGACCAAGTGCCTGTCGCGGCCGACGTGGAACGGGCAATATACCCGCCGGTGCCCACCGTGACATAGCGTCCGCCCGCATAAATGGCCGAGAGCAGGCTTTCGCCGGTATTGCCACCCACCTGATTCCAGACGCCGAGCGTCGTCGAGAGCCACGCGTTGCCGTAGTCGCCGACCACCAGGGTTCCCGGTGTGCCGTTCGCGACGCTGTAAAGGCTGCCCGGAAACGTGAAGCCCGAGTAACGCCGCGTCCACGTCACGCCGTTATCGGTCGATTGCAGCAGCGCGCCGGATACGCCGACCGCCACCACCCCATTGGGGCCGCTGGTAACGCCTTGCAGGCCCGGCAGCGGCTCCGCGGTGCGCGCGGTCCACACCAAACCATCGACCGAGGTCATCATGTAGCCCAGCGAGGAACTTTGCGCTTCCGCGCCGACCACGATGAAGCCGCTGCCCGTGAAAACCAGGCGGTTCCAATAAAGGCCGGTCGTGGTTTCGCCAATCGTCGTGGGCGCCCAAGTGACACCGTCGGTGGAGCGATAAATCGCATCCGCTCCGCTCGCGAGGTAGACCCCGGCGCCGTATTCCACGTCGGCAAAATCAACGTCATTCGCAATCGACGTCGCCGTCCAGGTCACACCATCCGCACTGGTAAGAAATTTTTTGTCGCCCACCGCGATCGCGGTATTGTTCGGCCCCACGCTGAGGCCGGTGATAAAGCCGACCGGGCTGGAACTCGCCGTCCACGTGATCGCATCGGGCGACGTCACCACCTGGCCGTTGCTGGCGGTGGCAATCCATTTGCCGGCGGCGAAAATCACGCTGTTCAACTCCTGCGGAATCCCCGCGGAATGCGGCGTCCAGCTCAGGCCGTCATTGGACGTGAAGACGTTGCCGTAACTGCCGACCGCGACGAACTGCGTGCCGTGATACGCCACATCGAGAATGAAATCCGAGAAATGCGCGGCGACCGACCACGAGGTGCCGTCGGTCGAGGTGACGATCACGCCACTCCCGCCCACGGCAACGTAACGACCCGCGCCAAAGGCCACCGAGTAATACGGCGCAAACGACGGCTGCGGGTTGCGGAACGTCCAACCCTCGCCCGACGTCACCCGCACCGCTGCGGACACACTTGAAACCGTGCCGCCGGCGCTCGTCACTTTGGCGGAATAATCGCCCACATTCGCGGCACCGACGTTCTGGAGGAACAACGACGGCGCGGTGGCGCCCGCGAGCAGACTGCCGTTGCGATACCACTGATAACTCACGCCAGTGGTGGGCGACGCGATCGACAGCACCGCGTTGGCGCCCGGCGCGACGATCGCGTGTGACGGTTGAGAGGAGATGACCGGAATACCCGCCGATACTTGCAAATTCCACGTCACCGAACCGTTCGCGGTTTGCACGACCAAAGTCCCGCTGGTCGCGTTGGCCGGAAGATAAACCGTCAAGCTCGTCGGCGAGACGTTGGAGTAACTGACGGCCGCGCCGTTGAGCGTCACCGAAGAAACGTTGGTCAATCCTGTCCCGGTCACGGTGAAGCTTTGCCCCGCCTGAACAGGACTCGGGCTCACACTCGTGACGACCGGTGCCGCGTTCGGCAGCAGGCGCAGGAGGGCCGACGGCAAGACGTCGGTCGATTGCGTGTAGGTCGGGAAATAGGTGCCGGCCACAAACACTTCACCCGTCGGTCCGAAAGCGACCTTGGTGCCGTTGCCAAGATACTGTTGATAACGCACGCCGGAGACGAAGCCGATGTCGAGCGAACCGTTGGCGTTCAACCGCGCGAGACCGGGCGAGGCGAATCCCTGGAAGGTATCGAAGGTGCCCGTCACCCAGATTTTACCATCGGCACTCACGTCGAGATGTTGCACCAACGGCGAACGGTCCCAGCGCTGGCGCAGTTCCGCACCGGCGCCCACGGAGAAACCCGTATCGATGGCGCCGGTGGAGGTCAGGCGCGCGATACCCGGCGCTGCGATTCCGCCCAAATTTTTGAAAGCGCCATACACCAGGATGCTGCCATCCGCCTGCGGCGTCACACCGGAGAAGGGTGAACCGCCGACCGAGATCAACGACCACTGATTGGTCTGGCCGGTGACCGGATCCTTGATCGAACTTGTGAACCCGACGGTGGTGTTCCACGCGAGCGACGGGGCGTTGAACGTCGAGTCGATCGTCCCGTCCGTGTTGAGTCGCAGAAGCGTGACGTTGAGCGAAGTCGCGTTGGCGGCGTAGGTGCCGTTGGGGGTGGTGGCGACAGCGATGGCGCGGCCGGTGGCGTCGTGCGCGAGGATCGCAAACTGGCCCATCACGAGCGAGGTGATGTTGTTGTTCGCATCGCGGTAAACGCGTCCAAACGAAGTCGAGCCCAAACCGGTGAAGGTGGCATCGATCGCCCCGCTCGCGGTGAGACGTTTGAAGAAAAGTCCGCCCTGCAACAGGTCGCTCGGCGAGAGGCTCCAAGTCAAAATGCTGCCGTCCGCCAGCGCTTCGAACGACGAGGCGTTGGCCTTCGCATCGAGAGTGAACGAACCATCCACCGCGCCATTGGCGGCAAAACGGGCCAAGCCGCTGCCGAGGTTGGTTTGATAGACGCCGAGCTTCGTGCCCGCGAGAATATGGCCGTCCGGCAGCACCGTGGCTTTGGTGATGCTGTAGAGATTGGGCACGCCGGAGAGATTAAAGGTCGTGTCGATCGAACCGTCGACGTTGAGCCGCACCATGCCGCTTCGGGCCGTGGTGTTGACCGTATCGAAATTGCCCCACACCAGCGTGCGGCCGTCCGCCTGCACCGCGACGTCCGACGGGTAAACTTCCGCCTGGACTTTCGGCGCCACAAACGAGGTATCGAGCAGTCCGGCCGGCGTGAACCGCACCGGAGCCGCGAGCGTCGAACCACTAAAAGCGGTTCCGAATTCCGGCGCGATCACGACCGAGCCGTCGGTGGCGGTCGTCATCCAATAGGCTTCACCCGATAGCGCAGGTGCCGCATACGTCGCGTCCGGCAGACCGTCCGCCGTGAAACGCGCGACGCGGGTGGAGAGCACGGTGAAGCGATCGTCGGGCAGCAAATTGATCAGCCGTGCGCGTTGGCCGAGCGAAGGATCCGCGCCCACGGCCGCAGGCAGAATCGCCGCGAGCGACGTATCGAGCGAGCCATCGACGTTGAGCCGGATGACGGCGCGCGTGACGCCGTTCACCTGCAGCGTGCCGCCGGCGACGAGCACTTTGCCCGCGTTGGCGCCCTGGCCCTGCACCGCGACGCCACGAATCTGCGGACCGGTGAAGGTGAAGCCACTCGGCGCGAAGCTCGTGTCGAGAGAACCGTCGCTGTTCAAGCGCGCCACGGCCGGGCGGGCCACGCCGTTGACCGAGCTGAAATTGCCCGCGATGACGATCCGGCCCGCGCTATCCACCGCGATCGGCGCGAAGATGGGATTGGCGGCATCATTGGCGCCGAACACCGGTGCTTGGAAACTGTAATCAGTATTGCCGTTGGCCTGCAGGCGCACGAGCCCGGAAAGCCCGCCGTTCGGCGTGTAACTGCCGTAGGAGCCGGCGACGAGAATTTTGCCGTCGCTCTGCCGCGTCATGAACCGCGGCACCGCCGTGAAGGCCGGCGAGTAGAAGTTGTAGTCGCGCGAACCGTCGGCGTTGAGGTGCAGCACGCGGAAGACCGTTTGCCCGGTCTCGTTGTTCTCATCGCTGCTCACGCCGCCCACGATCACACTGCCGTCGCTGAGAGGAATCATCGCCCAGGCGTCCGACAGGGTATATCCCGGTTTGAACGAGTCGTCGAGCGAGCCGTCTGCATGCAACTTAATCACGGCGCCAATCCGTTTATTGTCGGCGCCCGTCACGTATTGGCCGTTGCTGAACGAGGCGAAATAGCCGCCACCCGGCGCCGCCACGATGCGGCCGGCCAGTGAGGTGCGCCGGAATTCCGGCCGCACGAAACTGTAATCGCGCGCGTAAACATTACCCGCGGTGCCCAGAATCACCTGCGCGCCATTGCTCGTCACCGATCCGTCCGGCAGGCTCACCACGACGTCGTAGGTGCCCGCGTCGGCGCTCTGCACGTTGCCGATGAAGTAATACGCCTGCGTGGCGCCCGCGATCGCCTGTCCGTTGTGGCGCCATTGATACGTCGGCATGGCCGTGCCTTGCCAGGAAACGTTCACCTGCAATTGCGCGTAGCCGCCCGGGGCCGCCACAACACTGGTCGGCTGCGTCTGGATGCTGGGCAGCACCACCGAATTGAAACGCACCAGCGACTGCGTCGGCGCGCCGTTCGCACTGAGGAGCATGTTATGCCCGTAAACTTTGCCGTCGTCGGCCAGCAACAAGCGCATCGTGGTGTTGCCGCCCGGCGTAAACAAATCGCCCGTCAAACTGAAAGACCCATCGTAATTGCCGTCGCTCGTCAGCCGAACGGCAAGCCCCGCATTGAAATCACCCGCCACAATCAGCCGGCCATCTTCCTGCACGATGACCTGGCTCACCGGCCCGCTGATGATCGTGCCGGGGTTGAAATTTTGTTGGCGCCGCCCATCGCGATCGACGATCGCCAGCCGATTGACGGGGGTGCCGTCGAAACTGGTGAACGAACCGGAAATCAGCAGACGCCCTTCGTCCAGAATCTGCAATCCGGTGACCGCGCCGCCGCTGGCGCCCGTGCCCGGCGCGAAGTTCGGATCGCGGCTGCCGTCGCGATTCAAGCGCACCAAGCCCGGTGCCGGTGCGCCTTGATAGCTCGTGAACGTGCCGGCCGCGTAAATCTGTCCCGTCGCGGGGTCCTCGACCGCCGCCGAGACGCCCGCGCCGGACGTGCCATTGAGAAAAACGCCGTCCGCAAAATTCGGGTCGCGTGAACCGTCGGCGTTGAGGCGGACCAAGGCGTTTGCGCTCTGGTTGTTATATTTGAAGTTGGCCCCGAAGCCGTAGAGCAACGTCCCGCCGCCGCTCAATGGCGCCATCTGCAGCAGGTAGGTGGTCGGTCCCGTGCCGCTGTTGAAATTCGCATCCGGCGTCCCGTCCGCTTTGATTTGAAGCAGGCGCGTGCCACTCACGTTGCCATACGCCGTCACGTCGCCCACGGCGGTAATGCGGCCGTCCCCGTGACGCACCGCTTTGTAGATGCCGAAGGCCGACAGCCCGTTCTGGGTAAACCCGCCGCCCGGCGTGAGGGAAAGATCCGCGGTGCCATCGGCATTCACGCGGGCGAGTTGCATCAGATTGCTCGCAGCCCCGAGCGTGTCGACCGAGCCGAGAATCGTCACTTGGCCGGTCGTTTCGAGAAACGCGTTGTTCGTATAAGCTCCGCGGTAAATCGGCCCGGCCGTCGCCGCCCCCAGGGTGCCATCGAGTTTCACGACGGCGACGCCCACGCGACGTTGATTGAGCATGCTCTGGAAAATGCCAAAGAACGCCACGTCATCGTTCGCCAACGTGTAGGCGCACAAATTCGCGCCGGCCGTGGTCGAGGTAAACGCGGTCGGGGCGGCACCCGCCACCGTGTAAGCTTGGTCGATGGCTCCCGCGGTCGTGAATCTGATCAAGCCGTTGGTAGCCTGCCCCGCATAGCTCGTAAAACTTCCGCCGGCCACGATCCGATGGTCGCTCAATTCCGTGGCCGCATAAATCTGCCCATTCGTGACGCCCGCCGCGGGCACGAACGACGTATCCAGTACACCCGCGCTCGAATAGACCGCGATTTTGTTGCGGGCCACGCCGTCAATATTCGTGAACTGACCGCCGGCCAAATAGCGTCCGTCGGCGAGGCGCGACACCGTGAACACGCCGCCTGTGTTGGCCGTGTTGCCTCCAAAACTCGGATCAAACGCGCCTGCATTGGTCAGGCGCGCCAAGCCATTGCGGCCCGTGCCGCTCACCGAAGAAAATGCACCGCCGATTACCACGGAACCACCCGCTTCCGGCAGGATGCTGTAGATGCGGCCGCCGTTGAGCACGATGTTGCTCGCAAAAGTCGTGTCGATTGTGCCGTCGCTCTTGAGCCGCCGCAAAACCGCGGTCGTCGGCACAGCCGGCACGGTTCCCCCGGCAAAGCTCATCCGCGCCACCAACAGCTTCCCGTCGGCCTGCAACGCCAACGCACTCACGATCGACAGCGCACTGGGCGCATCCTGCGGACCCCACGACGTATCGAACGCCTGGGTGGTCGTCAGCCGCGCCAAACCCGGGCGACCGAGACCATTGACGCGCGTGAATTCGCCGCCGACGTAAACCGTCCCGTCCGCCGCCGCGACAATCGCCTGCACGGCACCGTTGACCACGATCGGGGTAAACGTCTGGTCGAGGGTGAAATCGGCATTGAGTCGCGCCACACCCGGCCGGCTCGCCGCGCCCACCTGCACGAAATCTCCGCCGATCATCCATTGCCCGTTCGGCAGTTTGGCCGAGGCATACACCCTCGTCGAGATGGTCAGCGGATTCGGCGCGAACGTCGGGTCAATCGCCAATGACTGCGGATAGCTCAAGGGGGCGACGGACAAATGCGCGAGGCTCGAAGTGTTGCTCCCGACCGCATTCGTGACCACCACATCGTAGTTGTCCGCGTCGGCGCGATGCACGGTGCCCAGCGTGAGAGTCGAGAGCGTCGCGCCGGAAATCGCCACGCCGTCGCGGCGCCATTGGTAGGTGACGGCTGACGAGCTGCTGGCGACGACGTTCAGCGTCACGCTCGAGCCTGTGACTACATTGAGAGAAGCCGGCTGCGTGGTGATGGCGGGCACTGCCGCGGTGGCTGCGTTCGCCCGCACCAGATCACGGGTGCCATCGCTCGTCGTCACGGTCAGCGTATCGCCGTTGAGCGAGAAGGCGATCGCCCCCTCGCCGCCGATGCCGCGGTCGCCGTTGGTGTCGGTGATGACAGAAGGCACGACCTGGCCGCCATTGATCGCGTAAGTGCCGCGTTCCATGCCGGCCCAGCCGGTCGCGTCAGAATCGCCGTCGTTCGCGAGAAAATAATAGCCGTTGGCCAGAAACGTCACCGCGCCGGAGCCCAACGCGCCGGGCGTGCCATATATCCAAGTGCCGACCAGTGCTTGGTTCGCATCTGCGATGCGGGTGAGCGTGACCGGGTCGTCGTGCTGGGGCGTCGCCGTCAGCGTGTTGCCGTCCGCGCCCAGGGTCAGAATGACGGAATCCGAGTCCGAACCGGCGCCGGAGATGCCGGCGTCGCCATTCGTATCACTCAAAGCACCCGCCGCGATGGCGGTGAACTGGCCGGTCGTCGCATTCCACGTGTAGCCACCTCGTTCCATCCCCGGCTTGTCGCCCGAACCGGGGCTCGCGTCGCCCGCGAAATAATATGTGCCGTTGGGCAGAAAAGTGATCACAGCCGACTCGGGCGAGCTGGCGTCGCCCATCAGCCACGATCCTACCAAGGAATTCGCCGGGGCCGCCGCGGCGGCCCATGTGCCGGACATCAGGACTGCAAAGCCGATTGCTCGAATAATACGCTGGACGAGGGTGCTCATGATGGAACGCGTTTGAAAAGTGTCTGATGCTAAAAGCGGGTCACTCGGCGGGCCAACGGGCCAACCGGCAGGGGGAGTTCTCCCAAGCAAAATCAAAACAAAGCATGTGATGCGCCGGACGGCTCAAAAGACCGGGCGGGCGGACAATGGGCCTACTCCATAGGGTAATCCCCGCAACATTAAAGTGGTTTGCACCTCACCGTTAAAACCGGGAATAATCCCAAGTCTTTGTCGGTGTTCCCACTACCAGCGATTAATTTTTTGCATCGCCCCCCGGCGCCCGGCGTCGCAACCGCTTCGCCTCCTGCGGCCTATTAGATTGGCTGCGCAGAATTGGCTCGCGGCCTCGCTCTCACCACCTAAAACCACGCGCAACCCCTCCCCTATGACCAAACTGACCCTGAAAACGGGCGTCGCTGGCCTGCTGGCCGTCGTTGCCCCTTCGCTGGTTCGCGCGAGCGAAGCCGATATCCACATCCCGGACCTCACCCAGGTCCGCTTCGACGGACTCGGCGGCGTGAACGGCGTCACGCTAATGTATATCGGCATCGCGCTCTGTATAGTGGGCGCGATTTTCGGCCTGATTCAATATAAGCAGACAAAGGCGCTGGCGGTCCATGCCTCCATGGCCAGCGTTTCGCATACCATTTGGGAAACCTGCAAAACTTACCTGTTCACCCAAGGCAAGTTCCTCGCGATCCTCTGGGTGCTGATCGGGGCGTGCATGGTTTACTACTTCGGCTTCTTGGGGCATAACTCCGCGCTGAACGTGGGCGTGATCCTCCTTGCCTCGGTCCTCGGCATTCTCGGGTCCTACGGCGTCGCGTGGTTCGGCATCCGCATCAACACGGTCGCGAATTCACGCACCGCCTTTTCCGCCCTCAAGGGCAACCCGCTCAATACCCTCTTCATCCCGCTCCGCTCCGGCATGAGCGTCGGTCTGCTGCTGGTGTGCGTCGAGCTGTTCTTCATGATCTGCATCCTCGTGTTCCTGCCGCGGGAACTCGTCGGTCCCTGCTTCATCGGTTTCGCCATCGGTGAGTCCCTCGGCGCGTCCGTCCTCCGCATCTGCGGCGGCATTTTCACGAAGATCGCCGACATCGGTTCCGACCTCATGAAGATCGTCTTCAAGCTCCCCGAGGACGACCCGAAAAACCCCGGCGTTATCGCCGACTGCACCGGCGACAACGCCGGCGATTCCGTCGGGCCCACCGCGGATGGTTTCGAGACCTACGGGGTGACCGGCGTCGCCCTCATCGCCTTCCTCGCCCTCGCTCTCGCCGAGAGCGCCGAACTTTGCGCCGTCCTCATCGTGTGGCTGTTTGTCATGCGCGCCCTGATGATCGTCACGTCGCTCGTTTCCTATTTTCTCAACCAAGGCCTCTCGCGCGCCAAATACGGCCGCTTGAAGGACTTTGATTTCGAGGCGCCACTGACTCATCTCGTGTGGATCACTTCGGCCGTCTCCATCGGCATCACGTTCCTCGCCTCCTATTTCCTTCTGGCGCACCAGACCGTCGGCGGAGAAACCGTTAATCCCGCCCTCTGGTGGGTGCTGTCAGTCATCATCAGTTGCGGGACCGTGGCCGGCGCGTTGATCCCGGAATTCACCAAGGTGTTCGTCAGCACCAACAGCCGCCACGTCAAAGAAGTCACCAACTGCTCCCAGCACGGCGGAGCCTCGCTCAACATCCTGTCGGGTCTTGTCGCGGGCAATTTCTCCGCGTTCTGGATGGGCCTCGTCATCATGCTGCTGATGGCCGCGTCTTACTACTTCTCCCAGAACCCGGCGCTCCTCGCGCTGATGCCCGCCAAGTTCCTCTTCGCCGCCCCGATCTTCGCCTTCGGACTCGTAGCCTTCGGCTTCCTTGGCATGGGCCCCGTCACCATCGCCGTCGATAGCTACGGCCCCGTCACCGATAACGCCCAATCCGTCTACGAACTTTCCCAGATCGAAGCCAAGCCCGGCATCGCCGCCGAGATCGAACGCGACTTCGGTTTCCAGCCCGACTTCGAAAACGCCAAATACCAGCTCGAGAAGGGCGATGGTGCGGGCAACACGTTCAAAGCCACCGCCAAGCCCGTCTTGATCGGCACCGCCGTCGTCGGTGCGACCACGATGGTGTTCGGCATCATCATGCTCCTGCAGAAACTCTACGAGGCGCAACTCGCCTCCGGTCTCGCCGGTCCGTTCAAGGAAGTGGTGGCCGCCCTCTCGATCGTGCAGCCGGAGATCATCCTCGGCCTCATCATGGGAGGCGCCGTCATCTATTGGTTCACCGGCGCGTCGATTCAGGCCGTTGTCACGGGAGCCTACAGCGCGGTCGTCTATATCAAAAAGCACATCAAGCTCGATTCAACGACCGCGTCCGCCAAAGACTCCAAGGAAGTCGTCCGCATCTGCACTGTCTACGCGCAGAAGGGCATGTGGAACATCTTCATCGTCGTCTTCTGCTTCGCGTTGGCGCTGCCCTTCTTCAATGCCTACTTCTTCATTGGCTACCTCATCGGCATCGCATTCTTCGGCCTCTTCCAAGCCATCTTCATGGCCAACGCCGGCGGCGCGTGGGACAACGCCAAGAAGATCGTCGAGGTCGAGCTCCGGCAGAAAGGCACCGACCTCCACGCCGCCACCGTCGTTGGCGATACTGTGGGCGATCCGTTCAAGGACACCTCCTCCGTCGCGATGAACCCCGTCATCAAGTTCACCACGCTCTTCGGCCTGCTCGCCGTGGAAATCGCGGTGACGATGAAAGACCAGCACGTGAAGACCGCCATCGGCGTGATCTTCTTCCTGATCGCGCTGATCTTTGCCTACCGCAGCTTCTACTCGATGCGCATTCCGGAAGACGCCAAAGCCTGACACCTTCCTCGCGTCCGCACCGGCGCATCCTCCTCGGCCGCGGCTTCCACGCCGCGGCCTTTTTTGCGCCGCCGCCGCGCCTATTTCTTCTCCGCCGCGGCAGCCTGTGCCCGTGGCGTCACGCGATCCGCCGTCGCCTTCGCCTGTGTGATGTCGGCGTGCTCGCCTTCTCATACCACGCCAGCGCCTCGGCCGGATTCGCAGCCACCGCGCCGACACGCCGCCCCAGCCCGCCGCACCACTGTATTTTCCATGAATCGAAGTTCGTCTTCCTTTCGAGCGCTCACACGCAGGCGGCGAGCGTAGTGCACACGACCGTCGACGTGACTCTGCAGAAAGCATGGGCTCGCGCGTCAGATGGCACCAAGCGGCAGACGACCCACATCGTTCGGTGCGAAACGGAAATCTATCGCGTAAAATCGATTTGATGAGCGGTCCGGTGGTTGCTCTACTCGCCCACGATGGACCTCCAGCTTCCGGTGCATCACGGCGCCGGTTACAAAAGCGCCTCGCAAATCGCCCGGCGCATTACCGAGCCGTGGGGAGCCTCCAACCTCTTCTGTTGCGCCTGCACCAGTGACATCATTGAGCAAACGCCCGCTAACACACACGTCACCGACTTTCTTTGTCCGCTTTGCGTCGAGCGCTATCAGCTCAAAAGCCAGAAAACCAAAATCGGACGCACTATCCTGGGCTCAAATTATCAGCGGATGGTCGAAGCCATTCTCCACAACCGCACACCGAATTTTTTCCTTTTGAATTACGAACTGCCCGCGTGGTTCGTTCGCAATCTTCTGCTCATTCCCCGGTTCGCGATTTCGCCCGCTGTAGTCTCGCCTCGGAGGCCACTGAGTTCTTCCGCCCGCCGTCACGAATGGGTCGGCTACACGCTTAACATTAGCCTGATCCCGCAAGCGGCAAAAATCGACCTCGTCGTCGATGGCGCAGAAATCGAACGAACTCTGGTTCGGGAGAAATACGCCCGCATTGCGCGGCTCGCGAACTTGCCTCCCGACAGCCGCGGATGGACGCTCGACGTTCTTCGCTTCGTCGAGCAACTCCCGGCTATCTTTCGCAACGACGATGTCTACGGCTTCGAACCAGAGCTATCGGCGCTTCACCCGGAAAATCGTCATGTTCGCGACAAACTCCGCCAACAACTTCAGGTTTTGCGAGACCGCGGCCTACTCGCACAGAAGGCGGGAGAGCGAGGCATCTGGCACAAAATTTCGTAGTCATTCTCCTCACCCGTGCTGCTTCCAGAATTTCTCGTCCAGCACGAACCGCTTTTCTTCCTTCGGCTGACCCGGGTTCGCCAGCACGACGCGGAGCGTCATGTCGCCTTTCGCGGGTGTCTCGAGAATCCATGACGAAAGCGTGATGCTGCCTTTACCGACGCGCCAGAGACTGTCGCTGTCGCCCGCGTAGCGGTCCGCGCTCATCGTCGCAAACGCCGCCGTGTCGAGCGGACCCGGCGCCGCTTCCAGCAACTCCGAAATCCGCCGGAAACGCGTGGCGCTGCTCTCGCCGATTTTCAGATTACAGTCGGCCAGCGCTGGCTCGAGGAAGTGATTCGTGTGCGCGGCGTGACCCGCGGCGGTGACTTTCACCGCGAAGCGACCGTCCAGCCCCACCTCGAGCGTGAGGATCTTCGTGTGGTCCGAAATCATCAGAAATATCGGATTACGGCCGTGAAAAAGTTTCTCCGCGTCGGCCAGCACTTCGTCGCACATCGCATACTTCGCGAGCAGCATGGCCGTCACGCCTCCCCGTTTCGAGCTCTGCGCCTTGCGCATGGCCTTGGGAATCGAGCCCGCCGTCGCCGTCACGACGCACAGTCCCTTCTCGTTCACGCCCTCCTTCAGCCCGGGCTCGTCGTTGCCCACGGCGTAGAGCCCGAAATACGCATAGCCCTTGCCGCGCCGCAGCTTCAGCACCTGCGTGTGGTCGGGCTTCCAATCGCGGTTCTTCGCGATGATCGTCCCGCCTTCGTTCGGCGCCACCGCGGCCCACAACGTGCAGGCCCGCACTTCAAACGCGCCCAGCGTGAAGGTGAGCGCAAGGCCCAGCGCCCTCCGCAGGCGCGAAGCTGAGAGCAATGGAACGTTCATGGCGAGGTTATGCCGACAATGTCCTACAACTTGCCGTCCCCGCCGAGCGTGGAGATTACGACCCGCTTCATGCGTAGCACTCCGCCACGGACTCGCTCGTGTGGCGGCACGGCGCACCGAACCCAGATAGAAACCGCAACTGGCCGGCACCTGAGCCAGACCGGTGCTCCGACCAGCCGCTCCTGTTGCGCGGCTGGTCAGATGCCCAGCGTGCTCCGCTGAAACGAAATAACCTCCTACGCGCCCTTCCCGGCCCGTTCCTTGCGCCGCGCGATGCCCGCTTCCCAATATTCCGGCCCTTGGGTGAGATGCACCCGCCGCGCCGGCGTCGCCGTCTCCAACATTGCGGGTCCATAGGGCGCCGGCACATACCCGGACCACTGGTTCGCCACATACGAAATCAGGTCGTCGACTTCCTGAGGCGTCTTCGCCCGCCGTCCCAGATTCATCGTGAACATCCGGCGGCTGTGCCCGCCACCGAACGACGCGTGCCGCAGCCGATGGCTGAACACCAGCATGTCGCCCGGTTCGCTCTCCAGCGCGTGCGCCGGCAGATCCCGCATCTCCACGCCCCAGCGCGTGGCCGACGCCCGCAGCTCGTCATCATCCCACGTCTCCTGCACTTCGTCGCGGTGCGAGCCCGGGAGCACGCGCAACGCACCGCTATCCCGCGTCACCTTGTCGAGATAGAACGCGATTTTGATATAGCTATTGCTCTTATACAGGCTGTCGCGATGCCAGCTGGTCTCGCCGGTGTAATAATTTCCATCGCTGCTGACATAGTTGAAGTCGGGGCCGATCAGGTTGCTGACGGCCGCCAGCACGCCGGGATGATCCAGCAACGCGCTCAAGCCCGCGCGCTGGTCCACAAACGAGATGATCATCGTCCGCTTCGTGCCGTCATGCTTGATCCCGAGTTGCGGAAATACCGCCTCGAACTCCGCCAGGATTTGCGGCAGCTCGGCCTTCACCAAGCCAGGGAATTTGAGAAACCCGAAAGTTTCGAAAAAGGAGCGTTGTTGTTCCGGTGTGGGTGTGGACATGGGAATAAAAGATGCGCCTCCGACTTGGTCACGGCGGCCGCGTCGCGCAACCGCGAATCGCGCGAATGTTCACCGCCCGCGCGCGCCACCGGGTCCGCGCACCTGCGGTCAATGATTTCTTCCCGCTGCAGCGCCGGTTTGCATCCTGCGCCGAGCCCGTGCTCACTCCTCCCAACGTGGCTGCTTCCACTTCCGCTTCCTCTTCGGCGACGCTCACCGGCGTCCTCGAACGCATCATCTTTTTCAACGAGGAGAACCACTACACCATCGCGGAATTTCGCCCCGACCTTCCGCCCGCCGCCGCGGCCGACGCCAAATCGGCGCGCCCCGAACCGGTCACCATCGTCGGCCCCCTCCCCGGCGTCGAATGCGGCGAAACCCTTCACCTCTCCGGCGAATGGTCGCGCCACGCCCAGCACGGCGCCCAGTTCAAAGTCGCCGCGTTCAAGTCCGAACTGCCGTCCAGCGTCTACGGCATCCGCAAATACCTCGGCAGCGGCCTCGTGCCCGGCATCGGCAAAGTCTACGCCAACAAAATCGTCGACGCGCTCGGCACCGAGACCTTTCGCGTGCTCAGCGAAGATTCCGGCCGCCTGCGCCACGTCGCCGGCATCGGGCCGAAACGCGCCACCGCCATCAAGCAGGCGTGGGACGAAAAACGCATCGAGCGCGAACTCTACATTTTCCTCCAGACCTACGGCGTCACCCCCAGCCAGTGCGTGAAGCTCGTCGGCCGCTACGGCGCCGCCGCGAAGCAAATCCTCACCACCGAACCCTACCGCGTCGCCCGCGAGATCGACGGCATCGGCTTTAAGACCGCTGACCGCATCGCCATCAACGTCGGCTTCGCCAACGACGCCGCGCCCCGCGTCGACGGCGGCATCCTCTACGCCCTCGAAACGCTGCAGGAGGAAGGCCACACAGGTTTCCCGCACGACGAACTCGTCGCCTACACCGCCAACCTCCTCGAAACGGAATCGCGTTTCGTCGAAGCGCGGCTCGCCGCCCTCGTCCAAAACAAATCCCTCGTCGCGCACTTCCCTGCCGTCGGCGGCACACTCGCCCCCACGCCCGTTGTGGGCGGGGCGCCCTCACCCCGCACCCCCGTCGCTCCACTGTCCGACGTTTCCGCTTCCCCCTCCGGCACTCCCCCCGCCGACCTCCCTGCCGCCGCCTTTCTCCAACTCCCGCACAACGACCGCGCCGAAACGCGGATCGCCGCCGCCGTGCTCCGCCTCACCCGCACCGGCAGCGCGCTTCCCGCGATCAAAATCGACGCCGCTGTCGAGTGGGCCGAGAAAAAAGCCGGCTTCGTCTTCCACCCCTTACAACGCCTCGCGCTCAAAAACGCGCTCGCGCATAAGGTTACCATTCTCACCGGCGGACCCGGCACCGGCAAGACCTCCATCCTTCGCGCGCTCGTCGAAATTCTCAAAGCCAAGAAAGTCCGCGTGCACCTCGCCGCGCCCACCGGCCGCGCCGCGCAACGCCTCGCCGAAACCACCGGCGGCTTCGCCTCCACCATTCACCGCCTCCTCAAATACGACGCCGCCAAAGGCGGTTTCGTCGCCAACGAATCCGCGCCCCTCGCCACCGATTTCCTCATTCTCGACGAGGCCTCGATGCTCGACACCCGCCTCGCCGCCTCGCTGCTCCAAGCCATCCCCTCCCGCGCGCACCTCCTGCTCGTGGGCGACACCGATCAACTCCCCAGCGTCGGCGCCGGCAACGTCCTCAAAGACCTTATCGCCGCCGCCGCGTCCGAAACTGTCGCCGCCCACCAGCCTTCGCTCCACATCACGACCACGCGCCTCTCCGTCATTTTCCGCCAGCAAGGCCAAAGCCAGATCGTCACGACCGCCCACGCCATCAACGACGGCAATCCCGCGCTCCCGCCCGCGACCAACGACGTGGCCGACGCCCAGGTGTTTTCCGACCTCAACTTCATCGCCGCGACCGATGCCGAGGACTGCGTGCGCAAAGTCCTCGCGCTCTGCACCGAGTTCGTCCCGCGCAAACTCAAATGGCCGCATCCCGTCGCCGACGTGCAGGTGCTCGCACCGATGCACAAAGGCACCGCGGGCGTCGCCAATCTCAACGCCCAGCTCCAGGCCGCGCTCAACCCCGAGGTCGGCGGGGGCTCCAAACTTGCGTGGGATCGCTCCGGTCCTCGCGCCACGCTCCGCGCCGGCTCCACCGCCTTCCGCCCCGGCGACAAAGTCATCCAACTGCGCAACAACTACGACAAAAACCTTTTCAACGGCGACATCGGCACCGTCACTGCCGTTCACCCTGAGAAGAGCACGCTCGAAGCCGACTTCGATGGCGACCCTCACACGTTTGACCGCGGCGACCTCGGCGCGCTCGCCCTCGCTTACGCCATCAGCATTCACAAATCCCAAGGCAGCGAATACCCCGTCGTCATCATCCCGCTCCTCAAAGCGCATTTCATGATGCTGCAGCGAAACCTCATCTACACCGCCATCACGCGCGGACGGAAAAAGGTTTTCATCGTCGGCGAGCCCGCCGCTTACGCCATGGCCGTGCGCAACAACGAATCGAAACAACGCTACACGCATCTCCGCGAAAAAATCGCTGCCGCGTAAACACGCCCGCGCCCCATCGGCGCGTCCCGCGCAGCGCCGCCCGCACCGCTTCTCTCGCGCCATCGCTTCGCCCGTCCCGCCGCACCGTCTTTTCCCGCGCGCACTCCTCCCCTCGCACCGCGCGACCAGCCCATCGCTTCCCGTTACCGTGCTCCGGTTTGCAATTCCTCGGTTGGAGTCACACCGTTAAAGCGTTTCGAACCCTTCAAACCTCAACCCTCCCACCGATGAATTCATTTCGCCCGCTCGCTCGTTTCTTTTCACTGCTCACCGCCGGTGCCGCGCTCGCCTTCCTCCCGCTCGCCGCTCGCGCGGGTGACGCTCCCTCTGCGGCCCAAAGCGGCAGCCACGTCACCGTCACGGGTGAAGTCCTCGACATGGCTTGCTACCTCGACCACGGCGCGCACGGCGCCAAACACGCCGATTGCGCCAACAAGTGCATCTCCAGCGGACTGCCCGTCGGTCTGAAAAGCGCCGACGGCACCGTTTATCTTCTCATCGGCGAACACAAACCCATCAACGACGAGCTCGCCAATTCCGGCGGCAAGACGATCACCGTCGAAGGCAAACTCGTGAGCCGCGACGGCATCAATCTCCTCGAAAACGTCGAAGTTTCGAAGTCGTAATTTCGCTCGCTCGCGATGTCGCTCTGGACCGAATTCCTCCGCGCCCTCCGCGAACCGGAATACGTCCACGTTCTTCTCAACCCGCTGCCGGTTTACGGACTGGCCGCGGGTCTTTTTGCGCTCCTGGCGGCCGCCCTCGCCCGCAGCCACGCCGCCAAGGCCCTCGCGCTGCTGCTGATTTTCGTCGCCGCCCTGACCGTCTGGCCCGCGGCGCATTTCGGCGAAGCCGGTTACGACCGCGTTACCTCGATGTCGAATGGCGTCGCCCAGAAATGGCTCAACTGGCACATGCATCTCGCCGACAAGCTCGTCTGGGTCGACACCGCCGCCGCCGCCGTCGCCTTGCTTGCGCTGCTCGCCCTCTGGAAAGCGCCGCGCTTCCAACGCGCCGCACTGATCCTCACCGCCCTCGTCGCCTTGGGCGGCCTCGGCCTCGGCGGCCTCGTCGGCTACGCCGGCGGCAAAATCCGCCACTCAGAATTCCGCTCCCAACCGCCGCCAGCGTGGGCCAATACCGCGGGCGACGCCGACTAACGGCCCGTTGAGCGGCGCCACACCGCGCTCCCGCACCGTCGTGTGGCACCGAGGATGGCCGTCGCGACGGGCACCGGAATTCCCGGAAGGACGCCGCCCATTTGCCCGCGCCGCGCGTTCTCGCGCGAGATTCCGGCTTGCGGCCAGCCCCCTGCGCGCTACCCGATGAGACGTCATTTTCGGGCCTATAGCTCAACGGTTAGAGCAGAGGACTCATAATCCTTTGGTTCAGGGTTCAAATCCCTGTGGGCCCATTTTCCTCCTGCCCGCTCCCGGTTGGCAAACGCCGTCGCGCGGTAGGATGTTTTCCTTCTAGTGGCCGATGCGCGAACCCGTCAGTGAAAACCGGACCCACCCTTCCCCGTCGAGATCCGCCGTCAGCGTCCAGCCCATCGCTTCGGCGAAAGCCCGAGCGAGATTGAGCCCGAGCCCGAGATGAATTCCGCCGCTGCGCGCCGACTCCTTGCGCCAAAACCGATCGAAAAAACGCGCCACGTCTTCCGCGCCCAATTGCGGAGCGACGTTGGCCACCTCCAGCACGTAGCCACGCGGCGTCACGCGGCCGGTGACGCGCACTTCGCCGTCCGGCGCCGCGTATTCGACCGCGTTGTCGAACAGGTTCGTCACCACCGCCGACAGCATCGCTTCATCTGCCGCGACTGTGGCCGGTGCGACGGTCAACCTGACGCGAAGCCCGCGCGCCGCCGCACGCCGCTGCAGCGCCTGCCACGCTTCCGCCAGGGCCGGCCCTATCTCCACGGCCGTGCACTCCACCCTGAGTTGTCCGTGCTCGCTCCGCGCCAGCGCGAGCATTCGCGTCGCGAGCGTTTCCATCTGAGTCGCCACCGCGAGCACCTCCACCTCAAACGCCGGGTCGCGTTGGTCCGGCCACTTGAGTGCGCACTCGGCCAGCGTGCGCAGCTCGGCGAGCGGCGTGCGCAATTCATGAGCGAGATCGGCGCTGAACCGGCGCTCCCGTTCAAACGAGCTTTCCAGCCGCCCGAGCAGATCGTTGAGCCGCCGTGCGATCGGCTGCAGCTCCGCAGGCAGTCGATCGACAGCGAAACGAAACGCCAGAGAGTCCGCGTCGATCCGCGCCGCCTGATCGCCCAACTCGTCGAGCGGCGCCAGTCCCCGCGCCAGCACGCGTGGCACGACGATTAGAATCGCAGTCAGCAGAAGGACACCGCACCCGGTCACGATCGCCATCAGACCGGCGAGAGTCTCGTTGATTCCCGTCCGATCCGTCGCCACCACGAGGCGCAGGTCCGAGTCGACGCCGCCCGGGATCCGGCCCTCGGTCACTTGAAATCGCACGGCCGCCGCCCGGCCCGCCCGGCCGTTCGGCAGTCTCACATCGAAATACACCGGCCGCGCCGGCGTCCCTCCCTCCCGCCATGGCAGGTCTGCCGCCGCGAGCGAGGGCGACCGGGCGAGCGTTCTCGCCCGTTCATCGGTGACTTGAAAATAATTGCGCGCGGGTCGCCAGCGATAGGTCGCCAGAAAGTCCGGGGAAAAATCGAATTGCACCGTCCCGTTCTCGATTTCGGCCAACGCCGCCACCGACACCGCGCTCACGCGCAAATTGGTCTCCAGCGATTTCATCAACACATGCCGGCCGGCCACGTAGACGCCGATCATGCCCACACCGACGAGCGCGGCAAACGATAGCACGAGCTGGCGAGTGAGTTGCCGGCGAATCGATTTCATCGCCCTAAGCGGCGTCGGACCGCGCGCTCAGCACATAGCCGAGCCCGCGCCGGGTGTGGATGAGCGGCGCCGCGGCGGGACTGAACGCGATTTTTTTGCGCAGCCCGCAAATCGCGGAATCGACGACGTTGCTCATCGGGTCCACCTGGCCGTCGTAGATGTGCGCTTCTATTTCCGCACGGGTAACAACCTCTCCTCCGCGCCGCGCCAGATACTCGAGCAACTGGTATTCCCGAGCCGTGAGGTCGAGTTCTAGCCCGCCACGCCGGGCCTGACGTTGGGCGAAATCGACTTCGAGATCCCCCACCACCAAGTGCGGCTGCTTCGAACCGTAGGCCCGCCGGCACAGCGCCTGCACCCGTGCGAGCAGCTCCTCCAGCGCAAACGGTTTTACCAGGTAATCGTCCGCGCCATCGGCCAAACCCGCGACGCGGTCGGCCACGGTATCGCGCGCCGTCAGCAGGAGGATGTGCGTCGTCCGGCCGCGGGTGCGCAGCGTGCGGAGCACATCGATGCCGTCCCGCTTCGGCAGCATCAAGTCGAGCACGATTGCATCGTAGTCATTCAACTCCGCCAGCCACAACCCTTCCTCACCATCGCCGGCGACATCCACCGCGTAGCCTGAACGACGGAACGCCATGGCCAGCGTCCGCTGCAGGCGGGACGAATCTTCGACGATCAGGAGTCGCATGACAGGGGCAAAGGACGATGCATGAGCGGGCGAACGCAACCTCTCCTAGCACCTCCGGCACGGAGAAGGCGAGTCGCCGCCTCGCTGGCGCTGGGCTTCCTGCGGCCCCGGCCTCACCGCGCCGGAACCAGGCTGTAGACCAGCACCTTCATGCTTCCTGCGATCATCGCCGGGCGCCGACCCGCCTCCGCCGGGTGAAACAGCGCGGCGGCCAGATAGAGTTTATGCGATACCGGATCGACCGCGAGCGTGCGGGCGCTGCGTTGCGTGGGGAGAGTCTGGACCACCGCAAACCGCTCCGGGGAATCTTCATGCACCACCGTCACCGTGCCGTCGTGCCCATTGGAGACAAACGCGAGCTGCGTTCCCGGATCGAATGCCGCGGCGTCGATGCCGGCCCCAGCGGGCAGGCTCGCCACCACGCGACCGTCAGTGCTGTCGAGCACAAGCAGCCGGGCATTCCCGCAACCCAAAAACAAGCGGTGATGTTCGTGGTCGATGGCCATCCCGCTGGCCTCCTCGTCGGGCGCGATCGGCCAGCGAGCGATGACTGCGTGCGTCGCGGTCGCAATCACGGCCACTTCGTTTTTGTCTTCGAGGTTGACGAAGACACGCCCCCCGTCGGCCTGCGCGAACTCTGGTTTCCCTCCGAGCGGAATAGTTGCCACCACCTTGCCGCCCGCCGCGGCAAACACCGTCACCGACTGGCCATGACCGTTGAAAGCATAGACTTCGCGGCGCTCCGGCTCGTAGAGGATCGCGTCGGGATTCTTTCCCGTCGCGACATGACCCACTGTTTTTAACGTCGCGAGTTCCACGATGCTGACATTGTCGGCCCGTCCATTGCTGACGAAGCCCAGCCCCAACTCCGGTGCGGGCGCCACGCCGTGGACGCCTGGCGTGTCCGCGATCTCGCCGACGATCGCGTCCTTCCGCGTGTCGATGACCACCACTCTGGACGCATGACTCACAAACAGTCGGTGCGATGCCGGCTCCACCGACAAATAGTCCCATCCCCCTTCGCCGCCGATGGGAATTTCATGCGTGAAACGATAAACATCGGCGGCGTGGGCCGCCGCCATCGGGACGAGCGAGAAACTCGCGATCAGCAAAACACGGGATAAGGCATTCATCGGGAATTTGATGACGGAAATCATGGCACGCGGCACATGAGCGGGAGATGACGGCCGAATGATTTCTGCGTAATCTCGCCGTAATGTCGGCCCTGCTAAAATAGCTGCCAGAACCGGCCCTTCTCGCGTCGGCCCGAGCCCTCCCTTTTCCTTATGTCAACCTACTCTATTCCGCATCAGCCACGCTTTCTCTTCTTTGTCGCCAGCCTCGCCGCTCTGATGCTGGTGACCTCGCGGGCGTCCGCGGAAAAAGCGGACGCCGGTAAACCCGTCGCCGGCACGATTCAGGTAACGGACTCGCCCCGCCGGGTTGACTTGCCCGCCCGGGCGAAAATCTCCTTCGAACGCGCACTCACCGCCGCGCTCGCCGCCGCTCCCGGACACGTCATCAAAGGCGAACTCGAAGTCGAAGACGGATGCCTGATGTATTCGTTCGAAGTGGTTACGCCGCAACACACCGTCGTCGAAGTGGAAATCGATGCGGGCAACGGAGCCGTGCTCGATATCGACCGCGACTGACCCGTCTCCGGCGCCGCCTGCTCTTCCCTCCTTCCCCTCCTCCTGCGCCATCATGGTTTGCCGCCGCTCTGGCCGCCCCACTCGTGCGCGCGGGTCCACCTTCCCCGCGACTGCCCGGTTCTGGCGCGGAGCCTTGGCGGTCGGAGTGCTGGCTGTGACCGGCTGCGCAACCTATCAACCGAAACCCCTCGATGCGCCGGCCGTCGCGGCCGCGTTGCGAGCCCCCAACTTGGCCGCAGTGAAAGTCGCCGCGGCAAACCTGCAACACCCTCTTATCCGCCCCGTGGTCATCGACGCGCGGGATGGATTTTCGCCCGACGAAATCGCCGTGATGGTCGTCATCACCAGTCCGGCATTACGCGCGCTCCGCGCCCAGCGGGGCGTCGCCCGCGCGCAACTCCTCCAAGCCGGCCTCCTGCCAAATCCGCAACTCAGCGCCTCGTTTGATCGCGTCGATGCCCGCGGCGATCCCACGCTCGTGAACGGCGACAGCCTCGGCGTGAGCTGGGATGTCACGGCGCTGCTGGCGCACGGCGACGTGAAGGCGGCCGCTCGCGCCACCGCCGATGCACTCGACCTGTCAATCGCGTGGCAGGAATGGCAGGCCTCGCAGGAAGCGCGCATGCGCGCTTTTCGTCTGTGGTCGCTGGAGCAACGGTTGCCGTGGGCGCGTGACGTCGAGTCCGATCGCGCGGAAGCGCTGGAGGAAACCCGGCGCGCCGTGCAACAACGCTTGAGCCCGGCACCCGACCTCACGCCGGCAAACGACGCCTGGCGCCGCGCGCAAGCCGACCGCCTCGCGCTCGAGCAGCAGATTCTCGTCGACCGTTCCGCGCTTAACCTCGCCCTCGGCCAGCCCGTCGATGAACCACTTCAACTCCACCTCGACGACGGATTTCCTGCGCTCCCGGAAAATGCGCTCGCCCAGGCGCTGGACGGTTTGCCCACGCGCCGCCTCGACCTCGCCGCGCTCAAGCTCGGCTACGCCAGCCAGGAAGCGACGCTGCGCGCCGCCGTAAAGGCCCAATTCCCCCGGCTCGATGTCAGCCTCTCCCGCGCTCGCGACACCAGCGACGTCCACACCCACAGCATCGGTGTCACGCTCGACCTGCCGCTCTTCGACCGGGGTCAGGGCCAGATCGCCGTGGCCCGTGCCACCCGCCAGCAACTCTTCGAGGAATACGTCGCCCGCGTTGCCGAGGCGCGCTCGGAAGTCGGTCAAATCATCGCCCAGATCACGGCCACACGCGCCGAACTCGGCGCCATTGATGCGACCCTGCCGGCATTGGAGCAACTCGCCGCCTCCTTCGCCCGGGCGCTGGCCGGACATAGCGTGACACCCGCCGCGTATCGGGACGCACGCGACACGCTCGCGACGCGGCGCATCGAACAAAGCCAGCTGCAGCAATCACTCCTCGAACTCGAGGTCGGACTCGAAACCGTCACCGGCCAGCCGCTCCTTAACCGCCGCGTCGCGGCCGCATCGCCATGAAGAAATTTATTCTGCTCCTTCTTCTCGCCGCTCTGGTTTTCGGGGTCTGGTTTTGGTGGCGGCACCGCGCGACCCCGCAGCCCGCACCTGAACCCGCGACCACTGCGACCGTCGAAGTCACGCCTCTCGCGCTCCGGGAGATTGCGCAAACCGTCGCGTCTTTCGGCCTCGTGACCGCCGCGCCGTCGAGCGAACGCATGGCCGTCGCGACCTTCGACGGCGTAGTGCGCCGGGTTGCGGTCGCGCCGGGCACGCGAGTCGCCGCCGGCGACGTGCTCGTGGAACTCGCTCTGACACCCGACGCGCAACTCGCCCTGGACTCCGCCCGCAGCGCGGCGGATCTGGCGGAAAAAAACCGCGCTGACACCCAGCAGCGCTACGACCTGCAACTCGCGACGCGCACCGAACTTCTCACCACGCAGCAAGCCGCGCAGGACGCGAAGCTGAAAGTCGCCAGCCTCCTGGCGCGCGGCGCCGGCGGCGATGGCCGCGTGCTCGCTCCGGTGGACGGCTTCGTGAGCAAGGTCGACGCAACGACCGGCGCATGGGTGGCCGCCGGCACGCCGCTCGCCGCCGTGACCGCGGGCGATGGCTTGGAAGCGCAACTCGGCCTCGAAGCGACCGACGCCACCCGTGTGGCGGCCGGCCAAAAGGTGACGCTCACTTCCGCCACCCGTCCCCACACCGCTGCTACAACCACCACCGTGCGAACCGTCGGCCGCGTCGTTGATGCGGTGTCCGGCGCGATCGACGCCCGCGCGCCCTTGCCGCCGGGCGCGCCGTTTCTACTCGGCGAACACGTGCGGGCCTTGATCGAAGTGCATCGCGAAAAAGCTCTCGTGGCGCCGCGCCGCGCGTTGTTGCCGGATGGTGATCGCGAGATTTTGTTCACCGTGAAAGACGGCAAGGCCGTCCGCCACGAGGTGCACGCCGGAGTGACGGCGGGCGATGTCGTCGCGGTGAGCGGTCCGGATTTGCAGGCCGGCGAACCCGTCGTGACCCTCGGTAACTACGAACTCGAAGACGGTATGGCGGTGCACGTCGGGCCGCCCGCGGCCGACGGTCAAACGGACAACCCCTCCGACGCGAAGGCGCCGCAACCGTGATGTTCATCGGCTGGATGCAAGCGCACCGCCGCGCGGTGCTATTTCTCCTCGCGATTCTCATTCTCGCCGGCGCCGGCGCCACGTGGACGCTGCCCGTATCGCTGTTTCCCCAAGTGGATTTTCCGCGCATTGTCGTCAGTCTCGATGCCGGTGACCGACCGGTGGAGCGGATGACGACCGAGGTGACGATTCCGATCGAAAACGCCGTGCGCTCGGTGCCCGGGCTGCGGAGCATCCGTTCGGCGTCGACGCGCGGCAGCGCGGAAGTTTCGATCAATTTCGATTGGGGCGCGGACATGATCTCGGCGCTGTTGCAGGTGGAATCCGCCGTCAACCGCACCCTTTCCTCGCTGCCGCCGGGCACGACCTTCGAGGCCCGCCGCATGGATCCGACCGTGTTTCCGTCGATCGCTTACAGCCTCACTTCATCCCGGCGTTCTCTCGTCGCGCTGCGCGATATCGCCTACTACCAGTTGCGGCCGTTGCTCTCGGCCGTCGACGGCGTGGCCCAGGTCGCCGTGCTGGGTGGAGCGGAAGCGGAGTATCGCGTGACGATCGATCCGGCGCAGCTTGAGGCGCACGGCCTGACCGTCGGCGACGTCGCCCGCGCGCTTTCCGCGGCCAACACCATCAGCGCCGTCGGGCGCATTGAGGATCATTACAAACTCTACCTCACGCTCGTGGACAACCGTCTCGCGACCGCCGAGCAACTAGGCGCCACCGTCCTCACCACCCGCCCGGCCGGCCTCCTGCGCGTCGCCGACATCGGAACGGTGACGCTCGCCACCAAGCCCCAGTGGACGCGCGTCACGGCGGACGGCCGGGAGGCTGTCATCTTTCAGGTTTACCAGCAGCCCGGCGGCAACACGGTGCAGATCGCCGCCGACGTCCGCGCCAAGTTGAAAGGCGTGACCGGCCAGCTTCCACCGGATGTGAAGGTCGCGAACTGGTATGACCAGAGCCAGTTGATCGTCGCCGCCGAAAAGAGCGTGCGCGATGCGGTCGCGATCGGCGTGTTGCTCGCCGGCGCCGTGCTGCTCCTCTTCCTGCGCAACGGCAAAATCACGCTCATCGCCATCGTATGCGTGCCCGCTTCGCTCGCGGCCACAGTGCTGCTGCTCAAGCTGCTGCACGGCAGCTTCAATATCATGACGCTCGGCGGCATGGCCGCGGCGGTCGGGCTCATCATCGACGATGCCATCGTCATGGTGGAGCATGTGGTGCGGCGGTTGCGCGGGAGCACCGGCCCCCATCACGGGCGCGTCTGGGCGGCCGCGGCGGAGTTTACCGAACCGCTCGTCGCCTCATCGCTGTCAACGGTGATCATCTTTGCGCCGCTGGCCTTTTTATCCGGCGTGACGGGCGCTTTCTTTCGCGCCCTGTCGCTGACGATGGCGGCCAGCCTTGTCATCTCCTTTTTGCTCGCATGGCTCGCCGTGCCCATTCTCGCCGACCATTTTCTCACGGCGAAGGATGCGCAGCAACGCGAAGGCGGCGCGCTTACCACGCGGGTGCACCGCGCCTACGACCGGCTGATGCGGCGGGTGCTCGGCCGCCCGGCGCTGATTCTGCTCGGCATCGGCCCGCTCCTGGTGGCGGCGTGGTTCGGCTACCGGCAGGTGGGCTCCGGGTTCATGCCGTCGATGGACGAGGGCGGCTTCATTCTCGATTACCGCGCCGCCTCCGGCACCTCGCTCACGGAGACCGACCGGCTGCTGAGCCAGGTTGAAGCCATCCTCCAAGCGACCCCCGAGGTGGAGACCTATTCGCGCCGCACCGGTTTGCAGTTGGGCGGCGGGCTGACCGAAGCGAACGAGGGCGATTTCTTCATCCGGCTCAAGCCGCCGCCCCGCCGCGACATCGACGATGTCATCGACGAAGTGCGCACCAAAGTGCACGCGACGGTGCCCGGCTTGGAAATTGAAATGGCAGAGCTGATGGAGGATCTGATCGGCGATCTCACCGCGGTGCCGCAGCCGATCGAGATCAAACTCTATGCGGACGACGGCGCCTTGCTCCAACGCACCGCGCCGCATGTCGCCGACGCCATCGGCCGCATCCCCGGTGTCGTGGACGTGAAGGATGGCATCGTGCTCGCGGGCGATGCCCTCAACATCACCGTCGACCGCGACTTGGCGGCTCGTGAAGGCATGGATCCGCAGGCGATCACGACCCAACTGGCGGACCTGCTCGGAGGAGCCGAGACGACCACCAAGATCGAACAAGGGCCCAAGCTGGTCGGCATCCGCGTCTGGATTCCCACCGACGAGCGCCGCACGGCCGAAGACATCGCGCGCCTGCGATTGCGCGCGCCGGATGGGCACTATTTTCCCGCGCAGCGTGTCGCCGCCATCTCCCGCGTGGTGGGCCAGCCCCAAATCAGCCGGGACAACCTGAAACGTATGCTGGCGGTGACGGCGCGAATCAGTGGTCGCGATCTCGGTTCGACGATTCGCGACGTGCAAGCCGCTCTGCGGCGCCCGGGCACCGTGCCCGCCGGAATGTATTTCGCCCTCGGCGGCACGTATGCGCAACAGCGCTCGGCCTTCACGGGGCTCATGCTCGTCTTTGGCGCGGCGGTCGCCCTCGTGTTCCTACTGCTGCTTTTCCTCTACGAGAGTTTCTTCACGGCTGGCGCCATGCTCGTGTCCACCCTCCTCGCGCTCTCGGCGGTGATGATCGGCCTCTGGCTCACACACACCGAATTGAACATCTCCTCGATGATGGGTCTGACGATGATCGTCGGCATCGCGACCGAGGTGGCGATTTTCTACGTGTCGGAATTCGAATCGCTACCCGCGGACCTTCCGACGGCGGACGCGCTCGTGCAAGCCGGCGTAAATCGCCTGCGGCCCATCACCATGACGACGTTTGCCGCCATCCTCGCACTCTTGCCGCTGGCCCTCGGTCTCGGCGCCGGCTCTGCGATGCAGCAGCCCCTCGCAATCGCGATCGTGTCCGGCCTGCTGTTGCAAATGCCCGTCGTCCTGATCGTCCTGCCTGTCCTGCTCTCGCTCCGCCACCCAAGGCCACCCACCACTTGATTGGCGTGTGCCGCTTCGCGGCAACCAAACGCCTGCCTGCCCGCCTATCTCTCTGGTCAATTCCCCGTTGACCACCGCTGGCCGGCGCCGCGGAAACCCAGCTCCCGGCCGAAGCGCAGACTTTCTTCCACCGTCCGCACCCCTTCGCTGCACGAGGCGTGCGTTAACGACGCAGCGGCCGCGCAGGTGCCCAGTTCAAGGGCACGTTCCAGCGGCCAGCCTTCGTGCCACCCATACAGGACACCCGCCGCCAATGCATCACCCGCGCCGGCGGCCCCGGCAATCATCCGCCCCGGCAAAGCCACACTCGGCTGCCACCGCGCTTCACCACTCTTCGTGACGGCACACACGCCCTCTGGCGCGTGAATCACCACCACCTGACGCACGCCCAGCCGCAGCAGTTCTGCCGCCGCGCGCCGAAACTGCTCCGGCTCCACTTCTTCACCGCGGCCGAGCCTCAACCCCGTGAGTTTTTCCGCCTCAAAATCGTTGGCGAACAACAGGTCCACCTCGGGCAACGTGCCCAAAAGGATGGATGCGAATCGGTCGCTCTCCTCGCTCACGCAGTCCACCGACGTCGTCAGTCCCGCCGCGCGCGCCCGGGCGAGAAGATCGGCGTGACCGGGCTTACCGGCGTCATCCAACGCATCCAAGGCATCGAGCAAAAGCATATAGCCCAAATGGAAGTGCCTGGCCCGCGTCACCGTGAAATCCACATGTTCTCGTCCAAAACGCGCATTGGCGCCGCGTTGATGGAAAAACGTCCGCCGCCCGTCGGAGCGCACCGTCATCACATCGGTATAACTCGTGGCCGCATCGCGCAATTCGTGCAGTTGCCCGACCGCGATCCCGGCGCTCCGGCAATGCTCGCGCACGAAGGCGCCGTTGGCATCCGCGCCCACGCAACCGGCCGCTTGCAGCGGAAACGCCGCACCGAGTTTCGTCAGATTGATGAGAATATTATACGGCGACCCGCCGTTCGCCGAAACTTCGCCCACAATATTTGCGAGCGCGTCCTGCTTCGGCCACACGTCGATGGTTTTGACGTGATCAACTATAAAGTTTCCCGCCGCCAATAGGCCGCGCCGGTCGGAGTTGGAAGAAGCAATCATCGCCGATGAGCTTGGTGCCACCGTGAAAGCCTCCGTTCAAGTGAATGAGCGTGCATGGCCCGAGCGCTTCACACGCTCACCACGCGTTGCTCCACATGGCTCAGCAGCGCCGCCGTCCAGATCTCATGATGCGCGACCGCTTCGGCAGGCGTCGCACAACCGAAACGGCCCTCCAGCTTCCCCGCCCGCTCGGCGAGAAAAGCCGCCCACATCTGCTGCAAGAGGTCGGGGAACCCCGGCTCAAAAATCCCCCCCGTGATCGTTTTGAACGGCATCGCAAATCCCAAGTCGACCTTGGACCACGATTGCTCCTCCGCCCGGGAATACTGCCAGAGCGTCTTCGGCTCTTTGGTGGAATATCGCACGCCCCGATCGGTTCCGAGCACCTCGATTTCCCACGTATTGGTTTCCGTCGGCGCCATCCGTTTCATCTCCAGCGACAGCGGCACTGATTGCCCGGCGATTTGCGCCGTACCATGGACCATGGCGTTATCCCAGGTATCGCACTTCGCGGTGCCTCCTTTCCCGTCCGGGCGGGATTCATATATCTTCTGCAGTTGTGCATAGACCCACAATGGCCGCCAACCCAACCGCAGCGGCACATGCGCCACGTGCAACCCCAGGTCATTCATCACTCCCGCCTCGCCGCAAAACTGGGTGATTCGCTTCCAATTGATCGGCTTCTTCGGATCAAGATCACTGGAATGAAGGAACCGGCTGCGAATGGATAACAGTGCTCCCAGATCGTTGCCTTGAACAAATTTCATCACCCGTTGCGCGCCGGGCAGAAAGGGAAACTCCGACGAAACCCGCACGAACCGCCCCAGCCGTTCGCCCTCCTCCCGAATCGCGCGCGCCGCCCGCAAGTCGATCCCGAACGGCTTTTCCGCCAGCAGATCCTTTCCTGCGCGCAGCACGTCCAAATAGATTTGCTCGTGCAAATGATGCGGCACCGCGGCGTAGACGACATCGACGTCCTCGCACGCCAACAGCTCGTGATGCGTGGCGCAAAAGTGCCGGACAGAAGGCACCTGCCGGAACCAATCCAACGCGGCTGGATTGACGTCGCACACGGCCACCAACTCAGGCCGCACCGGACAATCCAGCAACGCGAACCAGCGACCAAAAGCGCTGGCGACTTCGCGTCCCATCAATCCGGCGCCAATCACGCCCACGCGCACCACAGGATTATCGGAGGCGCTCATGCGAGGATCTCCATCGCTTGCGCCACCGTCGCCTGCTCGTGCAAGATAGCCATCAACGCCCTCGTCATCGCGCCCGGCGAACGGTGCTGAATGATATTGCGGCCATACACGATGCCCGCGACGCCCTGCTGCAACAGCGCCGCCGTGCGCGTGAGGATCTCCCGTTCCGGTGCTTTGCTCCCACCTCGCACCAAGACCGGAATCCCTCCGGTCGTCTGCACCACTTGATGATAGTCTTCCGGATTATCCGTCGGATCCGCCTTGATAATGTCCGCGCCCAGTTCGACTGCCTGCCGCACCAACGGCACGATCTTTTCACGATCGCCATCGACCATGTAACCACCGGCGCGTTCGTTGGGTTGAAACACCAACGGCTCAATCATCAGCGGCATCCCGTAATGGTCGCACGCCGGTTTGAGCGCCAGGATGTTGCGCACGCACTGGTCGCCAATTTCCGGCTCATCCGGAATCCGAAACAAGTTCACCACGACGCAGGCCGCGTCGAGCCGCACCGCCTGCAGTACGGCGTCTTCCAGCACTCGCGAGAACAACGTGCGCGGCAACTTTCGTCCATAGACATTGGCGACATCTGTGCGCAAAACCAGCGCCGGCTTCGGCCGCACAGGCAGGGTTTGCAAATGCCGTGCCTGCGCTACCGTGAGCTGGATGGCGTCCGGCGCCGCTTCGACCAATGTCGCAATCGTGGCGGGCATATCCTCAATGCCGGCGAGGAACGTGGCTTCATTGAAGAAGCCGTGATCGATCGCGACGTCGAAACAGCGGCGTGTTTGGGGATTAAATAGTCGATTGAGACGTGCTTCTTTCATACGCAAAAGTTGATCGATGTGCGGCGGCGCTTGCTCTTCTCCTTGCAACGGCCCCGGCCGCTTCTGAGCTGGCTTCTTTCAGATGCCGGGCAGCGGCACGAGCGTTTTTGCCACATCGCACGTCGCGGCCAGCCGCACAATTCACCCCTGCCGCCCGCTCACCATCCGCGCTGACGTGGGCCGCGTGGGCGCGGGCGGGGCCGGCCAGTCGCCTTGGTCGCATTCATCGCGCGGTCCAGCCGCCATCCATCGCGATCGCCGCACCAGTGATGGACCGCGCCATATCGCCGCAAAGAAAGACCGCCAGCGCCGCGACTTCCTCGACCTCGATGAAGCGCTTCGTCGGCTGAGCCGCCAAAATCACGTCGCGCACCACCCGCTCGCGCGACAGACCGTGCACCTTGGCTTGCGCATCGATTTGGTTTTCGACCAACGGTGTCCTCACGTAGCCGGGACAGATCGCGTTACACGTGATGCCCGTTTCCGCGAGCTCCAACGCCACACTCTTCGTCAGGCCAACCTGGGCATGCTTCGCCGCGACGTAAGCGCTCTTAAACGGTGAAGCCACCACGCCGTGCGCTGAAGCAATGTTCAATATCCGCCCCCACCCGCGACGACGCATCTCCGGCACGGCGGCGCGCGTCGCGCGAAACGACGCGTTGAGCACCACATTTTGAATCTCGGTCCAGCGCTCCGGCGGAAATTCCTCGACCGCGGCGACGAACTGGATTCCAGCGTTGTTAACCAAAATATCGATCCCACCCAACTGGGACGCTGTATCGATCACCAACCGCTCCGCCTCCGCCGGCTCCGCAAGATTGGCGCTGTGTAATTTCACGCGCACCTCCGCCTCTCTTTCCAAGCGCGCCCGCAGTGCTTCGTTCGCGTCCGGATCGCCCAAACCGTGCAACATCACATTCATCCCCTGCTGCGCGAAGGCCTGCGCAACGGCCCATCCAATGCCGCTCGTGGAGCCTGTGACTAGCGCCGTCTTTCCTCGTAACATGGACGTCGATGCGTGGGGTTAGGGCGTGTCGAACGCCGCCTCGGTTTTCGTGCGCACCTCGTCCAATGTCACGCCGGGATGCAGCTCAAGCAGGCGCAGGCCACCGCCCGGCTTTACTTCGAACACACAGAGATCGGTGATGATCAGCGAGACGACTCCCTTGCCCGTGATCGGCAACGTGCATTGCCGGAGAATTTTCGAGGCCCCCGTTTTCGCGCAGTGCTCCATCACCGCCACAACCCGTTTTACCCCCGCCACCAGATCCATCGCACCACCCGGCCCCTTCACCATTTTTCCCGGCACCATCCAATTCGCGATGTCTCCATTCTCCGCCACTTCCAACGCGCCCAAAATCGAGAGGTTGATGTGTCCGCCGCGAATCATGGCAAAGGAATCGGCGCTCGAGAAAAACGCCGAACCCGCAATCGTGGTGACCGTCTGCTTGCCCGCGTTGATCAAATCCGCGTCCACCGCCGCATCCGCGGGAAACGGTCCGATGCCCAGCAATCCGTTTTCGGACTGCAACGTGACGTTCATGCCGGCGGGAATGAAGTTTGCGACCAGCGTGGGAATACCGATCCCCAGGTTAACGTAATATCCATCGCGCAATTCTTGCGCCGCGCGCCGAGCCATCAACTCGCGGATAGGCGACTCCTTCTTTGACGCGGCACTGCCCTGCACCGTGCGAAACTCGATGCGCTTCTCGTAGCCGACTCCCTGCACAATCCGGTGCACGTAGATGCCCGGCGTGTGAATTTCATCCGGATTGAGCTCCCCCACTTCAACGAGCTCCTCAACTTCGGCCACACAGACCGCGCCGCAGGTCGCAATCATCGGATTAAAATTCCGCGCCGTTTTCCGATAAATCAAGTTCCCGGCCTTGTCGCCTTTCCACGCCTTCACCAAGGCCACATCCGCCCGGATCCCGCGCTCGAGAACGTAGTCCCGCCCCTCAAACGTTTTCGTTTCCCGGCCCTCGGCGAGTTTTGTCCCGACTGCCGTGCGCGTGTAGAATCCCGGAATCCCCGCCCCGCCCGCGCGCAGTCGTTCGGCGAGTGTTCCTTGCGGCACGAGCTCCAGCTCCAGCTCGCCCGCCAGCACCTGCCGCTCGAATTCCTTGTTCTCGCCCACGTATGACGCCAACACCTTCCGCACTTGGCGCTGGTTGAGCAGCATGCCCATCCCGAAACCGTCCACGCCCGCATTGTTACCGACGATCGTCAGGCCCTTCACGCCACTCTCCTTCACCGCCGCGATCAGGTTTTCGGGGATGCCGCAGAGCCCAAATCCACCGGCGGCGATCGTGATGTTGTCGCGCAGCAAGCCGTGCAACGCCTCCGACGCACTGGAATATTGTTTGCTCATAAAAAATTAAATACGTTGCGCGTCCGTGCCGCCCCGCGAAACCACTCCGCCCGCCCTTGCGCTGCGTTGTCTCCCTGCTCCGGCCGGCCTCACAGGAGCTCCACTCCGATGGCCAGACCTTCGCCGCCGCCAATGCAAATCGCCGCGATGCCCCGCTTCAATCCGCGGGCACGCAGGCTCGCCAGCAACGTCACCACGATCCGCGCCCCGCTCGCCCCGATCGGGTGACCCAGCGCCACCGCGCCTCCGCGCACATTCAAACGCTCCGCCGACACACCCAGTTCCCGGCTGAACGCCATGGGCACGACGGCAAACGCTTCGTTCACTTCCCAGAGATCGACGCTCTCAACGCTCCACCCGGCGGCCGCCAGCACTTGCTTCGCAGCGGGCACCGGCGCCGTCGTGAACCACACCGGATCTTGGGCGTGAGCGCCAAACGCGACGATGCGCGCGAGCGGCTTCACCTGCCGCTCCTTCGCCCACGCGGCCGTCGTCAGCGCCACCGCCGCCGCCCCGTCGTTGAGCGAGGAAGCATTGGCCGCGGTGATCGTGCCGTCTTTTTGGAACGCCGGTTTCAACGTCGGGATTTTATCATACCGCACCTTTCCCGGTCCTTCATCCGTCTCCACTTTCACCGCCGCTCCGCGCGCGTCCGTCCATTCGACCGGCGTGATCTCGGCGGCGAAGAGCCCCTCCTTTTGCGCCGCGTTCGCCCGCCGGAAACTCTCGCTCGCAAATGCATCCTGTTGCTCGCGGGTAAATTGATATTTCGCCGCGCACTGCTCCGCGCAGCCGCCCATATGCAGGTTGTTATAAGGATCCCATAACCCATCGCTCACGATCGAATCGATCACCTGCTGATGCCCGAGCCGGAAGCCCTCCCGCGCCTTCGGTAACAAGTAGGGTGCCTGCGACATCGATTCCATCCCTCCTGCCAGATACACTTTCCCGGCGCCCGCCGCCAACCCGTGGGCCGCTTGCAGGATCGTCTGCAAACCCGAGCCGCAGACCTTGTGGACTGTCACACACCGCACCGACGATGGCAGCCCCGCCGCCAGCGCCGCCTGACGCGCAGGCGCCTGACCTTGCCCGGCTTGCAGCACGTTACCCATCAGCACATCCGTCACGTCCTCAGGCGAGATGCCCGCCTGCGTGATCGCGCCCTTCAACGCGGCCGCACCGAGTTGCGCGGCCGGCCGGCTGGCGAGCGATCCCTGAAAAGCGCCGATCGGCGTCCGCGTGGCGGAAAGGATGACAGCAGAATTATCCATGGGGAGTAGCGGGGTTCGATAGGAGCGAAGATGCACGCCCTTCGATTCCGCCGCCAGATAAAGACGGACAATTTTGCGGCCCGCCTTTCCCGGCCGCCGCCCGCATGCCGCGGCTTGCGGGAACGCCCCCTCCTGCAGCGTGGCTCAGCCAGCGCGCCGCCGGCCCGCCGCCGCAGCGCTCCGCTTCCCGCGCTTATTTCAACGCGAGATCCATCCGCTTCACGTCCTTCACCGGCCACTTGGTGACCGTCAGTCCTTTTGCGTTGCGCGTGCTGACCGGCACCGCCGTGAGATCAAAGTCCAACTCGCGCACGCGCGCACCGCTGCGGCCATCCAACGCCACATGCAGCTTTTTCGGCATCTCCTTCTCCGTCTTGCTGACGTCGAAATAAAGCACCTTCGAGCCTTCCGATTTCACCAGCAGGTAGAGCTTGTCGCGCGACAGACCGCCGATCTGGAAACGCTTCGCAAACGCTTTCCCGCTCTCCTTGTCCTGGTAGAGCATCGTGTAGAAATTCGCATCCCCCTCCGCCGGCCAGATCGCCAGATGGATGATATCGCGGCCCATGAACACCTTGTCGGCCACCTTCGCGACCTTGAGGGAACCGTCGCGCATGATGCACAACACGCTGTCGAGAATCGTGCACTCCTGCACGAATTCGTGCTGCCGCCAGTTGAGGCCGATGAACCCTTCCTCGCGGTTCACGTAGAGCCGCTGGTTGGCCGACACGACCTGCGCCGCGCTGATCTGCTCGATCTCGTCGTATTGCGTGCGGCGCTTGAGGCCCTTGCCATATTTTTCCTGCAGACGCTCGAACCAGTCGATCGCGTAAGCCGTGAGATTCTTGAGGTGGTGCTTCACCTCCTTCATCTCCGCTTCGATCCGCTTCATCGCCTCATCCGCCTGGAACCGATTGTAGGCCGAGATGCGTTTGATGCGGATCTCCGTCAGCCGCTCGATATCCTCCTCGGTCACCTCGCGCCGCAGGTTTTTCACGAACGGCTTCAAGCCTTCGCGAATCTCGCTCAACACGTTCTCCCACGTCGTCGATTTCTCGATGCGCCGGTAAATGCGTTCCTCGATGAAGATCCGCTCCAGCGAATCCCAGTGCCACTGCTGCTCGAGTTCGCCGAGCCTGATTTCCAGTTCGCGCTTCAACAACGCCACCGTCTTGTCCGTGCTTCGGCGCACGATCTCCGACACGCCGAGGAAATGCGGCTTGTCGTTTTCGATCACGCACGCCGCCGGCGAAATCGCCATCTGGCACGAGGTGAAAACGTAAAGCTGCTGGATCAGCTTCTCCGGATCGCTCCCCGCCGGCAGGTGCACGAGGATCTCCACCTGGTCCGCCGTGTTGTCGTCGACGTGCTTGATCTTGATCTTGCCCTTCGCATTCGCCGCGAGAATCGACTCGATGAGCGACTCCGTCGTCGTGCCGAAGGGCAGCTCCGTGATCGCGAGCAGGTATTTGCTGCGCACTTCAATCTTCGCGCGGATCTTCACTTTCCCGCCGCGCTCGCCGTCATTGTATTCCGAAAAATCCGCAATGCCGCCCGTCGGGAAATCAGGCACGATGCGAAACCGTTTTCCCTGCAGGTGGTTGATCGATGCGCGGCAAAGATCGTTGAAATTGTGCGGCAGAATCTTCGTCGCGAGACCGACCGCAATGCCTTCCGCGCCATCGAGCAGCACGAGAGGAAACTTCGCCGGCAGCGTCACCGGCTCCTGGTTGCGACCATCGTAGCTGAGCTGCCACGTCGTCGTTTTCGGATTGAACAACACATCCCGCGCAAACGGCGTCAGGCGCGCCTCGATGTAACGCGGCGCCGCCGCGTCGTCACCCGTCAGCGTGTTGCCGAAATTGCCCTGCGGCTCGATCAGGAACCCGCGCTGACCGATGCCCACCAACGCCGCGCCAATCGACGCATCGCCATGCGGATGATAACGCATCGCCGCGCCCACCACGTTGGCCACCTTGTGAAAACGCCCGTCATCCATTTCCCACAACGTGTGCAGGATGCGGCGCTGCACGGGCTTGAGTCCGTCGTCGATGTGCGGCACCGCGCGATCGAGAATCACGTAGCTCGCATACTCCAAAAACCAACTGCGATAACTCGCCGCGAGCGGCGCATCGGACTCGTTGACGGCCACCGCGTTGCCGCGTCCGCTCGGCGGCGTTGCGTCGTCAGGCACGACGCCGACTTCCGGCGTAGCCTCGGCTGTGCCACCCGGCGTCTCAGTCTCCTCGGCGGGCGACGGCCCGGATGATTCCGCGGCGCTGAGCGGTAACTCGGATTGTGGGTCGGATTTGGGCGCTTTTTTCTTCGGCATCGAACGAGAGAGCCCGCCACGAAAAGCAGTCCCCTGCTGCTTGGCGATAGGTTTGTTTCAGCCGCAAAACTTTCCCCATTCCCACGCCAGCCTCCGCCCCGTCATCCGTTCTTTCATGCCCGTCCGGCCGGATGCCACCCGCGCACCGTCCGCCTGCCCCAACGTCTCCGTCGCCGCGCGCTTCGTCTCTCCCCTCCGCGCAGGAAAAACTTCCGTTCTGGGCCCGCGCCCGCAATCGTCCTCCGCCTTCATGAGTCGCCCGATGTGCTACCGCTGTTTCTGGCCGCAACCGCTCTGCTGGTGCGGCTCGATCACGCCCATGCCCTCGCGCACCAAATTCGTTTTTCTCCTCCACCCCGAGGAATTCAAACGCGCCAAAGCCGCCACCGGCCGCCTCACCCACCTTTGCCTCGCCGACAGCGAACTCTACTCCGGCACCGCGTTCGACGACCACCCCGCCGTGCAGGCGCTCATCAACGACCCCGCCAACTTCCCCGTTCTTCTCTATCCCACCCGCGACGCCCGCGATCTCTCCAAAGGCGAATTCACCCCGGCCGACACCGGCGGACGCCGCCTTGTCGTCTTCCTCCTCGACGCCACCTGGCACCTCGTCCGCCACATCTGGCGCGACAGCCCCAGCCTGCGCCGCCTGCCGCGCATCATGTTTTCCGCCGCCGCACCCAGCCGCTACGTGATCAAACACCAACCCGAGGCCGCCTGTCTCTCCACCCTCGAAGCCACGCACGAACTCCTCCTCGCCCTCGATCGCTCCGGCCTCGATCACTACGCGATGCCCGATCAACTCCTCGGGCTCTTTCAACGCATGCAAGACGTGCAACTCGCCTTCGCCGCCGAGTCCGCCCGCCTCGGCCGCCAGCGCCACGCGCCACGCAAAAAGTCCCCCCGCTGCACGCCGCCCCCGCCGAAGCCCGGCGCCAAACGCCGCCGCATCTTCGGCCCGCCCACCACCACGCCGCCGCCCGCCCATCCGCCCACCTGATCCGTCCATGTTTCGGTCTCCACTCCCGCCCGGGCATCCGCGCGTGAAAATCGTTTCCACGTTCGACGAACTCGCCGCCACGCCGTTTGCCGACGGCGTCAACGCCCTCTGCTGGAGCCGCCCGCTCACCGGCGATTTCGCCGCGCTCGTCGCCGCTCTCGGCCCTGTGGCGAACATCATCCCCCTCGACGCCGCGCGCCTCCCCTCACTCTCCCTCGACGTTTCCGCCCGCGCCGCGGCCGACTTTCTCCTCGCCGACCAACAACGCCTCCGCGCCCTCGGCCTCTCGCCCAACCTCGATTGCATCGCCGCGTATCCCCGCGACGATTCCGGCAGCGCCGTGCCGATCGACGTTTACTCGTTCCACGCCGACAGCGCCACCGTGCCGACCGACACGTGGCTCTGCACCTATTTCGGCGCCCCTTCTGAAGGCCTGCGCAACGAAGACGCGCTCCGCTGCGTCGACGTCCCCGCCACGCGCGCCGCTCTTCTCGCCGAATTCGGCGGCGCCGACGACGCCGACTTCCGCACTTATCTTGCCGACCAGTGCTACGATCTCCACTACGACACGCTTCCCGGCGCGCAGCCGTATTCGTTCGGCGTCGGCGCGCTCTGGCGCATCGCCGTCGAGTATCCCGGCAGCCCCGTGCCGCCCTGCATCCACCGCGCCCCCGCCACCGCACCCGTCGATCCCCCGCGCCTGCTTCTGATCAGCTAAACCACCGCACCGCCCCTTCTCTCCAATTGTAGGCGGGGTGCCCTCACCCCGCTTCCGAGTTACCTCCGCCCGCAATAACCATCTTCTTGTCCGCTCCGCCCTTTCTCGTTCGTTGATTGGTCACCACCCACCACTCCAATCCATTTCCCTCAACCCAACCCACCCATGTCCACGAACACCGTCCGCCTCCATCGCGTTCTGCGCACCACTCCCGAAAAACTCTACCGCGCCTTTATCGAGGCCGATGCCATGGCCAAGTGGCTCCCGCCGCACGGTTTCACCTGCACGGTTCACCATTTCGAACCAAAGGTCAGCGGCACCTTCCGCATGTCGTTTAAGAATTTCGGCACCGGTCATGGCCACTCCTTTGGCGGCACCTACCGCGAACTCGTCCCGCATGAACGCATCCGCTACACCGACAAATTCGACGACCCGAATTTGCCCGGCGAGATGACGGTCACGATCGCGCTCAAAAAAGTCATCTGCGGCACGGAACTCTCCATCGAGCAAGCCGGCATTCCCCCGGCGATTCCCGTCGAGATGTGTTATCTCGGCTGGCAGGAATCGCTCACCCAACTTGCCGCCCTCGTCGAGCCCGACATCCCCAACTGAGCCTCGCCTCGGCGAGCTGTGGGCGGGGTGCCCGCACCCCGCATCAGCCCCTTCCGCCACCGCTGCCAACCCCACGGCGCCCCATCCGCTTTGTGGGCGGCGTGCCCTCACCCGGCGGCTTGCACCCGCCTCCACTTTCGCAGCTGTGGGCGGGGTGCCCTCACCCCGCATCAAACCCACCTCGCCGCTCCCTTTCGCTCCCGCACCTCATCCTCACGTCCCGCAAAACGTCCGATAACCCACCCCACCATCCGCCGCCGGCGCCCGAAATTCCGGCGCCGCGCGCTCGTGATCATACGGCCTGGCGAGCACGTCGAGCAGCCTTTCCATCGGACCCACATCGCCGGCCACCGCCGCACCAAGCGCCGCTTCCACCAGATGATTGCGCGGGATGAAGGCCGGATTGCTCGCCCGCCGCAACGCGCCCGCGGCCTCGCGCGTCAACGTCTGCCGCCCCAACCGCGCCACCCAGCGCTCGTGCCACGTCCGGAACGCCCCGTCGCTTTCCCCTGCCTCGTCGTTGCCCGCGCTCGCTCGTTCCACCGTCAGCCCCGCGAACGTATTCGTAAAATCCGCCTTCGCCGCGTGCATCCAAGCGAGCAAGTCCTCCACCAGCGCCGCGTCGTCAGTCTCCTCGTTGCCCAGCCCCAGCTTCCGCCGCATCCCCGCCAGTGAATGCGCGCGAAACTGCGGCCCAAACGCTGCCAGCGATGCCGTCGCGCGCTCGACCGCGAGCTCCTCCTTCGCATCGAGCAATGGCAGCAACGCCTCGGCGAACCGCGCCAGATTCCATTGCGCAATCGCCGGCTGGTTCCCGTAGGCATAGCGTCCGTGCCGGTCGATCGAACTGAACACCGCCGCCGGATCGTAACGCTCGAGAAACGCGCACGGCCCGTAGTCGATCGTCTCCCCCGACACCGCCATGTTGTCCGTATTCATCACGCCATGGACGAAGCCCACTTGCATCCACTGCGCGATCAACGCCGCCTGCCGCGCGATCACCGCTTCCAGCAAAGCGCCCGCCGGGTTTTCCGCCGCGCCGAGCTCCGGATAATGCCGCCGCACCGTGTAGCCCACGAGCACGCGCAACGCCTCCACCCCGCCCTGCGCCGCCGCCCACTGAAACGTCCCCACGCGCACGTGACTCGCCGCCACGCGCGTCAACACCGCCCCCGGTTCCGCCGTCTCGCGCCACACCGTTTCTCCAGTCGCCGCGACCGCCAGACTGCGCGTCGTCGGGATGCCCAGTGCCTGCATCGCCTCGCTGATGATATATTCGCGCAACATCGGGCCCAGCGCCGCGCGCCCGTCGCCGCGCCGTGAAAACGGCGTCGGCCCCGCGCCTTTCAACTGCACATCGAACCGCGCCCCCTCCGGCGTCAGCTGTTCGCCGAGCAAAATCGCCCGCCCGTCACCCAGCGTCGTGAAATGCCCGTATTGATGCCCCGCGTAAGCCTGCGCGAGCGGTCGCGCGCCCGGCGGCAAAACGTTGCCCGCAAAAATCGCTGCGCCCGCCTCCGTCTCCAACGCGCCCGCGCCCAGCCCCAGTGCGTCCGCCAGCCGCCGATTAAAGACGACTAGCCGCGGTGCCTCCACCGGCGTCGGCGCCACCGCCCGATGAAACAACGCCGGCAACTGCGCATAACTGTGCTCCAAGCGCCATCCGCCCGCGTCAACGGGCGTGGCCTTCGTCCGCGCATTCATCTGCTCAACGCCCCTCGATTCGTCCGCCGTTTCAGCCATGCCTGACCCTCCCTTGAAAAACGCCGCTCGTCGAGAGCCCCGGCCATTTCTCTTCCGACGCCTTCAACTCCTTCCGTCATCGGCATCGCGTCCGACCCCACCTTTCCTGCCGCACCCGCGCATTTCGTTCGAGCCCCGCGCTTCACGAACCGACCCGAGTGCTTCGCGTCTTTCGTTTCCTGACGCCGCCCCCTCGTTCGCATTGACGTGCAACCTTACGTCTCTGCGCTTTGATTCCCCTCCGCGTGAGTTCGTCCTCCTCTCTCTCCTCCGCCAAACCCGGTCTGCATCCGCGCAACCGCCACGCCGCCGGCTACGATTTCGCCGCGCTCCTCCGCACCTGCCCCGACCTCGCGCCGTTTGTGCGTCCCAGTCCCGTCGGCACCGCCACGATCGATTTCGCCGATCCCACCGCCGTCGTCGCGCTCAACCGCGCCTTGCTCCGCCACCACTACGGCATCGCCCATTGGGAAATCCCGCCCGGCTACCTGTGCCCACCCGTGCCCGGCCGCGCCGATTATCTCCATCACGTCGCCGACTTGCTCGCCACCGATCATGCCAACGCGATTCCCCGCGGCTCCTCCGTCCGCGTGCTCGATCTCGGCGTCGGCGCCAACTGCATCTATCCGCTCCTCGGCGTCTGCGACTACGGCTGGCACTTTGTCGGCACCGAGATCGATCCCGCCGCGCTCGCCTCCGCGCGCCGCATCGTCGCCGCGAATCCCGCGCTCCACGGCGCCATTGAGCTCCGCCTCCAACGCTCTTCCGCACAACTTTTCGCGGGCGTCGTCGCGCCCGGCGAAACGTTCGCCGTGTCGCTCTGCAATCCGCCCTTTCACGCCTCCGCCGCCGAAGCCGCCGCCGGCACCACACGCAAACTCCGCCACCTGCACGGCACCGCGCGCCGCACCGCTCCCGCCCTCAACTTCGGCGGACGTCCCCATGAGCTCTGGTGCGACGGTGGAGAGCCCGCGTTCATCCGCCGCCTCATCCTGCAGAGCGCCGCTCATCCGCACCTGTGCGGCTGGTTCACCACGCTCGTCTCCCGGGCCGAGAATCTTCCCGCGATCGCACGCCTCCTCGCCGACGTGAAGGCCGCCGACGCCCGCGTCATCCCCATGGCGCAAGGCCAGAAAAAAAGCCGCCTCGTCGCCTGGCGCTTCCGCTAACGCGGAAGATTCTTTCGTCGCGAAAAATCAGGCGACCGTTGCCCACGCGTCAAACTTCTCCCCGCCACGTAAACGCGTGACACAGCGCCACGCCCGCCGCGTCCGCTTCGTCGTAAGCCAGCGCGCGACCATGCCCGAGCAGCGCCATCACCGTGCGCGCCATCTGCTCCTTGCTCGCGCGCCCCGCGCCCACGATCGCCTGCTTCACCCGCAACGGCGGATACTCGAACACCGGCTTCTCCCGCATCGCCGCCGCCGAAATCGCCGCGCCCCGCGCCGCGCCCAGAATCTGCGCCGTCTGGAAATTCTGCACGTAGATCGTCTGCTCCAGCGCCACGTGCCGCACCGCGAAATCGTTTAACATCTCCGCGATCGCGCGGTGGATCTGCCCCAGCGCAAACGCCATCGATTCCCGCGGCGGCACCCGCACCGTCGCGCAGCGCAACATCACCGGCGTGCGCCCCGGCGTAAACTCGATCACCGCCACGCCCGTCCCGCGCAGACTCGGATCCACGCCCAGCACCAGCCCCGTAAACGCCACGCGTTTCCCTCCCTCGGCCCACGCTCCCGCGCCGCCCCGTGCGCCCACGACCGGCACCGCCACCGGCGGCGGCAACGCCCCGCCCGCCAGTTTCGCCGCCCACATTTGCCGCGCGTTCATCCGTGCCATGATTGTCGCAACAGGTTTAGCCCCGCCGCCACCGCGAGGGCGAGCGCGAGATTTTCGAACCACCTCTGATTGATGCGGTGCAACACCGCCCGCCCCGCCACGGCCCCCGCCATCACCGCCGGCAGCAGCCATAAATTCCCCGCCACGCTCGCGCCGTTGATCAATCCCAGGTTCACCATAAACGGCACCTTGAACGCGTTCATCAGCAGAAAATACACCGCGCCCGTGCCCATGTATTCCATCTTCGGCAGCCGCATCGCCAGCAGGTAAATCGCCATCAACGGCCCCGCCGCATTCGCGATCAACGTCGTGAAACCCGCCAGCACGCCGACCATCGGCGCGAACCACCACCCATGCTCCGCCTCCGTCTGCTCTTTCGCGCGCCACCGCCGGAAAATATGCAACGCCACCATCGCGCACACGATCACGCCCACCAGCAGTTTCGCCGTGCGGTCGTCGATCCGCGCCATCGCCAAATACCCCACCACCACGCCCAGCGCCGTCCACGGAAACAACCGCCACAGGAAACGCCACTGCGCGTGACGCCGATAAGCCGCCACCGCGACCACGTCCGCCGCCACCAGCATCGGCAGCACGAACCCGCTCGATTCCTTCGCCGGCATCAACCCCGCGAAAATCGCCACGAACAACATCCCCAGCCCGCCGATGCCCGTTTTCGACAGCCCGATCAACAGCGCGCCGAACACCGCCAGCGCCCACTGCCACGCATCGAAGTTCATGCGCCCGCTCCCAGGTCCTCACCGAATTCCCCGTCCTTCACCGCAAACACTTCCCACGCTCCCAAGTCCGCCGCCGGCAAACTCGTGCCCGTCGCGAGCACCTGCGCCTCGCCATCCACCGCCGACCAGAATCGCCGCCGCCGCGCCGGATCCAATTCCCCCAACACATCGTCCGCCAGCAACACCGGCCGCACCCCGCTGCGCGCGTGAAACCACGCCGCCTGCGCCAGTCGCAACGCCAGCACGAGCGAGCGCTGCTGCCCCTCCGACGCAAATTCCCGCGCCGCGCGCCCCTGCACGCTCAACGCCACCTCATCGCGATGCGGCCCGCTCAACGTCGACCGAAACTGCCGGTCCCGCGCCCGCCCCTTCGCCAGCCGCTCCAACCAACCCGCCGCCGTCGCCTCCGCACTGTTCGGCTCGTAACCGATCGTCGCCGGCTCCGCGCCGTCCGCCACGCGCGAATACGCCGCCGCCACTTCCGCCGCCAGCGCCGCCACGCCTTCCGTGCGCCGTTGCACGAGATCTGCCGCCGCCGGCGCGATCGTCTGCTCGAAGGCCGACAACTCCGCCTCGCTGCCCCCGCGTTTGAGCAACGCATTCCGCTCCGCCACCGCCCGCGTGTAGTTTTGCAACGCCCGCAAATACGCCCCGTCCATCGCCGCGAGCGTCAGGTCGAGCCACCGCCGCCGTCCCGTCGGCGTGCCGCGCACCAGTTGCAAATCCTGCGACGAAAACACCACCGTTGGAAACTGCCCCACGTAATCCGCGAGCCGCGCCACGCGCTCCTGATCGCACCACAACTCCTTCCCCGTCGGCGCAATCTTCACTGTGATCTTCGTGTCGCCCCGCCGCTCGTGTTCCAGCTCGCACACGATCGCCGCCGCCGCCTGACCGTGCCGGATGAGCACCCGGTTGTCCGCCGCGCGAAACGACCGCAACGCCGTCAGAAAACCCGCCGCCTCGAGCAGATTCGTCTTCCCCTGTCCATTGGCGCCCAGAAAAAACTGCTGGCGGCCGGTGAATTCCAGCCGCGCCAGCGGGATGTTGCGAAAATCCCGCAACGTCAGTGAGCGCAAACGCATCCCGCCACCAAGGCCGAAAACCTCCGCCGCGGAAAGTCCGAATCGCCCCGTTTCCCTCCCCCTTTCTCTCGCACGCCCTTTACTCATTCTTCGCCACCCGCTACCTACTCTCCGACGTCACCCACCCACCTCTCCTTGCTCCTCTCTACTCTCCACTCGCAACTCTCCGCTCTCCCATGACCTTCGAAGCCTCCCTCGCCGAAACCCTCCGCACGTTTCAAGCCCTCTCCTCGCTCCGCCCCGCCATCGACCGCGCTGGCGACCTCGTCCTCGCGACCCTCGCCCGCGGCGGCAAACTCCTCATCTGCGGCAACGGCGGCAGCGCGGCCGAAGCCCAGCACTTCTCCACCGAACTCGTCGGCCGTTACCAGAAAAACCGCCGCGCCCTCCCTGCCATCGCCCTCAATAGCGACGGCTCGCTCCTCTCCTGCATCGGCAACGATTACGGCTACGACGACGTCTTCGCCCGCCAGATCGCCGGCCTCGCCCGCCCCGGCGACCTCGTCGTCGTGCTCACCTCGAGCGGCAACTCCGCCAACATCCTTGCCGCACTCGCTGAAGCAAAAAAACTCGGCCTCGATACGATCGCGTTTCTCGGCCGCGGCGGCGGCAAAGCCAAGGGCCTCGCCACCTGCGAACTCATCATGCCCAGCGAAAGCGGCGCCGCCTGCCAGGAAGCCCACCTCTTCCTCATCCACCACCTCTGCGAACGCATCGACGCAGCCTACGCCACCTGAATCGCGCCCGCTTTTTCACCCGTTGATTTGCAGCGCCCTCACCCGGGATTAGCTTGCCCGTCTCCCTTCCCGCAACCTTCCTCCTTCCTTTCATGAGCAACACTGCATCCAAAGAAAACGCCGTCATCAAAACCAGCTACGGCGACATGACCATTGCCTTCTGGCCCGACGTCGCGCCGAAGACCGTTGAGAACTTCAAGAAGCTCGCGCGCGAAGGCTTTTACAACGGCACCGCGTTCCATCGCATCATCAAGGGTTTCATGATCCAGGGCGGCTGCCCCAACACCCGCAAGGGCGAGCGCGGCATGCCCGGCACCGGCGGCCCCGGCTACCAGATCAAGGCCGAGTTCAACGCGAAATCGCACGTGCGCGGCGTCATCTCGATGGCTCGCTCCGCCAGCCCCGATTCCGCCGGCAGCCAGTTCTTCATCTGCCACGGCGACGCCAAATTCCTCGACCGCCAATACACCGCCTTCGGCGAACTCGTCGCTGGCGACGACGTCCTCGAACGCATCGCCACCATGCCCACTTCCTCCGGCGGCGGCGGCGAGAAAAGCACGCCCGTCGACCGCGTCGAAATCGAAAGCGTCACGCTCGTCCCCGCGAGCTAAACCCCCTGCGCAATCCGCGCACTTCCTCCGGGCCGCTTTTCAGCGGCCCTTTTTTGTTTCCGCCGCCTCTGCCGTCGTCAGCACTGCTTGGAGCTTTTCCAAATGCTCCCGCATCGTCGCCTCCGGTGCCAGCGCCAGACCCTGCTGCGTCAACGCGACCGCCCGCGCCGCCTCCCCACTCAAGGCGTTCAACATCGCCGCGCCGTAAATGAGCCGCACCCGGCGCGGAAAGAGCGCCAGCCCTTCGTCCAACACCGCGAGGTCGCCCCGCTCAAGTCGCGTCCGTGCCTGCAGCCACAGCGCCGCGTATAAATCGTAAACCTGCGGCAGCGCCGGCGCCTGCCGACGACCCGCGGCCAGCCACCTCAGCACCTGCTCCTGCTCCGCTCGCGCGAGTTCGCCCCCGGCCGCGTGCGCGCGCGCCTCGGCGTAAACGATGCGGGCCAGTTCGAAATATACTCTCGGCCGCACCACGCCCGCGCCCGCCGCAGCCTCGAGCAACGGCCGCGCCGCCGCGTCGTCACCAGCGTCACACGCGCACAATCCCATGATCGCCAGCAATCGCGGATCGCGATCGCCACGGTCGTAGGCGCGCCGGAGCACCCGCTGCGCCTGCGCGAGATATTTTTCCGTGAGCACCGGCTGAAATTCCCGGATGTAGCCCACCTCCAGCCGGCTGAGATCGCCCTTGAGGCGCGCCACTTCCTCCGCCGTCGCATCGCGCAACTCCACCGTCGGCGCTTCGTCCATCTGCGTCCGACGCAGCACAACGGATTTCTTCCCCACGCTCGGCAAATACTTGCGGAGCTGCGTTTCCGCCTCGGCGTAAGTCAGCCCAAAGCTCGCGGTAAACGCCCGCTCCGCCGCCGGTGCCCGGCTGCACGCGTCGACGAACCTCCACAACGCCTCCGCCCGTTCGCCCTTCGCATCGTCCAAGGCCCAGCGAATCAGCAGCGCCGCTTCCTCGCCCCGCAAAACCGCGGTGGGATCCGCCTCCGCTTGAGCCGGTCCCTCCGCCAGCAGCGCCGCCAGCGGCATCCAGCCGGCCTTCTCTGCGTCGTCGTCCTTTTTTCCCGACGCCGTCAGGGCGCTCCACGTCACCGGCGGCAGCACGATGCGATTCCGGTCCTCCGCCGCCGGCGGCACGCCGCGAGAAAAGTCCGTCCGCGGCCGGAAAAACGCCGTGTCGGCGCGCGCGAGGGAAGTCCCGAACGGCGTCGTCGTCACCTGCGCGTTCTCATAAATTTTCAGCAGCCCTTCGACGAACCAGCGCGGCAGCGCCGGCACCCGGTTCTCCATCAAATAGCGCAGGTAGCCCGGCGTCAGCACCAGTTGCTGCGGCGTTCCGAGATTCTCGTTGAAAATAAAAAACACCGCGAGCGCATCGGCGTCGGCAAACCGGTAGTTGGGGATCGTCCGCACCGTGACCTCCGCCCCGCTGGTCGCCCGCTCCTGCAGCTTCGCCAGCAATTCCCGCGTCGCCGCCGGCGAGGTCTGGTCACTGAGCAACACATACGCCGTCGGCACATCGCTATGCCACTGCAACCGCGCCGGCAGAATCAACTCCAGCAACTGCCGCAAACGATCGTTGGTCGCCACGAGTTCGCTTACAAAATCGTCCGGACAACGCGAAATCACCTCCAGTCCCGGCGCCTGCGCATAACGCCACGGCGGCGTGACGGAGTCTTCCACCAGGTAGGGCGGCAGCGCGATGATCTGCGCCGGCGAATCCGCGCGCCGCGCGAGCACCAAGGCCGCCTTCGGCGACCGGCGGCTCACCACCAGCGGCGTGCCTTGCGTCATGCGTTCCAACGCTTCCTGCGCCTCGAAATCGCCCCGCACCGCCGCCGTCCGCACGTCGCGCACCAAATCCTTGGGAAACACCACGTCCTCGCCCGCCTGCTTGCTGAATTTCCGCAGCGTCGTTTCCGCCGCGCCGGCCGGAATGTCGAAATGATGCCGCGCCTCCTCCTCCGGCGCGCCCACCGCGCGCACCAGCGCCAGGGCCGCGACGAACACCGCCCACGTTAAAAATCGCGCTCCAATCCGGCTCACCCCCCCCCGCGCAAATTTCACTTCTTCTCCGGCTCGCGTGCCACTTCCACCTGCTCGCCGATCTCCACGTGTCCATTGCGCAACGGCCGCCGCACGCTCACTTCCTCCTCGTCCAAGCGGCGGTCGAAATACGGCGCTCCCGCGGCGATCATCGCCTTGTAAAATGTGTTCAGATCGCGGTGATCGGGATCGTCGACGTTCATCGCCGCGATCCACAACACCTCCGGTTTCTCCTGCGGCGACGACGGGTATTTCCACGCGCGCACCGTCACGAAAAGTTTTTCATACTGCGCCTTCGTCGCCTTGCCGCTCACGCCCGCAACCGCGAGCCGTTGGGCCAGTTTGGGACTTGTCACGGTGATCTGCGGCGCACTGGCCGGATCGATCCAGTTGCCTGGGTCGGGCATCGTGTCGTCGATCGCCGACGTGTCGTCATAATACGGATTGGGCATCATCCCGCGGCCGAATTTCACGGTGATCACGATGTCCGGCTTCGCCCCGGGCGCGACGCGGTGGAAACCATGCGCGTCGAGTTGCTTCGACACCTCATCCGCGATCGCCTGCGGATCCACCGGATTCACGAGTTTGTAAATGGACTTCGGCTGCTCCGCGAGCAGCAGCACATACGCTTTCCCGTGCTCTGCTGCTGCTTGCTGCAGCGAGTCGCCGCCCGGCTTGGCGGCCCTCTTCCCCTCCGTCACCTGCGTGCGCACAATGATCTCCACGTCGCCGGTGCCTTCCTGCGCGCTCGCGCCGATCAACCCACCAGCCAGCCCGCCGCCGACCAGCAGTGCCGCTCTCACCCACCAAGTCGCCTTCATCGTATTTGTGTTCATTTCGTTGAATTCTCGTGTCGCTTCACTTCCACCGGTTCGCCCATCTCGACGCGCCCCTCGCGCATCGGCTCGTGGATTTCCGCCTCTTTGTCCACGTCGCTGTTGAAGTAACCCGCGCCCGCATTGAGCATCCGCGCGGCCAGTTCGTTGAGATCACGGTGGTCCGGGTCATCCACGAGGATCGTCGTCCGCCACAACCGCACCGGCTTCTGCTTCCGCCCCGCTTCAGGCTTCACATACTTCCAAGCCGTCACCGCCAGCAACAGTTTCTCGTATTGCGCCCGCTGGATTTTCTCTTCCATCCCGATCTTCTTCACGTCGATCGTCGGCACGGTGATCATCACCGTCGGCGTCGACGTCGATTCGTCCACCGCTGAAGCGTAGGAGTCGATATACGGATTGCGCAAATAGCCGCGTCCGTAGTGCAACGTCACCACGATATCCGGCGTCTGGCCCGGCGCCGCCGGCTGGAAGCCATGCGCCACCAACTGGCGCCACAGTTCTTCCACCAGTGGCTCCGTATTCACCGGCCGCACCAGCTTCTCCAGCGAGTGAATGCGCTCCGGTGGAGCGAGAATGAAAAGCCGGCCCTCCTGCGCGTCCGCTGCCGGCATCGTCCCGGGCTTGGGCCGCTTCCATGTCGGCAACTCGATCGACGAGCGCACGCCGATGTCCAGCGTGTCCTGCGCCGGAAGCCAGCCCGCGCTCAACAGCAAAAGCCCGCCACCCAACCGCCAGAACAGGGATTTTTTCATGAGGGGGAAAGCGCGATGCCGACGGCCGGTCAGCGCGACGTGAGACGCATCACTTCCCCTCCCCGGTTACAAGCCGTTAACGACTGTTCACCGTTTCACGACGCCTTCTTTCCTCACTCCGCTACCGCCGCCGCGGACGCGCTTTCGGCCGCCGCGCCTCGCACTCGCGCAACAACCGCTGCGTCTCGTCGCGGATCTCCGTCGTGGCCGGACCCTCCGCGGCCACGGCCTGCAACAGCCCGCGCGCGCGCTCGATCTCCCCGCGGTTCATCCCATCGACCGCGTCTTGAATCCGCCGCATCTGGTCTGCCTGCCGCCGCAACGCCACCAACTCCCGCCGGTTCGGTTCGCTGAAACCCGCCGCCAGTCCCGCATCGATCGCCTGCACCACCGCCGCGTAATTTCGCGCCGCACTCTGCGTCGCAATCTCCGCCGCCAGCCGCGTCCACCGCTGCCCCTGCAACGCCCCTTCCGCGATCAACCGCGTCGCCGGTGACAACGTTTTCTGCCGCAACACCGCCTGCAATTCCCGCTCCGCCGCGATCGGCTCCGTCGCCAGCCGCACGCACGCGTAACCCACCCGGATCATCGGGTCGTGGGGAAACAGTTCCCGCCCGCGCCGCAACCGCCCCACGTCCCGCGCGTCCGCCGGCTCCGCGCCCGCCGCCACCCCGGCAAGCCCCACATACGCTGCGCGACACAGCGGATCGAGCGTGAGCGCTTTTCGATAGTCCGCCGCCGCCGCTGCGAACACCGCTCCGTCCGCGCTGAACAACACGCCCTGGCCGTTCCCGTGCGATGCCAGCCGCAACGCCGCGCGATTGGTCCACACCAACGCATCCGGCGAACCCATCGCCGTCGCCCGGTCCAGCGATTGCAACGCCCCCGCGTCGTCATGGTTGCGCAGTTGCGCAAACGCCAAAGAACTCCACCGCCGCGATTCGCTCGGGTTCAACGCCACCGCCCGTTGCAAATACGGCAGCGCCGCGGGCGCCCCCTGCGCTCCGAGCAACAACGCCCCCAAGGCAAACTCCACCTCGCCGGGCCGCACCGGCCGCGCCGCCGACACTCGCACCACCTCGCCCGCCGCCAGCGTAAATTTCTGCCGGATGTAACGGCCCGACGCCATGTAGTCCTCCAACCGCTGCTGCACGTCGCCATAGTTGCCGCCAAACGCCGCCGCAAACGCGCGCGCCGGATCCCCCGTCGCGCGCAACTCCTCGCGATAATGCAGGATCGCGCCCGTGCCCGGCGAAGCTTCGCCAAACATCAGCCAGTGCACGAACAACCACGCCTCCGCGTAAAACCGCGCCGTCTCCTCCCCGCCGTTCAGATCGAGCCGGTCGCGCGGCCGGTTCACCAACGCCTCCAGCGGCGGCAGACCCCGGGCGCGCAGCAACCGCACGCTGTCCGGCGGCGGCTCGCCCACCACAAACTCCCGCTCACCCGTCACGTGAAACGTCGAGTAAACTTCCGCCGTTCCCTCGTCGAGCCACACCGGCAGCGGCTCATCCAGCGCGTTGGAAAACCAGTGCGTCGCCTCGTGAAAAATGACGCGGCGCGTCTCCTCCGCCTTGCGACTCGCGCTGAGGCCGATCGCGTTCACGCCGTCCGCCCGCGCGAAGAATCCCGCCACCTGCGCCGACCGCCCGTTCTGCACCGGCTTGAACGGCTGAAACGCCGCGTCGTTCGGAAACAACACCACCGCCACCGGCTGCAACTTCGCCGCGTTGGCCGGCATGATCTTCCCGAGACCGATGCGAAACATCTCCAGCTCGCGCGCCCAATTTTCCGCCGGCCCCGCCGCGCCCGTTGTCAACACCGTGAAATGCTCCGTCTCCACCGCCAGCCAGCCGTCACCCGCCTCCGCCGTGCGCGCCGCGACCGCGAGCAAACCCGCGACGACCGCCGCCGTGACCGTCACCGCCACGCGCACGAACGCCTTTGCCCCGCGCACCAGCGATCCGCCGCCCGCCTTGGCGTTCGCCGCCGCACCGCGCCTGATCGCGCGAAGCTTCACGAATAGCCGAGCGCCTTCGCGACCGCGTCGTACGTGATCTTGCCGTCCTGCGTGTTCACACCGCGCGCGAGGCCCTTGTGCTCCGCGAGCGCCCGCGCCACGCCTTTCTGCACCAGCATCGCCACGTAAGGCTCCGTGGCCTGCGTCAACCCGATCGTCGACGTGCGCCCCACGAGCGCGGGCATGTTCGGCACCGCGTAATGAATCACCCCGTGCTGCCGGTAAGTCGGCGATTCATGCGACGTCGGATGAATGCTCTCGATGCAACCGCCCTGGTCGATCGCGATGTCCACGATCACGCTGCCGGGCCGCATCTTCGCCACCGTTTTTTTCTTCACTACCGTCGGCGCCTTCGCCGCCGGAATCAGCACCGCGCCCACCAGCAAATCCGCACTCGCCACCGCCAGCTCGATGTTCGCCGGATTCGACATCAACGTCACCACGCGCCCGCGATATTCGATGTCGAGCGCCTCGAGTTTGCGGGTGTCGAGATCGAGCACCGTCACCCGCGCGCCCATGCCGACCGCCATCTGCACCGCATGCGCCCCGGAATTCCCCGCGCCCACGACCACCACGTGGCCGGGCATCGTGCCGGGGATGCCGCCGAGCAACACCCCGGAGCCGCCGTGCTGCGATTGCAGAAAATACGCCCCGATCTGGATCGCGAGCCGCCCCGCGATTTGCGACATCGGTTTCAGCAGCGGGAATTGGCCATCGACGCCCTCCACCGTCTCGTAAGCGATCCCGAGAACCCGCTTTTTCAACAACACCTTCGCCAGCTCCGCTCCCGCTGCGAGATGCAGGTATGTGAACAACGTCTGCCCTTCGCGCAGATGCCCGTATTCCGCCTCGAGGGGCTCCTTCACTTTCAGAATCAGGTCGGCGCTGCGCCAGACTTTCTGCGCGGTGGTCGCGATCGCCGCGCCTGCCGCCCGATACTCCGCGTCCGTGAAGCCGGCACTTTCGCCGGCGCCTTTTTGCACCACCACATTGCCGCCGAGCGAAACGCAACGGCGGCAAAGACTCGGCGTCATCGAGACGCGCGTTTCACCGATTTTAATTTCTTTGGGGACTCCGATAAGCATCGCGCGAGCACACCGATTTTCTCTTCCAACGCAAACCAGCAAACGCCCACGCATCCCTGCCGGCGCCCGCGGGCCTGACTCGCCGCACGTGAATGCGTTGTCCCGCCCGCCACCTCCGTGTCGCGCCGGAGCCGCATTCTTTTCGTGTGTTCGCCCGGTTTCGTGCTTCCCTCGCGCCATGCCGCCGCCGCTCAGCCTCGTCGCCGCCGTCGCCGCCAACCGCGTCATCGGCCGCGACGGTCACCTCCCGTGGAGCATTCCGGAAGACATGCGTTTCTTCCACACGCTCACCGCCGGCCACACCGCCGTCCTCGGCCGCATCAGCTTCGCCACCTGGCCACGCGCCGCCGAGGATGGGCGCCGCCCGATCGTCATCACCGACGATACCGCCCTTGCCATCGGCAACGTGCGCATTGCTCCGGATGTCCCCGCCGCGCTCGCGGCGGCGCGCACGCTGCCCGGCGAAATCTTTGTCTGCGGCGGCCAGCGCATTTTTGAGGAAACGCTGCCTCTCGCCACCCGCCTCCACCTTACGCTCATTCACGCCGAAGTGCCGGGCGACCGCTTTTTCCCCGAATGGCGCGATGATCCCCGCTGGCGCGAAACCGCCCGCCACGACAGCGCCGATGCCCACTGGCGCTACAGCTTCGTCACACTGGAACGCTGACGCCATCGCCCCGCCGCCCGCTTCCGCCGCGCACTCTCCCCCGGCTCATTCAACGCGTCTTATGCGCGAGCGCCGCGTGCGCCTTCGCCACCTCGATGTATTTCTCGGCCCACCTCCGCAACCCGCGCTGCTCATCCTCGCTCAACGCCCGCACGACTTTTGCCGGCGATCCATAAACCATCGAGCCCGGCGGACACTCGAAACGCTGCGGCACGAGCGAGTTCGCGCCCACGATGCTGCGCGCGCCGATCCTCGCTCCATCGAGCACCGTCGCGCCCATGCCGATGAGACATTCGTCGCCGATCGTGCACGCATGGATGATCGCCGCGTGTCCGATCGTGGACCACGCGCCGATATACGCGCCGTAGTCGTCGGCCAGATGCACGACTGCGTTGTCCTGAATATTGGTCCCCTCGCCCACGCGGATCTCGTGAATGTCGCCCCGCAACACCGCGCCATAGAACACGCTGCTCTGCCGCCCCAGCACCACGTCGCCATGGATCGTCGCATTCGCCGCGACGAAGAGCGCCGCCGCCGTTTCCGGCGTGCGGCCGAGATGGCGCGCGAGTCGTTCTTGCAGGTGCATGGCAAACTTGGTTCTCGCCGCCGCCGTCCGCCTCCGCAAGCTCGGCCGTCTCGCTTTTCCCCTCCAGCCCTCCATGGAAACATTCACCCATATTGGGCGCGGCCTGTTTGGATACGCCGTGCTCATCGGTATCGCGATTGCCCTGAGTTATAACCGCCGCCGCATCCCCTGGCGCATCGTGATCGCCGGCGTGGTCCTGCAATTTCTCTTCGCCGTGCTCGTGCTCTACGTCGCGCCGATCCGCAGCGTCGTCGAGTGGGTCGGCACCTGTTTTGTCAGCTTGATGGGCTTCACCAACGAGGGCGTGAAGTTTGTCTTCGGCTCCCTCGCCGACACTTCCAAGCACGGGCTTATCTTCGCCATCGGCATCCTCCCCGCGATCATCTTTTTCTCCGCGTTCACCTCGATGCTCTACTACCTGGGCATCCTCCAAAAAATCGTCTTCGTCTTCGCCTGGGTCATCTCAAAAGCGATGCCGCTCTCCGGCGCCGAAACCCTCAGCGCCTCCGCCAACATCTTTCTGGGCCAGACCGAGGCGCCGTTCCTCATCAAGCCCTACCTGGCCACGATGACGCGCTCGGAAATCCTCACCATCATGATCGGCGGCATGGCCACGATCGCCGGCGCCGTCATGATCGCCTACATCGCCATCCTCGGCGGCGACGACCCGCACCAACGCGTCCTCTTCGCCACTCACCTCATCACCGCCTCCGTCATCAACGCTCCCGCCGGCCTGATGATTTCAAAGATCATCCTCCCGCAGACCGAGCCGGTGAACACCCACCTCGAAGTCTCCAAGGAGCAGATCGGCACCAACCTCGTCGACGCCATCTGCCTCGGCACCACCGACGGCCTCCGCCTCGCCGTCAACGTCGGCGCGATGCTCATCACGTTCACCGCCCTCATCGCCCTCTTCAACGCGATCTTCGGCTGGGTCGGCGCAACCCACACGCTCACGTTCGGCGGACACTCGGTGTTCACCTATCCGGGCTTCAACGCCTGGATCGACCACGTGACCAACGGCACCTTCAAGTCCTTCTCCCTCGAATTCGTTCTCGGTATCATCTACGCGCCCTTCGCCTGGCTGATCGGCATCGACTGGGGTCACCTCCTGCAGGCCGGCCAGCTCCTCGGCACCCGCACCGTCCTCAACGAATTCATCTCCTTCTTCCAACTCGGCCAGATGAAGGCCGACGGCACCCTCACCGACCAGCGCACGATCGTCATTCTCACTTACGCGATGTGCGGATTCGCCAACATCGTTTCGATCGGCATCCAGATCGGCGGCATCGGCTCCCTCGCGCCCACGCAACGCGCCAACCTCGCCTCGCTCGGCGTGCGCGCCGTCTGCGGCGGCACGATCGCCTGCTACCTCTCCGCCTGCGTCGCCGGCATCCTCGTGCCCATGTGATCCGGCCGCGCGACCCGCGCGGCCGGAGGTCACGACTCCCCTTCGCCTCGCGCTAACGCACGCCGCATCGCGCAACGCACGCCGGCTCCCGCCGCCTCGCGCACGCCACGCCGTCCGCACTCACGCCACGATTTGCCCGCGCCCGGCCTTTGGTTAATTTCACACCCATGTGCGGACGCTATCGAATCAAAGACACCGACGTGCTCACGCGCCACTTGCGCGACACCTTTCACATCCCCGACTGGGTCCCCGACCAAACATTTCCGCACTACAACATCGCGCCCAGCTACGATCTCCCCGTGCTCACCATGGACGAAGAAGGCGATGTGATCGTCCCCTCTTTCATGCGCTGGGGCTTCGTCCCGTTTTGGGACAAATCCGACCGCCCGAAACTCGCCCCGATCAACGCCAAATCGGAAGGCATCGTCACCAACGCCCTCTTCCGCCGCGCCGTGCAGCAACGCCGCTGCCTCGTGCCCGCCGACGGTTTTTACGAGTGGCTGCGCTACGACGAGAAAACGAAGTTCCCCTTCGACATTCACCTCCGCGGCAACCGTCCCTTCGTGATGGCCGGCGTTTACGAAAAAGCCACGGAGACCCGCCCCGCGACCTTCGCGATTCTAACCACCGGCCCCAATGCCGTGATGCAACGCATTCACGACCGCATGCCCGCGATTCTCGACGACGAGGAAGCCCGCGCCTGGCTGCGCCCCGGCGAACTCACGCCTGAAGCGGTGGCCGGTTTGACCGCTCCGCATCCTGCCGAAGACATGGAAGCGACGCCGATTTCGAGCCTTGTGAATTCCCCGCGCAACGACGTCCCCGAAATCCTCACCCCCGTCGCCCCGCCCCCGCCAAAGCAAACGCAGCCTGAACTTTTCTAGGCCTGCATATTTCTCGCTCCGCCGAGCCGCGGAGCGCACCCAAAGACCGGAGGCAAATTTCACACCGAGAAATATCTCGGTTCCGAGCCCCACTGATCATCTTCAATCCGGGTCAACGCCCCCGCCCACCTCGCGCCCTCCTGCTGCCTCTGTGGCCCCGCCGCCTACTTCCGATACCACTCGCCGTTTTCTTTCTGCAGCCACACGCCCGGTTTGCTCGTCTCGGCGATCTTCTTCGCTCGCGCCGCCCCCACGTCCGCCGCCGACGTGCCGGAGTTGCGCGCAATGATCCCGTAAACCGTGCTGCGATCGTGATTCTCGTCCACCATCGCTCGGTTCTGGCCCGTCGATAACGTCGTCCGCGCATCGAGAAAACCGCGGTTGTCCTCGCCGACCACGCCATCCGCTTTCATTTCATCGATCTTCGGCAGGCGTTCCTCCATGCGGGCGCGCAACCCTGACATGTCTTGCGCGGGCAGCACGACCGCGGTCGTGCCGCTCAACACCAGTGCAAAAAGTCCAAGGCGTAGAAATGAGAGTTTCATGGCTGGGAAGTGTGGGACGAACGCTCGATGGTGGCCGACTTGCTGTCCAACTCGCCGAAGAAATCGTCGAGCGCCTTGTCCACCTTCACGTTAACATCGACGGTGATATGGATCGGCTTCACGGCGACTTGCACACAGCCGGCGCCCGCCAGCAGGCCAGCCGCAATGCACGACAGCAAAAGGAAGCGTTTCATGCGGAAGCGAGGGTGATCGATTGGAACGCGGAGCACAACTTATGTTTCTCACCGCCCGCCACCGGCCTGAAAATGCAGCCGCGAATCCGACATCTCGCGCACCAACCGCTCCACCGGCCCCGTCAGGTTGATCTCCAGTTCCAGCGGCGCGATCTGCCCCGGATCCTGCGGATGTCCTTCCAACCGCACCTTCGCCGCGCGCCCCTGCGCATCGCCACCGGCGAAATAAACCAAACTCAACACCGTCGCCTCCAGCGGCGTCTCCCCGCGCTCCATCGCCCCCAGTCCCGGATAATTCTTCCGCGCCGCCGCCGGCACGATATCGGTCAGCAACCCCGGCGTCGGCACCAACGCCACCAGCGCCTTCGTCCCCGGCGCGAGATGCAGATCGCTGTCCGCGAGATTCATCGTGCCGTCCCCATTGAGTCGCAACGTGATCTCCCCCTCCACCCGCCCCTCCGCCGAACGCACGCGTTTCCTCTCCGGATCGCCCAGTCGCACCAGCTCGCCCAACGCCAGATCGCGCAACTCAAAGCGCAACACCCCGCGCACGCGCCCCCCGCTCCACGTGCCCTTCCCACTCACGGTCGCGTGCCCGCGCGACAACTTTCCCTGCGTCCACTGCGGCACCGCCATTTTTCCCGGCGCGAGGTCCCAGCTCATCGGATCGTCGCCTCGTCCCGGCGTTAACGTTGCGTGCAAATCCGTCCCCTCGCCCTGCACCGCCACGGTAAGCTTCCCCTCCGTGAATTCGATTTTCCACGTCAACGGCGGCGCCCCCTGCCACGCCGGCAACGCCAGTTCACCACTAAGATTGCCCGCGAACGAGGGCGCGACCGCCCGGCACACCGCTGTCGCCCCGACCACCGTCGTCAGCAACATCAACCCGCGGAGGCGGCGGAGAAACCAGCAGCGCATGCAAATTAAGCTTCGGCAAAACCGCCCCGAATGCTAGCCAACATCGCACCCCCCTCGCCGATGCCTTTCCCTTCCCGTTCGCCTTCACCTCTCTCGCCGCCTTCAACGACCGCGGCCGCTCCCACTCCGCGCGTTTTCCCGACCCATGTTTGATTACGATGCCCTCGTGATCGGCGGCGGTCCCGGCGGCAGTTGCGCTGCGGCCTGCGCGCGACGTCACGGCTGGCGCACCTTGGTGGTTGAGAAAGAAACGTTTCCCCGCTTCCGCATCGGCGAATCACTCCTGCCGATGGCCAACGCCATCCTCCGCGACATCGGCGTCTGGCCGCGGGTCGAAGCCGCCGGGTTCATTCCGAAATACGGCGCGCTCTTCCACACCGCCGACGGTGCCGCCACCAAAACCGTCGATTTCAGCACCGGCTTCGTGCGCGGCCTCGATTACACCTATCAGGTCGATCGCGCGAAATTCGACACCCTCCTCCTCGATCACGCCGCCTCCCTCGGCGCCGAAGTCCGCTTCCAAACCACCGCCCGCGCCGTCGAACCGATCGACGGCGGACACCGCGTCGCGCTCGAACACGCCGGCGCCACCACGTTCGTCTCCACCCGCTGGCTCTTCGATGCCACCGGCCGCGATAACGTGCTCCTCACCGCGCAAAAACGCCGCCTCGATCCGCCGCATCAACCGAAACGCCTCGCCATTTACAGCCACTTCAGGGGCGTCGCCCGCGCCCCCGGCCGCCCCGCCGGCCACACCATCGTCGTGCGCCTGGTCGACGGCTGGTTCTGGGTCATCCCGATCGACGCCGAAATCACCTCCGTCGGCCTCGTCACCACGACCGAGACCATGCGCCGCAGCGGCCTCGCCCCCGCCGCCCTCTTCGCCGCCACCGTCGACGCAGCGCCCAAACTCCGCGAACTCCTCGCCGGCTCCGTCGCCACGACGCCCTATCACGTCACCAGCGATTACAGCTATTTCCGCCGCGATCTCGCCGGCGAACGCTCCCTCCTCATCGGCGACGCCGCCGGTTTCTCCGACCCGATTTTCTCCTCCGGCGTTTACGTTTCCCTCTGGTCCGCGCAGACCGCCGTCGCCCTCGCCGCGCGCGCCGATCGGCAAAACCGCCCGCTCTCCCTCCGCGAACGCCGCCGCTACACCCGCGCCGTGAAGCACCACGTCCGCCCGTTCGAGCGCCTCATCCAAGCGTTCTACGATAACGCCAGCTTCGCCGTTTTCATGGAGACGCAGGTCCCCTGGAATCTCAGTCCCGGCCTCACCTCCATCGTCGCCGGCCACGCGAAACTCATCTGGCCGCTCTGGTGGCGCTTCCACGTTTTTCTCGCGATCTGCTGGGTCCAGCGCCGCTTCGGTTTTCCCATCAAGGCGCTCAATCTCGCCCCGCCCGCCGCGTAGATTCATCTCGCGTTGTTCTTTGCCCCGACGCCGTTTCCGCACTTGGTCGCCCTCCTGAAAGTCCCTTCTGCACGCCCGCTTGCCCCTGCCCATCCCTCCCTTGGCGGTCGCCGCCGCTCGGACGTGGCGCGCGAGGTCCGTTCTCTCGGCCATCAGCCGCCCGCGCCTGCGCGCCGCAGCCACGGCGTTTTGCGGGAATCTTTGCGGTTGCGAGCCCCCGCCCGCGAACTTTCATTGGCCGCCTCGTAATGGCTGATGCCTCCACAACGGACTGCGATGTGATCATTGTCGGTGGCGCCTTGTCCGGCTCCGCCACGGCCTGCTTGTTGTTGCGCCGCCATCCCGGCATCCGTCTTTTGATTCTCGAACGCTCGGGGCAGTTCAAACGCCGCGTCGGCGAATCCACCGTCGAGATCAGCGCCTATTTCCTCGGCCGCGTCCTCGGCCTCACCAGCCACCTCCTCGAGCATCACCTGCCGAAACAGGGCATGCGTTTCTGGTTCGCCAACGACCATGCCCGCGCCCTCGACCAGTGCAGCGAAACCGGCCCCGGCTACAACGTCCGCCTCCCCGGTTACCAGGTCGACCGCGCCGTCCTCGATGAACACGTGCTCGCCAACGCCGTGACCGACGGCGCCAAACTCCACCGCGGCGTGCGCGTGAAGAAAATCCACCTCGCCCCCGGCGCCGCTCAATCCGTCGAGTGGGATGATGCCACCGGCGCCGCCCAAACCACCTCCGCCCGCTGGGTCGTCGATGCCTCCGGGGTCGCCGCGCTCCTCGCCCGCCAGGAAGACTGGCTCCGCCCCAATCACGAACACCTCACCGCCACGTGCTGGGGCCGCTGGTCCGGCGTGCATCTCTTCGACGACCCCGCCTTCGCCGCCAAATATCCCTCGTGGTCGCAACGCGTCAAAGGCGTCCGCTCCACCGCCACCAATCATCTCACCGGCTACGGTTGGTGGGCGTGGTTCATTCCGCTCAAAGGCGGCGATGTCAGCATCGGCGTCGTTTACGACCAACGCCTCGCCGAACTTCCGCCCGGCCCCAACCTCGCCGAACGCCTGCGCGCCATGCTCAGCGTGCATCCCGCCGCGCGCGAACTCTTGGCCCACGCGACTCCGCACGAGGGCGACACCCACTTCCGCCGCAATCTCGCCTACTCCGCCACCACGTTCGCCACCGACGGCGCCGTGCTCGTGGGCGACGCCGCCGCATTCATCGATCCGCTCTATTCGCCCGGCATGGACTGGATCACGTTTTCCGTCAGCGCCGCCGTCTCGTTGATCGACGCCGGCCTGCGCGGCCGCCCGGTCGCCCCGCTCGTCGCGAAACACAACGCCGATTTCCGCCAGAGCTGCGACCGCTGGTTTAACGCCCTCTACCGCGACAAATATTACTACGTCGGCGACTTCGAGCTCATGACCTTGGCGTTCCGGCTCGACCTCGGGCTCTACTACCTCGGCATCGTCGCCCAGCCGTTCAAGCACGGTCATCGCATCCTCGATACGCCTCCCTTCGCGCACCCGCGCTCGAAGTGGCCCTTCCGCCTGATGGCGCTCTACAACCGCCGCTTCGCTGCGATCGCGCAGTCCCGCCGCCGCCGCGGCGTCTGGGGCCGCCGCAACGACCGCCGCTACTTCGCCTTCACCAGCTACGAGTTCAACGGCCGCCTGCCCGTCCGCGTGCTCGGCCTGCTGTTTCTCTGGCTGCGACTCGAGCTCGCCGAAGGCTGGCGCACATGGTTTTCCTCACCCCAGCCCGCCCCGGCGGCCCCCTTGGCCGCCGCGCCGGCGCATCCCTGATTTTCGCGCATGGACTCCTCCACTTCCAACTCCGACACCGCGCTTTCGCCCGCGGGCGACGTCCCGCTGCTCCGGCATTTCTCGCCCGAGGTTCGCGAGGCCTTTGCCTGCCTCCGTGAAACGGGTAATCCCGCCGCGGCCGACACCGTCCTGCTCGCCATCGTGCGCGACCACCAACCCCAGAAGCCCGCCGTCGCCGCTCCGCTCGAAGATCAACAGGCGCTCATCGCCGACCTCGGCTTCGACTCCGTCGCGATCACGGAAATGGTTTTCTTCATCGAGGACCTGTTTCAGGTCAGCATCAGCAACGAGGAAATCCTGAGCATCCGCACCGTGGGCGAACTGCGCGCCTTCGTCCGTCGCAAGCTCCCCGCCCACCGTCCGCCTGTGGCATGAGTCGCCGCGCGGTCATCACCGGCCTCGGCTTCATCACGAGCATCGGCAACGACCGCGCTGCCGTCACCCGCAGCCTGCGCACGCTCACGCCCGGCCTCGCCCCCGTCGAGTTTCTCGGCAACCCCGCGCTGCCCGTCAAAGTCGCCGGCACCATCAAAGCCTTCGACGTCGCCTCGCCGAGCTGGCGCGATTGGACGTTTCCGCCCTGTTACAACGTCCCGCGCGAAACGCTCCGCAGCCTCGCGCCCCACGGCCTCTACGCGTTTTGCGCCGTCGAACAAGCCCTCACCGACGCGCAACTCGCCGCCGACGCGCTCACCGACGGCGCCACCGGCCTCTACTGCGCCTCCGCCGGCTCCGCGTTTCTCCTCCATCACCACCTCGCGCACATGCACGCCGTGCGCGGCGAGCGCGGCAACCCCATGGGCGTCGTCGCCTCCATCGCCGGCACCCTCAATTTCAACCTCGCCGCGCACTACGGCATTCGCGGCGCCGTCGGCGGTTTCGTCGCCGCCTGCGCCTCCTCCAGCCACGCCCTCGGCTGCGCACTCGACGACCTCCGCCTCGGACGCCAGACGCGCATGCTCGTCGTCGGCGCCGAGGAAGTGAACGCCGAGACGATCCTCCCTTTCGCGGCGATGCGCGCGCTCTCGACCAATCCCGATCCCGCCACCGCCTCGCGCCCCTTCGATCAAACCCGCGATGGCTTCGTCGCCGCCGGCGGCGCCGTCTGCCTCATCCTCGAAGAACGCGAGACCGCCCTCGCCCGCCATGCGCCGATTTACGCCGAGCTCATCGGCTGGGGCCAGGCCGCCGACGGCTACAACGTCGCCATCTCGCACCCCGAGGGCGCCGGCCTCGCCGAGGCCATCCGCCGCGCCCTCGCCGATGCCGGCGTCGCTCCCGCCGCCATCGATTACGTCAACGCCCACGCCACCTCCACCCCCGCCGGCGATCGCTCCGAGGCCCTTGCGCTGCGGCGCGCGTTCACCGACGCCGGCGTCCGCCCGCGCATCAGCAGCACGAAAGGCCTCACCGGCCACCCGCTCTCCATGGCCGGCGTGATGGAGACCGCCTTTTGTGCGCTCGCGCTGCGCGACGGCTTCACGCCCGGCAACGCCAACCTCACCACGCCCGACGAAGCGTGCGCGGGCCTCGACCTTCCCCGCAACACCCTCGACGCCGCCCCATCGCTCGTGTTGAACAACAGCAGCGGCTTCGGCGGCAGCAACGTCTGCCACGTCCTCCGCGCCCCGTGATTTCGATTATGCCAAAGTTCCACCTCCCCGTCCTCCTTCTTGTTCTCTGTGGATTCCTGTCGGGCTGCGCCACCGGCCGTTTCACCGTGGCCGACAGCAACACCGACTACCCTGCCAAGCCCGATCAAGCATTGGTGGTCATCATGCGGCCATCCACTTTTGGCGCGGCAATTTCCTCTTCCGTGTTCGATGCCACCGGCGATCAAAACAAGCTGATTGCTGTCCTCGGACCTAAAGAAAAAGTGGCTTACTATTGCCCCCCCGGCGACCGCCTCTTCATGGTCATCTCAGAGAACGCCGACTTCATGGAAGCAAGGCTCGACGCGGGCAAAATTTATTACGCGATCGTCACCCCTCGAACCGGCATGTGGAAAGCGCGGTTCTCTCTGCACCCCTTCAAAGTTAATCACGCCGAAAAGGAATTTCGTCTCGATTCGGCCAACCTTCGCCAATGGCTCGCCGCGTGTCATTTCGTGAAACCGGACGCCAAATCATTAGACTATGGCCAGACGCACGCTTCGGATATTCAGGCTCGCCGCGCCGACTACAGCGACAAATGGGCTCGGATGTTGGAACAAGACAAACAATGGCGCCGCCTCCTGCCTGAAGATGGTGTCACCTCTCCCGTTCGCTGAAGCATCCTGTCCTTACCCATGCCCGATCCTCTCATCGCCCGCCTGAAAGAGCTCATCGTCACCCGCCTGAAACTCGAGGACGTCCGTCCCGAGGATCTCGCCGACGACGAGCCTCTCATCGGCTCCGGCCTCAATCTCGACTCGATCGACGCCCTCGAACTCGTCGTCACGCTCGAAAAAGAATTCGGCATCAAGATCTCCAGCAGCGAGGAATCGCGCGCGGCCCTCGCCAGCATCGCCCACCTCGCCGAATTCATCCGCAGCCGCGCCGACCCCTCGCGCCTCCCGCGCTGATCGCGCCGCTGCGCGCGCCTTCGCCGTGTCCGATTCCGTCCGCCTCGCCGCCACCGGTTGCCTCACCGCCTTCGGCTCCGCCGCCGCCACGCACGCCGCCCTCCTCCGCGGCGAACGCGCCCTCCAACTCACGCCCGTGCTCGGCCGCGACGGCGGCGAATCCGTCCCGCTCGCCCTCGTGCCCGGCCGTGCCTTCGACGAATCCGCCCCGCCCAACTGGCTGCCTTTCCTCCGCGCGCTCGCGGTCGAAATCCCCGGCGACGGCTGGGGCACCGCCCGCCGCCCCGTTTTCGTCACCAGCAGCAATTTTGGCGTCGGCAGCCTCTACGCCTTTCGCCGCACCGCCGACCCCGCGCACCTCGCCTACGGCACGCCGCACCTTTCCGTCGAAACCATCGCCGCCACGCTCGGTTGGGGCGCCAACGTCACCACGCTCTCCCACGCCTGCGTCTCCGCGCACCTCGGCCTGCTTCTCGCCACCCGCGCCCTCGCCGCCGGTTTCGCCGAACGCGCGCTCGTTTTCTCCTTCGATTTTCTCAGCCCCTTCGTCGCCGGCGGCTTTCACGCGCTCAAGATTCTCAACGCCCAGTTTCCCGCGCCCTACGCCGACCGCCCCACCGGCTCCATCGGTCTCGGCGACGGCGCCGCCTTCGCCGTCCTCGCTCCCGCCACCTCTACCGACGGCGATCTCACGCTTCTCGCGCAGTCGCTCTTCAACGAGATGCACCACTTCACCGCCAACGCCGCCGATGGCTCCGGTTTCGCCGCGGCCCTCGAACCATTGCGCACCGCCGCCGCCGGCCGCCGCATGTGGTTGAAGGGCCACGGCACCGGCACCCTTGAGGCCGGCCGCCTCGAATCCGCCGCGCTCGCCGCCGCGTTTCCCGACGCTCCGCTCGTCTCATGGAAAGGCAGCCTCGGCCACACCCTCGGCAGTTGTGGCCTCGTCGAACTCGCCCTCGCCGCCGTCGCGCTCCGTCGCGGCCGCGCACCCGGCACGGTCGGCACCACTGCGCCCACCTTCACCCCGCCGGTCGCGCTCGAACCTTTCTCCACCGCGGCGTTCGACGCCGTCCTCTGCGCGAGCAACGCCTTCGGCGGCGCGCACGGCGCCTTCCTGCTGAGCCATGCTTGAACGCTACCTCTCCGCCCTCAGCCTGCAGGACGCCGCCGCCGAGCCGCCCGCCGCCACCCGCGAACGCCTCAAGGACCGCTTCCCCCGCGGCGCCACCCGGCGCATGACGCAGCTCGGCCTCCTTGTCGCCACCGCCCTCGACGAGGTGCCGCCCGCACCCGCCGACGCCGTCGTTTACGCATCAACCTATGCCGAGACCCGTGCGCTCGAAGACTACCTCGACAGCTTCCCCTCCGCGAGTCCCACGCTCTTTCAAACCTCCATCCATCCCAGCGCGGTCCAGCAAGCGCTCATCGGCAAACAGCACGCCGTGCGCGAATTCTTCCCGCTCACCGGCCGCGCTCACCTCGTCGCGCACGCATTGCAGACCGCTTTCCTCGCCCCTTCCCCACGCGTCATTTTCTGCGGCGGCGAGGAACGCGGCACCTGGCTCCTCGACCGCAGCGCCGCCAGCGACCGCAGCTTCGCCTTCGCCTGCGCGTTGACCACCCAGCCCACCGCCGCCCTCGCGCGCGTGCGCCTCACCGCCGTCCCCGAAGATTCCGCCGCCGAGCTCACCGTCACGCAACTGTTCGAGGTCCTCACCTCCCGGCGCCCCCTCGACGTGACCGCCGCGCCCGGCCTTCATCTCAAACTTGACTGGTCGTGACGCCGCCCGCTCCGCGCAACCCAGGTCCGAGTTGGGGCTACCAGTTTCTGTGCCTCGCCGATTACGCGCTGCCCGAATTTCTCTTCCGTCCCCTGCGCGCGTTCGGCACGTGGATCGCGCTCCTGCGCATGCCCGCTCAACGCCGCGCCTCGCGCGATTACCTCACGCTGATCCACGGCCGGCCCGCCACCCACCGCGAAATTTTCCGGCATTTCTTCGCGTTCGAGGAGTTCCTCATGCTCAAACTGCGCGTCGCCAACGGCCAGCCGCACCGTGGTGAACTCGCGCCCGATGCCACCGGTTTCCGCGAACTCCTCGCCTCGGGCGAGCCCGCGCTTCTCGGCACGTTTCACGTCGGCCACTCCGATCTCACCGGCTTTCTCCTCGGCCGTCAGGAGCAACGCCGCGTCTTCATGGTGCGCCAGCGCGTGGGCAACTCGCACGACGTCGATGTGCTCGGCGCGCGCTTCGGCGACTGGGTGAAATTCATCTGGGTCAACGATCCCGCCAATCTCCTCTTCGCCCTCAAAGAGGCCATTGCGGCGGGCGGATCCGTGGCGCTGAAATGCGATCGCCTCGAGTTCAGCGCCAAAACCGCCGCCTTCGATTTCCTCGGCGCGCGCCGCAAGTTCCCCTTCACCATTTATCACCTCGCGCTCATCTTCAATGTGCCCGTCGTCCTCTGCGTCGGCGTGCCCGCCGGCCCCGGCCGCACCTCGATCCTCAGCTCGCCCCTCTTTCGCCCCCAGGCCGGCGCGCGCGCCGAAAACCTCGACCGCGCCCACGCCCACTTCCAGGCGTTTCTCACCCGGCTCGAAGCCGAACTGCGCACCGCCCCCGAACTCTGGTTCAACTTTCTGCCGCTCAACCCTGCCGCGGCATGAAACGTCTTCACGGCCTCTACACCACTGCCGCCGGACTTTTCTCCTGGTTCGTGTTTGGCCTGGTCGGGATCGCGCTCAACCTCGTCTGCTCGCTCCTCCTTCTCCTGCCCGGCCGCGAACGCCTCGGCCCGCCCGTGCGTCTCCTCATCAACCGGCTCTTCCGCAGTTGGGCGGCGTGGCTCCATTTCACCCGCCTGGTTTATCTCGAGTGGGAAAATTTTTCTCCCGCGACCCTCGCCGGACCCGCCGTGTATATCGCCAACCATCCTGGCCTTCTCGACGCCACTTTCCTGCTCGGCCGTCTCCCGGACACCATCTGCATTTTCAAACACGCCCTCATCCGCAATCCCGCCCTCGGTCCCGCCGCCATCATGGCCGGCTACGGGGCCGGCGACAAAGGCGCTGATCTCATTCGGGAAGTCGCCGCGCGCGTCGCCACCGGCCGGTCGCTGCTCGTTTTTCCCGAAGGCACGCGCACCTCCGCCCACGAAAAAATCGGCCTTCTAAAACCCGGTTTCGCACTCATCGCCGCCCGCGCCGGCGTGCCCGTGCGGCTGATCGCCATCGATGCCCCGCGCACCTTTCTGCCCCGCGGCCAGCCCTGGTGGCGTGTGCCCCCCATGCCCGCCCGCATCACGCTCACGCTGATCGGCGAACTCCACCCCACGCCCCACGAACGCGCCGCCGACCTCGCCGCCCGCGCCCAAGCCCTCCTCGCCGCCGCCCTCCCTCCTCCCCGCTGTTAAGCGCCCAACGAAACCTTTCTCTCTCCTCTTTAACTTTCTCTTTCGTCACGCCGCAATTTCCGCCTGTCTGCCGTGATCCAGCCATTCGTGACTGCGACTCCGTCCTCCGCTCCGACCTCCGCACCTCGCGTTTAAATTCCCAAACTCCGCCGCCCGCTCGGCCTCAGGTCTCACGTTTGGGCCTTCAGTTTTTTCGCTCCCGGCCCCGCTCGCGTTCTCGGCCGCCTCTATTTTGAAGACTTGATTCTTCCTGGAGCTTGGCTGTTGGAGCTTGGAGCTTCTATAAAAAGTCCTTCTCCGTGCCGCCTTCCTCCACGCACCTCGTTCTGATCCCGACCTACAACACCGGCGCGCGCCTCCTCGCCACCGTGCAGGCCGCTCTCGCCGCTTGGCAACCGGTCTGGGTCATCGTCGACGGCAGCACCGATGATTCCCTGGCCCCCGTCCGCCTCCTCGCCGCCTCTGAGCCGCACCTCCGCATCATCGTGCGCCCGCGCAACGGCGGCAAAGGCGCCGCCGTCGCGACGGGCGTCGACGCCGCCCTCGCCGCCGGTTTCACCCACGTCCTCACAATGGATGCCGACGGTCAGCATCCCGCCGACCACATCGCGTCTTTCATGGCCGCCTCGCAGGCAAATCCCGCCGCGATGATTCTCGGCGTTCCCCTCTTCGGTCCCGAAGTCCCTCTCGAACGCCTACACGGCCGCAAACTCAGCGTCGGCCTCGCGCACTTCGAGATTCTCAGCCGCGCCATCGGCGATCCGCTGTTCGGCTTCCGCGTGTATCCCGCCGCCCCGCTGCGCCGCGCCCTTGCCTCGACGCGTGCCGCCCGCGGCTTCGACTTCGACCCCGAAATCGTGGTGCGACTCTTCTGGGCCGGCGTCCCCGCGGTGAATCTCCCCGCGCCCTGCCGTTATTTCACCAAAGCGGAAGGCGGCGTGTCGCACTTCAATTACCTCCGCGACAATGCGAAACTCGTTTGGCTGCACACGCGCCTCATCACCCAGCTCCTCCTCTGGCGCTGGGTGCAACTCCGCCGCGTGCGCCGCTCCCGCTGATGCTACGTCCGAGCCCCATTCTTATTTCTCTTTCGCCAGCTCCGGCCGCCGACAGTGACGCCAACATTCCTGCCGCTTTCGAACAAGATGAAAACGTCCATCCATCGGCGGATTTCTATTCTCTGTCGGTTGGCGTTTGCGATCGGCATTCAATCGGTTCAGTGGACCTCCGAGGCCAATGCGCAGGAGGCCCAAGTTGGCCGATCGCCCGCAACGGTCACGGAGGCGAAACCTTCGAGGTCGTCCCTCCGGTTCACCTCCGGGCTTCGCTCAATTTTTGAGGATAGCCAAGGGCGCTTCTGGTTCGGAAGCCACAATGAGGGGTGAGCCGTTGGGATGGCCACGAGTTTACCTACTACACCGTGGCCGATGGCTTGAGCGGAAATCAGGTCCGCACGATTCAGGAAGATGCCGTCGGAAACCTGTGCGCCACAAATACAAGACCGCATGCCTTGACTCTTGACAAACGAAGCGGATCTGAGGCCCACCGGAGTTCCGTCGCAAGTTCGCAGGCTTCGCCGTTCGCCGGGCCTCCCCGCGCACCCGTCCGCATCCGCGCTCTTCGCCGACGACCAAAGTGACGCGTTTATGGATGGACCAAATCCCGGCGACCCCCTTTGAAAGGGGTCGATGAAAGACGCCATTGATGCCCGATTTCCTTCCACGGAACGCCTCATTGCACGGGCTCGGCGCCGGGTGCCGGGATTCGCCTTCGATTATCTGTCAGGCGGGTGCTTTTCCGACATCAACCTCGCCCGCAACACGAGCGAGATTCGCGAAATTCGCCTCAAACCCACCTACATCGGAAACTACCCCGGCGCGTCGCAGAAGACCACGCTCTTCGGCGTCGAATATGACGCCCCGTTCGGTATCGCGCCGATCGGCCTGCAAGGGCTGATGTGGCCAAAGGCCACCGAGATCCTCGCCGCTGCCGCCGTCCAGCACAATGTCCCGTTCGTCCTCTCGACCGTCGCGACCGCCAGCATCGAGCGCGTCGCCGAGATCACGCACGGCCGCGCCTGGTTTCAATTGTATCACCCGCGCGAAACCGAGCTGCGCGACAAGCTCCTCGATCGCGCCTGGGCCGCCGGCATCAAGACCCTCGTGATCCTCGCCGACACTCCCACCTTTGGCTACCGGCCCAAAGAAATCCGCAACGGCCTCTCCATCCCGCCGCGGATGACGCTGCGCAACATCGCGCAAATGGTCAGCCATCCCACGTGGTCGTTCTCCCAACTGGCGGCCGGCGCGCCCGCTTTCGCCACCATGAAGCCCTACATTCCCAAAGGGCTTAACATGAAACATCTCGGACTGTTCATGAACAAGACGTTCTCCGGCCGCCTGAGCGAAGAGAAGGTCAAATCCCTCCGCGACAAGTGGCCGGGGTCGCTCGTCATCAAGGGCATCGTCAACCCCGAGGACGCCGCCAAGGTTGTCGCCCTCGGGGTGGACGGAATCATCGTGTCGAATCACGGCGGCCGGCAACTGGATCGCGGGCAATCCACGATCCAAGCCCTCGCCGGCTTGGTCCCCGAATTCAAATCGCGCACGAAGCTCATGATCGACAGCGGCCTCCGCGATGGCGCGGACGTCGCGGCCGCTCTGGCCGTGGGCGCCGATTTCGCCTTCCTCGGCCGCACCCCCATGTTCGGCGTGTGCGCGCTGGGCGCCCAAGGCGGCGATCACGTGCTCGCGATGCTTAAGAAACAACTGCAGCAGGTGATGGAGCAAATCGCGTGTGAAAACGTGTCCGATTTCCCGGCGCACCTGATCAAGGCCTGACGCCACCCGTGACGCCCTCGCCTGCGGCGTCGCGACCTTCCGCACGGCGGGAGCTTCCTGCTTGGACGTCCCGCGCCAAACTCGACGGCAGCGCTACGGTTTCTTCACCCCCTCGCCGAGCACGCCGCGCGTCCAATTTCAGCGCCGGTAACTCGATTTTCGATTCTGCTCCCGCCAACGGCGTCTCCGCCGCGCCTGCCATCGGCGTCAGAAGGCCGAATCCCGCCATGCAGCGCATGTTCACACCGGCGCACGCTAGGCCGCCGACGCTACGTTTCAAAGCGCTTCCCGCGCATCCGCCGGGCATCCCCCTTGCCCCGGCGACCGCCCGCGCATTCGCCATTCCCCTTTTGCCTCCTTTCCCTCTACGGTTTCGTTGCTGCATGAAATTCCCTCCGTTTCTCGCCCTCGCCGCGCTGGTCGTAATTCCCCGTCCCGAGGTCGCAGCTTCGCCCGCGTCGGATTCGACCGTTTCCTCTCCTCCCGCGGCCGCGGAGGTCGCTGCACCGCCTCCCGCCGCCGAAACCATCACCGATCCCCTTCACGATCCGGCTTGGAAGGACCTCTTCGCGCAACTCGCCCCCGCACGCAGCCGTCTCGCGCAGTTCGAGGAGAAACGTTATTTCCCTTTCCGCAAAGAGCCCACGGTGCTCACCGGCGAGATTCGCATGGCGCCGGGCCACGGGCTCAGCCTGCACTACCTCACGCCCGACCGGCACATCATCATCGTCGATGCCAAGGGCGTTCTCATGCGCGACGAACACGGCCGCGAACGCGCCGCGCCCAACGACTCCCGCGTACAAGCCGTCAGCGGCGCTCTTTTTAACATCCTGCGTTTCGACGTCGCCGCCCTGCAGCAAAGCTTCGATCTCCGCGGCCGCCGCACCGGTTCGCAATGGGTCCTCGTCTTCGCTCCGCACGACACTGCGCTCTCCGACCTCATCGGCGACATCACCGTCTACGGACATGACGCCCTCGTCGATCGCATCGTCATGGAAAAATCCGCCCGGCAGCGCATTGAGATTTCGCTCCACGACACGCGCGAAAACGTCATCTTCGGCGGCGATGTCATCGACCGATATTTCCGCTGACCGCCTGTGACCGCGCCCCGCCGCAAGCTCTACGCCCGCCTGGTCCTGCTCGCGTTCGTCGCGCTCTGTGGCACGTGGCTCGCCCGGCTCGATTACAGCCAGAAGATTTCCACCAACGTCCTCGACCTCATCCCCGCCGAGGAGCAATCGCCCGAGATCGCCCTCGTCCGCAGTTTTGCCAACGAAGCCCAGTCGCGCGTGATGCTCTTCGCGTTGCACGACACCGCGCAACCCAACCAGCCGCCCGCCGCCGCTGCCCAACGTTTCGCCACCGCCCTCGCCCGCTCGCCGGCGTTTGCCGAAGCCGTCGTCGTCGGCGGTTCCACGGACCAGTCCGCCATGGGCCGCGAAATCTTCACGCACCGGTTCGAGCTGCTGCTCCCGACTTTTCTCGGCGACGCCGAACGCGACTTCGCCGCCACCGGTCAGCCAGCCGCGCAATATCCCGCGTGGCTCGCCGAGCGCTCCGCCGCGCGCCTCGAAGCGTTTCTCTCCCGCCCCGAAGCGACCGCACTGCAAAACGTCGTCGTCTCCGATCCGCTCCTGCTCGTGCCGAGCCTCATCGATCGCGCGCGCCTCATCAGCTCGTCCGATTCCGCCGCCGGCGGCCACGCGCTCGTGTGGGCGCGTCTGCGCGCATCGCCCCTCGCCGAAGCCGGCCAGCAACCCGCCTTCGCCGCCATCCACGCCGCCACCGCCGAACTCCAAGCGGCCACGCCCACGCTCGACGTTGAGTATACCGGCATCAACCGCTTCGCCGCCGACAGCCGCGCGCGCACCGAGGCCGAACTCCGCTGGCTCAACCTTCTTTCCATCGTGGCCGTGCTCGGCATCAGCGCGCTCTTCGTCCGCCGCATTTACAAAATCCTTCATCTCGTCCCGATCATCCTCCTCTCGCTCCTGGGTGCCTGGACCATCTCGACGCTCGTCTTCGACCGCCTGCATCTCCTCGTTTTCGTGATCGGTTCGCTCCTTAGCGGCGTCGCCATCGACTACGGCTTCTACATTTTCATGCAGCCGTCGCTCACCCCCGACGAACCTTACGGCACGAAACTCCGGCGTCTCCTGAAACCCCTGCTCGCGAGCTGCCTCACCACGGTCATCGGCTTTTCGCTCCTCCTGTTTTCCAACCTCCCGCTCATCCAGCAGGTCGGCATCTTCGTTGGCTCCGGTCTCCTGTGCGCCCTCGGTGGCGCGATGCTCTACTTCGCGCAACTCGACCGCCCGTTTCTCGCCGCCCGCGAATTTGGCTCGCTCGACGCGTTCGCCCATCGCCCCGCCCTGCGCTACGCGCCCACGCTACTTTTCGGCCTCGCCATCCTCATTGCCGCCCTCGGCCCATGGCACCTCCATTGGCGCGACGACATTCGCCAGCTCGAAAACCCCTCCGCCGACCTGCGCGCCAACGAAGTCAAGTTGCGCCGCCTCTTCGGCGAAAACCACGACCAGACGCTCTATCTCACCTACGGCGCCACCCTCGCCGAAGCCCGCGAAAACCTCGCCGCGTTTCACGCCGACCTCGCCCGCCGCGCGCCCGACGCCCCTGCCGCGAGCGCCGGCCTCGTTCTCCCCACCCAGACCGACTGGCAGGCGTTTCCCGCCCGCCTTCGCCACCTCGATGGCTTCGCCGACGCCTTCTCGGCCGCCCTCGACCGCCACGGCTTCGACGCCCAATCGTTCGCCGGTTTCTTCAGCACGTTTTCCAATCTCCGCGCATTCCCGCCGCGCGGCGATTACCAGCAACTCATCCCGCTGCTCGATCCCATCTTCACCGGCCCGCTCGCGCTGCTCTACTCCCGCGGTTCGCCGAGTTGGTTTCTCACGATTGTCGACATCCCCGACGGCCCGCCCGCGCCGCCCGGCCTCCATACCGTCGGCGTCAACCAACTCGAAACCCTCAACGATCTCTTCACCCGCTATCGCTGGTCCGCGCTCCGCCTCAGCCTCATCGGCCTCGGCATGGTGATCCTCAGCGTCTTTGTCATCTATCCGTGGCGACGCGGCATTCGCATCGCGCTCATCCCCGCAGGATCGTGTTTCTTTGTCTTCGGCATCTTCGGTCTGCTCGGTCAACCGCTCAACCTCTTCCATCTGCTCGGCGCGTTTCTCGGCGTCTGCCTCTCGCACAACTACGCCATCTTTTCCGCCGACGCCGCCACGCACGGCACCGCCCCGCCGGCCTCCATTCGCCTCTCGGCGCTCAGCACCGCCGTCTCGTTTGGCGTCCTCTCGCTCAGCAGCATCCCGGTGATCCACGCCCTCGGCCTCACCGTTGCGCTGATCGTCGTCACCGCCCTCGCCACGGTGGAACTTGAGCCCCTCGTCCGTCGCCGATGAGTTGCCCTTTGTTGTCCGCGTGGTCGGCCACGCTCGCCGCGGCGCCCGCCGCGCCCATCCTCATCGACGCCGCCAGCGAACGCACGTGGACGCGGGCCGAGCTCGACACCGCCGCGCGCGAGTGGGTCGCCGCTCACGGCGCCGATCTCCGCGGCCAAGCCGTCGTGTTCGCTCTGCCCAACGGCATCGAGTGGCTCACCGTGACACTCGGCGTGCTGATGGCCGGAGGCATTGTCGTTTCGCTCGACCCCGGCGAACCCGCCGCCGCCCAGCGCACGATCGCCGCCGCGGTCAATGCGACCCATTGGTGGCACGATCGCCAACTCATCACCCTTGCCCCTCGCCGCTCTTCCCCGCGCGACGGCCGCTGCCTGATAAAACTCACCTCCGGCTCCACCGGCACGCCCAAAGCGCTGCCCTTCACCGCCGCGCAACTCCTCGCCGATGGCCGCCAGATTTGCGCCTCCATGGACATCCGCGCCACCGACCTAAACCTCGGCTGCATTCCCTTCGGCCACTCCTACGGCCTCGGCAACCTCATCGTCCCACTCCTCGCGCAAGGCACCGCCATCGTTTGCGGCGCACCCGTGCTGCCGCAGGCCCTCGCCGACGCGATTGCGCGCTGGCAACCCACCGTATTTCCTGCCGTGCCGGCGTTGCTGCGCGCCCTCGCCGCCTCCGACATCGCCCCCGCGCAACTGCACAGCCTGCGCACCGTGATCTCCGCCGGCGCCGCGCTTTCGCCCGAAATTGCACAAGCCTTCGCAACCAGGTTCGCGCGGCGTGTGCACAGCTTCTACGGCTCAAGCGAAACCGGCGGCATCGCCTACGACCGCACCGGCGACGCCGCTTCCACCGGCCGCAGCGTCGGCCCGCCGATCGACGGTGTGCAACTCACCTTCACCCGCGGCCAACGCTTCTTCGTCGCGAGCGCCGCTGTCGGCGGACGCGGCCGCTTCCGCCCCGCCGATCGCGCCGAACTCAACGCGCACGGTGAACTCGTTCTCCTCGGCCGCGCCGGCCGCATGCTGAAACTCGCCGGCCGCCGCGTCGATCCCGCCGAAATCGAGCACGCCTTGCGCAGCCTCCCCGACGTGCGCGATGCCTGGGTGACGCTCCATCCGGAACGCCCCGACTCCCTCGCCGCCGCCGTCTGCGGCGACGGCACGAGCGACGCCCTGCGCGCCGCCCTCGCGGAACGCCTCGCTGCCTGGAAACTCCCTCGCCGCCTCCTCGTCCTTTCCGAATTTCCGGTCACCGCGCGGGGCAAGACCGACACCCGCCGCCTCCGCGATCTCCTGGCCCACCGCCCGGCGCCGCCGATCTCGTAATCCGGGCTCCCGTCGTAGCGGAACGCGTCTGCGTTTCGTCGTTGCGCACGCCGCTCACCGCGTGAGCGCCTTCTCTCTCCGTTTCACGTCGTAGCGAAACGCGTCGGCGTTTCGTCGATTCGCTCGATGGCTGAACGGCGCTCTCTCATTCCCGGCTTTATCCAACTGTGGGCGGGATGCCCTCACTCCGCCTCCGCGCCGCGCCCCGCCCCTCGCTGCGCACCGCGCGACCGCTTCCTCTTGCCGCTTCCGATCGTAGCGCAACGCAGGAGCATCGCGTTGCCCCGCACCGCCGCCCCGTGCTCACACTTCCCGGCTTGTCGCCGTGGGCCGCGCTCTGCCATAGGAGGCGCCGCGCATGAGCGTTTTCGACCTGTCGGTCCATTTTTTCCTCCAACTGGCCGTCGTGCTCATGGTTTGTCGTGTGGTCTGCTGGGCCTCCGTTCGCCTCGGCCAGCCACCCGTCGTCGGCGAGATGATTGCGGGCGTCATCCTCGGCCCTTCCATCTTCGGCTACTTCTTCCCGGGCGCGCAGGCGTCGTTCTTTCCCGCGGATTCGCGCGCCATCATTTTCGCCGGCGCCCAACTCGGCCTCGCGTTATACATGTTCACGGTCGGCTTGGATTTTCGCACCGACCTCCTGCGCACGCGCCTGCAGAGCGTCACCTTGATTTCGGCCTCCGGCATTCTCGCTCCGTTTGCGCTCGGCTGCGGCATTGCGTGGCTCCTGCTGGGCCACGGCACCTATTTCGCCCCCTCGGTCACCGCCTTGCAGGCGATCCCGTTCCTCGGTGCGGCCATGGCCATCACCGCTTTCCCGATGCTCGCACGCATCATCTTCGAACGCGGCCTCAGCGGCACCGCCGTCGGCGCCCTCGCCCTCGCGGCGGGCGCCATCGACGACGCCGCGGCGTGGGGCGTCCTCGCGCTCGTGCTCGCGAGCTTCGCGAACGACCCGCAAATCGCCATCCGCGCCATCGGCGGCGGCCTCGCCTTCGTGGCCCTGCTCTTCACCGTCGGCCGCATTCCTCTCGGCTGGATCAACCGCCTCGCAGACCGCGGCGAAAGCGGCGCCCGCACCGCGTTGTGCTGGACGCTCGTCGCACTCCTCCTCTGTGCGTGGTTCACCGATACGATCCGCCTCTACGCCGTGTTCGGCGCGTTTTTCCTCGGCGTGGCGATGCCGCGGGGCGCCTTTGCGCAGAGCCTGCAAAAGACCATCGAGCCGCTCACGACGAGTCTCCTGCTGCCGTTGTTCTTCATCTACTCCGGCCTCAACACGCGCTTCGACCTCGTCAACGACCCCGCGCTCTGGCTCGTCACACTCGGCGTGCTCGCCGCCGCTGTCGTCGGCAAGGCCGGCGCCTGTTATCTCGCCGCCCGCGCCTGCGGCGAAACGCACCGCAACGCCCTCGGCCTCGGCGCGCTGATGAATTCCCGTGGCCTCATGGAACTCATCATCCTCAACATCGGCCTCGAGCGCGGCATCATCACGCCCACGCTCTTCTCGATCCTCGTGTTCATGGCGATTGTCACGACGCTCATGTCCACGCCGATGTTCAACCGCGCCTGCGGCGCCGATTACGCCCCGCGCGCTTGAGCGCTAACTTCTCCTCCGCGCTGGGCACCCTGACCTTCGCGCCACCTCGGCCCGGCACTGCGCCGCGCTTCCCTCTCTCTCCGCCTCACCGCGGCACCAACGTCACTTCAATCTCCACCGCGAGCGCCGCCCGGCAAATATCCGAACGCACGTAAATCACGCGGTCGTCCGGCGTGACCAATTCCGCCTCGATCCGCCGCTGCGCCGCCGCGAGATCGCCTGCCCGCCGCAAGTAAACTTTGAAGTGACGCTGCGCGCCCTCCCCCTTTCCGAGTTCCGCGCCCAGCCCCGCCGCGCGGCCGATGATCCGCAAATTATCGAACGTGCACGTCAATTGTTCATCGAGTTCGTCGGGCGCGATCGTCACGTGCCCCTTGATCGCCGCCGTGCCGGAAATGAACACCCATTCCCCCGCCGGCTGCGCCACGACCGTCGCCCGCGCGAAACTCGGTGAACGCGGCCCGTGTTCCGGCGGATAAAGATACGCCGGCACCTGCTCGGGATTCTCGATGTGCCGCGGCTGCCCCCCCCCCGCCACAAACAGCACGCTCAACCGTTCCGCATCCGTCCCCACCGCCGAGGCCGCCGGCAGTTGGCGCTGAAACCCCGTGCCAAAATCCGTCTCAAACGCCAGCGAACGCCCCCGGCAAAACGCGCGGTAGTTTTCCAGCCCGGCCGTCGCCGCATTGATCGCCGGCACGTAATTCCACACCCGGTAAAGATGCAGGCCCCGCGCCGCTTCCAGCACCCGCGCGTAAAGTTCGCCCGCCGCCGCCGCCAGGTCGCGCCCTGCCAAATCGACCGCCCCAAAACCCAACAGCAGATCGCCCGACTCTGCCAACGCCACGCCGGCCCGCGCCGACACCTCTCGCGCATCCGTGAAAATCTCCTCCGCGTGCGGCCCGGCGAGCCACGGCACACCGACCGACATCGCGTCCGCCGCCGACACGCCGTCACCCGCGCGGGGAAACGCCACCCGCCAAGCCACTGGCCGCAATGGCGTCACGCGAGAAAGCCACGCGCACGCTGCGCCGCTCGTCCGCCCGCTCGCTGGTCTCGAGCGAAAAATCTCAGCCTGAGCCGCGCCATTAAAACGCGTCGCCACGCCACGGGGCGCATCCGGGTTGAACAGGGAGGTATTGCATGCCGCAGGCTAGGCAACTCGCGCTCGCTTCGTCCAGCCAGCAACCGCGAATTTTCGTGCGCCGCAGACGCCCGCCGCCTCGCCGCCCGCGCCCGTATTCCTAAAACCGTCCCAGGCGCACCCGTCTTCTACTCGCTGCCGCTGTTCTGCGGCCCGCTCATGCCCTGAAAATTTTTCAACGCCGTTCTCGCGACGGACACCAGCGTCGGCAGCCAACCGAACAGTCCGCGGGCGCGCCGCGTCAGCAACAACCCACCCGCCGCCGCCGCGCCGCCCACCAGCCACCAGCGATGTTCGGCCAGGAATTGCCGCGCCTGCACGCCGCGTAATTCCAAACGCAGCCGCTCCACCGCAAAAATTTCCCGGTGCAGATCCGCTTGCGCGACCAACGCGCGCCGCCGCGCGACGAGTTCGTTCATTCCTCCCGACGCAGACATGCGAGATCCTTTCGAAATTCCTCCACCGTCGCCTCAAACGGTTGCGGCCCATGCAGAATCCGCCGCCGAAGATGCCAGAATAAAAACCCTGCGCCGATCGCCGTCACGACCGCCAGCCCGGCCAGTCCCGCATATCCCGCGGTCTGCCAAAGCCACAACGCCAGCGCTCCGACCACCACGAGCACCGCCGCGATCGCCAGCCCCATCGCCGCCGCGAGCCACACGAGCGAATCGATCGTCCGCAGCCGTTGCTCCTGCAACTCCACCGCGACGAGCTCCACGCGCGTCTGCAGCAATCCGAGGACCGATTGCCCCAGCCGCCGGACCGAGTCCAGCGTGCCGCCGCCGATTTCGTCGCCGTTCGCCATCGCGCTTATTTCCGCCGCAGCAACACCCCGAGCAACACGCCCACCCCGAGCGCAATCGCGATCGACTCATACGGGTGATTGCGAATCGTGCGGTCCGCCTTCCGCGCCGCTTCCTTCGCGGATTCGATGCCTTGCGCCTGCAAGTCCGTGTAAGTGCCCTTGGCCCTTTCGATCGCCGCCGCCAAGCGCCCGCGAATTTCCTTCGCTTTGTCGCCGGCATCGCCGGTGGTGGCCTTGAGCAAGGCTTCCGCGTCACCGGCGAGCGCCCGCAAATCCGCCAGCACGCGATCGCGCGCCATCTGACCGTAAGCCTCTTCCATGTTTGGGAAATGTGTCTCCATGATATGACTCCTCTCTTAAGATGAGTGGAAACATCTTATAGTCCGCCGCGTGCGGCCTGCCAAGTCTTTAACCGCCCATCTTCCCTCCCGCTCACGCGCGCGATCGCACCTCCCGGCCGGTTTCGTCGCCGCGCGCAAATCCTGTCCCGGCTCGTCCGGTTCTCCGCTCCGGTGTCCGCCGCCGCGCGGACGATCTACTCCGCCGCCATCGCGTAAACGCCGTGCTCCAAGCTGTCGCGCAACGAGATTTTCGCCGCCACCATCGGGTTAAGCTTCGCTGTATTCGCCACGAAAGCCTCCCGCACCACGCCCACCAAATTCCACGGCGTAACCAGATCCGCATCCGGATCCGCATTATTGACGCCGATCGCCGTCCAACCGCGGCGGGTGTTTTCCAGCAGCATATGGGCGACGTAGTGGCCGTCCGTGTTGAGATACACCACCGCCATGCCCGCACGCAGCTCATTGAACGCGCATTTGCGCGCGATAATCGCCGTGCCCGGCGCATACATGGGCTCCATCGATTCGCCCACGCCCGCAAACGCCACGTCCCCCGCCGCCGGCTTCGCCACGCGATCCGCCGTCGCGAACTCTTTGCCCGCCGGCACCAGCCGCGGCACGGGCGCTGACTCCAGCAGCAACGAAAGATTCTTCTCCGGCGAATAAGTCGCACAACCACCCCCCATGAGCGCACCGGCGAGCATCACCAGCGCCAGCAGCACCTGAAACCGAAACAGCGAACGCGGGAAGTAGGCTTTCATCGCGCAGAAGCTTACTGTCTCTCGCGCGTCGCGAATATCCGTGCCCCTACGCGATTGCATCTGACCGTTTTTGCTGGGGACAACACCCTATCGGCGCCTCGCTCCAACCGATTCCACGGCTGCGAGCCGCCACCCCGCTCATTTCACCTCCTGAGCCGGCTCCCGCCCACTGACGACTTCCGACGCCCACCCTGTGTGGTCATGGCGCGCGCTCCACGCGACCACGCCCGCGCGTCGACAGATCGTTGTCTCGCGCCGGCCTCTCGCGCACATCCCCCATGCGTCATCGCTCCTCTTCTGCGTTGCCCGGCGTTCTTCGCGCCTTCCGAATGGCGCCATGAGTCTTCCTTCGCTTGTGGTGCTCGACGGCTACACCCTGAATCCTGGCGACCTCTCCTGGGCGCCCCTCGAGGCGCTCGCTGCTTGCACGATCCACGACCGCACTCCCACCGAAGAGATCGTCACCCGCGGCGCAAAGGCCGAACTGCTGCTCACCAACAAGACTCCGCTCTCCGCGGCTACGCTCGCGCAACTCCCCGCCTTGCGCTACATCGGCGTGCTCGCCACCGGCTACAACATCATCGATGTCGCCGCGGCCCGCGCGCGCGGCGTCACCGTCTGCAACGTCCCCACCTACGGCACACGCTCCGTCGCGCAGCACGTTTTCGCCCTGTTGCTCGAGCTCACGCAACACGTCGGCCTCCACGCCGCCACCGTGCGCGAAGGCCGCTGGGCGCGCTCCGCGGATTTTTCCTACTGGGACACGCCGCTCATCGAACTCGAAGGCCTCACGCTCGGCCTCATCGGCGCCGGCCGCATCGGCCAGACTGTCGCGGATCTCGGCCGCGCGTTCGGCATGCGTGTGCAATTCGCCACGCGCGCCGGCGGCGCCGCCGAACTCGCCCACGTGTTGCGCACGAGCGATGTGGTTTCTCTCCACTGCCCGCTCACCGACGCCACCCGCAACCTCATCAACGCCGACTCCCTGCGCCTCCTGAAGCCCGGCGCGTTTTTGATCAACACGAGCCGCGGGCCGTTGATCGACGAACCCGCCCTCGCCGCCGCGCTCAACGCCGGCCAGCTCGCTGGCGCCGCGCTCGACGTCCTCGCCACCGAGCCCCCGCCCGCCGCGCATCCGCTATACACGGCGCGCAACTGTCTCATCACGCCGCACCTCGCGTGGGCCACCACTGCCGCCCGCACGCGTCTCATGCACGTGGCCACCGAAAACGTCCGCGCGTTTCTCACCGGCGCGCCCGTCAACGTCGTCAACTGACGCCTCGCGCGGCGCTCACTGCTCCATCCGCCGCCCTGGCGCGGCGGATTCATCACCCGTCGACGCTTCCGCCGTCGCTGGCTTCTGGCGGTCGCGCTCTTCCTCTGTCTGCGCGCTGCGATGCTCCGCCGGCCGGAAATCCTCGGAGAGATTTTGCGCCGAGTTCACCAGACCGACGTGCGAAAACGCCTGCGGAAAATTGCCCACCATCCGCTTCAGGTGCGGATTATATTCCTCCGCGAGCAACCCGATTTCATTGCTCAGACTCATCAGGTGACAAAACAACTTCCGCGCTTCACCCCGGCGATCCAGCAGACAGAGACAGTCCACGAGCCAGAACGAGCACGGCAAAAACGCCCCCTCGCCCGGCGGCAAGCCGTCCACGTCGCCCGAAGCGTCCGGGTGATACCGATACACGAGGCCGTCGCGCATCAAATGCTTTTGGATCGCTTCCACCGTGCCCTGCACCCGCGGATCCGTCGCCGGCAAAAAGCCGACCAGCGGAATCATCAGCACACTCGCGTCCAGCCGGTCGCTGCCGTAATACTGCGTAAATGCCCCGTGCTTCTCGCTGAAGCCTTTCGCGCAGACATCGTCAAAAATCCGCTGCCGCACGTCGCGCCACAGTTCCAGATCGCCCTCGAAGCCATATTCCTCGACCGCCTTCACCGCGCGGTCCATCGCGACCCACGCCATCACTTTCGAGTGCGTAAAATGCCGCCGCGGTCCGCGAATTTCCCAAATGCCTTCGTCGGGTTCCGCCCAGTGCCGCACCACGAAGTCGATCAGATGCCGCTGTAATTTCCACGCGTCCCCGCCCATGCGGATCCCCACGTTCCGCGCCAGATGCATCGCGTCGACCACTTCGCCATACACGTCGAGTTGGAACTGCTCCGACGCCGCATTCCCGAGCCGCACCGGCCGCGAGTTTTCGTAGCCGGCGAGGTGCTTCAACTCCACTTCCGTCAACATCCGCTCGCCCGCCGCGCCATACATGATCTGCAACTGCGACGGATCACCCGCCACCGCGCGCAGCAGCCAGTCGCCCCACGCCGACGCCTCCTCCGTGTAACCCGCCTCCATGAACGAATAGAGCGAGAACGTCGCATCGCGCAGCCAGCAGTAACGATAATCCCAGTTGCGCACGCCGCCGATCTCCTCCGGCAACGACGTCGTCAGCGCCGCCACGATGCCGCCCGTCAGCTTGTAGGTCAGTGCCTTCAACGTGAGCAGCGAACGCACCACTTGCTCGCGCCACTCCCCGCGATACGTGCACCGCGCCGCCCACTCGCGCCAAAAATATTCCGTGTGCTCCACCGCCCGCAACGCGTCGATCGGATCCGGCGAGGTCTCGTGCGAACGATGCCAGCTCAACACGAGAGTCTGCCGCTCGCCCGCCTTCACTTTGAAACGCGCCACCGTCGTCAGCCCTTCCCCCTGCGTCCGCACACTCGCGCGCAACACCAGCGCATCCGGTCCCGCGATCGCGAGCAGCCCGCCGTCGCCGTGCCGCACCCAGGGCACCGTCCGCCCATAATCGGTGCGGATGATGAGCTTCATCTCCATCGCCACCTCGCCTTTCACGCCTTCCACCAGCCGCACTACTTCGCGGAAATTCCCCCGCGGCGGCATGCAGTCCACGACGCGCACCACGCCTTCCTTCGTCTCAAATTCCGTTTCCAGAATCATCGTGTCCTGCCGGTAACGATGCTTCGACGTCGCCTCCTGGTCCGCCGGCGCAATCCGCCAGCAGCCATTTTCCTCCGTGCCCAAAAGCGCCGCGAAACATGCCGGCGCGTCGAAGCGCGGCAGACACAGCCAGTCGATCGAGCCGTTCAAGCCGACCAATGCGCCCGTGTGGGTGTCTCCAATAAATCCGTAGCTTTCGAGTTTCATGGGCTGCGCGCATCCCCGCGCTGAATGCTAGTTCCACTTCCGCCCGAAATGTTTCCCGACATCCCCGCGCTCACGCCCGCGCCTCCCGCCACAAAACCGCCACCGGCCATTCCGCCAACAGTTCCGCCAGGGGCAGATTCTCTCGCCCCTCCACCGCGCGTCCGGTCAACACTTCGCCCCAACCTCTTCCCGCCTTCGCCGTCACCGCGGTGTCCTCCCACACGAGCCCCAGCGGCGGACAACCCAGCTTCGCCGCCAACCGCGGCACCACCACCAGCAGTTCGCCGCCGCCGTGCTCGCGGCGAAACGCGATCACGTGCTCCGCGAAGCGCCCCTGCACCGCCGCCGGCGCATAGTCGCTGTGTTGAAAAAAATTCGCGTGGCCCCGCCGGAAACGCAGCAACGCGCGCGTAACGGCAAATTTCACCCGTCCGTCGCGCCACGCCGCCAGCAGCGCGCGCGGCGCTTCGGCCGCCGTCCGCGCCTTCTCCGCGAGCGCCCCGAAATCCACCGGCCGCCGGTTGTCGGGATCCACCAGGCTGAAATCCCAGGCTTCATTGCCTTGATACAAATCCGGCACGCCCGGCACCGTGCACTTGAGCACCACCTGCGTGAGACTGTTGACCATGCCCAAGTGCGCGAGGCGCTGCGCGCGCTCGGCCATGCTCGTGCGAAACGCATTGGCCTCCCCATCTGCGAGCAACGCGTCGATGAACCGATCGCCCGCCGCCAGCCACGCCTCATTCGGCGCGCGCCACGTCGTATTGATCTGCGCCTCATTCACCGCCTTGCGTTCGTGTTCCCGCAACCGCTGCCGAAACGCCTCGTCCACCCGCCCATCGAGCGGCCACGCGCCGAGCAACACCTGATAAAGCCGGTATTCTTCATTCGCGTCCGGCGCATCGCGGTCGCCGACCCGCGTTTTATGCCGCGCGTTCATCGCCCGCCAATCCCGCACCCAGTTCACCCACTCATCGCCGATTTCCGACAGCGCGTAGAGGCGCCCCCGCACGTCCTCGCTCATCTTCGTGTCATGCGTCGAGGTCGCGACCATGCTCTGCGGCACTTCGTGCGCCCGTGCGACATTCGCCGCGTGAAATTCCGCCAGCGGCGCGCCAAACCGCCCCGCATCACCGCCCACCTCGTTCAACGCAATGAAGCGTGTGTAAACATAGAACGCCGTGTCTTCCACCGCCTTCGCCATCACCGCTCCGGTGTATTGTTGAAAACTCAACACCCAGCCGTCGAGCGCGTCGCGCATCTCCGCCGGTGCATACGCGCCTGTCAGCACATCGCGCAACAACTCAAACGCCTCCGCATCCAGCCGCGGATTGCGCGCAATCGCCCGCGCGCATGCCGCCGTGATGCGCTCCGCATCGCTCGCACTGCACGCCTCGCCCCGCCGTCGGTAGGTGCGATAAACATCCATCGCCGCCATCGTCTCGCGGACCGCCACCGCCACCTCGCGATACGCCAGATCCCGCCAATGCCGGTCTTCCGCCAGAATGTCCGTCAAGCGGTGCGCGAGGCTGCTCACCGAGTTCGCAAACATCTCCTCCAGCACAAACCGCTTTTTCTCGTAGATGAGTTGCGCGTAGTCTGTGTGCGTGCCGACGAATTCATCGTGCCATTGCGTGAACCGTTCGCCGGCCTCCGCGTTGACCAAGGCGCCGGCGATTTGCGTGATGAACTCGTAGCCGGTCGTCCCATGCGCCGCCCACCGCGGTGGCAGTTGCTCGCCCTCTCCGAGAATTTTCTCGACCACGACATACGTTTCACCCGCCGGCGCCGCGGCCTTTCCCGCCGGTCCATGCGCGAGCGCCTGCAGCCGCTCGAGATACTCCTGCGGGTCGCGCAAGCCGTCGACGTGATCGATCCGCACGCCCGTGATGCGGCCTTCCGCGAGCAGATGGCCCAGCAGCAGGTGACTTTCGTGAAACACCTCCGCGCGCTCCATCCGCAATCCCGCCAGCGAATCGATCGCGAAAAAACGCCGGTAGTTGATCTCGTGCGCCCCGGTTTTCCAGCGGGCGAGCCGATAGTGCTGCGCTTCGATCAGCTCGTTCAACGCGTCAAACGATTGCGGCTCGCCCACCTTGCCGTTCACCCGCGCGATCCACGCGTGCAATGCATCCTGCGCTGCGGCGCTCGCCGCCACGCGTTCGCCAAACTGCTGTTTCACTTCCTTCAACGCCGGGCCGCCCGTCGTCGTGTTCTCCGTCGTGGCAAAAAACGCGTTCGCCAGTGCCTGCCAGGCCTCCGCCTCCGCCTGCAACCGCGGCTCCGCCGCCAACTCCAGCGCCACGCGTCCCAGCGTCGCCGCGTTTAACGGAAATTCCAAATCACCAAAACCGAGGCGCAGTGCCCCCGCCGCCCATTTCACCGCCAGCCCTCCGCGCTCCAGCACGCGCCCGTAATGGTCGTCCAGCACCGGCACCAGCACCCGCGGCCGGGTCCCGCGCGCGTGCGGCCCGCGCCACTCGATGTCGAAGAATTTTGCATGCGGCGAGCGCGGCCCCGCCTCCAGCACGTCATTCCACCACGCGTTGAACGGTCCGTTCACGCCCATGTGATTCGGCACAAAATCCATCACCACTCCCATCCCTCGTCGGGCCAGTTCCTCTGTCAGGCGGTGAAACGCCTCGCCGCCCCCGAGGTCCGGATCGATCTTTCGATAGTCCGTTACGTCGTAGCCGTGCGTGCTGCCCGGACTCGAACGCATGACTGGCGACAAGTAGCAGTCCGAAATCCCGAGGTCTTCCAGATACGGGATGAGCTTTTCCAAATCCGCCAAAGTAAATCCCGCGTGCAGTTGCACACGATACGTCGCCGTCGGAATTCGCCTCGCATCGCGCAGTGGCATTACGCGTCCTCCGTTGCAAAAAGCACCGCTGCCGGCCCGCGCGTCCACTCGCCTGCGCCGCCGAAGCGCGCTTCTTCCGAGTGCAAAACCACGCTCTCTCCTTCGTTTTTCCCCGAGATCGCCGCGCCTTCCCGCCATGCCACCACCAGCCGCCGCCGTGCCGCGCGATAATGCAACGTCAGCACCTCTCCGTCCGCGGCCACGTCCCAATTCGCCCGGTCGGTCGCGTCGCCTTGCAACCACGCTTTGCGCTCGCGGAACAGTGACCGATAGAACTCCAGCAGCGTCGCATGCGCCGGCTCAGCGCACTCGCCCCAGTTCAATTTCGACGCTAGGAACGTCTCTTCTTTCTGCGGATCCGGCACGCTTTCTTCGGCCCCGTGCAAGGCCCCAAATTCCCGTCGCCTCCCCTCGGACACCAGACGCCCCAGTTCGCCGTGGTGATCCGTGAAAAATAGAAACGGCGCACTCGCTCCCCACTCCTGCCCCATAAACAACAGTGGCACATACGGCGCGAGCGTCAGCAGCATCGTCGCTGCGCGAAACACCGCCCCTGATACGAGATGTTCCAATCGCTCGCCCCGAGCCCGGTTGCCCACCTGATCGTGATTTTCGATGCACCACACAAAGGCCGACACCGGCAGATGTGCGCAAGGTTCACCCCGCGGATGTCCCCAAGTCGGATACGACTGCCCGCGATAGAACCAACCCTCGCGCAACGTTTCCGCCACCGCTGCCATCGTGCCCGTGTAATTCGCGAAGTAAGCGCCCTTCTGTCCGGTCAGCGCCACGCGCACTTGATGATGAAAGTCATCCGCCCACACCGCATCGATTCCATGGCCGGTGCCATCGGGCCGCCGCAGCACCGTGCACGTGTTGCGTTCATCCTCCGCAATCACAAATCCGCCGCGCGCATGAACCGCATTCGCGATTTCCGCCAGCAGATGCAGTGACGACTCATCGTGCATGCTGTGCGTCGCATCCAGCCGCAGCCCATCGATGCGAAACTCATCCAGCCAATAGGCCGCGTTGCGCACAAAAAAATCCCGCACCGGGCCGCTATCATGCCCATCCAGGTTGAACGTCTTTCCCCACGGCGTCTCGCGGTCGCGGTGAAAATACGCCGCCGCATATGCGCCGAGATAATTTCCATCCGGCCCCAAGTGATTGTAAACGACGTCGAGTACCACCGCGATTCCGCGCGTGTGCGCTTCATCCACCAAACGTCGCAAGTCATCCGGCCGGCCATAGCAACGGGCCGGCGCATACAACGAAACGCCGTCGTAGCCCCAGTTTCGCCGCCCCGGGAAATCCGCCACCGGCATCAACTCGATCGCCGTGACGCCCAGCTCCCGCAAGTGATCGAGCTTTCCCACTGCCGCGAGAAACGTCCCCTCCGGCGTAAATGTGCCGACGTGCAGTTCATAGACGATCTGATCGCGCCAACTCGGCCGCCGCCAACTCTCCACGCGCCAGCGATACTCCTCCGGGTCGATGCATTCCGACGGCCCGTGCACGCCTTCCGGTTGGAAGCGAGAACACACGTCCGGCAACGCCCGCCCGTCCTCCAACACAAATCGGTATTGATCGCCTGGGCGGCCCTGCGCGTCGTGCCACGAAAAATATCCGCCCGCCTCACGTTGCATCTCGTGCCGCTCCGTCGCCGCATCCGCCTGCCGAATTTCCAGCGCCATTCGCCCGTGATTCGGCGCCCAGACACAATAGTCTATCCCTCCGCGGTGAACCCTCGCTCCCGTTGCGGGTCGCTGTTCAGAAAGAGTGGCAGGCAGCATGGACGAATCATTATAGCCGTTCCTCTGTTGCTCGCCAATCATGTCACCGCCGGGCCCCATGGTCAGGCAATCCCCGCCCTCGCGGAAGCATATCACCCGTCGACGAGCACAAATTCCCGGCGGCGCGCACTGGATGTCGCCCCATCCCGGCTACCGGCGCGAAGAATTCGCATCGTGTAGAAAAATTCGCGACTTGGGAAAGTGCGCCGACGGGACCGCCCGTTTCAATTTCCCGTTGCCCACTCATTCCTACAGCGCCCGCGTCCTCCGCCGACGTAGTTGGCCCCACCCCAGCCCGAAAGAACTGCCCGCCGACCCTCGGGGTTTCCCCGGGCCGCCGCTGGAATATTTTCCCTTCCTTTCGCTCGAAATTTTGGAACACCTTTCTTGCGCGCGCTACAATCTTCCCCGCATCGCGCCACTCGCGAGCCACTTCTTCCTCTCTTCACCCGTATATAAAAACGGCGGGTTTGATAAAGCTGCAAAGCGCACGGTTTCACCGCGCGACTCGGGCATTTCGCACGGAAGTTATTGTCGATTCCCGCGTCGTTTATCGCGCCCGGTTTTTTTTGCCGCTGCACCATCGTGGGTTACGCGAACGACGACCATGCTGGCACGATTAAAGGTGGAGGAGAGGAGCAACTGTTCAACCAGCACAACTCCATGCGAAACTATCTTAATCGTTCCACTTCGACTTCCTCGGCCTCTACTTCATCACTCGCTGATCCCGTTTCTCCGCAAGAGAAGTCCGAACGCTCCAAATCCGAGTCCGCCTACGACGCGACGCTCGTGCAACGCTTCAACAACGGCGACGAAGCCGCGTTCATTGAAATCATGGATCGCTACCGCGCCAAGATTTTCAACGTCACCCTCGCCCTCCTCCGCAATCACAGCGATGCGGAAGAGATCACTCAGGATACCTTTATCCGCGCGCACCGCGGCCTCGGCAAATTCCGCGGCGACTCTTCGCTCGCCACGTGGCTCTACCGGATCGCCGTCAACCTCGCCCGCAACCGTTACTGGTATTTCTTCCGCCGCCGCCGGCACGCCACGCTCTCCCTCGACTGCCCGCTCGGCGACGATACCGATGCGCCGTTCGCCGACCTCATCGCCGCCGACGTGCCTGATCCCGCGCAGGAGTCCGCCCGCGATGAATTCGCAGCGCTCGTTGCGGAATGCATGGAGAAGCTCGATCGGCGTCATCGCCAGATACTCACCATGCGCAACACCCTGCACATGGCCTACGAGGACATCGCCACTTCGCTCGGGATCAATGTCGGCACGGTGAAGAGCCGCATCGCCCGCGCCCGCGAAAATCTGCGCAACCTTCTCACCACCCAGTGCCCGGAGTTTTCGGCCGACGGTTCCCCCGCCGACTACTTCCTCCCGAATCGCGCGACCGGCCGCCTCGCGGTCGCCTACGCCTGAGACTGCACCATCGCTTTGGTTGTTGTTTGGCCCGCCTCCCCGGCGGGCCTTTTTTATTTTCGCCTTATCCCCCGGCGCGTCCTGCTGCTTGTCAGCGCCCGCCCGCTTGCTTCAATCGCTGCGGTGCCCCCGACTCTCACTCTCTCCGCCGAGACCGCCCGCCTTTTTCTCCGCCGGAGCACGCTGCTGGATTCCTCTCCGCACACGCTGGCGCAAGTGATCGCGCATCTCGGCTATGTGCAGATTGACCCCATCAACGTCTGCGGGCGCATGCACGACCTCATTCTTCGCAACCGCGTCACCGGCTATCGCGAAGGCGACCTCATGCGCCACTTGCACGGCGATGGCCCCGTTCTCCCCGCCGCTGCGCGATCCGCCTTTGAACATCATCACCCTTTCACCCACAACCTCGCTGCGTTTCCCCTCGACGCCTGGCCTCACCTGCTCGCTGCCATGGACCGTCGCACCAAGCGTCCGGGCGCGTGGTCCGGTCGCCTCACGCCTCGCGAACGTGAACTCGTCCCGGAAATCCTCGCGGAAATTCAGGCCCGCGGCCCGCTCAACTCCGATTCGTTCACCGATCCGCGCAAAGCTCGTCGCGTGTGGGGCGCGGCCACCCTCGCCAAGGCGACCCTTCAGAAGCTCTTCTTCCACGGCCGTCTCCTCATTTCCTCCCGGGTGGGCGCACGCCGCCTCTATGATCTGCCCGAACGCGTCCTGCCCGCCGCCACGCTCGCACTGCACGCCCCGCCCCCCGGCGACACCGACCGCTGGATCGCACAACTTCGCCTCCAGCAACACCGCCTCGTCGCCCTGAAAAGAGCCGAGCTTCCGCTGGTCGAAGATCTCGTGCAGCCCGTCCGCGTCGCCGACGGTCCGCTGCTCTACTGTCTTCGCACGGATGCTGCCTTGCTCGAAGCAAGTGCCGGAGTCGCCAGCGACGCCCTCCTGCTCGCACCGCTTGATCCGATTATTTACCACCGGCCCACCACGCGTGCCGTGTGGGACTTCGATTACACGTGGGAAGTTTATACCCCGCCGCACAAACGCACCCGCGGCTATTACGCCCTGCCCCTGCTTGTCGGCACGCAAATCGTCGGGCACGTCGATCCCAAGGCCGATCGCGAACAGCGCAAGCTCGTCGTCGTCAACCGCTCCGTCCGCCGCGGTTATTCAGCCGCGCCCGCCGTTCGCGAACTCACCCGCTTCCTCGGTCTCAACGCTTGATATCGCCGCCTCCGGCTGCGGCGCGCCTCCTCATTGCGACGGCTCAACGCGCTCCAGGTAGAGCGAATTGAACAACAGTTTGAACGTCCCGTGCGTCTGCCCGCGAAATGCGATTTCCGGCCCGAACACCCGCAGCCGCCCTGCGCCCACCTTCGCCTCAAACGCCGCCACACCATCCTTCAGATATTCCTGGCCCCACACCCAGCCACTGCGCAACGGCCGGTCGCTCGCGAACCACAACAACGGCCGCACGCCGCGCTCCTCCGCATCGGGCGCGAGCCGAAACACCGGGCTCTCGTCAAAGTAGACATCCACCTTCGCCGGCAATCCCCGCGTCGCCTCCGTTCCTCTCGCCACCCGCGCTTCCAGCAGGCTCCCCGGCACGAAAAACTTTTCCCGCGGCAACGGCTTCATCGTCCCGTCGTCCGCCACTTCTTCCAACGCGTTGCTCACCGGCAGTCCCAACTCATAGGCGAGATTCGCGCTCGATCCGATCGTCACGATCGTCCCGCCGGTCTCGAGAAACGTCCGCAACGGCGCGAGCGACTTCTCTTCCGTCAATCGCCCCAGCCAACCGCGGAACTCCGCCGGAATGTCCTCGGCCCGCGGTTGTTTCATCGCCGCACTGACCGCCTTCTCTCGCGCGCCCAACCGCTTCGGCGGCGGCACCGCACCGTTGACCAGCACGATCACATCGTAACGCGTCCGCAATTCCCCCGCGTCGATCGTCTGCGGATAAACCACCTCAAACGGAAAATCGAATTTCTCCAACAGCCAGCGTGTCCATCCCGCCGGGATCGATCCGCCATAGACATCGACCAACGCCACTCGCGCCGGATGCAATGTCACTTTCAGTCCCATCGGCCCCTCGGGCACGCGCCGCACGTCAACCCCGAGCGCCGGAGCGTCGCGGCCGAGCACGTCTCGCGCCGCCGCACTTTCCTCGACGTAGATGCTCCCGGCCCGGGCGCCCGCATTGCCCGCCGGCCACGACACCGCGGCTCCCGCTTTCAACAGACGATTCACCAACCGGAACGCATCGTTTTGCGTCGCGCTCAGGAGATATCCCCCGCTTGCGCGCGCCGCGACATCAACGGGCTTTGCGGGCGCCGCCTGCTCGTGCCCATACGGCACCTGCGCGAAGGGACCGTCGAATCCCTCCAGCACGCGGTCGAACGCTACGCCCATCTCGTAAGCGAGCGTCCAGCCCGCCGAATCATACGGCGGGATCGGTGGACCGCCGGCATATTTGAAATCGTTCGGATAAGCCTGCGGCTCGAACATATCCAGCACGTAGGGCCGAAACGCCTGGTCAGTCTTCACCACATACGACCCCGCGGGATATTTATTTCCCTGTACGGAAAAATCCTTCGTCGCCCGCTGCACGCACACCCCCGCCTTGATCAACGTGTTCACGAACTTCACCGCCGTGGGAAAATCCGCCTGGTCCGCCGGCACGATATAGCCCCGCGCATCGCGCAGCTCCGGCCGCCGCAGATATTCCTCGAAATAGCGCGCCGGGATTCGCCGCTTCCCCTCGGTGCCGGCTTCACTCGCGCCCGCCGCGAGTTTTCCTTCCTTCACCAACTTTTGCCGCTCCGCCTCCGCCGCCTTCTGCATCGCCTCCACCCGACGCGGATAATTCGTCCAATGATCCTCCTGCCCGCGCGTGATCGAGTTGCGGCCCATTTGATAAATCTGCCGCAGCAACTCGTCGCGATGCCGCGCCGCGTAGTTCAGCACCGCGTAGTTCGCCGTCAGTTCGTAGTCGATCGACCGTCGGAAATGCCAGACCTGCGGCTCCACCGGCAACGGCAGGTCGCCCGACGGGATCTGCCGCTCCGGCACCAACGGAATCTCCATCGGCGTCGGACTGCCCACGACTTCCGTCAACAACCCAAGAATGTTGTGGAAATAAACCGTCGTCCGCAGGCCCCCGTTCCACCACGTCGAGAACACCGAGCCGCCTTTCATCGTGGACCCGGGCATGCCCGCGGCGATCCACCGCGTGTGCATCGCCGCGCCGATTTCATCGAGCTGCGTCACGATCAGCGGATCGTAAACATAGTTGAACGGGTCGCGATAGGGCGGTCCCGCTACGATCGTCCCCGCCGGTCCCGATTGGTGATGGTTATAAACAATCTGGGGGAACCACGTCAGATAAAGCTGCCGGTTGATGTTCGTCGTCTCCCGCAGATTCATCATGAAGAAATCGCGGTTGTTGTCGTGCCCGGCGTATTTTTCCCACAAGCGCGGCGTGTTCTCGATGATGCGTTTCGCTGGCTCGGTCCGCCGCATATACCATGAACTGTAGAGCTCCTGCCCGTCCGGATTCGCGTGCACGAAAAGGATGATGACGTTGTCCAAAATCCGCCGCGTCTCCGCGTCATCGCGACTCGCGAACGCCCACACCGATTCAATCAACTGCTGCGTCGCCACGGTCTCATTCGCGTGCAATCCGCCGTCGATCCACACGACCGCTTTGCCCTCCGCCGCCAGCGCCTCGGCTTCGTCCGGTGCCAGCTCCGCCCGCGCCAGTCGCTCGGAAATTTCGCGATACCGGTCCAGCCGTTGCAGATTCGCCGGCGACGACATGATCACCATCCATTGCGTGCGCCCTTCCTCCGTGCGCCCGATATCCACCAGCCGCATGCGATCCGACGCCGCCGCGAGCTTTTTGAAATACGCCTCCGTCTGCGTGTAAGTGGCGAGCTGGTAGTCGTCGCCGATCGCAAAACCAAAATGTTCGCGCGGCGAGACCAAGGGCGCCGCCACGGCTGCCGCCGCACTCGCCACCAACGCGAGCACGGTAATCCAGAACGTTGAAACGAGTCGCATGGGGAAGCCTCCGTTCTCGCCCCGCCGTCCCGCCGCCGCAAGCCCATCGCCCCGCAACGCGCATTTTCTTATTCCCCTCCGCCCCGCGCGCCCAACACTTCCCCGTCTCCGCCTGTGCCCGACCTGCTTCCCACGCTCAAAACCACTTTCGGCTATTCGTCGTTTCGCCCGCTGCAACGCGAGATTTGCGAAGCCACGCTCGGCGGCCGCGACGTGTTTGCGCTGCTCCCCACCGGCGGCGGCAAATCCCTTTGCTTCCAACTTCCGGCGCTCGTGCGCCCCGGCCTCACCGTCGTCGTCTCGCCCCTCATCGCGTTGATGAAGGATCAGGTCGACCAGCTTCAGGCCAGCGGCGTCGCCGCCACGTTCCTCAACTCCACGCTCGCCGCCGACGAATCCCGCCGCCGCCTCCGCGGCCTTCACCGCGGCGAGTGGCGCCTGCTCTACGTCGCGCCGGAGCGCCTCATGCTCGATGGCTGGCAGGAAAACCTTAAACAGTGGCACGTCTCCTGCCTCGCCATCGACGAAGCCCACTGCGTCTCCGAGTGGGGCCACGATTTCCGCCCCGAATACCGCCAGCTCGCGAAGTTGCGCAAACTCCTCCCCGAGGTGCCGCTCATGGCCCTCACCGCCACCGCGACCGAACGCGTGCGCGTCGACATCATCAAACACCTGCAACTGCACGACCCCGCCGTCTTCGTTGCCAGTTTCAACCGCCCCAACCTCACCTACCGCGTCGTCCCCAAGGATCAGCCCATCAAGCAGGTCATCGATTTTGTGCGCAAACGCGAAGGCGAGAGCGGCATCATCTACTGCGCCAGCCGCGCCGCCGCCGAACGCGTCGCCGAATCGCTCGCCGGCCGCGGCTTCGCGGCCCGCGCGTATCACGCCGGCCTCGACGGCGAAGAGCGCGCCCGCAACCAAGAGGCGTTTCTCCGCGACGACACCCGCATCATTTGCGCGACGATCGCCTTCGGCATGGGCATCAACAAGCCCAACGTCCGCTGGGTCATCCACCACGACCTTCCGAAAAACATCGAGGGCTACTATCAGGAAACCGGTCGCGCCGGCCGCGACGGCCTGCCCGGCGACTGCCTCCTGCTTTTCAGCGCGGGCGACATCGCGAAGCAAACGCATTTCCTCGACGAGATCACCAATCCCCACGAACAGCAGGTCGCGCGCGCCCAACTCCGCCAGATCGTCCACTACGCCGAGAGCGCCGGCTGCCGCCGCGCCGAATTGCTCGCCTATTTCGGCGAGACTTTCCCCCTCGATAACTGCGCCGCCTGCGACAACTGCCTCGAACCACGCGAGACCTACGACGGCACGCTCGCGGCGCAGAAATTCCTCTCCTGCGTTTATCGCATCCGCCAAAACAGCCGCTTCAACGTCGGGATGAATCACATCATCGAAGTCCTCACCGGCGCCGACACCGATAAAATCCGCCGCTGGGAACACGACCGGCTCACGACCTACGGCATCGGTCGCGAGTTCTCCCGCCCGCAATGGAGCGCCGTCGGCCGTGAACTCATGCGCCTCGGTTTCCTCGCCGTCGCCGAAGGAGAATTCGCCACTCTCGAACTCACATCCGCCGGGATGAATGTCCTGCGCACCCGCTCGGCCGTCACGCTCACCAAGCCAATGGACCTGCCGAAGGCGAAACGCGCTGTGCGCCGTGAAGGCGAGATCGCGTGCGACGACCTGCTCTTCGAACGCCTCCGCGCCCTGCGCAAAAAACTCGCCGACGAACGCAGTGTGCCCGCTTACATTATTTTTGGCGATACGACCCTCCGCGCGATGGCGCGCTATTACCCGGTCACCTCCGCCGCGATGGAAGGCATCCCTGGCATGGGCGAAAAGAAACGCGCCGAATTCGCCGCCACCTTCGCCACCGCCATCGCCGACTACCTCGCGACTCACTCCCGCCTCTCGTTCGACTGACCGACTCGTTTTGCTGCTCGCCTTGAGCCACGCCGCCACGCCGCAGCGTGAGTCCGGCCCTCGGATCTGACGCTCCACGCATTTCTGTCGACACGGCGATTGACCTCCGTCCGCCGGATGCGCCCAATCCGCCCGCCTCGTTGCCATTTTGCGATCCTCCCCGCCCCGTGTCATCTCCTTCCCCTCTTCCCGATCCTGCTTCCTCCCCCGATGTTTCCGTCGGTCCCGACGGCCGTCGCCGCTGGCACGTCGGCGCCCTCACCTACACGTTCGGCGGGATCGTCGTCCTCTTCTGCTGGCTGCTCTGGGGCGACTTCGCGTGGTCACTCAAAGAACGTTCCGTCGTCCCGATGGCGCAATTGTTTCTGCGCCGCTTCCACGCGAGCGACACCCTCAACGGCCTGCTGGTCGGCACGCTGCCGTTCGCAATCGCCGCCATCCTGCAGCCGATCGTCAGCTACCGCTCCGATCGTCACCGCGGCCGCTGGGGACGACGCATTCCCTATCTGCTCTGGACCACTCCCATCGCCGCCGCCGGCATGATCGGCGTCGGCCTTGCTCCGCGACTCGCCTCGTGGCTCGACGGTGCTCTCGGCCCGCATTCCCCCGGCCTGTCCTCCCTCGCGCTGGGGTTGTTTGGCGCGTTCTGGCTGCTGTTCGAATTCGGCCAGCTCGTGACCAACGTCATCTTTCTCGCGCTCATCAACGACGTGGTCCCAGCGCAATTCCTCGGACGCTTCTTTGGGCTTTTCCGCGCGCTGAGCCTGAGCGCCGGCATCCTCTTCAACTACTTCATTCTCAAGTTCGCCGAATCCCATTTCGAACTCATCCTCGTGATTCTGGCCGGAATCTACTTTGCCGCGCTCATCCTCATGTGTGTCCGCGTCCATGAGGGCGACTATCCGCCGCCTCCGCCGCGCGGTCCCTCCGCCGGTTTCGCCGGCTTCCTCACCGCCACGCGTAGTTACCTGCGCGAATGTTTCTCCAACTCTTACTACGTGTGGATCTTCGTCGCCTACAACCTTGGCTTCGTCGCCTTCGCGCCCGTGAACCTCTACAGTTTGTTTTACGCGAAGAGCATCGACATGAGCCTCGACACGTTCGGCAAACTGGTCGCGCTCACTTACGCGTTTTCCCTCGTGCTCTCCTACTTCCTCGGGATGGCCGCCGATCGTTTTCACCCCTTGCGCGTCGGCATCTTCACCAGCGCCGCCTACGCCGCACTCGCCCTGTGGGGCGGCTTCGGCATTCACGACACCCGCACGTTCGCCTTCGCGTTTGTCGCGCACGGCGTGCTCTCCGGCTGCTTTTTCACGACGACCGCCTCCCTCGGGCAACGGCTTTTCCCGCGCGCGCGATTCGCCCAATTTTATTCCGCGCTGCTCATCGTGCAGGCCGTCGGCATGATGTTCGTGCCGATCATCATCGGGCGGATTCTCGACGCCACGCACCACGCGTATCAGCTCACCTTTCTCGCGTCGGGCATTCTATCGCTCCTCGCCGTCGCCGCGTCGCTCGTCGTCTATCGCCGTTTCATCGCCCTCGGCGGCCTGCGCCACTACCAGGCACCCGAGTAAAAATCCTCCCGCGATCCTCGGGCGTCCGCGGAATCCGTCACCCGCGCGCCCGCGCCAGCGCCTGTTGCAGAACACAGGTGCCGCGCTTCACCGGCTGCCCCGCCCGATAGCGCGCGAGCAGCGCCCGCGACCGCTCGGCCAGCATCCGCCGCACTTCGCGCCGCCGGCCTTTTTCCCGCGGGATCGACATGTGATCGTAACCCGTCGTCTGGTGCCGCAGCCACGCGATCGTCGCCGCTTCCGCGCGCTGCTCGACGGGGATGCGTTCCGTGCGCGCCACGGTGCCGCTGCCGACCGGCGTCGCATGCGCCGCGATCAATTCCGCCAGGCTCGCCGCATCGACCGCATGCCGCGGATGAAACGCCAGCCACGTCTCCACCGCCGCGCGAAACTCACCCACATACTCAACTTGCTCCGCCGCCCGCCGCCGTCGGCCCGCCTCGAGTTGCCGCGCGTAAGCCGGATCCGCCCGCTCCGCGGCGAGCGCCGAACGCAGCGCATCGATCCGCGCCGCCGGTGCCCAGATGCCACGCGAAAAACGTTTCCGCCCCTTCAGTTCGATCACCGTCCAGGATGGTCCGTCCGCCTTGATGCGCCGGCTCAACGCCGCGTCACCGGGTGGCAGCAACGCCCAATCGGCCGGCACGGCGACGACGGCCCCGTCCATCAACACCGTCCGCGCCTTGGCCAGCGGCCGCACTTCTTTCGATTCAAAAGTCACGCGCGCGAAACAACCGCGTTGGCCGCCAACCTCAAGGCTCGCGTTTCCCTTTCCTCGTTTTCCCGCGCTTGAATCACTCCCCGGCTTCGCCACGCTCGGGCGCGCCGTGACCATCGTTGCCCTCGGCTGCCGGTTCACGCCTTCCTCATGCTCGAACATCCTCCCCGCGTCGCGCCCGATATCCGGCGCATCTCTTTACGCCGCCTGAAAGCGGGTTCGTTCTTCAAGCTCGTATTCATCTCCACCAGCGCGACGTTGTCCCCGTTTATTCTGCTGTGCGGTGCCTGCGCTCTCTTCGGACTCAACACCATCAGCGTCTCCGGCCGGTATCTCACGGGTTTCTCCGGCCTGCTTGCCGCGATCCTCATGGCGCCGATCGTCTGCGTCGTTTTCTCCCTGTTTTTCTCGTTCGTCGGCTATCTCGGACTTCGTGTGTGGGGTCATTTCCGGCCTGTCACTCTCGAATACGTGCCCGCGCCTGGCGATGGCACCTGACGGTCAACAGCAGCGCCCGCGTTCGCCGGCCGCGCAAGCGCACCGCAATCCCTGCCGCGCACACTTGCGGTTTTACACGGTTGGAGTCACATCTCCTTTCCACGCATGAGTGTTGAGCCCAACACGTCCACCACCGCGACTCTCACGGGCCCCGCGAAGCAATCCTTCTTCCGCGGGCCGGTGTTGCAGGCGTTTGCCGGCATGCCCCGTGGACGACTGATCGTCGATCTGCCAAGCGGCGAACGCTGCGTGTTTGGCGACACCGCAAGCCCCGCCCTGGCCCCTCTGCCGACCGGCATTTCCCCTCACGCCACCTTGCGCGTGCGCCGCGAAGCGTTTTTTCGAAAGTGCGTTCTGGGCGGCGACATCGGTTTCGCCGAATCGTTTATCGATGGCGATTGGGACACGCCTGACCTCACCGCCGTGGTGGCTTGGTTTGTCCTCAACCTCGAGCACGCGCCCACGCTTTCCGGTTCGCACCGGCGCACGTGGGCGCTCAACGCCCTGCGTTGGGCCAACCGCGTCCAGCATCTGCTCCGCCCCAATTCCCGCACCATCGCCCGGCGCAACATCCGCGAGCACTACGATCTCTCCAACGACTTCTTCGCCCTGTTTCTCGATCCGACGATGATGTATTCCGCGGCGAAGTGGAGCGACCCGGCCCTGACTCTCGAAGCGGCGCAACACGAGAAAAACGACGCCCTCTGCCGCTCCCTCCGCCTCCGCGCCACGGACCACGTTCTCGAAATCGGCACCGGTTGGGGCGGCTGGTCGCTGCATGCCGCCCGCCACTACGGCTGCCGCGTCACCAGCCTCACCATCTCCCAGCAACAGTTCGAGCTCGCCCGCGCCCGCGTCGCCGCCGCCGGCCTCGCCGCGCTGATCGATGTGCGCCTCTGCGATTTTCGCGATGTGGAAGGCTCCTTCGATAAAATCGTTTCCATCGAAATGATGGAGGCGCTCGGCCACCGCTACTTGCCCGACTTCTGCCGCACCCTCAGCCGCGTGCTGAAACGCGACGGCCTCATCGCCCTCCAGTTCATCACCTGCCCGGATGCCCGCTACGCCGAGTTTCGCCGCGGCGTGGATTTCATCCAGAAACATATTTTCCCCGGCTCGCTCCTCCTGTCGTTGAACCGCGTCAATTCCCTGCTCAGCGAAGCAGGCGGCTTCGTGCTCCACCACGTCGAGGATCTCGGGCACGACTACGCCCGCACGCTGCGCGAATGGCGCACGCGCTTCACCGCGCAAATCGATCGCGTGCGCGACCTCGGCTTCGACGATCGTTTTGTCCGCAAATGGCATTACTACCTCAGTTACTGCGAGGCCGCCTTCGCCCTGCGCAACATCGCCGTGGTGCAAACCCTGCACACCCGCGCCAACAACCTCGCGCTCTGAAGTGACGCCGCCCGCCGCCGAACCCAAACGCTCGCTCTGGCAGCGCCGCGTCCTCGACCCCATTGTCGCGCAACTCACGCAGGGCATCACCCCTGAAAAGATCGCTCTCACTCTCGCCGTCGGCAGCGCGTGCGCGCTGTTTCCGATTCTCGGCACGACCACGATCCTCTGTTTTCTCGTCGCCCTCGTGCTGCGGTTGAACCAGCCGATCGTGCAGCTCATCAACCAGGCGCTCTGGCCCGTGCACGTGCCGGTGATTTACTTGTGCGTGCGTCTCGGCGAACGCGTCTTCGCCGTGCCGCACGTGCCATTTCGCATCCGCCACATGCAGGAAATGCTCTGGCATCACCCCGGCGTATTCTTTCACCAGTTCGGCATGACGGCCGTCCATGCCGTGATCGCATGGGCGATGCTCGCGCCGTTCTACATTCTGCTCGTTTACGCGCTCAGCCTGCCGCTCACCCGGAGCATCTACCGCATCAAGCACGCCGCCGCCGTCGAATCGGCGCAGGCGCCCGAGCACCCCGTGCCTTGAGTCGCGCGTCGCGCCTTCAATACACCGACCAGATCCCCGGCGTCACGAGCTCCAGCAAGTGCCCGTCGGGATCGCGAAAATAGAGGCTGCGTCCGCCCCGCGGCCAGTTCGTTTCGCTCTCGATCGCCACGGCGCACGCGCGCAATCGCCCGAGCCATGCGTCGTAGTCCCCGTGCGCGATCGCGAGACCCACATGCCCGGGTCCCGATCCATCGTGGGGCGGGATGATGCCGCCTGGCACCGGCGTCGGCTCGAGCGTGGATCCGCGTTTGAATAACAACAGCACCCGGCTCGCACCCGTGTCGAACACCTGAAACCGCGTGTCATCGCCCGCAATCGTCGTCAGCCCCAGCACGTCGCGGTAAAACGCCACCGCCCGCGCCAGATCGTCCACATACAGCACCGTTTCCACGACGCCGTTGAGTCGGGGCACAAGTGGCGTCGGCATGACAAACTCTAATGCGTGGCGGCCCGCAGGCGCCGCGCGCGTTTACGCAGGCACCTGGAAGTTTTCGATCTGCGCCTTGAGATCGTGCATGAACGCTGCCGCGCCCGCGCCGTTCACCACGCGGTGATCGAACGTGAGCGATAACGTCGCCACCTCTTGCGGATAAACCACGCCGCCGTCGTTGATCATTCGTTCATGCGCTGTGCCGACGAACAACGTGCTCATCGCCGGCGGCACCACGATCGGCGTCGCGCGTTCGATGCCGAAGGCGCCGAGGCTCGTGAGATTCAAAGGCGTGGTCACATCCTCGATCTTGCCGGCCCGGGCGTCCGTCAACGCCTGCGCATACGCGGCCGCAAAATCCGGCCACTTGAGCTCACCCGCCCGCCGCACGACCGCCGTCGCCAACCGATCGCCTTCCAGCGCCACGGCCACGCCCAGATCAAACGGCGCCTGTTCCAAAATCCGCCCGTCCCGATCGACGATGCACCGGAAGCTGGCGTGCGCGGACATCGCCCGCGCCACCGACCACGCCAGCATCATCGACGGCGAGTAATCGAGCTTCGCCGCTTTCGCCGCCGCCCGCGCCGTCCGCATCGCCTTCCACGGCACGTCGAGATGCATGTTTGCCGCCACGACCGCACTCAAACGCTTCGTGATCGAGGACGACAACGCCGGCTCTCGCACCGCTCCCACTGCCACCGAGGCCGATCGCGCAGGTGCGGGTGTGCTCGCCCGCGCGGCAGTGCCGGCCGCCGGTTTCGGAGCGGGCGCATGACTCGTTGACGCCGCTGGCGCAGCGGCAGCATCGCCCGTGATGAACGCAATTTCCTGACCGATCTCGACCGTCTCATCGGCCTTCACCGTCCAACCTTTGAACGTGCCCGCAAAGGACGCCTCGATCGGATAAACCGCCTTGTCGGTCTCCACCTCGCACAACGTGTCGTCGAGGTGGACCGCGTCTCCCGCTTTTTTATGCAGCGTCACCACCCGCGCCGAGCGGATGCCTTCGCCCATGATCGGCACTTTTACCGGAATATCGACTTTCGCGCCAGGCACAGCGCCGACCGAACCATGCGGCGCGCCCGAAGTCGAGGCTGGCGCGCTTTCCCGTGTCTCTTCCACGGAAGCGACGCTCACATTGCCCGCCGAAATCGCGCCGCGCTCCATCGTGATCGCCATCACCCGTTGCAGTGCACCGGCGATTCTCGCCGTATCCGGCAACGCCGCATATTCGTGAATCGGGTTGTAGCCGATCAGCACATTGCCCTTCGAGACGAGCACCGGCGGGCTCACCATCCGGCTCCACACATCGGCGCGCCCCGCCAGATGGGAAATGATCATCTGCCCGACCGAGCAATTCTCCGTATCCTCCTGCACGATCACCAGACGGCCCGTCTTGCGCACAGACTCCTCGATCGTCTCGCGATCCCACGGCACGACGGAACGCAGATCGATCAGCTCCACGCTCACCTGGTCGCCCATCAAATCCATCGCTTCGAACGCCTTTTCAATCGTATTGCCCCAAGCGACAACGGTCACGTCGCTGCCCTCGGTGCGCCGTCGCGCATGGCCGATCGGCACCGCCAGCGCTGGCTCGGTCAACGTCGTCTCAGCCCACAACATGTGTTTCGGCGCCAGGAAAATCACCGGATCGTCTGCGTGCATCGCCGTCCAAAGCAAACCCGCCGCATCTTCCGGCGTGCTCGGGATGACCACGCTCAGTCCCGGAAAATGCGCGAACGCCGCTTCATTCGCCTGCGAATGCCAGATCGCGCCGCCCGGCAGATAGGCGCCATACGGCGCGTAGATCACCACCGGGCACGTCCAATCCCCGTTCGTGCGCCACCGCAGCGTCGCCAGATTCGAAACCAACTGATTCCAACCCGGATAAATGAAATCGACGAACTGCACCTCGAACACTGGCCGTTTGCCGTAGCTCGCCAGTCCGCACGCCACGCCCAGGATCGTCGACTCCGCCAGCGGCGAGTTAAACACCTGCTCCGGAAAATCGGTCGACAACTTTTGCGTCAGGCGAAACACCCCGCCCTTGGGATCCTCGACATCCTCGCCGAAAATCACCCGCTGGCGATCCGCCGCCAGTCCCGCCCGCAACGTCAGGTTCACCACATCGCCCATGCGATACTTGCCCGGCTTCAACACTTCGTCGTCGAGGTGCGGCGGCGGCGACCAGACATTGGTCTCCAAGTCGGCGGCACTCGGTTCCTCCGCCTTTTCCGCCACGCTGTAGTCGGCGCGGATCTTTTCCTTCAACTCGCTCTCCAGCTTCGCGAACTGCTCCTCCGTCAACTCGCCATCGGCGATGAGCTGCTGCCGCAACAACTTGATCGGATCCCTCTGCTCGAGCGTCGCCAACTCCTCCTTGCTCCGGTAAATCGCATGGTCATCCGAACTCGTGTGGCTCGAAAGTCGTTCCATCTTCGCCCACAAGAGCACCGGCCCGCGACCCGCCCGCAGATCGGCAATCGCTTCCTGCCCGGCCGCATAAACCTGTTCCACATCCCATCCGTCCACCGTGCGCCATTGTTCGTCAGACAATACGCCGAGGTTTCGCGGCGTCATTCCGCGCGTCGGTGTGCTGATGCCGAAACCATTGTCTTCAACCACCAACAGCAACGGCAACCGCCGCTCCTGCGCGAAACAGATCGCCTCGTAAAAATCACCCTGTCGGGCCGAAGCGTCGCCCAAAGTCGTCACCACGATACCCTTCGTCCCATCCATTTGCAGCCCCCAGGCGATCCCGCAGGCGGGCAGCAACTGCGCCGCTGTCGGTGTCGGCACACTCCAGATGTTCAACGCCCGGTTGCTGTAGTGCGACGGCATCTGCCGTCCCGACGACGACGATTCCCGCTTCGCAAAATAATCCATCGCGATCTGCCGCGTCGTCAGCCCCCGCCCGATCACCAGCCCGCGATCACGGTAATAGGGCGCCAGATAATCCTCTGGTTTCAATTGCACGCCAATGGCCGCCAATGCCTCGTGGCCGCGGCCCGAGACGTGGAAATGACCTTTGCCCTGCCGATTCAGGCTTTCCTCGCGCAGATCGCCCAGACGGCTTTCTAACATCGCCAGCAACAGGCGGCGCTTCAACTTGGCGGGAAGAGTGCTGGTAAGAGTAGACATCGCGAATTGGCCTCCGTTTTGGGAGCTCGTGTGTGCTGCCAGCGTCGCACAGGCATCGACCGACGCAAAGGGATTTTGTCTCCCCGCGGAGAATTCATCCGCCCTCCTTTGGCCGCATTTTACCCGCATTGGCGTAACCGGCCTCGCTCCACCTCGACGCCCAAACGGTTTCCAAAATCAGGCGCGCGGCTCCGATAAAAACGCGCACTCGAAAACCGTGCCATCTTCGGTTTCCCGTCGCCTCAGCGCCATTCGTCCCCGCGCGGCGATTGTCACTCGCGCGTCGCCGCCCAGCGCAACAACCCGCCCTCCGCCGCCGGAAATCCCGCTCCCGCCAGCAACGCGAAATCCGCCTCTTCCGCCGTGCGCACCACGCCTTCCGCGAGACATCGCCGCGCCTCCTCGACCATCACGCGCATCAGCCGCTCGCGCAACCGCTCCGCCGGCACGTTCGCAACGCCCCCGCCCACCCATTCCTCCGCCGCCGCATTCACGCGCTCCGTTTTCCCTTCATACGTGTAAAAACCTTCGCCCGCCCCATTTTTTCTCCCCCACCAATCCCGCGTCAGCATCCCCGCGCACAAACGCGATGCCACGAAGCGCTCCGGAAAATAACGCGCCATCTCGCCGAAAATAAAATCCGTCACGTCCACCCCGATTTCGTCGATCAACCGCAGCGGCCCCATCGGCCAGCCAAAGTCTCGCAACGCCTCGTCGAGCGCTGTTACCGCCACGCCTTCCTCGCGACAGCGGCAGGCTTCGTTGAGATAAAAAAACAACACCCGCGTCACGAAAAACCCCGGCGATGAACGACAGATCACCGGTTGTTTCCCCAACGCCTTCACCAGCGTCAACGCCCGTGCCGCCGTCGCCGCCGAGGTTGCCGGCGCGAGCACCATTTCCACCAACGGCATGCGACTGACCGGATTGAAAAAATGCAGCCCCAGCGTGCGCTCCGGATGCGGCACGTGACCCGCGATCTCGTCGATCGGCAACGCCGACGTATTCGATGCCAGCAACGCATCTCCCCGCACGATTTTCGCGATCTCGCCGAACAACGCCCGCTTCGCCGCAATATTTTCCACGATCGCCTCGATCACCAGATCGCAATCCGCAAATCCATCCCACGTCGTGGTGCTCAAGACCCGTCCCCACCCCGCAGCCGCCTCCGACGCCGACATTTTCCCCCGCTTCACCGCTTCGTCGAACAGCCCTCGCACGATCGAGGTGCCGTGCGCCACCGCATCGACGCTCACATCGCGCAACACCACCGCATGCCCGTGCGCCGCGAGCCACTGCGCGATGCCCGAACCCATCACGCCCGCACCCACCACGCCCACCCGCCGGATCGGGCGCTGCGCCGCCTCATTCGCCTCCGCGAGCACGCCGCTCGGGAACCACCCTTCCAGCGTGCGCTTCCTCGCCGCCGCGCGCACCTGAAACGCGTAAATGTGATTCTTGCACGTCGCGCTCGCCGCCAACCCGGCGAATCGCTCCGCCTCGAGCGCAAACGCTTCGTCGCCGGGCGCCATCGCTCTCTCCACCACCGCCAGCGCCGCGCGCTGCGCCGCCGTGCGCGCTTTCAACCGCCACGCCGCCGCCATCGTCGGCGCGCCCGGTTTGTTCGTCTGCTCCGCGGCCGCGTCACGCTTATCCGCGAGCCGCAGGGCGGCCTCCCGCGCCCGTGTTCGCCACTCGTCCGGCGGCACCAACTCGTCGACCAGCCCCGCCGCCAACGCGGCCCGCGCGGGCACCAACTGCGCTTTCCACAAATGCTCCAGCGCGGGGCTCGCGCCGATCAATCGCGCCAATCGCACGCCGCCGCCCCAGCCCGGAATCGTCCCCAGCGCCAGCTCCGGCAACCCCACGCGCGTCGCCGGCTCATCCGTCGCGATGCGCCACGTGCACGCCAGCGCCACCTCATACGAACCGCCCGCGCACGCCCCGCGGATCGCGGCGACAGTCGGCTTCGGCAGAGCGGCCAGGGCCGCCATCACTTCTGCTCCCGCCTGCGCAAACGCCCCCGCTTCCGCCTCACTCGCCAGCGCTGCCAATTCGCTCAACTCCGCGCCGGCGCCAAAAATCTGCTCCTTCCCCGCAACCACCACCGCTCGCGCCGGCGATTCCCGCGCCGCCTCAATCGCCGCCGCCAGATCCGCCCGCCCCCGCGCGCTCAACGCATTCGCACGACTCAGCGGATCGTCGATCACGATCCATCCCACGTCATCCGCCTCCACGTGAAACGTGACCGAGGAATTCATTTGGGTCGCCACTGAACCGCCACTCTCTGCCGGCAACCCGGCGTCGAGTAAATGGCGAAGAATGCCGCCCGTGTTCATGCCGCGCCCTCCTCTCTCGCGCTGCCGCTGCCCTCAGGCCCCTTCCGCGGCCAGCTGTTTGCGCACCGCGAGAAGTTCGTCGCGGTGCTCCGGCGTGGACGAGGGGTAACTCATCTTGAGTCCATCCAACGTCTGCCGCACGGCCTCCGAAATGATCAACCGCGCGTTGTGCTTGTCGTCTGCCGGCACCACATACCACGGTGCCCGCGCCGTGCTCGTCGCGCTCAGGCAGTCTTCGTAAGCGCTTTGGTAGTCATCCCAGCGCGCGCGCTCCGCCACATCCGCCGCACTGAACTTCCAGTTCTTTTCCGGATCGTCGATCCGCGCCAGAAACCGCTGCCGCTGCTCCTCCTTCGAAAGATGCAGAAAAAACTTCAGGATCCGCGTCCCGCTGCGATGCAGATGCTTCTCCAGCGCGTTGATCGCGTGGTAGCGGTGTTTCCAAAACGATTTCTCCTCCGTCGTGCCCGCCGGCAGATTTTCCGCCGCCAAAACCTCCGGGTGCACCCGCGTGATTAACACCTCCTCATAATACGACCGATTGAAAATCCCGATCCGCCCGCGCTCCGGCAGGCAACGCGTCGTCCGCCACAGAAAATCGTGGTCCAGCTCCTCCGCGCTCGGCTGCTTGAAACTGAACACCTGGCATCCCTGCGGATTCACGCCCGACATCACATGCTTGATCGCGCCATCCTTCCCCGCCGCATCCATCGCCTGAAAAATGAGCAGCAACGCAAAACGATCGTGCGCATACAACAGATTCTGGCGCTCGCGCAGCTCCTGCAAATGCCCGTCCAGCATCTTCCGATAATCGTGCTTGGACGCATAAAAAGGTTTCACTCGCGTCGGCCAATCCTTGAGCCGCACCTTGTCGCCCTCGGGCACGCAGAATTTTTTCAGGGAAATTTTCATGTCGGAGAACGCTTCCTGACAGCGAACCACCCCTCTTTGTCCCCGTTCGTCGTGGATCGCGTCCCGGCGGTGCGATCCCGCGCTGCGCATTCCGCACCTTCTTCGCTTGGTGCCCGGGACAGGACTCGAACCTGCACACCTTTCGGCAACGGCTTCTAAGACCGTCGTGTCTGCCATTCCACCACCCGGGCGGGTGCGGCCCTGAAAATGCGGCGAACCGTTCCGAGCGCCACATTTTTTCGCCTCCGCTCGCCGCCCCACCGCGCGGCCGATGCTTTCCGCCCAACGCGTTAGCCGGCCGCCTGCGCCGCCCGCTCGCGATTGAGCCACACCTTGCAGGCGCTTTTCATCCGCGTGAGAATGTAATACACCGTCTGGCTGCGCAGCCGCACCAACTGTCCGCCGACGATTTTGGGCACAAAATCCTGCGGCACCTCCATCACTTCCTCGGGCGAGGCTCCGTCCAGGCCCTTGCACAAAATCGCCGTCATCGCCCGTGTCAGCGTTTGCACCTGCGGCCCGAGATTCACGCGAAAGTGCATCGCGCGCGTCGCCGGATCGACCTTCAGGAAAACGCCCACCGTGTCGGTGCATTCCTCATCTTTGCGCGTGTCTTCCAAGTCGAACGACTCGCCCGGCTTCAACGCGCACGCCGCCGCGCCGTCGGCGTAGGCGATGAGGTTCTCGCGCTTTTCCTCGTCGGGCAAAAAGTCGAACAGGTCGACGATCTCCTGGAGCTTCGGTGGATACATCAAGGTGACATCAGCATCGCCTCCGCCTGCGCCCCGCCTCGGTCGAAGCAGCGCGCAGGATTCGCCGATGCGGCAGGGATCAACTCCCCTTTTCGATGGGCGCGCGCACCATGTTGCCCCACTCCGTCCACGAGCCGTCGTAATTGCGCACGCGGTCGTAGCCCAAGAGGTAAGTCAGCACAAACCACGTGTGACTCGAACGCTCGCCGATGCGGCAATAGGCGATGATGTCGTCGTCCTTCTTGAGGCCCAGATTCTCGGTGTAGATCTTGCGCAGTTCCTCGGCGCTTTTAAACGTGCCGTCATCGTTCGCCGCCGTTTTCCACGGCACGCTTTTCGCGCCCGGCACATGGCCGCCGCGCAGCACGCCTTCCTGCGGATACTCCGGCATGTGCGTGATCTCGCCCTTGAATTCGCCTGGCGAACGCACGTCGATCAGCGGTTTCCGCCCCTGCGAATGCGCGAGCGTATCCGCGAAAAACGCCCGGATGTCCGCGTCGTGGCGCTTCGCCGGCACCGGATATTTCGTCGGCGCGAAACTCGGCTTTTCCCGCGTCAGCGGGCGGCCCTCCGCCTTCCACTTCGCGCTGCCGCCGTCGAGGAGCTTCACCTTCGTGTGCCCGAAAAGCCGGAATGCCCACAACGCATACGCCGACCACCAGTTCGATTTATCGCCGTAAAACACCACCGTCGTATCCGGCGTGATGCCGTTCTTGCTGCACACCGCGGCGAAATGTTCGGGCGAGATGTAATCGCGCTGCACGTTGTCCTGCAAATCGCCGCGCCAGTCGATGTGGACCGCGCCGGGAATGTGGCCGGTGTCGTAAAGCAGCACGTCTTCGTTGCTCTCGACGATCCGGATCGCCGGATCGTTTAAGTGCTCCTGCAACCAAGCGCCATCGACCAGCGCCTCGGGGTGTGCGTAGTGGCTGAATTTCGGGTTCATCTGGCCGTCAGCCTACCCGCGGGCCGACCTGACACAAGCGGCCGGTTCGGGTTTTTCCTGTCTTAAGCCTGCCGTGTCCCCACGCCCAGCCGATCGCCCATGCGCGCATACGTTTCGCGCTGCTGCGCACTTTGCGCGAGCAGGTCCGCATCGAACGTCAGCCGCCCCCGCTGAAAGACCGTGACCACGCAGGAACCGCCAAACGTAAACAAGCCCTTCTCCTCCCCTTTCTTCGCCGCGCGCCCCGGCACATGCGTCTGCCGAATCGTGCCGACGTTGGTCGCGCCAATTTCCACCATCGCCACGGTGCCGAAGCCGGGCGCGGCGATCGTCGTGAGCACGCGCTTGTTTTCCACGAGGTATTCCAACCGCCGCCGCAGCGCCAGCGGACTCACCGAATACAACGATCCCTGGATCAACCGCGACTCCGCCGGCAGTCCGGCCACCGGGAAATGGAACCGGTGGTAATCGACCGGACACAGCCGGGAGATCAACATCGCGCCGCCCGCAAACTCCTGCGCCAGCGCCTCGTCCTGGAACAGTTGCGCCAACGTAAACTTCTTCCCCTTCGCATAAAACCCGTCGGCCGTCTCGACATTTGCAAACGCCAGATGCCGGCCGTCCGCCGGAAACACCGCCACGTCGTCCCCCGGGGCGATCGGTCGCGCGCCCGGTTTCAACGCCCGGTAGAAAAACTCGTTGAACGTCTTGAAATCGAAGGCCGACTTCGCGAATTCGTCCACGTCGATGTCGTAGTCGACGATGAAGGGGAATATCAGCGTCCCACTCGCGCGCTTGTTCATCTTCCAGCCATACCACTTGGAAAACAGCGCCCGCCGCGCGAGCAGCCAGACGAAGAAACGGCCCACGGGATTCTCATACGCGAAACGCAGCCACCGCTCCCCGTAAACGCGCTCGGTCTTCACCTCGCCCGTGTAACGATCGAAATACTGCACCGCCTGTTTGGCCATGCCGCCACTCTCGCGGCACCACGCCGCGGGGCAAAGCGGAAATGCACGCAACGGCCGCGGCGCATGTGTGGCCGAACCTTTCAGCCTTTCGCCACGCCTGCTCCGCTTGACGCCACCCGTGTTGCGCGGTCCTTCATGAGCGCGCCAACGCGGAGCCGGCGAAGGTTCATTGGTCCCCGATTTTCAATTCAGCGAAATGCTCGTGCTGGTCATCGCGCAGAGGAAGGGTCGTGCCGGCGATGTTCTGTCCATCCAGCGTCAGGCTCGTTTCACCCGCCGAGCTCGCGGAGTTCCGCGAGAACGTGATGTGATACACGGTTTGGCGGAAGCGATAATGAATTTTGTAGCTGTTCCAACCCGGCGGCAGGCGAGGCTCCAAACGCAGTTGCTCGCCCTCCAGGTTGACGCCCAGCAGCGTTTCAACGAGCAGGCGATACATCCAACCCGCCGAGCCCGTATACCATGTCCAGCCGCCCCGGCCCGTATGCGGCGGTAACGCATAGACGTCCGCGGCGACGACGTAGGGTTCCACTTTGTAAGTCGCAATCTCCTCGGGCGTGCCGCCGTGATGCACGGGATTGAGCAGCGCGAAGAGTTCCCACGCGCGTTCGTCTTCGCCCATGAGCGCAAACGCCATCGCCGTCCAGATTGCGCCATGCGTATATTGCCCGCCATTCTCGCGCACGCCGGGAATGTAGCCTTTGATATAGCCGGGATTGAGCGGCGAATGGTCGAACGGCGGGTCGAACAACTGGATGAGCCCGGCGTCGCGGCGGACGAGGCGCTGATCGACGGACTCCATCGCCTCCCGCGAACGCTCCGGGTTGCCGGCGCCGCTGATCACCGCCCAGCTCTGCGGCAGGGAATCGATCTGGCAGACAGGATTGATGTGGGATCCGAGCGGTTCGCCATTGTCGAACCACGCGCGGCGATACCACGCGCCATCCCACGCGTGCTGCTCGATGTTCTCCTGCAACTGCCGCGCTTGATCGAGGCACCGGTCCGCAAACGCCTGGTCATTCCGGCTGCGCGCAACGCCGGCGAACTGCGTGAGCACGTCGTAGAGGAAAAACGCCAGCCAGACGCTTTCGCCGCGGCCTTCGTCGCCCACCCGGTTCATGCCGTCGTTCCAGTCGCCGCCACCCATCAACGGCAGGCCATGCGCGCCGAAACGGAGCGCGCGCTCGATCGCCCGCACGCAATGCTGGTAAAGCGGCGCCGACTCCTCGCTCCGAGTGGGCAGATCGTAGTAAGCCTCCTCCTCCGGCTTCACTGGTCGCGCCTCGAGGAACGAAATTTTTTCGTCGAGCACGCCGGTGTCGCCCACGCTCGAGACGTAACGGCAGGTCACAAACGGCAGCCACAGGAAGTCGTCGGAGAAATGCGTGCGCACACCGCGCCCCGCCGGTGGATGCCACCAATGTTGCACATCGCCCTCGCGGAATTGATGCGCCGCGGCCCGCAACAGGTGTTCGCGCGTGAGGGCCGGCTCCGCGTGCACCAACGCCATCGCGTCCTGCAACTGATCGCGAAAGCCGTAAGCGCCCCCCGATTGGTAAAATCCCGTCCGCCCCCAGAACCGGCATCCGAGCGTTTGATACAGCAGCCAGCCGTTCGCCATGAAGTTCACGGCCGGATCGGGCGTGTCCACGTTGATCGCGCCCAGCGTGCGGTTCCAGTAACCCCACACGCCTTCCAACGCGCTCCGGCTCGCATCGCCGCGGCGGAACCGCTGAATCAGGTTTTGCACATCTGCCGCGCTGCGACCCACGCCCAGACGAAAACTCGTTTCCCGTTCCTGTCCGTCGGCGAGGTCGAAGGTGACTTGCAGCGCGCCGCACGGATCGAGTCCCGCCCCGACCCGGCCCGAGAGCCGCACGCGTTTCAACGCCGCCGGTCGGGCGAGCGTGCCGTTGCGCCCCAGAAATTCCTTGCGATCGCCGGTCAGGGTGCGCGCCGCGTCGTTCACATCGACGAACGCGATGCGATCGTGAAATTCGGTGTTGTAGTGATTACGCGCCAGCAAGGCGCCGGTCTTGAGGTCCACCTCCGTCTGCACGTGCAGCAGACTCTTTTGCCGCAGGTCGCCCAGCACCCATTCCCAATAACCCGTGAGCGAAATGCGGCGCGCGCGCCCGGAAATGTTGCGCAGCTTCAACACCGACAGCTTCACCGGTGCGTCCATCGCCACATAGACCCAGAGTTCGGACACGAGCCCATTCTCCGTGTGTTCAAACACCGTGTAACCGAAGCCATGGCGGATGACGTAAGGCGTCGCGCCGGTCGCCGGCCCAGGCGTCGGCGACCAGAACTGGCCGGTCTGCTCGTCGCGAATGTAGAGCGCCTCGCCCGGCGTATCCTGCACCGGATCGTTGCTCCACGGCGTGAGGCGGAATTCGTGGGCGTTTTCCACCCACGTGTAAGCGCTGCCACTTTCCGACACGACCGTGCCAAACGTCGGATTCGCGAGCACGTTGACCCACGGTGCGGGTGTCGTCTGACCGGCTCGGAGCGTGATGACGTATTCGTGACCGTCGCGGGTGAAACCGCCGAGGCCGTTCGCAAACATGAGCTCGCGCGTCGGGATCGGCGCGGACTCCGCCGGCAGGTTGGATCGCGTGGGAACCAGCGCCAGAATCAACGGATCGAGCCCGCTGTGCTGTTCGAGTTGCTGTGCCAAAGTCCCGCGTTCGTCGTCGAGGACGATCCGCGCCACGGATTGCAGCAACACGCGATCTTCGTGCGGGATTTGCTCGAGGCGGCGGACAAAAATGCCGCCCGGCTGATCGAGCATTTGCGCCTCGATGCCCGCGGTGATGAGCCCGGTGATCTGATCGTGCAACGTCTGCCGGTACACGGAGACGTCCTCGTTTAAGATCATCAGCTCGACGGCCAGCCCTTTCGCCCGCCAGTAAGCGTGGGCTTGGATCACCTGGCGGACGATTTCGATTTTCGTCGTGTCGCCGATGCTGAGCAGGACGAGCGGCACATCGCCGGAAATGCCGTAGCTCCACAGACCGCTCTGGCCGCGACGATTGCTGCGCAACGTTCCGGCATTCGCGCGGCGGGCGGGGTTGGCGTAGATCAGCGCGCCGGCGAGACGCCCGTAAAGCTGCGCCTCGCCCTCCGTGATGTTGAGCTGGCGCAACGTCACCTGGCTGTGCGTCCAGGCGAGGTCGAAAGCGCGGTCGGCCATGCGCGGGCTTTGGTATTTTTCCACCTGCGCGAGCGCGGCTTCCCGGGTCTCGGCGACGCCGAGCACAAAATCGATCACGACGGCCTCGTTCGCTGGCACCGACACCAAGCGGCGCAGCGCCACGATCGGATCGAGCACGGAGCCGACCGTGTTGGACAACGGCGCGTTGCCTTGCAGGGCGGCCGGGTTGACGAGGGTTCCGTTGCGGCCGATGAACCGTGCGCGGTCAGTTTCACAGGAAACGTCGCCAGCTCCGCCATCCGCTCCCGCCACGAGATGCACCAGCCACGGCGGCTTTTCGTCCGCCGTGCGCGGACGCCGGGTGCACAGCAGCGCGGACGATTTTGCGACAAACTCAGTTTGCACAAACAGATTGCTGAACGCCGGATGGGCGGCGTCCGCCGCGGCCGGCGCGAGCACCACCTCCGCGTAGCTCGTCACCTCGATGACGCGCGCCGCGCGCGTGCGATTGGTGATCTTGATCCGCCGCAGTTCCACATCGTCCTCCGGTGACACGCTGATCTCCGAGTGGATTTCGAGACCGTGGCGATGCTGCCGGAATTCCGCCCGCGCTTGGGAAAAGATCGCCTCGTCTTCCTTCGCCCCGCGCAACGTCGGTTGATACGCGGCGGACCAAAGATCGCCCGTCGCCGGCTCGCGCAAATAGACAAATGTGCCCCAGCAATCGCGCGTCGCATCTTCTCGCCAGCGGGTGACCGCGAGATCCCGCCAGCGACTGTATCCGCCGCCGGCGCTGGTGATGGCGACGTGGTAACGACCGTTGGACAGCAAATGCACTTCCGGCGCCGGCAGGTTGGGATTGGTGAAGACCCGCATCACGTTTTCCGTCTGGCCCGCTCCGTCGCGCGTTTCCTCCAAATGCAGATCGCCCGCCAGCACGCCGGCCGCCGTTTTGGGCACGCGTTCCTGCAGCAGCAGCTCCGTCGCCTTGAGCGGAGGGCACGACATGAAACGTCGGTGCATCGGAAAACCCCGCAGCATATTCCCCAGCGCCAGCAGGCTCATGCCTTGATGGTGCACCATGTAGGAGCAAATGGTGACGCTCGTTTCGCCGGGCGGCAGACGCGCCGGCGTGTAATCCACCGCCTCGTAGAAACCATAACGACCCACGCGTCCATCGGTGGCGAGGCGTTGCAGGTTTTTGCAGGCCGCCACCGGCGCGACCATCAACGCCATGACCGTCGCGTAGGGTGCGATCACCAGGTCTTCCGCCAGCCCTCGCTTCAAACCGAGACCGGGCACGCCAAACGCGCGGTATTGGTAGTTCATGTGGACGTCGGTCCGGTTGTAGCCCGACTCCGAAATGCCCCACGGCACGCCGCGCAACTCGCCATACTCGATGTGCTGCTGCACCGCCGCGCGACACGTGTGGTCGAGCAGCGTGTTCTCGTAGTTCGGCATCACGAGCAGCGGCATCAGATATTCGAACATCGACCCGCTCCATGAAACGAGCAGCGGTTCACCGCGGCTGGCCACCAGCAGGCGCCCCATCGAAAACCAGTGATCTTGCGGCACCTGGCCCAACGCGATCGCCACGTAGCTCCCCAGCCGCGCCTCGGACGCCAGCAGGTCGTAGAAACCGGTTTCGGTGCGATGCTCGGTGACGTTGAAACCCGTGCAGAACAGATCCTGCACGCGGTTGAAAACGAACGAGAAATCCATCGCCGCGAATTCCTCGCTCTGTCCGGCCAATGCTTCCGCCACGCGCAGTCGTTCACGGGCGTGTTCTCCGGCTTCGCGCACGCAGCGGAGAAATTCTGCTCCGTCTCCGCCCGCGTCGACCGACGTCTCCAGCGCTTGATCCAGCGCGGCGAGCTCCCGCAAGGTCGGCGCGGCGTCCAAATGCGCGAGCGAGCCACCACTCGCGCCGCCCGCCGTTTGCGTCGGCAACGCCAGCCACGGAGCGAGCCACAGCAGATCCGCCAGGTGCTCCGCACAGTTTCGCTGCAGCGCCGCGCTCCAGACCTTCACATCATCCGCCCCATTCGCCAGCGAGGCGGCGATCGCGGTCGCTTGATTCGCCACCCGTTCCAGGAGCGCATGCGCGGCTCGCAACGTTTCCGGCGGCGGGTCCAGCTCGGCCGCTAGTTTTTCGAGCGCCGCATTTTCGCCCACCAATTCGCGCAGCGCCATGGCGGTGTCGTGCAACCCCGCAAAGATCTGCGGCGTGAAAATCCGGGCCTCGGGCAGCTCGCGCAATCCTGCGGCGAGCGTCAGCAAGTGTCCCGCGAGATTACCGCTGTCCACACTGGAAACATAGAGCGGCAGCAACGGCTTGAGGCTGCGGGTATCATACCAGTTGTAGAAGTGGCCGCGATAGCGCTCGAGCCGGTCCAGCGTGCCAAACGTCTCCTGCGTGCGGCGCAACAAACCGCCCACCGGCAGATAACCCAGATCCACCGCCGACAGATTGGCGAGCAACGCCAGCCCGATGTTCGTCGGTGACGTGCGCGATGCGATCGTCGGCACTGGCACTTCCTGAAAGTTATCCGGCGGCAGCCAGTTTTCCTGCGCCGTGACGAACGTCTCGAAGAAATGCCACGTCTGCCGCGCGGTGCGGCGCAGGAACGCAAGCTGGCCGCTCGACAGCTTCGGCGCCACGGTGGCAATCGGCTGGCTGATCCACCACGCAATCCACGGGGCGAGAAACCACACGCCCAGCCACGGAATCGCCAGCGCCAGTTGATCCCGTTGCCGCGTCAGCAAGACCGCGATCGCGGCCAGCGCGACGACCGGCGCGATCCACATCGTGACGTAGAACTGGGCCAGGCTGGCGTGCCGCGCGCGCTCCGACTCTCCGGCCGTCCGCCATTCCAAGAGGCGCCGGCGCGTCACCAGCAGCCGCACGAGTGTCCGCCCGACGGCGTCGAGGCTCACCAAGGCATCGTAGGGCAGGAAGGCCAGCGTCAGAAAAATCTGGCCGAGCTGCCGGCTGCTCGAGCCGGCCATGCCTCGCAGATGCAGGCGCCACGGCATGTCCTTTGGTTTGTTGATGCCGCTGACCATCGCCGAGAGCACCGCCGGCAACGCCACGATCACCAACACCACCAGCGGCCCGAAAGCGCCGAGTTGAGGCATCAACATCAGCAGCAACAACGCCACGGGGACGAGACTGCGGCGCAGGTTGTCGAGCAGCTTCCATTGCGAGAGCACCGAAAGCGGATTCGCGAGACTCCGGGAATCCGCGCCGGGCACCCGCGAGAGAAGCCAGCGGGCAATCTGCCAGTCACCGCGAATCCAGCGGTGACGCCGGCCGACGTCCACGTTGTAGCGCGAGGGATGCTCCTCGTAAAATTCCACATCGCTCACGAGCGCGGAGCGCGCATGGCAGGATTCCAGCAAGTCGTGGCTAAGCACGGTGTTTTCCGGGAAGCGCCCGTGCAACGCGCGCTCAAACGCATCCACTTCGTAGATGCCTTTGCCGATGAACGAGCCCTCGTGAAACAAATCCTGATAGATATCGGACACCTCGCGCGTGTAGGGATCGATGCCCGGATCGCCGGCAAACAAACGCACAAACCACGAGCGTCGCGCACTCGGCAGACTCACGCCCACGCGCGGCTGCAGGATCCCGTAGCCTTTGGTCACGATCCCGCGCACGGGATCGAAAACGGGTCGGTTTAACGGATGCGCCATCGTGCCGACGAGCTGGCGCGCGGCGTCGCGCGGCATCTGGGTATCGGTGTCGAGCGTGATGACATACGTGATTCCTCCCAGAATTTCGGTCGCACCCACGATCACCGAAAACCGGTCGCGCCCGTGGCCGCGGAGCACGGCGTTGAACTCGGCGAGCTTGCCCCGTTTGCGCTCGTAACCCATCCACGCGCCCTCCCCTGCATTCCATCGCCGCGGTCGATGAAAGAGAAAGAAGACATCGCCGGCCGCCGCGGAATATTTTTGATTGAGCTGGTCGACGCCCGCGCGCGCCCGCTGCAAAAGCGCGGCATCGCCCGGCTGGTTTTCCTCCGCCGCATCGGCAAAATCCGTCAACAACGCGAAGTGCAGGTGCTTGTCCTGATTGGAAAGATGATGGATCTCCAGCGTCTCGATCAACTGGTCGACACCGGCGGCGTCGGTGAGCAAGGTCGGCACCACCACCATCGTGCGCAGATCGGGCGGCAGGCCGTGCGAGTAGTCCAGACGCGGCAGCCGTTGCGGCAGAATCAGCAGCGTGGTGAACCAGTTCATCAACGCCACGGCCAGTTGGCTTGCGGCCAGCAGAAAGATGAACAGGCCGCCGACGAGCTTCCACTGCGCCACGCCGGACGGCGCCGCCACCTGCCAATACCACGCCAGCGCGAGGATCGTCAGCGCACTGATGCCGCCCGCATAAAACGTGAGCGGAAACCGCTGGATCGCTCGCTCCACCGCCGCGTGCCGAGGCCAGCGCACCTTCGCCAGGCGCGCCAGCGCGGCGCTCCCTTGATCGATGAGATAATAACCGACATGCGCGGAACGGTCGTCGCGCCCGGTTTCCCGCGCCCGGTCCGTCGCCAGTTGAACCGCGCTCCGCGCCACCTCCGTCTCCGTCAATCGTCCATGCCGCGCCAGTGACTCCACCACGTGGCGGTAGCGGTCGCGCGTCGCAAAATCCATCGTCGCGTAAACGCCCGCCGGGTCGGTGCGCAAGACCGCCTCCACCGCGCTCAACGATTCCACGAAGTCCTTCCAGTCCATCGCACTCAGCGCCCGCAGACTGGAAATACTGTGGCTGACGGACACCTGATCAGCCGCCTGGCTTTGGCTCTCGAGGTGGATCAGGTGCGCAATGGACAATCCTGATTCCGCGAGCCGCTGCTCGAGCCAGCTCCGCGCGAGATGCAACACCGGGCTCTGGCGCGACAGGCGTTGGCAGAACTCCGCCACGAACGAGCTGGAGACGGGCAGATCGGCCTTCGCCATATCCGCGACCGCAATGACGAGGTGCGACGGGTTTTGGTTGGCGACCTCTTGCAAGCGATCCACCCAGAAATCCGCCAGATCGCGATCGGCCCGCGCGAGAATGAGCCGGCTGGTCACGCGATGGAGATTTTCGATCAATCCCAACCGCAGCATGATGGGGATCGCCCAGAGCTCGCCGAGTTTCAACGGCGCTTCCGCTTGGTAAGCGGCCACGAACGCGTGCAACAACCCGGCGTCGAGCTGCGCATCAACGTGCGCAATCAACTCCAGCACGATATCGTAAACACGCGGAAATCCCGCCGAGGGTCCGTTTGAAAGACAGGGCAGCTCCCGGCTGTAACCGCGCGGCAGATGCCGCTGGGCCAGTTGAATCTGCTCCTCGATCAAATAGAAATTATCGAGCAACCACTCCGCCGCCGGCGTCACCCGCCGGCCGGAATCGACGGCGATGGTCGACCGGTTAAATGCGCGCAGGCCTTGGTCGTTTTCCTGCAAACGCGCCAGCAGGCGATTGGTCCGGCGTTCCGAAGAGACACGATGGCTGCTCGCCAGCGCGCGGGCGTGGCGGGAGAGTTGCTCGACGCTGAAAAGCTCCGCCCGCAGAGGAGGCTGGCTGCTCTCCGGCCGCGCTTGCCGGTTCATCAAGCTCTGCCAGCGGAGTGAAAGGGATTGCATGATCGTTTCGACCTACCGCTCCGCTGTTCAGCGCGATGTCGGCGCACCGTTTGTCCGCTCCGTCAGACGTCCCACGGGGACATTCGAGTGCTGGTGTTCAATTGCGACCGCGACGTGAATGCATGCTGGTTCCACTGTTGACTTCACGACCGGGGCGCGAGCGGGCCGTTCCCGTCCGCCTTCCTTCTTCATAAACGCATCACCGGTGGCGGCGCGGCCGATCTCTCCACCGCGCTCGCGAGGGAAAATGCGCAGCCTGCGTTTCCTGGCCTCAGGCCGGCGTCGCCAATGGACCGAGGTTTGGCGCGCGACCCGCATTTCTCTCTATCCGCGGACGGGCCTCACCGGATGCCGGTCCTCTGGAGAGAGACAATTCCCGCCTCGGATAAGGCCCCATTGCAACCCGCCGACGTTGCGCGTAATCTTTGTTCGATGAGCGGCGCGGACAAGATTCACAGCCACCCCCGCCGCCCCGCTCCGATATCCCTGAGCCGCGAAAACACTCAACCTCGTGTCCGTTGTTTTGGAGACCCATTTATGGCCCACAATCCTCTCAACAAAGGTGTTTTAACCGACAACTCCACGGGCATCGGCCCCGTTACCCGCGATTTGATCCACGCGCGCACGCAGGAGCTGGCGAGCATTGCCGGTCGTCCGGTATCACGAGCCGATTACCTGCGCGCAAAACGCGAACTCGCGGACGGATTCGACCGCGATCGGCAGGACGTGATTCTTGAATCCCTCCCCGAGACAATGCGCTGGGATCCCGTGCCCGGCTCTCCCGGCCACCAAGCGCTCGAAACTGTGAACGAGGGCGAAGACAGCGAGGGACGCAGCGAGACCGAGCAGCTCGTGGACGAAGGCGCCATCGAGGCGGAGCGGGATAAAATGTTTCAAGCGGCCCAAGCGGCGAAGGCGAACGACAACGACGAGGCGTGAGCACCCCGGCCCGAATCCGGCCCATCCCCACCGCTGCAGATCAAGTCCCGTGAAGCTCAGTCCCCTCGCCGGCCACCCGGCGCCGTCCGCGATTTTGGTCGATGTGCCGCATCTCGTGGCCGCTTACCATAGCGGCGCGCCCGATCCGACGATCCCGGCGCAACGCGTTGCCTTTGGCACGTCCGGCCACCGCGGCTCATCGTTGGATCTTTCGTTCAACGAAGCCCACATCCTGGCGATCACGGACGCCATCTGCCTCCACCGCGCTCAACATGGCATCGACGGCCCGCTCTTCCTCGGCATCGACACCCACGCGTTGTCCGCGCCTGCGGGTGCGACGGCGCTTGAGGTGCTCGCTGCGCGCGGCGTCGACGTCATGCTGCCCGAGAACGACACCTATACGCCCACGCCGGTTATTTCGCACGCGATCCTGACCTACAACCGCGGACGAAACAGCGGGCTCGCCGACGGCATCGTCATCACTCCCTCACACAACCCCCCGCGCGACGGCGGCTTCAAATATAATCCGCCCAACGGCGGCCCCGCCGACAAAACGATCACCGCGTGGATTGAACGCCAAGCGAACGCGCTCCTCGAAAGCGGCGTCTCCGCCGTGCCGCGCATTCCCCACGCACGCGCCCTGACCGCCGCCACGACGCATCGGCACGACTATCTCAATACCTACGTCCAAGACCTCGACGCAGTCGTCGATCTGGATCTCCTTCGCGCCGCAAAGCTTCGGCTGGGCGTCGATCCGCTCGGCGGCGCCGGCGTCCACTACTGGGCGCGGATTGCGGAGCGCCACCAACTCGATCTCACGGTCGTCAACGACGTCGTTGATCCCACCTTCCGGTTCATGACGGTAGATTGGGACGGCCAGATTCGGATGGACCCTTCGTCGCCGTATGCGATGGCGCGGCTCATCGGCATGAAAGACCGCTTCGACCTGTCGTTCGCGTGCGATACGGACCATGACCGGCACGGCATCGTCACGCCGAGCGACGGGCTTCTCCCGCCCAATCACTACCTCGCCGTCGCCATCTCCCAACTATTTAAAACTCGTCCCGAGTGGAGCGCGCAAGCAGCCGTCGGCAAAACCGTCGTCAGCAGCGCGATGATCGACCGCGTCACTGCCCAGCTCGGTCGAAAACTTTACGAGGTCCCCGTCGGATTCAAGTGGTTCGTGGACGGTCTGCTCGACGGCGCGCTCGGGTTTGTCGGCGAAGAGAGTGCGGGCGCCGCGTTTCTCCGGCGCGATGGCTCGGTGTGGACGACCGACAAGGATGGCTTCATCCCGTGTTTGCTCGCCGCCGAGATCACCGCACGGACCGGACAAAATCCGGGCGAACTATATCGCGGCCTGACGCGGGAGTTCGGCGAGCCCGTTTACGATCGTGTGGAGGCAGCCGCAACGCCGTCACAGAAAGCGGCGCTGGCGAACCTGTCGGCGGAGCAAATCACGCTCACCGAACTCGCGGGCGAAAAAATCGCGAGCGTACAGACTCACGCGCCGGGCAACCACGCCGCGCTCGGTGGCGTCAAAGTGCAGACCGCGCAGGGCTGGTTCGCCGCGCGACCCTCCGGCACCGAAGACATCTACAAAATTTACGCCGAGAGCTTCCGCGACCGAGCCCATTTGAAACAAATTCTCCACGAGGCCCAGACGATCGTCGACGCCGCGCTTAAAATGTAACCTCAACCCACGCGTCCGAACGATTGCGTCGCCCGACCGCCAACAAAGCGGGCGGTGTTTGCACAGAGGATTCGCCTCGCGTCCGCGCCGTTTCGCACCGCGCCGAACGCGCGAACCGCGCGCGATCCCAAAGCTCATCGAGATCGCGCGGAGCGGAGCGAGCATCGCCGCGGGCAACTTGGGCCCGACCCACTACTTTGCGGCACCGCTCGCGTTCACCGGCGTCAACTGATCGTTCTCCACCGTGAACGTGACTTCCCAACCCTCGCCCACCGTGCCACCAATGAGCGCTCGCGCTAATTTGGTCTCGATATGGCGCTGGAGAAAGCGCTTCAACGGACGCGCGCCAAAGACGGGATCGTAACCTTTCTCGGCCACCCACTCACGGGCCTTGGCATCGAGCTTCACTGTAACGCGCTGCTCCGCGAGACGATGGTTCAAGTCGGCCATCAAGAGATCCACGATGCTCGTGATTTCCTCGAGCGTGAGCGGCTTGAAGAGAATCGTCTCGTCGATGCGATTAAGGAATTCCGGACGGAACGATTTCCGGAGCTCCGCCATCACGCTCTCGCGCACCGTTTCCGGAATCGTGTCGCCGGTCACGCCTTCCAGCAGGTAGCGCGAGCCGATGTTCGAGGTCATGATGATGATCGTGTTCTTGAAGTCCACGGTCCGGCCCTGCGAATCGGTGATGCGTCCGTCGTCCAACACCTGCAGCAACACGTTGAAGACATCCGGATGCGCCTTCTCGATCTCGTCGAAGAGCACGACGGCATACGGCTTCCGCCGCACCGCTTCGGTCAGTTGCCCGCCTTCGTCGTAACCCACGTAGCCGGGAGGCGCGCCGAGCAACCGCGACACGCTGTGCTTCTCCATGTATTCGGACATGTCGATGCGCACCGTCGCCGCCTCGGTATCGAACAATGTTTCCGCCAGCGTCTTCGCGAGCTCGGTCTTGCCGACGCCCGTCGGTCCGAGAAAGAGAAAACTTCCCACCGGCCGCCGCGGGTCCTTGATGCCGCTGCGCGCGCGTAAAATCGCCTCGGTCACGAGCGTGACGGCCTCATCCTGACCGATCACGCGTTCGTGCAGCACATCTTCGAGTCGAAGAAGTTTTTCCTTTTCGCCTTCCACCAACCGCGTCAACGGCACGCCCGTCCACTTCGCCACGACTTCCGCGATTTCTTCCTGCGAAACCTCTTCCTTGAACAACGTCGTGCTGTTGCCCGCCTGTTCGAGCTTTTGGAGCTCCGCTTCCATCTGCGGGATCCGGCCATGCCGCAGCTCGGCGACTTTATTCAAATCGTAAGCGCGCTCCGCCTTTTCCATTTCCAAGCGGGATTGCTCCAACGTTTCCCGCAGCTTGCGCACGCGGTCGACGGAGGCCTTCTCTTTTTCCCACTGCATCTTCAGGCCCTGGCTTTTCTCCCGGGCATCCGCGAGTTCCTTCCGGAGCACCTCCAGCCGGCGCGCCGACGCGTCGTCCTTTTCCTTCACCAAGGCCGCCTCTTCAATTTCGAGCTGCAGCACGCGGCGGGTGAGCACGTCCAGTTCCTGCGGCATCGAATCCATTTCCGTGCGGATCATCGCGCACGCCTCGTCCACGAGATCGATCGCCTTGTCCGGCAAAAACCGCTCGGTGATGTAACGGTTCGAGAGCACGACCGCGCTCACCAACGCGTTGTCCTGAATGCGCACGCCATGGTGCAGCTCGAAGCGCTCGCGCAAGCCGCGCAAAATCGAAATCGCGTCCTCCACGGTCGGCTGGTCGACGACCACCGGCTGAAACCGCCGCTCCAACGCCGCATCCTTCTCAATATACTTGCGGTATTCGTCGAGCGTGGTCGCGCCGATGCAATGGAGTTCACCGCGCGCCAGCATCGGCTTCAGCATGTTGCCCGCGTCCATCGCACCGTCCGTCTTTCCCGCGCCGACGATCATGTGCAGCTCGTCGATGAAGAGCAGGATGCGCCCGTCGCTTTGCTTGATTTCCTGCAACACCGCTTTCAGCCGCTCCTCGAACTCGCCCCGATATTTCGCCCCGGCCACGAGGGCGCCCATATCGAGCGCGAAGACCGTTTTGTCCTTCAATCCTTCCGGCACGTCGCCGCGCAAAATGCGTTGCGCCAGGCCCTCGACGATCGCCGTCTTGCCCACGCCTGGTTCACCGATGAGCACGGGATTGTTCTTCGTCTTGCGTGAGAGGATGCGGATCGCGCGGCGGATTTCATCATCGCGCCCGATCACCGGATCGATCTTCCCCTTGCGCGCCTGCGCCACCAGATCGACGCCATATTTTTCCAACGCCTGGTAAGTCGCCTCGGGATTGTCGCTCGTCACCCGCTGGTTGCCGCGCATCTCCCGCAAAACTTTGAGCGCCGCCCCACGGTCGAGACCGAAACTCTTGAACAGTTTCGCCATCGCGTCCGGCTTGCCGACATCGAGCAGACCGAGGAACAGGTGCTCCACCGAAACGAATTCATCCTTGAGCTTGCCCGCTTCGTCTTCCGCCCGCGTGAGCACTTCATTCACGGCCTGCGTCACGTAGATTTTCGACGTGTCGACGCTGCCCGACACCTTGGGCAGCCGCTCGAGCTCACGATCGACCGCCAACTGCACCGCACTCGCCGTGATATTCAGCTTTTCAATCAAACCGGGCACGAGCCCGTTTTCCTGCGCGAGCAGAGCGCTCAGCAGATGCCACGTGTCGACTTCGTTATTCTGGTGACGACGAGCGATGTTCTGCGCGTCCGTGACCGCTTGGCGCGACATTTGAGTAAGCTTGGCGGAATCCATGGTAAGTCTCCTATGCAGGCTTCATTCCAGACCGCATCCGAGGGCGTTTGCGCCCTCCGTCGAAGCGAAAAGACGCACCCTGCGCCACCACGCCGCACCGACGCGCCAAAATGCCGCGCTGGCTCCGCTCTCCTTCTCGGCGGCCGCTCGTGTGGAACTCGGCCGCACCGGGCGTCACTGATCGATTTCGTAAACCTCGACAATGCCCACGCCCGGCTGAGCGGGCTGGTCCGGCAACCGCTCAAACGGTTTCACGACCACCGTGTAGGCGCCTGGGACGAGATCCAGCAACACCGCGGGCTCGCGGCGGTTCAACGGCATGAGCCCCGTCGCGACAATCGCCTCCTCGGCATGCGTGCTGATCACGTCCTGCGCGTCCGCGCTCCAGTCGTCATTGTTCAACAACAACTGGCCGCCGCCGTCGTAAAGCGAGAGATACGGGTCGTTCAACGCATTCGCGACCCCGTAGCTTTCCAGTGTGGGCCCGAGCACCCGAATGAGCACGCGTTTCGCGCGGCCCGCCGATCCATGAATGACGAATCCCCCAATCATCGGCCGCGCCGTTTCGACGTAACCGCGCGTGGAAAGATTTATTAATTTCCCCACCGCCCCATCGAGTTCGTAAGCCTCAACCAGCGCCTCGCCGTGGCTCTCGCCTGTGACGTTCACGGTGTAACCACCGGCCGGCAGGTCGACGAGCAACGCCGCATCGCGGCTTCCGTTCGGCAGCGCAAACGCGCCCACGGTTTGACTCGCCGTCACCACGTCCGAGGCCGCCGCCGGCAGCGTTTGCAATCCCCAGTCGTCGTTCGCGGCCACCGTCCCGGCGACGCCGAGTTGGTGAATCGTGAGCGAAGGATTCGTTTCTGCATCCGTCACGCCAAAGACGGGTGCAGCCAGCGTCGGACCGATCGCCCGAAGCAGGATCCGTTTGCTGTCGGCCCCGGCGACCACGAAGCCGCCGATCAATTGTTGTTCTCCGTCCCCGACATACGCGCGGGTGGAAACATTCACGAGAGAGCCGAGCGAAGGATTTTGCTGCTGCAACCGAAACTGCGAAACCTCGAACGCTGTTTGCGAGATCGTGCCGGCATTATCCGATTCACCCGGCAAGCCGTGCGCGATCCCGAGCGGCACCGCGATCGGCGCGGGCGCGTTGATATTCGGATTCGAATAGAATCCCACGCCGGACCCGGGCGCATACGCCATGATCGTGCGGTATTGCTTCGAGTTCGCCCCGTAGAATCGATAACCGTAACTGTAGCTGAACGCCCCCGCGTGATCGGCGTTTTCACGATCATGCGCGCAACCGAAATTATGCCCGAGTTCATGCGGCACCACGTCGGAACTGCCGATGTAATCGTATTGGACGACCGAGAACGCGAAATCAGCATTGTCGTTATCACCCGCCGTCTGGAGCAGATAGCCGAGTCCGCTGCTGCTGGCATCCGCCCGCCGCAACGCGAGGCACACCAAGTCGGCGCCGGCCTCGTTTCGCCAGTCATGAATCTCGTCCATCTGTCCGTCGCCGGGCGCTCGCAGGGCTGCGAGGGCATCGCTCTGCACCTTGCTCGACGCGCTCGCCGTCTCGTTATAAGCGACCTGCGCCACACGCACTAACTCGACGCGCGCGTTCACATGACTGAATGCCATCGCGTCGTTCACCTTCTGGATTCCAATGTCGAACACGCCCTGCACGACCGACGGGGTGACAGTGCTCGTCAGCACCGCCTGTGAATACAGCATCATCACCTGCACGACCGGCGTATCAACGGCGCTGCCCTCGGGAAAATGAGTTTCCCCTCCCTCCCCCAAAACGTCGTTCGCCCCTCCGGCGGCGGCGGCGGTCGGCCGCCGCGAGGCCCGTGGCATGCCCGCCGCGATCAGCGGTCGCGGCAACGGATCGCCGCCGCACGCGGGGATGAGGCCCTCGTCGACTTCGAAGAACTGCGTCGTGCCATCAGCGTATTGCCGCAGGGTGAACGTTCCGAGTTCGGGGTCGCGCACCGAAGCCTGCATAATGCCGTCCACCGAAGCGAAGATGACGCGACTGCCTTCGCGCCCCTCGATGGCTCCCGTTGCTACGAAGTGCTGTGCGCCCCGCATGCGGGCGGGATCGAGCTGCACGGATAGTTGCCGCCCATCGGGCAGCGGAATCGTGAGCCTCCGCTCGGCCGGGCCTTTCCAAAAGGGCGCTTGCTTGCCACGCACCATCGCCGGATTGAGCTCCACGTAACGGAGCCATTTCGCCGGGGCGGGATCTTCCTTTTCCAACTGCGCAGCGTTGGACGGCGCCGCCGTATAGGCAAACAAGGCGCGTGCACCAAACCCGGCCGCTCCGTTCTTCGCTAGCGATGGAGTGATCTTGTGTGGTGCGACCTCGGCCACGGGCTGACTCGGCGCACGAACAGCCCATCCGTTTCGCAGAACTGATCGTGGCACCACGCTCATCCCGATCACCGCGACGAGGAACAGAACGATCAGCCACAGGAAACGGGAAACGCGACGCATGGTTTGAGGGGCTGGTCCTCAGTTTTTCCGTTCAGACCCCGATGGCAATCGCAAGCATCGTGCGCGTTCACTCGCCCAGCACGGTGACGACGAACGTTCGTCGATGAGGATGCCGCCGGTGCTCCCACAAGAAAATTCCCTGCCACGTGCCCAGCAATAGTTTCCCGTCGCAAAACGGAATCGATTCCCCACTGCGGGTGAGGGCCATCTTGATGTGGCTCGGCATGTCATCCGGGCCCTCGGCCGTGTGCTCGAAATTCGGATCGGCCGCGGGCACCAGCCGGTCGAACCAGCCTTCGAGATCGCGGCGCGCACTCGGATCGGCGTTCTCCATCATCACGAGGCTGCAGCTCGTGTGCGGACAAAACACTTGCACGATACCCTGCGAGAGTCCGCTGCGCGCCAATTCGCCCGCGACCTCTTCCGTGATCTCATGCAGCCCGGCCCGATGCGTGGACCGCGTGCGCGTCGCTTGGAAAACGGCCATGGCAAAAATAAAAACACGCCGCGCGTCAGCTGTTCAAGACTCTCACGCCGCGCCTCACGCGTGCGATTTTGCCGCCGGCTTCGTCATACTCCGAGGGTCCAAGGCCCGGTCGAGCGTCGCCGCATCGAGGAGTTTCTTTTCCAGCACGATTTCCCGCAGCGTGCGGCCCGTGGCAAAAGCTTCCTTCGCCACCGCCGCCGCCTGATCGTAGCCGATGAAAGGATTGAGCGCCGTCACCAACATCAGCGAACGGCCCACCAACTCACGACAACGCGCTTCATCCGCCTCCAAGCCCACCACGCAGCGTTCGGTGAAAACGCGCACCGCGTTTGCGAGACAATGAATCGCCTCGTGCAGGCAATGCGCGATCAAAGGCAGCGTGACGTTGAGTTCAAAGTGTCCGTCGCGGCCGCACTGCACGACCGTCTGCGTCAGCCCATGCGTATAAAGGCCGACCTGCACGAGCATCTCGCTCATCACCGGATTAACCTTTCCTGGCATGATCGACGAACCCGGCTGCGTCGCGGGCAAGCGCAATTCCGCCAGCCCCGCCCGCGGGCCCGAGCCCAGCAGGCGGATGTCGTTCGCAATCTTCGTCATCGCCGTCGCGACCGCCGCGAGTTGGCCCGCGACCTCGACGCAATCGTCGCGTCCGCCTTGGGCCTCGAAATGGTTGCGCGCTTCGCGAAAGGAGATCCCCGTCTCCGCGCTCAGGATGGCGCACACCCTGCGGGCAAAATCAGGATGGCAATTCAAGCCCGTGCCGACGGCCGTGCCGCCAATCGCCAGCTCTGCCAGTGCGGCGATGGCGCGCTCCACGCGCTCCCCCGCTTTGCGAGCCTGCATCGCATAGCCGGAAAATTCCTGCCCCAGCGTCAACGGCGTCGCGTCCATCAAATGCGTGCGGCCGATCTTCACGATGTCGTCAAAGGCTCGCGCTTTGTCTTCGAGCGCCGCCGTCAGCGCGCCCAATGCGGGAGCGAGCTTCGTCTGCAACGCGATCGCTATGCTCACGTGCAGCGTCGTGGGGATGACGTCGTTCGATGACTGGCCGAGGTTAACGTCGTCATTGGGATGCAACGGCGTTTTAGCTCCGGCGCCGTCCGCAAGCTGCACGGCCCGATGAGCGATCACCTCGTTGGCGTTCATGTTGGTCGAAGTCGCCGAGCCCGTCTGGAAGACGTCGATCGGAAACTGCGCATCATGCCGACCGTCCGCGATTTCGCGCGCCACTTTTTGGACCAGCGCGCTTTTCGCGGCGGAGAGCAGGCCGAGCTCCTCGTTGGCGCGCGCGCAGGCGAGTTTAACGAGACCCAACGCGTGCAGAAACGGCGCGGGCAGCGGATGGCCGCTGATGGGAAAATTCAGAACCGCCCGTTGCGTGGAGGCGCCATAAAGCGCGGTTTCAGGCACGGCCATTTCGCCCATGGAATCTCGTTCGGTTCGCATGCAGAGACCTTACCGTTCACCGGCCGGAAAGCAAAAGCCCCGCACGCGGCGGGGCTTGGGTGAATAAAGGCTGAACGGGGGCTCAGAACTTGATCGAGACGCTGCGCCCATCCGCTTCGAAGCGATGCACAGAATCATAGAGGCGATCTTCAAGACGGCTGTTGATCCGTTCGTGCGTGGTGTCGTCGCTTGATAACGACGCCGTAGCATACATCGGTGACGCGGGCAGTGAACCGGCGAGAAGCCGCGCCCGTCGCGCATCGCTGGGCTTCGAAATCCGGGCCAGCGGGTCCATGCGCCTGCCCGACGCGGAGGAGGTGCGTGCCGACATATCCATTGGGCCGGCGAGCGTCTCCGCCAATTCAGGATCGATCACCTGCGCGGCCGCCAAGTTGGCGGCGATGGAGCGGGCCGACGGAGAATCCAACGCCGGTGCCGGCGAATCGAGGAGCGGCACCACATGCGCCACATCGCCCAAGGACGGCATTCTCGCCGGTTGATCGATATCCAACGCATGCGTCACCGCGGCGGCCGACGGCGTATCTTGAGCAACCTTCTCCGTTGGTGCGATGAAGCTGCGATGCGTGGCAATTTCGTCGTCCACGCTCGCGGTATGAGCCACCACGGGCGCAATGCCCGTGCCGACATTGACCACGTTGTATTGGCGCACCGCCAAAAAAGTCAGCGCGAGAATCGCCGTGGCACCTACCGGCAACTGCAGATGCGCAAAACGCACCCAGCCGCGGAGCATCGGCGCCCACCACGGCCGCCGCACCAAAATGGCCGCGAGCTGCTTTTGGCGGAGATCGCGCTCGAATTGCGTCCAAAACTCCGCAGACGGGCGTTCTGCCCGCTTCAAGCGCAGCAAATCCTCCAAAGTAACCGAACGTTCATGGGGGATTTTCATTGGCGCATATAAGGTTGTAATTCCGCCTGCAGCAACTGCTTGGCGTAATGCAGGCGGGAGCGAACGGTGCCGACCGAGCAGTTCATGACTTCCGCAATCTCTTGGTGGCCTAAGCCATCGATCTCGAACAAAGTAATCACAGTGCGATGCTTGATAGACAATTTCTGCATCGCCTCGTTCAATTTTTGCTGAAGCTCATGCACGAATGTTTCCCTATCCGCTCCCGTCGCGTCCGTTAACGCCGCAATTACCTCGGCGGATGTGCGTTGCTCTTCATCGAGCCGGTCGAAGCTGAAAAACGACCGCAAACGGCTTTTCCTCAGATGTGTCAGCGCCGAATTTACGCCGATCCGATACAGCCACGTAAAAAACGACGACTGCCCTTGGAAACGGTGGATCGATTGAAACGCCTTGATGAACGTGTCTTGGGTCAGGTCAGCCGCATCCTCCCGGTTCGACGTCATGTGGTAAATGACGCCATACACCCGCTCCCGATATTTGCGGATGAGTTCGTCGAACTCCGCCACGTTCCCCTTCTGCACGCGCTGCACCACCGCCCAATCGGCGTCGGCCTCGTGCTGACGCTCCGGCGTCGCCACGAAGGTCTTACCGAGTGCCTTGCTCACGCTCATGCGGATGCAATCCAATCCTCCGCACCGAAAGGCGCAAACTGAATCTCATCCCGGAGGCGCGTCATGAGGTGTTTTCCTAAAGTTTCACGCGCGCACCGGACACCTGACGCCGCACCCACCCTCGGCACGTCAACGCGCGCATCAGGTGCCCTCGCTCCCTCCTGCCAGTTCTTCCGCCAATCAGGCCGCCCGCGCGCGTAGCGCCGTCACCTGCGATTGAAGCAAGTCGCTGAGCTTCAACAGCAGTGGCACCGGCGGAAGCATTCGCCACGGCGCCAGACTGGCCGCCGCTGCCGCCAGTTCAGTCTCCAATTCCGCCGTCACGACACCAAAAACTCCCGTCTCGCGCATCTGACGCAAGCGCAGCAGCGATTGGGGCGCCGCCTCGCCGCTAATCTCCGCCGCGAGCGCCGCGCGGTCCTCCGCTGGAAGCCGGTCCATCAACGCCAGCAGTGGCAACGTCAGTTTCCCACTCGCCAGATCGGTTCCGAGGGTTTTGCCGATGCGCTGCTCTTCGCCAAAAAAGTCCACGAGATCGTCGTAAATTTGGTAAGCGATGCCCAGATGCCGGCCGAAACGCGCCGCCGCCTCGACAAACGCGTCCTCGTGCCGCGCGAGCTTGGCCCCGAGTTGGCAGGAGAGCCGAAACAGCTCTGCCGTCTTCAAATCGATCACGCGAAAATAGTCCGCGCGCGTGATGTTCGTCGTGCCCCGCCGCAGCGTCTGCACGATTTCCCCCGCGCAGACCTTGCGCGTGGAGTTGGCGACATCGTGGCAGATATCGGGGGTGGGATATTTCGCCGCGAGGGTCAGGGAATGCGCAAAAAGCGCGTCGCCCAGCAACACGGCCGCCGAAGCGCCAAATTCCCGCGCCGCTGTCCGTCGATTGCGCCGCAGGTCCGCACCATCCATGATGTCGTCGTGCACCAGCGTCGCCAGATGCACGAGTTCCACAACCGCCGCCGCCCGCACCAATTGATCGTCGGGCACGCCATCGCGCCAGCCGCTCAGGAAGACCAGCGCCGGCCGGAGACGCTTGCCCGACGTGTCGATGCAGTAATCCACCATCGCCTGGATCTCCGGTTCAAACGCCGTGAGTTGGTCCCGCAAACAGGCATCGAGCTCGCGCATGTGTTCGCGCAAAATACCAAACACCGCTTCAAACCCCGCCGCGGCGGCAGGTTCGTGCGGCGCCACACCGGTTCCGGGAGTTGGGCGGGCCTCAGGCATGCGACCTAGCAAACGGGACTAGGCAGGCGCTCGTCAATGGACTAACGAATCCCCTGCCACCATGAGCAACAACCCTGTCGTCCTCCTCGTCATGATCGCGATGTCTGTCTTGATCGCGCGCTTTTGGTGGCAGGACTACCGCGCGCAAACCGCCGGCCAGGCTCGCCCTGGCGCGCTGCCGGGCGCCCGGCCCACGTCTCTTCGCGCCGTCACGATCGCCTGCGCCGGCGTGCTGGTGATCCTGGCCGCCGAAACGTGGGGGGAACAACGCCTCGGGCTCGCCGCGCAGCAAAGCCACATGACGATCCTTTTCGCGCTCTACACGCTTTGTGCGCCGATCATCGAGGAGTTGGTGTTTCGCGGCTACCTCGTGGTGGAAAACCGCGGCCGCACCGTCATGTGGCTCGCCGCGTTCGGCGCATCGCTGCTGTTCGCCGCGCTCCACCCTTTCCTCTGGCAATGGGATGAACACGGCTTCGCCTTCACCCTTGGCGCGAAAGGCTGGTTCAGCGCCGCGGCCGTGTTTGTCACGTCGTTGTGGCTCTACGCTGCGCGCCTCGCGGCGTGGAACCGCACGCGCTCGCTCGTGCCCTGCGTCGCTGCGCACTTCGCCAAAAACGCCGGCGTCTTCGCCATCAAAGCGTGCGCCGGTTTCGTCGCGGGCTGGTGGTAACGCGAGGCGGCGGCGCACCGTCCGCGATGCGCCCGCCGTTTCCTGCGCCCACCGCGTTTACGGCACTTCGTAGACTTCGATCAGCGCGATGCCCGTTGCGCCCGCGACGCCCGTGAGATTCGCCGTGTAAACGCCGGGCGGCAGCCGCAGCAGAATCGCCGCGTCCTTGCTGCCCGCGTCAAACGGCGCCGCCCGAGCCTTCGCCGTCGCGTCCACGATGAGCGCGGAGTCGTTCCCCACCTCCCAGTCGTCGTTTTCGCGCACCAAGGTGGGCGCGGCCGGGGGATTCGTGCGGTAGAGCGAGATTTTGGGGTTCGCGAGCACACCCGCGACACCGAATTGCGCGAGCCAAGGCCCGGCCCCGCGAATCAGCACCTTCTTCGGCGCATGGCCGGAAATCACGAAGCCCGCGATCAAGCCTTCATCTCCGCCCGCGCCGACCTGTCCGCGCGTGGAGAGGTTGACGATTTTCTTCGCCGAAAATGAGGCGGGCGTATCGACGTCGTAAACCTCCACAAGCGCGATCCCCGCGGTGCCTGAGCCGCTGCTCACCTGCGCCGTATAAACGCCGGGGGCGAGCGTCGTCAGCACGGCGGAATCGAATGCCGTGGTGAAAGGAAACGCGCCCACCAGATTCGCCGCTGCCGCGATGTCGCCCTGCGTGGCCGCGCCCACCCCGACCGGCGTGGCCCAATCGTCGTTGGAGGCCACCGCTGCTCCCGCCTGATTGAACAGAGCGACCGAGGGATTCGCGACTTGCCCCGCCAGACCCAGTGACGGGCCTGCGGCGCGCACGAGCATGCGCTTCGGTGTCGTGCCTTCCACGACGAAGCCCGCAATCAGCACTTTATCGCCCGCACTCGCGAGTCCGCGCGTCGAGACGTTGAGCAGCGCGCCATCACTCAAACTGGAGCCCGAAGCGATCGCGCCGGTGAACGCGCCACCCGAACTGCCGGTGAGCGTGCCCGTGAGGAAACCTGTCGCCGGATCGGCGGTGCCGCTCAGCGTATTGCCCGCAGCGGTCGTCACCCGGAATGCGCCGGTTCCGTCCACCGTGCCGGCGCCCGCGTCCGTGAAAGTGCCATTGGCGACATAAACCTCGATCGAGCCGTCGGGCGCGACGATAGCCGCCACCTGGCTTGCAGGCGCGCCGGTGAGATTGCCCGTGTAGTAACCGGATGCCACGGCGCTTCCGGCCGCCGGGACGGTCGGGGCGATGAAGACCAAGCCGGCGTTGCCGCCCAGCGTGGCGGTCGCCGCGCCCTCGGTCGCCTGCCCGGCAAAAGCTTTGCCGCCCAGCATCGCGTCGAATCCGCCCGTGCTGTTCAATGTGACTGCCGGTAGGAAATACGTTTTCGCCGGCCCACTGCTCGACTGGCCGATCAACGCCGCATGCTTTCCACCGATGTTGATCATCATGAACGTGCCCTGCTCCGCTGATCCGTAGATGCCTTTATAGACGACGTCCGGCGCCGTGCTGCCCGGACTCACGACCATGATATTAACGTCAGCCGACGTCGTGGTGATCCCGGCGTTGTCCGTTGCGACCGCGTTGAGGCGATACAAGCCCGCTGACGACGGCGTCCAAGGCGTGCTGTAAGGTGCCGCCGCCCCCGTGGCGAGCAGCGCTCCGTTGACGTAAAACTTGACTGAGGTGACAGAGCCATCGGCGTCCGCCGCCTGAGCCGTAATCGTGGTGGCCGTGCCCTGCGCCAACGTGCTGCCGTCGCTCGGCGCCGTCACGCGCACCGTCGGCGCTTGGTTTGCCACGACCGTAAGGCTGGCGCTCGCCGACAGCGCGACATTGCTCGAATTATCCGTCGCCTCCGCCACGAGCGTATAAGCACCCGCCGAACCGGGTGTCCACGCGACCGTAAATGGCGCCGTCGTCGCCCGCCCGACTTCGATATTGTTCGCCAGAAAACGCACCAGCACGACGGTGCCGTCGGCGTCATTCGCAGTGGCGGTGAGATTTACCGGCATCCCGCTGACGGCGCTCGAACCCGAAGTGGGTGTCGTCAACGCCACGACCGGGGCCGCGTTGGTGCCAACGGTCACCGTGACCGGGCTGGATGTCGCCTGATTGCCGATGTTGTCCGTCGCGCGGGCGACCAGCGTGTAAGTGCCCGGAGTCGAAGGCGTCCAGCTCACGTTGTAAGGCGAAGCAGTGATGGCCTCGCCGAGCGGCTGGCCGTTCACGTAAAACTGCACGCGCGCCACGCTGATGTCATCCGTGGCGGACGCGGTCACGTTTGTAATCGTCCCGGCGGTGACGACCGCGTTGTTGGCGGGACTTGTGATCGCGACCGTCGGCAATCCCGGGCCGGGATCGATGACGGACACCGTCACTGGGGCGCTGATCGTGGTGTTGCCGTCGTTGTCGGTGACTTTGACGTCGATCGCGTAAGTGCCGAGATTCGTCGGCGTCCACAACGTGTAGTAAGGATATGCGTTCAGGGTGGCATACACCTGGCCGTTCACCCGGAAGATAACCGACGTGATATTGCCGTCGGGATCGGAAGCCGTGGCACCAAGCGTGACCGGAGCGGCGACCGGCAAGGTTGTGCTGGCCGTGGGCGTAATCAACGCAGCCACCGGAGGCTGGCCGACGACCGTCGAGCCCGTCCCGCTGCCGCCTTCCGTGACGTTGACCTGAATCTCCGCAGAGGTGGCGGTTACTCCGCTCACGTCGCTGGCGACCGCCCTCAAGGGCGTGGGCACCAAGACCAGGTTGCCGTTGGCATCCATGATTTTCTTCTGCACTGGAGTGAAGGTGATCGTGCCGGACCCGCCGGCGGTCATGATGGTCGTTTCGCCAACGTATTTGTCGTCGGCGAAAAGCTGCACGTTCACCGGATAACCATTCGTGCTCGTCGCGGTCACCGTCACCTGTGTTACGGCACCACCAGCGACCGTGCCTAGACTGGCCGGCGAGGTGATTGCGACGCTTAGCGGCGTGACGAGACTTACCGCGAGCGACGATGTCTTGGCTCCCACCAGATCAGTTGCGACCGCTTTGACAATGTGCATACCGGCAAGCGTTGGAGTCCACGAAACGGTATAGGGCATCTGCGTCGCCACTCCGATGGAAACGCCATCAACAAAAAACTCCACGTTGCTGACCGGAACGCTGCCCGCTGTGACTGTCGCTGTGATGTCGTGAGTCTTGTTGACAAGGGCGGTCGCTCCGTTCGTCGGCGCCGTGATCGCAATCGAAGTCGCCGCGGGCGTTGCCGTGACGATATGCGGCGCGCTGGTGGTGATATTGCCTAGATTATCCGTCGCTTGTGCTGTGAGCACATAAACGCCAGGGGACGGCGGCGTGAAGGAGACAAAATAGGGGTATTCCGTAACGGCATCACCGACGGTCATGTTATTCGCAAAAAAACGGACACGGGAGATCGAACCTGTGGTCGAGTTCGCGTTCGCTAAGAGCATCACGGGGACATTAATAGACAGTATGGCACCATTCGCAGGCGTGGCCATGGCTACCGTCGGGGCCACACCTGACGTGATCGTGATGGCCACCGGAGTTGAGGTGGCCGTGTTACCGTTGGTATCTCGCACCTTCGCAACGACACTGTAGTTGCCAGCCGCAGCAGGGAGCCAATTTTGCGAAAAGAAAGGCGACCCGCTGCCCTGAAGAGCGACAGGCGCGAGCAGTTCATCACCTTGCGTGACGTTGACATCGTTGACGAAGAATGAAACGCCGGCCACGAGGCCGCTGCCCACGGTTACATTGGCAACCAGAGCGGTAGGAGTGCCGAGCACGTAGGTGGCGCCGCCATTGGGAGAGACCACGTCGATGCGCGGCAATGCGACGACGCTGACCGGAACCGAGACAAGTGCTGACTGACCGCCCAGACTATCCGTCGCAATAGCTGAGAGTGTATAGGTGCCTGTGGCAGCCGGCGTCCAAGGCATCGTATAGGGCGCCAGCGTGTCGACCCCGACCGAAGCCCCGTTAATAAAAAACTCCACTTGCGTAACGGAAGTGCCGGCGACCGGCGTCGCGGTAGCGACCAGTGTTTGCAGGGTATTGACAGTAACGCTCGTCGGAGGAGTGAACGCGAGCGAGGGCTTGGGCACGACCACTGTCGCAGAGATCGGCGCACTCGTGACGGTATGTCCATTTGTGTCCGTCACGGCGGCGGTCAACGCGTAAGTTCCCAGTGTCAATGGCGTCCACTGGATCGTGTAAGGCGCGCTCGTGGCGACCCCAAGGAGGTTACCGTTCAAGAAGAATTGCACGGACGCAACGCTCGCGGAACCCCCATTAGCGCTGGCCGTAATGTTCTGTGTCCCGCCCAGCGCGACGCTCGCGCCGTCCGCAGGAGCGACCAGCGTAACGCTTGGCGCCGAACCAGCCACGACCGTGACGACTTGATCGGGCGAAGTCGTTTGGAGGCCGTGATTGTCTTTGGCGACCGCAGTGAGGGCGTAGGTGCCGGGTGTGACTGGCGTCCAGCTTACGGCATACGGATAATTGTTCACGTTGCCGATCGGAGCTCCATTGGCGAAGAACTGTACGGAAACGATGTTGCCATTGGCTACCGCCGCGTCCGCCGACACGGTATGCGCGCTGTTAACAAAGATGGTCGGCACGGAGGATGGAGCCGTAATGACCACGACCGCTGAAGCCGGCGGCGTCGCGGTGACGGTGATGACGTTCGTCGCCGAAGTGGTTTGGTTGCCCACGTTATCGCTCGCCACCGCTTTGATCGCGTAGGTGCCGGGTGAGGCGGGCAGCCAGGAGGTGGCATACGGAAACGCGGTGATCGGCAACCCTTGCGGCTGACCGTTCACGTAGAATTGCACCCCCGAAATCGCGACATCGTCCGTCGCGCTCGCAATCAGCGTCTGCGGTGCGTTGACCGCGATCGAGGCGAGGTTGGCCGGACTCGTCACCACGACCGTCGGCGCGCTGGCGCTGGGGTCGACCACGCTGACGCTCACTGTGCTGCTCGTGACGGAGTTGCCGTCGTTGTCGGTCGCCGCGGCGGTGATGGCGTACGCGCCCAAGCTGACGGGCGTCCAGGAAAGGGAGTAGGGATAGGTGTTCACCGTGCCGACCGAGGTGCCGTTCACGAAAAACTGCACGGACACGATGTTGCCATCGGTGTCGGTCGCGTTGGCCGCCAAGGTGTGCGGCACGTTGACGGCGAGTGGCGTGGCGGCGACGGGCGCGGTGACGCTGACCGTCGGCGCATTGCCAATGACGGTGCCGCCGCCACTGCCGCCGCCGGCCGTCACGTTGACCGTGATGGCACTCGAAATTGTCGCGAGGCCGACATTGTTCGTCGCCAGCGCGGTGATGCTGGAGGGAATCGGCGTGCCGTCGGACGATGTTTTCTGCGACAACGTCGTCGTGATCGTGTAGGTCGATCCCGCGCTCGGGGTGCTGACCACGCCCACAAATTCACTGTCCACGAAAAATTGCACGGAGGTGATCGCATGGCCGCCTGGATCCGTGGCGGTCGCGCTGACCTGCACGGGCGTGCCGCTGGTCAGGGTGCTGTTCGCCGTCGGCGCGGAAATGGTCACGGTCGGCGGGGCCGCGATCGTGACTGTCGTCGGGGTCGGCGTGGCGCCACCGCCGACGCCGGCGCTCGAAGCCACGACGTTATTCTTGTCGTCATAGGTCAACGCCACGAGGTGATACGTGCCCACGACCTGCGGCGTCCACGTGAACTTATATGGATAAGTGGTCTTCGTATCCGACAGCACGCCGTCGATATACAGTTCCACTTTGCTCACGAAACCACTGCTGCTGTTGGCGTCGACCACGACCGCGAGCGGCGAGGTCGCGGAGGGAACCGCGATGACGGCTCCATCTTCGGGCGTGCTGATGACGCTCGTCGGCGGGGCCGGAATGGGTGTCACGGTGGTGAGCGTGATGGCCGGGCTGGTGCTCAACATTGCCCCATTGTTGTCGGTGGCGACGGCGGTGATGCTGTAGCTCGTGCCGCCAGCGCCTTGGGGCGTGTAGATCAACGAGTAGGGATAGGTCGTATCCGCCGCGCCGATCGCCACGCCGTTGGCATAAAATTGCACCTGTTTCACGAAACCCTGGGCGCCGGTGGCGTCGGCTTTCAAAACCACGGAGGATCCCGCGGGGACGAGCGTGCCGTCGACTGGGCTGTTCACCGTCGTGCCGGTCGCGAAGTAGCGAACCGGCAGCGACGTGGCGGTGCTGGTGCCGTCATCGATTTTGACGGTGATGAAATACGCACCCGGTGCCGGTGGCGTCCACTCGACGATAAACGTGCTGGGCGGGTTGATGGCGGTTTGCGAAGTGCCGATATGCACGCCGTTCACGTAAGCTGAATAAGTGAAGCTCGTGATCATCGAGGTGCCGAGGCCCTGCGCCTCGATTTCGATCGGCGTGCCGGCGGGTCCCGAGCGTTCGTTGGCTGGCGCGGTCGGCACGCCATTCACGCCAATGCCGATGATCGTGACGTTGATCGGGGACTGCGATTGAGCGAAGCCAGTCAGCGCGAGGGCCGCCGACAGCGCTGCGCCGCAGAGAAGTTTCCACCAAGGTTTCATGGTCACACCTTCGGTTGAGAGTGAAAGAGATCCGGGACGGCCGTTCATTGCTGCTGCTTGGCTTTCTTCGCCGCCTTTGCCTCGGCTGGTGTCATCGTTTTCACGAATGGATCCGCGCCGTCGCGATAGCCCGGCAGGTCTTCCCGCTTCATTTCCAACTGCCGCACTTGCTGCGAGCTGAACACTTCTTCAACGGGCGCACCGTCAGCACTGATCGTTTTCGCGGTGATGAAGATGATGAGATTGCTCGTCGTCACATCCTTGCTGTCCGAGCGGAAAAGCCGCCCGACGAGCGGGATCGAGCCGAGGACGGGCACTTTCGTCTGGCCGGTGTTGGCGTTCTGCGTGAGCAGGCCGCCGATGCCCATCGTGTAACCGTCTTTCAGCGAGACCTGCGTGGTCGCGCGGCGCGTGGCGATGATCGGAATCTCCGTGCCACTCGCACCACCGAAGACCACGCTGCCGTTGGGCTGACTGACTTCGGGGGAAAGACTGAGTTTGATGAAGCCGCGTCCGTTGACCTGCGGGGTGACTTTGAGCAGCACGCCGATCGGTTTGAAGGTAAACCCGCTGACTTCGAAGGTGCCCTTCTGCTCGCTGTAGGAATAATTCGGAATCGGCCGCTCCTCACCGACGTTGATGGACGCTTCGGTGTTATTGAGCGTGACGATCGTGGGGTTCGAAACGATCTTCGTGGTGTTCAAGCTCTGCAACGCGCTCAGCACGAGTTTGAATTGGTCGGCCGAAAACACCGCCGACAGCGCGCGGTCGGTGGCGCCGGTGTTGGTGAGCGACTGGAGGACATTGAAGGTGTCGTTGACCGCGCCGGTGGTGCCCGTGGTGGTCGTCGTCGTGGTGCTGCCCGTCAGGCCTGTGTTGAGGCTGGTGGTGCCGGTGGACGTCACGATGCCCCCCGTTGAAGTAACGGTGTTCGTGGTCGTGGCGCCGTTGGACTGGCCGTTCGTGCCGGTGGAACTGCTGCTGTTATTGGTGCCGCTGGTCGTCGCGGTATTGCCCGAGTTGCCATTTTGCGTGCTCTGGCCGCGGCTGCGCGAGACGTTGCCAAACGCGCCATTTTCCCCCGCGCCGCCCGCCGTGATGTTGTAGCCGGCCAGCGAAGCCCAGTTGACGCCGATGTTCTTGATGTCGCGGTCGGTCACCTCGACGAACTTCGACTCGATCATCACCTGATCAGTCGCCCGATCGAGTTGCTCCAAGATCGGCCGGATGCGATTCATGCGCGACGGCCGCTCGGTGATGACGAGACTGTTGCTGCGGGCATCGACCACGATGCGGCCGCCGGCGGCGGCGTCGATCAGCGGCGACACGGACGCGAGCAGGTCGGACGCCCGGGCGTAGTTGAGCATGAACACCTCGGTCGCGACCGGCTCCTGCTGAAGGGAATCAAGCGAGATGATTTTGATGATGTTGCCATCCTCCACGTAGGTGAAATTCACCGGTGCGAGCACAACTTGGAAAATCTGGCGCCACGACACGTCGCGAAGCTTGATCGAAGTCTTCCCCTGCAACGTATCGGGGATCACGACGTTCAATTCGAACAGATCGGCGACGTTGCGCAGGATGTCACGAATCTCGGTATCGGGAAAATCGACGGACAGCGTATCGTGGCCGGCTGCGTCGCGGGATTTCACGGCGGGGGTGGCCGCCGCGGTTTCCTTGATCGTGACCGTTTCGACGGGGTGCGCCGACGCCGGGATGACTTTGACCGGCACGGGCGCGGGCGCAGGCGTCACCACCACCGGGGTCACCGGGGTGGCCGCAGGCGTCGCCGGCTGCGCCGAGAGCGACAAGGCAGTCAGGGCAAGGAGAGTCGTAAGGAGCGGACGTGAGCTCATGGAGTATGGCCGGGGTTCAGGGAACGCGTGATTTCGTCGCGATTTAGCCGGAGCGAGTAGCCGGCCGAATCGATCGCGGTGATTTCCACGTCGTAGTCGGTTTTATCGAGAGTAACGATCAGATGATCGCCGACCTTCAGGCGCTTCTGGCCGAAGATGAGCAGCGATTCGCCGTTGATGATCACGAGGCCCGAGGGCCGGATGCGCGCCGCGATCTTTTCCAGCACCTGCCGATCCGTCACGGGAGCGGCCGGTTCGCCGGCGGCCGGCGCGGCCGTCGGACGGCGTTCGGAGGGATCCGGCAGGTCGAAGCCGGGCGGGTTAAACGGTTGCGGCAGATCCACCGCCAGCGGTTCGACTTTGGGCGGTTGCGCCAGTCGTCGCGCCAGCTCAATCACGGGGGCCCGGTCAGCCGGGGGCGGGACATCAGCGCGCGCGGCGCCGAACGCCGTGCGCGCGGCGAGGGCGATCAGCAAAAGAAGAGTCCAGCGTATCCTCATGGCAATCCGAGCAGTTCGACGTTGAGGCTGAGCGTGACGAACGAGCCTTTGTCGAGAGACTCCGGCGGACTCGTGACGGTCGCGGCGACGATGCGCGAAAATGGCGCGCCGTTCTCCACCTTGCGCACAAACTCAAGCACCTGATCATAGCTCCCGCGCAATCCCACCGTGAAACCGATCGGCTGAAACAACGGCTTCGGCCCCTTGACCGCTGGCAACTCCGCTCCCGTTTGCTTCAAGTCGATCAGTTTGGCGCCGGTTTCGGATTCGAGCCGGTAAAAATATTGGAGGTTATCCGCGAGGTTCGCTGCACGAATCAGCCGGCCTTCGACCGCATTCATCGCCTCGCTCAACGCCGCCGATTGCTCCGTGAGCTGCGTCGAATTTTTGATGTTCGCCTCCAGCCGCTCGCCTTCCTGCGTCTTTTGCTCCAGATCCGCCGTCAGCGCCTCACTGTCGCCTTGGCGAAAATAAAGGAGTGCCGCGCAACCAATCGAAACGGCGATGGCGAGAGTGGCGACGGGATGCTTTTTCAGCGCCGCCAGCAGTTGGGGTCCGGTGAGTGCCATGTTATTTCTTGGCCACAGGCTTGGAGGTGCCCTTCCCGGCCAACACGATTTCCACGAGCAGCCGGCCCGTGACTGCGTGCCGCGCCACACTGGTCAGGGTGACGCTTTCAAACAGCGGTCCCAACTCCGCATCGGTGCGCAACCGCTCCACGTAAGCTGACGCGTACCCGCTCGCCGCATCGGGCGAACCTCGAACCGTGCCCCGCAGCGACAAACTGCCGTCGCGCCAAGTCACGGCATCGAGGGCCATCGTCGCCGGCAGCGTCGCCCCCAATCGCAACATCAACGGCGAAAACGCCGGTTTCGATTTTACGAACGCGTCGATCTCCCGCAGCCGCGCCTCATCCGTTTGAAACTTTTTATAGAGCGCCACCGCGCGCGCACTCGCGACCCGGTTCCGGTGGATTTGCGCGTCCCACGCCTCGATCCGGCTGCGCAAGTCCCGCAAATGGTATTCGTTGAACGCCACCCACAACAAGAGCGCCGTCATCACCACGATCGCAGCGCCGTTCACGAGAAACGCCGTGCGCACGACTTTCACGTCCGGCAGACGTTCGTAGTCGCGGAAATTCGGGTGCCACGCCGGCACCATGGGCGCAGTCGCCGCCTTAGGCTTTCGCTGGAGAATTTTCCGCATGGGCGCCTTCAAATCGTGCCATTAATCCGAACAACCCCAACCAACGCGTATCCGTGACCGTCGCGCGCAACGTCTCCGGCAACACGATCCGCCGCGACTGCAGCCACGGCTCAAACTCAACCGTCAGCACCGTCACGCCCAGCGCGTTGGCCACGGCGTCCTGCAACCACGCCAGCACCGGCGGCAGCTGTGTGCAGACCAACTGCCCGACGGACTGGCCGGTCTGCACTTCGTAAAACCCGATCGAAGCCTGTAATTCCTTCAGCAGCTTCTTAATCAACGCCGGTCCGAGGCCGCTGAAATCAAATGCGCCCGAGTAAAACAGCTTCGCCGCGGCCTCCTCGTCCTTCAGACCCAATTCCTTTTGCACGATCGGGACCATCGACTGCAGTCCGCTCCCGATCGGCCGCGCCGCCTCGAGGCCGTTCGCGCTCACGATAAACGAGTTCGTCATCTCCGCGCCAAATTCCAGCAAGAGCGTGGGCGACTTCGAATGGGCAAACGTCAACACGTCCGTCAATGCGCCGATCGCGGCCACCGCCCCCAGCTCCAGCCGCTCCGGATAAATGCCCGCCGCCAGCAGCGCTTCCTGCGTGGTGGCGATGTCATCGTGCCGCAATCCGCACACCGTCACCTCTTTGCCGGTGGCTTTCGCGACATCATAGTCGCTGCCGTCGTTGGCGTTAAGCACCGCCAGCACGTAATCCTTCGGTTCGATGCGCAACTGCGTCGCGCATGCCTCTTCCAGATAGCCAGGCTCCTTCACACGCTTTAACTCCAAGGTCGCCCGTCGGATCACCTGCCGTTCCGGGTGCACGCCGCAGACCGCGTGCAAGTAGCCGCTGGGCGCCTTCTTCGGTTGCAATTCCCCCAGCGCCGCCGCCATCGCTGCGGCATCGTCCGCCGCACAGCTCCGCAACGCCTCGATCGTCACAGGCGATTCAGTCGGATTCGACGTCCGGGCGAGCAACACCTGATCGGCGTTCCGCGCGACAAAATAGCCTTTGGGCTTGGTGGCGAAGAGCATGAAAACACCGTCGGACCTGCGGCCTCGACGCCATGCCTTGCGGCAAAAAGCAGCAAAACGATGGCAACAAAAGCTCGGTCAAGCGGGGTCTTCACGCTCGTCACCGCCCTCGAATCGCGCAAGACTAAACCCGGTAGCCCCCCGGTGCCCCACCGGCTTTTCACTCATTCTTTAAGACCGCCTCGCGTCGGGCCTCGCAGTCACAAAAAACCCGCCGCGTGGAGGCGGCGGGTGCGGTCAAAGCGCAAAATGTTGAGCGCTCGCAGACGCGGTCACTTCTGCCACGTGCGCTTCTTGTGGCGGTTCGACTTAAGCCGCTTCCGGCGCTTGTGTTTCGACATCTTAAGACGCCGCTTCTTTTTCAGATTGCCCATGTTTTAAGTAAATGAATGCCGGAAACCGTGCGGAGCCCGGCGCCGGCTGTAAAGCCCGAATTTGTCCGCGTTAGCGGGCAGCTCCCGGCACCACCACTCTTCGCGCGGCTGCCGTGAACACCAGCTCCGTCACAACCGCCGCGACCGGCAAACCGGTAAGCACCGCTGCCGCGCGCCGATAGATGTCCAGTTGCCCGGCGTGACGCTCGACGGCGCGGGCAATCTCCCCCTCGTTCCCGACCCGGTCCGTTTTGAAATCATAAACCACCGCCGCCGTCGCCCGGCCGGCGTCGTCGCGCGCCACCACCACCCGATCGAACACGCCCGTGATCCACGCGCCATCGAGCAGAATCTCGAACGCCTTCTCCCGCCAGACTTCTGCTTTGCCCGCCGGCCGCCGCCACACTTCTCCGAGCGCCGCGGCCGTCACGCAACGCCACGCCTCCGCGATCGCGGCATGCTCCACCCCGCGAGCCTCCCAGCCACGCTTCCACGCTTCGCCGCTCGCGTGCGGCCACCATTCGATATCCGCCAACAGCCCGTGCACCGACGTGCCAAACTCACTCGCCGCCGATCCGTTTAATGCAAACACCTGCGGCGCCGGCACGACTCCGGTGCGCTCGCTCGAAGGACGCAGCGCGACCGCGCGCACACCGACCGTGCGATCCGCTTCAGGCAGCAGCGGCAAAGTTTCGTCCGGCGCCGCCGGTGGCCCCAGCGTCGACACCTGCTGCCGCCAATCCGGATCACCGAAGGCCCATGCTCCGGGAAGGGTGAGGCCGCCGACTTTTATCATCGTGTCCGCCTCCCCCAGCGTCCGGGCCAGCAATTGCGGAAAGTTGCGCGAACTCGATTTTCCCACGCGCTCAGTGATCACATACATCGCCCGCTTGGCGCGCGTCATCGCCACGTAGAGAAGCGACAACGCCTCGTAGCCCGCCACCGCCTCCGCCTCCCGCACATAGTCCGTCAACACGGCATCCGCCGTCGCCAACGCTTTGGTCGGCAGGTCCAACACCCATTCGACCGAACGATCAGCCGCCTTCTTCATCGCGAGCCCCTCGCGCGCCTGGTCCACCCGCGTGCCCTCCAACGCCGGCACAATCACCACATCAAAGCCGAGGCCTTTGGATTTGTGAATGGTCAGCACGCGCACCATCGCCGCGCTCTCTGGTTCGCGCTCCTTGTAAACCTGCATGAACGCCACGAACTCCGTCACGTCGCGGCTGCCGGTCGCATCGAAAAGCGCCGCCGCCGCGATGAACTGCCGCGCCCGCTGCGCCCCAAACACATCGCTCCCCTGCATCCGATTTCCGTCCGCCCGCAGCCAGTAAGCCGCCGTGCGCTCGAAACCCTCCGCATGCACCTGGCTCAGCACGCGCCGGCTCAACGCTTCCGGCGTGCCGAGCTCCCGTGCCTCCGTGATTTCGCCGAGAGGCGACATGCGCAAATGCTCCCCCGCGAGGGTGTCGCCCGGATGCGCCGCCGCCTGAAACAACGCCAGCATCGCCGCACCCATCGGATTATCCGTGGCCACGTGCAGATCCGACTCCGCCACGGCAGGCACGCCGCCTTCGCGCCGCAGGTAGTCCGCGATCGCCGCCGCCTCGTCGTTCTTCCGCACGAGCACCGCGCACGTCAGTCCTGCCGCCAGCGGATCGAGCTCCTGCACGAGGCGCAACGTCGTCGCAAACCGGTCCACGCCATCGTCCGCATGCAGCAACGCCGCCTGCCCCACCCGGTCCGGCACCGCCGACTCGTGGTCGCGCCACGCTTCATTCCACAACTCGCTCGGCCGCCCGGGGAAAAATTCCGCGATCACCTCCCCCGCCCCAAAAACCGCGTTCACCATTTCGATCAGCGCCGGTCCCGAACGCCACGAACGCACCAGATACTCCTGCTCAATCGAGCCCGGCGCCGCGTCATTGTAATAGCGAAAAATCTCCCCGAACAACCGCGGGTCGCCCTCCCGCCACGTGAAAATTGCCTGCTTCACATCCCCCACGCAGAAAAAGCTCCGCCGCCCTTCCGCATCCTGCACCGCCTCGTCGATCAAGTTGCGCAGGATGCTCCACTGCCCGTAGCTCGTGTCCTGGAATTCATCGAGCAGCCAGTGGTCGATCTCCGCGTCCAGCCGGTAATCGATGAACAACCGGTTGCCTTCTTCCTCCTCCGCCACGCGCGTCAGTCTCGGACGCTCCCCGCCCCCCGGCATCAACAGGCGTTGCACATCGGCAAACGTCAGTTTGCCCGCCCGCCGCACCGCCGCGTGGTAAGCCTGATCGTAGCCGCGCACGACCGCGTGAATCCCGCGCGTCGTCGCCAGTTTCCGCGTCAGCTCGCCGCCCGCCACATGGCACACCACATCCGCCAGCGCCGCGCCGGCCGCCGAAGTGAGGCACTGTTTCTTGTGATCGAATGCCAGCTCCACGTCGCCCCGCCCCAATTCCGCCCACGCCTCCAACGCCTTCTCGAGCACATACGCGAGCGGCCCTTTGATATCCACTCCCGGCGCCCACATTTCCGCCGCCTGCAAAAAGTTTTCCCACCGCTGCCGTTGTTTGGGTGCGATCTCCGCCGTCGCCAGCCACGTCCGCAACGCCGCGAGCGCCGGCGCCAGCTCCACGGTTCGCAACCACGGTTGCCCTTCCGGCCAGATCGTCGCGGCATTGCCCCACACCTCCGCCGCCGGCGCGCCCAGATATTTCTCGTGATGCTCGTCGATGAACTTGTCGAGCCGCGCGCCCAGTTGCTTCTCCTCCATGCCCATCGTCGCACGCTTGAATGCCTCGATGAACTCCCGCTGTTCCGGCTGCAGTTCCCCGGTGTGCGTAAAGAGCCGCTGCAGCACACGCTGCCGCTCGGTTCGCGCCGCATGCTCCTGCAAAATCTCGAACTCGCCCGCGAGCCCCAGCTCAAACGGAAACGCCCGCGCCACCCGCGCGAAAAAACTATCCAGCGTCCCCAGCCGCAGCCGGTGCATGGCGTCGACCACGCCGCGCAACAAGCGCCCGAAATCCGCCGCCCCCAAGTCCGGCCGCCCGATGTCCGCCGCGAGCCGGCCCGCTTTGACCTCGTCCGCCGCCGCATCGGCCAGCTTGTTGAGGATCTCGTCGAAAAACTCTCCCGCCGCCTTCCGCGTAAACGTCAGCGCGACGATCCGCTCCGGTGCCGCGCCCTGCGCCAGCAGGCTCACAAACCGGTTCGTCAACGCGTAGGTTTTCCCCGAGCCGGCCGAAGCCAGAATCATCACGTGTCGCGTCGCGCTCATGCGGGCTCCTCCCACGCGATGCTCGCCGCGGCTCCGCGCTGAAAGAGCGCCGCGTAATCATCGTAATCCTCTTTCACCTTTTCATTCGGCGGCCAAAACACGCCCGCCGCGACCGCCCCCGCCACGCCCTGCGCACACGCCACCGCGGCGTCGTGCAACTCGCGCGTGTAATCCGGCCACAGCGCAATCGCCGTGCCGCTCACCGCCTTCGGCAGATTGAAGTAGCCGCACGTCACGTCGTTCAGTCCGGTGCTGATCCCCAGCCCGAGGGTCGGCAACGCATGCAAATACACGGGCAACTGCAAATCCGTCCACGCGCGCTGTTTCCCCCCCACGTCGATCATCGCCCACGCCGGTAGTTCGCGATCTCCGGGCACCGGGCCGTAGTGCTTGGTCTCGGGCGAAACCGCCGTATCCGAAGTTTTGTAATCGAGCACGCGCCACGCCCCCGTCTCCACGTGCCGGTCGAGGCGATCGATTTTGCCGCTGATCGTCACATGGCCAAACGCCACTTCAAATTTCCGCTCCACGTGGGCGATCACCCATCCCGCCGCGCGCTCCCGCGCCTGGATCGCCGCGACCGCGCGCAACCGCTGGCGCGCCGCCTCGAGCTGCATCACGAGCGGGAGCGCCACGTGTTCACCGTAGCGCGTGCGCACCTGCTCATCGAAAACCTGCAGCAGGAGTTCTCGCAGCGCCGCTTCGTCGGTGCAATCGCGCCACGCTTCATCACCGAGCCGCTCCAACGCCGCGTGACACAGCGTGCCGAAATCCAGTGCATCCAGCTCGCACTTGCCCGCGTCCACCGCGCCCATCTGCAGACCGTGCCGCAGGTAGAACCGGAACGGACACTGCAAATACGCCCGCAGCGCCGTCACCGCAATGCGCGCCGGCGGTTCCACCCGCCGCGGCCGCAGCGGCCACGCGCGCGACCACGCCGGCTGCGCGTCCGCCGCCGTCAGCGGTCGAAAGAGAAACCGGATCCGCCCCGGCAACTCGGCCTCGGCACAACGCACCAGCAAACGCGACGGCCGCAACGGATCACCCGCCGGCGACGTCTTCCCGTAAAGCAGGTCGACCCGACCCGCCTGCGAGCGCGACGCGATCAACGCATGCAGCAAATAGGCATCGCGCGCGAAACGCTGTTCATTGGTCTTCAATCCCAGCCGCCTCCGCAAACTCTCCGGCAGAAACACATCTCCTGCCACCGCATCCGGCACGCTGCCGTCATTGAACCCAGCGATCGCGAGGTGCGGTGCGTCTTCCCACAGCAACTCGAGCCAGCCCTGCAATTCCAGCGCCCCCGCCGGCTTCTCCTCCGCGTGCGTGCTTTCACCGAAACGTTGCAACGCCAGCTCCCACGCCGCCGCCACCGGCAGCGCACCCAACGCGCGCTCCGCCCGCCCGCACTGCCGCACGACATCCGTCCACGCCGCCGCACTGTCCGCCAGCGCCGCATCGTCCTCCCGCTGCAAATCGAGCTTCCGCTGCGCGAAAATGATCGCCACCGCCTCGACCGCACCCGCGCTGAAATCATTCCCGCCGAGCGCCGTCGCGATCTCCGTCACCACCACCAGCCCGCGCCGCGCCTCCGGATAACGCTTCGAACGCTCGGCGTGCGCCACCGCCGCCGCCAGCGTGGCCGGCAAATGCCGCGCCCGCAGCTCGTCGAGTTGCGCGAGCCAATGCGCCAGCGAAAATCCTGCCCCGAACCGCGCCTGCAACCCCGCCCCGAAATCCGGGCAACGCGCGAGCACCTCCACCGCACCGAAACTCGCCTCCTTCGCCAGATCCGCCAGCGCCGCGAGCAATTGAAACAAACCTTCTTGGCGCCGCTCGCGTCCCGCCGGATTGAACGCCGTGCGGCCCACGCTTCCCAGCGCCGTTTCCGCCAAGGGCACGAGCTCGCTCGCCGCAAAGCCCAGCGCCAGCGCGCCGTCCGGCGCTTCATAACGCCCCGCCAGCTCCGCCATCCGGTTCACCTGCGCCGCCGCGTCCGCGCTCAGATGCACGTGCGATTCGAAGTCATTGATCGGCAGCTCACGTTGCGCCCATGCTTCCGGCCGCGGGCGTCCCCAGTCGTCAAACGCCTCCTTCTCCGCTTCGGGCGCAAATACCACGACGTCGACCGGACGGGCTTCGGCAAACGTCCCCAGCACCGCGAGCGCCAGCGGTAGAGGATCCGGCGCCCCGAGCAAGACCGCGCGTTCAAATCCCTCGAGGCCGTGCGGTGCCGCCGCGCCCCGGATGCGCGCGGCGTGCCCATCCTGCAACCCTGCGGCGGCGAGTCGCTCCGCTTGCCACCGCTCCAGCCGCGCGAGTTGCCGCCACCGTTCGCCTTCGGAAAAACCTTCCCCCGCGCGCGTAGCCACATCCGCCATGAACAACCCGCCTTCGGTGAGGGCCGACTGCAGGCGCACAAAATTCCGCGCGAGCCGCAGCGCCCACGAGAAAGTCTGCGCCGGCGGATCGATCGGAAACACCGCGCGCAACGCGCTGAGGTCGGCTTCCCCCAGCACATGCGCCCAAGCGAGCAGACCTTCCAGCGGCGTCGCCGTGTCGGCCGGCAAATCGAAGGCGATCAACGCATCCGGCGGCAGCACGCGCGGCGGAAATACCGCCTGCCCCCGCGCCGCCGCATGCACCGCCAGCGCTTCCCGGAGCCGCCGCCCCGACTGCCGCGTCGGCACGACGACCAGCGTGCTCGAAAGATCCAGCGGCCCCGCGCCCGCCCAATCGCGCGCGAGCCAATCCACCGCTTGGGCCAACAACGGTCGGTCCCACGCGAGAAAATGGCGGCGAATATGAGCGGATGTGGGCACGGCGGGAAAGTCACATGGAAGCACCGGCGCGGCGCAATCCACGATGCGCTGACTTTATCGCGGACCTGGGACAACGGCAGTCCCAGGTCGCCCGCGATCGCCGCGTCCGAAAAACAGGCGCGGTCTCGCCGCGCAACGCCCACAAAAAAGCCCGCCGGTATCCGGCGGGCTTGTGAAGACCAGGTCAGCGCGACCGCACCTCAGGGCTGCGCATCGTAAACTTCGATCAGCGCTTCACCTGTGCCGTTGGCCACGCCTGAGACTTGGACGGTATAGGTTTTGCCGGCGTCGAGCGTGACCAGCGCGGCGGCGTCTTTGCTCGCGGGGGTCAAAGTAAACGCTCCCAGCGTCGTAAACATGCTGTCCAGCGAAGCATCCCAGTTATCATTACTCGCGATGACCGCTCCTTGTTGGTCATACACGGTGAACTGCGGATCCGCGAGCACGCCGGGCACGCCAAAACCGGCCAGTGTCGGCCCGACGGCGCGAATCAGCACCTGCTTGGTGCCCGTGCCCGCGATGGCAAAGCCCGCGATCAGAATATCGTTGCCTGTGCCCACATGGTAACGGGCCGAGACATTGGTGAGGCGCGAACCATTGTTGGTCCCGGCGTCGTAGGCTTCGACCAGCACCGTGCCATTGCCCGTCCCGGAGGCCTGCGCCGTATACGGTCCGGTGATCGTCGCCTGCATCGCCGCGTCCTTGCTGCCCGGCAGAAAGGGGAAAGCGCCGAGCTGCATGAAGAGGGGCGCCAGCGTGCTGTCCCAATCTTCGTTCGCACCTGCGACGACTGCATGCTCGTCGTAAAGCGTGAAGTGCGGATCGGCCACGCCCGTCAACCCATAGGTGTTGAGCGCCGGTCCTGCCACGCGCACCAGCACTGGCTTCGCTCCGCCCCCGACCACAAAACCCATGATCAACGTTTGCCCCTGCGTCATCGCGGCGCGCACCGAAAGGTTCGAAAGGAAGTTCGTTGCCCCAACCGTCACGATGGCATTGGCGCTCGTGGTCGAGCCTTGCGAATTCGTCGCCACAACCGCGTAGGTGCCTGCATCGGTGCTCTGGAGCGACGTGAGGACCAGCGAGGCGTTGGTCGCACCCGCGATCGGCGTCGCGTTCTTGAGCCACTGATACGTCGCCGCCGGCAGTGCGTTGACCGTGACGGTGAGCGTCACCGAACCGCCCACGACATCGGACGCATCCGCCGGTTGCGCCACGAACACGGGGAGCGATGGCGTCGTCGTAACCGTGAGAGTGGCGACGTTGCTCACGACGGTGCCGCGATCGTTGGCGACGGTCACGGCATAGTCGCCGGCGTCCGCGCTTTGGAGGTTGGTCAAGGTGAGCGAGGCGTTGGTCGCGCCGTCAATCAGCACGTTGTTTTTCGCCCACCGGTAGGCCGGCGCCGGGCCACCGGTGGCGCTCACCGTGAACGTGGCCACGCCGCCCGTGGGCGCGGCGACGCTGGTCGGCTGCGCGGTGATCACCGGCGCGGCAAATACCGTCAACGTCGCAGAGTCGCTCACGATTGTCCCGCCATCGCTGACGATCGCGACGGCGTAATCGCCGGCATCAGACACTTGCACGCCGTTCAGATTGAGGGTGGCGCTGGTCGCTCCCGGAAGAGCGACTCCATCCTTCGTCCATTGATAGCTGAGCGAAGAGCCGGTGGCGCTGACGGAGAAAAATGCGCTCTGCCCCGCGTTGAGCATCTGCGCAATGGGTTGCGCGGTGATGACCGGCGGCGCCGCGGCGCCAATTGCCAGCGTCGCGCCGACGCTGGCCGCGATGCCACCTGCGTTGACGAACTTCAGCGAGTAAACACCCACGTCGGCCTGCGTGATGTTGTTCACGGTCAGGCCGATTCCGCCGCCGACGAAATCGTAGTGATACTTTGTGCTGTTGTTATCGAACCGGATTTCGGCGCCGTTGAAATACCAGGCGGTCCGCGAATCGCCCTGCATCATCGTATGCGTATTGACCATCGCGGTAAACGTCGCCGACCCGCCCAAGGGGCCGGTCTGGTTCGCCGGTTGCTGTGAAATGGTCGGCACCGGCGGTGCGGAGGAAGGATCGGCCAGCGCGACGACCCAGACGTCCAGATGTTTCTCGTAGAGGGCAATCACGCCGCTGTCCGGCATCGTCATGAGGTCAAACGTCGTCGCCGTGTCGAAATCCAATTGCAGGTTGTAAATCCGCCCCTCGGTCAGACTTCCCGCCGGGACGGTGACGGACGTAAACGGCGTGGCCGAAACGTCGATATCGAACGCCGCCTGCGTGAGTATATCCTGTGAAAGGTCGACGTTGTTGCCACCGAGCGACAAGCTCATGTGACCGGCAACTCCCGCCGTGGCGTAGGTCGAAAAGTTGCTCAGGTTGAGGGTCGTGGACGTATTCGGATTAATGACCAGAAGGCCTCCGTTGCTCCACGTGCCGTTGGTGATCTGCGGCGTCGCCGTCGGATAGAGATTGCCGGTCAAATTGAAGCTGAGCGTCGGGATTCCCGTGCCCGTGATCGTATAGATGCCATTCGGATAGGCGGCATCGAGCGCGGCTTGGTTCGCGAAGTCTAAATGCAGCCCGTAAGACACTTCACCGCCTCCTTCATCCTGAAGCACCAAGGTTTGCGTGCTGCCGTCCGGTAGATGCAGGTTGGACTCAACGAGGGAATTGGCGCGAAAAGAGTAGGGTTGGCCCAAATCCGCCACGGCGCCGGCACCGCTGGTCTGGGTAAACGTCTGGACCTTTTGGATCATATAAGGACCGCCGCCCGCGAAACCAAGCGATGCGCCGGCCAAGGCAGCCAGCGCGCTAAACCAACAACAAAACAATTTAGAGGTATTCATAGCTCAAGGTCGGTGCCCAAGGAGTGGGCGCCAGAGAACGCCGGACCGTGAGAAGAGTTAAGAGAAGGTCAATGCCACAAGCGCCCCACCGCCGAACCCCGCGTATGCGTTGGATGATATTGGTTCGCAGCGTGCTCGGAAACCACTCGCGCCCTCGTCGGCCGCCCGGCGCAATCGCCGCGGGCGGACATGAAAAAGCCCCGGCCACTCGAGAGTGCGCCGGGGCGAAAAAATTCAGGATCCTCAGGCTTTCGCCAAAACGTATTTCGAAACGTGGCTCTTCACGTGATTGGCCGCGTTCTTGTGCACGATCCCCTTCTTGGCCGCGCGGTCGATCGCCGACGCGTAAGCCGCTCCCGCCGTCTTCGCCGCCGCCGCGTCGTTGGCCGCGACCGCCTGCGTGAACTTCTTGTGCATCGTCTTCAAGCGCGTTTGGGCAGCTTGGTTGCGAGTGGTGAGGCGGACCGTCTTACGGGCGGCTTTGATGGCAGATTTCGTGTTGGCCATGGTCGAAAAATTAAAGTTAGCCGGTCAAAGACTCAAACGCGCGCCGGTGAGTCAAGGGTTTTATCCGGCCGCGCCTCGATCCCGATCGCGCCGGCCGCCTCTCCCGGCAGGGCCATCCGGCCCTTGTCGCTAGGGCCGTTATTCCGCCGAATGCGTGATCGCACCCGCTTCGCAACGCCCCCTCTATTCCGCCCAATGACCTGCCCCGCGCCCCGTTTCCTGCCCCGCCGGCGCTCCGCCTCCGCCTCTCGCGGCATGACCTTGGCGGAGGTCATGGTCGCCCTCGCCGTCCTCACCCTCGCGCTCGGCGGCATTCTCGCCACGCTGCTCCAAAGCCGCCGCCTGACCGAGCGCAGTGTCACGCAAAACTCCGCGCTCACCATCGTCCAAGGTTACATCGAGCAAATGAAGAACATGGAGCTGGTTCAAGTGACCGGCGGCCAGGACACCAAGGGCAACCCCGTCCTCAACCCCGCCTCGCACAATATCCCCACGTTGCTCGATGACACCACCGCCGATGGCTTGATGACCTCCACGGGCACGCCCCCGGCGCTCAATACGATCGTCCCCGGCGTCACCCCCGAAGGCATCGTCGACAACCTCCGCGGCTTCGACACCTCCAAGGACTACACCGCCACGTCGTCCACTTCGACCGACACAAGCAAAGACGCCACAACTCAGCAGGTCGCGTGGAACAGCATCTGGACCAAAGCGCGCACTTACCCTGCGACCCGCGTAGGGCTCACTGACCTGAAATTGAACCTCTGGGTCTGGGTCTCCGACTTGAGCAACACCTCTTCCGCCCAAGCCCAGCGCGTCTTCGGCATCACGATCATCTACACATGGCAGTATCGCGATGGCGCTCGCACCCAATACGCCATCGGCTCCGTCCGCACGATCCGCTCCGTCGTCCCCACTTTCTAATCATGCGCACCGCTTCGCCGTCCGCTCGCCCTTCCGGCGGCTTCACCCTCGTCGAGATCCTGATCACGATGACCATTCTCGGCTTGGTCTCCGCCGGAGCCCTCCGTTTCACGATGCACGCGCTCAACATTTTTCACTACGACGCCGGCCGCATCAAAGTGAACCGCGACATCCGTTCGTTCACGCAGCAGATGACCACCAACGCCGTTTACTCGAGTTACTTCCGCATCTTTCCCAGCTTCTCCCAACGCTCGGTGACCTCCGGCGGCGTCACCACCGATGCCGCCGTCAGCGATGGCCAGTCGGGGGATTTTCTCCTCCTGGTATTTGCGGATACCGACATCACCAGCGGCAAGACTCTCATCAGCCGTATCATCGGCTACTACCGCGATCCGGAAAACCCCTCCGTCGCCACCAGCACCGGTCCCGTGCGTAAATTTGATCGCACTCTCAGCCCGGCCGTCGATGCCGCCGTCACGCCGCTCTATCAAATCCTCAACACCAACGTGCCTGTCGCGACCGCGCACACCAATCCCGTCGTGCTCCAACTCGCTCAAGGCCTCAGCAACGGCTCGCTGTTTTACGATTTCTACGACCGCAGCATCATGGTGCGCGGCCAGGTCATCGAGCAGGGCAACGTCCTGCGCCGCGCGGTCAACACCTACAACTTCACGGTCTCCCCCCGCGGTTGACCCTCCCACCCATGTCTCCCTGTCGCTCCTCCCCTTTCCCGCGCCATCCCCGCCGCGGCTCCGCGTTCGTCACCGTGATGATCTTCGTGATCATCCTCTTCGGATTGAGTGCCTCCATTCTCTCCTGGTCGCTTACCGAGAGTCGCCTCAACCGCCGCAATTCCTACTGGCTCGAAGCGCGCAACGCCGCCGAAGCGGTCGCCGAGTTCGGCTTCTCCCAAATCGTTAATCAGTTCAACAGCTTCGCCACGCCGCCCACGTTCGATCCCGGCGGCGCCAACGCCCTCGTGCTGCCGCCCGATTCGTTCTTCCGCAGCGGCTCCGTCCGCACCGGCACTTATTCAGCCACCAATCCCAATGGCTTGGAGCTCGTCGGCGGCGTCCTCGTCACCATTCCCAGCAGCGGCGCCCTCTTCTTCGTTGATCCCAATAATCCGGACAACCAGTTCGACACCCTGAAAGGCCAATACGTTTACCGCCGCGATGTGCAGGTGCTCGCCCGCGCCTCCGTCGTTCCACCCATCGGTGCGCCCATCACCGCCTACGTCTCCGAGAAAATCTCCATTCGCGGCGCCCCATTGTTCGCACACGCCATCTTCTACGATAACAATGACCTCGAGGCCGCGCCGGGCCCCACCCTCGACATTTACGGCCCCGTGCACGTCAACGGCAACATGTTCCCCCTCGCGCAAGGCACCGTGGAAACCGGCTCCGCCAACGCCGTCAATTTCCACGGCCCCGTCTCCGTCACCGGCCACATCTACCACTCCTGGGCCAGCGAAAAACCCGCCGCACAAGGCCGCGGCTACTCCTCCAGCTCTGGCACCTTGGATGGCGAACCCCTCGGCAACGATCCCATCACCTTCGTCAACAGCACCGGCTCCCAAGTGAACCTCAAAGACAGCAGTGGCGTGTGGAAAGACAGCACGATGGGCGGCCTCAGCAGCCTGCTCTCCTCGCAAGGCCGATTCACCAACACCACCACACCCGCCATCACGCAACTCGAAGGCAAACTCTCGTCCAACTTCCGCCAATACGCCTCCCAGACCTGGGGCGGGAATCTCCAGACGTCAGCCATGGGCGTGTCCAACTACCACCCCATTTCCTTCGGCCAACCCGTCGATGATTCCGGCACCCTGCCCGACCCTCACGCCATCATCGACCGCCCCGACTCCGGACTCACCACCGGTTCCGCCTATTACGACGCCCGCGCCGAGGTCGAGAACCAGAAGTTCGCCAACCAAACAGGTCTTTACGTCGAGGTGAAGGTCACCCCCGGCACCGGCGGCTCCGCGGATTCCGCCACTGTCACGCTCTTCGGCCCGCGCAACTCCGCTCCCTCGGGCACCGCCGCCACCGATATCGGCCCCAACGGCGGCATCCGCCTCGGCGCCGTGCCCTCCAACCTTGTCACCTTCGTCCCTTACCTCGCCACCGGCACCGGCACCAGCACCCAAAAAGGCAACCAGGTGAGTTACTCCTCCGTGAAAATCACCTCCGGCACTTACAAGAACAAATACCAGATTCAGAAAACCACCAAGACCGGCGGCACGATCTCCAACAACGTCACCGTCTCCCTCAACGGCACCGGCGGCTCCGGCCAAAGCGTCAACTCCTCTTCATTTTCGGGTGGCTCCAGCAGCACGACAACCGTCAACCCTTCGACCTATTACAACTCATCCTCCGCCGCCGATTCGGTTATCGCTACGTTTGGCGACGACGGCGTCACAGCCACGACCGATCCCTCCGACCCCAACGTCTCCGCCTCTTCCATGACCGTGCAATCCGGCTTCTACGACCAGCGCCAGCTCACCGGCATCAACGTCGTGCAGGTCAACCTCGGTGCGCTCCGCTCCGCCCTCAAAAACACCCTCACCAACACCAACACCGATGGCGCCGCCATCAAGACCGCGAGCGGCGCCATCTGGGGCACCGGCGCCAGCGGATGGAATGGCGGCGTTTACGTCGACGTGAAGTCCACGGCCGGCAGCGATTTCCCGGGGCAAACCAGCGTCGTCCTCGCCAATGCCACCGTCGCCTCCGGCAGCAGCCTCCTGCCCACCGTCAACAGCGTCACCGGCGTGACGCTCGCCACCAACGCCCCAGCCTACATCCTCGGGCACTTCAACGCCGACGGCAACAACGCCACCTCCGCCACCAGCGCCACCATGCCCGACGACGGTAAAACCGGCGCCGCCGGCTCCGGCGATAGCGCCGAAATCCCCGTGGCCATCGCCGCCGACGCCATCACGATTCTCTCGCCCAATTACTTCGGCACCAACTCGACCACCAACCTCGTGCCCACCAGCAACGGCTCCACCAGCGCCGGGAAAAGCTACAGCACCGTCAGCCCCAGCGCATCCGGCTCCACCGAAGTCGCCGCCGCTTTCATCACCGGGATCGCGCCCACCTCGCCCACCTCCTTCAGCGGTGGCGTGCACAACCTCCCCCGCTTCATCGAAAACTGGGGCTCCAACGCGGTCGCCATCCGCGGCTCCCTCGTCTCGCTCTACAAAAGCAACGTCTCCACGCAACCCTGGGCGCAACGCTACTACAGCGCACCGCGACGTATCTGGGGCTTCGACAAAATCTTCGAAAACGGACATTTCCCGCCGCTCACGCCCAAAGTCATGTCGTATCGCCGCGTCGACTTCACCGACCTTAGCGCGGCCGATTACAACGCCGCCCGCCACGCCCTCTGGCCCGCGCGTTACTGAACGCCCGCCTCCTCGAAAAAGTCCTTAGTTTCGGGGCCGGTAAGCCGGATTCTGTTCCACGCCTTGCGGCGCTTCAGCCGTCATTTCTCTCGCGTTGACCTCACGGCCCACGCGGCGATCGGCGCCGGCGCGAGCGGCTTGCGCCGCCGGCAGCCTCGCGCGTCTCGCTGCAGCATACCCGTGACTGTTGGGCGGGCCGCCCAGTCACCTATTTTGCCTTGCACCGGAAGGGGTTTTTCGTGCCGCCGCCATTGCTGCCGGCGCGGTGGGCTCTTACCCCACCTTTTCACCATCACCCCACGTCACCCGGCTTTCGCCGCGTCACGTCTGGCTGTCTGTTTTCTGTGACACTCTCCGTCGACAGGCCTTCACGCCTGCCGCCCGCACTTGCGATGAAGCTCGTGCGGCATCCTGCCCTGCGGTGTCCGGACTTTCCTCTCCTCATTCCTCAACGAGCGCGGTGTTACTCGCGCCTCGGGATCAAAGAACAAGGAGCGACGACCAGGCCCCGAAACTAAGGACGGTCAGTTCACCACACCAGTCCACCCCGCGCAAGCGCCGCTTTCCACCGGCGCCCAATTACTCCTCAACGCTCCGGTCTCGGCGCCGCCTCTGTCAGCCGCAGCAACCGCTCGCCCGCCGCGTGCAACGTCTCCGGCCGCTTTGCGAAGTTCAGCCGCACATAGCGGTGCTCCGGATAAGGGAAAAAACTCGACCCCGGCACCGGCGCCACGCCGATCTCCCGCGTCATCCAGTGCGCAAATTCCACATCGCTCGCATACCCAAAACGCGACACATCCAGCATCACAAAATACGCCCCTTCCGGCCGCGTGTAAGGCAGCCCCGTGCGATCCAGATAACCGAGCAACACATCGCGCGATCGCCCGTATTCCGCCGCGAGCTCCTCGTAATAACTCGACGGAAAATTCAACGCCGTCACCACCGCGTGCTGCAACGGCGCCGCCGCGCCCACCGTCAGAAAATCGTGCACCTTCCGCGCCTGCGCGATGATCCGCGGCGCCGCGTGCACATACCCCAGCCGCCAGCCCGTGATCGAAAAAGTCTTCGAGAGCGACGAACACATCAGCGTCCGTTCCGCCATCCCGGGCAGCGTCGCGAAATACGTGTGCCGGTGCGGCGGAAACACAATGTGCTCATAGACCTCGTCGGTCAGCACAAACACGTCGAACTCCTCCGCCAGCGCCGCGATCTGCCCCAACTCCTCCCGCGTGAAAACGCGTCCGCACGGATTCGACGGATTGCACAACACAAACGCCTTCAACCCGCTCGCGAACGCCCGCCGCAGCTCCGCCGGATCGAACCGGTAGTCCGGCGGCTGCAACGACACATGCACCGGCGTCGCACCGGTCAGCACCGCATCCGCACCATAGTTCTCATAAAACGGCGTAAACAACCCCACGCGATCGCCCGGATCGCACACCGTCATCATCGCCACCATCATCGCTTCCGTCGCGCCGCACGTTACGACCAGCTCCCGCTCGGCATCGACGGGCACTCCCATGAACCGCGCGATTTTCGCCCCGAGGGCCGTCCGCAATTCCGGCGCGCCCCACGTCACCGCGTATTGATGCCGGTGCGCATCCATCGCCTCGCGCCCCGCCGCCACCAGCGCCGCCGGCGGATCCCAATCGGGAAACCCCTGCGCCAGATTGATCGCACCATGGCGCGTCGCCACGCGCGACATCTCGCGAATCATCGACTCGGTAAACACTGCCGTCCGACGGGAAGTTTCGGGCATGCTCCATCGACTGCCGCGCCCGCCCGCCAATTTCGAGCCCGTTCTCCGTCATCAGCCCGCCTCGCCTTCCGTTCCTTTTTCCCGCCGCCGTCCCTCCCCGCGCCACCGGCCGACCAATTCGGGAATGTAACCAATTAGGTTACGCTCTTGCGCTTCTTTCGGTCCGCGTGAGCTGCGACGTCCTTCGTGCGTCCGCCCGCCCCTGCGGCCTCAACCGCTTCACGGAATCTTCAATTCCATCCCGATGCGCAACGGCGAGTTTTCGTTCGCGAGCACGTCACGGTTCGCCGCGAGAATATCGCGCCACTTGCTCCGGTTGCCGTAGTAGCGCTGCGCCAGGCTAAACAGCGTATCGCCCTTCGCGATCGTGTGCCGCTTGCCACTCCGCGCCGGTTGCGCCGCTCCGGGCCGCGTCGGCGGCACCGGCGCATCCGTCCGCGGCGCGGTCAGCGTCGGCGTGGGATTTTCTTCGGGCGCCAAAGTCACCGGCGAACTTTCGATCGTCGTGGGCGCCATCACCACCGGCGACCGGCCACTCGGCGCCGGCGCGGACGGTGATGGCTCGTTCAACGCGAATCGCGACCGCGTCACCGGCGCCGTGCCGCCCGAACGCAGTGACGTGAGCTCCGCCTTCAAGTCGTCGTTTTCGCGCTGCAACCGCTCGATCTGCTCCACCAGGTCGATCCGCTGCGTCTGACTCTCCAACGGCGCCGCCGGCAGCGTCCGCGCAAATTCACGTTTCGCGTTGTTCACGAGCCCGCGCACGTTTTCCGCCTGGCGGGAATTCGGCTGCAGTTCGAGATAGCGGCGGAAATAGTAAATCGCCGCGATCGGATCCTTGATGTTTTCCTGGTAGATCAAGCCCACCTCGAGATTCGACTCCGGCGCCGCGTCGCCGCGCCGCGCGATCACTTTCAAATATTCCGCCAACGCCTCCTGCGGCCGACCCTGCCGCGCGAGCTGCTGACCCTGCCGGAAATTCGGATCATCCGTCTCCGGCCCGGTGCTCTGCGCCACCCGCCGCTCGCAGGCGCCGAAGCACAACAAGCACACCACCCCCGCGACAAACGACCAGCGTCGCGGGCGCCAGAGATGCAGGAACGAAGGGAAAGGGATTGAACGAGACACCGGTAGCCGTAAATTCCGCCACCTTGCTCCCGCGACTCAACCCGTAAATGGCCCTCAATTCGAAAACCGCTCTCGCTCGCGCCCGTGCCTGCCTGCAGATCGAGACGAAAGCCCTGGTCGCCACCTCGCGCGGCCTCGGACCCGAATTCACCGCCACCGCCCTTGCCGTCGAAGCGGTTATCGCACTGGGCGGCAAACTGATCTTCACCGGCGTCGGCAAGTCCGCCCACATCGCCCAAAAACTCGCCAGCACCTTCAACAGCACCGGCGCCTCCTCCTGTTTCCTCGATGCCACCCACGCCCTTCACGGCGATCTCGGCATCTGCGCGGATGGCGATCTCGCTTTCCTCCTCAGCAACAGCGGCCAGACCGAGGAAATTCTCCGCCTCCTCCCCGTGTTGAAACGCTTCGGCGTCAGCACCGTCGCGTTCACCTCCCACGTCGGATCGGACCTCGCGAAAAACACCGACCATCGCCTCCTCTACCGCGTGCCGCAGGAAGCGTGTCCCCTCTCGCTCGCCCCGACCGCCAGCACCACCGCCGCCCTCGCGCTCGGCGATGCGCTGGCGATGGTGCTCCTCGAAGCGCGCGGCCTCACCCGCGACGATTTCGCCCGCTATCATCCCGCCGGCAACCTCGGCCGCGTGCTCCTCTTGCGCGTCAAAGACTTCATGCGCACCGGCGAACGCTCGCCCATTTTGCCCGACACCAAGACGACCCAGGACGCCATCCTCGCGATGACCGCCGCCAAGACCGGCAGCATCGCCCTCGTGCATCCGCGGACCGGCAAACTCACCGGCATTCTCACCGATGGAGATTTTCGCCGCAGCGCCCTCACCGGCCCGGACTTTCTCCGCCAACCGGTGTCCACCTTCATGACGCGCAACCCGAAGACTGTTCGCGACGACGCCCTCGGTGTCGACGCGCTCCGGTTGTTCGAAGCTCATCGCATCGACGACCTCATCGTCGTCAACGCGCGTCATCAACCCGTCGGCCTCGTCGACGGCCAGGATTTACCTAAACTCAAAATCGTGTGACGACTCCCATTCGCATCGGCATCGTAGGCATGGGCGGATTCGCCGGCTGGCATCACAACGCCGTCGCCCGCCTCGAAGAACAAGGCGAGGCGCGGTTGATCTGCACCTGCGACCCGCAAGCCGCCGCCTTCGCCGCCCAGCAACAATCCTGGCACCTCGCCCAGCGCGGCGTCCGCGTCTTCGAAGACTATCGCGCGATGCTCGAGGCATGCCATCGCGAACTCGACCTCGTCGTGGTGCCCACGCCCATTCAACTCCATTCGGAAATGCACGCCGCCGTCACCGCGCTCGGCATTCCCGTCTATCTCGAGAAACCGCCGACCCTCGATTACGCCGAACTCGAGCAAATGATCACGAACGACCGGCGTTCGCCCAAAGCCTCGCTCGTCGGATTCAACTTTATCATCGAGCCCCAGCGCCGCGCGTTGAAGCAACGCCTCCTCGCGGGTGAATTCGGCGCTCTCCGCGCCGCCACCCTCAGCGCCTTCTGGCCGCGTCCCGCCGAATATTTCCAGCGCAACAACTGGGCCGGACGCCTCCTGCTCAACGACCGCGTCGTCCTCGATTCCTGCTTCGGCAACGCCCTCGCCCACTTCGTTCACAACATCCTCTTCTGGACCGGTGCGCCCGACCTCGCGAGCTGGGGCCAGATCGCCGCCGTCCGCGCCGAGCTCTACCGCGCGCACGCCATCGAAGGCGCGGATACGTTTTTCACCGAAGCCGACACCACCAGCGGCGTTACGATGCGCTTCGCCCTCTCCCACGCCTGCTCGGGTGCCAGCACCCACGTCGAGACCGTCCTCTGCGACAACGCCACCATCCGCTACGTCGTCGGCGGCACCATCGAAATCCGCTGGAACGACGGCCGCGTGGACACGATGCCCTTCGAAAACTTCGACGGCCTCGTGGAGAATCACCGCGACTATTACCGCTACCTTCGCGGCGAATCGCCCCGCCCCGCCACCACCCTCGTTGACTGCCGCCCCTTCGTGACGCTCAACGACCTCGCGCACATTTCCGCCGGTCAGATCACCATGCTCGGCGCCGATCGCGTCACCGCCATCCGCGACGAAAAAGAACAAAAAGAATATCTGGCGATCGCCGGGCTGTCGTCCGCCGTGGAGCGGTTCATCGCCCGCGGCGAATGGCCGAGCGCGAGCGGCTGGCCCCGCCCGCCCGGCGATGTGGTGACGCCCGCAGATCTTCCTCGTCTCTACGAAACCGTCCGTGCGATGGCCGCGGCGCGGCCGCAAGTCCCGTAATTCTCGCGTTGGACAGCGTGGCCCTCAGGGGCTCGACAGATCTTCGCCGTTCGTCCGCGAGCCGCGTCCGCAAAGGCGGACGCGCATACGCGCCACAAAGCAAACCCAGCAGGCCCCGCTTCGTTGGGATTTCTCCGCCGCCCCTTCACTGCTACTTCCCGTCGCGCGTCGGCTTCGGCAATTGCGCGAGCTCGGCGTTGATGGCATCGCCCAACGCCACGGTTTCGTCACTCAACAACCGCGCCAGCGTCCCGAAATTCTTGCCGTCCCACGCCGCCTCCGGCGCGCGGAAAAACTTCCGCACCACCACCCGGTTCTCGGCGACGCGCAAAATCTCGATCGACGCCGACAGCCGCGCCACGCCCTTGCCGTTCGCCACCGCGCCTTCGCAACGCACGATCCGCACCGCCACGTCGTAATCCCGATCCATGTCGAACGGAAACGGCTCACGGTAGATGCGCGTGACATTCCCCGCGTCCTGCAGGCAGAGCCGCAGCGTCCGGCCCAGGCCCACCTCGAGCGGCTCCGCCCAACGTGCGTAATCCTGATACGTCACTTCGTTCGCCCCGTCGCGCACCACGATCGAGCGGCTTTTCAAATAGCCCGGCACATCCAGCGTGCGCAGGCCGATCACCAAGCCGTTCACCGGGCGCTCCGCGCTCGGCTCCGCCGGCGCCCCGGCCGGCGTCGAATCGGTCAACACAAAATACCGCGTCGGGTCCGGGCCCGGCTTGGGCAGGACGTTGCAACCAGCAAACAAAGCGAGCGAGGCCGCGAGCAGGAGGAATCGTTTCATGGCGTTTTTTGCGCGTCGGGCAGCCGCCGCCCGGTGATCAGCGCGTTGGGATTGCGCTCAAGATAGTCGGCGAGGCGTTGCACCGATTCCGCGGCGTCGCTGAGTTTGCTCAACGCCTGGCCGGTATCGGCGCCCAAATTTCGTTGCGAGGCCACAAACCGCTGCAACGTCGCCGCCGACGCCTTGAACGCCTCCAGCGTGTCGCGGGCTTGCGCGAGGGTGCCCTGCAATTGCTGGCCGTTGCTGTCGATTTGCGTGTCCAGCCGTGCCAGCACCCCGCGCAAATCCTCCACCGCGGCATTCACATGGTCGAACGTCTCCTTGATCTGCGGCGAGGTCACGAGCGCGTTCACCGACTCGCCCGTTTTTTGCCACTGCGCCAGCAGCGCCTTCAGATCGAGCGTGTTGACCTGCTTGTGCACGTCGACGATCAGACCTTTCAGCTCCTTCGACAAACCCGCGAAGTCCGCCTTTTTCACGTCGGCCATGATCTCCGTCAGGCTCGCTTGGAATTCCGAAATCGTCGACGGAATCGACGGCACCACGACGAAACGCGACGGCGGCATCGGCATCGACGGCGGATACTCGTGCGGATTCATGAAATCGAGTTCCACGAAAAGCATCCCGGTCGCGAAGCTCAACATCCCGAGTTGCGCCCGCAGCCCTTTGTCCACGAGGTGCTGCAACTCTTCCGGCGTCGACACCTTGATCCCGCTGCCCTTCTCATCCACCACGGAGCTCGGGTTGAACTCACACACCACGATCACGATCGATTTGTTGTGCTCGGCATCGTAACGGATGTTCAGGTCGACCACCCGACCCACCCGCACCCCGCGCAACTTCACCGGCGAACCGAGATCCAGGCCGTGAATCTGCTCGTCGAAATACACGACAAACCGCTGCGGCTTGGAAAAAAAGTGCATGCCGCCGAATGACAACAGCGCCAGCACAATCAGCGCAAAGGCGCCGATCACGAAGGCGCCCACGACGGCGGGACTAAGCTTGGGTCTCATCGGAGGAAGGCCGCGACCGCCTGGAGCCGACGTGCGCGGCGGTCACCGCACTGGCTAAGGAAATTTCCGCGAACGCCCATATTGACAACTTCTTAGTGCTTGGAGGTCGGCGCCACCTCGACGTCGCGCCGCAGAAATTCGATGACCCGCGGATCGCGGCTGTGTGCCGCCAGTTCGCGCGGCGGCCCTTCCGCGATGATCCCTTTTTCTTCGCGATCCAGCATGATCACCCGATCCGCCAGCGCGAAAATCGAGGCCAGTTCATGCGATACGATCACCGCCGTCGTCCCCAGCGTGTGGCACACCTGCCGCGTCAGTTCATCGAGTTTGCGCGACGTGATCGGATCCAGCCCCGCCGACGGCTCGTCGAAAAACACAATCTCCGGATCAAGCGCCAGCGCCCGCGCCAGCCCGGCGCGTTTCTTCATGCCGCCCGAAATCTCCGCCGGATAGTAATCCTCGTAACCCGTGAGCCCGACCTGGGCGAGCTTCAGCGTCGCAATTTCCTCCCGGTCGCGCCGCGACAGATCGGTGTATTCCTCCAACGGCAACGACACGTTTTGCCGCAACGTCAGCGAGCTCCACAACGCCGAGCTCTGGAACAGCACGCCGAACCGCATCAAGACCGCACGCCGCCGCACCGGATCCGCCTCCAGCGGTTCGCCGAAAAAGCGCACCGTCCCCGCCATCGGCTGGTCCAACCCAATCATGTGCCGCAGCAGCGTGCTCTTGCCGCACCCTGAACCCCCGATGATGAAAAAAATCTCCCCGCGCCGCACCGTGAAGGAGACGTCGCGCAGGATCACCGCCGCGTCATAGCCGCACGTGAGTTGCTCGACCGCAATCGCCGGAACGTCCGCCGGTTCGAGGGAATCGTTCATAGTCCCAAAATGTTGAAAATCACCGCGAACACCGCGTCCGCCACAATGATCAGCAGGATGCTTGTCACCACCGCCGACGTCGCCGCCCGCCCCACGCCCGCCGCGCTGCGCTCCGCTGCGAGCCCGCGGAAACAACCCGACAATCCGATGAGCAACCCAAACGTCACCGCCTTGATCAACCCCGAGCTCACGTCCGACAAATCGATGATGCTCTGCGTTTCGATCCAATAGGCCGAGGGCGGGATTTGCAGCACGCCCGCGCCGACCACCATGCCGCCCAGGATCCCGAGGCAGTTCGCGTAGAGCACGAGCAGCGGCATCATCAACGCCAGCGCCAGGATGCGCGGCATCACCAGAAAATCCACCGGCGAAATGCCGAGCGCCTGCAACGCATCGATCTCCTCGCCCGCCTTCATGTTGCCCAAAGTGGCCGCAAACGCCGCGCCGGTCCGCCCCGCGAGAATCACCGCCGCCATCATCGGCCCCATCTCGCGCACGACCGAAAGCCCCACCAGATCCGCCACGAAAATATCCGCCCCAAACTGCCGCAACTGCACCGCCGCCTGATACGCCATGATCAAACCCACCAGCAGGCTGATCAGGCTCACGATGGGCAGCGCCATCGCGCCGCACTGCTGCATCTCCCGCACGCAATCGCCCCACCGGAATTTGTGCGGCAACCGCACCAGCCGCACCGCACTGATCGCCGTTTCCCCGATGAAACTCGACATGTTGCGCGAGCGTTTCCACGCCTGCCCGGTCGCCAGCCCCACCGTTACGAGAAAATTCTGCGAGCGGTCGAACGGCACGCTCGTCGCATGCGAATGCGCAATCTGCTCCAACGCCGCGCGCAATTTTTCCGGCAGCGTTTCGAGATCGCAATACGCCCCCGCGACCGTGCACCACTCCTTCACTTCCAGCAGGAAAACCAGCAGCGAACTATCCCAGCGCCCCAGTTCCGCGGTTTGAAATTCCACCCGCTTCGTCTCCGTCGCCGGCGCGCACTTCGCCCACTTCGGCCGCGTCTGCGTGATTCGCCAGTCGCCTCCGAGTGTCACCACCGCGCCATCATCCGCCGGTCGCACGGACGCGCGGGCGGTGGAGGCGGCGGACGTGACGGACATGCGGCCACTCTCGGTGAAACGGCCCGCCGCCGCCAATTCAAATTCGTTGAACAATTTCTCGTTCCGTTGGAACTCGCCTCACCCTGCGCTGCTGCCTCAATCGCTCCTGCTCATGTCCGCACCGCTCCCTTTTCACACGTTCCTCTTCGACCTCGACGGCACCCTCCTCGACCAGTTCGACGCCATCCACCAAGCCTACGCGCACACGCTCCCCCAACTCGGGCTCCCCGCACCGACCCCCGCGCAAGTCCGCGCCGCAGTCGGTGGCGGCGTGCGCAACGCCATGCTCAAATTCGTCGCGCCCAACCGCATCGACGAAGCCCTCGCCATCTACATGCCGTATTGGAATGCGACGATGCTCGCCGGCGCTCACCTTTTTCCCGGCGCGCGCGAACTCCTCGCCGATTTGCACGCGCGCGGCGCTAAACTCGCCGTGCTGACCAACAAAGCCGGCCACTCGTCGCGCGAGATTTGCACGCACCTCGACCTCGATCCGCTGCTCGACGGCGTTTTCGGCGCCGACGATACGCCGTGGCTCAAGCCCGATCCCGCGCTCGTCACACACGTCCTCGCCCGCCTCGAACGCCCCGCCGCGGGCACCGTTCTCGTCGGCGATTCCATTTTCGACGTCGCCGCCGCAGCCAATGCCGGACTCGCCTGCTGGTGCGTCACCACCGGCACGCACACCGCCGCTCAACTCCACGCCGCCGGGCCCGCGCGCGTCTTCCCCGATCTGCCCGCTCTTCACGCCGCACTCGGGGCCGGCCCGGCCAGCTCCATCACCTGACGCTTTTGGCTGGTCGCGCGAACTTGCCCTTTCCTCCGGCGCGCGGTGCGGTGAAGGCGATGAAACCTGCCGCCCCGTTTCGCTGTTTCGCTTCTTTTCTCCTGCCGCTGCTCACCCTCAGCCTGCTACGGGCCGCGGAGCCCCCTGCCCCTGTCGAGCCCACGGCCCGCCCGCCCAATATTATTTTCATCATGGCCGACGACCTCGGCTACGGCGACCTCGGGTGCTACGGCCAAACCAAGATCAAGACCCCCCACCTCGACCAACTCGCCGTCGACGGCATTCGCTTCACGAGCGCCTACGCCGGCGCCCCCGTTTGCGCGCCCGCGCGCTGCGTGCTCCTCACCGGCCGGCACACGGGCCACGGCCGCGTGCGCGGCAACTTGCCCTCCGACCGCCCGCGCAACCCGCTCGCCGTCGCCCTGCAACCCGACGACCTGACGCTCGCCCAAGTATTGAAACCCGCCGGCTACACCAGCGCCGCCATCGGCAAATGGGGCCTTGGCAATCCCGGCCCGGAAGCCAGCGGCCTCCCGCTGCGGCAGGGTTTCGATTACTTCTTCGGCTACGTCAACCAGACCCACGCGCACAACTCCTACCCCAGTTTCCTCTGGCGCAACGAAGAGAAAGTCCCGCTGCCCAACATCGTGCCCGACGAAGGTCCGCTCGGCACCGGCGTGTCGAGTAACATGGCCGTGCATTCGCAGGACCTGTTCATCGCCGAAGCCCTCAAGTTCATCCGCGCCGAACGCGCCCGCCCCTTCTTCCTCTACTTCGCCCTCACGCTCCCGCACGCCAACGACGAATCCGAACCGCTCGGTCTCGAGATTCCTTCCCTCGGCGAATACGCCGACCGCGACTGGCCCGAAGCCGCCAAACGCTACGCCGCCATGGTCACGCGCATCGATACCGACGTCGGCCGCATCCTCGCCCTCCTCGACGAACTCCACCTCGCCGACGACACCATCGTCGTCTTCACCTCCGACAACGGCCCGCACCACGAAGGTGGCAACGACCCCGCCTTCTTCACCTCCGCCGGACCTTTCCGCGGCTTGAAACGCGATCTCTACGAAGGCGGCATCCGCGAACCCATGATCGTGCGCTGGCCCGGCCATGCGCCCGCCGGCCGCACCGACGATACGCCGTGGTATTTCGCGGATGTCCTCCCGACCTTCGCCGATCTCGCCGGCCAACCCACGCCACCGAGCGACGGTGTGAGCGTGCGCCCGCTCTGGGAAGGGCGCCCCCAAGCCGCCCTCGCCGACCGTCCGCTCTACTGGGAATTTTACGAAGGCGGTTTTCACCAAGCCGCCCGCCGCGGACCGTGGAAAATCGTGCAACCGAAAGCCGGCGCCCCCTTCGAACTCTACGACCTCCGCACCGATCCCGGCGAAACGCACAACCTCGCCGCCGCCCAACCCGCCGTCCTCGCGAGCCTCGAAGCAGACCTGCGCGCGTCTCACGCCGATTCGCCCGCCTGGCCCGTTCATCCACCGAAATAAGCCCGGCGCGTCCGCCTGCGCGTGGTTCGCCACATTGCACGCAACGCGTTGCATCATTCGCGGTCCGTAGGTTTCACGCGCGTCGCACGCCTGCGCCCGCGACTGTTGCCTATGAAACAAACGAAAGCCCCCACTCGCGACGAAATGGTCCGCCTCCTCAACGAGGATCTCGCCCGCGAATACCAAGCCATCATCGCCTACGTCGTCTACAGCCAGACGATGAAAGGCGCCGAATACCTGCACATCGCCGCCGAACTGGCGCGCCATGCCGCCGAGGAACTCGAGCACGCGATCAAAATCGCGAAGCAAATCGACTACTTCAACGGCACGCCCGTCGTCGCCCCGAAGCCCGTCAAACTTTCGGACAAGCCCAAGGACATGCTCCGCTTCGACCTCGAAAACGAACGCGTCACCATCATTTCTTACCGCGAACGCATCCGGCAGGCCGAGGCGATGGGTGAGTTTGCGCTCAGCGAAGTCCTGCGCGAAATCATCGCCCAGGAGCAGGACCACCTCACCGACCTCGCCGACGCCCTCGGCATCGATAATCCCCGCCTCGACGAACCGGCGGCCTGAGCCGTTTCCGCTCCACTCGCGTTCGCCCGGCGGAGCTCTCCTGCGCGCCCGCCGAGACGTGGCGAAAATTCTGCGTCTTGCGACGTCCCCGCGGCCTCGTCGCAACCCGCGCTCGCGCCGAACGCCGCGCGGCGTCTATTTTTGCCGCGTGCACCCTTCGCTCCGCACGCTCGCTCACCGTCCCTGGCCGCTTCCGAGCGGATCCTGGACGTGGCAGCAATCTTGGCTGGATCTCGCCTTCCTGCACTACGCAGTCGCTCCTGCGCCCCTGGGCGCACGGCTTCCGCCCGGTTTGAATTTGGAGCTCTTCAACGGCCACGCTTGGATCGGCGTCGTGCCGTTTCGCATGGCCGGCGTGGCGCCTCGGGCAGTCGCTCCCCTACCTCTGATGCCGTCGTTCCTCGAACTCAACGTGCGCACTTACGTTGAAGCGGATGGCCGGCCTGGCGTCTGGTTTTTCAGCTTGGATGCAGAGTCCCGAACCATCGTTTTCGGCGGGCGCCGTTTCTACGGCCTGCCCTACCATTTTGCGCGGATGCAACTGCAACGCCACGACGGCTGGTTCAATTTCTCGAGCGTGCGCGCAGACGATCACACGGCCTTTCGTGCGCGTTATCTTCCGACTGGCCCCACTTTCGTTGCCTCTCCCGGGACTTTTGCTCACTGGGCGACGGAGCGATACTGCCTTTATTCCGCCCCGACTGCCACTGGCCTGACGCGTGTCGAAATCCACCACGCCCCGTGGCCGCTGCAGCCCGCCGTTGCGGAAGGCGACCCGCGCCTCCTGTTCGCCGGCAGCGGACTCGCGGCCGCAGGCCCTGATCCAATCGTCCACTTTTCCCCGGGGGTGCAGGTCGTTTCTTACGCGCCCCAGAGAGTTTAGTCTTCGACGGTCCGCTGAAGCTGGCGTGCTCGCGCCGGGCAAATTTTCCCCGGCGTTTGCGCTTCGCATCGCCTGGCGAAAATTGAGCCATGAATACCACGACTCACTCCGATCACGTGCGCATCGAAACCGTGCCCGCCACGCACACCTTGGAAATTCGCGCGCACGGCAAACTCACCCGCGCCGATTACGATCGCCTCCTGCCCGAGATCGAAACCCTCACGGCGTCGTGGCCCAAAATTAACTTTTTCATCGTCCTCGACGATTTCGATGGCTGGGAACCCGCCGCCGCCTGGGCCGACCTCAAATACGATGTCCGCAACGGCAACCGCTTCGGTCGCGCGGCCATCATCGGTGACTCTGCGAGCGAGCGCTGGGGCACGCGCTTCACCAACCTGGTGTTGCCGGGCGAAATCAAATTCTTCGAGCCCGCTGAAACCTCTGCCGCTCGCGCATGGGTGCACGCCGCCGGCTGACTCAGCGCGCGGCAGCGGCGCCTTGATCGCGCCCGCCTCGTCACACCGGCAGCTTCAGGATTTCCGCGAGGTTATCCGGCGTGAGCGGTTTCACCAGATAGCCCTCCGCCATGCCCGTCGCCTGCACGCGCTCGCGATCGCGCGATTCCCCCGAGCCGGTCAGCACAAAAATTCTCGGTGGCTGCGACCACGCGTTTTTCGCCACCCACGCGAGCACACCGTGCCCGTCCATCTCGCCCATTTTCAAGTCCAGCAGCACCAGATCGGGCCACGGAAATTTGCCGCGGTCCTCATACGGTCCCGCGCCGAGCAGGTAATCGACGACCGCGCGCCCGCTTTCCACCCGCACCACCTCTGCCTGCCGTGTGCGAGTCAGCACTCGCGCGGTGAAGAAGTAGTCATCGTCGTCATCTTCCGCGACCAAAACGGTGACACGCATAAATCAGATTCTCGCCGGCACCAACCCCGCCAACGCGGCGTTCACCGTGCCCGTCGCGGCCTTTGCCGCCGCTGCTTCCCCGGAGGAAGCCACCAGCTCCACCCAGAATTGCGCGCCCGCGCCCGCCGCGGAAATCACGCCGATCGTCCCGCCCATCCGCTCCACCGCTTTCTTAACGATCGCGAGCCCGATTCCCGTGCCCGCAAACTGAGTCTTCGCGGCACGCTCGAACATCCGAAAAATCCGCGCGTGATGCAATGGGTCGATCCCGATGCCGTTATCCTTCACCGACACGCGCCGCCGGGAATCGCGCTGCTCGGCGAACACCTGAATTTCCGGCGTGCGCCCCTCTGGGACGAACTTCACGGCATTTCCCAGCAGATTCGAAAAGCACTGGATCAACGACGGCACGTGGCCCATCACGCGGCCCAACGGCCGTCGCACCCGGATGCAGTCGGCCGAGGCGCCCAACGCCGGATACTGCTCGATGACCTCCGCCATCAGCCAGTCGAGATCCACCGCCGTGATCTCCATCTCGCAACGCGTCGCCCGCGTGTAGGCCAGCACGTCCTGCGTCAGGCTGTCCATGCGCCGCGCCGCCCGGACGATTTTTTCCAGATACTCCTTGGCCCCAGCCGGGATCTCGTCGCCGAAATCCTCCTCAATCACCCGGGCGTAGCCGGCGACACTCCGCAACGGCGAACGCAAATCGTGCGACACGCTGTAGGAAAACGCCTCCATCTCCTCGACCATACGCTGCAAATCCGCCGTGCGATCCGCCACCCTCGCCTCCAGCGAACTCAACAACGAATCGCGTTCACTCAACAACCCGCGAATTTCGTATTGGCGCCGGCGCGCCGACAGCACCGTTTGAATGGTGGCCATCAACGTCGTCGCGCGCAGCGGCCGTTCCAGCAGGGTGACCGTGCGATGCGCGCCGCGCAGCCGGGCCGCCGCGCTCGCTCCGCTGTTCGTCGAACCCCCGCCGCCGATCAACACCACCGGAATGTCCGACCAGGGCGGTTGCTCCGCAAACGCCGCCGCCAGCACTTTTTGCACGGGCGATACCAGCGCTTCCTCCGTCAAGACGATGGCGCTGCAGTCCTCCCGCAGGGCCAGTTTCAGGTCGAGATCCGTCACGCACGCCTGCGTCGCCACGCCGCCCCGGCGCAGCACCGTTTCAATGTTTGCCGCATCGGCGCCGATGGGCGCCATCACCAGCACTACGTCGCGATCGCTCGTCCCCGCCGCCATCTTATTTGCTTTCCATCATCTGTTCCGCCCGGCCCTTGAACACAGGGACGCCGGTCAACACCCCCTGGAACTCCTCCAAGGGCGGACCCAGCCGCAGCCCCGCGCTCGAGATTTGAAACTCCCGGATCGTATCCTCGTGCGCGCCGATGCGCTTCTTGATGACGGAAATCGCCTTTTTAATCCGGCCGCCTTGTTCGAAATACCGCAGCAGGATCACGGTGTCGGCGAGATACGTCAGATCCACCGGCGTCTGCATCTGCCCCACCAAGCCGTGTTGCGCCACCGTCAGAATCGTCAGCACGCCGTGCCGGTTCAGATAAGCCAGCAGTTCGTGCAGCTGGATGTTCAGGAACTTCGCGTCCGGCATCGCCTGCATATAGCCATTGAGGCTGTCGATCACCACGATGCCAATGTTGGGATCTTGGGCGTGCTGCACGACGATGTGTGCGAACTCGCCCGGCGTTAATTCGGCCGGATCGACCTGCATTACCTTGATCTGCCCGGAGGCGATCAACGCCTCCGCCTGGATTCCCGCCGATTTCGCCCGCGCCTTCATCGTGTCGAGATTTTCCTCGAACAGGCACATCAACACACGCTGCCCCCGCTCCGCCGCGGCGACGGCGAATTGCAACGCCACGGTCGATTTACCCGTGCCCGCCGGTCCGAGCAAAAGCGCGCTGGTGCCGCGGTGCAGCCCCCCGCCCAGCAGGCTGTCCAGTTCTGCATTTCCCGACACCACTTCATCCCGCGCATACGCCCGGCCGTGGTCCGAAGCGATCAGCCGCGGAAAGACCACCACGCCACCCCGCACGATCATGGCATCGTGATAACCGCCGGCAAAATTCACGCCCCGCATCTTGTTCACCCGGATCCGGCGCCGCTCCGATCCATAGTCCGACACGATTTGCTCCAGCGAAATCACGCCGTGCGCGATGCTCTGCACGTGCAGGTCGCCGCCATCCGCTGAGTGATCGTCCAAAAGCAGCACCGTCATCTGCTCGCCCGCGAAAAACTGCTTCAACGACAGCATTTGCCGCCGGTAACGCAGCGCCGAGTCCGACATCAACCGCAACTCCGAGAGCGAATCGAGCACCACTCGCCGCGGCTTCACTTCCTGGATGCGATCCAGCAGCAGTTGCGTCGTTTTGTTCAACTCCACATCGGCGGGATGAAACACCGTGTTCTGCGCCTCCTCGGCCAGTTGTTGCTCGAGCGCGGAGAGTTCGAAGATTGAAATCGAGTCCAGGGGCCAGCCGTGCGAACGCGCCACGGACTCGATTTCCGCCCGCGTCTCCGACAACGCGATATAGAGGCCGCGCTCTCCCTCCCGCGCCCCGTGCAGCAGGTATTGCAAGGCCACCGTTGTCTTGCCCACGCCGGGCGCTCCGAGGAGCAAATACAACCGGTTCGCCACCAAGCCGCCGCGGAGAATCTCGTCCAAACCGGCTACGCCCGTCGGCGATACTGCATCTTCATGGGAGGGTGCCATCCCCATATTTTTTTCCTATTCCCGCCGCCCGCGGCAAAATAAATCGAATCGGTAAATTTCCCGGACAGCCCATGCGGAATTCTTCACGCCGAAGACGCTGGCCCGCCACCAACTTGGCGGGCCGCTTCACGCGCCGATGGGATGCCACGTGGTCTTGAACTCCACCAAGTCGCGAATCGCGTAAACGCTCTGCTCCGCGTCCGCGAACCAATCGATCGCCTCCTCGGCTTTCCGCAAGTGCACGCGTTTCACGCTGTCGGCGGCGCCGAGCTTGATCGCTTTGCGTTCGTCGGCGCCGGCCACGCCGGAGATCGCCCGCAGATGCGTGTGCGTCGCGAGCGTGGGCACGAGTTCCTTGCGCCAGCCCGTCAACAAATTCACCACGCCGCCCGGCAGATCGCTCGTCGCCAGCATCTCGCCCAGCACGATGGCCGGATAAGGCGCTTGCTCCGCCACGACCGCCACCACCGTGTTGCCGCAGGTGATCGCCGGCGCGATGAGCGATACGAGGGCCAGCAACGGCGCCGCGTCCGGCGCAAGCACGCCCACGATGCCCGTCGGTTCCGTGACCGTGAAATTGAAATGCGGCGATGCCACCGGATTCACGTTGCCCAGCACCTGCTCGTATTTGTCGGCCCAGCCTGCGTAGTAAATCAGCCGGTCGATCGTGGCATCGATTTCCTTCGCCGCCGCCGCCTTCGAGGCGCCGCCCACCGCGAGCGCGTCGGTCATGTCACCGCGCCGCGCCTCGATCATCTCGCCCAGCCGGTAGATGATCTGTCCGCGATTATACGGCGTGCGCTTCGCCCAGCCCGGACCGGCCTTGGCGGCGGCTTCGACGGCGTTGCGCAAATCCTTGCGCGTGCATTGCGGGATGTTGGCGAAGAATTCGCCGGCGGCGTCGTTCAGCGGAAACGTCCGTCCGCTCTCGGAGCGGATGAACGCCCCGCCAACGTAGACCTTCGGTGTTTTGGTGACAGGCAGGCGGCTCATTGGGAAGCGATGGTGTCGGCCTCGGCTTCCGCGGCGGTCGACGAATCCTGGAGATAGGTTTTTTCGCGATAACGCTTCGCGACGAACACGAACACCGCCACGCATCCGATCGAGAGCGCGGCGAAGAAATTATAGTAGGCGGCGCCCTGCAGCTTCGTCGTGCCGTCGGGATTCTCGATGAACACGTGCACCAGCGCAGTGAAGGCGTTGCCCGCCGAGACGGAGAGCAGGTAGAGCGACATGATGATCGATTTCATCTTCTTCGGCGCCTGCGTATAAGCGAACTCCAGCGACGTGATCGACACCATCACCTCGCCTGCCGACAGCAGCGCGTAAGCCGGCATCTGCCACCCGATGCTTGGCTTCAGGCCGAGGCCAATCTGGTGCTCGATCCAACCGCTGACGACAAACGACAAACCCGTGACGATCAGCCCGAGCCCGATCTTGCGCAACGGCGTGAGCGGAAACACGCGGCTCACGGCGGGATAGATCACGTATTGAAACAGCGGAATGAACGCCAGGATCATGATCGCGTTGACCGCCTGGATTTGCGACGCCAGCCAGTTGATCCCGAGGAAGTGCAGATTCATTTTCTCCGCCTGCAACACCCACTCGCCGCCGCTCTGGTCCCACAACGACCAGAACACCGCCACGAACGCGAAGATGATCGAAAGACGGCCGATCGCGCTTCGTCCTTCGCGATCGAACGTGTCCCGCAGGAACGTCCGACCGACCGGCGGAATATGCGCGAACTTGTAGCGGCCCAGCCAAAACACCCACGTCGCGATGAGCATCAGTGCCGCCGGCACTCCGAACGCCCAGCCCGCGCCATATTTATCGAGCAGCCACGGGATCAGCAGGATCGAGAAAAACGAACCGAAGTTGACGGAGAAATAGAACCAACCAAACGCCCGCGAGAGGAGATGGCTGTTGTCGCCGCTGAACTGATCGCCGATGTGCGCGGACACACACGGCTTGATGCCGCCCGCGCCCAGCGCGATCAATCCGAGGCCGAGCCCGAGTCCGAGCCGCGTGTGATCAAACGCCAGCACGAGACTGCCCGCACAATAAACCAGCGAGAGTCCGATGATCGTCCGGTATTTGCCCCAAAACGCATCCGCCACGATCGCGCCCAGCGCCGGGAAAAAGTAGTTCGACGCCACAAACCAGTGATACCAGGCGTTCGCATCGTTCTCGCTCATCGGCGCGACGGCACCCGCGCGATCCACGAGATACTTCGTCATGAACACGACGAGCACCGCGCGCATTCCGTAAAAATTGAAGCGCTCCGCCGCCTCATTCCCCACGATGTAAGGAATGCCCGGCGGCATCGTGCTCAATTTTTGCGGGGCCGTAAGATAAGGTTGATGCGACATGATTTGGGGTGGAAGCGCGCGGGACCGCGTCCGGACGCCGGCGGGCGGCGTCCGAGGCGTTAAATGAGTTTGCAGTAATCGAGCAGCCCTTGCCGGCCGCCTTCGCGACCGAAGCCACTTTCTTTATAGCCGCCAAAGGGCGACGCCGGATCGAATTTATTATACGTATTCGCCCACACGACGCCCGCCTTCAGCTCTGTCGACATCTTCAGGATGCGCGAGCCTTTGTCGGTCCAGACGCCGGCGCTGAGGCCATACGCGGTGTTGTTCGCTTTTTCTACCGCCTCTTCGAGCGTGCGAAACGTCAGCACGCTCAACACCGGTCCGAAAATCTCCTCGCGCGCGATGCGATGACTCATGCTCACGCCCGAAAAAACGGTCGGCTTGAAATAGAAACCCTTCGTCGGCAGCCGGCCCGGCGGCTGGTAAATCTCCGCGCCTTCCTTCACACCCGCCGCCACGAGCATCTCGATCTTCTTGAGCTGCTCGCGCGAGTTGATCGCGCCGACGTCCGTGTTCTTGTCCAGCGGATCGCCCACCCGCAGCACGCGAATCCGCGTTTTCAATTTCGCGAGAAACTCGTCCGCCACCGGCTCGTGCACCAGCAACCGCGACCCCGCGCAACACACATGGCCCTGGTTGAAAAAAATCCCGTTCACCACGCCTTCGACGGCCTGGTTGATCGGCGCGTCGTCGAACACCACATTCGCCGCCTTTCCGCCGAGCTCCATCGTCATCTTCTTATCCGTGCCCGCCAGCGAACGCATGATGATCTTGCCCACCTCCGTCGACCCGGTGAACGCCACCTTCGCCGCCGTCGGATGATTCATCACCGCCGCGCCGGTTTCACCGAAACCCGTCACCACGTTCACCACGCCCGGCGGCAATCCCGCGTCTTGAAAAATCTCCGCGAGCTTGAGCGCCGTGATGCTCGTGGATTCCGCCGGCTTGATCACGATGCAATTCCCCATCGCCAGGGCCGGCGCGAGTTTCCACGCCAGCATGAGCAGCGGGAAATTCCACGGAATCACCTGCCCCACCACCCCGAGCGGCGCGATCCTCCGGCCCGGCGCCACGTAATCGAGTTTGTCGGCCCAGCCCGCGTGATAAAAGAAATGCGCCGCCGCCATCGGCACGTCGAAGTCGCGCGATTCCTTGATCGGCTTGCCGCCGTCCATCGTTTCCGCCACCGCGAATTCCCGCGCGCGGTCCTGCAGCAGTCGCGCGATGCGAAAAATGTATTTCGCGCGCTCGCGGCCGGGCATCTTGCCCCAGGTGGTCTCGAACGCCTTCTTCGCCGCCGCATACGCCGCGTCGACATCCGTCGCGCTCGCCTGCGCGATTTCCGCCAGCTTTTGCTCGTTCGCCGGATTGATCGAATCGAAGTATTTGCCCGCCGCCGGCGCGACGAATTTGCCGCCGATGAACAGATCGTAACGCGCCTTCAGTTTCGGATCGGCCGTCTCCGGCGCCGGATCGAACTCCCACAGATCGCCGAAAATCAATTCAGGCAGCGGCCGCCCGGCCGCCCGAGCGGACGGACGAGAGGGTTTTCTCTCAGTCAAAGTTGGCATGATTTTTTAACCACAGATAAACACAGATGCACACAGATGGCTCAGGAGATCATTCGCTCCCACTCCAGCTTCGAGCGCTTAAAATTGATGATCAATCCGACTTTCAGGCCCGCGATGCGAAGATAATTGAGCATCTGACCGCGCTCCACATCAGTGATGTGATCGATGACTTTGGCATCCACAATGACGGCATCGCCCGCAATCAAGTCCGGTATATATTCTCCGACAGCGACGCCCTTGTAATCCACGGGAAACCGGCGCTGTTGTTCACTCGCGATGCCCCGCAATTTGAATTCCACAACCAAAGCGTTCTCGTAGGGCTTTTCGTGCAAGCCGGCCCCCAGACCGTTTAATACCTCCATAGCACAACCGATGACCGCGAAAGTGAGCTGTGACTGCGGTCCGTCATATCTGTGTGCATCCGTGTTCATCTGTGGTTAAAAACTCAGTAGCTCTCCGCCGCTTCGCTGAAGTAGTAGGGCGCTTGGTAGGCACCCGTTTTTTCCTTCTCCAACTGCCGCAGCAGATCGTTCAACAGCGACGACGCACCGAAACGATAACGCGTATTGTTCAACCACTCGTCACCCAGCGTTTCCTTCACCGCCACGAGAAAGTGCAGCGCCTGCTTCGCCGTGCGAATCCCGCCCGCCGGCTTCATCGCAATCGCCACGCCCGTAGCGAGGTAAAAATCGCGGATCGCCTCGAGCATCACCTGGTTGTTGCCCAACGTCGCATTGAGCGACGTTTTCCCTGTGCTCGTCTTGATGAAATCGTCCGGCCGCAGCACGCGCATCGCGAGAAACGACGCCGCGCGGATGTTGTCGTAAGTCTCCAATTCGCTGACTTCGAGAATCACCTTGAGCGTCGCCTCGCCGCACGCTTCGCGCACCGCGACGATCTCATCCTGCACGCGTTGAAACTCGCCCGCCAGAAACGCCCCGCGGTTGATCACCATGTCGATCTCGTCCGCGCCGTCGCCGACGGCCGCCGTCACTTCCGCCAGGCGCGTCTTGAGCGGCGCCTGACCCGAGGGAAACGCCGTCGCCACCGACGCGATGCGCACCGCCGTGTCCTCGCCCAACGCGCGCCGCGCATGCTTCACCATCGCCGGGTACACGCACACCGCCGCGACCTGCGGACAATCCAGCCCGTCGTGCGGCGCGAGCGCTTTCTGGCACAGCGAGGCCACTTTGCCGGGCGTGTCTTTGCCCTCGAGCGTCGTGAGATCGACCATCGAGACCGCCAGCTTCAATCCCTTCACTTTCGACGCCTTCTTGATGCTGCGCGTGGTGAACTTGGCGACACGTTCGTCGATGCCCACTTGGTCCACGGGCCCGACTTCGTTCAACAATCGGCGAAAGCTCGCGGTTGCGCTCATGCGCGCCCACTCTGCAAAGCCCTCGCCCGGAAACAACGGAAAACTCCAACGCCGCGTTCGCCCCTCTCCGGCGCCGCCCCGCCGTCGCTCGCGCCCACGCCCCGCACCACAACTTTTTCTGGCTGTCGGTCCTGCACCGCGCTTCTCTCCGTTCCATCGCGACCGGTCCCGCGCCCGCCATGGAAACTCCCGCTGCCTCCCAACCGCCTTCGCCCACGGGCGAGGTCGTCATCCGCACGCTCGCCATGCCGGCCGATACCAATGCCAATGGCGACGTCTTCGGCGGCTGGCTCATGTCGCAAATGGATCTCGGCGGCGCCATCCTCGCCCGCGAAACCGCCGGCAGCCGCGTCGTCACGGTCGCCGTCGATGCCATGAGCTTCGTCGCTCCCGTCTTCACCGGCGATGTCGTGACGTGTTACGCGAGCGTCGACCGCGTCGGCCGCACCTCCATGCGCATCAAGATTGAAGCCTGGGTGCACCGCTTCGGCGCCCCCGCCGAGCAACGCGTCACGCACGGCATCTACACCTACGTCGCCATCGACGATCACGGTCAGCCTCAACCCGTCCAACGCTGATTCCCATGCGCCGCCTCTTCGCCGTCCTCGCCGCTGCCTGCGTCTTCGCCGCTTCCGTCTGCGCTGCGGCGCCCGACTCGATCGCCGCCCAAATCCGCACGGCCGACGCCGCCCGCGTCCGTGCCACGATGCGAGCCGACGTCACGCAACTCGCCCCCTTGCTCTCCAGCGCACTGACCTACGGCTACGCCGACGGCCGCGTGCAATCGAAGGACGAATACCTCGCCGCCGTCTCCGCCCAGCGCATGCGCTACGAAAGCTACGACTACGAGGAGATGAACGTCACTCCGCTCGTCGCCGATGCCGCCGTCGCCACCGGCCGCGTGCTCGCCAGCGTCGCGCTCGGCTCGCAGCACACGCATATGCGCATCCGCTTTCTCGCCGTGTGGCGCCGCGAAGAAGGCACCTGGCGCCTCGTCGCTTACCAGTCGTCGCTCGCCGACACCTCGGACAAGCAATAGCGCCACGCCTGCCGCCCGCGGGCACCCGACGACTGGCGCGCAACCCCGTCAGGCCAACGTCACATCGCCGAACAACCCGCGGTTGCCCAGCACCACTCGCGTAAATACTGCCGCGTATTCGCAATACCCCTTCGGCCCGCAGGCGTGCACTTCGTTGATCTGCAGCGGATGGTAGCGTTCCTGCCAGTAACCGTCGTTCTTCAACCCCGCCCGCGCCACCCGCAGCGCCCCCTCACGCACCCGTTTCGTCTCGCCGCGCCGCAGGCACGCCAGCGCCTCCAGGAACCACACGCGCCCCATCGCCGCCACGTCGTAGAGTGGTCCCACCGCGGGCTTGAAGCCCACGTCTTCGTGCGACTGGTAGAACTCCCACTCCTGGTAAACGAACGGCTTCGAGACCGTCTGCGTCGGCATGTCGCCGTGCCAGAAACTCTCCTCCGCCATCAGGCGCGGCCACAACGCGTCCGCCTGTTCCGGCGTCGCCACGTCCCACGCGACCGCCGCCCAATTTACATCGCTCAACCCGTGCTCGTCCACCACGCCGCGGACCGGATGCACGTATTCCGCGAAATGGTCGCCCCGCCAAAACACCTCCCGAAACCGCCCCGCCAGCGCCTCCGCTTCCGCGCGCCAGCGCCGCGCTTCGTCGCCTCGCCCCGCCGCCTCACACAATCGCGCCAGTCCCCGCCATGCGCGCACGATGTAGCATTGCGCCACCCCGTCCCACTGATGCCGCGGCGGCATTTCCACATAAAATCCCGCCCCCGCGATCAAGCCATTCTCGCTGCGCCGCGTGCTCAAATAATTTCCCGCCGCCGTGATCGACGCGAGGTTGCGCGCCAGCCACGCCAAGTCGCCCGTCGTCGCGAAAATTTCATCGGCCATCAACAGGTAGCAGGTCGCGCCCAGCGCCCCGAGCGGATTGATCCCCGCGATCCAATGACTGAACAGTCCAACCCACGTTCGCTCCCCGCCGCCACCTTTCACCGGGTAAGTAAACGCGTCCTCGGTCAGCCGCAGGCCTTTCAAATACGTAGCCAAATGTTCCGGCGGCGGCTCCGTCGCAAAAATCGCGAAGGGGATGTTGCCGTCCGCCCGCTGCGAGGCGCGCACGTAGGCGAAGTAGTCGGTCACGAGTTGCGTGCGCCCCAGCGACAAATACGCGCCCGCCATCTGCCACGAATCAAGCCCCGGCCACGTGTTCTCCGCCCCGAACCAGTGGCCGTCGGCCACGATGGTGAAATGCCCTTGATACGCCCGCTCCGTGGCTGCGGGTTCCAAGTTCTTCCGCACGGCCGCCGTCAGCGCCGCGCTCAATACTTGAGCGTCTTCATTCATCCGCGGCGTCTCCTCACCGCGCCGCCGTCGTCGGCTCACTCGCCGTGGTGAATCGCAAAATCGCATCATCCGGAGCAACCGCGATCGGCTCCGGCCGCCCGTGCCCGTGGCCGCCATACGGCACGTTGGAAAACGCGTTGTAGCAGCAAATGTAAGCGCGCCGCGGCCGGTCCGATAGATTCGCCTCGGACGCATGAAACGTGTTGCCGTGGAAAAACAGCGCGCTTCCCGCGGGAGCTTCGCAATACACCACCCCCAGCCGCTCCGCCACCGCGGCCACGCGCTCCTGATCCGCGCCCGCCTGCTGGCCCACGCGCCCGTGGTCGAAACGCCCGAGCAGATGCGAACCGGGAATCACCTTCAAACACCCGTTCTCGCGCGTCGCTGCGTCCAGCGCGATCATGCACGAGATCATCCGCGGGTAGAGACAGCCGTCGCCATACCAATATCCGTAATCCTGATGCCACTCCCACGCCCCGCCCACGCGCGGCTCCTTCAGCATCACTTTGCTGTGCCAGTGATAAACTTCCTCGCGCAACAAGATGCGCGCGTTGTTCACCACGCGCGGACTCGCGCTCACCGCCCCAAACACATCGTCGCCGATGTCGGCCCACAGCGAGAGCTTGCTCGAACGCCCCGCCGCATCGGGCATGTTGCCCTCGTGCTTCTTCGTGCGGGCGCCACCCACGTTGGCGACAAGGATTTCGATTTCCTGCGGCGTAAACACGTCCGGCACGAGCACGTAGCCGTCGCGGTCAAACAATTGCACCTGATCGTAAGTGAGCATGGGAGTAAGGCTCGATCAAAACAGGGTAAGGGCGGGTTTCGCGGCAATCTGTGCACCGCCTTCCCCGCCGCAAGACTCAACCGGCAACCGCGCCCGATCCTCGCTCGAAGCTTGCCCTAGTCCGCTGCCTCACGTGTGCCCACGCTTCGCCAGCTCTCCTCGCCCGGTCACCCGCGCCGCGCTCCGAAGCGCCCCGCCCTACTCGCCGCTCGCGCTCGCCCCGATGGCGATCCTGCAACTCACGGCGCCACCGGCACCGAGTAAATCTGCCGCACGCCGCTGCCGTCCGACGTAAACAACACTTCACTCTCATCGGGTGAGAGCACCGGATGCGGATGATTGTCCTGCGTATGCCACGACGCGTTGCTCTCGCACAACGGCGTCACGCGCATCGACCCGTTCACCCAGTCCATGTCCAGCCGCGAAATCAAATTGCCCTTGCGCTGCGCCCGCCCGCGCTCGTTCGCCACGGCATCCGTGATCACGAAATCGCCGGTCGCGCTCGGATAGAAATGTCCGTAAAACGACACCACCTCGCGCGGCAGAGAAATCTCCTGCAACGGCGCCGTCGCATTGACAGGCGCGCGCCCGACGAATTGCTCCGGAAAATCGCCCGCGTCCCACTGCATGCCGTGGTAGATGATTGCCGTGCCGTCCTCCTGCCACACTTCATGCGCCACATCGTCGAGCGCCAGATCGGGCGACACCCGGAACTGAACCGGCCGCTCCGGACGGCGCACCTGCACCGGCGGTTCGCCCCGCTGCTTGAGCCACATGCGCTGCGTCCCCAGCGGCCAGGTCCATTCGCGATTAAACAACACGGTGTCGCGATGCTGCGGATGATATTGCACGTGCGTGACCCAGCCCTGGTCTTCCCAACGCACTTCGCTCGCGCCCGACGCCACCTCCACCTCCACGAGCCGCGTCGTCAACCCGAGGCGCCCAAACGCCTCCGACACTCCGCGATTGCTGTCCCGCTTCGCGCCCAGAGCCAGCACCCGCGCATCCGCCAAGGCCACGAGCAGATGCGCGCCCAGGCAATCGAGATGACAATACGCCACCGTGCGATCCGCCGGAAACTCCGTCACCTGCCGCCGCAGCCCCGAGTGCAGATTCACGCAATCGAGTTGATTGCACCCATCCTCACGCACCCACACGAAAAACAAATCCCCCGACGCCGGATGCAGGCACGGGCTCGATTTGTTCAACCCGTGCGTCGCGACCGGACCGTTGTAAAGATACTCCTTGGCCGGATCCGCCGCGCGCGGCCGCGCGAAATAAGGATACGCCTGCACCGCCGGCCCCTCAAAAATCGCGAGCGGCTCCATCGCGTGCGCCTGCCGGTCGATGCGCGCGAGACTCGCTCCGCCCTCCTTCGTTGAATACTCGTCCGTAATCGCCGCCAGCACGGCCCCGTCCTCCGTGGCGCTGGAAGAAGTGAAGTAGAGCAACTGGCAATTCGCCGTGGCCGGCGACTCGGGGCGTGGCGTGACCAGGGCGGCGTCCGCGAGCGAAGGAGAGTTTTCGGCGAGGGGCAACATGCGCGAGGTTTAGAGCCCTTCGCGCCCGACCAGTTCCGGCCTAAACCTCCACGCTCCGCTCTCCGCCTATCTCCTCACGGCAGCGCGAAGATTTCCACCAACGCCACCCCCGCGGAGCCACTCACGCCGCTCACCTGTGCCGTGTAGATTCCCGGCTCCAGCGTGATCAGCAACGCCGCATCCTGACTTGAGTCGCTCGCCATCGGCGCCGCCCCCACCGTCGCAAACGCGGCCTTCAAGTCCGCCCCGCCCTGCCAGTCGTCGTTCAGCGCGATTTCCGTCCCGCCTTCAAAAACACGCAGCACCGGGTTCGCCAGCACGCCCGTCACGCCATACCCCGCCAGTGTCGGCCCCAATCCGCGGATCAACAACCGCTTCGGCGCGTTGCCGGCCACGACGAAGCCCGCGATCAACACATCGTCTCCCGTGCCCACGTAAGTCCGCGCCGAGATGTTCACCAGATCCGTGGTGCCCGGTCCCGCGTCGGCGACATACAGTTCCGCCAACGCCACGCCTTCCGTCCCGTCATTGGTCACCGCGTGGAACGTATAGGCTCCCGCCGGCCGCTCGGAGTAAAGCGCGGCATCCTTGGAGTCGGCCGCCGGTTCGAACGCCCCCACGATCCGGAACTCGTCGCGCAACGCCAGCGAGCCGTTCCAGTTGTCGTTCCCATCCACTTCCGTCCCGTGCGCGTCGAACAATCGCAGACGCGGATCAGGCACCGCATTGGTGACGCCAAACGCGCTCAGCGCGGGACCGATGCCCCGCACCAAAAGCGGCATCGTGCCCGCGCCGTTGACCACGAAACCGACAATCAGGGTCTGCGATCCCGCTCCAGCGCGGCTGCGAATCGAGAGATTGGTGAACCGCGCCACCGGCGCCACGCGATCGGACAATCCCGCGTAACGAATCGCCGCCGCCGCGCCCGCCGGAAGCACGCTCACGCTGACATTTTCTCCAGCCGAACCCACCGCAACGTTGATCGAAGAGTGCGAGCCGCTCGTCGCCGCCAACTGCCCCCCGGCGTCGACGATGCCGGCCGCACTCTCGACCCGCCCCGGCGCTGTGACCACCGCGACGGCTTGCCCGGACGGACCGATCACGAGATATGTTTCGCCGGCGTCAGCCGCGAGCGCCGTCGCTGTATAATAGCCCGCTCGCGCGTGCGCTGCACCGTTCGCCGCGTCGAGCGCGCCCGAGAACGTTTCGCCCAGGCCCGTCAGGTTGCCGGCGATCGCACCGTTTCCGCCGATCTGTCCGGTGAGGGAGAAATCGCTTGCCAGCGGCGCCGCCGCCCAACGCCCGCCCGCCGGCGTTTGTAGCGAAGAGCGCATCTCCGCGCCCAGTGCGTCAAACGTGCCGTCCGCCGCCACGCTGAACTCCACCACGAGCGCGCTCTGCCGGCTCCGCAAGTCCGCGACCAGCACCGCCGTGCCGTCGTCGCGCACGTGCAATCCCCACGCGCCGCCCGAGCCAAACGTCCCGAAATAGCTACCCGCAAATGCGGAACGCGGCACGACCGTGAGCGTCGCCGCTGCACTGGTCGCGCTGCCTTGCGCATTGGTCACGGTGACGCTGTAGGCGCCCGCATCGGAAGCCTCCACGGCCGCTAGTTTCAGTGTCGCCGCCGTTTCTCCGGGAAGTGCGGCTCCGTTCTTTTTCCACTGGAAAGTCAGGGCCGGCGTTCCCACGACGCTCACGCGAAATTCCGCTGAGCGTCCCGCCAGCACGCGTTGGCCGACCGGCGCAGTCACGATCGCGGGCGCACTCGCCGGTGCCGCCTCGCGCAGGGCGAGCGAAAAATCGCTGCCTGCCGCTATGCCCACGACGCGGTCGAGACCGGCGGGCACCACGGTTTTTCCGAGGGACGATTGGCCCCACGCCACCACCGTGCCGTCGGATTTCAACGCCACCAGATGCAGCGAACCGGCGACCACTTCGGCCACGTTCGCGAGCCCCGCCGGCACGCTCGACTCCCCATGCGATCCGTATCTCTGCATAAAGACCGTTCCGTCGCTCTTGAGGACCAGCGTGGCATCGGTTCCCGTCGCCACCGCGACGGCATCCCGCGTGACTATCCATGAACCTCCGTAACCCCAGCAATAGAGCGTGCCGTCCGCGGTCACCGCCGCTGAGGAATCCTGCCCGGCGCTAATGGCCACGACGTTGGTCAAACCCGCCGGCACGGTGGTCTGGTTGTTTCTGTTGTCACCCCATGCGACCACGGTGCCGTCCGCCCGCAACGCGAGACAATGTCCATTGCCCGCGGCCACGGCCACGACATCGGTCAAGTACGCCGGGGCCGGATATAGGTTGCTACCACACTGGACCACCGAACCATCGGCCTTCACGGCCATCGCTTGCCAACCGCCCGCTCCGATGGCGACCACTCCTGCCAGTCCGGCCGGCACGTGGGCCACGCCCGGATTGCCGACCACGCTGACCGTGCCATCCGCATGCAAATAGAACGCGAACTGGGTGCCGCCCGCCATCTCGGCTACATCCGTTACCTTGTCGGGCAGCAAATTGTAGGTCAGCACATCGCCCCACGCCACCACGGCACTCACCTGTGGCGCTACGCTTACACTGAGGAGGCGGCTCCGCCGCAGGCCGACATCGTCGCTGACCTCCACCCAATAAAGTCCCTTGTCCGCCACCGTGCACGACGGCCGCACGTAACTCGCCTGAGTGGCTCCGTCGATCGGCCGCCGGTTGCGGAACCACTGGTAGTGCAAAGTCCCGGTGCCTTCCGCCGCGATCGCCAGCGTCAGCGGCTCCCCCGCGCGCAAAAGCTGCCGCGGTTTCGCCGGCCGCACGATCCTCGGCAGCGGCACCACGGTCAAAGCCACCGCCTCGCTCGTCACCGAGCCGCCACTGTTGGTCACGACGACCGAATAGCCGCCCGCATCCGCTGGCGTGATGTTCGTCAGCGTGAGCTGCGACTGAATCGACTGACCGAGCGAAACGCCGTTTTTCCTCCACTCAAACACGGGAGAGGAATCGCCGGCCTTGACTGCAATGTTTAACGTCGCCGACGAGCCCTCCACAGCTGTGGCGGGAATGGGCTGAGCGGTGATCACCGGTGCGGGATCGTTGGCGGCCATGCGCAGGGCCAGCCCGAAGTCATATCCGCCGGCGACGTTGACCACGTCGCGCAACGCCGGTGCCGTGCTCACCGCGAGGCTCGTATCGTAGCCCCAGGCCGTGACGCTCCCATTCGCGCGCACGGCCAGCGCGAAGGCATTGCCCGCGGCAATCTTGACCACGTCGGTCAGCCCCTGCGGCGGCCTGGTGATATCCGCCGCCCCGAGACCCCACGTGACCACCGTGCCATCGCGTTTCAACGCCACGGAAAGATCGCCACCCGCCGCGATCGCCACCACTTGCTTAAGCCCGGCCGGCGGGGTGGCCTGTCCCCACGCATTCGATCCCCAGCCCGTCACCGTGCCATCGGATTTCAGAGCGAGCGAATGCGCGCGACCCGCCGCGATCGCCGTGACGTGAGCCAGTCCCGCGGGGACGGCTTGGGCTCCTTGCGTCGCGTTGCCCCACGCCACGACCGTGCCATCGCCCCGCAAAGCGAGCACATGAAAATCCCCCGCCGCCAAAGCGATCACGTCGGAAAGCCCCTGCGGCACGTTCATCTCGCCCGACGGCTGGCCCCAACCCACCACGGTCCCGTCGGCGCGCCACGCATAGGACTGCGAGCTGCCCCCCGCCAGGCCGATCACATTGGTGAGGCCAGCGGGCACCTGCGCCGCTCCGCCATAACTAGAGCCCCAGCTGACCACCGTCCCATCCGCCCGCAACGCCAGGGCGTAAAAATTTCCCGCCACCACCGCGACCGCATCATAAATCCCCGCGGGCACGTTTGCGCCGACGCCCTTTCCCCACCCGCGGATCTCCGTCCGCACCCCACTGACGAGGACGCTCATTTTCGCGGACCCGCGCACCCCCACCTCATCGCTCACCTCCACCCAATAATTTCCACTGTCCGTCACGACGGCGGCGTTTTTGTTATAAGTGGCGGCCGTCGCTCCCGGCAGAGCGGAGCCATCTTTATACCATTGGTAATGCAAACTTCCCGTTCCGCTCGCGGTGACAAACAGCGCCAGGGGTTGCCCGGGCGCGATCACTAGTCGCGCCGCGCTGCTGGCGCTGATGACCGGCAGCAGCCGCACCGTCAACGTCGCGGCCAGCGAAGTGACCGTGCCCAGGTCGTTGCTCACCACGACCGTATAGCGCCCGCTCCCGCCACCGGTGACGTTGGTGAGTGCCAGCACTGCCGTCGTGGCTCCGGCCACCTCCGCGCCGTCCTTTTGCCACTGATAGCGCAACACCGACGGTCCTCCCGATGCGTTCACCGACAAGATCGTCGCGGTTCCCTCGACCACCGTTTGATCCCGCGGCTGCGTCAGGATGACCGGCGCCTTGCCCCCGGACGCGTCGCGCAAAGCGAGCTCATGCCCGTTGCCCGCCGCCACCGCGATTACGTTCGCGAGATTGGCCGGCGGCGTCGTCTGAGGAACGTTGCTGTTCGCCCAGCCCACGACACTTCCATCTGTCCGGGCCACCAAGGCGTGGCCCGGCCCCACCGCCACCGTCGCGACAGTGCTGGTCCCGGCCGGCGCGGGCGCCAGACCGCCACCCCAACTGGCGACTGTCCCATCTCTCTTGGTCGCGATCGCATAAAGCCCTCCGCTCGCCACGTTCGCAACATCCGTCAAGTCTGCCGGCACGTCCAAGGCCGCGTCATTCGAACCCCATCTGATCACCGTGCCATCCGCCTTGACGGCCAGTGCGTTGCTCGAACCGGCGGCGATCGCCGTCACGTTCCCCAGCCTGCTCGGCGGGGTCGACTCTCCGAAACGATTGGTGCCCCACGCGCGCACGGTGCCATCAGCTTTCAGCGCCACGATAAATCCCTCGCCCGCGGCCACCGCGACGACCTCGCTGAGGTCGCCGGGCACGTTCAACTGCCCGGCAGCGTTGTCGCCCCACGCCACCACGCGGCCCGCGTCCGTCACCGCCACCGAAAACGTTGTGCCGCCCGCAATCGCCACGACCGGCCCCAGGGCGCCGGGCACGGTGGATTCCCCGTAGGCATTGCGGCCCCACGCGACGACCTTGCCGTCTCCCTGCAACGCGAGCGAATGCTCGCCTGCGGCCGCCACCGACACGACGTTCCCAAGATTGGCCGGCACATTCGTTTGTCCATAGCCGTTGGAGCCCCACGCCCGCACTTCGGTCGCCGTGGGCGCGACCACAACCACGCTCACGTAGCTGCGGCTGCCCACGTCGTCCGTGACGACCACCGTATAAAGTCCGCCGTCCGTCGACGATGTCTCCGCTCGTTCGAACGTCGCCGCGGTCGCCCCGGGAATCACGCGGCCATCGTGCCGCCACTCGTAATGCAAACCCCCCGTGCCCGTCGCCGCTGCCGCCAACGAAAACGACTGGCCCTGCGCGACTCGCTGCCGCGCCGGCGACCAGCTCGTGAGAATTGGCAACGGGCGGACGGTGAGGGTGGCGGCCGGCGATGTCACCGTGCCCCTCAAATTTGTCGCCACGACGTCGTATCGGCCTGCTTCGCTCGGCACCGCGGCGACGATGGTCAGCGTGGCATTTGTCGCGCCGGCCACCGGCACGCCGTCCTTCCGCCATTGATATGAAAGCGGCGCACTGCCGTTGACCACCACCGTGAACGTCGCATCGCGTCCTTCCGCAACCACTTGGTCCGCGGGAGCCGTCGTCAACACCGGTGCGGTGTCCCGGCTCATATCGCATAACGCCAGCCCATGCGCGGTGCCCATGGCGACCGCGAGGGTATTGGTCACCGCCGCGGGAATGTTCGCCCCATCGACTTTGGCACCCCACGTCACCAGCGTGCCATTGCTCTTCAACGCCACCGCCACGGTGCTCCCGACCGCAATCGCCACGACGTCCTTCAAGTCCGTCGGCATTTGCGTGCCCGGAAATGGCTTGTCGCCCCAGGCGACCACCGTGCCGTCCGCTCTTAGCGCCAACGAAATCTGTCCGCCCGCCGCGATCGCAGTCACATCGCTGAGACCCGCCGGCACCGTGGATTCCCCGCGAGTGTTCGAACCCCACGCGACCACTGTGCCGTCCGATTTCAACGCCAACCGGTGATAAGCCCCGGAAGCGATCGCAATGACATCGCGGAGGTTCGCCGGCATCGGCCCGTAGGAGCCTCCGTCTCCCCAAGTCGCGACCTTGCCGTTTAACCTTAGCGACGTCGAATTCCCCGAACCGCCGGCCAACGCGGTGACGTCGGAGAGACCGCTCGGCAGCGTCAAAGCATCGCCGCCCCGGCTTCCCCAAGCCACCACCGTCCCATCCGCCCGCAACGCCAGCGCATGATACAACCCACCCGCAATGGCCACCACGTCGGTCAGCCCGGCGGGCGGTGTCGCCTGGCCCCAACCATTGGACTGGCCCCAGCCCACCACCGTGCCGTCGCGCCGCAGCGCGAGCGAAAAGCGATAGCCGGCCGCCAGCGCCACCGCATCCGTCAGATCTGCCGGCACCGCACCGAGCGCCGGATCGCCGCCGTCGCCCCACATGACGACGCGCGTTGACGCGGGCATGACGTTCACAAAGAACGGCACCCGTCGCGTCCCCCAGTCGTCGGTCACTTCCACGATGTACGTGCCGCTGTCCGCCACGGCCATGGCCGGCTTGCTCAACGTTGCGCCGGTCTCGCCCGCCAGCACGCGCCCGTTGCGCCGCCACTGATAATGCAACGCACCGGCGCCCGTCGCCGCCACGTTCAATGTCAGCGTGTCGCCCGGACTCAAAACCTGTCGCGCATTGCTGCGGCTCGTGACGCCCGGCAAGGGATTCACGGTCAGCACGGCGGGCGACGAGGGCGTCCTGCCGAGCCAGTCGGTCACGATGATGTCGTAGCTACCCCCGGCCGCGGAAGTGACTTCGTCCAGCGCCAACGTGGCCGTCGTCGCGCCCGCGATGACTTCCCCGTTCTTCCGCCATTGATAAAACAACTGCGCTCCCCCGCCGCTCGCCTCCACGCTCAACGTCACGTCCGTGCCCTCTGCCACGCTCTGCGTCAGCGGCCCCACAGTGATCGTGGGCACGTGATCGCGGCTCGCGTCGCGCAACGCCCCCGTGTGCGCCCGCCCTGCCGCGACGCCAATCACGTCGGTCAAGCCGAGCGAATTATCCGTCTGGCCAAAGGAATTCGAGCCCCAGCCCACCACCGTCCCGTCCCCCTTCCGCGCAATCACGTGTTCCGCGCCCAACGCCACTCCGCTCACCTGCGCCAGATCCGCCGGAATATTGCTCGGGCCATTGTAGCCAATGCCCCAAAACACCACCGTCCCATCCGCTTTCAGCGCGAGAGATCCGTTCGCCGCAGCGCTGATCGCCACGACATTCGTCAGGCCAGTCGGCACATACGTCGCTCCGCCATAATTCGAGCCCCAGGCGACCACCTTCCCATCCCGTTTCAACGCGAGCGAATGCTCATCCCCCGCGGCCACGGCCACCACATCCACCAGCCCATCCGGCACGTCAGTCTGGCCCTTCTCGTCGCCCCCCCAGGCGACGACCGTCCCATCCGCTTTCAACGCGAGATTATGCTTCCCGCCCGTCGCCACCGCCACGACGTCCGCGAGATCTGCCGGCACGCCCCTCACACTGAAACCATCGGCTTGTCCCCAACTCATCACGGTCCCGTCTGCCCGCAACGCGAGCGCGTGCTCTCCCGCCGTTGCCACTGCGACTACGGCATGGAGACCGTCCGGCACACGCATGTCGCCTGAGTCGTTGAGCCCCCAACCAAGCACCGTCCCATCCGCCTCGATCACCAAAGTGTTATCATCGCCCGCGGCCACGCTCACCGCCGTGTGCAAGTCCGCCGGCACCGCTGTCTGCCCCCGGTCGTTACTGCCCCACATCCGCAATTCCGTTTGCGCCGGCGCCACCTGTACAAACGCCGTGCCTCGCCGCGTGACCGAATTTCCATCCGTGATTTCCAGCGTATAGGCCCCGCTGTCTCCGCGGCCCGCATTCCCCACGTTCAATGTCGCCGTCGTCGCGCCATTGATGAACGTCCCGTCCTTCTTCCAACGAAACGTCAGCCCGGAACCGCCTCCGACCGCACCCTCGAGCGCGATCGCCTGACCCGGCGCCACAACATTCCGGGCCGGCGTGATGCGCGGACGAGACACCACCGCGATCGTATAGCCGCCCACCGAACCGTAACTCGTATAACCCGTCGGGGAATCCGCCCACGGATTGCCCGTCCCGGTCGCGCTCACTCGCACATAATATCTACCCGGCGCTACATCCTGCACGATGATCGCCGACGTACGGTTGGCCGGATCGGCCCGCGCCACCACCGTCCCGCTCGCATCCAGCAACTCCGCCACCACGTCCAGGTTGCCGCCCGTGGCGCTCCCCGCCGGCCGGTCCGGCGAAACGGTGATCGCCACATTCGGCCAGTCCGCCGTAAACGCGAACACATCGCTGTCCGTGTTCGCCTCAATCACGCCCCCCGCCGTCCATCCCGCTCCGCCTGCGGCCATCTCACTCGCCGCCGCCACGTTATCTCCCGCATCGTCCGCCCGACGCCCCAGATTTCCGGTCAGGATCGCGATGTCGTCCTGCGGATTGTTGGCCCCGCGATACTCACCCTTCGACCATTGCGTGACGTTCGATTTGTTCGGCGCACCCATCAACGGCCCCCACGACGTTTCGCCGATCCCATGGCCCCGATAGTATTCCTCGGTCGCCGTCCCATCGTGCGTCAGCCCGAGATTGTGGCCGACCTCATGCGAAATCGTATCCGCGATCGCGGAAACATCGATCAGCAGATTCCAATAGATAAACGCCGGGCTCAGGCTTTGATAATCCGCTCCGCCGAAGACGCCGACATACGCCACGCCGCTCGCGGTGTCGCTGTCCGGATTCGGTTTATACTCCACGTCGGTGTTGCGCGTGATCAGGGCATGCGCCGTGCGGCTGGTAAAAACCGCCGGGCGCTCCGTCGTCACATCAACATCAAAAGGCCGGTAGTCTTCCGCCACCCGCTGCCAGATCGCCACTATCGCCGCCTGCTCGCTCGCGCTGAACGTCGTCGGATCCGAATCCGTATCGTAAGGCACGCAGTCGAACTCCGCCTTCGCCAGCTCCGCGTTCCACGCGGTTCCTTTGACTGTATAACCGCTGAAATTCAGATAGATGACATTCTCCGCCCCCGGTCTGCTATGCCGGATGGGAGGTGCCGAGACCGGCACCGCCGCGCCCGCCGCGGCTGCATACGATTGGCTGCCGCTGGGCGACTCGCCGGCCGCCCGCATGGCGCCCTCCATCACCGCCTTCCTCTCGCTGCTTGTTGTCGTCGCAATCGCCTCCTTCTGCGCACCCGGAATCGTGCAGACGTAATACAGACTTCCGCGCGCATCGACGCGCAGCGATCTGACGTCATTGAGCGGCGCGTGCAACGTCTCGAGCTGGTGCAGCGTCCGCGCCTGCGGTCCGGCCGCCAACCGCGCCACTTGATCGTGAAACCGCCCCGCCGGGATGTCGCTCAAAGTCACCGCTCCGTGCGCGCCAAAGACAGGAAATGACGTCCAGTTCGCGGAAGCAGCCGGCTGCTTCTCATCGACGCGGGAATTCGGCGTTCCCTTCGCAGCCGGGAGTGCCGCCGACCCAGCGTCATTCTTCGCTGCCGCCATGGGGCTCGTCGGACCTCCGCCGGTCCGGTGCGAAAGCCACCGCCCCAACAAACCCACTGCCAAAACCACCACGATTATAAGAATTACACGACGGAACATCGCGGGCGACATTGGGAATCCGCCCCCAGCGGTCAACTCTCAGCAGGGGCCCGTGCGGCGCCGATGCCCAATTTCTTGTAAAATTCGTCTGATAGGCAGGCATCCTTCCAGCTGCTGACCCCAAAATTGTCCGCTGCTTGAGTTTCCCGCTTCGAGGCCCCGAATCGGGACAGGCTTCGCAGTTTCGGCTATAACAACGCGCTGGGGCAGCGGGCGACGGCCCAGCAGTCCGGGTTCGCGTTTGCCGACTACGGCAACGACACCTATTACCGCTACAGTTACAATGCGCGGGGGGAGCTCACGGCCGCCCGCAATTATCTGGGCCGGAGCGTGACGTCGACGAGCGCGCCGTTGCCGGACCGGCAGTTTGTGTATGGCTACGACGGAGCCGGCAATCGCACGGAGGTGAATGCGACCGACAATCCCGAGTTGAAGGCGACGGCGACGGTGAACAACCTCAACCAGATCACGAAGCGGCCCAATCTGTATATCCCGGTCTCGGGCACCGCCGATGCGGACGCGAAGGTGCTGGTCAACGGTGCGATCGCCGACCGGCAGGGCAACTACTGGGCGAGCGGCGTGACGTTGAATAACAACGACGGCCCGGCCTATACCAGCAGCATCGCGGTGAAGGCGGCGAAGGCGGGCACCGTGGAAATCCCCTCCCTGCTGGCGGCGTTTCTGCCGTGGGTCGCCGAAGGAATCACCTATGATGCCGATGGCAACGTGACCTGCGACGGTCGCTGGCACTACACCTGGGATGCAGAAAACCGCCTGACTGCGATGGAGACGCGCACGGTGGCGATGAATGTCGGGCTGCCGGGCCGGCGGGTGACGTTTCGCTACGACAGCTCAGGACGGCGCACGGTGAAGCAGGTTTTAAAGTGGAGCGGCAGCACTTGGTCCTTGGAAAGCGACGTGCGGTTCATCTATCAAGGATGGAACTTGATCGCGGAATTGAACAGCAGCGGCACCCGGCAACGCACCTATGCGTGGGGACTGGACAAGGCGGGCAGCCTGACGGCAACCGGCGGAGTTGGTGCGCTGCTTCAGGAAGTGGATCACACCGGCACGGCGGTCACCGCTTACCTGCCCGGCTACGACGGCAACGGCAATGTGGCCACCCTCTCCGCTGTCGGCAGCACCCAGTCTGCCACTTACGAATACAGCCCCTACGGCGAGTCGTTGCGCGCGGAGGGCGCGCAAGCGAAGAACAACCCCTTCCGCTTCTCCACGAAGTACACCGACGACGAGACCGGCTTGGTTTACTACGGCATGCGGTATTATTCGCCGTCTCTCGGCCGCTTCCTCGGCCGCGACCCCAGTGGGGAGCAAGGCGGCATGAACCTCTACCGCTTCTGCAATAACAACCCGGTCAATGGCATCGATCTGCTCGGCATGCTTACCGTCGAGGAATACTCCGCGCAACTGACTGCCATGTCGCCCGAAGAGCGCGGGTGGGCGGTTGCAGCGAGCGTCTGGTGGGCTGAGAACGGCCAGGGAGGGGCGGGAGGAACTCAGATTGGAGGGCCGGGAGTAAGTGATCAGCAGCTCAACGGGATGGCAGAAACGTTCGCGCAGCAGTCAATGGCCGCTGCGTCGCTAGGAGTCGCGAAGGCCGAGGCTCGAAAGTATCTCGAAAGCGCAGCAAAAAATGGACTAATATACCTCGATGGAAACGAGGTGAAAGCGTTGACGCCAGGAGCGGCGGCAGCTTTCGCGACCCTGACTAACGGGGTAACGTATAATGGACACGAGATCGTAACCGATACATATGTAAAGATGGCTCCGGCTACGGCGACACTCGCGGCCGCAGCCCGGTCCGCCGCGCAAGTGCAGGCGGAGGCAGCCCCAAACAGTGGAATGAGCATCGCCTCAGAGGGAGGTGTCGCGGTCGCTGGAACCCGAGGTGGCGTCTCAGGTGCGAACGGCCAGGCATCATATGGAGATTTCACGTCGGCAGATGCTGCCGGCGGAGTGATGTCCGTTTTGGCAAAGCGCATGACGAACGCGGATCCGCAGCACCTCGAATATAGTGGCGCGATATTCTCTTACGTTCGGGATGAGGTAACCTATTACGGTTTCACGACGCCAGTTCGTGGAGGTGTTCCATACGTCCAGGATGGGAAGACAGTCACTCCAGGTGCATCTATCTCCTATAGTGTGCCGGGCGGGACGGTATTCGTTGGCGGCTATCATTCGCATCCTTCCGCCAATTCTTTCAGCAACTACACGATTGCGGGGCGAGCTTACGGAGATGTCGCCCAAGTAATCTCTGCTTCCAACGACTTTCAGCGTCCGATCTTGCTTTACGTCGGACGGACAGCAACCGGCGGAAGCGGGATAACCGTCGAAGTTCTCAGCGGCGTCAGGACTGATCAAGGATGGTCTACCACTCAACGCACCATTGGCACTTACCCATGAAATCGATCAAGACGCCAAACTTCTGGATTCTATGTGTTGTTTGCTTGGGCATCTTCGCATCGGCACTCTCGGGCATGTCACAACGTAAGGCTGAAGGCTCAGTATCCTTAAGCGAACTGTGGCAACGTCGTGTTGAGCTCGATGGACAAGTTGTTCGGGTTCGTGGTTTTTACGTCCTAGAGTCTCCAATATCTGCCTTGTATGAATCAAGACGCGCATTCGATCATGACAAGCATCCTCTTAGTTTGTGGATTGGTGCAAATAGGCCGGGATCATCCGCTGAAAAGGGCAAGCGAGGCCACTTGGTTGATGCAGTGATTGAAGGTCGATTCGTCAACCAGACTGCGGGCACTTTTGAACAGTTTTTTGCCCAGCTTGAGGATGTTACTTCTTTCACTCTTTTGGAATCGCTAGACCTCCAGAAATGACCCTGGGAGGTATGATCCGGAGTGATAGGTGACAGATTATCCGGGGTGATGGGTTACACTCTGCGGCACTATGCCGTGGAAAACCACCACCCCAATGGAAGAGATCATTCGTTTCGTCAGCTTGGCGCAGACCGATCGGTTCACGATCACGGATCTGTGCGAGCAGTTTAACATCAGCCGGAAGACGGCCTATAAGCATTTGGAACGCTACGCCGAAGGCGGCCTGGCGGCTTTGAGCCCGCGCAGCCACCGCCCGCACCGTTTTCCGCAGCGCACGGACGCGCAGATCGAGAAGCTGGTCCTGGCGGAGCGTCGCCTGCACCGGACCTGGGGGCCGAAAAAGATCCAGGACTTGCTGGAGACCAAGCACGGGGTGGAACGGCCACCGGCTTGCAGCACCATCGGCGAGATCCTGCGGCGGCACGGGCAGAGCGTGAAGCGCCGCCGTCGGCCCGGGGTTTATCCCGCCCTCAACCAGGCGCTGACGGTGCCCAATCAGCCCAATCAGGTCTGGACCGTGGACTTCAAAGGCTGGTTCCTGCTCGGCAACAACCAGCGCTGCGATCCGCTGACCATCTGCGACCGCTACAGCCATTACGTCATGGCGGTGCGGGGCCAGCCCGACCAGCAGTTCCGCCGGACCCTGGGCACCTTCCGGGCGCTCATGCGCCAGACCGGCCTGCCCGAGATCATCCGGGTGGACCTTGGATCGCCCTTCGCCTCGACCGGGCTGGGCCGGCTCTCCGCCTTGAGCGTGTGGTGGATTGAGCAGGGCATCGAAGTCGAGTTCACCCGCCCGGCCTCGCCACAGGACAACGGCTCGCACGAGCGCATGCACCGCGATCTCAAGGCCGAGGCCACCCAACCTCCTTCGCCCACCTTCACCGCCCAGCAGCGCCGCTTCGAGCGCTGGCGGCACACCTACAACCACGAACGACCGCACGAGGCGCTGAACCTGCAACGTCCGGCCGAGGTTTACCGTCCCAGCACCCGACGCTTGAACGAGCACGACAAACCCATCGTCTATGCCCCGGAGTTCGAGGTGAAGGTGGTCAGCACCAGCGGCCATGTCGCCCACGAAGGAAAGAACTACCACCTCGGCGAAGCCTTCGCCGGCAAACGCGTGGGCCTGCGCCGTGCTCCCGACGGCCAGACGGAACTGCATTTTGCCAATATCCTGCTCGGCCATCTGCGCTTTGATGCCGAAGGTGGCCGCTTCAAACCGACCGCCTACGTCGCTCCCTTCCGCCCGATCCATCCAGAAAAGGGAGGGAGCCAAGCCCCCTCCCTTAAACCCTCCCCTTAAATATACTTGGCCTCCAACCCTTCCAACCTATCAACAAAAAGTGTCACCTATCACTCCGGATAGTTTGTTACCTATCACCGGATCATACCCGTTTGCTTGGAGACCAAGCCACCAACCTCATGTCTTGACTTTTGACAACTTGCGACAGCGGCATTGAAACAGGGGTCAAACTTTGCGCTATAACAACGCGCTCGGCAGAGAGCGAAAAGGATCGGGGTGACGGCATTTCTGTTCCTTGTTGAGTTGCCAGCCATGCGAGGGAGGCACCCGAGGCCTCCCCACCTGCCTGTCCCAAGCGAGCTTCCACGCTTCCTTGCATGGGTGCGACTCGAAGTCGGAAGTCGCTTCCCGACTTGGGCAACCTGCTTTTCCAGGCATTTCGCCCAGCGCTCTTACGTGCGCCATTTGGTAAAAATCATATGATCGGCCGGCGTCCCTTCAGATGCTTGCCCCCAAAGCGCCGTTTGCTTGAGTTGCCCTGCCCCCATGGTTCGCTCCCCGCCCCGCCGTCTCCGGCTCTTCTTTTTCGCCCTCGCGCTGGCGTGCCTCGCGTCCGCCACCTTCACCCCGGCCCAGGAAGTGCAGCACCACGGGCTCGTGTTCGAGCGCTGGGTCGACGACACCTTTTTCGACGGCTACCGCCCGCCGAGCTATACACAAAAGTGGGATATCCCGGCGTCGGCCAACAAACGCTACGGCGGCGTCCCCGTTAATCCCAAAGCCACGAAATTCCACACACCCGTCGATCTCGGCGATGCGCTGCGCCAGTTCGATATCGCCGAGTCCTTCATGCTGGTCATCGGCTATTGGCAACAGGAGGGCGACGCCAAGCGCTTCGTCAACATCGTCGCGCCGCGCATCGATCCCGCCGCATGGCGCAAGCTCTGGGGGCCCGTCACGCGCGCCGATCTCGCCCGCCTCGACGCCGTCATCAAAGACCGCTCCCTCACACCCCAGCAGGCGCGCGCCGCCGCCGCCCGGATGAAACGCGAACCGCCCTTCACTGAGTGCGTCTTCGTGCTCAATCCCAAGATCGACAGCAAAACACAGCGTCGCCTCCAGTGCAGCCTGCGCTTCGACGATGTCTTTCGCCATCTCGCGCCCGACGCCGATCGCAGCGCTCAGGAACACCCCGCGTTATTCGGCGTGCCTTTTCCCGCCGTCGTCCCGTCGAAATCCCGTACGATCCACGCGCCGCAGTGACGCGCGCCCGCCGCTCCTGCCGCGGCACGTCACATGATTTGGGTCTTCGCCGCCGCGCCGCCAAACAGCTCGCCCAGCACACTCCACGCCCGCCGCAGACCTGCGTCCTGCACCGACACGAATTTATACACATCGAGCACCGCCCTCTCATGTCCGCGATACCGCGGCGGCAGGAGTAGATACGAACGCCCTTCCTCCGTCACGATCGCCGAAAAGAACAACCCGCGTCCAATATACAACGCGTTCGTCGGCAGCGGCACCCGCCGCTCCGGCAGCACGAGCCACGGCTTGAACGCAAAGACCAGCGAGCCGTCCTCCTCTCGCCGCAACCGTCCGTAGGTCCGTGCCGGCACCTCCGGCAGGTTGCCGCCCGCAAACATCGCGTTCGCTTCGTCCGCCACGTGAAACCGCGTGCGCCGCAGCGTGAAGAAATCCCAGCAAAACGCCGACCCGAACGTCGTCAGCCGGAACGCCCAGCCCGCCAGAAAATACGCCACCACGATGATCGCGACCGCGAGCGCCGCGCCCGCCCACGGGTTGATGATCGCCGTCAACGCGAGCAGCCCCATGAGCCCCGTGCGCAAACTCTTCAACGCCGCGTCCACCGCCCCCCACGGGCTCAGCAAAATCAACACGTTGATCGCGTGCGACGCCATCCACACGAAACCGAAAGTCACGATCGCCACCGCCACCGCCGCCGCGCCCAGGAGCCAGCGGCCGTCGGCCGCGCCGAAATGCACCATCGCCAGCGCACTTGCTCCGCCGCCGCCCGCCGCGACCGGCGTCGATTGTCCCGCCTGCGCCGCCGTCATCATCAGAATCGGCACGACCGCTCCCGCCGCGATCAGCCCGCTGATTTTATTCTCCACGGTTTCCAGCATATCCAACGGCTTCTTCAACCCGGGTGGCACAATCGCTCCGAGCGCGTCCTTCGCCGCACACGCGCCGACCAGCAGCAGCGCCGGGGCAAAAAAATACCATTGCGCGAACCACGGGAGCTTCGCTCGCGCCGCGTCGTCCTTCGCCCGAAACCACTGATACGCGCCATACGCGCTCGTCCCCAACAGCGGCGAAATCGCGATCCCCGTCACCGCCGTTAACGCCTGCGCCACCGGCGCCGCCGGCGAGTGATCGACGGTTGCCGCGCTCCTCACCTCCGATGGTGCTGACCGCTCCGGCGATGCCACCGCCCGCACTTCGGCGCCACGCATCGCGCCAGCCGACAACGCCGCCCACATGAGAATCAGCGCCAGCGAACGAAAGCATGTCATGCCTCCATTCTGTGCGTCGCCCGCGCCGCCGCCAAACCCAAATCGCCGCCGCGCTCGCCCGCGTTCCGCCGGAGCGGAACGCGTCAGCGCCTCCCTGCTCGCGCGCTTACACCGTGTCGCGCTCGAGGTTCAACCACGCCACTTCCTCCGGCGTGAGGCTCACCTTGAGGCACGGCATTGAACTCACCGTCTCGCTGATCACCCGCGGACCGATCAACGCAAACGTGGGGAACGGCTGGTGCAGCACATACGCCGCCGCGATGTTGATCGGCGAAACGCCTTTCTCCTTCGCCAACGCGTAAGCCCGCTCGCGCCGCTGCCAGTTGTCCTCCGCATACCAGCACCGCGAGAGCTGCTCGTCGCCGAGCTTGTCGCGGCCCGCGCGCTCCGTGAAAAATCCGCGCGCCTGACTCGACCACGCCAGCAACGGCGTCTGCGTCTCCGTCAGCCACCGCCGCGTCGCCGCATCGCTCGCGCTGATGCAACCGCCCCACACGGGGTCCACCATCCGCGCGAGACTGAAATTATTGCTCAACACCCCGAAGCCTTGCACGCCCTTGCGCCGCGCATACTCGTTCGCCGCCGCCATGCGCTCGATCGTCCAGTTCGAGCCGCCGAACACCTTGATTTTCCCCGCGCGCACGTGCGCGTTGAGCACGTCGACGAACTCGCCCACCGGCACCTCGGGATTGTCGCGGTGCATGAGATACAAGTCCACGTAGTCGGTTTGCAGCCGCGCCATCGATTCCTCGAGCTGACGCGTCAGCCACTCCGGCGTGCAGAACGGCGTGTGCGCCCCCTTGGCCATCACGACCACCTGCGAACGCACGCCCCGGTTGCGGATCCATTGCCCGAGCAGCTTCTCCTGCAACCCGCCGCCGTAAACATACGCCGTGTCAAACGTGTTGCCGCCGCGCTCGACGTAGTCGTCCCACACCGCCGCGCCGTGCGCCATCGTCGTCTGGTTGTCGCAGCCCATCGGCAGTCGCGACACCGGCAACGCGAGCCCCTCGATCCGTCCGTAACGCATCGGCGCGTCCGCGCGCTTGGCCAGAGGCCGGCGCGTGTGCGTGTGCAGAAACGTCTCCGGCCGCTCGCTCTCGTAAACGAGTCCCGCCGCCTCGCGCCACGCGTCGAGCGCCGCCAGGTTGCCCAGCGTATCCGCCACGCTCATCTGCGGCACATCCTGCGCGCCGCGCGCGAGCGCCGCGGCAAACGCGTCCGCCTCCAGCCCGTAGAGATGCTCCGGCGTGGCGACCGCGATCTCCTCCACCGCGCCGCCTTTGTGCACAAAGATTTTCCCCACCTCGCCCTCGCTCGGCGGAATCCACGGCGACGGCACATGAATCCACCCCTCGCGCCCGTAAATGCGCGCCGACGAATCCTGCCCGAGACTGATCCCCGCCGCCACCTGCGCGATAAACCCGGTCGCAAACTTCATCGTCCCCGCCGCGTAAAGATCCACGCCCGTCTCCGGGTGCAGTTGCGCGGCGCCACTCACCTGCACCGGATTGAGAAACGCCTGCCCCGCCGCCGCACCTGCAATCAACCGTGCGAACGACACCGGATAGCAGCCCACATCCAGCATGCCGCCGCCACCGAGCGCGTTGCTCCACAGCCGGTGCTCCGCGTTGAAGCCCGCATCGAAACTGAACGTCGCCTGCACCGCGTGCACCGCCCCGATCGCGCCGCTGCGCACGAGCTCCACGACCTTCGCCGTCTGCGGATGGCATCGATACATGAACGCCTCCATCAACACCACGCCATGCGCGCGGCACGCCGCCTCCGCCACCATCGCCTCCGCGTAATTCAGTCCGAGTGGCTTTTCGCACAACACATGTTTCCCCGCCTCCGCCGCCCGCACGATCCACTCGACGTGCAGCGGATGCGGCGTCGCAATATAAACCGCCTCCACGCCCGGATCCGCGAGGAGCGCCTCATAACTGCCGTGCGCCCGCGCCACCCCGAATTCCTGCGCAAATTTCTTCGCCGCCGGGAGGGAGCGACTGCCGACGGCGGCGAGTTGCCCGGATTGCGAATGAGCGACACCGCGCGCGAAAATGCCCGCGATCCGCCCGGTGCTCAGGATGCCCCACTGGAGGGAAGTTTTCATAGGTTGGGTAACGCCCGCACGATGAAACGCCCCGCGCCGCCACTGCAAGCAACCGCCGCACAAAACGCCTCGCCCGCGCGCGAACATTCACGCTTTACCGCCACCACGCGCGCCCGCCGGCCGCTAGTCGTCGCGCTTGCCGCCGCCGCTCGCGCCGCTCCATGCTGCGCCGTGCTCACCAAAGCCGCCGTCCAGCGCCTCCGCTCCCTGCGCGAAAAGAAACACCGCGAAGCGCTCGGCTCGTTCGTCGTCGAAGGCGAAAAAGTCGTCGGCGAACTACTCGCCGCCGGCACCGTTTTCACCGAACTCTACGCCACCCCCGATTGGCCTGAACCGCCATCCCTCACGCTGACGCCTCCGGATGTGGACGGGGTGCCCTCACCCCGCAGCCCCACCTCCGAACTTACCTCACAACCGTCCACCCCCACGCAGCCCCCTGTGGGCGGGGTGCCCTCACCCCGCAACCCCACCGTCACCCGCATCACGCCCGACGAGATGGCGCGCGCCAGCCATTTTCCCACGCCCTCCACCATTCTCGCGGTCGGCCCGCTGCGCCGCCTCGACCTCGCCCCACGCGAACTTGATCGCGGCCTCACCCTGGCACTCGACGGCGTGCAGGATCCCGGCAACGTCGGCACGCTCCTGCGCCTCGCCGACTGGTTTGCCCTCGACCGCGTGCTGCTCTCGGCGGACTGCGCCGACCTGTTTCACCAAAAAACGATTAACGCGAGCATGGGCTCGTTCGCCCGCGTGCGCGTCAGCACCGTCGACCTCGCGGCCGCTCTCGACACCACGTCCGCAGCAATCTTCGGCTGCGATCTCGCCGGCACGGATGTGCACACGTGGGCGCCGCCTCGCGATGCCGTGATCGTGATCGGCAGTGAAGGCCGCGGGCTCTCCCCCGCCGTCCGCGCGCTCGTCACGGAGTTTCTCACGATCCCCCGCCACGGCCGCGCCGAATCGCTCAACGCCGCCCTCGCCGCCGCGATCGTCTGCGACAATCTGCGGCGCTGCTTGCGCTAAACCACGCCCACCGCGCCGTCGACCGGCCTCGCGGCCCTCCGACGACGCCCGCGCGTGCCGCCTTACTTTGCTTTGCTCGCCGAGCGCCCGCCCCGGCCGCTGCCGGTGCCCACCGTCAGCACCGTGCCGCCCAGCACGCCGATCGCGAACACCCCGAAATAAATCAACGCCGCGGACGCGTGAATGGGCGTTTTCTCCGTCGTCCCCGCGAGCGGGAAGAAGAACTTGATGTCGTGCGTGTTGTTCATGCCCACATAGAGCATGATGAAAAGAATCGCGAGAAACGCGATGGTGCGAAAGACGGCTTTGAGCATGGTGGCGGCGAGTGGAACCGCCTGATATGGTCCGCTCCTCCGACCTCGGCAAATGCAAACTCGCCGCTCCTCCGCGCGGCCCTCGTTTGCCTCACCCGCGCCACGCCTGCGCCCGCAACGCGCGCGGCGCCACCCCAAACAATTCCTTCACCCAGCGCGAAAAATGAAACGGCGTCTGGAACCCGCAGCGATACGCCACCTCGCCCACGGTCAACCCCGTCTCGCGCAACATTTGCGCCCCGCGCCGCGTGCGCGTTTCCCACACAAATCGGATCGGCGTGGTCCCCAGATGCTCGCGAAACAGTTTCACCAACTGCGCCCGCGAGACGCACGCCTCCGCCGCCAGCGTCGGCAGGTCGACGGCGTGCTCCCCCGCCTGGCCGATCCACTCGAGCACCCGCCGCAACGCGTCCGGCTCCTCCGTCTCGCCCCGCGCCTGCCGGGTCGCGCTAAAAACATACTCGTGCAACGCGGCCAGCCCCAATGCCTCCGCGAGTCCCGGCGAGTGTTCGCCCGTGTCGCGCGGCAAGCCCAGCCCCAACTCCATCAACTGCTCGAAGCGGCGCGTCACGCGCACCACCGCCGGCGCCCGCCCACACGCCTCCGCCAGATCCCGTCCCACCACCGCCGGATGCACCGCGCACCACGTGTGATGCGTCTTTTGTGCGAGCGAGAGTTGAAAAAACTCCCTTCCGCCCGGCCGAAACAACCCCACCTCGCCGGCCGCCACGCGGCGCGCGCGGCCATCGACGTCCACTCGCGCCTCACCTTCCAGCACGACCACCAATTGGTAATCCAACTGCACCCGCGGCCCGCACGTCCCTCCCGGTTCGTAGATCACATCGCCGAAATACACCCGCGGCGAACGCGCGCTGCGAAGACTTTTAGGTATGTTTTTGAGCCCGCCAAGGCTACCGGCACGCGGCATTGTGTGCTAATAGGTATGCCCTCGCATGAGCTCTGCAATCTTGGAAACACCCGCCGCCCCTTCCCTCGTCGTTGACACCGGCGGTTTCGCCGGCACCCGCCGCAGCGATTTTCCCGCCGTCCGCCCGACCGGCTACTTCTCGCCCGACGCCGATCCCGCGGCCGTCCAGCGCTTCTTCGCCGCCAACGGCTACCTCGTGCTCGAGGACGCGTTCTCCGCCGCCGAAATCGAAACCCTGAAACGCGAGACCACCCTCATCTGCCGCGGCGAACGCGGCGAGTTGCCCGATCACCCGCGCGCCGATCCAGCCGAGCTCGACGACTCCGTCCTCCGCCGCTTCCTCTGCATCCACTTCCCACACAAATGTTCGGCGGTCATGACCGCCGCCATCCACAACGCGCCCAGCGTCGCCGCGCTCACCCACGTCATCGGCCCCAACGTGAAGTTCATGCAATCGATGCTCTTCATCAAAGCCTCCGGCAAACCCGGCCAGGCCTGGCACCAGGACGAAGATTACATCCCCACTCGCGACCGCTCGCTGACCGGCGCGTGGATCGCCCTCGACCGCGCCACGATCGACAACGGCTGCCTCTGGGTTCTGCCCGGCTCGCATCGCCCCGGTATCCTCTGGGAGCAGCAGTGGCACGGCGACCGCCGCTTCGATTGCTCCGATCAATCGGTCGGCTTTCCCTATCGCGACGAACAGGCCGTCCCCGTCGAAGTCGCCGCCGGCTCAGTCGTGTTTTTCAACGGCTACCTGTTGCACCGCTCGCTGCCCAATCGCGCCCCCGAGGGCACCTATCGCCGCGCCTTGGTGAACCACTACATGAGCTGTGAATCGTTTCTCCCATGGGGCAAGACCCCTGACGATCAGCACAACGCACGCTACGATTACCGCGACATCATCATCGTCGCCGGCCAGGATCCCTACGCCTACCGCGGCTACGCGGATATTCAAAAACCCACCGTCCGCCCCAGCGGCGAAGGCGGCTGCGACAAATGGGGCGGCACCACCCGCACCTACCCTGCCGCCACCGAGCGCACCGCCCCCGTTCACGCCCCCGCGCCCACTCACCTCGCGCACGACGACTGACATTATATAGCGATTTCTTAAAAACGGCCGGCCCCGTCATCTCAGCCTCCCGTGTAGTCGCAGTGCCCTCACCCCGCCGCTCCGCTCGAAGATAATCAGCCCGCTCCCCGTCCGAACCAAATCCAACTGCAGGCTGGGTGCCCTCACCCCGCGCCTCACTCGCCGCGGCTCCCATCCGCCGGCACTATTAACTCCTCAGAAGAATGCTAGGCGAAGATCATCGCGATACCAGGGTTTCTCAATTCTACGGCAACGCGTAAACTTCCACTAACGCTTCACCCGACCCGCCATTTGCGCCAGATACTTGGATCGTGTAGGGCCGGCCTGCAGCAAGTTCGAGGACCATCGCAGCATCCTTGCTCCCAGTTTCGAGAGGAAAAGCACCCACCACTGAGAATGTCGACTCGAGACTCGATGCCCAATTATCATTCGATCCGATCAGAGTCCCGTCGCGATACACCTCCAGCTTCGGGTCGGATAAGATATCCGCGACTCCATATGTTGCCAACTTTGGCCCCACAGCGCGCAGAAGAACCTGCCGTGAGCCCTCGCCAGCCACGACTATGCCGGCTATCAGAATTTCACTACCCGTTCCTACGTGATATCTCGCCGAAACGTTGACGAGGGCCCGGCCGTCGTTTGAGCCTGCATCATAGGCTTCAACGAGCACTAAGCCAGTTGCGGCGCCGGATACGTGGACGGTGTGCGGACCGTTAAACGATGGCATAAACGCCGCGTCCTTGCTGCCGACATCGAACTGAAATGCGCCTAAGTCGCCGAAGACCGACGCCAGTGACATGTCCCAATCGTCGTTCTCACCGACCAAAGTATTGATCGCGTTGAAGAGTTTTAGGCCGGGATCGGAGCAACCCGTGATGCCGTAGCGATTGAGCGCCGGCCCGGCCGCGCGGACTAACACCGGCTTCGCACCGCCTTCCACGACAAACCCGGTGATGAGCGTCTCGCCGGCCGGCAGGCTGGCCCGCACCGACAAGTTCGACAAATACGCCGCCGGCGTTACCGAAAGAGCTACCGCCGACGTGCTTGTCGAGCCCGCGGTGTTCGTCAGCACGCACCAATACGAGCCGGCACTGCCCTTCTGCACATTGGCCAAGGACAACGTCGCAGAAGTGGCCCCCGCAATCATTGTTCCGTCGTGATACCACTGGAAGGTGACGCCTCCACCGATGAACCCAACGTTGAACACCGCAGTGCCGCCCTGGACAATAAACTGGCTTTCGGGCGCGACAACGATCTCGGGCGGTCCGTTGATGGCGAGCACGGCCTGACCATCGCCGGAGATCAAGTAGTAACTCGTCCGATCGAGTGCCATCGTAACGGTTCGAGTCCCGGGGCTGACGGTTGAAGCCGTACTGATCGGCACGTCGACAAAAGAGGAGCCAGCCGGGAGATCAACGCCCAGAGGGACAGGATTGAAGTCAATGCCGGGTCGAGCGGTGCCGGTAGCTTTAAATAACACCGGCACTCGGATCGCTTGGTCGCCGCCGATCCGGCTAATCCGAAACGCGGTGGATTGGCCTTTGCCGATCGAAGTGGCCAACACTGAAACTGTGAGCAGCGGTGGACCCGCGAAAACTCCACGCCTGTAACTGAGCCCGCTATAGGCCGGAGCATTCAAGACCGATGACACGCCTTTCGGGGTAATTTTGTCCGGCTGGAGAGAAATGCGGGCGACCCGCGGCTGATAGGAAAGGCTGCCAAAATCAAAATAATCGTTCGTAAAGACAACGAAATCGTCCGCAGCGGAATAGCGCGGATACGCGTAATAGATTGAACCAGGGCTATAACTGCTAACCGTTGCGACCGCACCATGTAGCAAATCGACTGCTATTACCCCGGAAGATGTCGGACTATTAAACTCAAGAAGCGCACGACCAGATGAGACGCGTCCGAAACTGGGATTGCCGATATCAATACCGGCATATGGTCCGGCCAGAGAATAGATCGATAGAGTTTGCAGATCGACGGCAAAAATCGACCATCCTTTTATCATTGTGCCATCTCCTAGGGTTGTGCTCGCCAGCCCGTCAAAAAGGGCAATTTGCCCGTCGGGAGATAGATCCACTTCGTCGACCGCGATCAATTGCAGGCCTGACGGTCCGTCCATGCTGGGCGCGTAAAGATCAATCGCTTGGGACACTCCATCATCACGGTTAACGAAAAAGAGCTTGTTAGCTGCGCGCCCTGTCGTCGGATCACGCGCGATCGCGGCTAAGTATTTACCATCCGCCGAAATGGAAACGGAGTTAAACACGCCGGGAGCTCGGGCGCGTTCGTCGAAGCTGCCATCGGTGCCAACCGCCACCAGATCATGTGTTGCGCTCACAAACACCGCCGTCGATCCGTCCGCAGTAATAGAAACGCGTGTGGATACACTCACCGGTTGGGCGGAAATGGGAACGAGGGCAGAGCCATCTCCCCGCGCCGCCTCGCGCCTCTTCAAATAGGAATTTCCGTCGAGCTCCTTGTAGACGAATAAGTAGGCATCGGCACCGCTGACCGGCGTTAAATCCTGAGGTTCTGCGACGCTCGCCGCGTCATAGATTTCCACCGCGTCGAACGCTTGGCCTGTTTTTTGGGCCTGGATTTCGCCCGCGCCGTAAAGTTCGCCTGCCGCAAGGACGCAAGCGCTCCGCAGATCGTAAAACGTGGAACGCGACGTCAACTTCGTACGCAACGCACGATAAAAGATATCGCGGGCTGCCGTAATACCAATGCCTCCGCCCTCTAGCCCTTCCGCCAACAGGTAAAAAGCGTGATTGGGAATGCCGCTGTTCATATGCACCCCTCCGTTGTCGTTAGTCGTCCTGACATATCCTGACATTGAGGCGGGCTGCCCAAAGAGAGCCGGGGCGCTCAGGCTCCGCGACGGGCGTAAGAGCGAAGTGCCCACCAACCAGTCGGCCGCTCCTGTCATGTATCCCTCACAGGCTTCTCCCATGATGTCGGAGAAACTCTCATTAAGAGCGCCCGACTCTCCTTGGTAAACCAATTGCGCTGTAGATCCCGTAACCGCATGAGTGAATTCGTGCGCAACGACGTCCAGAGCGGCAGGATAACGATCACCAGATCCAAACGTCAGAAAGTGGCTATTCCAAAAAGCATTGCTGAGAGTAGTGCCGTCGGCATTGCGGGCGCGGACGACGGCGATAACGTCAGCGCCTAGATTATCGAAGGAAATTCGGGACAGTGCGCCCGCATAGAAATCATACACACGACTAAGGTTGTAGGCTGCACTGACCGCTGCAGGCACATAACCGCCATTCAGATTCGCCGAACCACCAATAGGCGGACTCGAGGTAGCCACTTCTCCAGCGTCGTAAATCGAAATCGCTCCCTTGCCGGTCGCCGGTACATACATCGCCTTTGAAGTGTCTTTGAGGACGTAGGATGCTCCACTGGTCGATACGTTTAACGTGCGAGTCGCACCAAGCAAATCTACCCCAGAACCGGTGGCACTCGCATCGCAGATCTCGGAGTAGCTCAAAAGCACCAGTCCAGTCACCGCGCTGACGAATGTACTCCGCCGCTCGTCTGGCGTCTCCATTGTCACGTGATAGGCCAACTCTGGGACGTTCCCTTTGTCGCCGAAAACCACGAGCTTCGCTTCAGTCGTCAACCCTTGGGCTGCCGCCGGAAAGCCCCCACGCGCCAGTGCAACCTCGATCGCCTCGGCCTTCTCAATCGACGGTTGGGTGGAAGCCAGCGAGGGCGTGGGAATGTAACTTCCCGCAATAACCGTCAGCACGCCGGTTTCGCTCACGTTGCCAATTATTTCGCTCGGCCAGACAGGTATTCCATCGTAACGCTGCTGGAGCCGAACCACGTAGCCCGAGCCGTCGATCGCGTCGATCGTCGTTACTGCGAGTTCCTGAGCCGGGTTGCTGAGCAGGAACAGTTCCTTGTTGGTTTGCGTAAACCGTATCACCGCACTCACCGCCTCTTCAGGACCGCCCGGACTGCCCAACGCCAACGCCGGAGACGCTAAGGTGCGCACCGTGGCATCGGCGGCATCGCCTCGATACATAAGCTCTTTAGCCGGACCCCACCTTAGCTTTTGAAGCACTTTCCGCTGGGCCGTGGAAAGTTGCGGTTCCAGCGGCGCCGGAAAATTGCGCGCCCTAACTGGCACACTCTGAAGGCGGTGGTTCGCGGTCGGGTTGTGCACCCGTAACGCCGTGCGCATGGCGGCAAGAGTTTCTTCTTCGCTCTTTGTGAGCGGTCGGTGGTGCGCTGGCCCTAGCGGAATCGCCGAACGTGCGCCGACAACAGCGTGCGCAATATTAAGTCCCGAACGGGGTCCCGCAGCTGTATCGGCAAAGTCGGCACTGCCGCGGGGCCAAAAAGCGAGAATACAGAATAAAGCTACGGCAGTAAGATCAAGGACCGTTCCGGCTAACCTCAGCGCCTTGGTCTTCACCGCAACGACAATGAAATCCGAGAACGCGCAAAATCATCCGGCGTGAAGAACATGGAGAATTCTCTCATTCTAGAGCACTTACAGTGAACCCTCTCTATCATAACACCACTCCAAAACTCGGGAATTCCCGCTCGTCTGCGCCGTGCAACCGACGCTACAACTACTCTCCAAGTTTTACTCCCGCTCTCAACCCGCCTTCGCCGTCAACTCGTCGTAGGCGTCGGCTAGGTTTCCCGCCAGGCGGTTCGGTGCCGGCGCGTGAAAGTCCTCGAAACCGGGCATGTTTTCCAAAGTCACGATCTCCGCCTTCGCTTTGCCCGCGTCGATCTGCTTCTGCGTATAGTCGACCAACGCCGTCAGATAATCATGCATGACGCCGAGATCGCTCCGCGTGCCCGTCACCCCGAACTTCGGATTGCCGTGGCCGTATATATAAATCGCGTCCGCCGGATAGTCGCGCTGCGCCTCCGCCAGAATCTTGATCCAATTCCGAATCGAGGCGCCACCCGCCCGATCGATCACCGGGTAGATGCGGTTAAATACCAGATCGCCCATGTGCACCACGTTCGCCCGCTCAAACGTGATCACCGCGTCGCCGCCGGTGTGGCCCGGCCCGTTGAACTGCGCCGTCATCACTTCGCCGCCCACGTCGTGCCGCCAGACTTCAGGGAAAGTCGTGTCGGCGTAAACCTGCTGGGTCAGGCGCGCCCACGACGACACGTTGGGATTGCGCTCCGCCCGCTCCGCCGCCGCGAATTGCAACTTCGGCACGTTCGCCTGCGCGACGATCGTCCGCGCCACCGGCCGGAAGATGCCGTTGCCACTGGTGTGATCGGCGTGGTGATGCGTATTCAACACCACGTCGATCCGCCGGTCCTTGCGCCCCGGCAATCCGCCCAGGCAGATCCCTGCCGTGTCGGGAAACTGCGTATCGACGATCGCGAGCGCGTCCTTGTCCGCCAGCCAGCCGATCGTGCCGCCCCGGCCTGTAAACACCCCCACGTCGCGCCGTAGGGTTCGAAATTCCGTGGCCGTCGCTGCGCTCGCCGCGGCCTTCTGCCCTGCTGCGGACGCCGTGGCCGACGACGCCGACTCCTTGCCTTTTCCCACTGCCCAACCCGTGAACATCGCGGCCGAGGAACTTACGAGGAAATCGCGTCGGTTCATGCTGCGACCATGCGCAACCTCCCGCCCGACGCAATCTCCCGCCGCACGAAAGCTCGCCTCCTCCCGCGCGGCTCGCGCGCCCAACGCACGTCCCACGCGGCCGGGAAATTCTCTGTAACCTTTCGCCGCCTCCTCGGTTTCCCTCGCCACTGACCTCCATGTATCGCCGTGATCGCCGACCTGACCGATTTCCGCATTTCCTCCCGCCCACCGGCGGCTAACGCTCGCGCCCGCTTCGCCGTGGACACCGCCACCCCCGCCTCCGATCACGCCCTCATGCTCGCCGTTCGCGATGGGGAACTCGATTCACTGGGCGAACTCTTCGAACGCCACCACGGTCCCCTCTTCGGTTTTCTTTACAAGCTCACTGGCCAGCGCGCGGCTGCGGAAGACATCGCGCAGATCGTCTTTCAACGCATTCTCAAATACCGCCACACCTACCGCGATGAAGGGTCGTTCACCGCCTGGCTCTACCAACTCGCCCGCCGCTGCGCCGCCGACCATTTTCGCCAGTCCACCCGGCTGCCCACCGCCACCGATCCCGCTATCCTGCACACGCACGCGGACGACGCGCCCGACGCCAGCGACCGCGCCACGACCCGTGACGACCATGCGCTGCTCCACACCGCGCTCGGCCGCCTCGCCCGCGACGACCGCGAGGTCCTCCTCCTCAGCCGCTTTCAAGAACTCTCGTTCGCCGAGATCGCCGGCATCCTTGAATGCTCCGTCGGCGCCGCGAAAGTCCGCGCGCACCGCGCCCTCCGCGCCTTGCGCGACCACTATTTTCAACTGCAAAAGGAGCCCTTGTCATGAACTGCACCCTGGCCCGCGACCACTTTCCGGACTTGCTCGATCAACGCCTCGCCGCGCCCGTCGCGGCGGATGTGCGCGCGCATCTCGCCCATTGCCCCGACTGCCAGCGCGAATTTGCCGCCCTCAATAAAACCCTGGCGGCCCTCGACGCCCTGCCCGCCCCCGCCCCCAGTCCCCGCCTGCGCACCCACTTTTACGCGCTGCTCGAAGAGGAGAAAAACTCCGCCGCCAGCGTCGCCGCGGCCGCGCGTCGCGCCTCGCAACGCACGCGCTCTACGCTCTTGCGCTGGATCTTCGCCCCCGTCGCCGCCTGCGGCCTGCTCATCGTCGGCTTCCTCGCCGGCACCCGCTACGCTCCACCCGCGGTCATCCCGGCCGCCGCTCCCGCCGCAGATCCCGCCACGGCGCGCGAACTCGCGGACTTGCGGCACCGCGTCGATTCGATGGGCCAACTCGTCAGTTATTCGCTCCTGCAGGAACGCTCCACGCCCGAGCGCCTGCAAGGCGTCCTCTCCTCCATGGCCGCCGCGAAAGCCGATCCGCAGGTGCTCACTCAACTCATCGGCGCACTCGCCCTCGATCCCAGCGTCAACGTCCGCCTCACCGCCCTCGATGCGCTTTACCCGCACGCCGGCGAAGACGTTGTCCGCGCCGGCGTGCTCGCGTCACTCCCCCGCGAACAAAGCCCCCTCGTCCAAGTGTCGATGATCGACTTTCTCGTCGCCGCCCGCGACCGCGAGGCCGCCGGCACCCTCGAGCAACTCACGCGCGACACCGCCGTCGACCGCTCCGTGCGCGAAGCCGCCAAGCGCGGCCTCGCCCAGCTCTGATCGCCGCACCCGGCTCCCTTTCACCACTGAGACTGCCACCACCCGCCCACCCTTCGTCTCACCGCGGCCCCGCCGCCTCACCCTATGAAAACCCATTCGCTCTATTCCTCATTCCTCATTGCGGCCGCGGCCGCCGTGATCCTGCTCGCCGCCGCCTTCGCCGTGCCTGCTGCCCACGCGGCCGACGATATCGCCACCCTTAAATTCTCCGATCCCGCGCAGCCCGGCACATTGAAAATCCGCGCCAACATGGGCGACTTTCGCATTCACGGCGCCGATGTGGCCGAAATCACCGTCAAGTCCAGCATCACCTCCGAACGCCCCGCCCCTCGCGCCGACGGCCTGCGCGTGCTCTCCTCCTCCGCTTCTTATTCGCTCAACGAAAAGAGCAACGTCGCCACGCTCGAGTTCGGCTACACCTCCTGGCCCAGCCAGCCCGGCGAGTTCGATATCACGGTGCCCCGCCACACCGCCATCGCGATCGCCTCCACGTACGGCGGCGACGTCAAAATCGCCGACGTCACCGGCGACATCGAAGCCAAAAGCGTCAACGGCGAAATCCACCTCGACCGCGTCAGCGGCAGCGTGCTCATCGAGACCATGAACGGCGAAATCTTCGCCAACTTCCCCACGCTCACCGCCGGGAAACCTCTCTCGTTCTCCACCATGAACGGCGAGGTGCACCTCCGCGTCCCGGCCGATGCCAAGGCCAATCTCAAACTGCGCACCCAGAACGGCGCCGTCCTCACCGACTTCGACGAGAAAGCCCTCGTCACCAAAACCCAATCCCTCGGCAGTCCGAATCGCGCCCACGGCGTCTCCACCGCCGAAATCCAATCCGCCGTGCGCGAAGGCGTCCGCGTCGCCCGCGAAGTCGCTCGCGATGCCGCCCGCGCCGCCCGTGAGGCCGCCCGCGCGGCCCGCGACGGCGCCGTCGCCGATCACGACGCCCCCGCGGCCGACGACAGCTCCGATGAAAATTCCCCGCCGGATGCCGTCGCCCCGATGCCGCCCATTCCCCCGCTCCCGCCCATGACCGGAGGCAAACTCGTGTCCGGCACGCTCAACGGCGGCGGCGTCGACGTCAGCGTCACGACCATGAACGGCGACATCACCTTCCGGAAATACGACGGCAAAACGGCCGACAAATAAGTCTCCGTCGCGCCCCGGCGGCCCGGCGCCCGCGCCGCCGTTTCTCCCGTGCGGGTCTCGCTGCGCCTCCTTCGTTTTCCCGCCGGCCCTTTCCGGGCCGGCCTTTTCTTTTGCCCCGCGACCTGCTCTCGTTCGCGCGTGTCCAGCTCCACCTCGCGCGACGTCGACGCGACATCCGCCTCTCCCCACGTTTGTCAGAATTGCGGCGCCGCGCTGCACGGTCCCTATTGCTCACACTGCGGCCAGCACGATATCGACTACCACCGGTCGTTCCACCACGTCGCCCACGACTTGCTGGAAAACGTGTTTCACTTCGAGGGAAAGTTTTTCAGCAGCGTCGCCTTGTTGCTGGCGAAACCCGGCCAGCTCACCCGCGAGTTCATCGCCGGCCGCCGGCAGAGCCAGCTCAACCCCCTGCGGTTTTACCTCTTCGTCAGCGTCCTCTTCTTCCTCGTCGTCACGTTCCTCAACCACGGCCACCTGGTGAACGTCGACGAGCAGGCGCTCATTCACCTCGATCCCACCGCGCCCGCATCCGCGTCCGCGTCGGCGAAAGCGCCGGCGCCACGCGACAATTTCGACGCCCGACTCGAACGCAAATTCAAGTCCGGCGAGCTCAACGCCGTGCAAATCGTCCACGAGTTGGAGCATCGCGTGCCCACGCTTTTCTTCCTCGGCGTGCCGTTGTTCGCCCTGCTGCTGCGTCTGCTCTACCTCGGCTCCGGACGCTATTACGTGGAGCACCTGATCTTCTCGCTCCACTTGCACACGTGGGCCTTTCTCGCCTCCCTCCTGGGCGACGGCTACGGCCAGCTTTTCGCCCTCGGTCCCCGCTGGCTCGCCGGCGGCTTTCGCTTCGCCTTCGGCGTCTGGCTCGTCGCTTACCTGCTCGCCTCGTTTCACACGGTTTATCGGCAATCGTGGAAAAAATCCGCGCTGAAAGCCGCAGCCGCGACCCTCGCTTACGCCTTCAGCCTCGCCTTCGTCGCCGCCGGCCTCGCGCTCGCCACCGTGTTCTGGCTGGCCCTCGACTAGAAACGCCGCGTCGTCGACGCGCCTTTCTTCCTGCGCGGAGACCCGCAGGTTTCCGCCTCTCGCCCGGCCGTTCCCAAGCACGGATTTTTCGCCGTAACGCGTTTCCCATCGACCGTTTCCGCCACTTTCTGCGTCGGTCGGGTATTCGTGCGCGATGCCGTTGGATTAGCGGCCCTCTTAACTCCGTTGCCGGGCAACGAGGGATTGGCGAGTGGCAGAATTCCTGCAACCTTTGTCCCTCGGCCGGGTTACACCGGTCGCTGACTACACCATGCTACTGCCCGTTGTCCTCTTCGCTTTACTCACTGTCCTCGTCCTCACCGACGCCGAACCCGGCGGCCCGTGAGGTGACGCTTCGCCGTAGGATTCTACGATAGGAAATAGTGGGCCGTGCGCTCCATCGCGCGGCCAAACCGCCGCGGGGCCCTGCGCTGGACGTTCGCACCTCGCACTCCACTGCGCCCGGTTCGTCCGCATTGCGGCGGACGATGACTAGCCAGCCGCCGCGTCACCGCGCGTCTCGCCTTCGCGCCCGTTCGCTCAACGTCGCCGCGCGCCGAACGGCAACGCCGCCACCACCGCCAGCCCGCTCGCGAAAAACAAACCCGTGACGACGATCGCCGCCTGAAAGCCAAACCCCGTCGTCACCCATCCAAACATGAACGGCCCAAACACCCCCGCCAGTTTCCCAAAGAAACCCCAATAGCCGAAAAATTCCCCGCCGCGCCCCGGCGGCGTGAGGCCCGACACCACCGCGCGCCCCGACGACTGCAGCGAGCCCATCGCGGCGCCCGCAATCACCCCGATCGCGTAAAACTCTCCCTTCGTGTGGCACACCGCCGCCCACCCGCACACGATCAGCCACAGCGCGAGCGATAGCACCAGCGAGACCTTCGCGCCGAGGCGGTCCTGCAGCAGCCCGAACCCGTAGGCGCCGGCCACACCCGCGACCTGCAACACGATGAACAACACGATCACTTCGCTCTGCGTCATGTGCAGGGTCTGCGTCGCAAACACCGAGGCGAACGCGATCACCGCCGTCAACCCCACCATGTAAAGCGTCATCGCGAGGAAAAACCGCGCGAGCGTGCGGTGCTGCGGCAGATCGCGCCGCATCTCCCGGATTTGGCCCCACGCGAGCGATACGTAGCTCTCTCCCTTCGCCAGCGACCGCCGCCGTGCGCGCTCGCGCAACAACAGCGTCGGCAGGCAGGCGAGCAGGAAAAAAGCGCCTGTCATCACAAACGTCCACGGCGCGCGCCCCTCGCCGCTCTGCAAGATCACCAGCGCCAGCACGAGGCTCACGAGCCCGCCGAGATAACCAAACGCCCACCCGAAACCCGAGATGCGCCCCACGTTCTCCGCCGTGCTGATTTCCGGCAGAAACGCCGCGCAAAAATTCTCGCCCAGCGAGAACGTCATGTTCGCCACAATCACCAGCGCGAGGGCCAGCCACACGTCCCCCGCGCCCGTGAAATACAGCGCCGCCGTCGCGATCGAGCACACCACCGCCGAACCCATCAAAAACGTCTTCTTGCGCGCCGTCACGTCCGCCACCGCGCCCAACAACGGCGCGAGCAAAATCACCACCACCTGCGAAACGGCGAGCGCCGTGCCCCACCAGCCCGGCCCCCGCGGATCGTTGCCGGCCACGACCCGCATGAAATAAACCGCGTAAACGACCGTGATGATGACCGTCGTGAACGCCGAGTTGGCGAAGTCGAAACAACACCACCCAAAAATCTCGCGCTTGCGCACCGGCGGAGGGTCAAACGGCGAGACCGTGGAAACGCTGCTCATCGTGGCGCGCAGTTAGCTCAACCCCCGCCGCGAAAGCGAGTTGAACTTGGCGGCCCCGCCAGCCCAACCGCGCGTGACGCGTCAGCGTCTCGTCAGCGTCCGCATCCGCCGCCGCGTGGGCGGGGTGCACTCACCCCGCATTCTCCGCCAATCTGTGGGCGGGGTGCCCTCACCCCGCATTCTTCGCCAATCTGTGGGCGGGGTGCCCTCACCCCGCATTCTCCCGCCGTGCCGCCACGGCGCCCTCACGCACCCTCACTCGCTAAACCCCGCTTACTTCGCCAACGGCTTCAGCAGCGAAAACTTCCCGCTCGCCGCCGGCGCGATGAACTTCCGGCGAAACGCGTTCACGCGCACGCCCTCGCCCAGCAACCCCGCGAGTCGCGTCTCCACCTCGCTCGTCGCGGTGTGATCCGCCACGTAGTGGAAGTCCCAACGCACCGCACTGGTCTGCACCAGCATGTAATGCCAGCACGCGAAATTCGCCGGCAGCGCCGCGTCGATGTCGGTCGGCGAGACCAAGGAGCCATCCGGCCGAAAATACAGGCCCGACTCGCGCCCGAGCACGCGATAACCCGTCGGAAATTTCTGCACGATGTCGCCCGTGCGATAGCGCAGCAGCGGCATCGCCTCGCGCCCGCGCGTCGTCACCGCGATTTGAAACACATCGCTCAACCCCTGCCACGGCGTCAGCTCCACGAACGCGTTTTCATCGATCACCTGCGAGTTGTCCTTGAACGCCTCGCCCACAAACAGGTAACCCGCTTCCGTCGAGCCATAGAGATCGACCTGCGGCGCCGGAAACGCCTCGGCGATCCGCCGCCCGTGCTGCGCGCTCGCCTTGCCATACGTGAGAATCACCGCGCGGATGCTCGGCACCTTCACACCGCGCTTCTGCACCGCGCGCGCCAGCAGCGACAAATAAACCGGCTCCCCTTCGAGCACCTCCGGCTGCGTCGCCTGCAACTCCAGCACGATGCGATCCCACTCCGGGTCCAAAAACGCGAACGGATCGCTCGACAGGTTGAGGTAAACCGTGCCGTCAAAATACCGGTTCGGAAACGGATGGTCCTCGTAAGGACACAGGTTGCTGGAGCAGCCCACCGGCGCGAGCACACACTTGCGATACGGACGCCCCACGAACTCCCGCAGGATCGGCGACGCACGGTAAGCGCGCTCCGTCTGCGCATTCCACCAACCATCCTCCATGATGACGGTCATGGGACTCTGCGTCGTCCCGCCCGTGGCCTCATATTCGAAACGCTTGTCGCGCAGGCCGCGCTCCACCTCGGCGTAATCGCCGAAAAACGCCTGGTGCCCGCGCTCCACGATTTCCTGTTTCGAGAGGACCGGGATCTCGCTGTAACACGACCACTTCAACGGGTCGGCGTGCAGCGGAAAGCGTTGGCCGTAAAGCGGACTCCGCGCGTAAATGGCCCGAATCTCGGTTTCGAGCGGGCTGGGCAAAGTATCGGCCACGCCCGGAGCAAGGGCGGCCGGGCTGTTGGCAAATTCAAGCGCAGGCATGGGTAAACGGGGCGCAAGGTATGCGTGCCTCAACTGGCAAGTCAAACGTTGCGCCCGGTCTCCCCTACGTGGCGGCACGCGTCCGCGTTTCGTTTTCTCCGCCGCCGCGCTTCTTCATGCCGCGCGCCAATTTCCCGCCAGCCTCTCGCCGCCGCCACGCTGAACGAATGCCCTTCCCCTCGCGCCCGCCACCCTCACCGCGGCCGCATCGTTTCCCAATACTTCTGAAAAAAAAGCAACGCGTTGAGCACGAGGCCGTGCGTGATCTCGCCCGCATGCACGCGCGCCAGCACCTCCTCCACCGGCAGCGTCGTCACCTCGATCTCCTCGTCCGCGTCCCACTCCAACGCCGCCGTCTGCGCGGCTTGTTCCACCAGCACGAAGTGACACCGGTTGCTCTGGATCGCCGGATTCGGATGCACGCTTCCCAGCAGGCGCGCCGGTGCGCCGATGAACCCCGTTTCCTCCCGCAACTCACGCGGCCCGCCGACCAGCGGGTCCTCGCCCACGTGCATCACTCCGCCCGGGATTTCCCACGAAAACGCCTCCGTGCCGAAACGAAACTGCCGCACCAACACCAGATGATGGTCCGGCGTCAGCGCCAGCACGTTCACCCAATCCGGCGGATGCGCCACGATGAAGTCCCGCTCCGTCAGCCGCACCGGATGCCGGTAGCGCGTGCTGCGCAGTTCAAAGACCCGCGTCGATGCGAGCAACGCGTGCCCGAGCTTTTCCCAACGCGCGATCTTCGCCGGATCCGTCGGTTCGTTCGTCGCCATGCGCCCACCGTGTAGGTTAACGTGTCCCGCTTTCCAACGCGTATTTTCCCTCCCGCGATTCGCCCCCGCGCCTCACCGCGCCAGCCGCGCGCGGCTTGTACGAGCCACCGCCTTCGCCCTTGCCACGGTTCGCGTGCGCAGCGGACCCATCCGCCCTGCGCGAGGGTTTCGACTCCGATCTTCGCCTCGTCCGGCTCCGTGGACTCGGTTCCGGACTCGCTGCACTCTGTGACCCAAAAATCCGCCTGCCCGCCGCCGTGAAACCACAAAAAAACCTCCCGCGTTTTGGCGGGAGGTTTTCGTTTACGATCCAGCGTGTGGACCGCAGAAATTACTTCTTCGGCAGTTTGATCTTCTGGCCGACGTGCAGCTTCGAGGAATCGACGCCCGGGTTCACCGCCTGGATGTCCGCGATCGAGGTGCCGTGGGACCGCGCGATCTTCGCAAACGAGTCGCCGCTCTTGATCACGTATTCGCCTTCGCCCGCGACCACGGGACCGCTGCTGCCACCCTTCGCGGCTTTCACCGGCGCCGCCTTGGCGGATTCTTCCAGCTTCGTGAGCGAAGCGTGGATGTTGCCCAAGTCGCCGCCGACTTGGTTAAACGCATCCTGCGTCGAACGCGTGAGCGCCGCGATGTCGCGGGACGCCTTCTCGCTCGCCGCCGAGGAGGAGTTGACTTGCGACTCGAGGGTATCGATGCGGGCCACCTTCTCCTCATGTGCAGCCAAGGTGCGATTCACCTTGGCCAGGCTGATGGCGGCGTAGCCGCTCAGCAACAAGGCAATGACCCCGACGATAATGCCGCCGACGGGGAGCATGCTGTTATTTTCCCGAGAAATAGTGTCCATGGAAGTAGAGATGGTTTGCGACCGATAGTAGAAACAGGGGGCGAAGCAAGCAGAGATTGCTCACATTTCCTCTCGGGAAACGTCCGGCAGCGAGCGTTTCGTTCCCGTGGTCGCGGCGCAGGTCCCTGCACGCGTCGATCCCAACGGGTCCACCCCGTCCGCTGGATTGTTGCACAGGTCACGCGTCATTTTCCGCGTAGCGGAGCGCGTCAGCGCCTCGTTCTCTCACCGCTCCGTCCCCACGGTTCGATGTCCGTTGTAGCGGACGGACGACAAAATGGTCGGGGCGACAGGATTCGAACCTGCGACCTCCTGGTCCCAAACCAGGCGCTCTACCAGGCTAAGCTACACCCCGCGACGCGGCCCGAACCCTTGGCTGATTGCGGAACGTGTCAACGCCGGTCTCTGCGCGCAGGTTTCCCTACGTGGAGTTAGTCTCTCACGCACCGAGCTAATAGCAGAAGGGGAATTCAACTCCGACACCGGACTGTTCTCCTCCCGGACAATGAAATACGCATTTTGACGTTGCTGCCAAGTGAGACACTTGGCCTATTTTCAATCGCCCCCCATGTCCTAGCCCCGTGTTATTGCGTTGTAGGTTGCGAGCTTTTGCCCGGACCTGCGGTTTCTAATCAAGCCCCATTTGATTCGCTTTAGGAATTTACACTCACACACCTCTAACTTTACCCCTTCACGCCTATGAACGCCGCGGCTTCTTCTCTAGACAAAGCATCCATTCAAATGTCGCGCCTAATGGCCGTGGTACTGACGCTAATCGTTCTTACGTTTGCGCCTGCGACAAATGCTCAAAATAACGGCGATAGCTTACAATGGAATAGTGCGTCTGGGTCTAGTTGGACAAGCAGCAGTAATTTTTGGTACGATAACAACACAGCCGCTGCAATTAATCTCAACTCCGCCAGCAAGCGCAATAATACATATGACTTCATATTTGCCGGCACAGGCACAAATAGCGCCGCACCAAAGACTACTATGACAATTTCGAGTGTTAATATATATGCAACTAGCATCACATTTCAGAATAACTTCAATGATACGAACACCACTACTATTTCTAACGGAGGCGCGACCAGTAATGCACTTGTTCTTGGTGCGGGCTCTGGAAGTGGCGGTGGTTCGCCTACAACTTGGAACATCACTGACAACGCAAACTCAGGAACAATCAGCCTAGTACCAACTACCTCGACTGGCTTGCTATCTTTATCCCTATATTCCAATGGCATAGTAAATGTAGCAAGCGGCGGCACAATTCACATTTCATCGGCCATAAACGACTTCGATGGATCGCATCACGGCGGCATAATTAAAAGTGGATCCGGCACGCTTGTCCTCGACGCCGCGAATGGTTTTACAGCCGGGATCACGATCAATGCCGGGACGCTTAGCACCGGCCACAACAGCGCCCTCGGCTCCGGCTCGGCCATCGTGAACTCCGGTGGCACCTTGGCCGTCGGCGGCGGACTCACGGTCGCCAACAACATCAATGTCGCCTCCGGTGGCACGTTGACCGGCGGAGCCGCCTCCGTGTTCACTGGGACCATCAGCGGCACGGGCAGCTTGGGCGGCACAGTCACCATCGGCAGCGGGGGCTCGCTCGCCCCCGGCAACAGTCCCGGTAATCTGACGGTCGCGAATGGTGGCACTCTCACCTTCGATTCCGGCTCAACGTTCAATTGGCAGCTCGATAGCCTGACGGACAACACCGGCGGCACCGCCGGATCCAATTGGGATTTGATCACGCTTTCCAGCGGCGCGTCGCTCATCGCGACCAGCGGCCTCCTCGCTCCCGAATTCATCGACCCGGCGGTCGCTCCAGGCTCCAATGCGTTTTGGAATTCCAACCATTCGTGGACGATCGTGGCCAACGGCAGCGGCGGTTCGATCACGGGGTCGTTCACGATCAATAATTCGAGCTGGAGCAGCTACGGCAGCTTCAGCACCAGCGGGAGTGGCTCCAACAGCCAGATCCTCACTTGGACCGCGTCCGCGATTCCCGAGCCGTCGACCTACGCCGCGTTGCTCGGCGGGGCGATGCTCGGCTGGGTGGCCATCCGTCGCCGCCGGATGAAGTCGCTCAAATAATCCGTTCGGACTCGCTCGCACACGGTGCGGGCTTCTGGGACTGCGCGCGTCGGAGAAGAGCATAACCGGCAAGCGTTGTGCCAAGGCCTCGGCCGGGGCGTTCCGCCGGAGTCTCCGAACCTCCGAACACCCCTCGGCGAGATGCCGGGAGCAGGCAGCGCGATGCGTGCGCTCCTCCGAGCGCGGTAGCCCCAACCGCAGCCCCGCGTCACTGGCCCGTCGTCATGTCTTCGAGCAACGCGAGCGCGACGGCTTCCGTGATGTCGTTGACGTCGAACTGGCGCACCAGCCGCGCCGCTTCCTGATCGCGGCCCAAAATATCGCTCGCGCTCGCCTGCCCCACGATCGCCGCATCCGAGAGCCGGATCGCCGTCGCCTGGATGTCCGGCACGGTGTAAACTTGCGCGCCCGTGATGCCCGGCACGGTGAGGTTGCGGCTCGAAATGAGCACTTCCACCGCGATGTCCGCCACCTTGCTCAACGCTGCGCGTTCCTGCGCCGCCTGCGTGCCGACGAGCCGTTGACCTGGTTCATTGCCCAGCACGTCGGTCGCCACCTTTTGATCCGCCAGGCGCGCGCCCGCATTGCGAAAGACCCGGCCGAAGAGGCGCTCCACATCGCGCACGGTCTGGCGGTCCGCCAGGGTCGCGGGGGTTTTGTTCTCCATCGTGTAAGTGTTCTGCCCGCTCGTGCGCGTCGTGGCGCTCGACGTGCCGTTGGTCGACGCCGGCGGCGGCACCGGCGCGGTGACGGAGCCGGCGTTGGCCGGAGCGTTCGTCGCGGCGTCTGCGCCTGTCGTCGATGCGCCCGCGGCAGGCGCGGGCGGCGTCACGGTGGAGGATATCCCGCTACTGGTCTTCGTCTCGGTGCGATCGTAATACTCCGTGTGCTTCGTGAGCTTCAGCCCGCTGTCGAAATCGACGAGCTGGCGGTTCACATAAATCACCACGCGCGGCGCTTGGCCGGTCGCGTAGGTGGCGCGGAATTTCCGCACCACGTTATCCGCCGCTTCGCGCGAAACGAGCGGCGCTGCATCGGCTCCATACAAGCGCTGGTTTTCCGTTGGCGGGGCCACGACCGCCCCTTGGCTGGGCGCAGTCACGACCGGCACCGGCGGCTCCGGCGCGCGCGTGGAGCTCTGAGCCCAGGCGCTGGTGAAGAGAGCGGAGGCGAACGCGGCGGAGAGAAAAGCACGGATTTTCATAGGACAAGGGGATGTGAGTTAACGTGGATTTGACCGGAAATTTCGCCACTCGCGCCGCATTTTTGCGGGCCGCCTTTGCGCGGAGGCGGTGGCGCGCCCGTGCGCGCGATACGCTCACGCCTTGCGCATCCCGAAGGGATGCGCGTGAGCCCGATCGCCGCAGTGGAAGCCGTCAGGTTTTCGTCAATGCGGAGCGCGCGCGCCGCGCCGTTTCCCTGCTTTCCCTCAGCGCGCCTGGCGAACGCGGATCGTGTATTTGTGCGCGTTGGCATTCGCCGAGGTGAAACGCACGGCTTCCGTCGCGTTTTCCGCGAGGATCAAGGTCTGAAACGGCGTTTCGTCGCCCGTCGAGAAACCTTGTTCGTCCTTAAACACACAATTGACCTGCACCTGAATGCGGCGCGCTTCGCGGTTCTTGATGTTGGCCACCACTTCGAAGCGGCCGTCGGAGAGCGTGCGCTCCTGCAAGCCTGTGCAGGTCACGGAGGTTTGCGTGGCTTTGTCGAGGAGCACGAATTTATCGGTGTTCTCGACGGTGAATTTCGTGGTGTCCTGCGGCGCATACGGGCCGGGCTCGGAGGCACAACCGGTGAGAAAGGCCAGGGTGGCGGCGAGAGCGAGGACGAGGATTGGCTTGGTGTTCATGGCGTCAGAAGCGGTGAGACTTGCGGTCAGGATTTTAGTTCGCTGAGAAACACGACGGTGTCACCCTCGGCGTTGACTTGCAGCACGATTTCCCGGGAGCGATCACCCAGAACATGGTGCCGTTCGTCGAGAAATTCCAGCACGCCGCGATGTTCGCCCGGCGCGAGGCGCAACGCCGCAAAGCTCAGGCGCTGCGGCAGGTTGTCCCACGTGCGGATGTCGGCGTGCGGCGTCGTCGCCGCCGCGGCCAGCTTGCTGATCAGGCCGATCGCCGCGAGGGCGACGGTGGCGTTTTCGGCGTCGTGATTCTTCGAACCGTCGCGCCGATAAATGCCCGAGGACGCCGCGGCCGCGCCGAGCAGGCCGACGTTGCCGACCGTGTCCGCGCCCTGCTTGAAGACGGCCTTGTGCCCGAGAATGTAGTCCATCACGCGGCCGCCGCGGGTCGTCGCTTGGAAATTGAGATCATCGTAAGGCGGCAGTTCGTAGGTGCGACCTTCGACCGTGAGGCGCGCGTAATGCGCCGGCGAATCGGTGACTTGAAAACGCAACTGCTCGCCGTATTCGCCGCCACCGTATTTGCGCGGACCGCGACCGTATTCGACGAAGCAGAGCACATTGGCCTTGAGATCGTAGGGCGGCATCGGCCGATGGCGGTTGCGCTCGGCCCGCTGGCGCGCATCGGAACCATCGCCGCCGAGGCGGGCCGTCACGTAGCCATCGAGGTAATCGCAGAGCACGTAGTCGCCCTTGTATTCGGCGTTGTCGGCATCGCTGTCGATAAACTCCGCCGAGCGAAAACAGGCGCGCGCGTTGTCCGGCTCGCCGTCGCGCCAATAGAGGATGCCGCGATAATAATACGCCATCGCCCGTTCATACGGTTCGCCGATGAACGTCTTCGCGCTCTCCGCGGCGAAGAGACTGCGCGCGCGCTTGGCGTCGGCGGAATCGGCGATGATGCCGCCCATTGTGAGAATGGCGTCGTCGAGTTTGGCCTTGGCCTCATCGAAGCGCCCCAGGCGCATCGCGGACGCCGCGATGCGGTAATCCCACAGCACGCGATCCTGCTTGGGACCGGCGGCCTGCTCGTTGTTGCCATCGATCACGGGATCGCCCGTGAGCGCGAAGCGCGGCGCTTGCGGCGTGGTGGCACAGCCCGCAAGCAGGATGGCCGCCGCCAGCAGGGAGCCGGAAAGAAAACTCGGGAAACGCAGTTGCACAGCAGAGGAAACGTTTTGGGTCAGACAGAACGGCGAGCCCCGCGACGAGGCTCGCCTGCTCTTCCGACGATAAATTCACCCGGGCGACTCATCGCGCCCGGCCCTTCGTTGATCGAGGAAGAGCCGCGCCGACGAAGCCGCGCCGCAGGGCTCACCGATAGGCGGCGTCTTCCAGACCCTGCTTTTTGATCTCCGACGCATCTTCCCACACCACTTCGCTCGTCCGCGCGTCGATCAGTTGGAAACTATACAAGACGTAGTCGCTGGTGCCGGCGGAGGTGCGCGTGGACATGCCGGCGAGTTTGCCGGTCAGGAAGTAATCCGCGCCGCGAAACTCGACGACGTTCGGATCGGAGCTCGCCGTGACCTGGCCGGATTGCTTGAGCTCACGTTCGTGCTCGAGGGTCTTCATGCGATCGCGCGCGAGAAACCGCACTTTGCCCGCCGCCTTGGTGTTGAGCTGGATGCGGATGCGATCGTTGAAGATGTCCTTGTTGATCGGGAAACGCGTCTCGTTGATCACCGGATCGAGGGCGATGCGCGGCGGCGTTTTGGCCTGCGCGATTTCCGGAATCGCGAGAATGCTGCGCGCCATCTTGTCGGTGACGGCCACGAGATCCTGCGACTCGACGCCGGTGCCGGCGACGAAGCCGCGTTCATCGGCTTTCATCTCGGTCACGGGCACGCCGGAAGGATTTTTGACGCCGGACGACGTGCAGCCGGCGGAAAACGCCGCCAGCGCCGCCAAGCAGGAAAGGGGCACGATTCGAGTGGTGAGGTTCATCATGGGAAAAAGTTGGCCCAGGGCTGCGTCAGTTGCGGCCGAACAGGGAATTCGCCGAACTCATCGCGGACGCCGGACGCCGCCGCACGCGGGGCGCCGGGTCGGGCGTCTGATCACGGACGGCAGCGGAGTCTTCGACGTTCGCGGCAGCGATGGCCGGCGCCGGGCTGGAGGGCGTGGGCACGTAAGATACCGTGCGGGCCGCCGCCGCCTCGCGTTCGGAAGCCGCATGGTCGCTCAGCGCGCCGAGCAGCAAACCCGCACCCGCGCCGTAGGCGGCTCCGCGCCACGCATTGTGGCCGAGGCTGCCGCTGTTGTTGCCTACAATTGCCCCCAGCAACCCGCCCCAAAACAACCCCGACGCCGCCCGGCTGGGTGCGGGCGACACGTAGTCCGACGAGACGTAAACCGGCGCACTGGCATAACGATACGAATATAACGGCGCCGGATTCCAACCGTGGTCGGAGTAGTAAAAGGAGAAAGACGGCCGCGCCCAGCCACGATGCGAGCCGTGATGAAACGCCCCGCCGTGATAATGCGCTCCCCCGTGTCCCGCATGCCCCCAATGCGGCCGAAACGCTTGCGCGTCCGCCGAGGCGAACAAGCCAAGGGCAAGGCTGAGGGTGAGAAGCGTTTTCATGCGGTTGGGAAGTTTCGGAGACAGGATGTTACTCATGAGGTTTCACCAAACAAGGCGTGGTCCAGTGAGGATGCCAACTCGCGCTCGGAACGCGAGTTGGCGGGGAAAATAGCAGCCCAGAGCACAAACTCCACCAGCGGACGGAGATTTCCCCCCACCCTTCCGGCAGAATCCACGCTTCACGCTTGTCGAAATCCGCGGCAGGCCCATGCTCACCAGTCACTTCCATGACCACTCGGTCCACCGCACTCGCCGCTGCCTTTTCGTTCGGGATCGCCTTGCTTTCCGGGTGCGCCACCCGCTCCGCGGAAAGCCGGATCACCAACCCCAACCATCCCGGCCCCGCGCTTGGCGAAGCCGCTGGAACCGTCGTTGGCGCCGTGGCCGGCACCGTCGCAGGAGCGGCGGTGGGCGCTGCTGAGGGAGCGAGCGCCGCGGCAAAATCCCCGTTTGCCAACGAGCACCGGATTGTGCGCACCTGGCGCACCGAGACCACCTCCGACGGGCGCACTATCCAAGTGCCCGTGGAAACGGAAGTCGACGAACAGGGGCGACCGCTCACGAAGTGACGGCGCCCAGGCACCGCGCCACTCCCGGCATCGGCCCATCGCCGGCGCTCGCGCCCGTGCCTGCCGCACACGCCGGCACCTTGTCGTCGCGTCATTCAGCCAAAGAAAAACCCCGGCACCACGGCCGGGGTTGATACTCCTTTCGCTCACGCCTCCCTTGATAATCTCACGCGCTTGGCGGACAGGGCGATCCGCGTAGGCGTCGCGTTACCAGCCGACGCTGGACCGCTTCGTCTGCTTCGCGATTTCGCGCTCCTCTTCCCACACCGTGAGCCCGCTCTTCACGTCCACCAGCGACATTTGAAACGTGTAGGTGTTTTGGGTGACGCTCTTCGCGCGGTCGGTCTGCTGGATGAGTTTCCCGTATAGCGTGAAGTCTGGCGCCTTTAGTTTTTGTTTCTTGCCGGTCGTCATTTCTTCCATTTCGGCCGCTTCGGAAGCCACCACGGCACGTTCGCCCAGGCCCATGGTATTCGTCACCGCGACCTTGCCGGTCTGCGTCAACGCCACGCGGATTTTCTTGATGAGCAAGTCCGTGTCCACTGAGAGCGTGGTGTTATTGATGATGCGGTCGACGGCGAGCACGGCCGGTTGCGTGCGGACGCGGTCGAGGGCGTTGGACGTGAGCAACGATTGCACGAGCTGGTCGGCGGCGCTGGCCCAGTCCTGCGAGTTGATGCTCGCGGTGTTAAGCGCTTCGGGCCCCTTCGAATCGATGGTGCGCGTCTCTGGCGCTGTGGCGCAGCCGGCGAAGAAGAGGACCGACGCGGAGCAAGCCCCGAGCAGCGGACGGAAGAAATGTGGAGGATTCATAAAGAGAGACGGTTATTCGCGAAGTTTGAGGACGAAATCGACGGCGCGCGGATTGATGGCGACGGTGGCAATGGTCGTCGTCTCGCGGCCTTGGAGTTGGACGGATTTCCAAGTTTCGTTGGGCGAGTTGATGGCCATGCCATCGCGGTCGATCCACTCGAACTTGTAGTTCAGCGTGCGCAGCGAGTTCTTTCTATTCTCGATGGTCGCTTGCACCTTCAGCAGGTTGCCCGACACGGTCGACTGGTTGATCGCGACAACCCGCACCATGCCGGCAAGTGTGTTGTCGGTGACGACGCGCTTGTCGGCGATGTAGGTGGGAGCAGCCTGCGGTTGGGCGCGCTCCACAGTGTTAACGTTGGTCGCACAGCCGGCGAGCAGCCCCACGGCGACGGCCAGCAGTGCGCGACCGCGCGAAACCACCGGAATGCGGAGGGAGAAATTCTTCATCGGAGGGCGAATTGGGAGACGAGGAGCGGAGCGGTCGTCGACGTGCTCTTGACGTAGACGATGTTCACGGAGCCCGGCACGAGATCGACGGTGTGCGCGACACCCCCGGCGTTGAGGGCAAGTTTGCGGTCCGCGGGCGTGGTGATTCGTGCATATTGGAACTCCTTCGGCAGGCTCGTCCACGTGCGCGTATCGGCGACGTTGGTCGAAGCGTTGATTGCGCTCATCAGCACTTTCGCTGCGAGGCCGCCCCACATGCCGCCCCGGTTGTTGGCCGTTTTCTCCACGACCGCTTGCGTGATCGCCTTGGTCGCCGTGGTCACGAGCGTCTTCGTGAGCACGCTGGGCCACTCATTTTTGAAGTCGTTCGCCACGATGCTGTCCATGCTCGCGATGGTGGACGTCGAGCACGTTTGGTCGCCGCCCGACACGGCGAGCGAAGCGATGTAGTCGTTGTTGAATTTCAGCTTCGGAAACGCGGCTCCGACGTAAGCCGGGCCGCCGCCGATCAGAAACGTGGGAATGTTGATCTGCACCTGATCACGGGCGGGACCGGTGCCCGTCTCGAAGATGACGTAGGTGAGATTCTCCGGCGCCTTGCCCTCGGCGACGTGCGTCGCGAGATCGAGGTCCTGCTTGAGATAAGGATTCTCCGGGACGATTTGCGCGGCGCGTTCGAGTGATTTGCGCGCGCGTTCCCAGTCGGAACCATTTTCGCCGAGGTTGACGAAGAACAGTCCGTCCCAGAACACCGCGTAGGGGTTCACGTAGTCGCCATAAGGCTTCATCGGTGCGAGTGATTCATTGAGCGCGGCCTGCAACGCCGGGCCGGTCTTCGCGTCGTTCAGCGCCTTGTTCGTATCGTAAGCCGCACTCTTGCCTTCCGCCGTCTTCACCTTCCCGGCCTTCGCCTGCGCGGCGATGTTCTGGGCCTCGGCAATGCGCTTTTCGTTGTCCGCCACGGCATCGCGCTGGCGCTGCAGCGAGCGGTTGAGCTCGACGCGCGCGTCGTCCTTCTTGCCGAGTTGCAGGTAATCCATGGCCTTGTAGGCGTTCATCATCACCTTGTCATAGGCCCGGCCGCGGTAAGGCAGATTGGCCTGGTTGGTGAACGCCGCGCCCACTTCGCTGCCGACCTTGACCTTCGCTTCCTCCTCGTAGTGGTTCACCCGCGCTTCGGCCTGGTCGAACGCCACGATCGATTGTTCAAGAAAGTAAACCCGCACTTCGTCCGGCGTGGGTGGCGGGGGTGGCGGCAGAATCGGGGCATCCTTGCTCGCCGGATCGTTCTGCGGGGCGGGCGCAGGCATCAACCCCGCCACTTCCCCGGCGTCCGCCAGCGCTCCGGTGCGCAGGCTCAGGCCCTGTTCCAGCCGCCACACGATTTCGTCTTTGGAACCTTGATGGGAATCCGCCTGCTTGTTGATCGTCGTGATCGCCGTGGCGAGACTGCCGGACCGCGTGGCGGAGGTGAATTGCGTGGTCTGCTGTTGATAGGTCTGGCAACCCGCCGTGAACAAAAGCACCGCGAGGCCGCCGGCAATCAGCGGCAGTCGCGCGCGAGAGGTGATGGTCGATTTCATAAGTTGAGTTGAAGATTGATTGGGTGCCGAACGCGGCCGCTTGAGCACGCCGCGCGGCTGAAATTAACTTTCCGTGTCGTCGGCGACGTCGTCCTTCAGGCGCACCAAGGCGCCGCGATCGATGCCGGTGTCTTCGAGAATCTCCGCTTGGGAATTCTGCGGCGTGATGCGGCTGATTTTTACCTGGCCGACCAAAACTTCCTCGCGGCTCTTGTCGCCCGTGTCGGGATCGACCAGCTCATCGCCCAACACGAAGACTTCCCACACCTGGCCCACCTTCACCCCGGACTGATCGTTGCGATTGATCGTCACCAGCCGGTCGCGTTTCGCGAGCACGCGCGCCGGATAAATCGCATCGGCGGCACGACTCGCAATTTTTTGCGCCATTTCGCGCGTCGCCGCGATCATCAGCCCATCGCTCGCCTCACCGACCCGCTCCGTGGTGTTGTCGGAGCGATTCTCCGCATCGCGCTGGGTGACTTGGAAGTTCGTCGTGACGACGGCGCGCTGCGTCGCCACCTCGGTCACTTTGGCGACCGCGGAGAGTTCGATCACCCGCGCTCGAAGCGTCTTGCCCAGCGCGGCCAGCTTGCGCGTCTCCACGCGGTCGTTGAACGAATCCACGCGAATCGTCAGCAAATAGTCGACGCCCTCAAAGCTGAAGGTGCCGCCCGTCGCCGCGGCCTCCGTGGCGAGCGCATCCGCATCGGCACGTTCATGGACCTCAAAGCGCCGCGTGTTGACGATCCGCTCGTAAACCTGCGACTCGAGCGCCTGCAGCACGGAATCGAGCGAAAGGGCGACGCCCTGCTTCGTCATCCGCGTGCGGAGCGCGTCCGTGGCGGAGATCTTGGTGATCGCGAGCTTCTTTTTTTGCGGCGCGTCCTGCGCCACCAGCGCAGTGGCGAGCACCACGGCGGAGAGTCCGATCAGAGCGGCGAAACGAAAGATTTTCATGGCGAAAAACGTTAGGTAGTTTCCGTTCAGCGACCGAAAATCGACCGGTGATCTTCGATGTGCGGCGCGTCCTTCGTATCCACCTTGAATCCACTCTGCTCGAGCATCCGCGCCTCGCCCTCGAGTCTCTTGACCTCCGCATCCGTGAGCTTCGCGTCGTTCTTCAAGCCGTTCAGGAACGCCGTGGCCTCCTTCCACCTCGCATAGCCCGCGTCGTCCATCACGAGCGTCGCCGTGAGCTTGAGATCGTTAACCACGTTCACGGTGCGCTGCCACGGCGCGAAGCCCTCACGGACCACGCGAATCTTGCTCAGGCCCGGACGGATTTGAAACACCCCCGGCGCCGTGCCGACCGCGATGCCGTCCACCTCGACGCTCGCCGCGAGTGGCACCACCTTGAACTTGCTTTCGGAAATCGTGACGGTGTTGTCCGGCCCGATCCGCACGTCCGGGATCACGAGATCTGCTGCTTCCGTGCGGAGCGTCAGAGTCGCGAGCGTCGCCGCCGCCGTCGGTGCGGCGATCCCACCCCGGTCGATGCGCTGCTTCAGGCTCACGGCCACTTTCCGGGCCGCTTCTTCGAGCAAATCGTTGACGACATCCGAGGTGTCCTCGCTCGTCGTTTTCGACTGCTGCACGCTGCGGGACGCCTTGACCGTATCCGCGCTGAGACTCGCTCCGGTGCTGCCATCGAGAATCTTGTAGCCCACGCGCACCGTCTGCTGTTCGTTCGTCGTGTTCACGCCGTAGGCGTTCAACGAATTCTTCTTCGTGCCCACGCTCGTCAGCGTGACCTGCAAAATATAGTCCGCCCCCAACGTCTGCGCGAGCCGCACGGCCGACGTGCTTTGGTTGAGCAGTTGATCGAGTTTGTTTTCCGTCGCCTGGGGATCGAGCGAGCCGACGGCGCTGATCGCCGTCTCCCGGCTGATGACCGACACCCCTTGGTTCGTCACATCTCCGGTCACGAGATCTTCCAGCGTGCCGAGCTTGTCATCATAGGCAGCACCCGCGCGATTCGTCACGAAGATCGCAGCTTTGAGTGCAGCCCGGACCTGCGTGCCGCCGTCGTCCGTGGAGGCACCAGGCTTCGCCGCGGAGGCGCGACCGGCGAGTAGCCCGGCGGCCAAAATACCCACCGTTAAGACACGTGCAATGAGATGAAACATGAGCGGAGTGAGCGCCGCCAGAATCCGACCGCCTGCCGATTATTATATAACCGGAACACTAAAGCAGTCGAGACTACAGCGAATGGCTCGATTCGATAAGTTGAATAGGACGCGATTAACCACGCCTATTGATAAAATCGAAGTCAAGCGGCCGGGCACGTCGGCCTAGACCCGCGGCTCATAGGTAAACGCGTGCTGCCTACGTATGAATACGTAGCCGCCAAACCACCATCCCCGCCCGCGGGACTTCCCTACTTCGCGCCGGCTTCGATCGGCTCCATCAAATGCGGGAGCGTCGGCCGCCGCCGCAAGCGCGCGGTGAATTTGTCCATATACACGTAAATCACCGGCGTAATATAAAGCGTCAGCATCTGCGAAACGATGAGGCCGCCGACCACCGCGAGGCCCAGCGGGCGGCGCGATTCCGCGCCCGCGCCCAAGCCGAGCGCAATCGGAATCGCACCGGCGAGCGCCGCGAACGTCGTCATCATGATCGGCCGGAAGCGCACGACACACGCCCGCTTGATCGCCACCTCGGCGGACATCTCCCCTTGCGCGCGCGTCGCCAGCGCGAAATCGATCATCATGATCGCATTCTTCTTCACGATGCCGACGAGCAGGATGATGCCCACGTATCCCATCACATTCAGCTCCTGGTGGAAAAGCCACAGCGTCGCCAACGCCCCGAAACTCGCCGCCGGCAATCCCGAGAGGATCGTCAGCGGATGGATGAAATCCTCATACAAAATCCCAAGCACGATGTAGATCACGAGCACCGCCATGAGGAGTAGCAAGCCGAGCCCGCGCATCGACGACGCGAACGCCTGGGCCGAGCCCTGAAACCCATAGCTGATCGTCGCCGGCAATTCCTTGCGCGCGAGCTCCGTGATGGCGCTGGACGCCTCGCCAAGCGATACGCCAGGTCGCAAGTTGAACGAAATCGTCACCGCCGGCACCTGCCCCAGATGATTAACGGTCAACGGGCCGACCGAGCGATCGAGCGACGCCACGGTGTCGAGCGGCACCGTTTTCCCGCCACGGCTGCGGAGATAGAGTTGCGCCAGCGCTTCCGGGGTTTTCTGGAAATCCGGCGCCATCTCCATGATGACGTAATACTGGTTCGTCGGCGTGTAGATCGTGGAAACCTGGCGCGAGCCAAACGCGCTGTAGAGCGCATCCTCGATCTGCTGCGGCGTGATGCCGAGCGCCGCCGCCCGGTCGCGCTTGATGTTCACGCGCAACTGTGGATTTGAGATCTGCAAGTCGGAGTTCACATCCTGCAACCCGGCGATCCCGCGCATTTTCACCTCCATCTTTTGCGCCGCGGCGTAGAGCTCCTTCAGATCGCTGCCGAACAACGTGAATTGATACAACGCCTTCGTCAGCGAACCGCCGATGCGGATCGGCGGCAGCAATTGCGGATACGCCTTCAGGCCGGGGATCGCGGACAACTCGTGCCGGAGATCCTGCACGATCTCCGCCGCCGGCGGGCGTTCATTGCGCGGTTTGAGGCGCATAAACATCCGCCCTTGGTTGCCCGTCGATGACGATTTGCTCGCGCCGATCGCCGACATGAACGCTTCGACGTTGGGATTTTTCGCCACCACCGCCGCCGCCGCCTCTTGATGCGCCGTCATCTCCGCGAACGACACATCCTGCGCCGCCTCGGTGAACGCGAAAATCTGGCCCGTGTCGTCGGTCGGGATGAACCCCGTCGGCAGTTGCCGGGCGACGACGACCGTGAGCACGACCATCGCCAACGCGACGCAGACGGTGAGCAACCGGTGCTTCATCGCGTGCCCCAGCGTGCGCTCGTAGAACGCCACCATCGCCTCGAAGCCGCGTTCGCTCAGTTGGTAGAGTTTCCCATGCCTCGTCGCGTCATGCCCCCGGTGCGGTTTCAAAAAACGGCTGCACAACATCGGCGTCAGCGTCAGCGACACCACGCCCGACACCAAAATCGATGCCGTGATCGTCACCGCGAATTCATGCAGCAACCGCCCGAGGATGCCGCCCATGAAGAGCACCGGGATGAACACCGCCACGAGCGAGAGCGTCATCGACAAAATCGTGAACCCAATTTCGCCGGCGCCTTTGAACGCCGCCTCGCGCACCGACATGCCCTGCTCGATGTAACGCACGATGTTTTCCAGCATCACGATCGCGTCGTCCACGACGAAGCCCACCGAGAGCGTGAGCGCGAGCAGCGACAAATTATCCAGCGTGTAGCCGAAGAAATACATCGCGATGAACGTCCCCAGCAGCGCCATCGGAATCGCCACGCCCGGAATGATGGTCGCCGTCAGCGTGCGCAAAAAAATGAAGATCACCAGCACCACCAGCGCGATCGAAAGCAACAGCGTGAACTGCACGTCGTCCACCGACTCGCGCACCGTCGTGGAGCGGTCGAAGAGCACGTTGAGCTTCACCGACGCCGGCAGTTGTTCGCTGAACGCCGGGATCAACGCCTTCACGCGCTGCACCACTTCCACCGTATTCGTGCCCGGCTGCCGCTGGATCGAGAGCACCACCGCACGGTTGCCGCCGTTCTGGTCGTAATACCAGCTCGCGACCCGGTTTTCCTGCACGCTGTCGATCACCTTCGCGAGCTGCCCGAGCCGCACCGGCGCGCCATTGCGATACGCGACGACGATCTGGTTGAACTCCGCCACACTCGTGAGCTGCCCGGTCGCGATGATCGTCATCGCCTGCCGGTTGCCGTCGAGCACGCCCGTCGGCAGGTTCACGTTGTGCGCCGCCAGCGCCGTCTGCACTTCATCGAGCGTGATGCCGCGGCTCGCGAGCGCGCGCGGATCGAGCTGCACGCGCAACGCGTATTTCTGCGAACCGAACACCTGCACTTGCGCCACGCCCTCCACCGTCGAAATGCGCTGCGCGAGATTCGCTTCCGCGTATTCATCCACCACCGAAAGCGGCAGCGTCGGCGAACTCAGCGCCAGATACAGCACCGGTTGATCGGCCGGGTTGGTCTTCCGGAAGGAAGGCGGCGCCGGCATGTCCTGCGGCAGCAGGCGCTGCACCGCGGCGATCGATGCCTGCACGTCCTGCGCCGCCGCATCGATGCTCCGCTCCAACGTGAACTGCAACGTGATCGACGTGGAGCCGAGCGAGCTCGTGGACGTCATCGAATCGATGCCGGCGATCGTCGAAAACTGCTGTTCGAGCGGCGTCGCGACTGCCGACGCCATCGTCTCAGGCGTGGCGCCCGGCAGCGAAGCCGACACCACGATCGTCGGAAAATCCACGTTGGGCAGATCGCTCACCGGCAGCAGCCGGTAAGCCATCACGCCAAACACGCATAACGCCGCGGTGAGCAGCGACGTCATCACCGGCCGCCGGATGCACAACGCCGGCAGATTCATCGCGCTGCCTCCGCCTCCGCCGCCGGCGCCTGGCCGCTGAGATCCTTCGCCTCGACGCGCACTCCCGGCACGAGTCGCAACTGCCCGTCCGTCACCACCGTTTCACCCGCCTGCACTCCGGTCACGAGCGCAAAATCCCCGGTCGTGCGCTCGATTTTCACCGGGCGCAAAGCCACCTTGTGCGCCGCATCCACGACGAACACCTGCGACCCGCTTTGCCCGTTTTCCACCGCCGCGGTCGGCACCACGACTGCCCCGCGATCGACGCCGGTCTCCGTCGTCACATGCACGAATTGCCCCGGCCACAACGAGTGATCCTCGTTCGGGAAAGTCGCCTTCAACGTGATCGTGCCCGTCGTCGCGTCGACGGCGTTGTCGACAAACTCCAGCTTGCCCTCGATCGGCGTCGTGCTCTCCGCGCGATCCGCCACGGTCACATGCACGCGATGCTGCGCGAGCGCCGCGCGGATTTCGGGCAACGCATCCTCCGGCACCGCGTAGGCCACGCCCATCGGCGTGAGCTGGTTCACCGTCACGATCGATTGGTTCACATCGTTCGCTTTCACCAGCGCACCTTCGTGTAGAATCAACTGCCCCGTGCGCCCGGCGATCGGCGCCCGAATTTCCGTGTAACCCAGTTGCAGCTCCGCGTTGGCCACCCCCGCCTGCGCGCCTTGCAACTGCGCTTCGGTCGTCGCCGCCTTCGTCGACAGCTCGGCAAACTGCTCCTGCGAAATCGCCTGCTGCTCCTGCAGGCGCTTGTAACGATTAAGGTCCGCCGTCGCCTTTTCCGCTTCGGCCTGCGCATTCGCGAGACTGGCGCGCGCGATCCGCAGGCTGTTTTCAAACGGCCGCCGGTCGAGCGTCACGAGCAGATCGCCTGCCTTCACTTCGTCGCCTTCGCGGAAATGAATCTGCGCAATGATCCCGTCCACCTGCGACTTGATCGCCACCGTGCGCAACGCCTGCACCGCGCCGATCGAATCGACCGTCCGCGGCACGTCGCGCTGCACCGCGACCGCCGTTTGCACCGGCACCGGCGGCGCCTCGTCCGCCTTGCCTTTGCCCTCGGCGCTTCGGTCGCACCCGGCCGACCACCCGGCCACCAGCGCCAGCCCCACCGCCGCCAGTTGCATCCGGATCCGCGGAAAACACCGACCGATTCCAGTTTTCATGAAAGAGTTCCCCTCCTCATCGCCGCGCTCTCCGGGGCCCGACACGCGGAATCTGCCTTGCGTCTTCCGCCCGCCCCCTCCGGTTCCACGCATTTCAACTTCCGCCGCCTCCCGTGATCGATCACGGAGACAAGGCCACGATCGAAATCGGGACGTGCGGCAGACATTAAGCGGCCAACTCGTAAGCACGCGACCTCCTGTTGCAAGCTCCCCGTCGCGTCCCGCCCCGCCCCGGCCACCGCAGACTTGGCGGCCAGCCCAATCACCTTATGGTCCGCCTATGCCCCGCCGTTTCGTTCTCGCGCTCGATCAAGGCACCACCTCTTCGCGGGCCATCGTTTTCGATCATCGCGGCCGGGCTCGTGCCACCGCGCAACAGGAATTTCCCCAGCATTTTCCGCAACCCGGCTGGGTCGAGCACGACCCCGAGGATCTCTGGGCCACCACCCGCCGCACGGCCCTCGCCGCCGTCGCCGAAGCCAATCTCACCGGCGCCGATCTCGCCGCGCTCGGCCTCACCAACCAGCGCGAAACCGTCGTCTTGTGGGACCGCCGCACCGGCCGGCCCGTCGCGCCCGCCATTGTCTGGCAGGATCGCCGCACCGCCGCCGCGTGCGAACGCCTCCGCCACCGCGGCGCCGAGCCGTTCGTCCGCCGCAAAACCGGCCTGCTGCTCGATCCGTATTTCAGCGCCACCAAACTCGCCTGGCTCCTCGATCACATCCCCGGCGCCCGCCGCCGGGCCAACCGCGGCGAGCTCGCGTTTGGCACCGTCGATGCCTGGCTGCTCTGGAAACTCACCGGCGGCACCGTCCACGCCACCGATGTCACGAACGCCTCCCGCACGCTCCTCGTCAACCTGCGCACCGGCGAGTGGGACGACGAACTTCTCCGCCTTCTCCGGATTCCCCGCGAAGTCCTGCCCGCGATCCGTTCGAGCAGCGAAGTTTACGGCGAGATCACCTCGATCCCGGCGCTGCGCGGCGTGCCGATCGCCGGGGTCGCCGGCGACCAGCATGCGGCACTCTTCGGCCAGGCGTGCTTCCAACCCGGCATGGCGAAAAACACCTACGGCACCGGCTGTTTTCTTTTGCTGCACACCGGCGCCAAGCCCGTCCGCTCGCGCCACCGCCTCCTCACCACCATCGCGTGGCGGCTCGGCCCCGACCGACCCCTCGAATACGCCCTCGAGGGCAGCGTCTTCATCGGCGGCGCCGTTGTGCAATGGCTCCGCGATGGCCTCGGCGTCATCGAAAAATCCTCCGACATCGAAGCCCTCGCCGCCCGCGCGCCCGACAACGGCGGCGTCTATCTCGTCCCCGCATTCACCGGCCTCGGCGCGCCGCATTGGAACGCCTCCGCCCGCGGCGCCATCATCGGCCTCACCCGCGGCACCACCGCGGCGCACCTCGCCCGCGCCGCCCTCGAAAGCATCGCCTACCAAAGCGCCGACCTGCTCGCGGCCATGCGCGTCGATGCGAAAATCCGGCTGCGCGAACTCCGCGTCGACGGCGGCGCCACGGTCAACACCGCCCTCATGCAATTTCAAAGCGACCTCCTTCGCGTGCCCGTCGTGCGTCCGCGCGTCGCGGAAACCACCGCCCTCGGCGCCGCTTATCTCGCGGGTCTCGCCGTCGGCTTTTGGCGCGATCAAGCCGAGATCGCGCGCCTCTGGTCCGTCGGCCGCATCTTTCGCCCGGCCGGCTCCGCCCCCGCCATGCACCGGCTCCACTCAGGCTGGCACCGCGCCGTCACCCGCGCCAAGGCCTGGGCCGAATAGCCCAATGCGAGATCGGATTGTTTATCCGCCCCGCCCGTGTAGCGTTTTTCCACCGATGAACTGCCGCCTCCGATTCGCCGCCCTGCTCACGCTCCTGCCCGCCGCGGTCGCCCTCGCCGCCGCCGATCCCGCACCGACTCCCGCCGCCCCCGCCCCCGCCCCCCAAACGCCGACGCCCGCCGCGAAAACATCCCCGGACGTCGCGCCGCCTCCGGCCCCGAACGCCACCGCGCCCGCGGCCGCCGATGCATCGCCCGCCGACGCCAGCGCGGCACCCGCCGCTCCCGCCGATCCCACCGCCGACCTCGCGGCGGAGCGCGACCGCCTCGCATCCAACCTCTCCACCGCCCTCCGCAGCTATACGCTCATGCGCGACGAACACGACAAACTCGCCGCCGCGCTCGAGAAATCCGACGCCGAAAAAACCGCGCTGCAGCAGCAACTCGCCGACGTCCGCGCCCAAGTCGAATCGCTCAACACGCAGTTGCAGCAAGTGAGCGCCGCCGCCGGCGAAGCCGGACAAATGCGCGAGCAGGCCCGCCAGATGCAGGCCGAAGCCGCTGCGCTCGCCGCCCAAAATCACGACCTGAAGACGCGCCTCGCACTCCTCGCGCCTCCGCCCGGCTCCACGCTCGCGGCCCCGCTCCGCCCGAACACCGCGTCCGCCGCCGCCACCGCCACCCCACCGCCCACCACGGCGCCCGCGCCCGCGTCCGCTCCCGACGCCGCGCCCACACCGGCCACGACTGCGCCCGCGACGCCCGCCGGTCCGCAAGTCCACACCGTCGTTCTGGGCGACACCCTGCGCAAAATCGCCCGCCATTACTACGGCGACGCCAATCGCTGGCCCGAAATTCTCAACGCCAACCGCGACGTCATCACCAACGAAGACGCGCTCGTCGTCGGCACGGAATTGCGCATCCCCTGAGCGCGCTTCGCTCTTGGTCACGAAGGTCGTGACAACACCCTCGCCGCTCCGGCGCCACCGACTTTTTGGCGCCGGGCCAACGCCCCTTGGATAACATGCCCCTGCTCTCGCCTCAGGAAATTCACCTGCGCGATCCCTTCGTGCTGCCGGTCGCCGCCGAGCAAACCTATTACCTCTACGGCACCACCGATCCGCACGCCTGCACGGAGGCGCCGGGCACGGGCTTCGACGCCTACCGCAGCCGCGATCTCCATTCCTGGGAAGGCCCGTTTCCCGTCTTTCGCCCCGCCGCAGATTTCTGGGCCACGCATCATTATTGGGCGCCGGAAGTGCATCACTGGCGCGGCCGCTACTACCTGTTCGCGAGTTTCAAGGCCGCGGACGTTCGCCGCGGCACCCAAGTCCTCGTCGCCGCTCATCCGCTCGGCCCCTTCGTGCCGCACGCCCCCGCGCCACTCACTCCCGCCGAGTGGGAATGTCTCGATGGCACGCTCTTTGTCGACGCCGACGGACGGCCGTCGATGATCTTCGCCCACGAATGGCTCCAGATTCACGACGGCTCATTTGCCGCCGTGGGTTTGAATGACGACCTGACCGCCAGCCGCGGCGACGCGTTCGAACTCTTCCGCATCAGCACCGTGCCCTGGGCAGTCGTGCCACCGTGGGCGCGCGACCGACAGCCGCCCGTTTACGTATCCGACGGTCCCTTCCCGTTTCGCGCCGGCAACGGCGAATTGTGCCTGCTGTTTTCCAGTTGGAGCGCCACCGGCTACACCACCGGCGTCGCCCGTTCTACGAGCGGCACGTTGCGCGGACCGTGGCACGCGGATGCGGAGCCGCTCTTCCGCGACAACGGCGGGCACGCCATGCTCTTCGACGGCTTCGACGGTGCGCGTTATCTCACGCTGCACGCCCCCAACGATCCGCCGCCCGAGCACCCGCGCTTCTTCCGCGTCACCGAGCACGCCGGCCGCCTGCAACTCGCCTGAGCCTTAAGCGGCTTTCTTGGTCTTCAACTTCGCCGCCTCGGCGCGACACGCCTCGATCGCTTCGCGAAACGCCGGATTCTTCATTTCCCGCGCCATCACCGCCACCGCCAGTCGGCGGCCCGCGACGAGATCCGTCGGGAAATGCACGCCGCCGATCACGCGGCCCCAACCGATGTAATCGGCCCGCGCGATCAACGCCGCCCGCTGCTCGGGAAAAATCTCCGCCAGCACGCGCGCCCACACATGCGCATTGAACGCATGCCCGCTCGGATACGAATCGCTGTCGGGCCGCTGCACACACGGCTCGACCGCCACGTCCGCGAGAAAGGGTCGGGCGCGTTGATACTTTTCCTTCACCACCTGCTTGATCGGCTGCAACTCCGCCGTGAGCTGGTGCAGCAACGCGTCGAGCGCCGGAAAGTTTTCCCTCGAAAAATCCGGCCCCAGCAATCCCTCCGCGCCGAACAACGCGAACACATCGCCCTTCTCCACGAGCTGCGCCCACTCGATTTGCTCCGGCGTCCGCGCCGCCTGCATCTGCAGCACCGAGTAAAGATCGCCCTCGGCCGCCAGCGATTCCGCCGCCGGCGGCGGCGGCACGAGCTTGCTCCATTCGAGCGTGCTCACGTCCGCAAACTCGTGCGGCGCCCGCATCCCCACCGCCTGCTCCGCCATCGCGCTCCCCTGGCCGCGCACGACCGGGAGCAAAATAACCGCCAAAGCGAACACCGCGGGGAAGAAACGGGATTTCACGGCGCCGAGAAAGGCAGACGCCACGGAGGCAGGCGAGTGTTTCGTTGTGACGCACGCGAATATTCCCCAACCTGCGCGGATGAAATTACCGACTGCGCTCGGTTTGTTCGCCCTCTGCTTCGCCGCCACCCTGCCCGCCGCTGAGCCGCCCCCCGACGGCCTTTACGCCGATATCGCCACCCCGCGTGGCGTCATCACCGCCGAACTTTTCTTTCAACAAGCCCCGCTCACCGTCGCCAATTTCGTCGGCCTCGCCGAAGGCACGCTCGGCCCCGCGCCCCGCAAACCGTTTTACGACGGCCTCCTTTTTCACCGCGTCGTGCCCGGCTTCGTCATCCAGGCGGGCGATCCCCTCGGCACGGGTGAAGGCGGGCCCGGCTATGCGTTTCCCGACGAATTCGTGCCCGGCCTCCGCCACGACGCCGCCGGCATCCTCTCGATGGCCAACGACGGGCCTGACACCAACGGCTCGCAATTCTTCATCACCCTCGCGCCCGTCAATCGCCTCAACTATCTGCACAGCGTCTTCGGCCGCGTCGTGAGCGGCGCCTACGTGCTGCCCCGCATCCAGCCGCGCGATAAAATCTACGCCGTGCGCATTCGCCGCGTCGGCGCGGCCGCGGACGCGTTTCGCGTCACCGAGGCCTCCTTCGCCGCCCTCGTCGCCCGCGCCAAACCCTACCCGGCGGAGAAAACACCCGGCCCCTCCGCGCCGTTCGACGACCCCGATCACCTGCTTCCCACCGACCCGCCGCGCGCGCAGGCCTTCAACTACAAGCTCGCCAACTTCGAACGCGCCACCGGGCACCGCGTCCGCGCGCGGCTCTTCGCGAAATACACGCCCGACACGCCCGCGCAACGCCCCGGCAACTTCATCCACAAAATCGCCGAACAGCTCCACGTCGAACGCGACGGCCTCCTCGCCGTCTACTTCGCCGACATCGACAAATGGGCCCTCTGGATCGGCGACGACCTCGTCACCCGCTTCGTCGGCCAGCCCGGCACCGCCCAGCAATTCACGAAGAGCGGCGCATTTCACGAAGCGAAGCAGGCGTTCATCGCGCAAGCCCGCGCCGCGGCCGACGCCGCCTTCGCGGCCCAGAAAAAAGCCGCGTCCGCCGACTCGCCCGTGCCGCCCGCGCAACACCTCAAACTCGAAACCGATGCCATGCTCGACGGCTTGATCTTCTTCTTCGAAAAACCATGACCGCCACCCTCCGCCCGCTGCTGTTTCTGTGCGCCACCTCCGTCCTCGCGGCCGCGCCCACGCCGGCCTTGCGTCAGCTCGTCGCCGAAAAGGTCGCCGCCGATTACCCCGCCCTCGATGCCTTCTATCAAGACCTTCACGCGCACCCCGAGCTCTCCCTCCAGGAAGCCCGCACCGCCCAAAAACTCGCCGCCGAACTCCGCGCCGCGGGTTGCGACGTCACGGAAAACTTTGGCGGCCATGGCCTCGTCGCCCTCCTGAAAAACGGTCCCGGCCCCACGCTCCTCCTCCGCACCGATCTCGACGCGCTGCCCGTCGCCGAAGAAACCGGCCTCCCTTACGCGAGCGCGGCGCGCGCCACCGATCCCACCGGCCGCGAGGTCCCCGTCATGCACGCCTGCGGCCACGATATCCACATGACCGTCCTCGCCGGCACCGCGCGCGAACTCGCCGCGTTGCGCGAACACTGGTCGGGCACCGTGCTCTTCATCGGCCAACCCGCCGAGGAACGCGGCCTCGGCGCCCGCGATATGCTCGCCGCCGGCCTCTATCAAAAATTCCCCCGCCCCGATTTCGCCATCGCCGAGCACGACAGCGCCAGCCTACCCGTCGGCACCGTCGCCGTTTCGCCCGGCGCCGTCATGGCCAACGTCGATTGGGTCGAGATCACCGTTCGCGGCCGCGGCGGCCATGGCGCCTATCCGCAAATGACGAAAGATCCCGTCGTCCTCGCCGCCCGCATCGTCCTCGCACTCCAGACCATCGTCAGCCGGGAGACCTCGCCCATCGATCCGTGCGTCGTGACCGTCGGCTCCATCCACGGCGGCGCGAAAGCCAACGTCATTCCGGACGAAGTGAAACTCTCCCTCACCCTTCGCTCGTATTCCCCCGCCGTGCGCGACCACACGATCGCGGCCATCCAACGCATCTGCCGCGGCGAAGGCATCGCCGCCGGCCTGCCCGACGACCTGCTGCCCCTCGTCAACACGGCCGCCGACGTGCCCACGCCCGCGACCCGCAACGACCCCGCACTCACCCAACGGGTCCACGACGCCCTCGCCGCGTGGCTCGGCGCCGATCGCGTGGTGCCGTTCACGCCGGAAATGGGCGGCGAGGACTTCAGCCGCTTCGGCCTCACCGACGAACACGTTCCCCTCTGCCTCTTCCGCGTCGGCGCCGTCGCCCCGGAAAAAATCGCTGAAAGCCAACGCACCGGCATCCCGCTCCCCTCGCTGCACTCCAGCAAATTCGCTCCCGTGCCGGAGCCCACGATCAAGACCGGCATCACCGCCATGACCGCCACGGTCCTTGAACTGCTTACTCCCGTCATCTCCCCCGCCAACTCTCGCTCATGAACCGCCGCGCCCTCGTCTGCGCTCTCGCCTTCGCCCCTGCGGCCATCGTCGCCGCCGCTCATGCCGCGGCGCCCGCTGCACCCGCCGCGGCTCCCGCCCAACGCTCCCCGGCCGCCACCGCGACCGATCCCACCGCCGACATCACCGCGCTCCTCACGGCGCAGACGGACGCGTGGAATCGCGGCGACATCGATACGTTCATGGCCACCTACGCGCACACCGACGCCCTCCGCTTCGCGTCCGCCGATCACGTCACCTACGGCTGGCAGGCCACCCGCGATCGTTACCACGAACGCTATCCCGACCGCGCTGCGATGGGCCACCTCACGTTCTCCGATCTCGTCGTCACGCGCCTCGCCGACGATGCCGCAATCGTGTTTGGCCGCTGGCAATTGACGCGCGCCGCCGACGCTCCCCACGGCCTGTTTACGCTCACCGTGCGCAAGACCCCCGAGGGGTGGCGCATTTTTCAGGATCACACGTCTTCCGCCCTGCCCTGACTCGCCGCTTCGTCCCGCCTCGCGAGCACGCGTGACCCGAATCGCCGTGCTCGGCCGGGGCGCGACTTTTTCAACGCCCCACGTGCGCTGTTGCCAACCCGGCTCGCGGCCGCTTTGGTCGCGGCTCCCATGCCCGCGTCCCCTGTTCGCAGTTTCCTCTATCTCCTCCTCCTCGGCGTGATGTTGTTCACCCTCGCGCTGGTGGTGCGCTCCGGGATGCTCGCCCGCAAAAACCCCGGCCTGCCGATCAACGCCGGCATGCGCGAAGCCCTCGCCGAAGAACGCCCCGAACTCACCACGCACGACGCCCTCGTGATCGCCGACAAATACGGCAACGCCCACAAACAGGAGTCCGGCCTCCGCTATATCCCGCGCGCCCAAGGCACCGGCGACGCTCATCCGCACGCCGGCCAGCAATTGACCGTCAACTACGAGCTCCACCTCCTCGACGGCACGTTCATCGACAGCTCCGCGCAGCACGGCAAACCGTTCGTCTTCACCCTCGGCCAACACCAGGTGATTGCCGCCTGGGAAGAAACTTTCCCCAACATGCGCAAAGGCGAGAAACGCACCCTCATCGTCCCTTACTGGCTGGGTTACGGCGTCTCCGGCCAGCCGCCCGCCATCCCGCCCCGCGCCACGCTCGTGTTCGAAGTCGAACTCGTCGATTTTAAGTAAATCCCGCTCCGCCGCCGCGGTATGATTGACGCACCTTCGCCGGCCCGCCACGTCACCGCGATGCGCGCGCGCCCCACGATTTTTTCGCGGCTCGTCGTCCTCGGCCTCGGGGTCGCGCTCCCGTTCGTCGGCGTGCTCGGCTGGGGCCTCTATGATCAGTTCCGCACCGACCGCGCCACCACGTTGTCCGAGCTGCAACTCATCCGCCAGGTCAACGAACGCCAACTGCGCGCCTTCGCCGAATCCGCGCGTTTCAAACTCCGCCGCCTCGCGGCCGAGGATGCCCTGCGCACCAACGACCCCGCGCGCATCGACGAGCGATTTCGCGAGTTCGTCGCCCTCCACCCGGAGTTTCTCAACCTCGCTTATCTCAACCTCACCGGCCACGTCATTGCCGCGGCCAACATCCGCCCCGCCCCCGAGACGTCGATCGCCGACATCCCGCCCATCGGCGCCGCCCTGCGCGCGTCCGACTTTTACATCGGGCCCGCGTTCGCGCGTCAGATCGACGGCCGCTGGTCCTGCATGATCGCCCAACCGGTGACCAACTCCGCCGGCCAACGCATCGGCTCCCTCCTCATTCCGCTCAACCTCACCGACCTGTCCACCAGCGTGCTCACGCAGCCGCGCTCCCTTCTCAGCTCGGAGGTCGCCGTCATCGACGAACAGGGCTCCATCGTCGCCCGCCAGCCCGAGATGACGCGCTACGTCGGCCGCAAAATGCCCGAGTTCACCCGCCTCGCCGCCGCGCTCACCGACGCCCCTTCCGTCACCCTCGAGACGCATGGCACCGACGGCCAGCCGCGCACCCTTTCGCTCTCCCGCATCCCCGGCACGCCTTGGTTTGTCTACGCGTCCGTCGCCACCCCGGAAATTCTCGAAGATGCCTGGTTGAATTTCTGGCGCACGCTCATCGCCATCGTCGCCCTCCTCACCATCGGCGCCCTCCTCATTGCCCGCTACGCCCGCGCCCTCGCCCGCCCCGTCACCGCCCTCGCTGAAGCCGCCCGCGCGCAAGCCGCCGGCCGCACCGACGCCCGCGCCCCCGTCGCCGGCCCCGCCGAAATCGCCGGCACCGCCGAAGCGTTCAACGAAATGGTCTCCGCCCGCCAGCGCGCCGAAGCCGCCGTCCGTGCCAGCGAACAACGCTTCCGCATCATGGCCAACTCCGCCCCCGTCCTCATCTGGACCGCGGCGCCCGATGGCAGCATCAACTTCCTCAACGAGGGCTGGCTCACTTTCACCGGCCGCTCCATGGAGGAGGAAATCGGCTCCGGCTGGTCCGACGGCATTCACCGCGAAGATCACGACCGCGCGCTCGAGCTCTACCAACGCTACTTCGCGCAGCACGAACCCTTCGTCATCGAATACCGCCTGCGCCGCCACGACGGCGAATATCGCCTCCTCCTCGATCACGGCAAACCCCTCCTCGGCCCCGATCAACAATTCCTCGGCTACATCGGCGTCTGCGTTGACATCACCGATCTCCGGCGCGCCGAACACGAGCGCCACCTCCTTCAGAAAAACATTCAGGAAACGCAGAAACTCGAAAGCCTCGGCGTCCTCGCCGGCGGCATCGCGCACGATTTCAACAACCTCCTCACCAGCATCCTCGGCTACGCCAGTCTCACCCGTCTCGACGCCTCCCTCGGCACCCAGTCCGCCCAATACCTCGCCCAGATCGAACGCGCCTCGCTGCGCGCCGCCGACCTCTGCAAACAGATGCTCGCCTACGCCGGCAAGGGCCGCTTCGTCGTCCAGCACGTCAACCTCAACGAACTCGTCGAGGATACCACGCAACTCCTCCGCGTCTCTGTCAGCAAAAAGGCCTCCCTGCGTTTCGCCCTCGCCGCCGAACCCATCACCATCCAGGCCGACCCGACCCAGATGCGGCAACTGGTGATGAACCTCGTCATCAACGCCTCGGAGGCCATTGGCGACCGCTCCGGCACCATCGTCGTCGCCACCGGCTTGGTGCATGCCGATGCTGACTATCTCGCCCGCGCTCACTTCGCCCGCGATCTCCCCGTGGGCGAATATTGTTTTCTTGAGGTCGCCGACGACGGCAGCGGCATGGATCGCGACACCGCCGCACGCATTTTCGATCCGTTCTTCACCACCAAATTCGCCGGTCGCGGCCTCGGTCTCGCCGCCGTGCAGGGCATCGTCCGCGGCCATCAAGGCGCCATCAACGTTTACAGCGAACCCGGCCGCGGCACCACGTTCAAAGTCCTCTTCCCCGCCGCCGTCCAGGCACCCGATGCCCTGCGGCGCATCAGCGAACCGCCCCTCGCTTGGCGAGGCAACGGCACGATCCTCGTCGTCGATGATGAAGAGCCCGTCCGACTCGTGCTCACCGACTTGCTCCGCTCCCTCGGCTTCGAATCCGAGCAGGCCGAACACGGCCGCCGCGGCCTCGAAATCTTTCGCGCCCACCCCGGTCGCTTCGCCGCCGTCTTACTCGACCTCACGATGCCGGAAATGGATGGCGAGGAAACCTTCCGCCAGCTCCGCGCGCTGGACCCCGCCGTCAAAGTGCTTCTCATGAGCGGCTTTAACCAGCAGGAGGCCGTCCATCGCTTCGTCGGCAAAGGTCTTGCGGGCTTCGTGCAAAAACCGTTCTCGCTCGATACCCTCTGCGCCGAACTCCGCCGCGTCCTCGCGAAAGCGCCCTGACCGTTTCTCTCCGCCCTCGGCGTCACAGCCCGACCAGGCTGCCGTTGCGCTTGAGCCAGTGCTCCGCCTCGCGCCACGCCGGGCAGACTTCCTCGACGCGCGCCCAAAAACGCGCCGAGTGATTCATCTCCCGCAAGTGCATCAATTCGTGAAACACGATGTAGTCGCGCACGAAATCCGGCGTCTGCACCAACCGCCAGTTGAGCGAAATCGTCCCGCCGCTGGAACACGAACCCCACCGCGAACGCTGATTGCGCACCGTCACGTGCTTCACGTCCACGCCCGTCACCGCGGCCAGCTCCCACGTCCGCGCCGGCAGCTCGATCTTCGCCCGCCGCGCAAATTGCGCCTCCAGCGTCGCCCGCAAATCCCCCTCGATCCGCGCCACGCGAAACACGTCCGCCGCCAGACACACCTGCGGCCGCGCCCCCGTCGCCGCCACCCGGATCTCTTCCAGTTCGCCCCGCCACAACACCCGCGTGCCCACCGTCCAGACTTCGGCCGCGCGCGGCCGGCGCGCCTGTCTTGCCCGCGCCCGCTCCAGCCACGCTGCCTGCTGCGCCACAAACTGCTCCGCCTCCCGCTGCGAACCCCGCCGCGGGATCACCGCGACCGCCACGCCGTCGCGCCGCAACGTCAACCGGTAACGCTGCGCCGTCGCACTCCGCTCATACACCACGCCCCCCCGTGACACCGTCTCTGTCGCGGGCGCGGCCCCCACTGGCTCCGCGAATGCCCGCTCCGCCGCCGCGCGCGGCCCGGACGCCAACGGCGCCGGCGCGGCGAAAAAAGACCAGAAATCCTGCTGTCGATCCTCGTTCACGTTTTCGCCGCATTGAACGCACCGCCTGCTCCGGCGCCAGCGCGAACCCTCGTCACGTCGGTGAAGCCGTGAACGAAACGCCCGGCCCGGCCGGAAACGGTTCACGCCTCCCGGCCGCGACGTGTCGTTCGCCAGGTCCGATCAAGCCGCCATCAAAACCGCCACTCGACGCCCCCGAACGCCCCGGCGCCCCGCGCCGGATAGCCGTTCACCGCCTCGTATTTTTCGTTCAACAGATTTTCCACCCGCGCCTTAACCGCCAGCGCGGCGCTCACCTGCCACGTCACAAAAATCCGCGCGACCGTGTAGTCCTCCGCATCGATCGTCAGATAGCTCGCCGCGTCCACATCCTCGCGTTGCGCCGCGAACGCCACACCCGCACCGGCCGTGAAACCGCGCCCGAAATCATGCGAGACCTCCGCGTTCAACCCATGCCGCGGACGCCGCAACAAGCGCGAACCATCCACCCGATTTTGCGCGTCCAGATAAGTGTAGCCCACGCGCGCGTCGATCGCGCCCGCCCACGACACGGTCGCACTCAGTTCGATGCCGCGCGTCCGCGCTTTGCCAGCGTTCACCACCGTGCTCGGATAGACCGTGAAGTCATAAACGATCAGATTTCGATAATCCGTTTGAAACGCCGTCGCGCTCAACACGCCGCGTTGGCCCGGGAGATAGTAATCGACGCCCACGTCGCCACCGCGCGCCTCTTCCGGTTTTAAGTCCGGGTTGCCCACGTAATACGCACTCTGCCCGTAGAGATCCAGGAACCCTGGCGCGCGAAATCCTGTGCCGTAGCTCGCGCGCAGCTTGAGCGTGCGCCCCGCCACGAGCCACGCCACGGTCGCGCGTCCCGTCGTCGCCCCGCCGAAGGTATCGAAGTCGTCGTGACGCAATCCCGTCGTCAGATACACCTCGTCGACCGGCGAAAATTCGTCCTGGGCAAACACCGCCCACAGCGACTGGCGGCGATCGATGTCACCGAAACCGGTGTTGACCGTGTGATTCGCTTCAAGCGTCGCCCCGCCCGTCACGCGATGCCGATCCCAACCCGTGAAACTTGTTTGCGCATCGAGCACCGCGCGGCGGTTTTTCACCACCGTGGTTTGCGCCGGGGAAAAATACGGCGGATTCGGCGCCGGATTGTCCGAGACGAACCGCCGGTCCTGCCCGCCGAGAATCACGTGCGCCTGCCATGCTCCGCCCCATTTCACATCCGCAAACAGCGTGCCGAGCACGTTGTCCTCCCGCACCGTATTGTTCGGATCGTCCGTGAAACGATCGCCCGGATCGCCGTAGTCGCCGTGAAACCACCGCAACGTCGCCCCCATCGCCGCGTGTTCGCTCAACGTCCGGTCCAGCCGCAACGCCGTGGTCGCTCCGTCGAACGCATTGTTGGCCCGCGCGTTGTCCGTGTGTCCGGCCTGCACGGAAACATTGTAGGCCGCCGGCCCGCTGGCGCCCTGCGCCGCCACGCCGCCCCGCACCGTCCCAAAACTGCCCGCCTCGGCGGACACCTGGGCGCTCGGCGCGCCTGCGCCTTTCCCCGTTGTGAGCGCGACCACGCCGCCCACCGCGTCGCTCCCGTAGAGCGTGCTCTGCGGCCCGCGCACCACCTCGATCCGATCGCCCGGCGCCAGCGTTGCTCCGCCCAGCAGCACGGCGTAGTCGGTATTCGGATCGTTCATCCGCAGCCCATCGACGAGAAACAGCGTCTGGTTGGAATTCGCCCCGCGCAGGAACAGCGACGCCGAAGCACCCGGCGCGCCCGACGCGAACAACGGCGCCCCCGGCACGCCGCCCAACGCCTCCGCCAGCGAATCGATTTGCCGCCGCGCCAGCTCATTCGCGGTGAGCGTATCCACCGCCGAGCCGAGCGTTTGCGGCGCCGCCGGCGTGCGGGTGCCCGTCGTGACGAACGTTTCGAGCACCTGCGGCGCATCCGGCGTTTGCGCGTTGGCGGCCGGCGCCAGCAGCACGGCGGGCAAAGCGAGAAGGAGCCGTCCCGGCAGGCGGGACTGTGAGAACGGGTTCATGGGATTCTACTGTTGGTCGGGCAAGAGCAGAACCGCACCCCGTCACCGGAGCCCGTCACCACTCTCACGCTTCATTGTTTGCGATGAAGTTTTCGCAGACCGGCGCGCGCAATTCGCACCAGCCGCGTGAGTCTTGCGGGAGTAGATGTTCGGACTTCGCATGTGTAAGCGCGCGCGCACGTCGGAGAGGTGTCTCCGCGTCCGCGCCTCGCCTGCCTCGCTCCCGCCTTCACCGGATCGCTCCGATTGGCTTTGCCCGTGTGTGCCAGCGGGCCGCGCCGAGATCGACGAAGCCCTCACACGGTGGGAGTCTGTGATGCGTTACCGCAGCGCAACTGTGGCCGATTTTCACGGCCTTCCCTGTTTCCCGTAAGATGAAAAGAACTCTGGCGGCCGCACGCTCGTCAGCGGTCCCCAACCTCACAAGCCTTATTATCCATCAACGCATCGCTATGACCTGATATGTCGCTTGCCTTCCCTCGACCCGAGCCCACGCTGCGAACCATGGCCGACCCGCTTTTTCCCTCCGCCTCCGCGACGGCCGACGCTGCCCGCCGCGCCGCGGTGGCCACCGCCGGACTGCAGGCGCTGTTCGCGCAACGCATCGCCGTTCTCGACGGCGCGATGGGCTCGATGATCCAGACGTTCGGGCTCGACGAAGCCGCTTACCGCGGCACCCGCTTCGCCGACCACTCGCACGATCTGCGCGGCGACAACGACCTCCTCTGCCTCACGCGCCCCGATCTTATCGAACAGATTCACCGCGACTATTTCGCCGCCGGCGCCGATCTCGTCGAGACCAACACCTTCAACGCCACGCGCATCTCCCAAGCCGATTACCGCCTCGAATCCATCGTCACCGATCTCAACACCGCCGCCGTCGCCGTCGCGCGCCGCGCGGCACTCGCCGCCGAAGCCGCCACACCGGGCCGCCGCTGTTTCGTCGCCGGCGCCATCGGTCCGCTCAACCGCACGCTTTCGCTTTCGCCCGACGTCAACCGCCCCGATTTCCGCGCCGTCACGTGGGACGACGTCGTGGCCGCCTACACGGAGCAAATCCGCGCGCTCCTCACCGCGGGCGTCGACGCGCTGCTGGTCGAAACGATCTTCGACACCCTCAACGCCAAAGCCGCGCTCTTCGCCATCGAAAGCGTTTTTGACGCCGCCGGTTTCCGCGTGCCCGTGATGATCTCCGTCACGATCACCGACGCCTCCGGTCGCACGCTTTCCGGCCAGACCATCGATGCGTTTTTCCACAGCATCGCGCACGCCCGTCCGTTTTCGGTCGGCGTCAACTGCGCCCTCGGCGGCGCCGCCATGCGCCCCTATGTCGAAGAACTCGCGCGTCTCGCGCCGTGCTACGTCACCTGTTATCCGAATGCCGGCCTGCCCAACGCGTTCGGCGGTTACGATGAAACGCCCGACCAGATGGCCGCGATCCTCGGCGAATTTGCCGCCTCCGGCCTGGTCAACCTCGTCGGCGGCTGCTGCGGGTCCACGCCGGATCATATTCGCGCCATCGCCGCCACCGTGCGCGCGCATGCCCCGCGGCAGGTTCCCCCTCAATCTCCCGCGCTCCGCCTCAGCGGCCTCGAAGCCCTCACACTCGCGTAAGACTCGTCCGTCGCCGACGGGAAACGCCAGGCACCACCCTTCACGCGGCAAACCTTCCGATCATGACTTTCATCGCCTTTCCGCTTTCAGGGTTTCCGCCTCTTGAGTCTTCATTGGAGGTTGGGGCTGGAAGCTTGGAGTTTTCCGCATGAGCACCGCCGCCTCCTCCTTTCTCGTCATCGGCGAGCGCACCAACATCACCGGTTCGCCGAAATTCTCCAAAGCCCTCAAAGCCGGCGATTGGGATGCCTGTCTCGCCATCGCCCGCCAGCAGGTCGAGAGCGGCGCCAATATTCTCGACCTCAACGTCGACGAAGCGCTCATCGACGGCGAGGCCACGATGGTGAAGTTCCTCAACCTCATCGCCGCCGAACCCGAGATCTGCCGCGTGCCCATCATGCTCGACTCCTCCAAATGGAGCGTGCTCGAAAAAGGCCTCCAGTGCCTCCAGGGCAAAGGCATCGTCAACTCCATCTCGCTCAAGGACGGCGAAGCCGAGTTTCTCCGTCGCGCGCAACTGATCCTCCGCTACGGCGCCGCCGCGGTCGTCATGGCCTTCGACGAAAAAGGCCAGGCCGCCTCGCGCGACGACAAGGTTCGCATTTGCACGCGTTCTTATCAGCTCCTCACCGAAAAACTCGGTTTCCCCGCCACCGATCTCATCTTCGATCCCAACATCCTCACCGTCGCCACCGGCATCGAGGAGCATAACAATTACGCCGTCGATTTCTTCGAGGCCACCGCGCTCATCAAGCAAACCCTGCCCGGCGTCAAAGTCAGCGGCGGCGTCTCCAACGTCTCGTTTTCTTTCCGCGGCAACAACCCCGTGCGCGAGGCCATGCACACGGCGTTTCTCTACCACGGCATCCGCGCCGGCCTCGACATGGCCATCGTCAACGCCGGCATGCTCGGCGTTTACGACGAGATCGATCCCGCCCTGCGCGAACTCGCCGACGACGTCCTCCTCAATCGCCGGCCCGACGCCACCGAGCGCCTCATCACCCACGCCGAAGCGCTCAAAGCCGCCGCCGACGCCGCCAAAGCCGGCGGCCAGCCCGTCGACCAGGTGGCTGCCCAAGCGTGGCGCGAACTGCCGGTCGAGGCGCGCATGTCGCACGCGCTCGTCAAAGGAATCGACACGTTCATCGTCGAAGACACCGAGGAGTGCCGCCAGAAATTCGCCCGCCCGCTCGAAGTCATCGAGGGCCCGCTCATGGATGGCATGCGCGTCGTCGGCGATCTCTTCGGCGCCGGCAAAATGTTTCTCCCGCAGGTCGTGAAATCCGCGCGCGTCATGAAAAAGGCCGTCGCTCACCTCACCCCGTTCATGGAGGAGGAGAAACGCCGGCACATCGCCGCCGGCGGCATCGCGCAAGCCCAGGGCCGCATCGTCCTCGCCACCGTGAAAGGCGATGTCCACGACATCGGCAAAAGCATCGTCGGTGTCGTGCTCGCCTGTAACAATTACGAGGTCATCGACCTCGGCGTCATGGTGCCGTGCGAGAAAATCCTCGCCACCGCGCGCGAGCAAAAGGCCGACATCATCGGCCTCTCCGGCCTCATCACGCCTTCGCTCGACGAGATGGTGCACGTCGCCAAGGAAATGAACCGCGAAGGCTTCACGCTTCCCTTGCTGATCGGCGGCGCCACGACGAGCCCCGCGCATTCCGCCGTCAAGGTCGCCCCCGCCTACGCGCCCGGCGTCGTCCACGTCCTCGACGCCTCGCGCGTCGTCAACGTCGTCAGCGCGCTCCTCAGCGAAACGCAAAAGCCCGCGTTCCTCGCCGACAACTTTGCCAAGCAGGAACGCCAGCGCGCCGACTTCGCCGCCCGCCGCAGCCGCAAGCCGCTCCTCTCGCTTGCCCGCGCCCGCGAGCGCCGCCCGATTTTTGATTGGGCGCAGACCGACATTCCCGTGCCCGAATTTCTCGGCCTCCGCGTCTTCTCCTCCGCCGCCGGAGAACTGCCGCCCGGCACGCACCGCTTTTCCCTCGAAGAACTCGCCGAATTCATCGACTGGGGACCCTTCTTTTCCGCGTGGGAAATCCACGGACGGTTTCCCGATCTGCTCACCGACGAAGTCGTCGGCGCCGAAGCCACGAAACTGTTCGCCGAAGGGAAAGCTCTGCTCCAGCGCATCATCGCCGAACAGCGTTACACCGCCAAAGCCGTCCTCGGTTTCTGGCCGTGCAACGCCATCGGCGACGACGTCGAACTTTACACCGACACCGCCCGCACCGAGGTGCTCGCGACGTTCCATCAACTGCGTCAGCAGATGGAAAAACCCGCCGACCGGTTCAACCACTGCCTCGCCGATTACATCGCGCCGAAAGACTCGGGCCGGCTCGACTACCTGGGCGGCTTCGCCGTCACGGCCGGCCACGGCGTCGAAGCCTTCGCCGCCGAATTTCGCGCGGCGCACGATGATTACAGTGCGATCATGGCGCAGGCCCTCGGCGACCGCCTCGCCGAGGCGATGGCCGAGATGATGCACAAAAAAGCCCGCGCATTCTGCGGTTTTGGCAAAACCGAAAACCTCGAAATGAAGGATCTCCTCCGCGAAAAATATCGCGGCGTCCGTCCCGCGCCCGGTTATCCCGCCTGCCCCGATCACACCGAGAAACCTACGCTGTTCGCCCTTCTCAACGCGACCGCCACCACCGGCATCCACTTGACGGAGTCGTGCGCCATGCACCCCGCGAGCAGCGTCAGCGGTTGGTATTTCAACCACCCCGAAGCGAAATACTTCGGCGTGGGTAAAATCGGCCACGACCAGGTCGAGGATTACGCCCGCCGCAAGGGCCAGTCCGTCGCCGAGGTCGAGCGCTGGCTGGGACCGTATCTGGATTACGACCCGCGCTGAGTCCCCGTAACGCCGGTCGCCCGTGCCCACCACGGAACCGAATTGACGCTCTTCTTCGCGTCGCGATTCTTCCCGGATTCCTCGACGCGCGATGCGCGTGAATCCCCCCCCCAACCTCCGATGAAAAGCGTGAAGGCCCCGAAAGAACTGACTGCCAAACAACGCGACGAACTGCTCGCCACGTTGCAGACCCGCTTCGAAAAAAATCCCACCCGCCACACGGCCGTGGATTGGAAAAAGGTCCTGTCTCGCCTCCTCGCGCACCCCGAAAAACTCTGGTCCCTCGCCGAGATGGAGCGCACGGGCGGCGAACCCGACGTCGTCGGCCACGACAAGAAATCCGGAGAGGTTCTCTTCATGGACTGTTCGCCGCAGAGCCCTGAGCCGCGCGCCAATCTTTGCTACGACCGCGCGGCGCTCGACGGCCGGAAAAAATTCCCGCCGAAGGGCTGCGCCACGGAACTGGCCGCCGCCATGGGCATCGAGATCCTCGACGAGGCCCAGTATCACGCCCTGCAACAGCTCGGAGAATTCGACACCAAACGATCGAGCTGGCTCAGAACGCCCGACGACGTCCGCCAGCTCGGCGGCGCGCTCTTCGGCGATCGCCGTTTCGGTCGCGTTTTCATCTATCACAACGGCGCGGACTCCTACTACAGCGGCCGCGGCTTCCGGGGCGCGCTCAAGGTCTGAACCAGCCGCCCGCTCGCCTGTCTTTGGCGGGACAGGAAACTCAACCCGGAGCGAGCCATGATCACCTACCAGGAAATCGCCTTTACCGCCTACCCCGTCACCGACATCGCCCGCGCCCGAAAATTCTACGAAGGCATCCTCGGCCTCAAGCCGAACGCGCCCGTGAAACCGGATGCCAAGTTCATCGAATACAACATCGGCAGCGGCTGCCTCGCCATCGGATCGTCACCTAACTGGCCGCCGTCCAACGACGGTCCTTCGAGTGCGCTCGAAGTGACGGATTTCGACGCCGCGGTTGCCACGCTCCGCCAACATAAAGTGGAATTTGTGATCGGGCCGATGGATACACCGATGTGTTTCATGGCCACGGTTCGCGATCCCGACGGCAATCGGCTCACGTTGCACCACCGTAAATCCGGCTGAGTCCGCCCGCCGCACCCTCAACTCACTGGGCGGATCGAATCCCGCCCGCCGCCGGCCCGCGATCCGCTTTCCGCGCGCGTCATTTTCCCCGGCTCACGCGTCCGCTGGTCCGGCCGAATGGCCGTCCTTGCCCGATCCACCCGCCGGCTCACCGTCGGCGACGCCGTAAAACTTCTCGCCGCGCGCGATCCGCTCCCGGCCGTGATCCATGCGCCACTTGTTCGTGTCGCGCAGCGAATACACACAGCCGCAGTATTCCTGTTGGTAAAACTGTTCGCGCTTCGCGATCTCGACCATCCGGTTCGCGCCCCCGAGCTTCCGCCAGTTGTAAGTCCAATAGGTGATCCCGGGATATTTGGCCGCCACGCGTTCGCCGCTCGCGTTGATCTGATCCATATCCTTCCACCGTGAAAGGCCGAGGCAGCTCGTGATCACGGGAAACCCGTTTTCATGCGCATAGAGCGCCGTGCGATCGAACCGCATATCGAAACACATCGTGCACCGGGCGCCCCGCTCCGGCTCCCACTCCAAACCTTTGGCGCGGGCAAACCAGTTGTCGGTGTCGTAGTCGGCGTCGACAAAGGGCACGCCTTCCTTTTCGGCAAAGCGGATGTTCTCCTGCTTGCGCAACTCGTATTCCTCCCGCGGATGGATGTTCGGGTTGTAAAAGTAGATCGTGTAGTCGATGCCCGAGGCGCGGATCGCCTCCATCACCTCGCCGGAACAGGGCGCGCAACACGAATGCAGCAACACCTTCTGGTGCCCGTGCGGCAACTCCAGTTTCGGACGATTGAACGATGAACCTGACATGATCGCACAGGGGTATTCCCCGCGGGCGGTGGCGTCAACTGGCAGCGCGAACGGGCTTCACTTATTGATCGCGGCCTCCCGCGCTGCCTCGCTCATGCCACTCCTCGCCCTGCGGCCCGCGCTTACCGCACGCGCACGTCGACGATCACCGAGAGGCCCGGTCGCAACCGCGCGCCCAGCCGCTCCACCGCCGCGTGATCGAGCACGATTTTCACAGGCACACGCTGCACGACCTTGTTGAAATTGCCCGTGGCGTTGTCCGCGGGCAGCAACGCAAATTGCGCGCCGGTCGCGGGTGCGAGGCTGTCGACCGTCCCGTGCAAATCGTGGTCGGGCAGCGCATCCACCGTGATGTCGACCGCCTGCCCCGGCTTCATCAACGGCAACTGCGTTTCCTTGAAATTCGCCACGATCCACACATCGGCTTGCGCGAGATTGAACAACGTCTGGCCGGCCTGCACGCGGTTGCCCGGCTCGACGGCCTTGTTGCCGATGCGTCCCGCCGCGGGCGCGACCACCGTCGCGTAGTCGAGCTGTCGTTGCGCATCCCGCCCTGCGGCCTCGGCGGCCGCCACGCTCGCCTGCGCCGCCTCCACTTGCGCCTGCGCCACCGTTTGCGCGGCAGCCGCCGAGCCTACGCCGGCGCGCGCGGCGGCGAGATTGGCCTCGTTGGCGGCCTGCGCGGCCTGCGCCGCGGCGAAGCCACTGCGCGCATTGTCCAGATCCGCCTGCGTGATCGCGCCGCCGTTGCTGAACAACTGCTCGTTGCGCGCCAGCGTGAGCTTCGCGAGGCCGAGTTGCGCCTGGGTCTGCGCCTGTTGCGCGGTGGCCTGGCTCACCCGCGCCTTCGCCTCGGTCGCCGCCGCCACGGCTTGCGCCACGCCCGCGTGCGCCTGGTCAAGCTGCGCCTTCGCCTGCGCCAGCGCGGCGGCCGCCTTTTGCGCGCCGATCTGAAACTCCAGCGGATCAAGCCTCGCCAGCACCTGGCCCGCCTTCACGTCGTCGTTGTCATCCACCAGCACGGTCTGCACGCGACCGGCCACTTGCGCGCTCACTTGGTGCACATGCCCGGTGATGTAGGCATCGTCGGTCTTCTCGTAATGATAGACGTGAATCAACACGTGGCTCACCCATGCGACGATCGCGAGCCCGACGACGATCCCGAGCACGGGCTTCCAATATTTCTTCACCCGGCGGGTGCGGCGATGCAGCGCCGGATGCGTGGACGAAGGCACGGGAGTCGCAGCGCGGGGCGCCGGAGGAGGAAGAGTGGCAGCATTCATGACAGTGATGGTTCGAAGTTTTCGAAAGAGGTTTAGTGCGCCGCCGCCGCGGCCGCCTTGTTGCCGCCTTTGCCGAGCAGGAAAAGCAGCGGCAGAGTGGCGATGAAAGCGATGGCGACGTAGAGAAAGACATCGGCAAACGAGAGCAGGAGCGCCTGGCCGCTCACCAAGTGATCGATCGCGCTCCACGCCTGCTGATGCGTGGCCACCGGATCGGCCGAATGTTGCGCGAACGCGCCCGCCAGCATGTTCATGCGTTGTGCGGTCGCCGGATTGGCCGTCGTGATGTGTTCCACCAGCACGGAGCGATGCACCGCTTCGCGATGCGCGAGCACCGTCGTGATGAGGGCGATGCCGATGCTGCTGCCCATCTGGCGAGTGAGATTATAGAATCCGGACCCCGCCGCGATATCGCGCTGCGGCAGCGACCCGAGGGTCGCGAGACTAAGCGGCAGAAACATCATCACGCTGCCGAGTCCGCGCAGCACGAGCGGGAGAAACAGCGAGTTCGTGCCCGTATCGGGATTGATCTGCGCGAGCAGCAATGCCGTCGCCACCGTCGTCAACGCCCCGCAGGCGATCAACGCACGCGGATCCACGCGACCGGAAACCTTGCCCATGATCACCATCATCACCGCCGACGCCAAACCGCCCGGCATGAGCAGCAACCCACTCTGCATTGCCGTGAAATGCAGGTAATTTTGCACGAAAATCGGCACTGCAAAAATCACGCCGTAAAGTCCCATCCCCAACACGAGCGAATAGAGGCTGCCCGCCGCCAGCGATCGGTGTCGCAACACCCGCAGATCCACGGCCGGATATTCCGTCGTCAGTTCCCGCCACACGAAAAAGACCAGGCCCACGATGGCGCCCGCCGCCATGGTCAGGATGAAGCGCGAGGCAAACCAGTCGTCCTGCTGCCCTTCTTCGAGCATCGTTTGAAAGCAGCCCAGCGTCACCGCCAGCAACCCGATGCCCAGCCAGTCCACGCTCTTCCGCAACAAGTCGCCCACCACATCGCGCGGCAGAAACACGATCGTCATGGCGATCGCGAAAATGCCAATCGGCAGGTTGATGAAGAAGATCGAGCGCCACCCAAACGTATCCGTCAGATAGCCGCCCAGCAGTGGCCCGAACGCCGGCCCCGCGATCACGCCGATGCCAAACAACGCCTGCGCCGCCGGCTGCTCCTTGCGCGAAAACGTCTCGAACAGGATCGACTGCGCCTTCGCCAGCAAACCGCCGCCGCAGAATCCCTGCAGCACCCGCGCCACAATCAACATCATCAACGAGGTCGACAGCCCGCATAACACCGACGCCGCCGTGAACCCCGCGAGTGAGAAAACCAGGTATTGCCGACGACCAAACCGATGCCCCAGCCACGCCGTCAGCGGAATCATGACGACGTTGGCGCACGCATAGCCCGTTGAAATCCATCCCACCTCCGCGAGCGTGGCGCCCAGATTGCCCTGAATGTCAGGCATCGCGACATTCACGATGCTCGTGTCGATCACTTCCAGGATCGCGCCGAGTGCCGCCGTGATCGCAATCACCCACTTCAAAACATCGCGCTCCGCCAGCCGCTGCGCGATCGGCGACAGCAGCGTGCGGTCGGAGCCATAGAGGCCCGTCTGGCTCACCGTGGCCGGCCTTCCCGCTTCATCGTCGCACCGCTGAGCACGAGATCGATCGCCGCCTGGCGATAGGCCGTCGCGGTGTATTCAAGTTTGATGTCCGGCGACGAACGCCGGAGCACGCCGGTGAAAATCATTCCCCCCAATAAATCCGCCAGCACATCGGCGCGGAATTCCGGCCGCAGTTCGTCCTGGTCTCGCGCCGCCCGGATGCGTTCCGCCAACGCCGCCTTTAACGGCGCAAAGACCGCGCGGAACACCTGCTTCTCGTGTCCGCCGTGCCGGTGCTGCACTTCGCCGAGCATGGTGCGCACAAGCGGCAGATTCGCTTTGAGCAACGCTTCGTAGTGCCGGGCGAGGTTCTCCAAATCCGCGCGCAAATCATCGGTTGGCGCGGGCAGCGCTCCCACCGGCGCCGCCCCACTCTCCGCGAAATTTTCGCCCACCACGGCGGAGATCAACCCATCCTTCGTCTGGAAATGCCGGAACAGCGTCACTTCATTCACCCCTGCTTCGCGGGCGATTTCGCGCGTCGTCGCCCGACTCAACCCGTCACGCGCAAACACCCGCGCGGCGGCATCGAGCAAGCGCTGACGGGTCGAGAGAGAGGGCGGTTCAGCTTTCAATGAATGCAAGTGGTTACTTGCATTGAGGAAAGTAGAAACGTCCCGAAAAGCAAGCCGCCGCCGGGCCGGGCTTATTCCCGACATCCATCTTGTTATCCGCGCAGAGGTTGGGCGTCTCATCGTCCCGCGCCCGCGCTCGGCCGCGCGACCACCCGGGTGCGTGCCTCGCCCGCGTCTTCCCTTGTCCCGACGCGCGATTCTGCCATGGTCACGCTCCATGAACCCCTTCCGTTACCTGCCCCTCGCGGTCGCCGGTGCGCTCCTCACGCTGACCGCTTCGGCCCGCACCGACGCCGACGCCGCCTTCGAAACGACTGCTCGATCCACCCTCGACGCCTACCTCCGGCTCAATCCCGAGAACTCCACCCAACTCGGTGATCATCGATTCGACGGCACCCTCACCGACTACAGCCCCGCCGGCCGCGACGCCCAACTCGCCGCCTATCGCGCCGGCCTCGCCGCCCTCGCCCACATCGACCCCGCGCAGTTGACCGGCCCCAACCGCGTCGACGCCCAAATCCTCCAGCTCAACCTCGAAGCGCAGATTTTTTACCTCACCGAACTCAAGCCTTTCGCGTGGGACGTTCTTTCCTACAACACGAGCCTCGCCGATTCGATTTACCTGCTGACCGCGCGTGAATTTGCGCCCGCCGCCGACCGCCTGCACAGCGCGGCCCAACGTCTCGCCGCCATCCCTCGCGTTGTCGCCCAAGCCAAAGCCAACCTCGTCAATCCACCCGCGGTCTACACGCAAACCGCGATCAAGCAGATCGCCGGCGCCATCGGCCTCGTGCACGATGGCCTCGATCCTCTCCTCGCGGAAGCACCCGCGCTGAAAGCCGAACTCGCCCCCGCGCAGGAAAAAGCCATCGCCGCGCTCACCGATTATAAAACGTGGCTCGAACAGGATCTGCTCCCGCGCTCCCACGGCGATTTCCGTCTCGGCGCCGATCACTACCGGCAGGCGCTGCGCTACACGCTCGCCTCGGACCTCACACCCGAGGAAATCCTCGCGCGCGCCGAAGCTGAATTGCAGAGCGTCACTGACACGCTCTACGCCACCGCCCTACCCCTCTACCGCCAGTATTTTCCCGCCGCCGACGCCGCCGCCGAAAAGGACCACCGCCACGTCATCAAAGCCGTGCTCGACCACCTCGCGCAACAGCACCCCGACAACGCCACCGTCGTCGCCTTCGGCCGCCGCACGTTGCAGGAAGCGACTGACTTTGTGCGCGCGCACGAGCTCGTCACCGTGCCCAACACCCCCATCGAGCTCATCGTCACTCCCGAGTTCCGACGCGGTCGCGGCATTGCGTATTGCGATTCCCCCGGCGCCCTCGAACCCAACGGCCGCACCTTCATCGCCATCGAGCCCACGCCGTCCGACTGGCCGCCGTCGCGGGTCGATTCGTTCTTCCGCGAGTATAACAACTACATGATGCACGACCTCATCGTCCACGAGGCGATGCCCGGCCATTTCCTGCAGCTCGCCCACTCGAACCAGTTCAAAGCGCCCACGCTCGTGCGCTCCATCTTCCAAAGCGGCACCTTCATCGAGGGCTGGGCGGTTTACACCGAGCGCGTGATGGCCGACACCGGTTTCGGCGGCCCCGAGACGAAGATGCAGCAGCTCAAAATGCGCCTCCGCGTCATCTGCAACGCGATCCTCGACCAGAAGATTCACATGGCCGGCATGACCAAGGAGCAAGCTCTCGACCTCATGATGCGCCAGGGCTTTCAAGAGGAAGGCGAAGCCGTCGCGAAATGGCTCCGCGCCCAACTCTCCTATACGCAACTCGCCACTTATTTCGTCGGCGCGATCGAGCACGACGACATGCGCGCCGCCGCCGAAAAGAAGCTCGGCGCGACGTTCAACTTGAAGGCTTATCACGACCGCGTCCTCTCGGTCGGCAGTCCCGCGGTGAAATTCGTGCGCGAAGAAGTCGGCTTCTAATAGGTCAACGTCCTCTTCGGGCCGCGCCGCAGTCCCGCTCCGTGGTCCGGGGAGCGCACGCGGCTCGCGTGTCATGCTCCGCGTCTCGCCGGGAGCGTTTCAGTGGCTCGGACCGTCCCGCCCGCTCCTTCACCCGCGCCGCCGCCGCATCCCACGCGGATTCATCAGCGACACGCCCAGCAGCCCGATCACCACTTCGGCCGACAGCGTCTCCAGCGTGACCGACGCCAGTTCGTCGCCGCGCCGCAACCGGTGACCGAGCAAAATCGCGCGGCAGTTCTCGCCGAGCTGCACCGTTTCCGGCCACGGCTTCGGCACGCAAAACGCATCGACGGGCGACGTGTAGTCCACGCGGCTCCCCTGCATCGGCCCCGTCAGATTCGGCCGGATCGGGCAAAGATTCCAGTAGTTGAACGGCGGCGTCAGCTCGATCGTCTCCTCCGCGCCCGACGCGTAGCGCAGCCGCAGCACGCCGTTCGCGATGCGCCCCTGCATCGGATTGGTTGAGCCGCCCACGAGAAACCACGCCGCCTCGGCCGCGCGGCCCACCGGCACCGCGACCCGTGTCGGCCAGTTGTCCCACCGCGAAGTAAACGCCACGTTTCGCGCCTCGCCCGGCCACGCAAACGGCACGCCTTGCGCCGTCTGCAATACCGTTCCATCCCCGCCGCTGCGCAGCAACGACGGCACGTTGTCCAACGTGATCGTCGGCGGATGACTGTCCCAATACGGAAACGTCCACGGCGAATAGCCATCGGTCCCGATGCGCGCCGACATCGTCGCCGGTCGTGGCGAAACATATTTCTGCGCGTAGATCGCCCGAATATCGCCGTTGAGCACCGGCGCGAGATCGACGTGCGCCCACGTCGTCCCCGCGACGGCCTTCACCAACCGCGCCTTCGCCGCCGCACGCTCCGCCGCCGCGTCGCTGATCCGCACAATCACCCGTCGCCACTGCGGCAGCCCGCCCATTCGCACGCGTGCGAAAAGCGTGTGCCACCCGGCGGTCGCGATGACGATGCCCGTGATCACGCCCACGCGAATCCGCGCGCCGGTCAGCACGCGTTGCGGATCCTCCACCTCTTCCACGCGCGTTCCGCGCAAACGCCACGCCACGCGACGCCCCACGACTCCCGCCGCTTCCGTCGTCGGCAAAACCGCCTGCGCGCCCGCCGTCGTCACCACCAACTCCAGCCGCGCAACCCCCGGCCGGCGCACCACGAGCAACGTGCGCCCCAGCCCCGCCTCCGCCTTCCACCGCACCGGCCGACCGTTCGCGGTCACGCTCACGATTTTCTGCGCGTTCACCGGCACGCGCACCTCGAGCGTCGCCGCTTGCGCGAGCTCGATCGTCAACGCCGTGCGTTCGCCCGTGCGCGTCCACTGCAACGTCACGTCCGCCGTGCGCAAACTCGCGCGTTCCCACGCCGTGGGAAACTGCGGCGTGATCCGCACGATTCCGCGCGGCCGATCCGGCGCATAGCCAAACAGCCCCTCCACCAGCGCGCGCGCCGCCATATGCACGCAATCGCCGAAATCGGTGCCGCCCACCGGCGCCGCAAAATCCCCCGGCACGAGCTGGTTGAATCCCGAGTGCAGAAAATTTCCGCGCAAGATATCCCAGCCGTCCTCCGGCATGCCCGCCTGAAAATACGCGAGCGCCAGATGGTAGTTATCGCCCGGCCAGCACTCGCGCACCGACCAGATCGCCGGCACCAGATTCGAAGTCCACACGCGCCGCCCGCCCGCCGGCATGGCATCGTTTTGCAACCCCCGCTCGGCAAAAAGCAACGACTCCGCCGCCTGGCGCCCGACCGTCAACCCGGCGTCGATCGGCAGAAAAATACTATACAGCCACGCATCGTCGTGCAGCCTCCGCCGCCCTTCCGCCTCTTGATAAAGTCCCGCGTGGCCCTTGGCCGCGACCCAGAGTTTCTTTCGAAACGCCGCCCGAATCCGCGCGCTCTGCCGCGCGTGCCGCTTCGCCGCCGGCGCATCGCCAGCCCACTCCGCCAGCGCGCGCGCCGCGACGTGCCCGCGATACGCGTAAGACGTTTCCTCCGTCGCACCGCCACCCGCATACCAAAACGAATCCGTCGGCCACACGTTGATCACGCTTTCATAAAGGCCGTCGTCGTCGGGATCGAAGCACTCGCGCAACCACTCCAGGTGCAACTCCAGCGCCGGCCGCAGCCATGCCGCCAGTTCCTCGTCGCCCGTCCATCGCCACGCGTGGATCATCTGGTCGAAAAACTGCGACTGCATGTTATAGATTCCCTGGTCCTGCACGATGCGTCCGCGGCCGTGAAACCGGGAGTTCGGCGCCGGAATCGTGAGCATCACCTTCGCGTCCGCCTCGAACGAGCGGTTCTCCGACTCCTTCAACTGGTGATCGATATAGTAACGCGCGTGCGCTTTCACCCGCTCGTGCCAGCCGATCGCCGTGCTCCCGCACGCTGTGCGCCAGCCCACGTAAGGCACGTTCCACAACATCGCGCCGTGGCGAAAAACCGGCGGATACCACGTCCCGTCGATCGCCGCCGAGAGCGTCGCCGCTGCCGCATTCAAACGCGGCTCCGGGGTATCGACGACGATCGCGTTGGCCAGTTTTACCGCACGTGCCAACCCATCCGCGAACGCCACCGCCGCTGTCCGCGATTCCGTTGGCAGGTTTTCCCCTTTCGCTTCGAACGCCGCCGCGCGTGCCACCCGCGCGAAACGCCAGTGCGCCTCCGCCCGCCGCGTGAGATCGATCCGCCCGTAAACCACCGCACGCGCCCGCGCGCCCGCCGCCGCCAGTGCCGCGGGCGTCTCGCTCGCCATCGCATCCCGTTTCCCGCCGCCACCCGGCGCATCGCATTTCCCCGCCACCGCGTGCGCGGCCGTCTTCGCGGCGGCCACCGCAAAGCCCCCCCGCGCCGAGCGAACGGCGTTGCCCGCAGCCAGCTCCGGATCGAACCACGCCGCGATCAACGGCGGCGCGAAATGCGGATCGAGGTCCCAGTTCAGCGGTTTATCCTTCCACGTTTTCGCTCCACCGAAAAACCACCCCAGCTCGTCGCCGGCGCGCGCGCCTTGCACGGCCACGCGCGCCGCAAAGCCCACTTCCGTCTCCAGCGCGACCACATCCAATGTGACCGTGAGCCCGGGCAACGCCGCATCCCGCGCGATCCAGCGCGCATGCGCCGGACGATATTCAAATGTAACATCGTCCCACGTGTGCAGCCACGACGACGTTCGTCCACGCGTCACTCCAATCGCGAAAGTGCCTAGCAGCGTATCGTCCGCCGCGAAACGCACGACCGGCCGGTCGCCGGCCAGCACAAACGCCGCGCGATTGGCCACGTAAAGCGGCCGGTTGAAGAACCGCCCTTGGTTGTGTCCGACGATGGCGCCGTTCCGCGCCGTGTAACGCGTCGCCTCCTCCGGCTGGACAGAGCGTGAGCGCGACTGAGCAGGATGGGAGAACGTGGGCATACCGTGCCTCGGTGAATACGCGTCCCGCGCCCAAGGACCAGCCGTTAAATACGTCGATGTTTCCCGCGCGCGAAATGCCTGCCAACGCCCGCCCGCGACCCGGTCCACCCTTTCTTTATTTTTCCATTGCTTAATTAAGTTCTCCCTTAATCATATCTTGCATGGAAAGCCTCGCTGCCATCGCCGATCCCACGCGCCGGCGCATTGTCGAACTGCTCGCCCAACGCGAACGCACCTCCGGCGAACTCGTGCAGGAGTTCGACCTCAGTGCGCCGGCGATTTCCCAGCACCTCAATGTGCTCCGCGCCGCCGGCCTGATCACCACGCGCATTGAAGGCCAGTCCCGCGTGCAAATGCTCAACCCCGACGGACTCGGCGAACTCGAAGCCTGGCTCGAAAAAACCCGCACCTTCTGGTCGACCCGCCTCGATGCCCTCGAACGCGAGCTCCGCGCCGACGAGGCCAAAGCCCGCAAAAAGAAATCTTTATGAACCTCAACGAACAACCCGCCCGCTTCACCGCTCCCGGCGAAGTCCGCCTCGTCCGCACGCTCCCCGGTCCCCTCGAGCGCGTGTGGGATTTTCTCACCGACCCCGCGAAACGCGCCCGCTGGTTCGCCGGCGGCCCGATGGAACCGCGCGTCGGCGGCAAAGTGGAACTCGCGTTCCACCATAAAAAAATCGCCCCCGGCGAAACGCCCCCCGAGCAATACAAAGCGGTGCACGAGTCCGGCTTCACCATGCCCGCGACCATCCTGCGCTGGGAGCCGCCGCGCGTGTTGAGTTACACCTTCGACGAGGATTCCGACGTCACCTTCGAACTCACGCCGCAGGGTGAACGCGTCCTCCTCGTCCTCACGCACCGCAGCCGCGGCGTCGACCTCCCTGCCGTGCCCGGCTACGCGAGCGGCTGGCACAGCCACCTCGATCTCCTGCTCGCGTTGCTCGAAGGCACTCCACCGCCCGCGTTCTGGGCCAACCACCTTCGCCTGAAAGAATTCTACAACGCGCAATTCGCCGCCGCCACCGACACCCCGCCGCCCTCCGTCTGAGCCCGCTCCTCCCATGCACACGCCTGCTCTCGCCACGCCCGCCCACTGGCTCGCCGCCCGCCGCGAATTGCTCGCCCGCGAAAAGGAATTCACTCGCGCGCGGGATGATCTCAGCCGCGCCCGCCGCGCTCTTCCTTGGGTGCAGCTCACCAAATCCTATACATTCGACGCGCCGTCCGGTCGCGTCTCGCTCGCCGATCTTTTCGCCGGCCGCTCGCAGCTCATTGTCCAACATTTCATGTTCGGTCCCGGCTGGGAGGAGGGCTGCCCGAACTGTTCGTTCATGCTCGATCACTTCGCGCCCACCGTCGCGCACCTCGCCGCGCGCGACGTCGCGTTCGCCGCCGTCTCGCGCGCTCCAATGGCGGAGATCCTGCCTTTCCAGCAACGCCTCGGCTGGCCGGTCAACTGGGTGTCCTCCGCCGGTTCCGATTTCAACTTCGACTTCCACGTCTCCTTCCGGCCGGACGAAATGGCGACCGGCGCCGTCGATTACAACTATACCCGCCGCCCGTTTCCGCACTCCGAGGCACCGGGCATCAGCGTATTCGCGCGGGACGACGCCGGCGCGCTCTATCACACCTATTCGACCTACGGCCGCGGAGTGGAAGTCATCATGGGCACCTACGCGCTGCTCGACCTCGTGCCGAAGGGCCGCGACGAAGACGCCCTCGAATACGCCTCGGCGTGGATCCGTTATCACGACCGCTACGAACATGCTTCGTCCGCAACGTGAGACGCTCCGCCGCGCCTGCGGCTGGAGCCTCTCCGCCGCGCTGTTGGCGCTGACGCCAAAGTGCCTGCTCTGCGTGCTCGCGTATGCGGGCTTGGGCAGCGCCCTGTGGCCACGCCGCTCTTTCTGCGGTGCCCCGACGGACGCTCGTGTTGCGCCGCTCGTGAGTCTGGCCGTGGCCGGCGCGGCCGCGTCGTTGCTCGCTTGGTGGCTCGCACGACGCCGTGCCCGCCGACGACCGATCGGCCCGCAGAGCCGCTGACGTCGCTCGCGCCCGCCGGCGTGCGAGGTTGCTTTACGCCACCGGTTTTCCGGGCACGTCGTCGGCCACTTTTCCCATGCAATCGAGGCAGACCCCGTGCGTAAAACGCACCCCGCTGCGCCGCCCGAAATAACTCTCCACCTGCTGCCAGTAACCCTCGTCGTCGCGGATTTTTTTGCACCACGCGCAGATCGGCAGCAGCCCCGACAGCGCGTCCACTTCCGCGCGGGTTCGCATCAGCTCCTCATGCTGCACTTGCAAGTTCGCCACCAAAAGACCGACGAAGAGCGCGACCATGAAGAAGCTCACTTCCAAGTCACCTGCCACCTGCAGCACCAGCAACGTCCGCGGCCATTCGAAATGCGCCGCCAGCACCGCCAGCAGCACCCGCGCCGCATGAAAACCCGCATGCGCAAAAAACACCTGCGCCGGCGCGAACGCGGGACGCCAGAAATAGCCCGGACTGCGCCGTAAGCTCAACCCGCACGCCACCGAGAGCCCGCCCCAGATCAGGCCGTTAAACGCCATGCGAAAGTTGCTGGAGGCTTCGAAAGATACGAGAAACGCGATCAACCCCGCCGCATGCGCCAGCATCACTCCCGCCAGCAACGGCCACGCCGTCGTCCGCCCCGCGGTTTTTTGCGCGCCGATGAACAGCACCGCATGCCCCAGCGTCACGCACAACGTCGGCAGCAGCCGCCCCACGCCCGGGCTCATCACCTGCCGCGCGGCGAATAGAATATCCGCCGCCGTCAGCACCCACGCCGCCACCACCCACGCGGTCAGCACCGGAGCGTAGCGCCGCTGGCGCCAATAATTCGTCGCCAACGCGCCGAGAATGACGCCGATGACGATGTTCGTCAGATAGGTGACGGTTTCCTGATTCACGCGAAGCTGGGACGGCGAACTTGGCGGGCCGCTCATCGCCAAGCGAGGGCAAAGCGACCGCGCCATGGGCCTTCCTCACTGTCGCCCCCCTGTTTCCGGGCAAGCAATCGCCCTCCTTCCCCGCTTAAACTTTCGCCCCGAGTGAACCTTTGCCCGTTTGCCGCTACATTAAGGTGCTATGAACCAAACCCCTGCGCTTCGTGCGCCCAATACCGGGGCTGCGGTGGGATCCGTCCTGCTCGGCCTCGTGGCCATCGCCGCCATTATCGCCGCGGTGATTTTTTGGAATCAAGCCCGGGACGCGAAAGCGTCGATCACCCAAACCCAGGCCCAGCTCGAGGAGCAACGCTCCGCCGCCGCCGACCTGCAGCAAAAGTTGTCCGCCGCTCAAAAGGAATCCGTCGATTCCCAAAAGCAGCTCGAAGACGCGAAATCCTCTTCCGCCAAACTCGAGACCCAGGTCGCCGCCGCCAACGACGCCGTCACGGAGGCGCAAAAACAACTCAAGCAGTTCAAAACGCAGTCCGCCGAACTGAAAACGCAGTTGGATCAAAACTCCGCCCAGTCCGAGCAGGCGCGCGCCACGCTTGAAGCCCAGGCCAAAGACGCCCAGACCACCGTCGACCGCCTCCAAGCCGAATTGAACAAGGCCAAGGATGCCTCCGTCGCCATGCGCAAGGAAGCCGACGACGCCAAGGCGCAGATCGCCGACCTCCAGGCGAAACTCGAAGCCGCCCAGACGCAGGTGGCCGGCTCGCAGAAAGACGCAGCTCCGAAGAAGAAACACTGGTGGGACTAAGCAGCTGGCGCCCCGCGCCGCTCTGCTCACCTCGCGCGCCCGGCTGGATTTCCCCGCCGGGCGTTGCTGTGTCTGGCGACTTTCGCCCGCCCGCCGGACCGCACGAGGTGGCAGCGAATCCCTAAAACACTTCGCCTGTTCCCCGCTCCACGCCGAACGAATATTCTCCCCGCCTGTCAGCACCTTCGCTCCCCTGCATTCGTTATTCGTCGTCCGTCAGTTGCAGTCTCCGCCCTCGCGCATCCATCATTCGTCATTGTAGCCTCCGTCATCCGCCCCGCGTCCGCGTCATGGAATTTTATTCATCAGAAGAACAGCAACCCGTCCTCTGGCTGGGCGGACGCGCCATTCACGCCGCCGTGTTCGTGGTGCTCGTCTTCGTTGCCTCGCTCCTCGTCACCACCGTGATGATGGCGGTCAACCGCGCCGCTCCCCTCGCGTGGCTCGATTTCAACAGCACCGCAGTTTTGCGCGGCCAAGTCTGGCGCGTAGCGACCTACGGACTGCACAACCCGCCCAGCCTGTGGTTCGTCATCGATATGGCGATGATCGTGTGGTTCGGCCGCGAGGTGGAACGCTTCTTCGGGCGCAACATCTTCCTCCTGCTCTTCGCCGGCCTCTATCTCGTCACACCGCTGGTCCTCACGCTATTCGGCCTCCTGACGCCGCTCGTTTTCTTCGGCGAGACCGGCGCCTTCGGCGTGTTCGTCGCCTTCGCCACGCTCTATCCCAACGCGCTTCTCATCTTCAACGTGTCCGCGAAAGTCGCCGCCGCGGTTCTCTTGGGCATCTACACCCTCATCTTCCTCGCGAATCATCAGGTTGCCGCGCTCGCGTCGTTGTGGGCCACGAGTGCCTTCGCCTTCGGCTTCATGCGCTACCAGCAAGGGCGTCTCCAACTGCCGCGCTTTCGCCCCCGCGCCACCCGGCCGCGCCCGGTGACGCCCACGCCCCCGCCACGCGACACGGCACAGGAAGAGCTCGATGCGGTGCTCGACAAGATCGCCCGGAGCGGCATGGCGAGTCTGACCGCCGCCGAGCGCGCGAAATTGGAAGCCGGCAGTGAGCGCCTCGCCCACCGCCGCCCCACCCCGCCGACCGCCCGCTGACGGCGGCGAGGCTCGTCAGGTCTCCGACGTCCGCGGCCAAACGTCGCGCGTGAGCTCAGCCGCACAACGTTAGCGGTTCTGGCTCTCCCTCCGCGCGTATAGGGCGTCCACACTTTTAGGCACCGGACAACAAGTTTACTGCCAAGGTGGGTTGAAAGGTAGATCTTGAGCGACGCAGCGAGAAGATCGCGGCTCAGGCCGAGCATACTATCGGCTGCGAGCTATGGAATTTCGAACAGTTGGTCGAACTCCCGACAGTAGTTCTCTTTGGTTACTACGCGGTGCTCCGCCGCGTCGGTTTCACGCTTGATGGAGCCTCTATCTGACTGCCGTCCGACTCCACACGCCGGCCGTCGACCCGGAGGAGAACGCCGTGACCTTTTCTTTCCGGCCGCTTGCATGAGGTTCGCATCTGCACGCGAGGAAAATAATTCGCAGGGTTCATCGGTCTGCGGGCGATCCTGCAGGACCACAACCGAGCGTAACGTTTGCCGCGCCCCCAACCCGTCGAGAGTCGTGCTCAGATCATTATCGCTGCGCTTTGCCGTGGCACGGTTCGACCTCCACCGACAAGTCAACCGCGACCGGGTGCCGCGCCTCCCGCGGTCTCGCGGCGATGCAGCTGCAGCGTCCGCCGTCCCACACACTCTTCCCCACAGGAATCCACCGATGCCGCAATCCGCCATTGCCAGCAGACAAAGCTGCGCGCCCGGCACGCCGACACCGATCTCCTCCTCGTCCCCGAGCCGCATGATTTGATCTTCGTCAAAGCAACATACGGAGTGCCCCTGGCGCACCTGCGTCGTTTGCCCGCGCGCAAGATCCAGCGCGTCACGGTATGCAGCCTGGATACGGATGCGTGTGTCATGGGCGTGATGTTTTCCCTCTTCGATGCGGACATCGTTTGTCATTTGAAGGAAGGCCTGTGCTGGCGCGGCCGGCCTGCACCGCGCCGCGATGCGCATTGTGCGCGCGCAGTTTCCCACGCCGCACTAAGGTTCGCGCGTCGAATCGCCCGCGGCGCCACGTCGTGGTCTATAAAGAACGCGCCCAACTCGCACATTTGGCAGGGAAACGGCGACTTCGGCATTGTCGCGCCGCGGAACGCTCGACACTTTCGTGGCACGCCGCCACGGCGCAGCCTCCTTTGCTTATGATTTGCTACGTCCCCGCCGAAAATGCCGGCCGCGAAACCCGCGCCGCCCTTACGCCTGCCACCGCTCAAGCGCTTGGCAAGCTGGGGCTCGAACTCCACGCCCAAGCTGGTCTCGGCCGCGCGAGCAACTATCCCGACGCCGATTACACTGCCGCTGGCGTCACGCTCACGAACAACGACGCCGCCGAGCTCGCCGCCGCCGATATCGTGCTCCGCGTGCGCAAACCTTCGCTCGACGAAATCCGCCGCATGAAACGTGGCGCGCTCCACGTCAGCTTTCTCGATCCGTTCAACGAGCCCGACCTGATCGCCGCGTTCGCCGCCGCCGGCATCAGCGCGGTCAGTCTCGAAATGATCCCGCGCACCACGCTCGCGCAGAAAATGGATGCGCTCAGTTCTCAGGCCAGCCTCGCGGGCTACGCCGCCGTGATCGAAGCCGCGCAACGCCTGAAAATGGCGCTCCCCATGATGATGACGCCCGCCGGCACCATCATGCCCGCGCGCGTCTTCGTAATCGGTGCCGGTGTCGCCGGCCTCCAGGCCATCGCCACTGCCAAGCGCCTCGGCGCGCGCATCGACGCTTTCGACACGCGCCCCGTCGTTGAAGAACAGGTCCGCTCGCTTGGCGCGAAATTCGTAAAAATCGACCTCGGCCAAACCGGTCAGACCGCGGGCGGCTACGCCCAGGCGCTCACCCCCGAGCAGATTGCGAAACAACAGGCCGGCATGGCCAAGATTTGCGCCCAGTCCGACATCGTCATCACCACCGCCAAACTTTTCGGTCGCAAGGCGCCCCGCGTCGTCACCCAAGCGATGCTCGACGGCATGAAACCCGGCAGCGTCGTCGTCGACCTCGCGGTGGAAAGCGGTGGCAACGTCGAAGGTTCGCGCTCCGGCGAAGACGTCGTCACGGCGAACGGCGTCACGATCATCGGCAATCCCAACCTCGAAGGCACCGTTGCATATCACGCCACCCAAGTGCTGGCCGCCAACTTTGCCGCGTGGCTCACGCATTTCTGGGACGACAAAGCCAAAACGCTGCACCTCGATCCCGCCGACGAAATCCTCAAGGGCTGCCTCATCACGCAAGGCGGCGCCATCGTGCATCCCCAATTCGGCGCCAAAGCCTGAGCCGGCTCGCGCATTTCTCGGCCGCGCTTATCGCCTCACCACTCCAACACACTGACCCGATCCCTTCTCGCACCTCCCCTTTTCCGTCATGGATATCATCACACTCTTCTTCATTTTCACGCTCGCCGGTTTCCTCGGCTTCGAGCTGATCGCGCGCGTCCCGTCACAGCTCCACACGCCGCTCATGTCCGGCTCCAACGCCATCTCCGGCATCACCATCGTCGGCGCCATCATCGCGGCGGGTGCGGATGACGGCTCGTGGATCACCACCGTCCTCGGCACGGCCGCCGTCACGCTCGCGATGATCAACGTCATCGGCGGTTACTTCGTCACCGACCGCATGCTCTCCATGTTCAAGAAAAAGGATCCCGCGTCCGCCGCCAAGAAAGGAGGCGCCTCGTCATGAACGCCGCCACCAGCGCCATCCTCATCAACTCGGCGTATATCGTTGCGTCGATCCTCTTCATCCTCGGCCTGAAAATGCTCGGCCGCCAGGCCAGCGCCCGCCGCGGCAATCTCATTTCCGGCGTGGCCATGCTCATCGCCATCGTGGCGACCCTCCTCGACCATCACGTCATCGACTTCCGCTGGATCATCGTCGGCCTCGTGGCCGGCACCGTGATCGGCCTCGCCTGCGCGTACTGGGTTAAAATGACCTCGATGCCCGAGATGGTCGCCCTGCTCAACGGCTTCGGCGGCCTCGCGTCGCTGATCGTCGGCGCCGCAGAGTTTTTCCGCATTCGCGGCGGCACCGTGCTTCCTGAGCGTCCGATCTTCACCAGCGCGACGATCTACCTCACGATCCTCATCGGCGGCATCACGTTCACCGGCTCCGTTTACGCCTTCTGCAAACTCGCCGAATGGCTCAGCGGCCGTCCGATTCTCTTCCGCGGCCAGCACATCGTGAACAGCCTTCTGCTCCTCGCCACGGTCCTCGCTGGCGTCGTCTACGTGATTTCGGGCGATCCCCAGATCCTGTTGGTCACGTTCGGCGCGTTCACGCTCCTCTCGCTCGTGCTCGGCTGGACGCTCGTCATGCCGATCGGCGGCGGCGACATGCCCGTGATCATTTCGATGTTGAACAGCCTCTCCGGCCTCGCCGCGTGCGCCGCCGGATTCGTGATCAACAACAACGTCCTCGTCGTCGCCGGCTGCCTCGTTGGCACGAGCGGCGTCATCCTCACCGCTATCATGTGCAAGGCGATGAACCGCTCGCTCACCAACGTTCTCTTCTCCGGCTTCGGCGCCGCGCCCGCCAAATCCGCCGGCGGCGAAGGCGAACACGCCACCGTCGAAGGCGAACTCAAACCCATCTCCGCCGAAGACACCTTCGCCGTGCTCGAAGCCGCGCGCCAGGTTGTCATCATTCCCGGCTACGGCATGGCCGTCTCGCAGGCGCAGCACGTCGTGCGCGAACTCGCCGAGATCCTCGAGCAAAACGGCGCCGAAGTGCGTTTCGCGATCCACCCCGTCGCCGGCCGCATGCCAGGTCACATGAACGTCCTCCTCGCCGAGGCCAACGTCCCCTACGAACAACTCGTCGAGATGGACGCCATCAACCCGCTCATGCCGACGATGGACGTTGCGATCGTGATCGGCGCCAACGACGTCGTGAACCCCGCCGCCGCGCGCGACAAAACATCGCCGATTTACGGCATGCCGATCATCAAAGCGTATGAAGCGCGCACCGTCATCTGCCTCAAGCGCGGCAAAGGCACGGGCTTCTCGGGTTTGGAAAACCAACTCTTCCTGCTGCCCAACACGCGCATGCTCTACGGCGACGCCAAAGGCTCGCTCCAAGGTGTCATCTCCGAATTCAAAAGCCTCGCCGCGAGCTGACCGCGCTTTGCGATGGACTCGCCTTTCACCATCGCGATGGGCGCGAGCGAGTGAGTTTCACAGCCGCCTCGATCTGCCCCCCTCACCCATGTCTGATTCTTTCCACCCCGAAACGCTCGCCGTTCACGCCGGTCGCCGCATCGATCCCGCGACTGGCGCCGTCACGCCCAACCTCACGCTTTCCACCACCTTCGAACGCGCCGCGGACGGTTCCCTTCCCCACGGGCTCAACTACACGCGCCTCGACAATCCCAACCGACACGCCCTCGAGGAGGCGCTCGCCGCGCTCGAGGGCGGACGCGAGGCCCTCGCGTTCGCCTCCGGCCAGGCTGCGACCGCCGCGCTGCTGCAAGCCCTTTCGCCCGGAGACACTGTCCTGCTGCCGGATGACATTTACCACGGCACCCGCGTGCTCGCCGAAACCGTCTTGGGCCGTTGGGGCCTGCGCGTGGTCACGGTGGATTTCACCGACTCCGCCGCCGTCGCCGTCGCGCTTGAACACACCGCCGCGCGCCTGCTTTGGATTGAAACGCCGTCCAACCCGCGGCTGAAAATCACGGACGTTCGCACGGTCGCCCGGCTGGCCCGCGCGGCGGGGGCGCTTGTCGTGGCCGACAACACCTGGGCGACGCCGATCCTCCAACGCGTGCTCGAGCTCGGTGCGCACGTGGCTCTGCATTCCACGACAAAATACATCGGCGGACACAGCGACGCGCTCGGCGGAGCGGTGATCTTCTCCGCCGATGCGCCGCCCGATTTCGTGGCCCGCGTGCGCGAAAACCAGCGCCTCGGCGGCGGCGTGCCTGCGCCCTTCGATTGCTGGCTTCTCCTCCGCAGCCTCGCGACGCTTCCGCTCCGCGTGCGCGCCCAATCCGCCACCGCCGCCCAACTCGCCGTCTGGCTCGCCACCGAACCCGCCGTTGCGCGCGTTTATTATCCCGGTCTGCCCGTGCATTCCGGCCATGCAATCAATGCTGCGCAAATGTCCAGTGGCGGCGCGATGATCTCGTTCGAAGTTCACGGCGGATTCGCCGCCGCCTCCACCGTCGCCGCGCGAGTGAAACTCATCACGCGCGCGACCAGCCTGGGCGGCGTCGAAAGCCTCATCGAACACCGCAAACTTGCCGAAGGCCCGCACTCACCCACGCCGGACAACCTCCTCCGTCTGTCGGTGGGCTTGGAACACGTCGACGACTTGCGCGCTGATCTCGCCCAAGCGATCACGGGCCTCGCGATGTAGGAGAATGAGCCGTGCGCGCCGCGCGCGGCTTTCCCCTTTCGTTCCGCCTGCGCATTCCACCTCCGCGGTGGGCGCACGCGGCTTTCCCATTCGCCTCTACAATTTCCGCCGCACTCCGAGGCCGAAGCGTTCGGCGAGCAGCAAGATGCCCGCGATCAACGCGAGCAAACCGTGAATCCAAGCCGGCAGCGCCAGCCCGAAGAGGACCGACAGACCGACGACGATAAGATAGAGCGCGAGGAATATATGTGCCATAGGGGTGGTGGTTACTCCGCCACCGACAGCAACTTCAGGCGTTGGCTCCCGTTGCAATCACACTTGGCCGACTGCGCTTGGCCGGCGCGCCATTCCCGGAGTCACTTCACGTGCTCCCACAAAAACGTATACGTGCGCGCCAGACGCGTCGCGAGTTGCTCGTGCGTCACGCTGCCATGGTGCCCGCCCTCGGTGTTCTCGTAATACTCCACGGCGTATCCCATCGCCTCCATCTTCGCCGCCATCTTGCGTGCGTGGCCGGGATGCACGCGATCGTCGCGCGTCGAGGTGTAAAACATGATGGGCGGCAACTTCATCCCCGGGCGCACATTTTCGTAGGGCGAATATTTTGAAATATACGCCCACTCCGCCGGCACATCGGGGTCGCCGTATTCGCCCATCCAACTCGCGCCCGCCAGCAGCTTTTGATAGCGCCGCATGTCGACCAGCGGATTGCCGCACACCACCGCGCCATACAGCTCCGGATGCCGCAACATCGTCGCCGACACCAGCAGCCCGCCGTTGCTGCGCCCCTCGATGCCGAGATGCGCCGGCGACGTGATCTTCGTCGCCTCGATAGCCCGCGCGACGGCCTCGAAATCCTCGAACGCCTTGTAATGATTTTCCTTCATCGCCGCGCGATGCCACGTCGGGCCGAACTCCCCGCCGCCGCGGATGTTCGCCAGCACGAACACCCCGCCGCGCTCCAACCACATTTTCCCATACGCCCCGTGCAATGCCTCGTAGGAACCGGAGTACGACGGCGTCAACGCGATCTCAAATCCTCCGTAGGAAAACATCCACACCGGATTCTTGCCGTCGCGCGCGAAACCTTTTTTCCCGACCACAAAATACGGAATCCGCGTGCCATCCGCCGACTGCGTCCAGTGTTGCTGCACCTCAAATCCGCTCGCGTCGAACGTCGGCGCCTCCGCCTTCACTTTGACCGGTTGCGACGCCTGGTGGCCTACATAGTACAAGGTCGGCGGCGTAAGAAACGACTCGTAGACGACCCACGCATCACCCGTCGTATCGTCCGTGCTGGTCACCTTTAATGCACCGTTGTCAGGAAACGGAATCGCCTCGCGTGTCCACTCTGTCGAGCCGCGGGTGAACCGATACAACCGCCCGCGCACGTTATCGAGCATCGTCACCCACACCTGCTGCGGTGTGACCGCCACGCCTTTCACCACTTCCTGCTCCGAGGGCGCGACGATGTCTTCAACGCGACCGTCGCCACCGCGCACCGCGGCAGGAGCCACGAGCACCACGGATCCGCTGCGATGCGTCACCCCAGCCACCGTCCAGTCTTCTTTAAGCACCACGACCAGCGCGCCGTGATAGCCGTCCACGACGTCCGCCGTCGCCGGCAGCGCGAGCGGCACGAGTTGCCCACCGATTAATTGCCAATGCTTCGTCGTCCAGAACGTCAGTTGCTCCGCCACCACATCAATATCGCCCGCTGGCGTGCTCAGCCGGCGCGCCGTCGCCGACAGGGAAGTGGCTGCGCCCTTATGCACCGTCGCTGCTTGCGACAACGGCGTGCCGCGGCGCCAAAGTTTGACGATGAGTGGATAACCCGAAGCCGACAGCGACCCCGCGCCGAAATCCGTGGCCACATATAGCGCGTCGCGATCCCGCCAGTTCACGCGCGACTTCGCGACCGGCAGCCTGAATCCGTCCGTCACGAACGCACACGTCCCGGCATCGAATTCGCGCCACTCCGCCGCATCACCTCCGCCCGGCGACAATGCGATGAGGCAGCGCTCGTTTTCCGGTGGCAGCCACACCACCCCGCCCAGCGCCCAGGGCTTGCCCTCCGATTTGGCGAGCGCATCGATGTCGAGCACGGTTTCCCACCGCGGCTCCGGCTGGCGAAACGCGTCGAGCGTCGCCCGCCGATAAATCCCGCGCGGGTGAGCGGCATCCTGCCAGAAATTGTAGACATAGTTCCCCCGCTGATCCACCTCCGGCAGGCGCGCCGGCGAGTTGAGCGCCGCGAGCGCGTCGCGATACAAATCGGCGTAAAGCGGGTCCTGCGTCAGGTGTTGCGCGGTGCGTTCATTTTGTTTCTGCACCCACGCCAGGGATCTCGGACTATCGATCTGTTCCAACCAACCATACGCATCGCCGGTTTGAGCGCCCGGCGCCTCGGTCGCCATTCCCTGAGTGACCATCAATGCCGCCACCGCCACGATGGCCCAACCCCGCCCGCATGAGATTCGCATTCGAGGTAAGTAAACTTCAGCCCTTTCGGCGCAATCCGGAAGCGTCCGCGCAAACCGGTGCAGACCTCGCCCCGTCCAGCCGCACTGCCCCGGGCGGCCGGCGTGCGTCACGATCGAATCCCGTCTTCGCCCGCCTCGCGTTTTTAGCTCCCCATCGAAACGATTTGTAGTTCAGTCGAACCGACCCCGCAGCGCATGATCCAATCTTTCGTCTTCAGTGATGGCAAACTTGCCGGCCGTGACCTCGAAATCGAGGCGCTGCGCATCGTGCGTGCGGACAAAGGCCTCGTGTTGTGGGTCGATCTCGAAAATCCGACGGACGAGGAAATCAAAACCATCCTCGAAGGCGTATTTCAATTTCACCCGCTCGCCATCGAAGACTGCATGACGCCGAGCTCGCTGCCGAAAATCGAAGACTACGAGGATTACCTCTTTGTGGTCACCCATGCGGTCGAGTTTACCCGCACGACGAAGTTCGCGACCATGGAAGTGGATATGTTTCACGGGAAGGATTACCTCGTGACTTTTCACCGCACGGCGGTGCCCTCCGTGACGATTATGCGCGACCGCATGACGAAGAACGCCGGTGTCATCGCGCGCGGCCCGGACCGTCTCGCGCACACGCTGCTCGATTTGATCGTCGATCACTATGGCCCGGTGATGGACGAACTTCGCAGCGAACTGGAAGAGATCGAGGAACGCATGCTCGCGCGGACGCCGGAGAAGGAATTCGTCAACGAACTCCTCCACGTTCGCGGTGATTTCAGCCGCTTGCGCACGATCATCCGGCCGCAGCGCGACATGATCGAAAAGCTCGCGCGCGGGGAGAGCAAAATGATCCGCCCCATCATGCTGCCCTATTATCGCGACGTCCGTGACAACCTCGCCCGGCTCGATGAAACGGCGATCAACTACCACGAACGCCTCATGCTCGCGTTCGACATCTTCCTCAACAAAGCGGCCTTTGAAGCCAATGAAGGCATCAAGTTTCTCACGGCTGTCACTGCCGTCACGCTCCCGGCGGTGATCATCGGCGGTTGGTATGGCATGAATTTCGCGCACATGCCTGAACTGCAGTGGCGCCATGGCTACCTCTACGCGTGGACTCTCATGCTGACGATGACCCTCGTGATGATTTTCTACATCAAGAAGAAGAAGTGGTTTTAAGATCTGCGATTCCACCGCGCGCGACGAGCCTGCGCCCGCACGAAATTAGGCGCGAATCGTGCAGCGCGGCGATTCATCCCTTGAACGTCGCGGCGCGCGTTCCGTAAATCGTCCGATGCGCCGCCTGCTGTGCCTGCTCTTCGTTTTCGCCGCCCAAGCCGCTCTCGCCGCGGACTCCACCGAACCATCGCGGACGACTCAGCAGGAAACGATTAACCGCATTTTCGCCGACGCGCTCGCGCATGGCTGCGCTTACGATCAACTGCGTGAGCTGGTCGCGCGTTATCCCGGCCGTCTGGGCGGCTCCTCGAACCTCGACGGGGCCATCGGCTGGGCTCAACACCAACTCACCTCACTCGGCGTCGATCGGGTTTTCACGCAAGACGTGACTGTGCCGCATTGGGAACGTGGCGCGCCGGAATCCGTCACGCTCCTTCGCCCAGGTGAACCTCCGGTGCCGCTCAATGCGCTCGCGCTCGGAGGCACCATCGCCACACCCGCGGAAGGCCTGACCGCGCCGGTCATTGAAGTGCGATCCCTCGCCGACGTCGAAGCGCTCGGACGCGAAAAAATCGCCGGCAAGATCGTTTTCTACAACCGCCCGATGGATCCGACGATCTTCCGCACGTCGACGGCCTACAGCCAGGCCGGCGACCAGCGCAATCACGGTCCCGCCCTCGCGGCCCGCTTTGGCGCCACCGCCGTCCTCGTGCGTTCTCTCACTCTCGCGCATGACGATGTGCCGCACACTGGCACGACCAGTTTCGGCGCGGGTCAGGAACGCATCCCCGCCCTCGCGCTGAGCACCCTCGCGGCCGACGTGTTGAGTGCGGCCTTGGTGCGAAACCCTGACGCCACCGTCCGCGTAGTCAGCCATGCGCGTCTCCTGCCCGACGCGCCGTCACACAACATCATCGGCGAATGGCGCGGCTCCGAACGGCCGGACGAAATTATTGTCGTCGGCGGACATTTGGATTCATGGGACGTAGCGCCCGGCGCGCACGATGATGGGACCGGCGTCGTGGCGGCGATGGAGGTGTTGCGGCTGTTCAAATCCCTTGACCTGCGCCCCCGCCATACGCTCCGTTGCGTGCTGTTCACGTCCGAGGAAAACAGCGGCAACGGCGGCAAACGTTACGCGCAACTTGCCCGCGTTTCGGGCGAGAAACACCTCTTTGCCATCGAGAGCGACAACGGCGGCTTCGCCCCCGCTGGCTTCAATCTTGGCAACCCCGCGGGCGATGCGCACGAACGCGCCGCCCGCTGGCGCTCGCTCTTTGAACCGTGGGGCGTGTGGCACTTTCAAAAAGGCTCCGGCGGCGCCGACGTCGGACCGCTCATCAAGGAGGGAGCGACGGTCGCGGGCCTGATGCCAGACTCGCAACGCTACTTTGACTATCACCACACCCGCGCGGATACGATCGACCACGTCAACCCGCGTGAACTTCATCTCGGCGCCGCCGCGCTCGCTGCCCTCATCTGGCTCATCGACACCGAAGGCTTGTGATGGCCGCGCGTCATCCGCCGTTTGTCCCCGCGATTTTCTTCTCAGCCTTGTGAACAACCTTCTGACCACACCACGGCCTGTGTCATGATCCGCGCCCTCGTCTTTGATTTCGACGGCTTGATCATTGATACCGAGACCGTCCTCGTCGAATCGTTCGGCGACGTGCATGATGCGCGCGACGTGCCCTTTGATCGCCATGCGATCGCTCGCACGATCGGCGAAGCCGATTTCACGTTCGATCCATGGCAGGCGTTCGGCGCCGACGTCGACCGAACCGCCCTGGAGGCGGACCGCCGGAAATTTCACGCCGCACGCGATGAAACGCAGCGCGTGCTACCGGGCGTTGTTGCGCTGCTCGAAGCGGCGCACGCCCGCGGTCTGCGCGTCGGCCTCGCCTCGAATTCCAGCCACCACCACGTGGAGTCGCGGCTTGAACGATTCGGCCTGCGCCGCTCGTTCGAATTCATCGCCTGCCGCGAAGACGTGAAGGCGCTCAAGCCCGCGCCCGACCTCTACGCTCTCGTGCTCGCGCAATTCAACGTGGCCCCTCACGAAGCCATCGCCTTCGAAGATTCCCACACCGGCACGCTCGCCGCCAAGCGCGCCGGCATCTGGGTTGTTGCCGTGCCTAATCCCTCCACCGCCCATCACGACTTCGCCCATGTGGATTTGCAGGTGCAATCGATGGCCGAGTGCACCCTCGACGCCCTCCTCCAACGTTTCGGCTGACGACCCTGCGCGCTGCCGCAGCGCTATTTCTTCTTCTGCGGCCGCTCGTGTTTTTCACGAGCCGGCTGAGGCGCCGGAGCAACCGGCCGCGGATTCGGGCCGGGATGTGGCCGGGGCACGTTGGGAATGCCGGGCAATGGCGGCCGCGGTGCGCGGGGCGCGGAAGGCGCCGCCACCGGTCCTGTGGGCAGATGCGCGCCCGGACGATCCCGTGGCGGCTCGAGCTGCGGACGCTGATGCTCGCGCCGATCTTCGTAGCGATCATGATCGCGATGGACAGTGCGGGGCCGGCGCGCGCCATACGCGGGAGGCGGCACAACGTAATACTCGTTATAATAAACCGGCGAATCATACAAATACGGATCCGGCAGGGGCTGAGAATAATAATACCCGCCGCCTCCGCCGTCGTAGCCGCTATCCGCAACACAACCCGCCGACGCCAGTAAGCCAGCCACGCCGAGTGCCGCCGCTCCGAGGGAAAAATATTTCACGCGCTTCACGGCGCACCCTCCTCTTCGCTCTCAGTTTCAAAGCTTCGCACCTGCACAAGGCCGATGGCCGCCCCGGTCGGGTCCGCAATAATCGCCACGCGCATGTTCGGCCGCGGATCTTTAGCGGCCAGGAGCGTGCTGCCGCCGAGCTCCATCGCGCGTTTCACCGCGGCGTCTACATCGGCCACTCTCACGAATCCCAGCCATGCCGGTCGCGCGCCGTCGTTGCTGGGCAGGGGCTGCAGACTCCCGCGCGCATAAGTACCACTGGCGAGTATGTAGTCGTTCGTTCGCACCGTTCGCGTATCCGGCACCACGTCGTAATCGAAAACCCGGGCATAAAACTGCCGCGCCTTTTCCGGATCGCTCGTGCGCAAACTCGCCCAGTTCCACTCTCCCTCCTCCGCTTGGAAATCCGGCCCATCCCCCCGATCTGTGTGGATCAATCCGATTACCGCTCCCTGTGGATCGACGAGCACCGCGCGGGGGTCGCGGCTCCCCACCGCCTCCGGCTTTAGCACCACCCTTCCGCCCTCCGCGGTCGCGCGCGCCACCGCTTGGGGCAGGTCGGCGACCGAGGCATAGAGGACCCACCGCGCATATTTCCCCGCGCGATGACGCGAGACGTGCCGGGCGATGCCCGCAACTGGCTCGCCGTCGTGCTGCAAAATGACATAGCGCTGCGCCTCGCCTCGACTCGTCATGCGCGTGGTCGGCGGCGCCGCTGTCCAACCGAACAGACCTGTATAAAACGCCTCCGCCGCGACGGGGTCGTTCGTAAAGAGATCCGCCCACACAAACTTTCCCGTCCGCCAGGTCGGGGCTTCGGGCGTCGCCGGAGACTCCTCCCCCGCCCGCACGCCCGCCGGCAGCCCCGCCGTCATTAACGCGGCTAACCCGGTCAGCATAAGACTGCGAACGGTGAGTTTCACTCCACGACTGACCCCAGCTTCGACACCCGGTTCGCGTAGCATCGCACACGTGGCGTCGAGGATTGGTGCTGCGTCCGGCAGCCCAGGACGTTCCCGGCGCCCGACCCATTTCCAAAACCTCAAAAACTGTTCGCCGCCGGTCATCGCGGTTGTTTGCCTGTCGCTTCTTTGTGACGCCCGCTTCTCCTTCCTACGCCATTCTTGATGGTTCTCTCTGCCGAGTCTCGCCGAGCGGTGACCGCGCGGCGTCGCACGCGCCGCTCGCCACTGCGGTGGCGGAATTTCTGCACGTGCCGGACCGCCTTTACGTGCGGGAACACCCTTATGGTCTGCTTCCCGGCATTCCCAATCTCTACTGCCTCGATGCCGACCTGCGACTCCAATGGCTCGCGGAATGGCCCGCGCAAGACGATCCGTGCGTGGCTATCTTGGCGGTTGAAGACGGCGCCCTCGTCGCGGCTTCCGCGTCGGGCGCGCGCGTCCTGCTCGAAGCAACGACCGGCCGTTTACGGTCCGTCGCCGGTTCCGTGCCCGCGGGTCGCTGAAGAGGGTGCGTCCCAACATTGCCGACGAGCGAAAGCGGAACGTCCCTCAAGCGCCGTTCAGTCACGCTCCTTGCTAATCGCGGTCAAGCGAACCGCTGGATGCAATCCCGTTCACCGCCGTGGTGTCCGCGTCGTCGAGCTGACGACAAACTACAACGCCGCCGCCGCCCAGCCCGGCACTTCGAAACGACGTCCCGGCGCGAAGTCTTCAAGCGCGCGGTGCAACCAAGGCCGGGAGCAGCTGGCCTTTTTAATTTCGATGAAGCGCTTTCCGCCCTCGTCATGCAGCTCATATCGATCCACTCGTACGGTCACGGGATCCACTTCGCCTTCCAGGGAGCAGACGACTTCGATCGCGCGGTTCGTTGAATCGATTTTCAGCCGATCGACGCGTCCATAGCGGGCTATACGGCTGTTGACGAACGCCTGCGCGGCGCGGCTGGTCATCGCATCTTTCGCAAAATTTAGCATTGGGGCGCTTTCACGGTCCGCCGGTGGCCGCATTTTGTTCCATCGGTGAGGGACGCGTCATCGCGGCAACGCGCGAGGCGCGACGACACCCGCGAACTGCGCACGCCCATTGGTGTCCGCACATTTGCGACTGGCCGGCCCATGCAAGGCCCGGCGCGTCCAGCTCCACGCATGAAACTCTCCGGCCCCTACCTCAAACGTTACAAAGAGATCCTGACGCTCCTGTGGAAATACGGACGTTCCGACTTGGTTCAGCAAATGGGAGCCGACGAAGGCTTCGATCTGCCGAAGGCGGATGCGCCCACCGCCGCGGACGTCGCGCCTGAACAATTCGCCAACGATTTGGAAGCCATGGGCCCCACCTATGTGAAGCTGGGCCAGGTGCTCGCCGGTCGTCCCGACCTGCTTCCGCAAGCCTACCTCACCGCCCTCGCGCGCTTGCAGGACCACGTCAAACCGTTCCCCTACGAGGACGTGGAGCGGATCGTTCTCGCGGAACTGGGCGTGCGCATCTCCAAAGCTTTTTCCCGCTTCGATATCGAGCCCATCGCCGCTGCCTCGCTGGGCCAAGTGCACGGCGCCGCTCTGCGTGACGGCCGCGCCGTGGTCGTCAAAGTCCAACGCCCCGATATCCGGCAGCAAATCGCCGAGGACTTCGAAGTGCTCGCCGAAATCGCTGCATTTATGGACGAGCACACGGCCATCGGTAAGCGCTACCGGTTTCAAACCGTGCTCGAGGAATTTCGGCTCACGATTCAGAACGAACTGAACTACGAGCTTGAGGCCCACAACCTCGTCGCGCTCGGCCGTAATCTGCGCGACTTCCCGTTGATTTTCGTGCCCCAACCCGTGCGCGATTACTGCACCCGGAGCGTCCTGACCATGGACTATGTGCGGGGTCAAAAAATCACCTCCCTGAGTCCGCTTTCCCGACTCGACATCAAAGGCGCTCCCCTCGTTGAAGAACTGTTTCGCGCCTATTTGAAGCAAGTGCTCGTCGATGGACTGTTCCACGCCGATCCGCACCCCGGTAACGTCTTCATCACCGACGATGGCCGCATCGCCCTTCTCGACCTCGGGATGGTGGGGCACACCGCTCCGGGCATGCAGGACAGCCTGCTCAAACTCCTGCTCGCCGTCAGCGAGGGCAAAGGCGAGGAAGCGGCCGATATTGCCGTGCGCATGAGCGAGAAAATGGACGGCCTCGATCTGCCGGAGTTTCGCCGCCAGATCAGCCATCTGGTCGCCCTGCACCGCGATCAAGGCCTCGAACAAATCAACGTTGGCCAGTCGCTCCTCGACGTCAGCCGCCATGCCCGGGAGAACGGCCTCTTCGTTCCCAGCGAACTCACACTCTTGGGGAAAACGCTGCTGCAGCTCGACGAAGTCGGCCGCATTCTTGATCCCACCTTTGATCCCAACGCCTGCATTCGTCGCAGCGTGACCGAACTCACCACGCAGCGGATGCAAAAGGATCTTACCCAGGGCAACCTCTTCAGCTCCTTGCTCGAGGCGAAAGACTTCTTCGGCAGTCTCCCCGCACGGCTAAACCGCATCATGGATGCGGTCACCAATTCCGAGCTGCATCTCAACGTCCGGGCGCTGGACACCAAGCATGTGCTCGACGGCATGCAGAAAATTGCCAACCGCATCACCACCGGGTTGATTCTCGCCGCGCTAATCATTGGTGCCGCTCTCCTCATGCGCGTGCGGACCCACTTCGAAATCTTCGGCTATCCGGGCCTCGCCATCATTTGCTTTCTTCTCGCCGGCTTGGGCGGGTTCTATCTCGTGATCAATATATTCGTGCAAGACTACAAGAGCCGGAAAAAGCTCGATCGTTAAGCGACCGGCGCTCGCGTCGCTCGGCGCCCTCAAGAGGCATCGCTCGCAACAACGGCGCGAAATGGTCCCGGCTCAGTCCACGAAAACCGCGTCTTGCCGAAGCGCGAGAGTCACTCGCCGCCGGCAAGCCACGTGTGGAGAAGCAGCCTGCGGCCGCTGGTTCGCGCTGGCGAATGCCTGACGCCAGCGCTCGTCGTAAGGAGGTGACACGAGACGTAGCCGCCAGGCGAACGTCACGCGGGACGAGCACGCATCAAGACGCGAAGACGTTCGAAGCCCCGCGTCTGCTCGAACGGTGAATGCTTACTTGCCGAACACTTTCTTCACGTCCCCTACCTTGCGCTGAGTCTTACCCGAAACGCGTTCGGCCGTGCCTTCGTCTTCTTGCCGGGCATTGCCTGTCGCACGGCCAAGCGTCTCCTTGGCCTTGCCTTTGATTTCCCGAGCGGCGCCTTCGGCGCGATCACGTGTGCTAGATTTCATATTTTGTAGGATTGCGCTGTTTGCGGACCGTGCCGCCTTGCAGGCGTTCCCCCGCCGGGACTGGCGCGCCGACTTGCCACGAGATGACTTGGCTCACAGTATGCGGGCGTGCGTCTTCCGCCCTTTTTGCTCCGGGCACGGAGTGGTTCCCGTGAATTCTACATGATCTTGGGAGCCGCCGTATTTTGCCTGTGCCTTTGGACTTTCGCCGGCCTTGCTGAAGAAATACACGAAGGGGAAAAATTTCGAATTGATGCCGCGATGCTCGAGGCATTCCGGCAGCCTGGGGATCCCGGACAGACCATCGGCCCATCGTGGCTCCTGCAAGTTGCGAGGGATATTTCCGCTCTCGGCGGGGCGACGGTTCTCATTTTGCTTACGCTTCTTGTACTAGGCTATTTGCTGCTCAACCGAGGTCGGCGCACGGCCCTCTTTCTGGCAGCCTCCATCGCCAGCGCGTATTTGTTGAGCACCCTTTTGAAGCACGCGTTTGGCCGTCCCCGCCCCTCGGTGGTGCCGGCTTTGGCGGAGGTATCCTCCGCGAGTTTTCCAAGCGGCCACTCGCTGCTTTCTTCCGCGGTTTACCTCACCATGGCCGCCTTACTGGCGCGGGTGGTCGTGCGCCCACGGAACCGCCTCTACTTCATGGGGAGCGCGCTCCTGTTGAGCTTTTTGATCGGCGTGAGCCGCGTCTTCCTCGGCGTGCACTACCCGACCGATGTGCTGGCCGGTTGGGCGGCGGGGGCTGGTTGGGCCACGCTTTGCTGGTTGGCGGCGGATTGGCTTCAACAGCGCGGCGCACTGCGTGGTCGCCGCCGGGACCATAGCGAACATGCGTGTTAATATCCGTAATTGCTTCGTCGTCCGGCAAAGTTCGCGTCAGGCCTGCCTGATCCGGCAATAGGACATGAATTACGGCGTGGATCGCCGCAGAGCGCCCCGGCGCAGGAGCACTTCCCACAGTGCCATCGCCGCGACACCGAACCCGCAGCCTGCAACCACATCGAGCGACACGTGCTGTTTGGTTGCCATAGTCGAATAGACGATGGCGAGCGCCCAGAGGGCGTTAAAAATGCGCCAGAAGCGACGGCCGCCGCCTGCGCGCAACATCCGATCCGCCGCCAACGCGGCAAATACCGCAAACGCGACATGCAACGAAGGGCAGGCATTGCCGGTCGCATCGAGCGCCTTCAAGCCGCCAAAGCCTGGGTGGCGGCTCCAATCGACCGCCAACTGGGGCACCGCCGTCGGCGACAGCATGAAAACGCTCAAGCCCGCCGTCGCGAGCGCCGCCGCCGCCCATCCGAAACTGATCAACGCCCCGCGATCTCGCAGCAAGGCCGGCACAGCGGGCACGTAGATCCACAACGAAACATAGGGGATCAAGGTCCAAGATTGCACGCCGACCCAACGGTCGATCGCCAGCACGGGCATCAACGTCACCGGGCGCACGGGATGATTGAGCACAGCGAAATACCCCGTGAAAAACACTGTCATGAAAACGGTGGTGCCGATGCTCTTGAGCCAGAAATTCGCGCGCAGGCAGTCTGCAAATGCGTTTCGAGCGCCGCCGACGCGCGGGATTGACTCCATAGTGGGCCGCTACTCCGACCCGCCAAATAGCTGCATGTCAAAGGCGAACATCGCCTCAACCGGTGCGCCCCCGACTCATTCTGGTGCATTGGCGCTCGGGTTTGCCGCATTACGCTTACCAACGTGAGCCTCCTGGCCGCGTCTGGGCGCGCTGCCCTTGTGCGGACCGCGACGAAGACTTTAACCTCGCTCAGCCAATGGTGCGCTCAGCCCACAAAAAAGGCGGCCCGCTTGGGCCGCCTTTGTGTGCATGCTTAAATCACGCTTAGAACTTGAACTTCAGGTCGACGTAGATGAACCGGCCCATGGGGTCATAGGTCGCGATATCAACGTTGGCGTCGGTGAAGATGTCAGGCGCCGCCGGGCCGAACTTGTTGAACACGTTGTTCGCACCCACCGTCAATTTCGCCCCCGCCAGATATTTGACACTGGAACCGAAGGTATAGGACGCAGAGACGTCAAACGTGCTGACCGAAGGAATCTTTTCCTCGGTCACGATGTTCGTCACGCCACCGATATAGCGCCAGCCAATGAAGGCGGTGTAGTCACCACGGCGATATTCAGCGGTCGTATAGGCCAGCCAGTGCGGGATCGTGCCTTGCGCAAAGCTAGCCCAGCCGACGTCATTCTCCGGAGCACTGCCGGGCAAGGCGGTGATCTCGTATTTGCGGTAGTAGCCGAGGTTCGAGCTGAAGTCGAAGATGCCGACGTTATCCGCATTATACGTGTAGTTCGCCTTGATATCGACGCCGCTCAAGTGCTGGCCGGTGATGTTCACCAAGGAGTCGATGACGTAGATATCGTCCGGCGCCGTGGAGCTGATCTGCCCCGCCGCCGTCGGGTTCGCGCCCGTGAAGCTCAAGAAGTGGACCTTGTCGACATACGGCGAAGCCGTACCGTTGGTTTCCACATCTTGGAGAATGGTCGCGGAACCGATAGAGGACACGAGGTCCGTCTGCTTGATATCCCAATAGTCAACCGAGACCGAGAAGCCCTTGAGCGCCTTCGGCGAGTAAACGACACCGAAGGTGTAGTTCTTTGAATTCGACGGCTTCAGGTTCGGATTGGAACCGCTCATGATGTTGGTCTGCAGGTTGGCCACAGAGCCGCCACCCGCTTTGTCGAGGGTGAACGGATCGGTGTACCCGATGCTCGCCGGGCCGAAGAGGCTGTAGAGCTGCGGCGCCGAGAACGATTTCGAGTACGTGGCGCGGATGGCGAATTCGTCATTCACCGGCAAGTAGCGCAGGGAATACTTCGGCACCGTCGGGTCAGTCGTGTCAGAATAGCTCTCATGACGGACGGCGACGCTCGCTTCGAGGAGGTGCGCACCGGGCACATCCTTGGCGATCGGCACGCGAACTTCCGCGAATGTCGAGGTGACCTTGCGACCCGAATCGAAAGGATAGAGCGTCGTCGCTCCGCTCCAACCGAGCGCGCCTGTGACCGGATTGATCTGGCTGAGCGGGTCAGCCGTGGCGCTCAGGTTTTCTTTGCGCAATTCGGCGCCGATTGCGATGTCAACAGAACCGCCGGGCAACTCGAAGAGTTTGCCGCGGACCTTGGCATCATAATTCGACAGCAGGCTGATGAAGCCGCCTTGGGCCGTGCCCGTCACCTGATAATTTGCCATATCAGCGGGCGAAATCGGATCGCGGGAGAAGAAGTTGAAAACCCCGTCGAGCGTCGCCGCACTGAGGTTCGGCTGGTTGATCACACCCGGATTCTGATACTGTTGATTGGCCCTGTTATAGTCGGCGGCAATTTCCCATGACCAGCCGGTGTCGCCAATTTCACCCTTCAGACCGAGAACACCGCGAATGCTCGTGGTATCGTCGGCATAAGCGCGCGGGTAGGCAACCAAACGGTTGCGCCCCGTCACACCTACGTTGAACGGATTGCCGAACTGGCCAGCAGGAACCAAACCATTGGCGGAACCCTGGGCGCCGTTCGTTTGCGCGTAGATGTCCTTCATCGCCTGCGTGGTATTGAGCGGCTGACCGTTGATCTGCGAATACGTCTTCGTATTCACATACAGCAAGTCGCCAAACAACTTGATGTTGTCGTTCACCTTGTGATCCATCGCCATCGAGAAACTCTGGCGCTCGTTCTTGATGGTCTGGGTGACGTATTGCGACAAGTTGAAGAATTCGAACTGATCGCCCTGCGAGCGCGGGCCGGAGTAGGTCCCGGCAGCCACCAACGCGGCGGGAGACAGGCCGCCCGGCGTGACGGTCGGAGCGGTCTTCGCTGGATCGAGGAGATAGAAGTTGCCCCCGATGTTGACCGAGCCCGCAAATGACGGCGTTCCGTAAGTGACCGCGGAATAAGGACGTTCATACGCCATGATCGGATCGATCTTGGTCCACTCCGAGGTGATGGTGATGCTGGTTTTGCCATTGCTGACGCCACCCACCAAGTAGGCCGAACGCTCGGCTTGGTGACCCTTGCTGGTCGCCCAACCATAACGCCCGCCGATTTCGAAGCCTTCAAAGTCGGTCTTGAGGATGATATTGACGACACCAGCGACCGCGTCGGAACCATAGATGGCGGACGCACCGTCAGCGAGCACTTCGATGCGCTCGATGGCAGCCACCGGGATCATATTGACGTCGACGAACTGATAGCCGCCCGACGAACTCACCGGAGAGTAAGCCACGCGACGACCGTTGATCAGCACCAACGTCGCGGTATTGCGAAGCGACACCATGGATCCGCCGTTCGTTCTGCCACTGCCGACGTTCGAGTTGGTGGAACCGAGATTACCGTTGCCGCTGAACTGTGGGACCGTCTTGCGCAAAATTTCCAAGACGTTGGTGGTATTACCGGAATTCGCGATAACCTGCGAGGTGACGCTGATCACCGGGATGGCTACGGAATTTGCGGCCGGGGGGAGGTAAGAACCCGTCACCTCGAACTTTTCGAGGACTTGGGGCTCGTCTTGCTTGCTGTTATCGGCGGTCGTCTGGGCATAGCCCGACACCGCGAAGAGGCCACTCGTCGCAAAGAGCGACAACGTAGCCACGAACTTCCGCGAGCGGAGTTTGTTCATAGTTTGTCAGTGTTTGTTGTGAAGCTTGAGCCGCCTTACGGCGGATTCGCTTGGCTGGCAGCAAGCAGTATCTCCGCGTCATAATCAATAGATTTAAGCGCCAAAGTGCTGCGCGAGAGCGCCCGGCGGGCCGTTTTTAGCGCCCAAATGCATTTCAATTTCATCACTTCTCGCGCTTGCCGCGCCGGTTGGATTAAGAAAACGTCGCGTCATGCCCCCTCGCGTGTGTCGTTTTTTTAGCGGCCTCAGTATGTTGGCCGCTGCCTTTCTCGCCGGTAATACAGTGGTCGCGCTGGCGGCCGAAGCTCCGGCGGAAGGGGTTCTCCGCCGCATCCTTTCCCCGGCCGAATTCAGCGCCGCAGGTCTTGATAAACTCAGCCCGGAAGAACTCAGCCGTCTTGAGACCGCGTTGATCCAACACCATCAACTACCTGCCGCCAGCAAGGAGCCGGTGCCCACGTCGGAGAATACTCCGGCCGCCGCTGCCGCCGACTTTGGCCGTGAACAAGTGGAGCGCGAACGGCCAACCACGCCGACCGGCAACGAAATCCGCGGGCGCATCGACGGCTCCGTGCAAGACATCGGAGGCCGCAGTCTATTCTTACTGGATAATGGCCAGATTTGGCAGCAGCGGATCCCTGATCAATTCCACCTGCCGAAAAAACTTGTGAACCCCGAAGTCGTTATTTCGCGCGGCCTTGTTGGCTACAAGATGGTCATCGTGGGCGCCGACATCGTCGTGTTCGTAAAACGTATTCGATAGCCTTCTCCTCCGATCATGAATCTACCGCGGTTGGTCTCTCTCGCATGCCTATGTGTTGCCTGTGGTGTTGGACTTCGCGCTACTGATGTCGGCACACCCAGGGCCGAGCTATTGCAGGCCGATGAAGCCTTCTGCACTTTGGCTGCCCATGACGGCGTGCGCGCTGCTTTCCTGGCGTACGCTGCTCCCGACTGTATTTTTCTCGATACCCAGCCATTCGCTCTCCGAGGGTCCGCGGCCGTGACCGCGCGTTTCCGTGAATGGAAAGACGGCAAACTGACGTGGAAACCCGCCTTCGCCGAGGTCGAGCCCCATGGAAAACTGGGCTATACGTGGGGCACTTGGCTCTATGAAGCCACATCCGCCGGCGCCGAAACAAAGCGCGCCACCGGAAAATACGTCACGATTTGGAAGCGCCAACCCGATGGCTCTTGGAAATACGTCCTGGATACCGGCGTCACCGATCCGCTCGCGGCCGCAGTCAACGCCGCTCCCCATCAGTAGGCGCAGCGAAACCAATTATTTCGTTACGCGCCTGTCCTTAACGACGCTTTCACGCGCTCGGCGCCGGCCAAGGCGGCCTCCACCGAGGCGGCGCGCACGGTGAAGTGGCCCATCTTGCGCCCGCGACGCGGTTCCCGTTTCCCATAAAGATGTAATTTGGCTCGCGGCTCACGCAGCACGGCCAGCCAGTCGGGCTCGCCGACGATCTTATCGCCGTCCCAGCCCCACGCGTCGCCCAGAATATTGCCCATCACCGTCGGCGATCGCACGTCCACTGCGCCGAGCGGCAATCCACAAACCGCGCGCACGTGCTGTTCGAACTGACTCGTTTCGCATCCGTCGATCGTCCAGTGGCCGGAATTGTGCGGCCGCGGGGCCAGCTCGTTCACGAGGACTTCGCCTTTGTCGCTGAGAAACATTTCCACCGCCAAAAGGCCCACCACCTCCAACCGCTCGGCGATGGCGAGTGCCACGTGCTCCGCCTCGCGCAGAACAGCTTCGCCGAAACGCGCCGGCGCCAGCGTCACGTCCAAAATATGCCGCGTATGGATATTTTCGGCGACGGGAAACGCCCTCTGCTCGCCGGTCGCGCCGCGCGCCACGATCACCGACAGCTCCGCCTTGAAATCCACCCAACGCTCCACCACGCAACGCCGCCCCCGAAAAATCGCGGCCGCCTGCTCCAAATCGGTCTCACTCACGATCCGCATCTGCCCCTTGCCGTCGTATCCGAAATCCGCTGTCTTTACCACGCAAGGCCGACCGACTTGCGCCACCGCCGGGACGATATCGCCATCGAGCGCTTCCGCATAACGCACGTGCGGGAACTGATTGGCGCGCAACCACGCCTTCTCGCGCTGCCGATTCTGGCAGATGTGCAGCACCTCGGCACGCGGATGCAGCGGCACGAGTGCCGCCAGCGCGGCCAGCGGGGCCGATGGAATGTTCTCAAATTCGTAGGTCACCACGTCCACCCCGCGCGCGAATTCGGTCAACGCGGCGACATCGTCATAAGACGCGTTGATTTCCCGGTTCGCCACCGCGCCCGCCGGACACCCCGACTGCGGCTCAAATATGTGCACGCGATAGCCCATCGTTTGGGCCGCCTGCGCCAGCATCCGGCCCAACTGCCCTCCTCCGAGCACGCCAATTGTCTTTCCCGGCAAAATCATGGTTGTCCGGTTAGAACGCAGAACTCCGCCGGAGAAACCAACTCAATTTTCCGCGACCTGGTCCGTGGCCGCCGGCACCTCGTCAAGGCAGCTTCGCCTTGAGCACCGTGGCGGTCTGCCGCACGCGGAAATTCTCCCACGCACGTTTGGTGTGCGCATCGCTTTGCGCGAGCAGCGAGACGGCGAAAAGCGCGGCATTAATGGCGCCCGCTTTCCCGATCGCGAATGTCGCCACGGGCACGCCTCCCGGCATCTGCGCGATCGAAAGGAGCGAATCGAGCCCTTTCAAGGCTTTCGACTCCACTGGCACTCCCAGCACGGGTAATGTCGTGAGCGACGCCGTCATTCCCGGCAAGTGAGCGGCGCCACCCGCTCCGGCGATGATTACCTTGAGGCCGCGCTTTTCCGCCGACTCGGCGTAGCGCACCATCAATTTAGGCGTCCGATGCGCACTGACCACCCGCTTTTCGAACGGCACCCCCAACGCCTCGAGTTGCAGCGCCGCGTGCTGCATGGTCTCCCAATCGGACGTGCTCCCCATGATGATTCCTACAAGCGGTTTGGTCATCCGCAGAGGTTCCCCCAACCCTGCGCCGCTGTCAGTGAAAAATCCGCCGCTCCGCTTACACCAACGGCACGCCCCGAGGCAGTTTCACGACCGTCGTGCCTGCGATTTTGTCGTGCCAGCTCTGTTTTTCGTCATCGAAGGCGACCCAGACAAACCCCAGCCCGGCGATGACCAGCGAAAGGAAACACCCCAACGCCCTGACCACCGCCGTCGGCCAGTCGATCGGACGCGAATCCAGCCGCACAACTTTGAGGCCGCACACGATGCCTCCGACCGTCGTGCCCTTAAACTTCCACATCACCGCGCCATACGCTCCTAGCATCAGGATCACGACTGCCCCCGAGCCATGCATGAGACCGATGAGGATGGCGACGAGCACGAGATCGATTAACATTGCCGCCATGCGCAGCCAAAATCCAGCTCGCGGCAACGCAATCGCGCCGAGTGGCGGAGGCTCTGCCATCCGCGGCACTTCGGCCGCGGCACTGAACGGCGGCGGCGGCACACTTGTTGGCTCGGTCGCTGTCGCGCCGGCGCCCTCTGCCCCAGGCGCAGCCTCGACCACGAGGGCGGGTTCAACGACCGAACTGCGCGCTGGCGGCGGCACAATCACCGGCCCGTTACTATAGGGCGCGCCCGATGTGGCTGACGCCGCCGAAGGCGCCGCCTTCCGGTTCGAAGTGATCAGCGCGAGCACCGCCGCCCCGAATCCGAGGAGTGAAACGAAAAATGAAATCGCAATGCCGAGAAGCGGCACGAGATACAGCAGAATGAAGACGAAAGCGCCCAGTAAAACCGCCACGACCGGATGTGCTCGTCCTCCCGTCAACCCGCGACCGACCAACGTGTAGATTGCGGCTTTGCCAAAAAACACCGCCAGCAACACTCCAATCGGCAAAGCGACAAAGGCCACGGGGATCCCGACGATCGTCACCAGCAAAAGCACAAACACCACAGGCAAGGCGATGACGGAGAGAACAGCGGTCAAAATTGTCAGACCCGGCCGTTCAACGAGTTGATCAGCGCAACGCCGCAATCCCCTTGGAAACGCGGCCGCGAGCACCACGTAGAAGAGCAACGTCACAGCCGTAGCAATCCAGAGCCAAGTGAGGTGCGCTCCAAATGCGAGGAGGCGTCCGCGCCCCAACCCATGCGACCACCAAGCCGCAATCGGCACTCCGACATGTAGATTTTTGCCGATCGCCTGTTGGACGATCTTTCCCTCGACCACTGCTTCCGGATCGCGCGATACAGCGCCGCCTACGCTTACCACATCTCCGGAAACCCGGGCGCGAGGACCGAGCGTGACGTCGCCCAACACCGCTACGACCTGTCCCTTCACCGTGCCGTTGACCGTGTTGTTTCCCATCACTGCGACGGCGTCATCGTCCACACAGCCGTCGATCGTCACGTCGCCCATCACCGCGACCGCTTTACCATGCACCGTCTCCGTGGCGGCCACGTGGGTATCGGCAAACACACTCACTCGATCGTCATCGCGATTCGTGGAGTTGGCGCGTCGGCGTTCGCGGTTCGATTTTTTTTGCGTGGGCGCAGGCGCGATTTGGTCGGTGTCCGCAGGATCATCTTCCGCGCGAGCGGCCGCCGCCGAAGAACGCGCCGCCTCATCGACCGATGCTGAACCGGGCGTCGTATCATCGAGTCGGCGCAGGCCGTTTGCCTGCTCCTTCGTCGTCGGCTCAGCGTCGGAGGAGTTTTGCGCCTGCAACGCCGCAAACGCCACGACCCCTGGCCACAAACCAACGAGCAGGAGAGAACGAAAAAACTTGTTCATGATTAAGAGGAAGTTGAGCGCTGCGAGAAGAACGTCCGAAACACCGCCGCGCCCATGCCAAGCAAGGCCGCATAGCCGCCGGCGACCGCCGCCAGCAAGCCGTAGATCCACAACGGCGGGATCGATTTGAACACCGTGCCGAATGCTCCGATCACATCTCCGGCGGCGCCGCGCAACGTGACAAGCCACGAGAAATTTCGCGCAAAGTCGGCCGCGACGCGGGAAGTTTCATGGCCGCCCAAGAACGCTCCGCCGAGAACGACGGCCGCCGCCAAAGCAGACAAAACAAAGAAGCTCGCGCGAATCGGGGCCGGCCAGTTCGCGTAGGAACGATGCCACCATGGCAAAGCGCGCCGGGCCTCAATCGCGGCAAGCACGCGATGCTCGAGCGACCGCGGCGCCGGATGGTCCGGTAGCGAACGCAGGGTGCGGTGGATAAGATGCTCCAGTTTACTTTCGTCGTGCGGATTCATCGCGATCTTAAGCTTGGGGAAAAGTTTCGTGGCTCGCGCCGCTGCGGGCCAGCACTTTGGCCAGCGCCGCGCGCGCGCGCAAAATATCGGTTTTTACCTTGGCGAGCGATACACCGAGCTTCCGGGCGATCTCATCGTAGGGCAGGTCTTCAAAATGATAGAGGACGAGCGGCACGCGTTGATGGTCGGGCAACTGTTTAAGGGCTTGTTCAATCCAGATCCGGCGTTCGCCGGCGTCGACCGTGGTAAAGAACGAGTCCTCGGCGGGAAATTCGATGCCGGGCTCATCGTCGCCTGCGTCGTCGGTGTGGCGAAATTCGGAGAAGAAACGCCAGCGATTACGGTAACGTTGCAGATGATTGAGCGAAAGGTTGGTCGCGACGGTTTTCAGCCAGCCGCCCGCCGACGCGTTCGCTTCTAAATTTTCGTAGTGTTCGTAGGCTTTCAGGAACACTTCTTGGGAAATGTCCTCGGCCTGCGCCGCGTTGCCGGTCAGGCGCATTGCCGTCGAAAAGACCATGTCCTGATAATTGCGCATGAACGTGGTGAAGTCAGCCGGGGGCGTCAGTCCCGTGGGTTGGGTTTGCACTGGATGGTCATCGTTCATGCCCAGAACCCGGCTCGCGCCGAAAAGTCGCAGAAATCCTTTGCGGTGGATCCACGCCCAGCGCGAGCGCATAACGTGCAACGCACGCAACCTGTTGCTTCGCGGCTAGAACTCGACGGCCCATCAGCCATTAGGGTTGGTTAAACCAACGCTTTCCGGTTCGTGGAACCTTGCTGTCCACGACCAACTGGTCGAGTGTCATAAAACCATACCCCATGGCCTCAGCACGTTTTCCCGCCCCGGATCCCCAAATCGAAGCGGCCGTTCGCGCCAAAGGCGCCGAGCTCTTCGCGTTGATGGAGAAGCAGCCGCCGCCTGCGCTGTTCTCGAAAAAAGGCGCTTATGCCCGGTTGATGGATTGGTCGATGAAGGATCCCGCCTTCAAGACCCAACTCTTTCGCTTCGTCGACGTGCTTCCTTCACTGCATAGTTCTGCAGAAATCGTTCGCCACCTGCAGGAGTATCTGGGGGAAAAAGCCGTCGAACTGAATCCAGCGCTCAAAGTCGGACTCGCGGCCTCCTCGTTCGCGCCCAGCCTCGTCGCAGGACCTGTCAAAGCCCAAATCGTCGATATGGCCAGGCAGTTCGTCGCCGGCGAAACGGGTGAAGATTTAATCAAACAGATCCAGAAGAACGAGAAACTTGGACTGGCCACCACCATTGATCTGCTTGGCGAAACGGTGGTGAGCGATGAAGAGGCGGATATTTTCCTTCGGCGAAACTTGGAAATATTGGATTCCGTTTCGAAATACTATGCCGCCAGGCCAACTCCATGCCGCTCCGACGTCGGCCCCACCGGCCCGCTTCCGCGCCTGAATCTGTCGGTAAAAATCTCGGCACTCACGCCGGACGTTCATCCCGCGGATCCCGAAAACTCGATTGAGGCGCTAAAGTTGCGCCTGCGCCCTATCCTCCGCCGTGCCGCCGCAGTCGGCGCACTTATCAACTTCGATATGGAGAGCTACCGGCTGAAAGACCTCACCCTTGCTCTCTTCAAGTCCATATTCGAAGAAGCTGAATTCGCCCGCCAACCTGCAATCGGAATTGCATTACAGGCGTACCTTCGCGATTGCGAAGAAGATCTGAACGGTCTCGTCGCTTGGGCGAGAGCGAGAGGCCGCCCACTCAACATCCGCTTGGTCAAGGGAGCCTATTGGGACTACGAAACGATCAATGCTCAACAACGGGAGTGGCCGATCCCCGTCTGGCAGAAAAAACCGGAGTCCGATGCGAACTATGAAAAGCTATCGATCATTCTCCTTGAGAACGCCGATCTCATAACCCCGAACTTCGCGTCACATAATGTCCGCTCGTGTGCCCACGCGATTGTACAGTCCGAGCGCCTGGGCGTCGATCCACGTTTGATAGAGTTTCAAGCGCTCTATGGCATGGCAGACGACTTGAAGGCCGCCCTGCTGCAACTTGGCCATCGCGTCCGCGAATACACCGCCATTGGCGAGCTTCTCCCAGGGATGGCGTATCTCGTCCGACGTCTGTTGGAAAACACCTCCAACGAAGGGTTTTTACGCTCAAAATACAGCGGGGAAACGAGCCAGTCGCAGATGCTTGATAATCCCGTCAACGCGATTGCCGGCGCCGCCGAGCCACTTCGGCGGCGCCCTCGCCCTCCAGGATCGTTCATCAACGCAGCGAATACCGACTTTACTATCGCCACAAATCGCACCGCGCAAAAAGCCGCCCTCAAAGACTTCGAAACCCGCCATCTGGGCAAGCGGTGGCCGTGTATAGTAAACGGAAAGAAAATCACAAACCGCGCATTTATTGCATCCGTGAACCCGGCGCGTCCGGCGCAAATCATCGGCTATTGGGCGCAAGGGACCGTGCAAGACGCTGATGAGGCGGTGGCCGCATCCGTCGCGTTTTTTCCGCAATGGCGGGCAACGCCCGTAGACGTTCGGGCCTCCATTCTAGAAACTGCGGCTGAGATAATGGAGACGCGCCGCCTGGAGATAAACTCTCTCTTGATCTTGGAAGCCGCGAAGCCCTGGCTTGAAGCAGATGGCGATACGTCTGAGGCGATCGATTTTCTTCGCTTTTATGCGTCGGAGATACGCCGAATTGTCACACCTGTCGTCACTCAAGACGTTCCTGGGGAGCACTGCGTACAAACATGGTCCCCCCGCGGAGTAGGCATCGCGGTCGCGCCTTGGAATTTCCCTCTGGCGATTCTCACGGGCCTTACTGTCGCTCCGCTCGTCGCTGGCAACTGCGTTATTATCAAACCTGCCAGGCAGACGTCTATTATCGGCGCTTACTTAATGAACATACTCCGGGAAGCCGGGGTGCCTGCCGGTGCGTTGCATTTTCTACCATGTTCCGGTGCTGATGCCGGCGCACATCTTGTGGCGCATCCTCAGGTGGATTTTATTGCGTTCACCGGATCGCGGGAAGTTGGCCTCAATATTTGGCAAGAGGCAGGCAAAACTAAGGCCGGACAAATCAATCTTAAGAAGGTGGTCTGCGAGATGGGCGGAAAGAACGCGATGATTATCGATACGGATGCCGATCTGGATGAGGCGATCCCCGCGGTGATCTACAGCGCGTTTGGATTTGCAGGCCAAAAGTGCTCGGCGCTCTCACGTTTGATTGTTCTCGAGACGATCTACGATCGATTCGTAGGCCGCCTCCTCTCCGCTTGCCCCGCCATACCTGTAGGTGATCCCTCGCAACCGGGGACAATAGTGAATCCCGTCATCGACGAGGGCGCGCAAAAGTCGATTCTCGCCTACATCGAAGCAGGCAGACAAGAATGCCACTTGGCTTGGCAGGGCACATTACCGCCTCATTTACGGGAGACTGGCGGTTATTATGTACCGCCCTGCATTTTTACGAATTGTCGGCCGACTGATCGGATCGTGCGCGAGGAGATCTTCGGTCCAGTACTTGCAATTCTAAAGGCCAAGGATCTCGACGAGGCGTTCGAGATGGCCAATGCGAACGACTACGCACTGACCGGAGGGTTCTTCTCCCGCAGCCCAGCGGCAATCGACCGCGCGAAGACCGAACAGCTGGTCGGTAATCTATACATAAACCGTGGATGCACTGGAGCTGTAGTGCAGCGCCATCCCTTCGGTGGCTTTAAGATGTCCGGCGGGGGCACCAAGGCCGGGGGGCGTGAGTATTTGGAAAACTTTCTCTTCCCACGCCTCATCGCAGAA